>NZ_SNVY01000001.1:0-1416507 GCF_004361975.1 Buttiauxella sp. JUb87
AGAGGGTAATCGCGTTGTGTGCGTTTAACATATTGGTTCATCACATTTTCCTCTGCCTGCGAGTTAAATGTGTCAACGCTATTTAGGACGGGTCAGCAGACATAAAAAAACCCGCCGAGGCGGGTTTTTTATTAGGCTTTACAATTAAGCGGTTTTCTTCGCTTTCTTGTCAGCTTTAGCTGCTGGAGCAGCTTCTTTTGCAGTCGATGCTGGCACGCTACCTTCTTCTACATAATCACGACCGTAGAAGGTATCCATCAGAATCTGTTTCAGTTCAGAGATCAGTGGGTAACGCGGGTTAGCACCGGTACACTGGTCATCGAACGCATCTTCAGACAGTTTATCAACGTGAGCCAGGAAGTCAGCTTCCTGAACGCCTGCTTCGCGGATGGACTTAGGAATACCCAGTTCAGCCTTGATGCTTTCCAGCCATGCCAGCAGTTTTTCGATCTTAGCAGCAGTACGGTCGCCCGGTGCGCTCAGACCCAAGTGGTCTGCGATTTCAGCATAACGACGACGCGCTTGTGGGCGGTCATACTGGCTGAATGCAGTCTGCTTGGTTGGGTTGTCATTCGCGTTATAGCGGATAACGTTGGAAATCAACAGGGCGTTCGCCAGACCGTGAGGAATGTGGAACTGTGAACCCAGTTTGTGCGCCATTGAGTGGCACACACCCAGGAAGGCGTTAGCAAACGCGATACCGGCGATGGTCGCAGCGTTGTGTACACGCTCACGAGCAACTGGGTTTTTAGCGCCTTCGTTGTAAGATGCTGGCAGGTTTTCTTTCAGCAGTTTCAGTGCTTGCAGAGCCTGACCGTCAGAGAATTCGCTAGCCAGTACGGAAACGTAAGCTTCCAGTGCGTGAGTCACGGCATCCAAACCACCGAAAGCACACAGGGACTTAGGCATATCCATCACCAGGTTGGCATCAACAATTGCCATATCTGGAGTCAGAGCGTAGTCCGCCAGCGGGTATTTCTGACCAGTTGCATCATCAGTTACAACAGCAAACGGGGTCACTTCTGAACCAGTACCGGAAGTGGTGGTAACCGCGATCATTTTCGCTTTTACGCCCATTTTCGGGAACTTGTAGATACGCTTACGGATGTCCATGAAGCGCAGCGCCAGTTCTTCGAAGTGAGTTTCTGGGTGCTCGTACATAACCCACATGATTTTCGCAGCATCCATCGGTGAACCGCCGCCCAGCGCGATGATCACGTCTGGTTTGAAGGAGTTCGCCAGCTCTGCACCTTTACGTACCACGGTCAGAGTTGGATCCGCTTCTACTTCGAAGAATACTTCAGTTTCAACGCCAGCTGCTTTCAGAACAGAAGTGATCTGGTCTGCATAGCCGTTATTGAACAGGAAACGGTCGGTAACGATCATCGCACGTTTGTGACCATCAGTAATCACTTCGTCCAGCGCGATTGGCAGAGAGCCGCGGCGGAAGTAGATAGATTTCGGAAGTTTATGCCACAACATGTTCTCAGCTCGCTTAGCAACGGTTTTCTTGTTGATCAGGTGCTTAGGACCCACGTTCTCAGAGATGGAGTTACCACCCCATGAGCCACAACCCAGAGTCAGGGAAGGCGCGAGTTTGAAGTTGTACAGGTCACCGATACCACCCTGTGAAGCAGGGGTGTTGATCAGGATACGTGCAGTTTTCATTTTGTCGCCGAAGTGCTTAACGCGCTCTGGCTGGTTGTCCTGGTCTGTGTACAGGCAAGAGGTGTGGCCGATGCCGCCCATCTCAACCAGTTTCTCAGCTTTAACAACAGCGTCTTCGAAGCTCTTAGCACGATACATAGCCAGAGTTGGAGACAGTTTTTCGTGAGCGAATGGCTCCGAATCGTCAACAACGCTAACTTCACCAATCAGGATCTTGGTGTCAGCCGGTACAGTGAAGCCTGCCAGTTCAGCAATTTTAGTTGCTGGCTGACCAACGATAGCGGCGTTCAATGCGCCGTTTTTCAGGATGATGTCCTGAACAGCTTTCAGCTCTTTACCCTGCAGCATGTAGCCGCCGTGGGATGCAAAACGTTCGCGCACTGCATTGTATGCAGAGTCAACAACGATAACTGATTGCTCGGAAGCACAGATTACGCCGTTGTCGAAGGTTTTAGACATCAGGATAGAAGCAACAACACGTTTGATGTCGGCAGTTTCGTCAACAACAACAGGGGTGTTACCTGCGCCAACACCGATTGCTGGTTTACCGGAGCTATATGCTGCTTTAACCATGCCTGGACCACCGGTTGCCAGAATCATGTTGATATCTGGGTGGTGCATCAGAGCGTTAGACAGTTCGACAGATGGCTGGTCAATCCAACCAATCAGATCTTTAGGTGCACCAGCAGCGATAGCAGCTTGCAGAACGATGTCTGCGGCTTTATTGGTCGCGTCTTTTGCACGTGGGTGTGGAGAGAAGATGATCGCGTTACGAGTCTTCAGGCTGATCAGAGATTTAAAGATAGCCGTTGAAGTTGGGTTAGTCGTTGGCACGATACCGCAGATGATACCGATTGGCTCAGCGATAGTGATAGTCCCGAAGGTGTGGTCTTCATCCAACACACCGCAGGTTTTCTCATCTTTATAGGCGTTGTAGATATACTCAGAAGCAAAGTGGTTTTTGATCACTTTATCTTCAACAATACCCATGCCAGATTCGGCAACGGCTAGTTTCGCGAGAGGGATTCGAGCATCAGCGGCAGCCAGAGCGGCGGCGCGGAAGATTTTATCAACTTGCTCTTGAGTAAAGTTGGCATATTCACGCTGGGCTTTCTTGACGCGCTCTACAAGTGCGTTAAGTTCAGCGACATTAGTTACAGCCATAATGCTCTCCTGATAATGTTTAAACTCTTTTAGTAAATGAGCTGCTCGAGTCGACAGTATAGTCAGCGGGCAACAGCTTGCGTAGAAGAGGGCCACGACTATCCAAAAACTTCCCAAAACATCTTGCTGATTTACTAAAAGAGCCTTATCGAAAAAACCTATTCATGGTCTGAATCATACGCTCTTCAGATGTTTCCAAGAGTACTCACTTCTGAGTAGGTTTTTTGTGACTTGCATCACATTATCCTAAGGCTGACTCCATTCAGCATGACAGATTCAGGTTATTGATAAGTCTTTAAAATTCTTGTCACAGCAAAGCTAAAACAAACTACCATATTTTCAACAAGTGAGTAACAATATTGTTTAATATCGCAATTGCGCATAAAAGTAGTTATCTATGCTGCGAAAGGGCGTAGCGCCAGAACTGGTTTTCCATTACATTACCGCGGCCTTTGCTACGTTCATTTGCGGAGTTTTTAGTGGCTCAATCCTTATTTGATTTGCCAACCTATTTTAAGTTCTTTATTGGCCTGTTCGCGCTGGTAAACCCAGTTGGGATCATTCCCGTGTTTATCAGCATGACCAGCTACCAAACCGCGTTGGCGAGGAATAAAACAAACCTTACCGCCAACCTGTCAGTAGCGATTATTTTATGGACGTCGTTGTTCCTCGGTGACGGTATCCTCCAATTATTCGGCATATCAATTGATTCCTTCCGAATTGCCGGCGGCATTCTGGTGGTGACCATTGCGATGTCGATGATCAGCGGTAAACTGGGTGAAGATAAACAGAACAAACAAGAAAAATCAGAAAGTGCTATTCGCGAAAGCGTAGGCGTCGTTCCGTTAGCTCTTCCATTAATGGCAGGTCCTGGTGCAATCAGTTCGACTATTGTCTGGGGCACGCGATACCACAGCTGGAATTATTTAATCGGTTTTACGATTGCCATTGCGCTCTTTGCTTTTTGCTGTTGGTTAGTTTTCCGTCTAGCTCCTTTGCTAGTGCGCCTGTTAGGGCAAACGGGGATTAACGTTATTACCCGTATAATGGGTCTGTTATTGATGGCTCTGGGTATTGAATTTATTGTGACTGGTCTGAAAACCATTTTCCCAGGATTATTAAGTTAGTTCTGCTGAAAGCTACATATGAAAAAGCAGAATAACCATTCTGCTTTTTTTTGTTAAATTCCCACCAACTGATTTGAATCATAAGCGCTGCTGTTCTTTTCACTAGAAAACCATTCATAAGAAAATGCTTTGGAAACCGTATATTAGCGGCCCCGGCATTTGTCCGTTGTACATAAAGTTAACAATCAAATCGTTATTTAACTAACCCTACACAATGATGCTTGCTGCGGCTTTATTGAGATGATATTAGTTAATCAAGCTGTCTTGCAGATGAATGTGCTAAAAAATAACCAATTGTTAATTTTATGTGAACGCCAGTGTGTTGTGTTCATGTTGCAACAGAACAAACCAGATTAACACTGCAATTTCTTTATTTTTTAGCGTGTTAACTCGACGAAATGCATTGATGCAGCATCTTTCCAGACGACGTTCTGGATAGATAAAAGAGAAATGGTTAACAAATTTGCAAATTGTATTGGCGGGAATTAGGTGCTTTTGATACTTTCCGGACAACACAATTATCTGAAAAATGTTTCATTTACAGATGACTCATCAAAATCAACCTCAGTACAGGGTAGGTTGATTAAGAATCGACGGAGCAGGGTGCCATAAAGAGCATCCCCCAAATAAAGTCGGTGATAGCAAGTAAGACAAAAAATAAAGCCTGGCAGTTGCATAACGCTCTTGCACTGTAAAGGAACCCCTGAGGGGAAGAGGCTGGCTTTCGGGTCGGTAATTATAATGAGTGGAGTATCAACACAATGTCCATCATCACAAAAAAAAGTCTGGTAGCAGCAAGCATTTTATCCGCGCTAATCGTAGGCAATGTGGCCATGGCGGCCGAAGTTCCTGCCGGTGTTCAACTGTCAGAAAAGCAAACGTTGATTCGCAATAACGGTGCTGAACCACAGTCTTTGGACCCAAACAAAATTGAAGGTGTTCCTGAGTCAAACGTGAGCCGTGACCTGTTTGAAGGCTTACTGATTACCTCTCCAAAAGACGGCCACCCAATTCCGGGCGTGGCAGAGTCCTGGGATAATAAAGATTTTAAAGTCTGGACCTTCCATCTGCGTAAAGATGCGAAATGGTCTAACGGCGAGCCAGTCACGGCACAAGATTTCGTCTATAGCTGGCAGCGTCTGGTTGATCCAAATACTGCTTCCCCATACGCAAGCTACCCGCAATACGGCCATATCGTAAACGTTGATGCCATCATCGACGGCAAAATGAAACCAAGTGAACTGGGCGTAAAAGCCATTGACGACCACACGCTGGAAGTCACTCTGAGCGAGCCTGTTCCTTACTTCTACAAACTTCTGGTTAACCCGGCGATGTCCCCGGTGAATAAAGCGGCCATTGAGAAGTTTGGTGAGAAGTGGACCCAACCTGCCAACATCGTGAGCAACG
The DNA here is from genome assembly GCF_004361975.1 of Buttiauxella sp. JUb87. Classification (NCBI taxonomy): domain Bacteria; kingdom Pseudomonadati; phylum Pseudomonadota; class Gammaproteobacteria; order Enterobacterales; family Enterobacteriaceae; genus Buttiauxella; species Buttiauxella sp. JUb87. The sequence continues at coordinate 5,367 of NZ_SNVY01000001.1, forward strand.
GTGCTTACAAACTGAAGGACTGGGTGGTTAACGAACGTATCGTGATGGAGCGTAATACCAATTATTGGGATAACGCGAAAACTGTTATTTCACAAATTACTTATCTGCCAATCTCTTCTGAAGTCACGGATGTTAACCGCTACCGCAGCGGCGAGATTGACATGACATATAACAACCTGCCAATCGAACTGTTCCAGAAGCTGAAAAAAGAAATTCCAGCTGAAGTACACGTTGACCCGTACCTGTGTACTTATTACTACGAAATCAACAACCAGAAAGCTCCGTTTAACGATGTGCGCGTCCGTACCGCTCTGAAACTGGGCCTGGATCGTGACATCATCGTTAATAAAGTGAAGGCGCAGGGCGATCTGCCAGCTTACGGCTACACGCCTCCTTATGCTGACGGTGCAAAACTGACTAAGCCTGAGTGGTTCTCATGGACTCAGGAAAAACGTAATGAAGAAGCTAAGAAATTGCTGGCTGAAGCGGGCTACACCAAAGACAAACCGCTGACCTTCGACCTGCTGTACAACACTTCCGATCTGCACAAGAAACTGGCCATCGCTGCCGCTTCTATCTGGCAGAAAAACCTCGGTGTGAACGTTAAGCTGGTAAACCAGGAGTGGAAAACCTTCCTTGATACTCGTCACCAGGGCAACTACAACGTTGCACGTGCAGGCTGGTGTGCGGATTACAACGAACCGACTTCCTTCCTGAACACCATGTTGTCTGGCAGCTCAATGAACACCGCGCATTATAAGAGCCCGGCCTTTGACGCCATCATGGCGGAATCGCTGAAAGCAACAGATGAAGCACAACGTGCCGCCGCGTACGATAAAGCGGAACAGCAGTTGGGCAAAGATTCTGCAATCGTTCCGGTTTATTACTACGTGAACGCCCGTCTGGTGAAACCATGGGTAGGCGGTTATACCGGCAAAGACCCGATGGATAATATCTATACTAAAGATATGTATATCATCAAACATTAATGGCAATTCGTGGGGTAAGTTTTACCCTTCATACTTCACGCTGCAGGTGCGTTAACTGCGCTCATTCACCCCAGTCACATAGTTTGTCTATGTTCCTGGGGATTCATGAGTTTGTTGCCTTCCTGCACCGTGAATTATTTAGGGTAAAAAGGGTAGGACTTACCCCATCGTGTCTTATTTAATCGCATGCTAAAGGCACAGCCAGAAGGTACGGGCAATGTTGAAATTTATTCTACGTCGTTGTCTGGAAGCAATTCCGACACTCTTTATTCTTATAACTATTTCATTCTTCATGATGCGTCTTGCGCCGGGTAGTCCATTCACCAGCGAACGCGCGCTTCCGCCAGAAGTGATGGCGAACATCGAAGCTAAATATCATTTAAACGATCCAATCACGACACAGTATTTCAGTTATTTGAAACAACTGGCACACGGTGATTTTGGCCCGTCATTTAAATACAAAGATTATTCAGTAAACGATTTGGTCGCCTCAAGCTTCCCTGTCTCGGCAAAATTAGGTGCTGCTGCATTTATCTTTGCGCTTGTTTTAGGTGTTTTAGCGGGGGTCATCGCCGCACTGAATCAAAATACCAAATGGGATTACGCCGTAATGGGGGTGGCCATGACGGGGGTTGTTATCCCGAGTTTCGTGGTGGCGCCATTACTGGTTCTGATATTTGCGATAACACTTAAGTGGCTGCCCGGAGGCGGGTGGAACGGCGGTGCCATTCAATACATGATCCTGCCGATGGTTGCACTTTCATTAGCTTATATTGCAAGTATCGCGCGTATCACTCGTGGCTCAATGATTGAAGTGCTGCACTCTAACTTCATCCGTACAGCTCGCGCTAAAGGTTTGCCAATGCGTCGCATTATTTTGCGCCACGCGTTGAAACCGGCTCTGTTACCCGTACTGTCATATTTGGGCCCAGCTTTTGTCGGTATTATCACCGGCTCGATGGTGATTGAAACCATTTACGGGTTACCGGGTATTGGCCAGTTGTTCGTAAACGGAGCGTTGAACCGTGACTACTCACTGGTTCTGAGCCTCACCATTCTGGTAGGCGCGCTGACGATTCTCTTTAACGCGATTGTTGACGTGCTGTACGCCGTTATCGATCCAAAAATCCGTTACTGACACTGGAGTTCGCCATGATGTTGAGTAAGAAAAACAGCGAGGCGCTGGAAAACTTCAGTGAAAAACTAGAAGTAGAAGGCCGTAGCCTTTGGCAAGATGCCCGTCGCCGTTTTATGCATAACCGTGCCGCGGTTGCCAGTTTGATTGTTCTGGCGATTATCGCGCTGTTCGTGGCCTTTGCGCCGATGCTGTCGCAGTTTAGCTACTTTGATACCGACTGGGGAATGATGTCGGCAGCACCAGATATGGAATCCGGGCACTACTTTGGCACAGACTCCTCCGGTCGAGATCTGTTAGTTCGCGTGGCAATCGGCGGGCGTATTTCTCTGATGGTGGGTGTCGCTGCGGCGCTGGTCGCGGTAGTCGTTGGCACATTATACGGCTCGCTCGCGGGTTATCTGGGCGGTAAAACCGACTCAGTGATGATGCGCTTGCTGGAAATCCTCAACTCCTTCCCATTCATGTTCTTCGTGATTTTGCTGGTGACCTTCTTTGGGCAAAACATCCTGCTGATTTTTGTGGCAATCGGGATGGTTTCCTGGCTGGATATGGCGCGTATCGTCCGTGGCCAAACTCTAAGCCTGAAACGTAAAGAGTTCATCGAAGCAGCCCAGGTTGGCGGTGTCTCTACCGTTAACATCGTTGTTCGTCACATTGTGCCAAACGTACTTGGCGTGGTGGTGGTTTACGCCTCGCTGCTGGTGCCAAGCATGATCCTGTTCGAGTCTTTCCTGAGCTTCCTGGGTCTGGGTACACAAGAGCCATTAAGTAGCTGGGGTGCATTGCTGAGCGATGGTGCCAACTCCATGGAAGTGTCCCCATGGTTGCTGATGTTCCCGGCAGGCTTCCTGGTTATCACTCTGTTCTGTTTCAACTTTATCGGCGATGGCCTGCGTGATGCCCTCGACCCGAAAGATCGTTAAGGAGTGCCGCGATGAGCACAATTGAAAATTCTGCGGTGGTGACTCCACTGAGCCAGACTTCTACGCTGTTAGACGTAAAAGATCTGCGCGTCACCTTTGGTACTCCAGATGGTGACGTTACGGCGGTAAACGATCTGAATTTCAGCCTGCGCGCCGGTGAAACACTGGGTATCGTAGGTGAATCCGGTTCCGGTAAATCGCAAACAGCATTTGCGTTGATGGGCTTGCTGGCGGCGAATGGCCGTATTGGCGGGTCGGCTAAATTCAACGGTAAAGAGATCCTGAATCTGCCAGAGAACCAACTCAACCGCCTGCGTGCAGAGCAGATTTCCATGATCTTCCAGGACCCAATGACCTCACTGAACCCTTACATGCGTGTAGGTGAGCAGTTGATGGAAGTGCTGATGCTGCACAAGAAATTGGGCAAAGCCGAAGCCTTTGAAGAATCTGTTCGTATGCTTGATGCGGTAAAAATGCCCGAAGCGCGTAAGCGTATGCGCATGTTCCCGCATGAGTTTTCCGGTGGTATGCGTCAACGTGTGATGATTGCGATGGCACTGCTGTGCCGTCCAAAACTGCTGATTGCCGACGAACCGACCACTGCGCTGGACGTCACCGTTCAGGCGCAAATCATGACGCTGCTTAACGATCTCAAACGTGAGTTCAATACTGCGATCATCATGATTACCCACGATCTTGGCGTAGTCGCCGGGATCTGTGACAAAGTGCTGGTGATGTATGCAGGTCGTACTATGGAATATGGCCAGGCGCGCGACGTGTTCTACAACCCGGTTCATCCTTACTCCATCGGCCTGCTCAACGCGGTTCCACGTCTTGATGCTGAAGGCGAATCTTTGCTGACCATTCCTGGCAATCCACCAAACCTGTTACGTCTGCCGAAAGGTTGCCCGTTCCAGCCACGTTGCCCACACGCTATGGAAATCTGCAACACGGCTCCGCCGCTGGAACAATTTGGTGAAGGCCGCTTACGCGCTTGCTTTAAGCCAGTGGAGGAGTTGGTATGAACGCCGTGACACAAGATAAAAAAGTCCTGCTGGAAATTGCAGACCTCAAAGTTCACTTTGATATCAAAGACGGCAAACAGTGGTTCTGGCAACCCTCCAAAACGCTGAAAGCGGTTGATGGCGTGACACTACGTTTGTACGAGGGTGAAACGCTGGGTGTGGTAGGGGAATCAGGTTGCGGAAAATCGACCTTTGCCCGTGCCATTATCGGCCTGGTCAAAGCCACCGAAGGCAGAGTTGCGTGGCTGGGTAAAGATCTGCTGGGGATGAATCAGGACGAGTGGCGCGATGTGCGCAGCGACATCCAGATGATTTTCCAGGACCCGCTGGCATCACTCAACCCGCGTATGAATATCGGCGATATTATCGCTGAGCCGCTGCGTACCTATCACCCGAAAATGCCGCGTCAGGAAGTCCGTGACCGTGTGAAAGCGATGATGATGAAAGTGGGCTTGCTGCCTAACCTCATTAACCGTTACCCGCACGAATTCTCAGGCGGCCAGTGTCAGCGCATCGGGATTGCCCGCGCGCTGATCCTTGAGCCAAAACTGATCATCTGTGACGAACCCGTTTCGGCACTCGATGTATCCATTCAGGCTCAGGTGGTGAACCTACTGCAAAAACTGCAACGTGAAATGGGACTGTCGTTGATCTTCATCGCCCACGACTTGGCGGTGGTAAAACACATTTCAGATCGCGTCCTGGTGATGTATCTGGGTCATGCAGTTGAGCTGGGTACTTACGACGAGGTGTACCACAACCCGCTGCATCCTTACACCAAAGCCTTGATGTCTGCGGTACCCATTCCCGACCCGGATTTGGAAAGAAACAAAACGATACAACTTCTTGAAGGGGAGTTGCCATCGCCTATTAACCCGCCGTCAGGCTGTGTTTTCCGTACCCGTTGTCCTATTGCTGGGCCAGAATGTGCCAAAACTCGCCCGGTGCTGGAGGGCAGCTTCAAGCATGCCGTTTCCTGTCTTAAGGTAGACCCGTTATAATCTCGCAGGGCTGGCATGATGCCAGCCCTTTTTGTTTGTGAGGTTACTTGCCTGTGCTTATTCTTGTTACCCGTCAGCGGATGTACCATCTTCTCTTTGATCAAAAAACGCGCTCAGGCCGACGCTTTGAAGCGTTATGCGGGTTATTCGCTTTACTCAGCGTGATTGCGGTCTTTATCGAGTCAGGACTCGGCACGCAATACCATCTGACCTACGATGAATGGCAGCTCTTTGTGGCTCTGGAAATTGGCTTCACTCTGCTGTTTACGCTGGAGTATATTCTGCGGGTGCTGTGTTGGCCTGACCCCAGAAAGTACGTCTTCAGCTTCTGGGGCTTCATCGATCTGGCGACGATTTTGCCGCTGTACGTGTTGTGGCTGTGGCCTGAAATAGGCGTCAATTACGTGTTTGCGTGGCGCGCAATGCGTGCAATCCGCGTACTTAGAATACTCAAACTGCTGCGCTACATGCCGACGTTGCACACCTTATGGCAAGCTATTGTTAATGCTCGACACCAATTGATTCTGTTCTATTCCTTTATTCTCATCGTGATGGTGGTCGCTGGTGGCCTGATGTACGGCATTGAAGGGCCGCCAAACGGTTTTACTAACCTGGGGACGTCGGTGTACTGGGCGGTGGTGACGGTGACGACAGTGGGGTATGGCGACATCACTCCGCATACCGGGCCGGGGCGCATGGTCGCTTCAATTCTTATCTTGATTGGTTACTCGGTGATTGCCATCCCAACCGGGATTATTACCGCGCATATGACTAACGAGTTTCAGAAACAGCGGAATTCCCGTTTGTGCCCAAACTGCCATAAAGGCAATCACGACGAAGAGGCTCGATTCTGCAAATCCTGTGGGAGTGCGTTACCTAAGCTGTAGGTCAGATGTAAATGGCGGATGACGCTAACGCTTATCCGCCCTACAAAGGCTTACTCGCGCCAAAGAATATGGCAGAGTTTGTGGTCTTTTTCGCGGCACAACAGTACACGTGCGAAGATGTCGTTAATTTCACCGCCATCGGTATCGGCCAGGCCAATCACCACTTCGGCGAAGAAATCAGGGTTCAGATCGAAATCCACATGTTCCTGCCAGTCTTCTGCCGGGTCAAAAAGCTCAGCACCGCCGCGTTCTTCAAATTGCAGATTAAACAAAATTACATCGGCCGGGTCGAGGTTATCGACCGCCAGCTCAAGAAAAATATCGTAAGCCTGCTCGAGGGTTTCATCTTCTGTCAGGCGATTGTTCAGATCCATTTCCATGTCTGGTTCCACTTATTAAATACTGATGCGCCACGTTTTACAGCAACGGGCTAAAGAAGTAAAACAGTCGCTCTACCACGCGCTGCCACATTGGACGCTTAACCCACAAACGCTGGTCTAACAGGCGAGAGCGGGAGATATAATCGTCTTGTACCGCCGCCAGATCGCTGGCAAAACCGGAGTCATCAATCACCAGCGTAATCTCGAAATTAAGCCACAAGCTGCGCATATCCAGATTCACGGTACCGACTAAACTCAATTGCCCATCGACCAGCACACTCTTGGTGTGCAGCAGACCGCCTTCAAACTGGTAAATTTTCACCCCAGCAGCCAGTAACTCAGTGAAGAAGGCTCGGCTCGCCCAGCCCACCAGGAGAGAGTCATTCTTGCGTGGGACAATAATACTCACGTCGACGCCACGTTGCGCCGCGGTGCAAATAGCATGTAGCAAATCATCACTCGGGACGAAATAAGGCGTCGTCATAATTAAATATTCACGCGCCGCATAAACTGACGTTAGCAGCGCCTGATGAATTAAGTCTTCCGGGAAACCAGGACCTGAGGCAATGGTATGAATGGTATGCCCGGTCGCCTCTTCAAAAGGCATAATATTCGCGTCTGGAGCCGGTGGTAAAATACGCTTACCGGTTTCTATCTCCCAGTCACAGGAATAAACAATCCCCATCGCGGTGGCGACCGGGCCTTCCATACGCGCCATTAAATCGACCCATTGCCCGACGCCAGCATCCTGTTTAAAGAAACGCGGATCGACGAGATTCATACTGCCGGTGTAAGCAATGTAGTTATCGATCATCACCATTTTACGGTGCTGGCGTAAATCCATACGGCGCAGGAACACACGCATCAGGTTAACTTTGAGCGCCTCAACCACTTCGACGCCAGCGTTACGCATCATATTCGCCCACGGACTGCGGAAGAACGCGACGCTACCCGCAGAATCGAGCATTAATCGGCAATGAATCCCGCGACGCGCGGCTGCCATCAGCGATTCAGCAACCTGGTCAGCTAAGCCCCCTGGCTGCCAGATATAAAACACCATCTCGATATTGTGGCGAGCCAACTGGATGTCACGAATCAACGCGTGCATCGTTTCATCTGACGTGGTGAGCAGTTGGAGTTGGTTGCCTTTGACACCGCCAATCCCCTGGCGGCGCTCACACAGCTGGAACAGTGATGTCGCCACTTCGCTGTTTTCTTCGGCAAAAATATGTTTGCAGCTTTTAAGATCGTTCAACCATTTGGCGGTTGATGGCCACATGGCACGCGCGCGCTCTGCGCGGCGTTTACCCAGATGCAGTTCGCCAAATGAGAGATAGGCGATGATCCCAACCAGCGGAAGAATATAAATGATAAGAAGCCATGCCATGGCTGAAGGAACTGCACGACGCTTCATCAAAATTCGTAGCGTCACGCCGGCTATTAAAAGCCAGTAACCTAAAATTATCAGCCAACTAAAGACTGTATAGAAGGTTGTCATCGTTCAAAAATCCTTTAGAAACCGTATGCTTTTGAGTTTACGCACAACAGCCAGCGGTTAACACTAAAACTATACCCAAAATTGGGAATACGAGCAGCCAGCGGGCCAACAGCTTGAAGTGTGACGGGTATAATCGTAAAACGACTGGTCTGTAGGGCAGAAGGCACTATAATGGCGCGTCTTACATGCAACCCGAGTCGTAAAAATGAGGCGTAGTAGAACTGAGGTCGGACGGTGGCGTATGCTTCGTCAGACGCAACGGCGCAGATCGCGTTGGCTGGAAGGTCAGTCACGCCGCAACATGCGCATTCACGCCATCAGAAAGTGCCAGACAAACCGCGCGCGTAATTCCTTGCTGTTTGCTATTCACGATCAATGGGCGTCGTAAAGAAAAGGGCACCGCTCGCGGTGCCCAGTATCATTTAGCTGCGACCTTTAGAAGAAATGCATCGCAAGTACAATAATCAGAACTGTTATTGTGGCCGCCGCCACTAACACCATTGGGTGACTGGCCAGCCAGGCATTCCAGCGAGCTTCCTGATTTCCCACCGATTGCTTATGTTGTTCATAAGACTCATCAAAAAGATCCATGAAAATTTCCCGACAAATTCAATAACAGCATTAACTTAAAATTACCCATTCAGTACGCTGCGCATTGTCACCTTTTGTGAATCTTTGAACAATGTTTCCTGGTTATCCAATGTTATTTGTAGAGGGTCGCCTCTCCGTAGACCTGCCCATCATCGCTACTCTCGGTCGTGATCGTATAGGCTGATGCACCGTTGTTTATTGCTTCTGCTTTAAGGGAGTTTTCCACTTCTTCAATAGTGCTCCCCCTTGCTGTGAGGGTGCCGCTTTGTTGGTTATAAGAGGTTTCATCGGCGAGAGTATCAACAGCCAGGGTCGTTATCGGAAGGGCTATCAGGACCGCAGCTACTGAAAAATAAAGTAAATTTTTCATCATTACATCCTCAAGGCTTACGAGTGATTAAAAGTAATTACCTCATAAAGTGTAGGTGAAATGACTTGGCGAAAAGTCAAAAAACGATGGGATAATTCTCATTTTGTTAATGCTAAAACATGACGAATTTGCTGTTTTGATTTTCATGCAACACTTGTGAATTGGAACCGTGTCAGCCGATCATGATTGCGCTCGGCAGTTAGATTTATTCAATAAACCGGATAACATTGACTACTATTAGGGGGAAGCCGCTAAAGGGTTGATTTTCGTAACCTAAGGAATGAATCATGTTGAAAAAATTCTGTGTTATTGCCGTGACAGGCGTTCTTGTTTCAGGCTGTGCATCCCAGAATGATTTATCCCCACAAGAAAAGAAATACCAACGTGTAAATGCCGCCGCGCATCAATGTGCAGAAGAAGTAAAAAATAAAACCATCGAATTAACCGCCAAAGGAATGTCAACTACCGTCCGTTGGACGACCTTACAGTATGTGGTGACAGGCTCCGATGGCACAGAAAATCTGCGCGCAGTTGAGTACAGAACGTCCACAGTTCTGGATAATGACGTACCGGGGAGTGCGTGGAAAATATGCATGCAAAATGCCGATGCGTTGGTCCCAGAGTTGAAGTTCTGAGTGTCGTATTCAGAAAGAAAAGGCACTTCAAAATACGATGAGTACTTATTTGTGCCCTTTATGAATTAAAGAATAAATCAGAAGACCTTTTTATAGGGCTTGATCGCGACCTGTTTAACGACGCCAGCGGCGATATAAGGATCGGCCTCGGCCCAGGCTTGTGCATCTTCTAGCGACGCAAACTCAGCAATAACCGTTGAACCGGTAAAACCCGCAGCCCCTGGATCATTGCTATCAACGGCAGGCATTGGCCCCGCGGTTAACAAGCGACCTTCATCGCGTAAAAGTTGTAGGCGTGCAAGATGGGCAGGGCGCACAGCTAGCCGCTTTTCGAGAGAATCGGCATTATCTTCCGCATAAATGATATACAGCACGTGCAGCACTCCTTTTGATATGAGGGTTGTAAAATACGGTAAGTGAATGGCGCAAAGACTGCAATTGAAACATAAACAAGATGTTAAATCGCGGTCACGAATGGGGGAAAAACCTGCAGGTGGAAGGATAAAGAGCCACTTTCTTCGATGCGTTGTTGAATATGATTGCTATTTGCATTTAAAATTGACGCCTGTTTAAGAGACTTAAGCCATTATGACGTCAATGACCTTTGATTTACCTCGCCGCTTTCCATGGCCAACCGTTCTCTCGGTTGTGATACATGGTGCTGTTGTCGCGGGGTTGCTCTATACCTCGGTACATCAGGTTATTGAGTTGCCAGCGCCCGCACAGCCTATCAGTGTCACCATGGTGACCCCGGCTGAGCTCGAACCCCCACAACCTGAAGTGGTGCAACCGCCTCCGCAGCCGGTAGCAGAACCTGAGCCAGAACCGATTCCCGAACCGCCAAAAGAAGCGCCGGTAGTCATCCATAAGCCTGAGCCGAAACCCAAACCAAAGCCTAAGCCAAAGCCGGTGAAAAAAGTGGAACAGCCGAAGCCAGAAGCCAAACCGGTTGAACCCCGTCCAGCAACTGCGGTAACTAACACGGCACCAGCTCGTCCGGCACCGGTTGCTAAAACGGCACCAGTGGCGTCTACCGCTCCGGTTGCGACAGGGCCACGCGCGCTTAACCGTAATTCGCCACAGTATCCTTCTCGTGCACATGCGTTACGCATTGAAGGTAAAGTGCGGGTGAAGTTTGATGTTGGCCCGGATGGCAGCGTGAGTAACGTGAGCATCCTCTCCGCAACGCCTGCCAATATGTTTGAGCGTGAAGTGAAAATGGCGATGAAAAAATGGCGCTACGAAAGCGGAAAGCCAGGCCAGGGTTTGATTGTCAATGTGGTCTTCAAACTTAACGGCGGCGCAACGATGGAGTGATCAAGCTCCTTGCCAAATAAAAACGGAACCTAATGGTTCCGTTTTTTGTTTATAAGCTGTACTTACAAGAAGGTGTAACTCAAATTCACACCCACGCCATAATTGCGCCCCGGTGCAGGTTCGAAGTAGCGACCATTACTTTCGTTGACGATGACAGAGCCGACATATTCCCGATCAAATAAGTTATCGACACGCCCCCAAACATCCAACAGCCAGCGTTCCTGAATACGCAATTTGTAACCGCTGTTGAGCGAGGCAACCGTATAAGCAGGCGCCTGTTCGCTATTCTCATCATTGGCCTGAATGTCACTCATATAGCGAACGTCAGCACCGGCATAAAAACCTTCTGGCGGTGCGTATTCCAGCGCCGCGTAGCCCATGTTACGCGCAATACCCGGAATGCGATTTCCCTCGCAATTGTCTTCACCCCCACAAGCGTTACTGCGATACGTTGCATCCAGATAAGTCCACGCCATTTTTACGCGCCAGTCATAACCTAACTGGCTATCAGCAGAAAGCTCCATGCCACGACGGCGTGTCTCACCGGCATTTTTATAGGTTGTGCGGCCACCACTACTTTGGTCGGCAACAATCTCATCGTCGGTGTCTGTCTGGAATAGCGCGGCGGTCAACAAACTGTTGCCGACCCGGGTTTTGCTGCCGATTTCTATGGTGTCGCTGGTGGATGGCTTCAGACCGAAATTCAAACCCGCCTGGCCATTATCACGATAGGAGAGTTCGTTGATGGTCGGTGTTTCAAAACCGCGACCCGCAGAGGTATACACATTCCACGCATCGTTGACTGCATACTTCAGTGCCGCCGCTGGCAGCCATTTGTGATAGCTCGCGTCACCACTGTCATCGCCATTCCGGGCAGTAATGTATTCGTCATTCGAATCGAAATAAACCGAACTAAAACGCACACCAGCATCGAGACTCAGCTTATCGGTGAATTGCCACGCGGTTTGTAGATACGGGTCAACATTCCACATCAGATTACGTTCGTCACGGCGCAAATCGCCTTTCTCACCCAAAACCGTGGTGCCATTTTCGACCACAAAGTTTTCATAGCCTTTGCGCTTTTCTGACATGGTTTCGTAATCAAGACCCGTGGTAAATGTCACTGGGACAGATAGCAGATTGCCACGGTGCGTCCAGCGTGAATCAATCCCCTGATAATGGCGGCTCAGCTCAATCACACCGCCGGGATGTGTTGGGTTTAACTGCGGAGCGACGGGTATCGATTGGTATTGAGTGGTTTCGCGCACACCTGCATAGGTCATGACACTGAGGTCATCATTAGCGGTTAATTGCCTGTCGTAACGCAGGCCGGCCTGCGATTGTTTTGTGGTTTTACGCGTATTGTACTGCTCAGCGCGAGGTGCCTGAGTGGGGTTGTCGTGCCATTCCTGCTCGGTTAAACCGCCTGGGTCGTTGGCATCAATATCGACGCTATTGAGCAGCAGCGTCAATTTACTGGCTTCATTAAGGCGCACACCCAATTTGGCGTTACCGAGATTTTTTTGCGCGCTACTGTGGTCACGATAACCATGAGTGGTAAAGCGCGAAGCCGAAACCGCGTAATCGACATCGCCCGCTTGTGTGCCATCGCCTGTTGCACCGGTGGCTTTAATGCTGTTGCGCCAGCTTCCGAAACTGCCGTAATAACTGCTGGCTTCCAGCGTTGGTGGCTGAGTTCCGGTAGTGGTGCTGACATTCACCACACCGCCAGAAGCGTTACCGTAAAGTGCGGAGAAGGGGCCACGTAACACCTCGATACTTTCTACGCTATTGATGTCGATATTTGAGGTTTGGCCCTGGCCATCAGGCATGGTTGCCGGAATGCCATCGACATACATGCGTACGCCACGCACACCGTAAGTGGAACGCGAACCAAAACCACGAACCGACAACTGTAAATCCTGCGCATAGTTTTGACGGTTCTGGACTTGCAAGCCTGCAACACTGCCCAGGCTCTCGGAAAGATTCACACGCGGTGCCGCCTGGCGCATATCATCGCCATTAACAACACTCACAGCCGCAGGCGTATCCAACTCGGAAATCGTGCCTTGTGTTGCAGTCACGACCATCGTCTCTTCTGCCGCAAGCGCGGGCAGGGCGAACGAAGAAAGGGCCGGAACTAAGATAAGTGGAAGCGACAGCTTTCCATGTTGCACAATTTTCATCAGACATTTTCACAGGTAGGAACATTTACGCTCCGGACGAACCATCTGGAACATTCAAGTGCATATGTTAATACTTGTGATGAATGTTTGAAAAGTGTTAACGGCACATAACGTTAATGCGATGAAAAACGGCAGGCTAAAAAAATAGCCCCAAAATGGGGCTATCAGATGGCTGACAAAGGCCACTAAACAGGTGTTGCAGGGGGATTAGCGATAGCGTCATCCACCCTTTGCGCAAGTTTTGTCAGCTGGCGTTGTCTTCGTAGTGTTTATTAACATCGTGAGCGAGTTCATGGACACGTTTACGTGCACCAAACCAGCCAATGACAAGCACCAAAGCAATCAATGGGATAGAGGCGATGGTGTAGGTTCCATTCGGGTAATCAAAGGCCATCAACACTAACACGCTGAACAGGAATAACAGCGTCAGCCACGAGGTGAAAGGCGCACCCGGCATTTTAAAGCTGACATCTGCGGCTTTGCCTTCTTTAATCGCCTTGCGTAAACGCATCTGGCAAACCACGATAAACGCCCAGGAAGAAATAATACCCAGCGAAGCCACGTTAAGGACGATTTCAAATACCTGCGACGGCACCAGGTAATTCAGGAATACGCCAATCACATACACTCCAAGCGTCACCAGAATACCCGCGTAAGGGACTTGCTGCTTGCTCATTTTCGCCATGAATTTAGGCGCTGAACCGCCCATCGACATCGAACGCAAAATACGTCCGGTGGAATAGAGGCCAGAGTTCAGGCTGGATAATGCCGCACTCAGAACCACCATATTCATAATGTCGCCGATATACGGCACGCCGAGTTTTGAGAAGAAGGTGACAAATGGGCTTTGCCCGGCTTGATAGGCATTCCATGGCAACAACAGCACCAGTAAAACCACCGAACCGACGTAGAAAAGACCGATACGCCAGATAACGCTATTAATGGCTTTTGGTACCATATTCTGCGGGTCTTTACACTCGCCAGCCGCCGTACCCACCAGTTCAATCGAGGCGAAGGCAAATACCACGCCTTGCACCAGCACTAATGCCGGTAATAAACCGTGTGGGAAGAATCCGCCGTTATCGGTAATTAAATGGAAACCCGTGGTATTGCCATCGAGCATTTTCCCGCTGCCGAGGAAAATAGTACCCACCACCAAAAAGACCACGATGGCGAGGACTTTAATTAACGCGAACCAAAATTCCATTTCGGCAAACCACTTCACGCCGATCATGTTCATGGTGCCGACTATACCCAGTGCGCACAGTGCAAATACCCATTGCGGTACATCACCGAAGGCACCCCAATAATGCATATATAAAGCGACAGCGGTAATGTCGACAATGCCGGTCATTGCCCAGTTGACGAAGTACATCCAGCCTGCAACATACGAAGCTTTTTCACCGAGAAATTCACGGGCGTAAGAAACGAAGCTGCCGCTTGATGGGCGATGGAGCACCAGCTCGCCCAGTGCGCGTAAAATGAAGAAAGAGAAGATCCCGCAAACCAGATACACCAGCGCTAACGCCGGGCCTGCCATTTGCAGACGAGCACCTGCACCTAAAAACAGACCGGTGCCAATGGCGCCGCCGATGGCAATCATTTGTACCTGACGATTACCCATCGCTTTGTGATAACCGGAATCATGAGAATTGAGCCAGCGTCGCTTGGCTGCGTGTTTTTCTGCTTCCGTTTTGTGTGTTGCTTTCATGTTAACCCTGTTCCCTTGTTAAAAGATCCCCGTGCATTTGCCTGGCATTTTTATAACTTCAGCGCCATGGCAAATCGGGCGCTAGATCCTATACAGGATTGTTAACGGACGCTAATGTCTTTTTTTGAAAAAGGGGGTTGGGGCGCGAAAAAAATGTTACGAAAATGCAACGCGGAAAACCCGCGCTGCATAGAGGAAGATGCGAGGAATCAGCGGCGCTGCCAGCTTATCGCGTAGTGATAGTGTTTTTTATCAAGCCAAAACTCGGGTGATACGCTCGGGCTCCAGGAGTCATCGCCACCTACGCCCATATGGAAACCATCCAGATTTAAACAAGTTCCAGCTTGCTTGACCAATAAATGGCGATGCGAGGTTTCGCGCAATTGTTGTTGGCTAAAGCGGCTGATATTGAAATGGAAGTTCCCCTGCCAAAGGTTGTCGCCATATTCCAGCCTCTGGGTAGCGCAGCGCAGGCCGTTTTCGGATGGGAAAACATACGGCGTATACAGATCTTCAAGCGGGCGCTGCCAGTGGCCAAATAATGCCGATTGCTGGCGATCAGGGTAGTTTTCATGCGGCCCCAGCCCCAGCCAACTGACAGGCGCATCAATTTGCGCTAACTCGCAAGTCAGCCCGATGCGCGCCGGAGGCGGGGTGCCAAAAGCGACCTCAACATCAACGCTAATATGCAGTGTGCCTTCGCAATCAATACGCCAGCTTTTATGGCTGACAAACAGCGTTTTCCCGTTGTGCTGCCAGCTATGTGTGGTGCGGATCAGCACTTCGTTGGCCAGTTGTTCGGCTTCACAATTTTGCAACTGGGATTCCAGTTGATACATGCCCGCCGCTTTCCAGCGTTCGACCCAGGCGTTGGGATCGATACGGCTGGCTTCACTGACGCCAATGTCGTTATCCAGCGGGGCGCGAGTGAACTGGTCTTGCAGTGGTTGCAGCAGTGCGGGTTGCTGCGCTTTCCACCACTGGCTTAATAAACCGGTTTCACGATTGAACTGCCAGTGGTGCTTGCCGAGGCGAATAGTGAAATGACAATGGCTGGTTTCAAGCCCTGGCGTTTCACCGCTAAATGGCAGCGGTGTGGTGCTGAGTATGCCCGGTAACTGCCATTGATCCCAGGCGCAAACATGCCCGGCTTCACACCAGTCGGTAGCGTGGATTTGCTGCACTTTCACCGTCAGCCACACGTCGCCATTTTCGGTTATCGGCGGCAGGGCATCAAAAACCAGGTTCTGTGTGCCTTCAGGGGCAATATCTAACAACACTTCACCTTCTGCGAGCAGCACTCCAGCTTGCGAAACCTCCCAAATCAGGCGCTCGTTATCGCTAGGGCGGAACAAATATTCGCTTATCACCTCAAGGCGCAATGGGGTTTCACGATGCAGGGCGAACTGAAAAAACTGCTGTGCTTGCTGGGCTTCATACAGCGCCGGATGCGGTGTGCGGTCGGCAAACACCAGGCCATTCATACAGAACTGCCGATCGTTTGGTTTGTCGCCAAAATCACCGCCGTAAGCTGACCAGGCTTCACCGTTTTCGTCATGTTTAATCAACGACTGGTCGACCCAATCCCAGACAAAGCCGCCTTGTAAGCGAGGATGCTGGCGGAATGCTTGCCAGTATTTGTGGAAGCCGCCAAAGCTGTTGCCCATGGCGTGGGCATATTCGCAAAGGATCAGCGGGCGTGTTTCATCCGGCATGCCGATCCACTTTTTAATCGACCATTTTGGCACCGCCGGGAACGGCTGATCCTGGTCGACACGCGCGTACATCGGGCAAATGATATCGGTGGCAGCACTGTTGGCACCGCCGCCTTCATATTGCACCGGGCGTGTGGGGTCGAATGATTTTATCCAGCGATACAGAGCGTCATGGTTCGCGCCATGCCCAGACTCATTACCGAGCGACCAGATGATAATAGAAGGGTGGTTAACATCGCGTTGTACCATGCGCGTGACGCGTTCTGTCATCGCAGGTAGCCAGACCGGGTCGTCACTCAGGCGATTCATTGGCACCATACCGTGGGTTTCAATGTTCGCCTCATCCACCACATATAAGCCGTAACGGTCGCACAGCCGATACCACAATGGGTGATTGGGATAATGCGAGCAGCGCACGGCGTTGAAGTTGTGCTGCTTCATTAACACAATGTCCTGGCGCATGGTTTGTTCGTCCATGACCTGGCCGTTAAGCGGATGATGTTCATGGCGGTTGGTGCCACGGATCAGCAATGGTTTACCGTTTAACTTCAACAACCCCTGATGGATTTCAACTTTACGGAAACCGACATCATAAGCTTCTGCTTCGATCGTCGCGCCCAGGTTATTGCGTAACGTCACCACTGCGCGATAAAGGTGGGGTTGCTCGGCACTCCACAGCAGCGGGTTGGCGACCGCAATTTTTAATGTTGTGCGGTCAGAGTATGCACCACGTTCATCAATAATCTCACTGCCGAGGACTTGTTGTGTTTCGCCGACGCAATCTTCGCCGTGCCACAATTGCAAGCTGACTTGTCCAGCGCTGTCGATATTGCTTTTAACAACCACCTGCGCTTGCAATATCGCGTGGCTAAAATCTTCGTTTAACTGCGAGCTGATACGCACATCGCTGATTTGTGTGGTGGGTTTATGCAGCAGCGTCACGTCGCGGAAAATCCCGCTCATACGCCACATATCCTGGTCTTCCAGATAGCTGCCGTCGGACCAGCGCAGCACCATGACCGCAAGGCGGTTTTGCCCTGAGTGCAGCACTCCACTGAGATCAAACTCCGATGGCAGGCGGCTGTCTTGCCCGTAGCCAATCCAGTGCCCGTTACACCACAAATGAAACGCTGAATTCACACCATCAAAAATAATCCGTGTCTGGCCGCTCTCAAGCCAGGAAGATTCGACACTAAATGTGAGCGAGTAACAACCAGTGGGGTTTTCTTCAGGAACGTGCGGTGGGGTGACCGGAATGGGATAAGTGACATTGGTGTAAATCGGCGCATCGAAACCATGCATTTGCCAGTTTGATGGTACCGGAAAAGTCTGTGCATCCGCTAAGTCCGCGTCCAGCCAATCTTCGGGAACCTTCTCGGGTTGCGTAAAGTAGCTGAACTGCCAGTCCCCGTTCAGGTGTTTCACACTTTCTGAAACTGCGTCTTCGCGCGCAGCCCGTTCATTACGCCAGCTGGCAAACGGTGGATGAGCTGGCAGGCGGTTTAATTGCGTGACTGCCGGGTTTTCCCAGTCACGGCGGCCAAGAATCGCTGCCAGAGAGGCGGCAACAGTACCTGATTGAATTGTCATGCTGGAGGTTCCTTTACATTTTTGTGATGCGCTCACAATTTATAGCAATATGATTTTTGTCACTGGCAAAGTAAAGCAGCAAAACAGCTTCAGGTGAGGCGATTCACAGAAATTACTTCAGCCGCGAAACCTGGCGGGCGAGCACAGTCAGCGCATCGGCCAGCGTTTGTGGGGAAGGGGTTGAGGTATCTGGCGCGGCCGTCGTTTTACGTTCGATAAGCGTGATCGGCAGTACCGTGGCCTGCACGGGCATATTTGGCGAGCGTATTTGTTCAATCAGGCGGTCAACGCTGGCAGAACCCAGCAGCTTAAAATCTTGTTTGATGGTGGTCAGCGGCGGGATAAAACAGGCGCTGTCTTCAGTGTCATCATAACCCATTACCGATACTTGCCCCGGCACCGCTAAACCAGATTCATTCAGAGCCCGTAACGCGCCAAGTGCCATTTGGTCGTTGGCGACCAGCAGGGCAGTGAAAGTGATGCCCTGGCCGATTAATGCCAGTGTCTGTAGATAACCCGCTTGTGAGCTCCAGTCGCCTTGCAATTGTGCCACGGCGGTCAGCTGATGCTTTGCCAGCGCCTGTTGCCAGCCTTCAAGACGCAGGCGCGCAGAAACGGAAGCCAACGGCCCACTCAGTAAAGCAATTCGCTGGTGGTCTTGCGCAACCAGATGCTCAACCGCCAGATGCGCACCTGCCCTAGCATCAAAGATAATACTGTCCAGATTCAGCGCGGGTGAGACATCGAGGAACAGCACGGGCACCGTGCCAGACATTTCGTTGATGATTCGTGCCTGCTCACTTTCCAATGGAATGTTGACGATCAAACCGTCGACGCGCTGCGCAAGCAAGTTGTTGACCGCACTTTTGCAGGCTTCTGGATCAGGCTGTTCAATCATCGACATCATGACATTAAAGTGCCGCCGGCTGGCCTGTGACTTAATGGCAGCGGCGATTTGCGACGGGGCATGTAGCGACAAATTACTGGTCACCAGGCCAATGTTCTGGCTCAGTTTCCCAGCCAGCTGCTGCGCTACACGATTGGGAACGTAATTGAGCGACTGCATGGCCGCTTCGACTTTACGCCGGGTTTTATCAGAAACATGCGTCGCCTGATTAATCACGCGTGACACCGTTTGATAGGAAACATTGGCATGTTTCGCCACATCGTAAAGCGTTATCGACTTGGTTTTCACGGTGAGTTTCCTTATGGCGCTCATATTCCTGAGTGTGTAGGGCATTATCGATCATCTGCGAGCAAAAAAACGCATTATAGTGAATTCATCTGTTTTTAAGAGATTGAGATCATGGCTTTTGACCTTCAGGCATATTTCACGCGCATTGGTTTGCAGGGCGAGGCAAAACCGGATCTGGAAACCTTACAACGCATTCATCTGCTGCATACGTGCGCCATTCCTTTTGAAAATTTGGATGTGCTGTTAAGACGAGAAATCCGCTTAGAAATAGAGTACGTTTTTGAAAAACTGGTGGTCGCAGGGCGAGGGGGATACTGCTACGAGCAAAATGCATTGCTGCGTGCGGCTCTTGAGAGTATCGGCTTTGTGGTCGAAGACCTGGCTGCCCGGGTGTTGATTACGCAACCTACCGAGATGCCGCCGCGAACGCATCGTTTATTGCTCGTCACCCTCAATCAACAACGCTACCTGGCCGATGTTGGTTTTGGTGGCAAAACGCTGACGTCCCCGCTGCGATTCGACATGGACGTCGTGCAGACCACCGATTTCGGTGATTATCAATTAACGCAGGTGGACGGTGACTTTTTGCTGAGCACGCATCAGCAGGATAAATGGCTGGCGCTGTATCGTTTCGATTTGCAGCCCCAGTATCTGTCAGACTTCGAGGTGGCTAATTATTATGTTTCGACCTGGCCGCAGTCGCATTTCTGCCAACATTTAATGATCTGTTTGAAAAATGCCGATGGCACAACGTTTACGCAAAATGACAGGCAATTTAACGATGGCCAGCCGCGGACGCTTGACGATGCCGCCGAGTTTTATCAGTTGCTACAGGATAAATTTGGTTTGCGGGTCAATCACCCACGCTATGGCTTCAGTCTTGCGGAATTCGCAGCGATTTCTCTGCCTTAACAGTTGCAAGGAACGGGCGCTTAACGTAAGTATATTGTTTCCAATAAAGGGGAGAACCACTGTGCCACATATCACTGTAAAACACTTTCCGCGTGAACTGACTGACGAACAAAAAGAAGCGCTGGCTGCCGATATTTGTGCCGTACTCAAGAAGCATTTCAATTCAACGGATGAATCATTGTCTGTCGCGTTGACCCCAATCCAGAAAGATCGCTGGAAAGAGGATGTTTACGATAAAGAGATCGCCCCAGCTCTGGATACGCTGGCTAAAAAACCGGGTTACACCCTGTAAACTTTGCTCAGAGCCGCTCCCCAATGGCGAACGGCTCTGGCTGATTAGCTTTTTGTGACATCACTCAACAACACGGCGATACTCTTGCCGCCTTCGGTTTGCTCCAGCGCGATTTTCACCGCAATCGTCAGTGGTACCGACAACAGCATACCTACCGGCCCCAGTAGCCAACCCCAGAAAATCAACGACAAGAACACTACCAGAGTCGATAGCCCCAGCCCTCTGCCCATCATGCGTGGCTCGATGATATTGCCAAACACCAGGTTGATAGCCAGATAACCGGCAACCACCAGTAATGCTTCATACAAGCCACTGAAGACCAATACTTGCGCGACAGGCGGGATCGCTGCCAGTACCGAACCGATGTTAGGAATGTAATTGAGTGAGAAGGCGAGAAGCGCCCAGACGAAGGCAAAATGCACATCTAACATGATGAGCATTATCCAGACTACCAGGCCGGTGACCAGGCTAATCACAGTTTTGAGCACCAGATAATGGCTTACGCTGTCTAATGCTCGCTGAATCGCGACCATGCCGACTTCGGGACGGGACATTAATTGCTGAAGTTTTATTGGCAGCTGTGGCACTTCTATCAGCATGAATATCACGGTTAGCAGCAGTAAAAAGATCGATGACATAGCATTAGAAAGCTGGGTGATAAGACGTGTGGCAAGCGTCATCGCTGAATTCGGGTCGATATACTTGAACAGTTCATCCACTGACACCTTGATTCCGGCCCGTTGCAGCCACGGGTCAATTGCCTGCAGAGGGGAAATAAACGAGGCACGGTATTGCGGCACGGTGCGTGTCAGTTCATTGAGAATGGTGCCAAGATAGGCCAGCAGCAGTACAACCAGGAAGATAATCACCGAAATTACCAGGGTAATCGCCAGCACACGTGGGACATGAATGCGCTCCAGACGACGGATCATCGGGTTGACCACGATGGCAATAAATAGCGCCAGAATAAATGGAACGATCATATCGGCCGCCACTTTTATTCCTGCCAGGATGATGACCAGCATCCCGAACATGAGGACGACTTTTAATCCACCTAACGTAATAATGGGTTTTGCCACTATTGACGATCTCCTTCACAATAATTCGTTCCTTAATTATGGGTATAATACGGGGGTGCAACTGACTAATACACCGTTATTTTTTTGGCAAATCATCGTAAAGAATTGAAAAGAGAGGTTGAGAATATTCTTTGATATGCTAAAAATTAGCAATCTTTAGCTACTGAGGACAATTTACTATCCGCAACTGATGAGAAGCAACAACGCGGATACGTTGTGAAAACTATGGACATTATGCTTACCAACAAGCTGCTCCACACGTCAGAAATCCATCAAACACCCTCGTTTACTTCTGCTTATTCACTTTGCGGTGAACAGCACTGGCGCAACGCGCTTTAGATCCGCTCTCCTGCTTATCCCGTCATATTTCGCGCCCCAGCTGCGTCTGCATGTTTTGCTGGAACTCGAATTATTTAGGGAAAAAATACACACATTTTATTTTAAAGCTTTCGTACAGCTATTTTCTCTGTCAGGAGAGGAATCATGATCTATTGGATATTATTAGCATTAGCCATTGCTGCGGAAATTACCGGCACTTTATCAATGAAATGGTCGAGTGTTAGCGATGATAACCTCGGTTATATTTTCATGCTGTTAATGATCACACTTTCTTATATTTTATTATCATTCTCGGTGAAAAAAATCGCCCTCGGCGTGGCTTACGCTATGTGGGAAGGTATCGGTATTTTATTTATTACTTTATTCAGTGTGCTGCTGTTTGATGAGTCAATCTCATTGCTAAAAATAATTGGACTCACGACGCTGGTGGTCGGGATCGCGCTGATTAAATCAGGTACCGCGACCAAGAAAGAAAGCGCCAGGAAACCAATAAAGGGTAGCGAACATGCAGTCGTTTGAATGGATTCACGCATTATGGTTACTGGCGGCAATTGTGTTGGAAATTGTCGCCAACATTTTCCTGAAACACTCGGATGGTTTCCGTCGTTTTGGTTACGGCGTGCTCTCTCTGTGTGCGGTACTGGCGGCCTTCAGCGCGTTGTCTCAGGCGGTGAAAGGTATCGAATTGTCGGTGGCTTACGCGTTGTGGGGCGGGTTCGGTATTATCGCCACCGTAGCGGCGGGCTGGATTTTGTTTGGTCAACGCCTCAACCGTAAAGGATGGATAGGGCTGGTTCTGTTGCTTACGGGTATGGTGCTCATCAAACTGGCGTAAAAGTAAAGCCGCCTGGCATGAGTGCCGGGCGGTGTCATCATTGACTAGCTAATTTCTGTAACTGCTCGCGAAAACCGGTAACTGAGATCGCCCGGTTGTCGGCGCGATAGCGGTCTTTAGCCGCAGGAGCCGAACTTTGTACGGCGATTAATTGCCAGCCGTTTTCTGTTTTCAGCATCAATGGCGAACCACTGTCACCAGGCAAAGTGTCGCACTGGTGTGATAACACCGTTTTCTGCGCCCAACCGGTTATCTGGCAATCATTATGCGTGTAGAGATCGTCGAGATGGTCTTCCGGATAACCCGACTGCGTGACTTTACGGTCCTGGTTTTTCAGCGCTTCGGTGAGCGCATCACGGTCGCCTTCAAACAGCGGCAACGGCGTGATGCCTGAAGGCGGGTTGTGCAACACAATCAGGCCAAAATCGTGAGGTGCCGCATTAGATGGCACAATCCAGCCATCGCCGTCAGGTTTCAACCGACGCCCCAGCGTGGATTCTACTCGCCCTTCAATATCATGAATCTCGTAACGCCACTTTCCTTTCTGCGAAACAAACCGCAAAGCAATCGCTTTGTCAGGAGTCCCGCGCGGCGGTTGCAGCAAACAATGTCCTGCGGTTAGCGCCAGATGGGGGGAAATTAAGGTCGCAGTGCATAAATTACCGCTGGCAGTCTCAAGCTGACCAATGGCATCCCACGGGGAACTGGCTGAATCGGCGACACGTGTGCGGTCATCCTTACCAAAGAACAGCGTTTTGACGTCAGCAGTGCTCTCGTCATCTGCATGGGAAAGGGCAGGTAAAAAACACAGCACGCCTAACAACAACACCACTTTTTTGCGCATATCACTCTCTGATGGGGCGATTAATTTTAATTTTTATACCCGTCATCCTTCAAGCTGCAGGGGTATATATAGAACCTGTGAATGGATTAACTATAGACGGGTAGCACAGAAAGTGGGAGTAAAAAGTCATTACAGCCAGAAGCTTAGCGTAATAATGCCGCAAAGAATGAGCAGCGTGAGGATGATTTCAAAACTATAGCGTCGCAACATCATCCAGACTCCGGAAGTAAACACCCGGCGAGCCGGGTGTTTGTAGTGTGGCTATGCTTTCGGGATTGCCCCGACAACCTTATGCTGCTGGCTGAGTAGCTGGTTTAGCCGCTTCAGTTTTTGCTACAGGTTTTTTGTGGTGTTTTTTAGCAGCTTGCGCTTTCTGTGCAGCAGGTTTCGCAGCATCAGCTTTCGCTACAGGTTTTTTATGGTGCTTTTTAGCTGCCTGAGCTTTTTGCTCGGTTGCTGCTTTTTTGTGTTTTTTATGATGAGTAGTGGTGGCAGCAGGTGCTTT
Source organism: Buttiauxella sp. JUb87 (assembly GCF_004361975.1). Lineage (NCBI taxonomy): Bacteria > Pseudomonadati > Pseudomonadota > Gammaproteobacteria > Enterobacterales > Enterobacteriaceae > Buttiauxella > Buttiauxella sp. JUb87. The sequence continues at coordinate 29,324 of NZ_SNVY01000001.1, forward strand.
AGCCGCAGAAGTTGCAACTGGCGCTGCAGTTGCAGTCGTTTCAGCAGCGAAAGCGGCAGAGGACAGACCCATTGCAGCGACTACAACCAGAGCTAATACTTTATTCATCTCGACATCCTCAAATTTGTTTATGTTTGAACCCCTGAGGGGCCGTTGAGATGAACTATAAACTCGTGGATCAATGGCTTCAGTGAGTGATTGGTGTCGGCGTGTAACGGTTTGTACAAAGCCGGGGAAAGTTCCCCGGCTTTGGTGGCTTACAAGTAACGAGCTTCCAAATGTTTACGGAAATACAGCGGGTTGAGATCTTCACCCGTTGCATTAGTGATCAGCTCTGAAGTGGTGAATCGGCTGCCGTGCTGCCAGATATTCTGGCGTAACCAGTCAAACAGTGCGCTGAAGTTGCCCTCGGCAATATCGGCTTCAAGCTGCGGCAAGGCGAGTTTGGCGGCGTTGAACAGTTGTGCTGCATACATTGCGCCCAGCGTGTATGACGGGAAGTAGCCAAACGCGCCGTCCGTCCAGTGAATGTCCTGCATGCAGCCGTTGCGGAAGTTGTTTTTGGTAGACAGCCCCAGCCAGTGCTGCATTTTCTCATCCCAAAGTGCCGGAATATCTTCAACTTCGATTTCGCCATCGATGAGCGCACGTTCAATTTCGTAGCGCAAAACGACGTGGGCCGGATAGCTGACTTCATCGGCATCAACGCGAATATATCCGCGTTCAACGCGCTGGTTTACCGCAATAAAGTTCGCCGCTTCAAACGCCGGTTGTTTGCCGAAGCGCGTGGTCACCATTGGCAGCAGCAGTTTCAGGAACTCTTTACTGCGCCCTAACTGCATTTCAAAGAACAGACTTTGGGATTCGTGGATCGCCGCAGAACGTGCCAGAGCAACGGGCTGACCAAGCCATTCACGAGGCAGGTTTTGTTCATAACGGGCATGGCCGGTTTCATGGATCACGCCAAATAATGCGCTAACCAGATCGCTTTCATCGTAGCGAGTCGTGATGCGCACATCTTCCGGCACACCGCCGCAGAATGGATGCGCACTAACATCCAGCCTGCCGCCGTTAAAATCAAAACCCAGTAACTTCATGGTTTCCAGCCCCAATTCGCGCTGGTCGTGCGTGGCGAATGGGCCGGTTGGGGTAATAACCGATTCTTTCACCTGCTTATCAACGACTTTTTGCAGTAAATCAGGCAGCCAGCTACGTAAATCACCAAATAGCACATCGAGTTTGGCGCTAGTCATGCCCGGCTCGTAAATATCTAACAGCGCGTCGTAGCAGGATTTTCCTTTGGCATCGGCACGCAGTTTTGCCTCTTCACGGCAAACGCGAACCACTTCCTTCAAATTGGCGGCAAACCCTTGCCAGTCGTTAGCGGGCCGCTGCGTTCGCCAGCCATGCTCGCAGCGCGTACCGACCAGCGATTTTTCTTCTACCAGCGAGGCGGGCAGCAAAATGGCTTCCTGATATTGGCGGGTCATTTCACGCAGGTTGGCGCGTTCAACATCATTGAGATCTTCCTGAACCGCAGCCTGTAACAGCGTGGCGATTTTTTTATCGGTCAGGATTTGGTGTTGCAAAACGCTGAGTTCCGCCAGCGCTTCGCCACGAGCGGTGCTGCCATTGGGTGGCATATTGGTGAACATATCCCAGCCAGCGATGGCTGAGAGGTGTCCGAAACGGGAAAGACGCTGGAAGGTGCGGGTGAGGTGATTGTAGTTTTGCTTTTCCATAGTGCCTCGTGAAGAGATGATTTACGCAAGCGAAAATAGCAAAAAGCCATCCCGAAAACGAGGCCGTAACGGGGTTAATGTGCGCGGTGATGCAAACGCGTGCCGACTAACAATGCAATCACCAAAAGAGAGCCAATAAAACTCGCCACACCGCCCCAACCAAATGCGTGCCAGAAGATGCCACCGAGCGTCCCGGCAATGCTTGAACCAAGGTAGTAGCTAAACAAATATAACGATGAGGCTTGCCCTTTCGCGCGTTTCGCCCGTGGGCCAATCCAGCCACTGGCGACCGAGTGTGCAGCGAAGAATCCGGCAGAAAAAAGCAGCATCCCAATGAAAATAATCGCCAGCGGTGAAAACACGGTTAATACCAGCCCGAGCAACATTACCGCAGTGGAGAAAATCATCACCGGGCCACGGCCAAATTTGGCGGTCATTGCCCCGGCTTTTGGCGAACTCCAGGTTCCGGTTAAGTAAGCTACCGACAGTAGGCCCACCACCGCCTGGCTCAAATACCACGGCCCTTGCATTAAGCGATAACCAATGTAATTAAACAGCGTGACAAACGCGCCCATCAGCAAAAATCCCTGGGTGAATAACAGCGGTAACCCCTTGTCGCGCCAGTGCAAACGGAAGTTAATAAACAGCGTTTTCGGGCGTAATGAAGAAGGGCGAAAGTGCCGCGATTCAGGCAATATCTTCCAGAACATTAAGGCTGAGGCAAGGGCGAAGCAGCCGATGGCGGCGACCGCAATGCGCCAGTTAAACAAATCAGTCAGCACACCGCTTAACAGGCGGCCACTCATGCCGCCAATCGAGTTGCCACTGATGTACAAACCCATCGAAAAGGCCACGACACTCGGATGAATTTCTTCACTCAGATAGGTCATACCCACCGCGGCGACGCCGCTGAGCGATAGCCCAATCAAGGCGCGCATCACTAATATGCCGTGCCAGCTGGTCATCATAGTGGAGAGCAGTGTGCAGCTTGAGGCGAGCAACAACGCCGTTACCATGACTGGTTTGCGGCCAATGGCGTCAGAAAGTGGCCCGGTGAATAACAACCCAACGGCTAACATGGCGGTAGAAACTGACAGCGAAATACTACTACTGGCGGGGGATACGCCAAATTCATGCGACAGCACGGGCAAAATGGGTTGCACACAATAAAGCAGCGCAAAGGTGGCAAGTCCGGCAGAAAATAGCGCCAGGGTGACGCGCATGAATTGGGGTGAACCCCGTTTAATATAAATTGCCGGCTGGAGGGGAAGTCTGTCGTCTACATCTTCTGCCGGAGCGGTGTTGACGAGGGTTGTACGGCTCAAAATCGATCCTTAGTGCACTTTTGAAGTCTTCTTTTCAGAGTAGAAAATCGGGAATGTTCTGTCTAATATATTAATAATCTCAATTGATATGTTTAAAATATGAATATTGAATTGCGCCACCTGCGTTACTTTGTTGCGGTGGCTGAAGAGCTGCATTTTGGCCGTGCCGCTGCACGTCTGCGAATCTCACAGCCGCCCCTGAGCCAGCAAATACAAATTCTGGAACAACAAGTCGGGGCGCGTTTACTGGCGCGAACCAACCGCAGCGTGAGCCTAACCGCGGCGGGTGATCAGTTTTTGCTCGATGCCAGGCAGATTTTAAGCCAGGTTGAAAGCGCTGCCGCCCGCGCCGCCCGGCTGCATCACGGTGAAACAGGCGAATTACGCATTGGTTTCACCTCATCGGCACCGTTTATCAAAACCGTCTCTGACAGCCTGTCGACATTTCGCCGCAGTTATCCCGATGTGCATTTACAGATGCGGGAAATTAACACACGTGCGCAAATTGCACCGCTGAATGAAGGTGAGCTTGAACTGGGGCTGATGCGCAATACGCGGCTGCCGGACACTCTCGACTGGAAACTGGTGTTAAGGGAACCGCTGATGGCGATGGTGCATCGCGACCATCCGTTAGCCCAATGTACGGCGATTTCCCTGCAACAACTGGCAAACGAGCCTTTTGTCTTTTTTGACCCGCACGTCGGAACTGGCCTGTATGACGATATTATTAGTTTGTTACAACGTCACGACATTACGCCGTTTATCACCCAGGAAGTGGGCGAGGCGATGACGATTATCGGCCTGGTTTCCGCGGGACTAGGTGTTTCGATCCTGCCTGCATCGTTTAAACGCGTTCGGATCTCGGAAGTGGTTTGGTTGCCCATTGAAGAACCCGAGGCACAATCAGAAATGTGGCTGGTGTGGCCTAAACATCGCGAGTTGTCTGCCGCAGCACTTCGAATCTCCGCATTGCTAACGGAGTCAATAACTCGATTAAAAGGCATTTAAAGCACCGTAATATGTGCGGTAAATCACAACCCTAGGTAAATATTTGACTCCTTTGGTTGAAGTGTTTCACCATAGCCCAAAGTTTATTTCGAAGCGCGAAAATAAAGGGAGTCGCAAGTGGTTGCTGATAGCCAACCGGGCCATATTGATCAGATCAAGCAAACCAATGCGGGCGTAGTTTATCGTCTGATTGATACCCATGGACCGGTGTCGCGAATCGATCTTTCTCGTCTGGCGCAACTCGCTCCTGCCAGTATCACGAAAATTGTTCGTGAAATGATAGAAGCGCATTTGGTGCAGGAAACGGAAATCCAGGATCCCGGTAGCCGGGGGCGTCCTGCGGTGGGTCTGATGTTGGAAACTGAAGCATGGCACTATTTGTCTGTGCGGATTAGCCGTGGGGAAATCTCTCTCGGTCTGCATGATTTAAGCAGCAAATTGATTGTTGAAGATACCGTCTCGCTCGCGGTTGAAGACCAGCAGCCGCTCATTGAGCGGATAATCGCGCAAATCGACCAGTTCTTTATTCGTCATCAGCAAAAACTCGAACGCCTTACGGCGATTGCTATCACCATGCCGGGGATTATCGACACCAAACGCGGCATCGTTCATCGCATGCCGTTTTATGATGTCTGTGACATGCCTTTGGGCGAGATCCTCGAAAACTACACCGGCGTGCCGGTGTATGTGCAACACGACATCAGCGCGTGGACCATGGCAGAAGGGCTGTTTGGTGCCTCTAAGGGCGCACGCGATGTGATTCAGGTGGTGATTGATAATAACGTCGGTGCCGGCGTGATTACCGATGGACGTTTGCTTCATGCGGGCAGCAGCAGCCTGGTCGAGATTGGTCATACTCAGGTCGACCCTTACGGGAAACGCTGCTATTGCGGCAATAACGGTTGCCTTGAAACCATTGCCAGCATCGACAGTGTGCTGGAATTGGCCCAGTTGCGCATGAGCCAGTCGATGGGCAGCATGCTGCATGTCCAGCCACTGACCGTTGAGTCGTTGTGTGATGCTGCGTTAAACGGCGATCTATTAGCGAAAGATATCATTCTTGGGGTGGGGACCAACGTCGGTCGAATCCTGGCGATTATGGTCAACTTATTCCATCCACAAAAAATTCTGATTGGTTCGCCACTTAATCGAGCCGCAGAAATTCTGCATCCGGCGATTACCGCTTGCATTCGTCAGCAGTCGTTACCGGCTTATAGTGAACATATGATTGTTGAAAGTACCCAGTATAATCACCGTGGAACCATGGCGGGTGCAGCGCTGGTAAAAGACGCAATGTATAACGGTTCGTTATTGATTCGCCTGCTGCAAGGCTAATGTTTATGGCTTGATCCACTAAAAATTGCGCTATCTCAATCTGACTGAAGCACTATTCTTTTAGACTTTCCCTCCTGAATTATTCAATTTCTAATCACTCATATCCGTCTTACAAATAAATAAAGACGGGTATTTGCAGCATTTCCTTGGGAGTTAGTCATGCTTACGCGTTTCTTTATAACGGGTACCGATACTGCAGTCGGGAAGACTGTGGTTTCACGCGCCTTGTTGCAGGCGCTTGCAGCCAGCGGCAAAAGTGTTGTCGGCTATAAGCCGGTAGCCAAAGGAAGTAAAGAGACGCCAGAGGGCCTGCGCAACAAAGATGCGTTAGTTCTGCAAAGTGTTTCCACACTTGAATTGCCTTATGCAGCTATTAATCCTATCGCGCTGAGCGAAGAAGAAAGCAGCGTGAGTCATAGTTGCCCGATTAACTATTCGCTGTTGTCTGACGGGTTGCAAAATTTAGCCGGGCAAGTGGACCACGTTGTGGTTGAGGGCACTGGCGGTTGGCGGAGTCTGATGAATGATTTACGCCCGTTATCTGAATGGGTAGTTCAGGAACAAATGCCGGTGTTGATGGTTGTGGGTATTCAGGAAGGCTGTATTAACCATGCTTTGCTGACGGCTCAGGCCATTGCAAATGATGGCTTACCGCTGATTGGCTGGGTGGCGAACCGCATCAACCCAGGCCTTGCGCACTACGCAGAAATCATTGATGTATTAAGCAAAAAACTGCCAGCGCCGCTGGTGGGCGAGCTGCCTTATTTACCACGCGCCGAACAGCGTGATTTGGCAAATTACATCGATTTATCCCGCCTTTGCGGCGCTCTGGCGATAGACCGTTTGCGGGCGTAACCAGCGCGAAAGTGCTGAAGCAATTACGCACGACAGCAACAGACCGGGAAGCAATGTAAACTCCCCGGTCATTTCACAAACCATCAGCGTTGACATTATCGGTGCATGTGTGGTGGCGGCCAGCAGTGTTGCCATTCCGGTTAATGCCAGCAAAATCGCAATGTTATCGCCACTCCACGCCCATATCCCGTACCACTGCCCGACCAACATTCCCAATGCTGCGCCAACAAATAACGTCGGAGTAAATACGCCGCCCGGCGCACCAGAGCCGCTGCTTGCCAGCACTGCCGCCAATTTGTAAACCAGAACACCTGCCACGAACAGCAGTGCAGGCGGTTGCGAGAGAAATGACTGCACCACGCTGTAACCGTTACCCCAAACCAGCGGGGTGATAAGCGACAGCAACCCAACCAGCAATCCCCCTAACGCGAGTTGCCACGGCGGGCTTAAATGCAGACGCTGGAATATTTTGCTGCTTTGCGCCATAAGCCAGAGAAACAGTGGCCCAGCAAGCCCTGCGAGCATACCGAAGGATGCCATCAGCAAATATTGAACTGGCTGCGGAGCGCTGAGTGCGCGCACGGTGTAGAGCAGCGCTTGTTCGTCATTTAACAAGTGGGTCATCAGCAGGGCACTGACAGCGGCAATGACCACGGGGCCGAGGGAGGCGAGCATCAACGTGCCAAACAGAATCTCTGCGATAAACAAGCTACCCGCCAGCGGGGCATGATAGGCGCTGGCCATCCCGGCTGCCGCACCACAGGCGACCCACAACTTCCATTCGTCTGAACGTGAGAAACGCTGCGCGAAAACAGAGGCAAAGACGGTTGCCAGCAGTACCATCGCACCTTCACGGCCAATGGCGCTGCCGCTGGCGACAACAATCAAAGAGGCGGCAGATTTGACCAGGCTTGCGCTAACATCTAAGCGCCCGTCGCCGGTTTCAATCGCCTCCATATAGTCGGTGGGAGCCGAAGGGCGCTGGCGTGTCGCACGCTGCCATGCCCAAAGTAGCGTACCGGCAAGCAATCCACCTATCGCGGGGGTGAGCAGTCTTCGCCAGGGCGGTAGTGCCGCCGCAGCAGCGACCAGGCTGCCACTGTGGTCACCTAAAAAAAGACCTTCAAGGAAATACATCGACTGGCGAAACAGCCAGACCACCATTGCTGAGGCGATACCAATCCAGACGGCGAATATTAGTCGCCGTAGCATGCCTTTCATGTCGGGGAAGTGGTGTAAGCGGTGCATAGCAAGCATTGTAGGGTGGATAACCGCGAGCGTCATCCACCAATGTGAAGTAAACCCTGCTACGGTTGGTGAATATTCAATACCCGACGAGTGCGTCCCGAGCTGAGATAGTCAGCGATGTAATCCTGCGAAATCTCACCACTATAACGACCATCTTCATCGGTTATCGGCATCCACACCATGTTGTGCTCGTAGAGTTTTGACAGCACGATACGCAAGTTATCTTCTGCGCGCCCGGTCACTCTGAAGGGGTGGAGCACATCTGCGCAAACTCCTGTGGCTCCCCGCGTTTCACGGCGTTTCACAAACCCTAATGGTTTACCTTCATCGTCGACCACGGTTATCGAACGCATATCGTTGTCATCCATGATCGAGAAAGCTTCTGGTAGCGAAGTCGATTCACGAGCGGTGACGGTCGGTTGCTGGCCGGTAACGTCTCCTGCTTGTACCAACAGCAGGCGTTTCAGCGTGCGATCCTGGCCCACAAACGAGCCAATAAATTCGTTAGCCGGTTTAGCCAGTAATTCATCGGGGCTGGCACATTGCACAATTTTCCCCTGGCGGAACACCGCGATGCGGTCACCTAATTTCAGTGCTTCATCAATATCGTGACTCACCAGCATCACGGTTTTCTTCAACTGGCGCTGCATTTCCAGAAACTCATTCTGAATCGCTTCGCGGTTGATGGGGTCGACCGCGCCAAAAGGTTCATCCATCAACAGTACCGGAGGATCCGCCGCCAGCGCGCGTATCACGCCAATACGCTGTTGCTGCCCGCCGGACATTTCTCGCGGGTAACGATGGAGAAATTTGTTCGGGTCCAGCGCCACCATGCTCATCAGTTCGCTGGCACGCTCTTTACAGCGGGCTTTTTCCCAGCCCAACATGCGCGGCACCACGGTGATGTTTTCTTCAATTGTCATGTTAGGGAACAGACCGATTTGCTGGATAACGTAGCCAATATTGCGGCGTAGCGTCACGGTATCCAGTTCGTTAGTATTTTTACCGTTGATCAGAATATTGCCGCCAGTGGGGGCAATCAGGCGATTGATCATTTTGAGTGTGGTGGTTTTGCCACAGCCGGAAGGGCCGAGCAGCACACACATTTCACCTTCCGGCACATTCAGGTTGATATTATCAACCGCATTAAAAGGTTGGCCATTCTTCTGAGCGAACTGTTTGGTGAGGTTTTCCAGTTTTATCATTATCGAATCCCCTTTGGTGTCAGGACTAATTGCAAACGATGTAGCAACCAGTCCAGTAGAATCGCTAAAACACAAATCAATACCGCGCCGGCGATCAACATGCGGATGTCGCTGCTGCCGATACCGTTAAGCAATAACAAACCCAAGCCGCCAGCACCGATAACTGCGGCAATGGCCATGACGCCAATATTCATCACTACGGCAGTACGAATGCCGCCGAAAATAACCGGTAATGCCATGGGGATTTCAACCCAGCGCAGGCGTTGCCAGAATGTCATGCCAATACCACGACCCGCTTCACGCAAACCTGGCGGCAGGCTGTCGAGTGCGGTATGCGTGTTACGGACAATCGGTAACAGGGAATAGAGGAATACCGCGGTGATGGCAGGCAATACGCCAATCCCTTGCCCGATCATCGAAAACAGCGGAATCATCAGACCAAACAGGGCAATGGAGGGAATGGTCAGCACAATGGTGGCGATACCCAGCACCGGCGTGGCAAGCCATTTGTGACGCACGATTAAAATGCCCAGCGGCACACCAATCACAATCGCCAGACCCACGGCCATTAACACCAACCATAAATGTTGCAGCGTCAGACTGCCGAGATAGCTCGCGTTATCAAGCATATAGTGCAACGTTTCCATGGTGCCTCCTTAGAGCAAGCCTTTCTGCTGCAGGAATTCACGAGCCACCTGCTGTGGGGTTTCATGGTCGATGTCCACTTTGGCATTCAGGGTGGAAATCACGTCGTTGTTCAGTAAACCGGAAAGCGTATTGAGTGCTTCTTCAAGGCCGGGGTTGGCGGCGAGTGTTTCTTTACGCACCACAGGCGTAACAGCGTAACTTGGGAAGAAGCCTTTATCGTCTTGCAGCACTTTTAAATCGAAGCCTTTTACTCGCCCGTCGGTGGTGTAAATCAGCCCAGCGTCAACGAAACCATCGCGCACTGCGTTATAGACCAGTCCGGGGTCCATTTGGCGTATCTGCGGCCTGTCCAGCGGCATGCGGTAGGCTTGCTGCAATGGTTTCATGCCATCGCTACGGCCAGAAAACTCCAGGTCCAGGCCGAGCATCCAGTTGTTATCAGGGTCGGTCTGGCGGATATGTTCAATTTTTTCCACCAGTTCTGACATGGTGTTGATGTTCTCTGCTTCCGCACGTTTGCGCTGCATGGCGAACGCGTAGGTGTTGTTCATATCCGCCGGTTTCAGCCAGACAATCCCCAGTTTTGCATCGAGTTTTTTCACCGTGTCGTAGGATTCCTGCGGCGTCATTCGTTTGTTGATGTGATTAAAAATAATCAGCGACGTGCCGGTGTATTCCCAGGTCATATCCACTTGTTTGTTGACCATGGCATTACGCGAAATCACGGTAGCAATGTTGGTCTGTGGCGTGACCTGGAACCCTTTTTTTTGCAGATACTGCGTGGTCATAGCTGAAAGGATGTGTTGTTCGGTGAAGCTTTTGGTTGCCAGAACCAGCGGCTCAGCTCGTGCTGCGCCCGCCAGTAATAGTGTGGCGGCTAATGCAGCAAACAACGGTTTAAACGGGATCATAGTTGTCTCCTTTTTATTATTGTTATTCCGCTGTGTGGGGGCTTAACACGCGCCCTAAGCCCGCGAGTGCAATATCAAGCAGCAGGGCAACGAGTGCCGTGGCGGTTGCGCCCAAAATCAGCGTTGGGAAATCGTTGAGATAAATGCCAGGGAAAATCAGCTCGCCATAACTGCTGGCACCAATTAAAAAAGCCAGCGGCGCCGTGCCGACGTTAATGGCTGTGGCAATGCGGATCCCTGAAAGCATGACCGGCCACGCGTTGGGCAACTCGACCTGGCGCAAACGTTGCCCCTTGGTCATGCCAATCCCATTGGCCGCTTCGATAAGCGAAGCCGGGACGCCGCACAAACCTGAATAGGTGTTACGGACAATGGGCAGCAGCGAGGCGAGGAATAGAGCGATAATCGTCGGTTTATCGCCAATCCCGATGAAGACCATCGCCAGTGCCAGCACCGCCAATGGTGGCAAGGTATTCCCGACGTTAAATATCTGCATCGCATACTCAGCCCAACGCCGTGCGCAAGGACGGCTGAGTAGAATACCGCCAGGGATCCCCACTAACAGGGCCAGCGCCATCGAGTTAAACACCAAAATTAAGTGTTGTTGCCCGAGATACAATAAGTCGACCTGGCGTGCTTTTATGACGTTGGGGCCGATGCCCCAGATGAGTAAACCGAGCACAATTGTCAGTGCTACGACGCCTAAAAAAGTGCGTTTTATGAACGATGAATGCTGCATTGCTGTGTGTCTCCCTGGGTGCACGTTATAGCGACGTGATGGGTCGCCTGTTGTTATGCCGTGTGTCGGCAGGGTGTTTTGACCTATAACAATGTGAGGGGAAGGAATCCAGCTAATGAGGGAAATAGCAGATTAATGATTTGCGAGGAAATTAATGCTTTGGCCTGCACCGCCTCGCTTGCGAGGGTGAGATAAGAATTGTCTTAAAATGCATTAGCTAAAGTTACGGCGTAACTTTTGGTTTGTGCGGTGGATAAGCGCAAGTGTCATCCACCGCTTCTAAAATTATTAGAAATACAGCTCTTTAGTGGCAACCGGAATCAGCATCTCTTTGCGCCACTCGGCCAGGGTGATTTGAGTCAATTCACCTAATGCCTGGTAGAACGGATGTTCGGCATGAGCAATAAACAGCTCCAGGAAACGCCCACTCCACGGCAAAATGTGCCACGCCAGCAGTTCGTCGACTTTCTGCTGCAAACCTTCTTCAGCAAGCCACGCCGCCAGCATCAGCAATATCCCGATGTGGTCGTCCGGTTCGTTGCTCGCTTGTTCGTTGGCGATGTCGTTCTTGCGCATCCATTTGCGCAATTCAAGCATCGAATCACCAAACAGCACGTTTTCTTTATCGAGATACACAGAACCCCATGGTGAAGCCGGTAGTGCGTAAGGGCCTATAAACAGGCGTTGCCAGGCTTGGCTCAATGATTCTGGCTCATAACTGAAACCCTCTGCCATGCGTTGGGCGAGAGCATCCAACTGTTCATGCTGCACCGGCCATTGTTTCGCCCATTCAGGATCTTCAAGTGTGGCGTAAAGTGCGGCGACTTCCTGGCTGGTGGGAGCTTGATAATACAGCGCACCCAGTACTCTTCCGGTCAGGGCGATGGTCGCCAGTCTTTGTGTCGTTGTAGACATTTTTCTCTTCCTTGTTGCGCGGATTGCTCCGCGCATTTTGTATCAATTAACCTGCTACCGCCATGCCGACTGTCATATGCAGACCGTAAAAAATCCCACGGCCAATACATTCACCGACAACCACCAGTATGAATCCGAGCAGCAAACCGGATGTTTTGGCTGGTGTGCGGCGTATCAATGAGCAAATCCAGCAACCTAAACCCAGCGCTATTAACGCAATGCGCCACACTTGCAGCGAGGCGTAATCAGGCACCAACGCGCTGGCATGCTGCACAGAACTCTGGATTTCCGCCAGTTCGTTGCTTTGCAAAACGATCACCGCAATGGCGATGAATAACGCCAGAACGCTGACTGTTGCCAGTCTACGGCTGCGGTATTCGTAACCGATGCTTCGCAGCAACAGCACCGCCAGCAGTGGGCCAGTCAGTAAGACGGTGAGGAAGAAGCTCAGCGTGGTGTATCCGTTATGCCAGGTTGGCACGGTATCAATCTGGTAAACACGAGTCATCGCCGCGACAAAAAACACGCCCAACAACACGGTTATGACGAGCCAGATTTTGCCAATCGCCGCAGGCATTTTCTTCAGTATTGAAATCAGCCACCAGAAACCGCCAACGGCGAAGAACACCGAACCACTGGCAATTTCATTGCTCAAAGCCGATTCGCCAATACGATTGAGTGAGTTAAACGCCCGTAACGGGGAGCCGAGGTGCATCACCGAGGCAATAAACGCAATGCCCATCAACAGCCAGATAAAGAACATCGGGCGTAACATTTTATGCTGCAACTCACTGTTATTACTGGCCTGATTCCAGGCATAACTCATGACAATGACAGCCCCAACCACGCACTGGCCCAGTACGGTAAACAACACCAACGGCCATTCATGCCATCCGCTTCCCATCTCAAACCTCCTTTGGATTCGCCAGGTAGCCGGTTTTATCCCCGCAAGGACGGCTGTTGGCATTGGGTTTAATCACAATATTTGGCTTCGTGAAATGTGCTGACGGCAGCGGAGCAATAGCGGCTTGCTCGCCGTATTTTTTACGTAGTTCGTCGATGGGAGCCAAATCCAGCGCACGCAATGGGCAAGATTCCACACAGATAGGTTTCTTGCCTTCCGCGACTCTGGAGTAACAGCCATCGCATTTGGTCATATGGCCTTTTTCGGCATTATATTGCGGCGCACCGTATGGGCAGGCCATATGGCAGTAGCGGCAGCCAATACAAATATCCTCGTTCACCACCACAAAACCATCTTCGCGTTTGTGCATCGCACCACTTGGACACACCTTAGTGCAGGCGGGATCTTCGCAATGGTTGCAGGCGATGGATAAGTAATAAGCAAACACATTTTGCTGCCAGACCCCATTGTCTTCCTGCCAGTCGCCACCAGCATATTCATAAATGCGGCGGAAGCTGACGTCCGGGGATAAATTTTTGTAGTCCTTACAGGCCAGCTCGCAAGTTTTGCAGCCGGTGCAACGACTGGAATCAATATAAAAACCATATTGGGTTGTCATCAGCTATTCCTTACGCCTTTTGGATTTCGACCAGGTTGGTATGTTGCGGGTTGCCTTTAGCCAACGGTGAAGGTCGATGAGTGGTCAACGTGTTGATGCATGAACCGTGATCGACACGGTCGCCGCTCATATTGGCTTCGTGCCATGCGCCCTGGCCCATTGCGGTGACGCCCGGCATGATACGTGGCGTGACTTTCGCCGGAATACGCAATTCACCACGGCCATTAAACACCCGCACCATATCGCCACTGGCGATACCACGCGCCTGCGCATCTATCGGGTTAATCCACACTTCCTGACGACACGCGGCCTTCAGCACATCAATGTTGCCGTAGCTTGAGTGGGTACGCGCTTTGTAATGGAAGCCGAACAGTTGCAGTGGGTAAGTGCTGCGTTCGGCCGCATCCCAGCCGTCGAAGGTGGAGGCATAAACGGGCAGTGGGCTGATGGTCTCGTCTTTTTCTAACTCCCAACTGGCGGCAATGTCAGCCAGTTTGCTGGAGTAGATTTCGATTTTACCAGAGGGGGTTTTTAATGGATTGGCATCCGGGTCGTTGCGGAAAGCCTTGTAGGCAACAAAATGGCCGTTCGGGTCTTTACGCTTATAAATTCCCATCTCGCGTAACGCCTCATACGAGGGTAATTGCGGGTCTTTTACCAGCATCTTCGCGTACAAAAATTGCAGCCACTGCTCCTGAGTACGCCCTTCGGTAAATTTCTGGTAGATATCCGGCCCGAGGCGACGAGCCACTTCGCTGGTTATCCAGTAAATTGGCTTACGTTCAAATTTCGGCTCGGTGGCAGGCTGGATGAAAATCAGATAGCCCATATTCCCGGCGTAATCGTTCGGGATAATGTCTTCTTGTTCGACCGTCATTAAGTCTGGCAGCAGGATGTCGGCGTATTTTGCCGACGAGGTCATGAAGTTCTCGATGACCACAATCATTTCGCACTTGCTGTCATCTTGCAGAATGTCGTGAGTTTTGTTGATGTCGGAATGCTGGTTGGTAATGGTGTTACCGGCGTAGTTCCAGATAAACTTAATCGGCACGTCGAGCTTATCTTTACCGCGCACGCCGTCGCGTTTGGCGGTCATTTCCGGGCCGCGAACAATGGCATCGGTCCAGCTAAAGCAGGAAATTTGCGTTTTCACCGGATTGGTCAACACCGGCATACGTTCAATAGTGATGGTGTAAGTCGATTCACGAGCGCCGCTGTTTCCACCGCTAATCCCGACGTTTCCGGTCAAAATCGGCAACATCGCGATAGCGCGTGAAGTCAGTTCACCGTTGGCCTGGCGTTGTGGCCCCCAACCCTGAGCGATATACGCCGGTTTGGTGCTGCCAATTTCACGCGCCAGCTTGATGATTTTGTCTACCGGAATACCGGTAATCACGGATGCCCACTGCGGAGATTTTGCAACGCCGTCATCACCCTGACCGAGAATATAAGCTTTGTAATGTCCGTTGGCTGGCGCACCTTCTGGCAGCGTTTTCTCATCAAAACCGACGCAGTATTTGTCGAGGAACGGCTGGTCAACGAGGTTTTCGCTAATCAGTACGTGGGCGATACCGGCAACCAGTGCGGCGTCGGTGCCCGGACGAATCGGCAACCATTCATCTTCGCGCCCAGCGGCGGTATCGGTATAGCGCGGGTCGATAACTATCATGCGCGCATTGGAACGTTCACGCGCCTGTTCCAGATAATAAGTAATGCCGCCGCCGCTCATGCGGGTTTCGGCAGGGTTGTTGCCGAACAACACCACCAGTTTGCTGTTTTCAATATCAGAGGTGCTGTTGCCGTCGTTGGTGCCGTAGGTGTAAGGCATCGCGCAGGCAATTTGCGCGGTACTGTAGGTGCCATAGTGGCTAAGAAAACCACCGTAGCTGTTCATCAGTCGGGCAACCAACGAGGCGGATGGGGAAGAGCGGGTGATGTTGCCGCCGACAATCCCCGAGGTGTAGTTAATATAAACCGCCTCGTTACCGTATTTTTCCACCGTGCCTTTCAGGCTTTTGGTGATGGTATCCAGCGCTTCATCCCAGGAGATGCGCTCGAATTTCCCTTCGCCGCGTTTGCCCACGCGTTTCATCGGGTAGTTCAGGCGTTCAGGGTGGTTGATTCGGCGGCGAATCGAGCGGCCACGCAGACAGGCACGGACTTGATGATTGCCATAAATATCATCGCCGGTGTTATCGGTTTCCACCCAGGTGACTTCATTATCGCGCACGTGTAACCGCAGCGCGCAGCGGCTACCACAGTTTACCGAGCATGCCCCCCACACGACTTTGTCTTCTGTCTCAGGGTTAACAGCCGCACCCACCGCAGTGGCAGCGGCTCGCAGGCCAAAGGGCAGGGATATTCCACTTACAGCCAGCGCCAGCCCGCTGATGGCGCTGGTTTTCATCAGGGTTCGACGGGAAATCCCATCATGGCAACATTGGTTCGACATAACTCACTCCGTGTTATCTCTGGTTGGGATGTCATGGATGTTTCTAATTTTTTTACGAACGGCGAGGACGCGAAATATTGCTTATCAGGCGAATATTATCGGCGGGGATGAGTTTTACTCATTTAGAGGTAGCAGTTGTTAACACGGGTCAAAGTAAGTGTGGAGTGTTGAATGAAAGCTGATTGAGCGGAGAAAATAAAGCGGGGCGATGCCGCCCCGGCAATCGATTACTGTGGTTCGGCTGGTGTGCCGTCTTGTGTAGCAGTGCTGCTGGCTTGAGAATTGCCACTGCTGGTACGCGTATAGAGAATTTTCTGCGTATCATTAGCACAGTGGCCTACGACTTGTGCGTCAGGTTGGTCGGCCTGGTCGTTCGGAACAATCGTCAAACTGAATCCAGATTCCGCAACACCATTGCCAATGATTTTTTGCTGAATGTCTGCCTTAACTTTGTCACATGACGTCTGCGCAGCCAGCACGGGAACGGTCGCTGCCAACAGGCACACACCCAGCCAGATTGAACGTTGCATGGTCTCTTCCTTATGTTGAGGATGATGTATACCCGTCATCCTTCAAGCTGCAGGGGTGTTGGCTACACTCACTTACCCAAATCACTTACTTAAGTAAGCTCATCGGGATAAGCTCCCTGGCCGCCTGGCTGCAACTCGAATGCTAACGGGTATATAAGAATAGTCGCTGTAGTGTAAAGTGTTGTATTTGCTTATATCATGTATATAACAATTCCAGTCGGAGACCGGACTTACGTGAAGAAAATCATTATCCTCAGTGTGCTGGCAGTGTCTATTGCCGGCTGTGATAATCAGAATATTACGCTGACTTACACGCCAGAAATGGCCAGTTTTTCGAACGAATTTGATTTTGATCCATTGCGCGGGCCGGTTAAAGATTTCACCCAGACATTGATCAACGACAAGGGAGAGGTCATCAAACGCGTGGTTGGGCTGGTGTCGGAAGAAGGCTGTTTTAACGAGCTAGAATTCCATGATCTGGAAAACAACACCGGCGCCACTCTGGTGCTAAATGCCAATTATTATGTTGATGCAATAAGCCATGAAAGACGGGTCAAACTTCAGGGGAAATGCCAATTGGCGGAATTACCCCAGGCGGCACTCACTTATGAAACCGACGATAATGGCTTTGTCGTTGCCGCGCATGGTGAAAAGACATCGATAGTTTATCGCTATGATGCTGACGGCTATCCGTTAGGTAAAATAACTAAATCGCAGGACGACACACTCACCATCACCGCGAAAACTGGCAGTGACATCAAGAAAAAGCTCGATTACACCGCAGAAAGCATACTGAACGGTAAATCTATCGGCTTAGCCAAACAATCCTGTGATTACGACGGCCATTTCAACCCACTGGAGTGCGTGCTGAACATCACCAATGAAAGTGCAAAACCGGCTAAAGTTGAAACCTACACCATCAAAAACAACATCAATTATTATTGATAGCGAACAAAGGACGCCGGATGAAATGGTTGCAACGCCTGAAAATTGATACTTTTTTGCTGATCATGATCGCTGTGGTGATCCTGGCTTCACTATTTCCCTGCGAAGGCGCGGTAAAAACGGCATTTGAATACCTGACCACTGCGGCGATTGCGTTGTTGTTTTTCATGCATGGGGCAAAGCTTTCCCGTGAGGCGATAGTGGCAGGAATGGGGCACTGGAAACTACATCTTGTGGTATTCCTCAGCACCTTTGCTCTTTTCCCGTTATTGGGGCTGGCGATGGGCTTTCTTTCACCAGCCATCCTTAACCAACCCTTGTACATGGGCTTCCTGTACCTTTGCGCGCTGCCCGCAACTGTACAATCGGCTATCGCCTTCACCTCGGTTGCTGGGGGAAACGTTGCCGCCGCGGTGTGTAGTGCTTCGGCATCAAGCATATTGGGGATTTTCCTGTCACCGGTGTTAGTCGGGGCATTAATGAACACCCAGGAAGGCACCACCGACACACTGCACGCGATTGGCAAGATCATCCTGCAATTGATGGTGCCGTTCGTGGTGGGGCATTTGTCGCGCCCGCTGATTGGCCGTTGGGTAGATAAACATAAGAAACTGATTAGCATGACAGACAGATCATCCATTTTGCTGGTGGTGTACGTGGCATTCAGCGAAGCGGTGGTGGAAGGCATTTGGCATCAGGTTAATGGGGTGGCGTTGTTAGCTGTTCTGGGCTGCTCAATTGTGCTGCTGGCAATTGTGCTGGTGATTAACACCTGTGTGGCACGGTTGATGGGGTTCAACACTACAGATGAAATTACCATTGTGTTCTGCGGCTCCAAGAAAAGCCTGGCAAACGGTGTGCCGATGGCGAACGTGCTGTTCCCGGCCAGTGCCGTGGGCATGATGGTCCTGCCGCTAATGATATTCCATCAGGTGCAATTGATGGTCTGTGCGGTGCTGGCGCAGCGTTATGCACGTAGAACGGCGAAGGAAAAAAGAGCGCTTGAGTCAGTTTCCTGACCCAAGCGTTTGACGAAGGGATTAGCTGATTAAGCGGCGCGAACTTTAGCGATCAGCGCCTGCTTTTCTGCTTCACTCAGGAAGGCAATTTTCAAACCATTCTCTTGCGCGGTGCGGATATGCGCAGCACTCAGACCCGCTTGCGGGGCGGCTACTGTATATTCATGAATAATATCGATACCCTGGACTGCCGGATCATCGGTATTAATGGTCGCCAGCACGCCTTTATCCAGGAAGGTGATTAGCGGGTGCTTATCCAGCGAGGCGATAGTGCTGGTCTGGATATTGGACGTCAGGCACGATTCAATCCCGATACCGTGTTCCGCCAGGAAATCCATCAGCGCCGGATCTTCAACGGCTTTGACCCCATGACCGATACGTTCGGCACCCAGTTCACGAATCGCCTGCCAGATACTTTCCGGGCCTGCCGCTTCACCCGCGTGAACGGTGATATGCCAGCCGGCATCACGCGCACGGTTGAAGTGATTCAGGAATAAGCTACCAGGGAAACCGAGTTCATCACCGGCAAGGTCAAGCGCGGTAATGTGGTCGCGATGAGTCAGCAGTGCATCCAGTTCCGCTTCGCAAGCGGCTTCACCAAACGTACGGCTCATGATGCCAATCAAACGGGCTTCAACACCAAAATCACGGCAGCCCTGACGGACACCTTCAATCACCGCTTCTACTACACCGGCGACAGGCAAATTATGCGTCATCGCCATGTAACCTGGTGAAAAGCGCAGCTCGACATAATGCAGGCCATTGCGCGCGGCATCTTCAATATTTTCCCATGCCACACGGCGGCAGGCATCAAGAGAGGCCAGGACTTTCACGCCCCAGTCGAGTTTTTGCAGGAAGCTGACCAAATCAGGCGCGGTTTCCACAACCTGTACATGCGGGCGAAGTGCTTCAAGAGAATCAGCCGGAAGCGGTAAATTAAACTGGCGGCCTAGATCGAGGATAGTTTGCGCACGAATATTACCATCGAGGTGGCGGTGCAAATCGGTTAACGGCAGGGTGGTATCAATCATGGTCGCACTCTTTTATTGATTAAAGTGCGATAGATTATAAAAACAAATGTGTCCAAAAAGCTACGTTGCGCAAATAAAAAGGGGAGTTGCCTCCCCAGACGTTTATTGCAGCGACTTGATTGCCGCAATCAGGCGCTTCACACCTTCTTCAAGCTTAACTCGTGGGCAACCGGCATTCAGGCGCACAAAACCTTTGCCTTCTTCGCCGTAGGTATATCCCGGCATGATGGCGACTTTTTGCTGTTCGATCAGCACTTTTTGCAGCGCGTTGTCATCAATACCCAGCGGGCGAAAATCAATCCACGCCAGATAGGTTGATTCCGGTGGCTGCCAGTTCAGTTGCGCAAACTCACTGTTTAGCGCATCTGCCACATAGCGAAGATTGCTTTGCAGGTAAGCGCGCAGTTCATCCAGCCATGCAGCACCTTCCAGATAAGCCGCAATGTGGGCGATAACCGCCAGAATGGCAGGGGATGACAGTCCATCCTGGCCTTTCAGCACATTCAAATACTGCTGGCGTTCATGAGCATCGTTAATCAGGCCGTAGGCTCCGGTTAACGCAGGAATGTTGAAGCTCTTGGAACCGGAGGTGAACAGCGCCCACTGGCCTTTGCCTACTTCACACCATGGCGTGTGTAGGTTTCCTTCCCACACCATATCCATATGAATTTCATCACTGATAACCCGGACGCCGTGGCGTTCGCACAGCAAGGCCATGGTTTCCAGTTCGCTGTGTGTCCAGACTTTGCCGGTTGGGTTTTGCGGGCTGCACAGCAACATGATTTTGCATTCAGTTTTGGCCAGTTGCGCCTCGAGTGCTGTCATATCGCACATCCAGCCGCCATCGGTTTTATGCAACGGTGCGCTAAAGACCTCGCGCTGGTTGCCTTCGATGGCTTTGTAAAACGCATCATAAGCCGGAGTATGAATCAGTACCGCGTCACCTGGTGCTGACCACTGGCGAATCAGCTGTGAAACCATGTAGATAACAGAAGGGCCGTAAACCACCGCTTCTTTATCTATCACGCTGTTAAAACGAGCTTGATACCAGTGGGCAATCGCGCCAAGAAACTCGTCATTCTTCCAGCGGCTATAACCCAATACACCGTGAGATAAACGCTTTTGTAATGCGTCCAGAATGACCGGAGCGGTAGGGAAATCCATATCGGAGATGGTAAAGGGCAGGAGGTCTGCGGCACCAAAACGGTCTGCGACATAATCCCACTGGGTACACCAGGTTCCGTGACGGTCAACGGGGGTGGAAAAATCGAACATATCACCTCGCAACAAATGGGCGCCGAAGCGCCCATCGTGATTTACGCCTGAGCAGTTTGCATCAGATGCGCCATTTCATCTTTCACTGACTGGACCTGCGGCCCAATCACCACTTGCAGATTATGCTGGTTAAGCTGAACCACACCAATGGCGCGCAGATTCTTCAGTGCGGATGAGTCGACTAAAGACATATCTTTTACGGACATACGCAGACGAGTGATGCAGTTATCGAGAGACACGATATTTTCCGCACCGCCAAGTGCGGCTAGCATCGCTGGAACATTGTATCCAGACTTGCCAACCTGACCGGCAATCGCTTTTTCAGCGCTGCTGGTAGTGTCAACATCGCGACCCGGTGTTTTGATATTGAAGCGAGTAATCGCGAAGCGGAAGATGGCATAATACGCGCCGAACCAGATAGCTGCGACGACTGGCACCATGTACCATTTAGTCGCCAGGCCATGCAGGATCCCGAACACTACGAAGTCGATGATGTTGCCATCGGTATTGCCGATAGTCACGCCCAACACCGCCATAATGGTAAAGCCAAGGCCAGTCAGCAATGCGTGGATGACGTACAGCACTGGAGCAACAAACAGGAACAGGAATTCCAGTGGTTCTGTGGTGCCACCAACGACGCAAGCAATCACGCCAGAGATCAGCAGCCCTTTAATTTTATGGCGGTTTTCTGGGCGAGCACAGTGGTACATCGCCAATGCAGCACCAGGTAAACCACCAAGGAAGGCTGGCATTTTACCCTGTGACAGGAAGCGGGTGGCGCTTTCAGAGAAGCCGTGAACGCTTGGGCAACTCAGTTGAGCCTGGAAGATGGTCAATGCGCCGCTGACGCTGTGACCACAAACATCCATGGTGCCGCCAGCATCAGTAAAGCGAATCAGCGCAACCAGAATGTGGTGCAAACCGAACGGCAGTAATAAACGCTCGCCAGTACCGAAAATCATCGGCCCAAACATACCTGCGCTGTTAATCATATTGCCCAGCGCGTTAATGCCTGCGGCAAAAATTGGCCAAATCAGCGGTATAACCAGCCCAACCAGCCCCATCACCACCGTGGTGATGATGGGCACAAAGCGTGTACCGCCAAAGAACGCCAGCGCATCAGGCAGACGCACATTGTGGAAACGTTCATGAAGCAGGAAAACAATCACCCCGACAATCACTGCACCTAAAATACCGGTGTCAATTGACTGGATCCCAAGGATGCTTTGAATGTTGTTTGCCTTCAGAATCGCGGCATCGGTGGTAGGCAAAATGCCTTTTGCGGTAAGCCAGAAGTTGACTGCCAGGTTCATTACCGCATAACCGACGAAACCTGCAAATGCGGCAACACCTTTATTTTCACGCGCCAGCCCAAGAGGGATAGCGATACAGAACATGATTGGCAGGAAGCTGAATGCAAACGAACCTACTTTGCTCATCCAGACGAAAATGAGCTGTAAAACTGGGTTACCTAATGCGGGAAGCAAAGTGACCACGTCGTGGCTACTCAGTGAGCTTCCGATCCCGAGCATGATGCCGCAAAACGACAGCAGTGCCACGGGCAACATAAACGTTTTGCCAAGGTTTTGAAAAAACTCCCAAAGCGTAATTTTTTGTGTTGTATTAGCCGCCATAACGACTCCTTGAACCTTGGTTAATAAATGAGTAGCAGTACAAAACGAAGCGGATGATAAAACGTTTTACCAAGCTTTATTGCGTGCTGTATCACAGATTCAAAGCTCGGCAGAGTGCCTAATACACCTGCTGAGATTAAACGTTTTATCACTGCTGGAGGGTTCGTCTCGCCGATGACGACTCAGGAAAAGAAAATCACGATTAACGAAGTGGCCGAAGCTGCTGGTGTTTCTGTCACGACGGTCTCTTTGGTGCTCAGTGGCAAAGGGCGTATTTCCCCGGCGACGGGGTTACGCGTGAGCGAAGCCATCGAAAAATTAGGATTTGTGCGCAACCGCCAGGCGGTTTCACTGCGTGGTGGCCAAAGTGGCGTGATTGGCCTCATCGTGCGTGACCTCTGTAACCCGTTCTATGCTGAACTGACCGCTGGCCTGACCGATGAGCTGGAAAAACAGGGGAAGTTGCTGTTCCTGACGCAAAGTGGTGCACAAGGTCAGCATATGCAGCGTTGTTTCGACATGCTGGTCGCTCAAGGCGTAGACGGTATTATCGTGGCGGGTGCTGCTGAGCAGGGTGCGGATATGCGTGTCATTGCGGAACAAAAAAATCTGCCGCTAGTTTTTGCCTCCCGCGCCAGTTATCTCGACGAGGCCGATATCATCAGGCCTGATAATATGCAGGCTGCGCAACTCGTGACTGAGCACCTTATCAAACGCGGACATCAGCGAATCGCCTGGCTGGGTGGTGACGGTTCTTCATTAACACGGGCCGAACGCGTCGGCGGCTACTGCGCGACATTGCTGAAATACGGTTTGCCTTTCCATAGTGAGTGGATCATCGAATGCGAGCCGAGCCAGAAAAAGGCGGCTGATGCGATTACCACACTGCTGCAACACAATCCAACGATTACCGCTGTGCTTTGCCACAACAGTACCGTGGCGATGGGAGCATGGTTCGGATTATTGCGAGCCGGGCGGCAAAGTGGAGAAGGGAGCATCGACAGCTACTATGACCGGCATGTAGCGTTGGCAGCCTTTGCTGAAGTGATGGATGATGAACTGGATGATTTACCGCTGACCTGGGTTTCTACACCCGCTCGAGAAATTGGGCGCACTGCGGGGCAAAGGATCCTTAAACGCGTACAAAACGACAACGAAGAAGTTCGTAGTCAGATCATGCCTGCAAGATTAGTCATTCGGAAAAATTAAAACGCCCACAATTGCCGGTAGGTTACGGCTGGCAGCTTGTTGATACTCTTCGTGATATATACTTAAAAAAACCTGATTTGATCGGGGATTCATGGAATGGTTGTATGAATGTGTTTGCGACTAGCCTTACATCATATCTGAGTCGGGTGTTATCAAACCTGGGTGAAAAGCGCTGGGTACTGGTTTTAGTGATGCTCATTCAGGCCGGTGGTTTAGTCATTTACTTGTACTTGTCGCACAACTGGATTGAATCTGGTGTGGTGCAGTCATTGAGAAATGTGTCGTCGATGCACTTGCGGGGTTTTGAACAACTCGAAAGGACGATTAGCTACCAACTTGCTTCGGTGGGGGAAGCGGTGGCGGACGATGCACAGTTCAGATATGCGAAAGAATATATCCGTGGTGAAGTGGAACAAACTGGGCTGGATTCCATCATAGTCTTGGATAGGACTGGCAAGATTATTGCGTCTGAGTCTGTTGTCCCGTTGGAATTGATCCTGCCTCCCAGTGTCTTCGCGACACAGTCCTTCAGGGATTTACCGCAATTTAAAACTTTTCAGCGTGGCGGAACGAACTCTACCTTTTTTGTATCCCGGCAGTATGTTCCCGAAATGGGGGGCAACGGCATGATTATGTACCACATGATGACATCTCCTGAAGGACGGCCGCTGGGCAGCGTAATTGGTTATACCAGCCCGCGTAGTTTGTCTATGCTGCTTTACGCGGATACCGCTCGGGGATTCGATCTGGGCAAAAACGGTGTGTTATCTATTTTTGATAACCACACCCGGCAGGTCCTGTATCGCTATGCTTATTCACGTGTTCCCGTTGAGGAACATAGTTTGGCGCTGCCAGCCATCAGAGACAGATATTTTCAAAACACACGTTATGGGCCGGACGTGAAGTATTACCAGTCTCCGGTTGACGGTGTGGAAAGGCTGGTGGTGTTAACTCCACTGCATCTTGGTCAATGGATGCAACTGGTGGGTGAAAGCCCGAATGAATACCTGTTCGAGTGGCGAATACAGGTGGCGATTTCGGTATTTGTTTTTATTTGCGTCAGTTTCTTGCAAGTGCTGTTAATGGATATTTTTCGCCAGAACAAGGCCCAGCGTACCCTGCTGGATTTGGTTCTCAACTCCGTGGATGCCTGTGTTTACTTAAAGACCAGCGATCGACGTTTCAGCTATGTTAATTCGAAAACTGCCGAGCTGTTTGGGCTTCCTGTGGAACAGATAATCGGTCGCCGGGATAAGGATATTCTTCCGCAAAAGTTAGTCGATGATTTCTGGGCGACGGACAAACAGGTGCTAGAGACTGGCAATAGGCAACTCTGTACTGAGATGATGATTAACCCGCAAGGGGAACGCCGCTACTTTTCGACGATAAAAGAGCTGGTGAGAATACCGGATCAACTTCCTGCGGTGATTGGCTTGTCCACGGATGTCACCGAACTGCATGAACAAACAGAGGCAAGAAAGGCCGCTGAGGATGCCATTCGAAAAATGGCATTTTTCGACCAACTGACTGGGTTGCCTAACCGCCGTATGTTAGAAGAACGCCTTGGCAAAACGCTTGCTCAGGCGAAATTGAAACAGCAGAAGTTATCGCTGCTTTTCATTGATCTCGACAAATTCAAGGCAGTAAATGATTTGCATGGGCACAAGACCGGTGACTGGCTGCTTACTCAGGCTGCATCTCGCATGAGTAGCGTACTACGCGCGTCCGATATCGTCTCACGCATTGGTGGTGATGAGTTTGTCGTTCTGTTGCCTGATGCCCAGAGTCTGGACGAAGCGGTGAGGGTAGCGGAAAGGATCCGTGCTTTATTGGAACAACCTTTTGTGATGGATAATGGCGTAGCGCTGGATATCTCATCAAGCATTGGTGTGGTGATTTACCCAGACCAGGCCGATAACGTGCATGATTTGCTGCACTTTGCCGATGAGGCCATGTATCGCGCCAAGAAAGGTGGCAAGAACGCGGTCGAGGTCTTTACCGGCTAGTTTGCGGCGTTAGATTACCGGATAAAACAGCTTCTCGTAGGCGGCTTTGTCAAACTGAACCGGTCGTACTTCCAGTGTTTGTGCATCCTCGACATGCAGCCGAGTACCCACATTTCACTGTTAAAATAGCTGACAGCTGCATTGTGATTATTAAAGACAGCGAAGAAGTTGACGCGCTGAAGCATGAGCAGGAAGCGCTGCGTCAGCAACTGCGGGAGATTAAGTAGGCTAATAAGAATATTAAATCGGCACTGCGTGGAATGACGGCTTAGATAATAAATATAAATAAAAGTCGGAAAGATCGTGTGGTCTTTCCGACTTTTTGCTATGAGGCTAGTTTAGAAACACCAAAATCCACATAACCTTCAGAACTAACAACAAGACACCACTGATTATTAATATCAAAGAAATAATGATGTTGAGGAACTAATTCTATTAAGAGATTCAGCATAGTATCCATTTGGTCAGGGGGGATTTTTAGAGCAAAATCCAACGATGAATCGTTTATATAAAATATCCCCTCTGAACTGAATATTAAATCGTACGCATATTTGTGGATGAAACTACTCACCAGAGAAGTCCAAGATTTTTTTTCATTACCAAGATCTTGATATACATGGCCTATAGTTTTATTCCAGTCTATTTTTGATCCAATCCAATCAAACATATCTGATAGTGAATCAGCAATAGGCTCCCAGTTCTCAATAATTTCTGGAGGGTTAGGTAGATTTGCAATGTGTAACTTAATTTCATCATCAATAGTCATTTCCCCCTCCTTGGCTTTGAAGGATGATCATATCTTTTTTGATGTTTAGTCGTTGTTTGTTCGGTTGCATCAAATTGGTAATGTTCCCCTTTGTCCTTGCCGTTAAACACATTTATATGAGAACCACTTCTTTCATCATATTCAATTCTAAAACCAGTTTTTCCATCGGCTGTAGTCATCCCGACGGTTTTACCTTTCGTATCGCCAAATTTACCTGTATTAACTTTTTCAGCTTTAAATCCTCTGGCCTCAAGCCATTCTAAAGCTTTATTCATTGCTTGCTCAAATGACCCCGGACAACAAGCCAGCCCCAGCGGGTCTATCCACCCCAGCGGATTATGCACATATCCGTAAGGATTCACTCCCCCCGCCAACCCTATCGGGTCTGCCGAAATGTACTGTCCCGTTTCACTATCATAGTAACGGAAGCGGTTGTAGTGCAACCCGGATTCTGTGTCTTCGTATTGCCCCGGAAAGCGCAGTCTGCAACTCAGCTTGTCATCGTTAGCACTTTCTTCCCGACCCCAGAGCTGTTGCCTGCCGCGCCAGACGATGGTGCCGTCTTCGGTCAGTAATTCCTGAATACGACCGACCGTATCGGTTACCGCATAGTGCAACTGGCCTTTTTCATAACGCGCCAGTGGTGTGAAACTGCCTGGCTCGTAAATCCAGCGGATACTGTCGTCATATGCCGGAGTGCCACCGGCATACACCGGGATTTCTTCGGTCAGCTGGTCGCCATTCCAGTGGAAGTCATAACCGGTTTTCTGGCGGTTAGTGCAACGTTTGCTGATGCGCCTGCCAGACGGGTCGTAGCGGTATTCCTAGCGTTCGCCGTCCGGGGTTTCCAGCGCGGTGAGCTGGCTTCGGACATCCCAGCGGTAGCGCCACTGGAGAGGGCGGTAACCGCCTTTATCCACCAGTTTTTCCACCAGACGACCGTTAACATCATATTTCCAGGTGATGTTGTGTTCGTTCACCACCCGGACAAATTTCCCGTCTTCCGGTTTCCCGCTGTCGGGGTTGATGCGTGAGGTGGTGTGCCGCCAGGCTTTGTGCTCGCGCGATGCGACCCGGCTATGCTGCTGTTGCTGGTAGGCTTCGCTTTCCATTACGTCATTCACCCAGGTCTGGCGGCGGGTGATATTGAGGTTCTGGTCATAGGTGAAGCGTTCTTCGCGCATTGGCACACTGCTGCTGGTCCAGGTGGAGTGGCTTATCTGGTCGTTCGCGGTCAGGGTGTGAACTGCGGTACCGCGCAGTGAGTCGGCAATCATTGTCAGGTTGTAAGCCTTGTCGTACAGCCACTGACGTTGCAGGTCTTTATTGCGGGCGTCTGGTTCAGTGTTACTGCCGGCGCGCTGCTGCGTCAGCATCCCGGTTGGTGTGTAACCCAGTTGCTGGCGGAAGCCGGTGTCACTCTGTCGGGTGATTTCGTGGCCGCGCAGGTCGTGGGTGAAGGTCAGTGGCGCTTGGTCTGCTATCTGCCACTGTGTCAGCTCTCCCATTAATCCACGGGTGAAGTGTTCGGTAATACCCGCAGAGGTGCGCTTCGTGACATAATCCTGTTGTGCATCGAACCGGTACTCAACAGCGCCGCTGACCACAGGCAACTAAGAAGGTAGTTAATTATGGCTGAGCACGATTGTATTTAAGAATCAGGGATTTCCAAAGCGCAGCGCCGTTATATTGTTGGCTATGTGCCGAACCGGGGCGATACCGGTACACCGAATATTCATTTAAAGGGTAAATGGCTGAAAGAGGCGGGGTTTGAGACGGGCGCACATCTTACAGTGAAAATAGCTGATGGCTGTATTGTGCTTATTAAAGACAGCGAGGAAGTGGACGACCTGAAACATGAGCAGGAAGCGCTGCACCAGCAATTGTGGGATATAAAAATGGTTAACCATAATATTAAATCAGCGTTGCGGGGAATTGCAAAATAAATACAACATGACCGGAAGGGTTTAATATTATCCCGGTTAAGACTGTAATTAAAATCTTGCTCTACAATACAAACCTGATCCATTACATTTTATTTTTATTTCCAAATCATCCTCTTAGGTGAGATGTTCTTTGATGAATTCGTTTAACTCTTCCCGACTTAATTCAAACTCAGGCCCAGCATCAATTCCTCTTAAAAAGTCAATAACATAAGCTAAACTCTCATATTCAATTGGATGATCGAGATAAAACTCTAATGCAAATCTGGCAACTTTTGAAGGATCATAATTATCTTGTAAAAGATAATTAATTCCATTCAAAAACTCAGTGGTTAACTGATTCAATTTATTGCCCTTCCTGTTGAAGTTGCTTTACCGACATCTATATCTGCTCTGGTTGGGAGATAATGTGGAAGATCTAAAATCTCTCCGTTCTTCATTTTGGGATGGACACGATTCACATTATTAGAGTGGTCATAAGTCTCCTCCCATCCTTTTACATTACCAGTTGAAGAATCCCACTCTGTAACGTGTGACCGTCCTCTAGTAGGGCCAACCGTTCGAGCAGGGGACTCTGCGTTATAATAGCGAATACGTCCATCTGGTAAGACACGATTTCTTGCCGCTTCATTTTGCGCTTTTTCTAATGCTCTGAGCTTTCGCTTTAATTTTACAGCATCACTAGGACAACAAGCCAACCCCAGCGGATCAACCCACCTCAGCGGATTCGGCACATACCCGTACGGATTCACCCCACCCAGCAACCCTATCGGGTCCGGGCTCAGGTATTGCCCCGTTTCCGTATCATAATAACGGTGCCGGTTGTAATGTAAACCCGATTCTTCATCTGCGTACTGGCCCGCAAAACGCAGATTGCAGCTCACTTTATCTTTGTTACTCGCCGTCAGCGGAAACTGCCAGTTCTGCACCAGAAGCTATGAGATATTTATTTGTAAGTCGGAATAAAAATCATTTTAACGTGCAATTGCTGAATAGATTAAACCGTAGGAAAAATAATAAAAATCATTCCTACGGCCAATTATTAATAGATCAATCAAGCAGAGGCAATCGATAATTAGAGAAAAAACCATTATGGTCAAATATAAAAGCCTCTTTTATATCCATGGAGATAATAATAACATCACCATTAAAGAAACATTCTTTATAGAATGAAAAATACTCTTTCACAAATTTTTCTAAATCATGAAACCCCATAATGAACACACCTAAATTTTGTACATATGATAATTCAGTTATAATATATACATCGCCACTTTTCAATCCATTGAAATCCAAAAGATGTAATATTTCAGTATCAGCAAGCTCTTCCCATTCGTCAACCCTGTTAGCATTAATTGGGTTAATATTATTCAAATCAATGATTTTGTTAATCTGAGAACTACAACATCCAAGTATAGTTGTAAGTATACGGTCGGCTTCCTGCCATGAAATATTTTTAATGTTAAAACTTTCCATCATATTTATCCCTCCCTTCTATGAATACTTTGTCCTTAACTGAGTGCCGCTTGCCATCAAAGTCTCTCACCGTAACATGTGGTCCTTCATTAGTATTTGCATGACCTGTAGGATTCCATTCTATACGCCTATTACCATCTGGGCTGCTATACCAATTCTCTTTATAGTTGGTAAAGTTATCCAAATTACCACCGGCAGCCCTTTCCGCTTCAGCCAGTAAACCATCTTGGCTAGTTGTATAGCGGCGGAGAACATCATCGCCAGCTGAATTTTTCCTTGTTTCACAACAATCCTTCCCAGCCAGCCCCAGAGGATCAACCCACCTCAGCGGATTCGGCACATACCCGTACGGATTCACCCCACCCAGCAACCCTATCGGGTCTGCCGAAATGTACTGTCCCGTTTCACTATCATAGTAACGGAAGCGGTTGTAGTGCAACCCGGATTCTGTGTCTTCGTATTGCCCCGGAAAGCGCAGTCTGCAACTCAGCTTGTCATCATTCGCACTTTCTTCACGACCCCAGAGTTGTTGCTTGCCGCGCCAGACGATGGTGCCGTCTTCGGTCAGTAATTCCTGAATACGACCGACCGTATCGGTTACCGCATAGTGCAACAGTCCTTTCTCATAACGTGCCAGTGGTGTGAAGCTGCCTGGCTCGTATATCCAGCGGATACTGTCGTCATACGCCGGAGTGCCACCGGCATACACCGGGATTTCTTCGGTCAGCTGGTCGCCATTCCAGTGGAAGTTGTAACCGGTTTTCTGGCGGTTGGTGCAGCGTTTGCTGATGCGCCTGCCAGACGGGTCGTAGCGGTATTCCCAGCGTTCGCCGTCCGGGGTTTCCAGCGCGGTGAGCTGGCTTCGGGCATCCCAGCGGTAGCGCCACTGGAGAGGGCGGTAACCGCCTTTATCCACCAGTTTTTCCACCAGACGACCGTTAACATCATATTTCCAGGTGATGTTGTGTTCGTTCACCACCCGGACAAATTTTCCGTCTTCAGGTTTCCCGCTGTCGGGGTTGATGCGTGAGGTGGTGTGCCGCCAGGCTTTGTGCTCGCGCGATGCGACCCGGCTATGCTGCTGTTGCTGGTAGGCTTCGCTTTCCAGTACGTCATTCACCCAGGTCTGGCGGCGGGTGATATTGAGGTTCTGGTCATAGGTGAAGCGTTCTTCGCGCATCGGCACACTGCTGCTGCCGGTCCAGGTGGCGTGACTTATCTGGTCGTTCGCCGTCAGGGTGTGAACTGCGGTACCGCGCAGTGAGTCGGCAATCATGGTCAGGTTGTAAGCCTTGTCGTACAGCCACTGACGTTGCAGGGTTTTGTTGCGCCGGTCGTGCGGATTCAGTTCTGCCGGATTGCCGACCTGTTGCTGCGTCAGCATCCCGGTTGGTGTGTAACCCAGTTGCTGGCGGAAGCCGGTGTCATTCTGTCGGGTGATTTCGTGGCCGCGCAGGTCGTGGGTGAAGGTCAGTGGCGCATGGTCTGCTATCTGCCACTGTGTCAGCTCTCCCATTAATCCACGGGTGAAGTGTTCGGTGAGTCCTTCAGTGGTGCGTTGTGAGATATAGTCGCGTTCTTTTTCCCATGTATATTCAGTGCGTCGGCCGTTGAGGGTTTCGGCAGTAATGCGCCCGGCCTCATCATATTCATAATTGACGGTAGCATCGTCATTCTTTGCTTCGACCAGTGTCATAGCGGAATAGGGTGGCACTGAGTACGCGGGTGCTGTCGCCCTGAGTGACGTCCTCGCGTACGACCTGGTCGGTGACGTTATATACCCGGTTAAGGTGGGCGCCATCCGGGAAAGAAGTGCAGATACAGCGGCCTGCGGCGTCGTAGCGGTAATTCAGCATTCTGCCGGTAAAGTCGGTTTCCGCAATAAGTTGCCCGGCTTTGTCGTAGGTCAGACGGTAGTGCTCACCGGCGGCGTTGGTGATTTCAGTCAGGCGGGTGAGTTTATCGTAACGGCATTCCAGCCGTTCACCGTCCGGGCGTATCACCGCCGTCAGCAGGTCGAATGCACCGTATTCATAACGGGTGGTTTTTCCTTCCCCGTCAGTGAAGCTTTCGGGCAGTTTTTCACTGTTCTGACGCATCAGTTCGCGCACACCGTCGGGGCGGTTAATTTCCTCGATGCTACCCTGTGGCCCGGCATGTTTTTTGCTGTGGCGGAACTGCGTGGTGAAGCCCAGCGGGTCTTTGACACTCAGCAGACGGCCCAGCATATCCTGTTCTGTGTGTGTGATACCGCCATTCGGGGCAGTGGTTTCGCGCACCTGGTGCAGGGCATCATGGCTCCAGCGCCAGGTCGCGCCGCCGGGAAGAATATGAGCCTGTAAATCGCCCTGTTCGCTGTAGCTGAACTGCTGGCTCCGGCCCTGCGGGTCAGTGAGGCTGACCACGCTGCCGAGCTCGTCGTAAGCCCACAGCCATTGCTGGTCGCCCGGTGTGGTCAGGCGGGTGAGCTGTCCGGCGTCGTTGTACTCGTACCAGAGACTGTGGCCGCCGGGGAGGGCGACATGGCGGATATCGCCTTCATCGTTATAGTGATATTCAGTGGTGCGCCCAAGGGCATCGGTGCGTGACTGAAGCTGGGTGTTCTCCCACACCGTGATTTCTTCCCGTCCCAGCGGGTCGGTGCTGCGGGTAACCAGGCGATCTTCGTTGTACCAGTAACGGGTTTCTCCGCCCTCCGCATCCTGGTAGGTGGTACATTTTTCTTCATCGTTATAGATAAAGTGGTCACTGTAATAGCCTTCGGTTGACTGTGTGCTGATGACCCGGCCCTGCATGTCATAGCTGATATCGACACAGGTTTTATCCGTATCCCGCCAGCGGGTCATAAACCCTTCAGGAGAGTATTCGTGCCACAGATGGGTGAACTGGAAGGTGTCGCATTCAGCGAGAAAACCGTTGCTGTCATAGTGGCAGGTGACAAGGCGCTGGCGTTGAGGGGTGACCAGGTCAATGCTCATCAGTTGCCGGTTCTGCCAGTCAAGGGCGAGCGTGTAACCGTCGCTGTGGCGGATTTCAGTCAGCAGATCATCTGTGCGGATAAAGTCAATGCGGTTGCCGTAACGGTCATAAATAGTGGAGAGTAAATAAGTTCCGCAGCCTGCCGGGGAAAACACCTGGGTCTGTTGCGAACGACGGTCAAAAACGGACAGTTTATCGCGAATATCCCCCATCAAACGGTAATGCGTCTGACGAGAGTTAACAGCTTCGTGGAAAATACCGTCCTGAGGAATGGGGTAATAGAGCACCACGCCTTCGTGGTCGGTGAAGTGTAAATCACCGTCGTGTACCGTCAGAGATGTAGACCATTCATCGGTCCATTTCGGGCCGAACAGACCACCAGTTCTGGCTTGCGAACGGTAGGTGCGCGAGAGGGGTAGAGGCAAGGTGCCTGGCAGGGCCAGGACACTCAGTTGCTGAAGAAAATCGCCAGTTACCACATCAACAGGCTCACCCGCTTTGGTGCAAAAAGATAATGAAAAGTTTTCCCCTTCTCCTGCCTGACCCTTTGTTTTTCCTTTGACCCTGGCACCATCCATGTCTATGCCCCCCGCAGATCGCAGAGAATATGCCATCATCATTCCCTGAACTGCCTGCATTAGCGCCCGGTTCTGCGGTGTGTCTATAGTATTAAAGTTTTCAAGCGCCTCTCCGCCTATCTGCTCGGCAATGTTCCGCGCCGTTTCAGCAGACATATTGTAATAACTCCCAGCACTCAGCATTGCACCTATTGCCTGGCTATTCATAACATCGTCAGGCGTATGGTCGGTGAAAAAATCTGTGGTCGCGTTCTGAACAGAGTTTGCCGTGTCGGCTATTGCCCGAGCCTTTTGAAGCTGATACTCGACATATGATGTTAACAGGGATTGAAAGAACCCCTTTTCCTCTGCAGTTTCAGTCTGAATGGCAGGGTCAGCATTGTGGGCAGATACAATCGCTGCCGGAGGCTGGCCAACAATAATGCCCGTGGTATTACGGGCATTCATCCAGAATATATCGTCATGACGCAAAACGGGTTTCCCCCCAGCCCGCACGGTCTGACTGTGTGCCAGCGGTTCGCAGATATCACCGACGGTGCCACTCGACACTCCCTTCGCGATACCAGCTTCATCTCCTTTTGTCCGGGGCATGAAGCTCTGATCAAGTACCAGCAGCGGGCCGCCATTCGCCCTCACATTAGGGATCACATTCATGGCATCGGCCATGCTAGCCGTTACTGGATAGGGGACCGGGGGAATTGCTGGACCCATGGGTGTCTTACAGACATCGGGTTTGGTACTGATCACCAGCCACTGGATGTCCTGGCGTGCAATATAATTAATCGCCATATTCATTTCCCTTCGGTGCGATAGCGGGCTTCCATTACCCGGATATCATTGCGGACGGGTAGCCGGTAGCGCCAGGTCAGTGCGACAGTGAACGTGTCGGTATTTATTGCCAGGGTATCTATCCATAACAGTTGTGGTATCAGCCCACCGATGTTCATTCGGAGTAACACCATTGCCTGATGCGCTGGAAGGATAAAACGGATATCCCCATCCGGGTGAAAGCCTGTCAGCACAAATTCTGGTCCCGGTTCGGGATACCGAATCTGCTGGGTATGCGGTGCTCCATTCCAGTAGCCAAAATCAAAATCATCCGGCAGGTCGGGGTGCTGCGTTTCCAGCCATTGCTGGTCGTAGGTTCCTGCCAGCGGCAGGCGTGGCAACCAGGCGCGACCGATACAACCAAAGCCGGCAGGCTGATATTCGGAAGCAAACCAGTCGGCTTTCCCGTCAAGGCAGGCAACGAATTGTTTGAGGGTAAAGGGGGCGTCCAGCGCGATGATACAGGGAGCTTCAACCTGCTGAACCTCGCAGGCGTGCAGATACCATGGCTGCATGTAACCCAGCCCCAAAGGGTTCACCGGGCAGGCCATATGCGCCAGCGGTGGGTTGTTCTGGTCGGGATGTTCGCGGCGTTGCACATCTGTCAGGAGGTATTCTTCGGGAATGCGCTCAGCGTGATGACTATCAGCCTCTATGCGACACTCGCCGCCAAAGGCGTAACGGTAATCCAGCGGCAGGGAAGTAAATGGCTCCGGCTCTGTTTCATACCACTCCCCGGTTAGCGCCTGGCGCTGGTAAAAGCGTCTGCCGGTTACCTGCAGTTTCTTGTCCACCAGTACTTCGCCTGAAGGTGAGTACATCTGTATACCTGCCGTCATTTCCTGCGCGGCAGCCCCGCCAGGTGTATAAGCGGTACCGTTGACGATGATATCGCAGAGAGGTTTCAGCGGGGCGAGGTCACTTTCACGCAGCACCGGGGAAAGGTTCATTTCACCGGCATATTCATCTTCCACACATAACGGTAGCACCGGGTTTTCCATCAGTAGTGCCTGCCACAGTCCCTCAGCATCCTGTACCAGCCGGAAGCCGGTTTTCATGGCAACCACCCGATGACGTTCGTTATGCTTATCATCCATTGCGTATTCCATCACTGAAAATGGAGTCCGATTACGGAATTCCATATATATTCCTTTCCTTTTTCTGAAATAAAAGAATGCGTATCTATTTATGTATTAGTGGGATTCATTTTTATGATGAATGAAATAACGTTTTTTTCTAAAAAACAATATCAATAATTAGAAGGTATTTTGAATATGAAGTTTATGCGGATTGTCAATTTAATGAATTGTTTTTTAATTGATATGTGAGTAATGATTAACATTTTGGTATTTCTGGTGAAGTGCTAAGGCAAAGTGTTGAATTATATTTTGGAGAGCTTTGCCAACTCATTTTTTATTTTAAGTATCACTAACTTCATTCTTAACTAAATGGCTAAGAGATAAAAAAGCCTCCCGCAGGAGGCTCTATCAAACTAAACCAATACTTACTGTTGTGGAACCGCAGGCAGTGCTGGAACCGGTGGCACTTCCAGTTCAGGCGCTGGCTCGGCACCGGTATCTGGTAAACCAAAGATGCCAAACAGTTCGCTCAGTGGCATTTTCTGGCCGTTCAACGTGACCTGACTATTGGAATATTGCAGGCTGGAAACCACGTTATTTCCGTCCATTGTGGTCACTCGGAACATTTGCCCCATTGCGGCCATGCCTTTAATTTGTTGCTCGGCAAGTTTAGCGGCCTCGGCTGGCTGATACCCTTCAAGCTGTGCAATCTGAGTCATTAACTCTGTCGCCATATCCACTGGAATCACCAGCTTGCTATCGAGGGATTTCACCACGCGATTAATCTGTTCTTCCTGAGAGGTTGGCTCGCCAGTAGCGGTTGATGGGTCTTTCAGGAACAGCGAGAGGTTAAAGGTACTTTCGCCTTTGGCATTCTTCCAGCTCAACGGTGCAATGGTAATGACCGGATCGCCTTTTAACAACAGTGGCAGGTTAGCGGCAAACAGCTCAACAATTCGCTGCTGATAAATATCTGGATCTTTCGCCGTTGCCGGGTCTGCCAGCAGTTTTTGCGACTCAGCATTGTACAACTTGCTGAACTCTTGCACGGCTGCACCATCAAGGTTGCCAATTTTTACCGTCAATTTGCCACTACCAAGATCTTTGCTCTGTACTTTGAGCGACTTCAGGGTGTAATCGATTTGACCAGAAAGATGTTTTTTATCTTCCTGCAATTCGGATTTGGCATCGATACCTAAACCTTCCACCACGGCCATCTCTTTGCCTTCGATGGAAACCGCGAGTTTGTCGATAGAACCTTTTTGGCTACCAATACGTTCGATAAATTCGCTACGGCTGCTATTGCCTTCGGTTTTGATGCCATTGAATGTCATCAGTACTTTTTGGCCATATTCGTTGGTGGTATTCACCAGGCCGCTTTGTGCTTCACCGCTGATAGCAATTTTGTCACCGTTACCATCGACATCCGCTTTGAATTGGCCGCCGCTGAAGGCCACTTTTTCATCGCCTTTAACGTAGTCCAGTGGCAGCAAATTGATATCTGAAGAGGTATCACCGCTATAGCCGATACGCGTTTGTGCATCAATAAATGACTGCCCTTTAGCGATATCAAATAAAGGTTTAGTGGTCGGGTTATTGACCAGCGTGGTGTGAACGGATGCCATGGCCGGCAGCAGATTGAATTTTTTCAGTTGTGCGAAGGGGAATGGGCCGTGATCAATAGTTTCATTGAATACGATACTTTGCTCAGGCCTGAGAATGGCACTGGTCACTCCTGCTTTCGGTTTGATAACTAACTGCATTGAGCTGTGGAACAGACCACGCTGATAGTCCTGGTAGCTTAGCGTTAAACCAGCTTCCGGTGAGGCTTTGTTCAATTCGGCGTTAGCGTTAGCCACCATCTCCGCCATGCGGCCTTCAAGCTGTTTACCGGTGTACCAGGCAGTACCTGTCCACACCACACCCAGAGCCACAATGACACCTACAGCAACCAGTGATTTTTTCATTCAGTCGTCGTCCATATAAAGTGCGTCTGCTGGTAGTCCTCCAGCAGACGATTGAAATGCCAACCGGCATTTAAGAAATCTATCCTGTGAAGCTTAGCAATCCTGAATTAAAAGATCAGTAAGTTACTTCAAACTCAGATTTTGGAATAGACGCGAGCCACACGGCCAACGCCGCTAATAGCAACCGGTGATTCTTCGGCGGAGATAAACGCCGACTCACCAGGTTTGAGTACCAGTTGCTGTTGGTCCTTGCTCAAGACTGCTTCGCCTTCGGTACAGAAAACGATGGCCGCACTGGTTTGCGCAAGCTCGGTCTTTTGCGCGCTGAGATCGTGCAAAGAGAACGCGAAGTCATCAACCGGAATAGGGAAGTCCAGCTCGTTTGCCAGTTTCACTGGCTGAGTTAACAACTCTGCCGCCGGTTTAGGTTCAAACTTCACGTTTGCGACCAGTTCAGGAATATCGATGTATTTTGGCGTCAGACCGGCACGCAGCACGTTATCGGAGTTCGCCATCACTTCCAGCGCCACACCCTTCAGGTAGGCATGCGGGGTTTCGGCAAACAGGAACATCGCTTCGCCTGGCTGCAATTTCACGACATTTAATAGCAATGGTGAGAACAAACCACTGTCATCCGGGTAGAACTCAGAAATCACCCGAATGGTTTCCCATGGCTCACCCTGTTGATTATTAAGAGCGGCTTTCAATACGCCCAACGCAAGGGACTTTTCATCACCTTTCATATTCAGCAAGCTGGCGAAAAGCTGTGACAAACATTCAGCATCAGGCTGTTGTAAGAAGTGAGCGATGGCAGGATGTGCACCGGAAACTGGCTGCAAAAGCGAGACAATATCAGCAAATTCGCGGAAGGCGTTCATGGCGAGGAACGGCGTTAAGGCAAACACCAGTTCAGGTTTATGGTTTGGATCTTTGTAGTTACGCTCAGCAGCATCTAACGGGATGCCTGCCGCGTTCTCTTTGGCAAAACCTAACTCAGATGCTTTCTTGTTAGGATGCACCTGGATGGAAAGCGGTTGATCGGCACACAGCACTTTAAAGAGGAAAGGTAACTCACCAAAACGCTCTGCAACGGCCTTGCCCAGCAGTGCGGGTTTGTTCGCATCAATCACATCACGCAGTGAACGCGCCTGACCATTATCAAGAATTCTTGAGCTGCTTTTCGGGTGTGCACCCATCCACAGTTCTGCCATTGGCAGATTTTGCGGATTTTGCACACTATAAAGTTCCGTTAACGCAGTTTTACTTCCCCATGCGTAGTTTTGCACTGAGTTGATCAGTTTTTGCATTATCAAGCCCTGTAGTAATGTAGATAAAGTTCCGGCTATTAAACCAATTATCTGTGATGAAGTAACCTGGGGAGTAAAAAGTCGTATTAGTCTCAGTTTTTGTTAAAAAACTGTGTAGCATATTGTGATTCATTTTTAACACGGTGCAGGTTTACTGTACCCGAAGCCATAAATAGTTAACGTAGCTAATGTCGTAAGTGAGAGAACAATGCCGAACAAAGCCTTTCATTATCAAGAGCCGTTCCCGTTAAAAAAAGATGAAACTGAATACTACTTGCTAAGCAGTGATTATGTTTCAGTGTCGGAGTTCGAAGGGCAGGAAGTCCTGAAAGTTGACCCCAAAGCCCTCACGTTACTGACCCAACACGCCTTCCACGATGCCTCGTTTATGTTGCGCCCGGCCCATCAGCAGCAAGTGGCCGATATCCTCAATGATCCTGAAGCCAGCGAAAACGATAAGTACGTCGCGCTGCAATTCCTGCGTAACTCTGAAATCGCCGCCAAAGGTATCTTGCCGACCTGCCAGGATACCGGTACGGCGATAATCATGGGTAAAAAAGGCCAACGTGTC
Organism: Buttiauxella sp. JUb87; assembly: GCF_004361975.1. NCBI lineage: Bacteria > Pseudomonadati > Pseudomonadota > Gammaproteobacteria > Enterobacterales > Enterobacteriaceae > Buttiauxella > Buttiauxella sp. JUb87. The sequence continues at coordinate 68,373 of NZ_SNVY01000001.1, forward strand.
TGGACAGGTGGCGGCGATGAAGAAGCGCTGTCTCGCGGCGTCTACAACACCTTTATTGAAGATAACCTGCGCTACTCGCAAAACGCGGCGCTGGATATGTACCAGGAGGTGAACACCGGCACCAACCTGCCAGCACAAATCGATCTCTATACTGTCGATGGTGACGAATACAAATTCCTCTGTGTCGCCAAAGGTGGCGGTTCAGCTAACAAAACCTATCTGTATCAGGAAACTAAGGCGCTGCTGAGTCCTGGCCGTCTGAAAGATTACCTGGTCGATAAAATGCGCAGCCTCGGTACTGCCGCGTGTCCGCCATACCATGTCGCGTTTGTGATTGGTGGCACTTCAGCTGAAGCCACGCTGAAAACAGTCAAACTAGCATCAACCAAATACTATGACGGACTGCCGACCGAAGGTAACGAACACGGGCAGGCCTTCCGCGATGTTCAGCTTGAAGAAGAGTTGCTCAAAGAAGCGCAGAATCTGGGGTTAGGTGCGCAGTTCGGTGGCAAATATTTCGCGCATGACATCCGCGTTGTGCGTTTGCCGCGCCACGGGGCATCATGCCCGGTAGGGATGGGCGTTTCTTGCTCCGCCGACCGCAACATTAAAGCCAAGATTAACCGTGACGGTATCTGGATCGAGAAACTCGAGCACAATCCTGGCAAGTTCATTCCACAAGAACTGCGCCAGGCGGGGGAAGGCGAGGCGATTAAAGTCGACCTGAATCGCCCAATGAGCGAGATCCTCAAGCAGCTATCGCAATACCCGGTTTCTACCCGTCTTTCTTTAAGCGGCACGATAATTGTGGCGCGTGACATCGCCCACGCTAAACTCAAAGAGCGTATCGACAACGGCGAAGGGTTGCCGCAATACATTAAAGATCATCCGGTGTATTACGCGGGGCCTGCCAAAACGCCAGAAGGTTATGCGTCGGGTTCCCTCGGGCCGACAACCGCCGGGCGCATGGACTCTTATGTCGATCTATTGCAAGCCAACGGCGGCAGCATGGTGATGCTGGCGAAAGGTAACCGTAGCCAACAAGTGACGGATGCCTGCCATAAACACGGTGGTTTCTATCTTGGCAGTATCGGCGGCCCGGCAGCGGTTCTGGCGCAGCAAAGCATCAAGAGCCTCGACTGCGTTGAGTATGCTGAGCTGGGGATGGAAGCTATCTGGAAAATCGAAGTCGAAGACTTCCCAGCCTTTATTCTGGTCGATGACAAGGGCAATGACTTCTTCCAGAAAATACACGCTTCGCAATGTACGCGATGCGTGAAGTAGACCACTCAAGCCGCCCATAAGGGCGGTTTTTTTTGCTCAAAGGAGAATGAAATGGTAGCCGTTCGTAGTGAAAAAGACTCAATGGGCCCAATTGACGTCCCGGCAGATAAACTGTGGGGCGCACAAACTCAGCGCTCTCTTGAGCACTTCCGCATTTCCACTGAAAAAATGCCAACTGCACTGATCCAGGCGCTGGCATTAACCAAGCGGGCAGCCGCGAAGGTGAATATGGATTTGGGCCTGTTGGTGGCTGAGCGCGGCAACGCCATCATCAACGCGGCTGATGAAGTACTGGCAGGTAAACACCCGGATGAATTCCCGTTAGCCATCTGGCAAACCGGCTCTGGTACCCAGAGCAACATGAATATGAACGAAGTGCTGGCAAACCGCGCGAGTGAAATTCTCGGTGGTGTACGCGGCATGGAGCGTAAAGTTCACCCCAACGACGACGTGAATAAAAGCCAAAGTTCGAACGACGTTTTCCCAACGGCTATGCACGTTGCGGCGGTGATTGCGCTGCGCGAACAACTTATCCCGCAATTGAACGTGCTGAAAGCAACGTTGCACAGCAAAGCCGAAGCCTTCCGCGACATCGTCAAAATTGGCCGTACCCATTTACAAGATGCCACACCGTTAACCCTCGGCCAGGAGATTTCCGGCTGGGTAGCGATGCTTGAGCACAATCTTAAGCATGTCGAGAACAGCTTGCCGCATGTTGCGGAGCTGGCGCTGGGTGGGACAGCAGTGGGAACCGGGCTGAATACGCACCCTGAATATGCCGTTCGCGTAGCCAAAGAACTGGCTGAAATTACCGGGCAACCGTTTATCACCGCGCCGAATAAATTCGAAGCGCTGGCAACCTGCGATGCGCTGGTGCATGCCCATGGCGCATTAAAAGGGCTGGCGGCGTCACTGATGAAAATTGCCAACGACGTGCGTTGGTTGTCCTCTGGGCCGCGCTGCGGGATTGGTGAAATCGCGATTCCTGAGAACGAACCGGGCAGTTCAATTATGCCAGGCAAAGTTAACCCAACGCAGTGCGAAGCGATGACGATGCTGTGTTGCCAGGTGATGGGCAACGATGTGGCTGTGAATATCGGCGGCGCATCGGGCAATTTTGAGCTTAACGTCTACCGCCCGATGGTGATTCACAACTTCTTGCAATCGGTGCGTTTGTTGGCCGATGGCATGGAAAGTTTTAACGAGCATTGCGCGGTAGGCATCGAGCCGAACCGTGACCGAATCGCCCAATTGCTGAATGAATCGCTGATGCTGGTGACGGCGCTCAATACACACATCGGCTACGACAAAGCGGCGGAAATTGCCAAGAAAGCCCATAAAGAAGGGCTGACACTGAAGGCATCAGCGTTAAAGCTCGGTTATCTCAGCGAAGACGAATTTGACGCCTGGGTGCGTCCGGAAGAGATGGTCGGCAGTATGAAACAGTAAGCTTTACTGCGCCTGCCTCACTCTTCGCAATACAGATGCAGGCGCGGGATCACCAGCCGTAACGGTTGCGCATCCGGCTTATAACGATGGCGGATATTCTGCGCATCATAATTGAGTAACTCCCCGATTTCAGGCGGCATTTCGCCATTGTCAGAATTGCACAATACAATCAGCGGTGAAGGGCAGGCATGTTGCACCTGTTTTTTGCGTGCCTGATACCATGCGCGAGCCACAGGCTGCACCTTGACGGGACGTTTAATTTTCAGGCGCACGTTATCCGACAGGCGACTGATGTCATTGAGCTCGCGGGTAATTTGTTCGGCCCATTGTTCGCGGGTATACGGCGGCACAGCGCGATTCGCTTTCAGGCTCTTCTCCAGTATCTCGATCACCTCACGCCGGGAATAGTTTTTGATGATTTGCTTATTCGCCCAGCCAAAATTGAGCGTGTCCGGGTTTTCCAACAGCGTGATGGTGCGATAGGCGTTGAGCGTAATCAGTCCTGGCAGTTGGCGGTGTACCCACTCAAAACGCTGCACGCTGGCTAAACCTGATTCCACACTGACAATATTTTCAAACTCTTGTTTGTGCTGATTAATTCGCTGAATCAGTTCTCGTGTTTGCTCGCGATCCTGCTCGTTTACCTGATAACAAACCGCACCCGGTAGGCGCACAGCGGCCTTACTGCTGGTTTTTTCCGACTGCTGCTGGATAAACAGGCGAGTAAAGTGGGAAAGGGTGGCCTGGTGCGCGGTTTTACCGAGTAGTTGCGTGACCTCAATTTTGGTCACCGCATCGTGCTCTTTCCCTTTATCTACCGTAGGGAGCGGGAAAACACGGCCAACCAATAATCGATAACTCTCGAGATGTTCACGTAATTGATGCAGGTCGCGCTCGATCTCACGAAAGGTATTGTTCAGGCGTTCAATCAAATCATATTTAGCCATTTCGCCATCCATTAGTTACAACATACTAATTGATTTATAGCATAGGGAGATGAACCTGACCATCGGTGTGGTGATGGTCAGGCAGGTGACAATGGATTTTTAGCAGGGTGGCGTCATTGAAGCTAATGGCAGAGGGGATTGAGACTGATGACAAACCTTTTTCACAGGTCGGATAAACGCAGCGCCATCCGACACTTTTATCTGTAACAACAGGCGAAAATGGTGGATGACGCTATCGCTTATCCACCATTTTCGCCTGTTTAGTGACCTTTGTCAGCAGTCTGATTCGGTTTTTATCGGCCAGCTAAAGCGGAAGCGAGCACCACCCAGAGCACCGCTATCCACCACCACCGATCCTTCCATCGCCGTGGCAACGGAGTGCACGATTGCCAGCCCTAATCCACATCCGCCCGTGGCACGGTCGCGGCTAGGGTCGAGGCGCACGAATGGTTCAAATACTCGCTCGCGTTCTTCGGCTGGAATGCCGGGGCCATCGTCTTCGACTTGCAAAATTGCGGTTTTGTTATCGAGCCACAGGCTGATGCGCAGTTTCTCTTTGCTGTAACGCAGCGCGTTGTTGACCAGATTATCGGTCACGCGCTCCATCAGGCGCAGGTCTATCAGGCCAAAATCACCGGCGGCTGGCGTATCCAGCAAAATAGTGAGCTGCGGATGAATGATTCTGACATCGGCAATATGTTCATCAAGCCAGCGGGGGACATCCACGCTTGCCAGTTGCAGCTCCGTTTGCGGGCGGTCGAGGCGTGCGTAAGTGAGAAGTTCTTCAATCAGTGCTTCGAGTTGGCCAATATCACGGTTCAGCGCCAGTGACTCTGCTTGCGTCAGGTTGTCACTCATCTCAAGGCGATAACGCAAACGCACCAGCGGCGTGCGCAGCTCATGGGCAATCCCGTCAATCAACATTTTCTTACTGGCAATTTGGGCGTTGATACTGTCAGCCATTTGGTTAAATGCGACACCTAATCTCTCGAAACTGGAAGCGCTGTCGAAATGAATACGCTCATCAAGATACCCGGCACCTAACCGCTGCGCGGCGGTTTCCAGTTTGAGCATGTCCTTCCAGTGCGGGCGCATCCAGATAAACACCGGGAAGGCGAGGGAAATGGCAATAAACGCCATGAGCGCGACGTCCAGCAGACGCATCTGGTGCAAGAAAAAGAGATAAGGAATAGGGCCGACGGCCAGAACGTAATGGCTGCGAGGAATACGCTGAATAAAAGTGTATTCATCGTCGAGAGCGACGATTTCACCGGCACGCAGGTGGCGCATCGTCATGTCATCAAGCTTGAATTTTTCAAGCGGCTCGATGTGCAGTTTAAAGGACAAGTTGAGGTCGAGATCTTTAATGGTTTTGTTCCAGTCACGCGGCGGGATTTCGCGTAACTCGCTACGCATCAAGTACAGCGAGCTTTTCATTAAATCATCAAGCGACTGGCGGCCGGCCCGTTCGGCAGTGAATTTGTACACCAGGCCAACCAGCATGGTCATCACCAGGAAGCAGACGAACAGTAAGAGATAGAACTGAATAAATAGCTTTTTCAACGAAAATCACCGGTTTATCAGATTATGAGAGCTGCTTCCTGTCAGGCAGGAGTGCGACGAGGACAAGCGGGACGGCGTGTTCTTGCCCCATCTGGCTGGCTATGTAAGCAGGGTTTGCCTCTGCTGACAATATCCGGCATCTAATCTGGCATGTAAACTCAGGGGAAATGTCTGAATTACACCGTGGCGGCAACCGATTGGTGGGTGGGGCTCATCGGTTTGTGCTGTTCTGCCAGCAACTGGCAAACGGCATTGCCTGGTAAAGGGCGGTGGAATAAAAACCCCTGACACAGTTCGATTCCTGCTTCTTGCACTTGCTCCAACTCTTGCGCTGTTTCAACGCCTTCAATCAGGATTTCACACTGAATAACTGTGCATAATTTCACGACTTGTTGCAGGAAGCAAAATCCATCTGGCTTGGCTAAACCCAGCACCATGGAGCGATCCAGCTTAATTTTATCCAGCGGATAGCGGGTCAGATAATGCAGTGTGGAATATCCTGAGCCAAAGTCATCGAGGGCAATTTTGATTCCCAGTCTGCGCATTTTATCCAGTACTTCGGCAACGCGTACCGGTTCCTGCACCTTTTGCGACTCGGTAATTTCGAATTCCAGTTGCCATCCAGTGGGTAGCGGTTTAGCCATCACTTTACGGACGATATTGAGCAGCCGGTAGTCGATCAGCGTCTGCGGTGAAATATTGACCGAGAGCGTCATGTTTTCGGCATCAGACATATGTTCGCGAACGTAATCCAGCGCGTGCTCCATGACCCAGAAATCAATCTCCGGCATCATGCCGGTGCGCTCATAGTATTTCAGGAAAACGGGAGGGGTAATCTTGCCGTCATCGCTCTGGTGGCGGAGCAACACTTCAAGGGCGACGATTTTCCGGTCTGTAAGACGAACCTGTGGCTGGAAATAGAGGATGAACTGACCGCTGGTTTGCAATTTCTCAATTTTCCGCTGGGCTTCGATATAGCTATTTTGCTCAACCACATGGCTGTAATTGGGCACCATTTCAAAATCAGTCGGTTGGTTGATTTTCATCTCGCCAGTCAGTAAATCGAGATCGGTATTATCAGCAGTGGATTGTTTTAATGAGCTTTTGACGAAAGGGCGATAAATGATCACGCCAAGAGCAAGCAACAGCAGATAAAGCAGCACCGCAACCGGCGAGTGGCCGCTGGCTAGCCACACTTTTAGCGGCCCAGGTGTTGACCAACTGACGATTTCTGAAATCCGTGGAATGAGTTCCATATACGTCGCGCCATAGGCCACCAGATAGGCGGATAACGGTGTCAGGACGAACGGAATGATCATCACTGGGTTGAGGACAATCGGGAAGCCAAAAATCAGCGGTTCATTGATGTTAAACAATGCCATCGGAGCGGCAACGCTCAGCAAGCGACGGTGCTGGTTTTTTTTCTGCATCAAAATGCAGATAATCAGGCTTAGCGTATTTCCGGTACCACCAGAATTACACCACATATCATAAAACACCGGGCTGAGAATATTGAGTGCGCTATGTCCGGCATGCCATTCACTGATATTGACTTTAGCCGCGGCAGTAAATGCGACATCAATGTCCATAAATAGATAATAACCATGCAGGCCAAAGAACCATGGCACACTGCGTAACAGTACATACAAAATACCGTGTAGAAAATCTGTCGGATAAAAATACAGCGACAAACTGCTGAAGAAATTCATCGTATTCGTGACATAGATTTCAGCACCTAATTTTATTACGCTGCTGAACAGGGCGATAATTCCCAATGTGACAAAAAAGGAGATAATCGTAATATTATTGTTATCTTTCCATTGCCGAATTTTTAGCAGGTTTTTACTGACGACTTCTTGTAATACATTACCGATAATTCCGGATGCCAGAGCCATGGGAATACTGATGTCGAGGAAAAACTGGGCATTGTCATCAAGTATACGGCGGAAGATCATCAGGGTGCTGATACTGAGCGCGATACAATAAATTTGTGAAAGCCGGTTTCTCACTGCCCAGTGCACCGCGATATAGATGTTCATCACCAGCGGTGCCAGAGACAGGAAACCGATCTGCAACTGCATGAACCACACCGCGGCATTGTTGAAGCCTGCAGTGTCACAAATTACGGAAGCGGTAATCACCAGCCCGCGAACAATCGAAAGAGGAACTATCGCCATCGTGCTGGCGATAATGGCATTGGCATAGCGATTATTTAATAACTTAATTTGGCTATTATTTAAACGGCATAGCAGGTTGTTGTGAAGCCACTCTTTTATCACAAAATCACCTAAAGCAATGATGGCTATTAATAGTTTTTTTACATGGACGATCGAGGGCGATGAATCAGATTTTTTATGTTTATGCCATCGAAAAATATAGTCATATTTCTACAATTAATGGTGCTGGTTATATCCAAAAATAAACACATGCGCTAAAGTTATTCTCGCTAATTTATTTTAAAAAACGTGTTTTGTCTTGAATAAAACAAATTCAGAGGGAATCTATCATAACTGAGGTTATTATTTCTATGCGAGCGAGTATTAAATTTGGCCACCTGAATTTAACTCATCATCAAATCAGGTGGCTCGCACTATAACGGGTATAAAACTGTCAGGCTTCGCTTTCCCACGCATGCGGGGCAAATAAATAACCTTTATTGCGTACGGTTTTTATTCTGAAGGGTTCCGTGGCGCTATCGTAGAGTTTCTTTCTCAAGCGGGAAATGGCGACATCAACGCTGCGATCTAAGCCGTCATAAGTCACGCCACGCAGGTTTTTCAGCAAGGCATCGCGGTCCATGATTTGTCCCGCGTGGGTAGCCAGTTCCCATAGCAAATCGAAATCAGCCGTTGAGAGCGTGATATTTTCGCTACCCAGCGTCACCTGGCGGTTTACCGGGTCAATACACAACGTGCCAAAGCGCATCGCTTTGTGAGGTTTAAGCGCATTAGAGCTACTTTCGACGGTTTGCTGTGCTGAAACGCGCTGGCGCAGATGAAGGCGCAGACGCGCTAACAGAACGGCTGGCGGAGTAGTTTTAAGAATATAATCGTTGGCACCCATTTCGAGCGACAATATATGGTTCATATCGCTGTCGAGTGAGGTGAGCAACACAATCGGGCCATCCCATTGCGGGCGTAAATCACGGCATAACGTCATGCCGTCTTTGCCTGGTAGCATCACATCCAGCAGGACAAGGTCCGGGCACTGCTGCGCAATCGTCGCTTCGGCGCGATCGCCACGGCTTTCGACAATAACGTCAATGTCATGTTTGCCGAGGTAAGCGGCAATTAACGCTCCTACTTCTGGATCGTCTTCTACGTATACGATTTTATTCATGGCCAGCGCATCAAATCAAAAGGAAAACATACCCTGGTTCTGGGGGCAAAACCATATATGACGGGTAAACGGATTTATCGAAGCGGGCGGCCGCCATCAACGGCATGTGTCCGGCCAGTGACGTATTGGCTGCGGAGCAGATAATCGACCAAAGCAATTATTTCCTGCTCGCCAGGGGCGATTTTCATCAGTGATTTGTTGAGCGCCTCTTGACGGTACTGCGCATCGTCATGGTCGTTGAACATAATCATTGCCGGTGCAATGGCATTCACCTTCACCTCAGGTGCCAGCTTACGGGCAAAAGAACGCGTCAGATTATCCAGCGCGGCTTTACTGGCGGCATAGGCGATATGCTTGTCGCTCCCGCGTTCGACGACATAATCGGTGAAATGAATAATGTCGGCACTGGCATGACCATGCCCGCGCAGTAAAGGTTCAAGAAGATGATTGAGTAAATAGGGCGTATTGACGTGAATTTGCAGCATCGCTGCCAGAGTCGCGGCGGGAGATAAATCGGGCGACTCGGCAAGCCAGGCACTGGCGTTATGCACAATGGCGCGCAAGCCAGCGCAATGCTGCTTCACGGCATCAGCAAACTGCGTAATGCCGTCATTGCTCGAAAAGTCCCCGTACAAACAAACCGCTCCAGCTTGTTCAAGCTCATCTACCGCAGCATAACGCGTGCGGTAGCTGATGATTACGGGTTGTTGCTGAGCCAAAAAGTGTCGTGCTAATGCCAGGCCAATTCGTTTACCGGCACCGGTAATCAAAACAGGACGAGCAGATGATGTAATCCCCATCGACGACTCCTTATTAGTTACTTCACCAGTACCCATGTCGCCGGAAACGCCGCTACCAGCATCAAGATAATTACCGATTTTTCTTTGAGATTCAGCCCAATATCATGCGTATGGGTGCTGCGAGTGTACATAAAGACTAATAAACCCGGCGCATACAATACCACTGAAAGCAGCAGGTGCATCGGGCCTGACGCATAAAGTAACCATAAGCCATAAATACAGGCTCCCAGGCCAATCGCCTTATGCAGCGGTCGGGTTGAGATTTTCAGCAAAAAGGCGCCAACCAGGAAATAGGGTACCAGAATCATTTCTGAAGCGATGGTTAAAAGGGTGTTGTAATCCGACCCGGTCAACCAAATCAACACCAGGCAAATTTGCACGCTGATGTTGGTCAGCCACAGGGATGCGGATGGCGCGTTATTTTTGTTCTGACGGGCAAAAATTTTCGGGAATGCTTTGTGCGTTGCAGCGAGGAACGGGACTTCAGCCGCCATTATCGTCCAGCTAAGATAAGCGCCGCATACCGAAACAATCAGCCCTGCGGCGATAATAATTTCACCCCATGGCCCCATCATTTCGACCATCAAGCCTGCCATCGACGGGTTGCGCATGCCAGCAAGTTCCGGACGTGCAATCACACCCAGAGAAAGCAACGTTACCAGCAGGTAAACGCATAATGCGGCAACTACCGCTAACAATGTGGCGCGACCAACGTCATTTTTATTACGCGCTCGAGCGGAAACCACCACGGCACCTTCCACACCAATAAATACCCACAAGGTAATAAGCATGGTGTTTTTGACCTGTTCCCAAACCGGAACACCCAGCGCAATCCCGCTGAAATCAAGGCTAAAAGTGGAGAGTTTAAAGGCTATCGCCGCCAGCACCACAAACAAACCCAGCGGTATCAATTTTGCCAATGTGGCGACCAGATTGATGCTGGCTGCGGTTTGTACGCCACGCAGAACCAGGAAATGCACCATCCACAGCAAGACAGATGCACCAACAATCGATTGCCACGTATTACCATCACCAAACAGGCGTAATTCTGGCGTATCGGTGAAGAAACTTAACGCCGAGAAAACGATAACCAAATATGAAACGTTGGCGATGACGGCACAAAGCCAGTAACCCCAGGCAGAAAAGAAACCAATCAGCTCGCCAAAGCCTTCACGTGCATAAGTAAAAATCCCGCCATCGAGATCCGGACGCAAACGGGTCAACACCAGCATTGCCAGTGCCAGCAGTAAAATACCAGCACCCGTGATGGCCCAACCGATCAGCAAAGCTGCCGGGCTAGCCACACTCGCCATATTTTGCGGCAGGCTAAAAACACCAGCACCGAGCATTGAACTCAAAACCAATGCCGTTAATGCAGCGAGGCCAAGCTTCTTTTCCATTGCAGTCCTGTAATTTTCCAATTAGAGCCAGAATAATTATTATGCTTTTGTGCATAAAAATGGTGGGTAACGCTAAGGCGCGGGATTTTACGGAGAGTACGAGCTGCTTGCAATGGCATGAGCCACAAAATCATCGGGGAAATAAAAAAAGGGCACTCACGGCCCTTTTTAGAATTTTTAGCGGGGGGATATCTTACTTGTACAAATCCGCGCTGATAGTCAAGTTACCACCACGTTCTTCCCATTGACGGGTAATGTGGTAGTACTTGGCGCCTTTCTTCGCAGCACGTTTAGCAACCTGATAAGAAACTTCAGTGCTGCTGCTGTAGTGGCCGGTGAACTTCACGCTATCAAATGGAACCATTTGTGCGGCGGTGACTTTGTTCACTTCCTGGATTTTTGTACCGTCAGGGAGCGTTACGGTGTAACGGCCACCTTGTGTGGTTTGCGTTTCAAAGAAACGGCCAACATCAGCACTTGGGGTACTGGAACTGGCGACACCCGGGATCTCAACAGCGGCAGCGGCGGCACCACCGGCTGCCAGGGCGGCTTTACCTGCTTCGGAATCAGCAGGGATCACATCAGAACTTTGCACCACACGTTTCTTGGCATCTTTTTTATAGATATAAGCGGTAATACGCTGGTTGCCACCGGAGTTTGCGTCGATTTGACGAACGATGTAGAACGAATCCGCACCTTTTTGTTTAGCCACTTTGGTTATCGCATCGTTAACTTCAGGCTGACTGCGATAAAAACCCTGGATGGTCACGGTATCGAATGGCTCAAGAAGATAGGCTTGATCTTTCGGTAATTCCGTCACGCCATTAATCACGCGATTAGTCGTTTTCTCAGCTTCAGGGGCATCTGCATGATACACATCTGCGACTACACGCCAGTTACCGCTGCTGCCAGTATCGTTAGTGTCCAACACGTAGAAAGATGCCGCACCCATATTATCCGCACGACGAGAAACAGATTTCACTGCTTCGCCAATAGAGTTAAAGCGGCCAGTGATGGTAATGCGATCAAAAGGTTTAAGAGCAGCAGCTTGATCGGGTGTCAGCTCTTTTGCTGCCTGAGCGGACAGCGTAGTAAGAGATATCAGTGCTGACGCCAGAAGAGTGGTCTTGAGCTTCATAAAAATAATCCTTCGCCTTGCGCAAAATGAATACAAATACCGCATTCTCTGAGGGTTACCTGCTAACCGCCGATTATGGCATTGAAACACTGCAACTGTCTGCGGCATTTTTCACTCTTCAAACGCGGATTACAGATATTTTCCATAACGAATATTTATATGTTAATAAAAGAGTCCTTTGACCAGTAAAAGCGGTAAAGCTTACAACTTAATTAGTTAATGTAATGTTAAATGTGCAATTTGCGATGGCTCAGAATCGTGAATTGAGGCTAAGTTTAAGCGGATTATCAGGTCTCACAGATTAAAGTCAGTCAAAAAGAGCTGTCTGAAAGGCTCAACGCTAATCTTTTACGATAATGATACAAATACTGAGATCCTGATCTAGATCACAGGCGTTATTTTCAGTAGGTTATAAAAAGTTTGTTACAGATGTATTTTTATTGAATCGGTAACGGAAATGACGATTGCCTTGTGTTCTAAACAGGCAACGTGTCTGGATTGCCAAGGCAATGTCTGACAAACCATCAACAAAAAATCAGATGGAAGGGAATACTATGCGTATTGGGGTACCAAGAGAGCGGTGGGCGGGAGAATCCCGAGTGGCAGCCACGCCAAAAACAGTGGAGCAATTGCTGAAGCTGGGTTTCACCGTCACCGTTGAGAGTGGCGCAGGTAAGCTGGCAAGCTTCGATGACGAAGCGTTTGTAAAGGCTGGCGCGACCATTTCAGATACCGCTGATGTCTGGCAGTCTGACGTTATTCTGAAGGTGAATGCACCACAGGACAGCGAAATCGAACTACTGCGTGCAGGTTCTACGCTGGTGAGTTTTATCTGGCCTGCACAAAATCCTGAATTACTCGAAAAACTGGCCGCAAAAAACGTCACCGTGATGGCGATGGATTCCGTGCCGCGTATTTCTCGTGCGCAATCCCTTGATGCCCTGAGCTCCATGGCAAACATCGCGGGTTATCGTGCCATCGTCGAAGCTGCTCATGAATTTGGCCGTTTCTTTACCGGGCAAATTACTGCTGCGGGCAAAGTTCCACCGGCTAAGGTGATGGTTATCGGTGCCGGTGTGGCAGGTCTTGCGGCGATTGGCGCGGCAAACAGCCTGGGTGCTATTGTCCGTGCATTCGACACCCGCCCGGAAGTCAAAGAACAAGTGCAAAGTATGGGCGCTGAGTTCCTTGAGCTGGACTTTAAAGAAGAAGCAGGTAGCGGTGACGGCTACGCCAAAGTCATGTCCGAAGCCTTCATTAAAGCCGAAATGGCGCTGTTCGCCGCGCAAGCTAAAGAAGTCGACATTATTGTCACCACCGCGCTGATCCCTGGCAAACCGGCTCCAAAACTCATCACTCGTGAAATGGTTGATTCCATGCAGCCGGGTAGCGTGATTGTCGATTTGGCAGCACAAAACGGCGGTAACTGCGAATACACCGTGGCGGATAAAGTCACCGTCACACCAAACGGCGTAAAAGTGATTGGCTATACCGATTTACCAGGACGTCTGCCAACACAATCCTCTCAGCTTTACGGGACTAACCTGGTTAACTTGCTCAAACTGCTCTGCAAAGAGAAAGATGGCAATACCGTGGTTGATTTCGAAGATGTGGTCGTTCGTGGTGTGACAGTGATTCGCGATGGCGAAGTCACCTGGCCGGCACCGCCAATTCAGGTTTCTGCACAGCCGCAGGCTGCCGCAAAACCTGCTGCACCGGTTGAAGAGAAGAAGCCTGCATCACCGTGGCGCAAATATGCGTTTATGGCACTGGCGATCATTTTGTTCGGCTGGCTTGCAGACGTCGCACCGAAAGAGTTCCTCAGTCACTTCACCGTATTCGCGTTGTCGTGCGTGGTCGGTTATTACGTGGTGTGGAACGTTTCGCACGCACTGCACACACCTTTGATGTCGGTAACGAATGCCATTTCAGGGATTATCGTGGTCGGCGCTGTGCTGCAAATTGGTCATGGTGGCTGGGTTAGCTTCCTGAGCTTTATTGCGGTGCTGATTGCCAGTATCAATATTTTTGGTGGATTCACCGTCACTCAGCGCATGCTGAAAATGTTCCGGAAGAACTAAGGGGTAACACATGTCTGGTGGATTAGTTACAGCAGCATACATTGTTGCCGCGATTCTGTTTATTTTCAGCCTGGCGGGGCTGTCAAAACACGAAACTTCAAAACAAGGCAACTTGTTCGGTATGGCAGGTATGGCCATTGCGCTGGTCGCAACCATCTTTGGGCCTGAAACCGGCAACGTCGTGTGGATTATCGTGGCTATGGTGATTGGTGGTGCCATTGGTATTCACCTTGCCAAAAAAGTAGAAATGACCGAAATGCCGGAGCTGGTGGCGATTCTGCACAGCTTCGTAGGTCTGGCTGCGGTTCTGGTTGGCTTCAATAGCTACCTTGATCACGCGCCAGGTCTTGAGCCAGTGATGGAAAACATCCATTTAACGGAAGTGTTCCTCGGTATCTTCATTGGTGCGGTGACCTTCACAGGTTCCATCGTGGCGTTTGGTAAACTGCGCGGCAAAATCTCCTCTAAACCGCTGATGCTGCCAAACCGTCATAAACTGAACCTGGCTGCGCTGGTCGTTTCCTTCGCGATGTTGATTATCTTCGTGCGTACCGAAAGCGTTGGCCTGCAAGTGCTGGCGCTGTTGGTCATGACTATCATTGCGCTGGTTATTGGCTGGCACCTGGTGGCGTCCATTGGTGGCGCAGATATGCCAGTTGTGGTTTCCATGCTGAACTCCTACTCCGGTTGGGCGGCGGCGGCGGCAGGCTTTATGCTCAGCAACGATCTGCTGATCGTGACGGGCGCGCTGGTGGGTTCTTCGGGTGCGATTCTGTCTTACATCATGTGTAAGGCGATGAACCGTTCCTTTATCAGCGTCATCGCTGGCGGCTTCGGTACTGACGGTTCCTCCACCGGTGAAGGCGAAGAAGTGGGCGAACACCGTGAAATCACGGCAGAAGACACGGCTGACATGTTGAAAAACTCAACGTCAGTGATCATCACCCCAGGCTATGGTATGGCGGTGGCTCAGGCGCAATACCCGGTGGCTGAAATCACTGAAAAACTGCGCGCTCGTGGCATCAAAGTTCGCTTTGGTATTCACCCGGTTGCTGGGCGTTTGCCAGGCCACATGAACGTTCTGCTGGCTGAAGCCCGCGTACCGTATGATGTGGTTCTGGAAATGGACGAAATCAACGATGATTTCACCGACACCGACACCGTTTTGGTTATCGGCGCGAACGACACGGTGAACCCGGCAGCACTTGAAGATCCACGCAGCCCAATCGCGGGCATGCCAGTGCTGGAAGTGTGGAAGGCGCAGAACGTTATCGTCTTCAAACGCTCGATGAACACCGGTTACGCAGGGGTGCAAAACCCACTGTTCTTTAAAGATAATACCCACATGCTGTTCGGTGACGCGAAAGCCACCGTTGAAGCAATTTTGAAAGCACTCTAGTTTTTAAGTAATTGAGATGCTCAGCAAAACCGCCTTTCGGGGCGGTTTTTAGATTGCTGGTAAAGGTCACTAATCAGGTGTTGTAGGGGGGATAAGCGATAGCGCCATCCACCATTTGCGCCTGTTGTTGCAGATAAAAATGTCGGATGACGCTGCGCTTATCCGACCTGGGAAGAGGTTTGTCATCAGTCTGAAAACCGCCTTTCGGGGCGGTTTTTTTATGGTTCGCCCAGAGCAATAAGCTCTTGTAGCAGCGCCGTCAGCTGTTGCATTTTCTCCGGCGTAAACTGAATTTCAATCTGCTTATAGGCCTCTTCAACTTGCGCCTGCGCGCGGGCATACAGCGCATTTCCCTCTTTGGTCAGTGAGATGTACAACTTACGCTGGTCGTTAACCGGTTTTAACCGCAGCACCAGACCATCGCGTTCCATACGCGTCAAAATACCCGTCAGGCTGGGGCGAAGGATACAAGTACTGAACGCCAGATCATGAAAATCCATGGAAGGGTTGTCAGCCAGCACACGAATAATCCGCCACTGCTGCTCCGTTAAATTGTGCTGCTTAATAATCGGGCGAAAGTAGCCCATTGCCACTTCTCGCGCCTGCATCAAGGCGATGGTTAAAGAAACCTGCATCATGCCTCCTGGTGTCTGAACTCATTAATATGTGAATAATATAATAATGTTGCTTTTATCGACAGCTTATTTTCCTGTGAAATAACGGTAAGTTTTATAAAAAATTAATAATTATCTGATAAATAACAACTTAATTTAAATAATGTAAATTTATTGTTAATCAAATCACAAAAAATTAACTCTCGCTTGCTAAATGCATAATGGGGGAATAAAACATATTGTTAATATATTAATGAAATGTTTGCTGTCTCTGAGGAGCTATCAATGAAAGGTACTGTTTTCGCCGTAGCGCTCAACCACCGCAGCCAGCTTGATGCCTGGCATGAGATGTTTGAGAAAGCCCCCTATAAAACACCCCCTAAAACGGCGGTCTGGTTTATCAAACCGCGCAATACCGTCATTCGTGGCGGTGAGCCGATTCCGTATCCGCAGGGGGAAACGGTGCAGAGCGGTGCCACCGTGGCGCTCATTGTTGGAAAAGCAGCACGCAAAGTGAGCGTTGAAAACGCGCATCAATATATTGCCGGTTATGCACTGGCCAACGACGTCAGCCTGCCGGAAGAGAGCTTCTACCGTCCGGCAATCAAGGCGAAATGCCGTGATGGTTTTTGCCCGCTAGGGGAAATCTCTACCGTTGATGACGTCAACAATCTCACCATCGTGACTGAAATTAACGGTCGCGAAGCCGACCACTGGAGCACCACAGACTTGCAACGCAATGCCGCCGAACTGCTAAGCGCGCTGAGCGAATTTGCAACCTTAAACCCCGGTGACGCTATTTTGCTTGGCACACCGCAGTCCCGTATCACGCTGCGTCCAGGTGACCGCGTGCGTATTCAGGCCACAGGGTTCCCGGCGCTTGAAAACCCAGTAGTTGCCGAAGGAGAACTCGCATGAAAAAGGCTCGTATTCGCTATCAGGGGCAGGATATTGACGTTGGCATTGATGGGCAAAATCAGGTGCTGCTGGCTGGTGGCCATAAGCTCGAAAACGGCACTTTTAGCTGGCTGCCACCCGCCGACGGCACGCTGTTCGCGTTGGGATTGAACTATGCCGATCACGCCAGCGAACTGGATTTTAAGCCGCCGGAAGAACCGCTGGTATTTATCAAATCAGCCAATAGTTTTATCGGCCATGAGCAGGAGTCAGTTCGTCCGGACAACGTCGAGTACATGCACTACGAAGCAGAATTGGTGGTGGTTATCGGCAAAACGGCGCGCAAAGTCAGTGAGGCCGATGCCATGGATTACGTTGCCGGTTATACCGTTTGCAACGATTACGCCATCCGCGACTACCTGGAAAACTACTACCGCCCAAATCTGCGGGTAAAAAGCCGCGATACCCTGACCCCAATTGGCCCGTGGATTGTCGATAAAGCCGATATTCCGGATCCGCACAACCTGGCTTTACGCACCTGGGTTAACGGTGAATTGCGCCAGCAGGGCACCACCGCCGACTTAATTTTCAACATCCCGTATCTGATTGCTTATCTCAGCGATTTTATGACCCTGCAACCAGGCGACATGATCGCCACCGGCACGCCGAAAGGGCTGTCTGACGTGGTACCAGGGGACGAAGTGGTGGTCGAAGTTGAAGGCGTGGGCCGTCTGGTCAACCGCATCATCAGCCAGCAGGCGTATGAGGAGCAGCTGTAATGAAAAAGATTAATCATTGGATCAACGGCAAAAACGTCGCGAGCAAAGACTACTTCCAGACCACCAATCCGGCGACGGGCGAGGTACTGGCGGATGTAGCTTCTGGTGGCGAAGCTGAAATCAACAGCGCGGTTGCCGCTGCCAAAGAGGCCTTCCCGAAATGGGCTAACTTGCCGATGAAAGAGCGAGCGCGCCTGATGCGCCGCCTGGGTGACTTGATTGACCAGAACGTGCAGGAAATTGCGGCGATGGAGACTGCCGACACCGGTTTGCCTATCCATCAGACCCAAAACGTGTTGATCCCACGCGCTTCCCATAACTTCGAATTCTTTGCTGAAGTGTGCCAGCAGATGAACGGCAAGACCTATCCGGTCGATGACAAGATGCTCAACTATACCCTCGTCCAGCCAGTGGGGGTTTGTGCGCTGGTGTCGCCGTGGAACGTGCCGTTTATGACGGCCACCTGGAAAGTTGCACCATGCCTGGCGTTGGGTAACACCGCGGTACTGAAAATGTCTGAACTGTCGCCGTTAACGGCCGACCGTCTGGGTGAACTGGCGCTGGAAGCAGGGATTCCGGCGGGTGTGCTGAATGTAGTGCAGGGCTATGGTGCGAACGCGGGCGATGCCCTGGTGCGTCATAACGATGTCCGCGCTATCTCGTTTACCGGCGGTACCGCTACCGGACGGCGCATTATGCAGAATGCGGGTCTGAAAAAGTATTCCATGGAACTGGGCGGTAAATCGCCGGTGCTGATTTTTGAAGATGCCGATATTGAACGCGCACTGGATGCCGCGCTGTTTACCATCTTCTCGATCAATGGCGAGCGCTGTACTGCGGGCTCACGCATCTTTATTCAGCAAAGCATCTATCCAGAATTCATCAAACGTTTTGCTGAACGTGCAAACCGCCTGCGTGTCGGCGACCCGACAGACCCGAACACCCAGGTTGGCGCATTGATCAGCCAGCAACACTGGGAAAAAGTGTCCGGCTATATTCGCCTCGGCATTGAAGAAGGCGCGACACTGCTGGCGGGTGGCCCTGATAAACCGTCCGATTTGCCTGCACATTTGCGCGGCGGCCACTTCCTGCGACCAACGGTGCTGGCGGATGTCGACAACCGTATGCGCGTGGCACAAGAAGAAATTTTTGGCCCGGTTGCTTGCTTGCTGCCATTTAAAGACGAAGCGGAAGGCTTGCGTCTGGCTAACGACGTTGAATACGGACTGGCTTCGTATATCTGGACCCAGGATGTCAGCAAAGTGCTGCGCCTGGCGCGGAGTATCGAAGCGGGAATGGTGTTCGTGAACACCCAAAACGTACGCGACCTGCGTCAACCATTCGGCGGCGTGAAAGCCTCTGGTACCGGACGTGAAGGTGGTGAGTACAGTTTTGACGTGTTCGCCGAAATGAAAAACATCTGCATTTCCATGGGCGACCATCCGATCCCGAAATGGGGCATTTAAGGAGAATATCATGGGCAAATTAGCGTTAGCCGCCAAAATCACCCACGTACCGTCAATGTATCTCTCTGAACTGCCGGGGAAAAACTACGGTTGCCGCCAGGCCGCCATTGACGGGCACAAAGAGATCAGCAAGCGTTGCCGTGAACTGGGTGTTGATACCATTATCGTGTTTGACACCCACTGGCTGGTCAACAGCGCCTATCACATCAACTGCGCCGACCATTTTTCCGGGGTCTACACCAGTAACGAACTGCCGCACTTTATTCGCGACATGACCTACGACTACGACGGTAACCCGGAACTGGGGCAATTGATCGCCGACGAAGCGGTGGCGCTGGGCGTGCGTGCCAAAGCGCACAACATCCCAAGCCTGAAGCTGGAATACGGCACGCTGGTGCCGATGCGTTATATGAACAGCGACAAACATTTCAAAGTGGTGTCCATCTCTGCTTTCTGTACCGTTCACGATTTTGCCGACAGCCGCAAGCTCGGTGAAGCCATTGTTAAAGCGATTGAAAAGTATGACGGCACCGTCGCGGTGTTCGCCAGCGGCTCGCTGTCGCATCGTTTCATTGACGACCAGCGTGCGGAAGAGGGAATGAACAGCTATACCCGAGAATTTGACCATCAAATGGATGAGCAAGTGGTCAAGCTGTGGCGCGAGGGCAATTTCAAAGCGTTCTGCACCATGCTGCCGGAGTATGCCGATTACTGCTACGGCGAAGGCAATATGCACGACACAGTAATGCTATTGGGGATGCTGGGTTGGGACAAATATGACGGCAAGGTGGAGTTTATCACCGAGCTGTTCGCCAGCTCCGGTACCGGCCAGGTGAACGCTGTTTTCCCGCTACCCGCCTAAGGACAAACCATGCCGCATTTTATTGCTGAATGTACCGACAACATCCGTGAACAGGCCGATTTACCCGCGCTGTTTGCCCAGGTTAACGAGGCGCTAGCCGCTACCGGCATCTTCCCGATTGGCGGCATCCGTAGCCGGGCAATCTGGCTGGATACCTGGCAGATGGCCGATGGGAAGCACGATTACGCTTTCGTACACATGACGTTGAAAATCGGTACCGGGCGCAGCCTGGAGAGCCGTCAGGAAGTCGGGGGTATGCTGTTTGAGCTGATAAAAAACCACTTTGCCGCCCTGATGGACAGCCGTTATCTGGCCTTGTCGTTCGAGATTGAAGAACTGCACCCTACGCTGAATTACAAGCAGAACAACGTGCATGCGTTGTTCCGTTGAGGTCACCAAAATGCTAGATAAATCAATTCATAGCCTGATTGCCCAGCGGTTGAACCAGGCTGAAAAGCAGCGTGAGCAGATTCGCCAGATCTCGCTTGATTACCCAACGATCACTATTGAAGACGCCTACGCCATTCAGCGCCTGTGGGTCGAAATGAAGATTGCTGAAGGCCGCGTGCTAAAAGGCCACAAAATCGGTCTGACCTCAAAAGCGATGCAGGCCAGTTCACAGATCAGTGAGCCGGACTTCGGCGCGTTGCTTGACGACATGTTCTTCCACGACGGCGGCGACATCCCAACCGATCGCTTTATCGTTCCGCGCATCGAAGTGGAGCTGGCGTTTGTGCTGGCAAAACCGCTGCGTGGCCCAAATTGCACGTTGTTCGACGTCTACAACGCCACCGACTACGTGATTCCAGCACTGGAGTTAATCGACGCCCGTTGCCATAACGTCGATCCGGAAAGCCAACGTCCGCGCAAAGTGTTCGACACCATCTCCGATAACGCCGCCAATGCCGGAGTCATTCTCGGTGGTCGCCCGATCAAACCCGACGAACTCGACCTGCGATGGATTTCGGCACTGCTGTATCGCAACGGTGTGATCGAGGAAACCGGCGTTGCTGCTGGTGTGTTGAATCATCCGGCGAACGGCGTGGCGTGGCTGGCAAATAAGCTCGCCGCTTACGACGTCCAACTGGAAGCAGGGCAGATCATTCTTGGCGGTTCGTTCACCCGCCCGGTTGCCGCGAGCAAAGGCGACACCTTCCATGTCGACTACGGCAACATGGGTTCGATCAGTTGCCGCTTTGTGTAAGGGGAATCAAGATGATGAAAAATAGCTTTAAAGAGGCGCTGAAGGCGGGGCGTCCGCAAATTGGATTATGGCTGGGGCTGTCCAGCAGCTATAGCGCCGAGCTGTTAGCGGGAGCGGGTTTCGACTGGTTGCTGATTGACGGCGAACATGCGCCGAACAACGTGCAGACGGTGCTCACTCAGTTGCAGGCGATTGCGCCATATCCCAGCCAAGCGGTGGTTCGTCCGTCGTGGAATGATGCGGTGCAGATCAAACAACTGCTGGATGTCGGCACGCAAAACCTGCTGGTGCCGATGGTGCAGAACGCCGAAGAAGCTCGCGCGGCGGTTCGTGCCACACATTATCCACCGCAGGGTATTCGTGGCGTGGGCAGTGCACTGGCGCGCGCTTCGCGCTGGAACCGCATCCCGGATTACATTCATCAGGCCAATGACGCAATGTGCGTACTGGTGCAGATTGAAACCCGCGAAGCGCTAAATAATCTTCCACAGATTCTGGACGTTGAAGGCGTCGATGGCGTGTTTATCGGCCCGGCCGATCTCAGTGCCGACATGGGGTTTGCTGGTAACCCGCAGCATCCGGAAGTCCAGGCCGTCATTGAACGTGCCATCGTGCAAATTCGCCAGGCGGGCAAAGCTCCCGGCATTTTGATGGCTAACGAGCAACTGGCAAAACGCTATCTGGAACTGGGGGCGCTGTTCGTTGCCGTCGGTGTCGATACCACGCTGCTGGCACGTGGAGCCGAGGCACTAGCCGCGCGCTTTTGCGAGCAGAAAATCTCGTCAGATTCGTCCGGTGTTTACTAGCACTATCAATCACAACATTCATTGCTAATTGCCATCTGGTGTCATCGCGCCAGGTGGTGTGGTACCCACGCTGTCTCACTACAAAAATGCCCATCAGAGGAAAGGACAATGAGCGACGCATCACCTGCAATCCCGGAACAACTTAACCCTGCTGACCAGCATAAACAGCTGACTGCCAGACAGCAGTCAGTCATCAACAAGCTGTTTCGCCGTTTGGTTCTGTTTTTGTTTGTGTTGTTTATCTTCTCATTTTTAGACCGCATCAATATTGGTTTTGCCGGGCTGACCATGGGGCAGGATTTGGGGCTTAACGCCACCATGTTCGGGCTAGCCACCACGCTGTTTTACGCCACCTACGTGATTTGCGGTATTCCCAGCAACGTGATGCTAAGCATCGTCGGTGCGCGCCGCTGGATAGCCGCCCTGATGGTGTTGTGGGGCATTGCCTCCACCGCAACCATGTTCGCCGTCGGGCCGAAAAGCTTGTATGTGCTAAGGATGCTGGTGGGCATCACCGAAGCGGGCTTCCTTCCGGGCATTTTGCTCTACCTGACTTACTGGTTCCCGGCGTTTTTCCGCGCTCGTGCCAACGCGCTATTTATGATTGCGATGCCCGTGACCACCGCCCTGGGTTCGATAGTCTCAGGCTATATTCTCTCGATGGATGGTCTGTTGAATTTACACGGCTGGCAGTGGCTGTTCTTGCTCGAAGGTTTCCCATCGGTGCTGCTCGGTATTTTGGTTTGGTTCTGGCTGGATGATTCCCCGGCTAAGGCGAAATGGCTGACCGAAGATGACAAGAAATGCCTGCAAGAGATGATGGATAACGACCGCCTGACCCTGGTTCAGCCGGAAGGGGCTATCAGTCATCATGCCATGCAGCAGCGCAGTCTGTGGCGTGAAGTCTTTACGCCCATTGTCCTGATGTACACCTTTGCCTACTTCTGCCTGACTAACACGCTCAGTGCTATCAGCATCTGGACGCCGCAAATTCTGAAAAGCTTCAACGAGGGCAGCAGCAATATCACCATCGGCCTGCTGGCCGCTATTCCGCAGATTTTTACTATCCTCGGGATGATTTACTGGAGCCGCCATTCGGATAAACATCAGGAGCGAAAACACCATACCGCCTTACCGTTCCTGTTTGCTGCTGCGGGCTGGTTATTGGCGTCGGCGACCGACCATAATCTGATCCAGCTATTGGGGATAATCATGGCTTCCAGTGGTTCGTTTAGCGCGATGGCGATTTTCTGGACCACACCGGATCAGTCAATCAGTTTACGCGCCAGAGCAATCGGCATCGCAGTGATCAACGCTATGGGGAATATTGGGTCGGCGCTAAGTCCGTTTATGATTGGCTGGCTGAAAGATATTACCGGCAGTTTCAACAGCGGATTATGGTTTGTCGCCGCGTTGTTGGTCATTGGGGCGATTGTTATTTGGCTTATCCCGATGAAATCCTCGCGCCCACGTGCCACGCCGTAAGGAACCACTATGTGCCAGCGTGCGATCGCCAATATCGACATCAGCAAAGAGTACGAGGGAAGCCTGGGCACAAAAGATGTGCATTACCAGTCGTTTGCCCGCATGGCTGAATTTTTTGGCCGTGATATGCAGGCACATCGTCATGACCAGTATTTTCAGATGCACTTTCTTGATACCGGGCAGATTGAACTGCAACTCGACGATCACCGCTACTCGGTGCAAGCCCCGCTGTTTGTGCTGACACCACCGTCGGTTCCGCACGCTTTTATCACCGAGTCAGACAGCGACGGCCACGTGCTCACGGTACGCGAAGATCTCATCTGGCCGCTGCTGGAAGTGTTGTATCCCGGCACGCGGGAAGCGTTTGGTTTGCCGGGAATATGTTTATCGCTGGCGGATAAATCGGAGGAGCTGGAAGCATTGGCGCACTATTGGCGGCTAATTGAACGTGAATCATCTTCGCAGTTGCCAGGGCGCGAGCACACGCTGGTATTATTGGCGCAGGCGGTTTTTACGCTGCTGCTGCGTAATGCGCCACTGGACGATCTGGCCGCCAGCGGGGTGCGTGGCGAACTTAAACTGTTCCAGCGTTTTAACCAGATGGTCGATAAAAACTACCATTTACACTGGAATATGCCGGACTATGCGGCGGAGCTGCATTTGACGGAGTCACGTCTGACGGACATCTGCCGCCGTTTCGCCAACCGCTCGCCAAAGCGGCTTATTTTTGACAGACAACTGCGTGAAGCTAAGCGGCTACTGCTGTTTTCTGACAGCACCGTCAGCGAAATCGGCTGGCAGCTTGGTTTTAAAGATCCTGCCTATTTTTCCCGCTTTTTTAACCGCTTAGTCGGTTGCTCGCCGAGCGAGTTTCGTGCTCAGCAGGTTCGTGTGTCGTAAGTTTTTCGCGCTCTGATATTTTGCGTGAGGGATAACAGTTAGCCTCGCAGGTTTTCCATTCACCCGTGCGTTCAGTTATCTCTTTAATTTCCGATAACGGTGAACGGAACCTTCTCCGTACGGGCACTTTCTCTTCCTGCAATACCACAAATGCCCGTAACCTCCTGCGGGTTCATTTCCGAACATCTCCGAATGTGACCTCGCTCACTGATCAATCCTCTGATTAAGCCTACCTTCCATTTTTCATTATCGTATTGATTTTATTATATTTGTTTGAATTATGTGTGACATGGAATCATACATTCAGGCTAATAACTCCATCTAAATTAAAGGAATAACATGATGGCATCTGATGCGTTTCATGGATCCGTTTTCTCTACATCAGGGAGAGTGCTGTGTCATTAAAAGGACTGCGTTTCACACTGGAGGTGGCAGGGATGGAGCCGGACACTTTTGCGGTGGTGAGCTTTCGCCTGCTGCAGCATAACTCCGCTGCATTTGTCCTCGATGCTGACGTCGCCAGTAAGTCTTTCCGCCAAACGGCTGACCCGTTGCTGGAGAAAAACGTCACCCTGACGCTCTGGCAGGGGCAGAAAGTCCTGCGCCATGTCAGCGGCATTATTGCCACCTTCGGCATGAGCGAGCACAACGGCTGGCAGATGCAGTACACCCTGCGTATTCATCCTCCCCTGTGGCGCTGCGGTCTGCGCCAGAACTTCCGCATCTTCCAGCAGCAGGATATTCAGACCATCACCGCCACGTTGCTGGCAGAAAACGGCGTCACCAACTGGACGTCGGTGTTTTATGAATCCCATCCGGCCCGCGAGTTCTGCGCCCAGTACGGGGAAAGTGACTTCGCTTTTTTATCCAGACTGTGGGCCGAAGAAGGCATTTTCTTCTTTGACGACGTCTCCCCGGACGGGGGGCAGCGGCTGATGCTGACTGATGATGTGACCGGCCTGCGCAGGCGGCAGGATGCCTTTCCCTTTAATCCGAATGTATCGACTGGAACCACCACGGAGCACATCAGTGTGTTTCGTCACGAAGCGGGTATCGCCCCCTCCACTGTCACCAGCCTGGATTACACCTTTAAGATGCCGGACTGGCCGGGGGGCTATCGCCAGAAAGCACAGAGCCTGAATGGCCAGCGCTCGCAGTATGAAGTGCTGGATTATCCGGGGCGTTTTAAGGATGAACAGCACGGCGAAGATTTCACCCGCTATAAACTGGACGCCTGGCGTAACCAGGCCGAAACCGCCACCGGCACCAGCAATTCTCCGGCGCTGTCGCCTGGCGTGCGTTTCCCCCTTTCCGGCCACCCGATAAAAAGCCACAACCGGAAATGGCAGGTCATCAGCAGTGCGATGACCGGGGAACAGCCACAGGCCCTGCACGGCAGTCGCGGCGAGGGGACCACCCTCACCAACCGGTTTGTGGCCATACCGGGAGACCGCACCTGGCGCCCGAATCGCCCGCAGAAACCGAAGGTCGACGGCCCGCAGAGTGCGGTGGTCACCGGCCCGCCGGGGGAGGAGATTTTCTGCGACGAACACGGGCGGGTGCGGGTGAAATTCCGCTGGGACCGTTATCACGGCGAAACAGAAGACAGCTCGTGCTGGATACGGGTGTCGCAGGCGTGGGCCGGTGCCGGGTTCGGTCACCTGGCGATACCGCGTGTCGGCCAGGAAGTGATAGTCGATTTCCTCAACGGCGACCCGGACCAGCCCATCGTGATGGGGCGTACGTATCATGAAGATAACCGCTCGCCGGGCAGTCTGCCTGGCACAAAGACGCAGATGACCCTGCGCTCAAAAACCTATAAGGGTAGCGGGTTTAACGAACTGAAATTCGACGATGCGACAGCCAATGAGCAGGTGTATCTCCATGCGCAGAAAAACATGGACACCGAGGTGCTCAATAACCGCACCACTGATGTGAAGGTCAACCACACGGAAACCATCGGCAACAACCAGAAAATCATCGTCGGGCTGGGGCAGACGGTGAAGGTCGGCAAAGAGAATGCCGGCGGGCATGACCAGAACATCACCGTGGCGCACGACCGCAGTATCACGGTACGCAATGACCAGACCCTGAAAGTCACCCGTGACCACACAGTGAATACCGGCCGTGATGACGCGCTGACTGTGGCAAATGACCGCAAAGTAACAGTCGACGGCAGCCAGGCGCATAAAACCACGAAAGACCACCTCAGCCTGGTGGAAGGTAACCACAGCCTGGAGGTCAAAGGCGACCTGGCCCAGAAAGTGGCGGGTGCGCTGGGCACGGATGCACAGGGCGATATCGTGCTGCAGAGCAATACAAAAATCACCCTGAAAATGGGCAGCTCATTTATCGTCATCCATCCTGGTGGCGTGGACATCAGCGGGCTGAAAATCAACCTCAACAGCGGTGGCAGTCCGGGTAATCCGGTGCCGACGCAATTACCGGCGGTGCTGAATGCGCTGACGGGTGAAGATGGTAATTCGCCAGATGAGCCACCGCAGGACGGATACGGGAGTGATGGTGGTGGAAATGGCTCAGGAGGTGGGGATGACTCTGGAGGACAGGATGAGCCAGAGGATTCTGTGTTTGATGAGCAATTTTTACTTCGAGATGACGAAGGGAATCCTATCGAATTACAAAAATATAAAATAACAACAACTAGCGGAGTGGTATATCGAGGAGTAACCGATCCGGATGGGAAAACAGAACGAATAAAAACTACTGAGGAAGAATATCTGGTTTTTGAATATGATTTAGACTTGGAGTAATAAAATGCCATTAACGAATAATCGTGGAACGTCGAATTCAAGACCAAGTAGTTTACATGTTGTCACAGGTAAAATAATGTATAGTCGAAAAGCTACTGAGGAGGGGTGGCTAAAAGTAAAGCTAGATAACGGTAATTTTGATTTTCTTCATGAAAATGTGAAGCTTATTGTAAAAGGAGAGAAAAATGGAAGGCTTTATCTCTTAGTGGCTAGTGATAAATCAAATTTAATAGGTCAGACCATTAGTTTGCAGCAAGAAAATGCATTAAAATATTTAAGTAGCAAAGGTCCCATGCAAAAGAGTGCTTCAATTAAAGTAGAATATGTCGGGAAACCAGTTAAAACCACCTCAAGATTCAAAGGTGATTTAATACAGCAGTTCGCAAATTTATATGTTAATGGCTCAATCATAAAAGTTACACTTAATAGTTTGTGGCCACCAAAATATTCTTACTCACCTATCCCTGCAGGGGTTCATAAGCTAATGTCTCCTGACAACTCACATGCTAAAAATGCTCCAACAGACTGGTACAGAAAGGCATTTTCACCTGGGGTTATAACGTGTAATGATATCTGGTTTCCTATAGAATTAAATGGGGAAGGAGGTAATAGCTCGCGTTACATCCATCTTGGTAATTTATCTGAAGGTTGTGTGACAGTATATGACGTTGAGAAGTGGAATGTTGTATACGATTATTTGATTAATCACAGAATTCCAGGAACCAAGGGGATGTATGTGGGTGAAATCACGGTGGTGACATAATGGATTTTGGGGTGAATACATGCATTATGTAAAGTCTTTTTTATTATTCATAATAACTTTGTCTATTGATTGTCATGCGGATTCAATTGTTGCAAAAAAAATAAGTAATGGTGATTGCGAAAAATATTCTTCCTATAAAAGATCTATAGAAAGTCTGAATGGCGTAGATAGCTTTAACAAGCTAACTGACTACATCAGTGAAAATGAAGTCCAATGTGATGATGCACAGAGTGATATCAATGAAATCCTGAAAAAAATTTATGCTTACTTTCAGGGTGGAGTTAGAGTAGAGGCAAGTGCCGTATTTTTTTGTGATAATATTATTGATGAAAAAGTATGTGAAAGTGAACATTCAGATGGGACTGAACATGGCCACTTGCGTTCTGAAAGAAATAATTTCAGATATCTTAATGTAGCGAAGAATAGCATTTTCATACCTGCGGTTGTAAATAAATACAGTATCTACAAAGTATTTTATAGCTGGCAGAACCCATTGCTGATAATTGATTATGTGTATCCTATAGAAACATTACGTTTCAAACCAATAAAAGAAAATGAGTATTATAAGCTATCTGATCATGATTTTGGTAATATGATTAATACAGTGGTGAGTCCTTCAGATATCAACTCTGGTTATTCTTCGAATAAATGGCTTATTGTTTTATATAAAAAGAATGAAAGTGATTATATCAAGGCTGTATGGTATTACCAACCCAATTAAACGAAAATTTTTTTGCACTATAGAATCTTTAGTATCAAATGAATAGATTTTTTATGGGGTGATAAATTCAACATAACACAGCCAATAAATAGATGAAGGGAAGGTTCTCTTGCCATATTGACAGACGACTGTAGAGTGACCATAAAAAACTAGTCATATTAAATAAAACTCAAAGTCTCACTCACTATAATAAGGGTGTTTATGCCGTTAGCTGTAAAACTGAATGATCAAGGAACTGAATACGATGGTTTTCATTCCACGCTGATATATCTTTTTCCATAACGGCATTGTTATGTATGCGAAATATAAAATTAAAGTTGAGATCGGTAATGATGATGATGATGATGATGAAAAAAAACCTACTGGGAGGAACGAGTCTCAAGATGAAAGTTGGGAAGAAGGAGAGGGGGAATGGACCATTTGTGATGCACTAGGAAAAGAACAATCATCCTTTAGGATAAGATTTTGAGGCGTGTTCATAATGTATAAGTTATTAATCGCGAGTGCTTTGTTATTTTCTAATTATATATTTGCTGGAGCCAATATGGATGATGTAAGATATTCTGCATATTTTAAAACACTCAGTAGTACTTGTATACTTTCAGTGAATGGGCTTGATTATCTTAGTACACTAAAAGGATCAAGGAATATTAGTACAGGTAGTGATATAACTGATGCGTTAGAGAACGGTGTGAATAATAGTATAGGGTTGATATTTTTTCCTTCTGAGTCAAAAATAAAAACTGAAACATATTCTTGTGAAGTGAAAATTGTGAAGTCAGTGCCAGATCGGCATGATGAAATAGTCACTAACTTCAAAGTTTTTTTCGATGGTAAAAATAATCGGCCATTTAATGACTTGGAAGGCTATTCTATACAAGATATAAGTGATGGGACTAAGCAACCTATTATCAAAGGTATTTCAAATCGAATTATATTTTCTGGCGAAGAAAAACCAGAAGATTGGCTTACAGCTTATCGTAATTTTACTGTTTCAGAAATTCCTGTATGGCGATGGACAAAAGCTACGCCACAAAAAGATGATTTGGCTTTACGTAGTCAATTGATAGCAGCCTATAATGAGCTAATCAATGATTTGAAAAAAAGAGATCTTACTACCATTAAGAAAAAATACTCAATTGCTTTGGGTGAATATGCGAAAGCAGGTTTGACGGATGATACTGAATTCTTTTTCAATTCTATTGGTTTGGTTAGCGCACTCCAAAAAGGTGAAGTAATTTTAAATCCTGACTGGAAAAAATACAAAGTGTTAATGTATCAAAATAATAGAATGTTTTGTCTTGGTATCGGTGGGGCAAGTAGAAACTCTCCAATTCAATTCTTCAATGCTGAAGGGAAAAGAATATTCTCCTGGAACCCCTTCTTCGCCATGATCGACGGTAAAATGGTATTAGTTCGTTAAATAAAAACTAATATCTTCACTGACTGTAATAAGGATATTTATGCCGTTAGCCGCAAAACTGAATGATCAAGGAACTGAACACGATGGTTTTCATTCCACGCCGATAATTGCTGGTTCATCAACAGTATTTATTGATGGTTTACCTGCAGCCCGGTTGGGGGATCCGTTATTTGAGCACAGCAAACCGCCAGATCACCCACCTCATCCTCGCGCTATCTCAAGTGGCTCTGGGACAGTTTTTATAGATGAGATTCCGGCAGCCAGAACAGGGGACAGTATTAGCTGTGGCGGTGTTGTGATTGGGAGTGGGACTGTCAATATTGGTTAAATAGAACCATCCTTACCTTAACTATCTCAAGACTATCTCTTATATAAAAATCACCCTGGCAATCTTGTCAGGGTGAGATCTGTAAACCTGCGTGATTTTCCGTTTACCCGTGTGTTCAGTTATCTGTTTGATTCCCGCAGACGTTCACCGGTTCCGTGGGGACCCCGATCACAGAACACCATCCCGCCTGAAAAGTACCAGCCATTGACCTAAAAGTCTCTTCACCGAATCGGGTTTAAGAGCTTCAATTAAGAAACAAAAACAAAACATAAATTTAACAAAATCCGATTAATACTGAAGAGGTCACGATGAAACCTGAAGATTTCCGCGCAGACACAAAACGCCCGTTCACCGGTGAAGAGTACCTGAAAAGCCTGCAGGATGGCCGTGAGATTTATATTTACGGTGAGCGTGTTAAAGACGTCACCACCCATCCAGCATTCCGCAACGCGGCGGCATCTGTCGGCCAGTTATATGACGCGCTGCACAAACCTGAGCTGCAAGACTCCCTGTGCTGGAACACCGATACCGGCAGCGGTGGTTACACTCACAAGTTCTTCCGTGTCGCCAAAAGTGCTGATGACTTGCGTCAACAGCGTGATGCTATCGCCGAATGGTCGCGTCTGAGCTACGGCTGGATGGGGCGGACCCCGGATTACAAAGCTGCCTTCGGTTGTGCGCTGGGGGCTAACCCGGCGTTCTATGGGCAATTCGAGCAGAACGCCCGCCACTGGTACACGCGTATTCAGGAATCCGGCATGTACTTTAACCATGCCATTGTTAACCCACCTATCGACCGCCATAAATCGGCTGATGAAGTCAAAGACGTTTACATCAAGCTGGAAAAAGAGACCGATGCCGGGATCATCGTTAGCGGGGCGAAAGTTGTCGCGACCAACTCAGCATTGACCCACTACAACATGATTGGCTTCGGCTCGGCGCAGGTGATGGGTGAAAACCCTGATTTCGCTTTGATGTTTGTTGCACCGATGGATGCGGAAGGCGTGAAACTTATCTCACGTGCATCTTACGAATTGGTGGCAGGTGCGACTGGCTCACCGTATGACTATCCGCTCTCCAGCCGTTTCGACGAAAACGACGCAATTCTGGTGATGGATAAGGTGCTTATTCCATGGGAAAACGTACTGATTTACCGTGACTTCGATCGTTGCCGTCGCTGGACAATGGAAGGTGGCTTTGCGCGTATGTACCCGCTGCAAGCCTGTGTGCGTCTGGCGGTGAAGCTCGACTTTATTACCGCGCTGCTGAAAAAATCGCTCGAATGTACTGGCACCCTTGAATTCCGTGGTGTGCAAGCGGATCTCGGTGAAGTTGTGGCCTGGCGCAATATGTTCTGGGCATTGAGTGACTCTATGTGTTCAGAAGCGACGCCGTGGGTGAACGGGGCATATCTGCCAGACCACGCTGCGCTGCAAACCTACCGTGTGATGGCGCCGATGGCCTACGCCAAAATTAAAAATATTATCGAACGTAACGTGACCAGCGGCCTGATCTACCTGCCGTCGAGCGCACGTGACCTGAATAACCCGCAGATTGACCAGTATCTGGCGAAATACGTGCGCGGCTCCAACGGTATGGACCATGTGCAGCGCATCAAGATTCTCAAATTGATGTGGGATGCTATCGGCAGCGAATTTGGCGGCCGCCACGAACTGTATGAAATCAACTACTCCGGTAGCCAGGATGAAATTCGCCTGCAGTGCCTGCGCCAGGCGCAGACCTCCGGTAACATGGACAAAATGATGGCGATGGTCGATCGCTGTCTGTCCGAATACGACCAGCACGGCTGGACGGTTCCGCATCTGCACAACAACGCGGATATTAATCTTCTGGATAAGCTGCTGAAGTAATTCACAGCAGGAGGTCACTATGCAATTAGATGAACAACGTCTGCGTTTTCGCGATGCCATGGCCAGCTTGTCGGCTGCCGTTAATGTGGTCACGACTGAAGGTGAGGCGGGTCGCTGCGGCATTACCGCCACCGCCGTGTGTTCGGTCACCGATACTCCGCCAACAGTGATGGTGTGCATCAACGCGAACAGCGCGATGAACCCCGTGTTTCAGGGTAACGGCAAATTGTGCATAAATGTGCTGAACCACGAACAGGAAGTCATGGCTCGCCACTTTGCCGGGATGACCGGTATGGCAATGGATGAGCGCTTCAGTCTGGTCGGCTGGCAGCGTGGCGCTTTGGCGCAGCCAGTGCTTAAAGGGGCGCTGGCGAATCTGGAAGGGGAAATCCGTCAGGTGCAGACCATCGGCAGCCATCTGGTTTACCTGGTTGAAGTGCAGAATATTTCACTGGGCGAAGAAGGGCATGGATTGATCTATTTCAAACGCCGTTTTCATCCGGTGCTGATGGAGGCGCTGGCGTAAAAAACGAGTCGTCATTTAATGCTAGTATCAGCAATGTTGACCCTTCTAATGATGAGTGATAGCGTATCATCATTGTTGATACTATGAGATCGAAAACATGTCGAAGGTAATAGTGAAAAAATGGGGTAACAGCCCATCCGTACGGCTTCCTGTGGCCATTATGCAAGCGGCATCATTGAATGTGGATGATACCGTTGATATTTCGGTTGAAGACGGCCGTATTGTCATTGTACCGGTGAAAACGAAGGAATATTCCCTTGATGCGCTGTTAGCCGGGATTACTCCTGACAACATCCATGAAAAAGTTGATTTTGGCGCTCCGGTCGGTAAGGAGCTGATCTGATGGTTTCACGTTTTGTACCGGATTCTGGCGATGTTATCTGGATTGATTTTGACCCTGTAGCAGGACACGAACAGGGCGGTAATCGCCCTGCCGTGGTGCTGAGCCCATTTGCATATAATAATAAAGTGGGTTTACTACTCTGCGTTCCCTGTACAACCAAAGCAAAAGACTATCCGTTTGAGGTTGAACTCTCTGGCGAACGTGAAAGCGTAGCCCTGGCCGATCAAATCACATGCGTTGATTGGCTAGCCAGAAAGGTGACAAAAAAGGGAAGCGTTAGTGTTGCCGAACTGGCTGATATAAGGGCTAAAGCAAAAACACTCATTGGATAACATAATGAGTGTTTATATGAAGCTACAACGAAATAATCAGCCTGAAATTAAAAGGCCTGAGCCCGTAGAATACCGAACCCAGGCCAATCAGTTAATCGTCTTCGTCGTCATCCAGTTCTACTGGCGTTTGGTATTCATCAGGTTTGATGACCAGCAAATCGCAACGTAAATGGTCAATGACTTGCTCGGCAGTATTACCGAGGAACGCCGCCGATAGCCCGGTGCGCCCCACAGTACCGAGCACTACAATACCGGCCTGCAAATGCTCCGCGAGATCGGGAATCACTTCTTCAGGTAACCCTTTCTCGACATGAGTCATTTTCTCATCAATAGCGAATTTTTGACGTAACGCTTTCATCGCGACTAAATGCTGGCCGCGAATCGCATCGTTATAAACACTTGGGTCAAAATCGGGGAGTTCGATGGCGATATTAATCGGGGTTATCGGGTAGGCGCCTACCAGGTGAACTTCGGTGTGGTTAACATCGTTGGCGAGGCGAATCGTCTCTTTAACCAACTTCTCATTCAGTGCGTTGTGGTACAGCTCTTCACTTGCCAGATTTACCGCCACAACCGCTCGGCCACCTTCAGGCCATGGTTTTTCATTAACCATCCACACCGGGCATGGGCATTTACGCAGCAAATGCCAGTCGGTTGGGGTGAAAATAACCGCTTCCAGTTTGTCGTGCTGGTGCGTCATTTTCAGCACCAGATCGTGTCCACCGCTAATCACTTCCTGAATAATCGCCTCGAAGGGACGATTATGCCAAACCACTTTAATTTCAATGGGTACGCCCGAATCGATGTAGTACTGCGCTTGTTCTTTAATCCAGGCCGCGCGCTGGCTGATTACGCCTTTGCGCATAGCCGTACGCTCATCAGGCGACAGAAGGGTGGTCATCTCGTAGGAAAAATCATAGATAGGCAGAAAGGCTTTGATCCTGCCCCCAATCCGTTGATGCAGGTAAACAGCACGCCGCAGGGCGGGTTGATCGTCCTGATTGGGATCTATAGCGACTAGCATGTTTTGATATTTTGCCATACAGGTCTCCTTACAACTGCTTAACCACAGTCTGTTAAGTAAGATTAACCTATATGTGCTAATTGAAACAGGTGATAACCCATTGCAGGATCAATAAATCAACAAAATCCATTGATCCTGGTTAGGGAAGCAGAAATCAGGCAACGTTGCGTGACTGACCAGCGAGTTGTGCGAGAATTTCGCTGTTTTCGATGGTGATGTACTTTCCTTTCACCGCCAGCATGCCACTTTTCTGGAAGCGACCTAACAGGCGACTGATAGTTTCAACGGTCAGACCGAGGTAGTTACCGATATCGCCACGCGTCATGGTCAGACGGAATTCCCGAGGGGAGAAACCGCGCTGGGCAAAGCGACGTGAAAGGTTATAGATAAATGCCGCCAGGCGCTCTTCTGCATTCTTCTTCGAAAGCAGCAGAATCATATCCTGGTCTCCCTTAATTTCGCCGCTCATCAAACGCATCATCTGCTGGCGCAGGTTGGGCATTTTACCGGACAAATCATCAAGGGTTTCGAAGGGGATTTCGCAGACCATAGAGGTTTCGAGCGCTTGTGCGAAACTTGGGTGCATCCCAGTCCCGATAGCGTCAAAACCTACCAAATCGCCGGCTAAATGGAAGCCCGTAATTTGCTCGTCACCTTGTTCAGTGATGGTGTAGCTCTTAATGGTCCCTGAACGAATAGCGTACAGCGACTTCAGCTCATCACCTGCTTTAAACAGGGTTTGTCCCTTCTGAATAGGCTTCTTACGCTCGATGATATTATCCAGCTGATCAAGCTCATGTTCATTGAGAGTGAAGGGGATGCATAATTGGCTGATGCTGCAATCCTGGCAATGGATAGCACAACCGCCAGACTGAATGCGTCGAATAATTCGCTTTTCAGGGATCATAGATATGCTCGGGCCGTTATATTGATATTGGTCAATTTTAACATCTTTTTCTTAAGCACGTAAGTATGATGAAAGACCATTCAGAATATAACGACTAATAAGATGGGAGATTAAGACGTATCCCATTGAAATTAATGGGGCTGTTTATGAAAGTGTATTATTCATGAGCGAATAAAGAATAACCTGCTGCGCACAATTAGCTAAAGCAGCAAATATCCTTCATGACGCAATAACCACTCTTTACGACCCACGCCCCCGGCATAACCTGTCATGGTGCCATTTCTGCCAATCACACGATGACACGGCACCACCACACTCACCGGGTTGGAACCATTCGCCGCACCGACTGCCCGGGCTGCACCTGGCCGCCCAAGTTGCTCCGCTAATTGCCCATAATGCATCACCTGGCCGCATGGGATAGTGCGCAGTGTTTGCCACACTTCCCGCTGAAACGCAGTACCTGCCGTGGCGGTAGGCAACGTTTCAATCACCGCTAAATCACCGTCAAAATAATCGTGCAACTTATCGCTCAACCCATCCGGATTAGCGCAAGCCACGCGCTGATAACCGCTGACACCATAATGAAGACCCAGTAATTGCACCATTCTGTCGCTATGTTCTTCCCACTCTACGGCGCGCAAATGGTATTGCTCGTCGCAGATAATCCATAGCGGGCCTAATGGCGTCACGATCTTGTCTTCTAACAGTGTCAGCATGCTGTGCTCCGGTTAACTGAGATGCGGGTAAACCCCTGGCCCAATAGGCAAGCCAACAAGATACCACGCTACCAGTAGCAGCAACCAGACAGCCAAAAAGATCAGTGGATAAGGTAAGACGAGAGAGTAATACGTCCCTAATTTGGCATCGGGTTTATAGCGTTGCAGGAAACCTAAGAATAATGGAATAAACGGCGAAACCGGAGCCAACGGGATAACCGAAGAGTCTGCGACACGGAACAGGATTTGCGCAAACGCCGGGTGAAAGCCCAACATCATGAACATCGGCACGAAAATAGGCGCCAGAATAGACCAGATAGCCGAGCCGCTGGCGATAAACATACATAAAAACGATGACAGTAGCGCCAGGCCAAGAAACGCCGGAATGCCATTCAATCCTGAGCCTTCCAGCACATCGGTCAGTCCGACCGCCATAAACTTGCCCATGTTGCTCCAGTTGAACATCGCAACAAATTGCGCCAACGGGAACACCATCACGATGAAACCGGCCATCTCCTTCATTGGTTCAATCATTAACTGCGGTAAATCCGCCTGCTTGCGTATCTTTTTGGTGGCGATGCCGTAGGCCAGCGAAATGATAAAAAAGAACAGGATAATCAGCGGCACGATCCCGCTTATAAAAGGTGAAGGAATAATAGTGCCTTTCACCGGGTCGCGCAGTAGACCATTTTCCGGCACCAGCAGCAGGGCGATAACCGCCACAAACAGCAATGACACAATCCCAGTAACACGCAAACCAAAGCGTTGTACATCGTCGAGTTGCTGAAGTTTTTCTTTGTTTTCGCCTTGCCAGCTTCCCAAACGCGGCTCGACGATTTTGTCGGTAATCAGCCCACCAACAATTGACAGCACAATCACCGATGTCGCCATAAAGTACCAGTTATCAATCACGCTCACGTGCATCAGCGGGTCGATGGTGTGAGCGGCTTCGGTACTGATGCCCGAAAGCAGCACATCTGTGGTCACAATTAACAGATTGGCAGTAAAGCCACAGCCTACACCGGCAATCGCCGCCAATAAACCGGCCACGGGATGGCGACCCACGGCGAGGAAAATCAGCGCGCCCATTGGCGGCATGATGACCAACGCAGCATCGGATGAAATGTGGCTGAAGAACGCGATAAACAGCACCATGTAACTGGCATATCGAGCGCTAACATGCGAGGCCATCTTCACCATCAGGCTCGGTAACAGGCCGACGCGCTCCGCCAGCCCGGCACCTAATACCAGGGCCAGAATGGCCCCTAACGGCGCAAAACCGCTGAAGTTTTTAATCACATTGGGCAAAAACCAATGCACCCCTTCGGCGCTTAACAAATTTTTGACCTGTACCAGGCTGCCATCTGCGGGATTACGCACCCCGACATTGAATGCCGAAAGCACGGCGGTGCTCACCGATAAAATGACAATCAAATAGACGAATAGCAAAAAAGGGTGCGGGACTTTATTGCCAATTTTCTCGACAAGGCCGTACAGCTTGCCAGAGCCGGAGGGCGTGGGTAGGGACGAAAGACTCATAGACGGGCCTCTATCGGTTGCGATGTTGTGTTTTATGTCATTATTTTAAAGGTGACGGTGTCACGCCTTCCGGGATCGGACACTGATACGGGCGTTCAGCGAGTTGTGCGTGCAACTCACTTTGGCAAGCTTCCAGTGTCTGCGGCTGGGTGAACAATTGCAGCGCAGTCGCTGCCATCACTTTGCCGGCGTGCAGCATCCCTTTGTGTGCAATCGACGTGCGTCCCTGGCTCACCAGTTGCCAGGTGTGCAGCGGGGTGCCGACGGTAAAGCACGGGCTAAAACATTGCGCGACCGGCACCTTCCAGCTGACATCACCCACATCGGTGGAGCCTGGGAGGATTTTGTCATTTGCGGCATACGGCGCAATTTCGTCAATCAGCAACGTATCGCGATGGCGACCAGCAAACGCTTTTCCCTCTTCATTCGAGGTGTTAGCAATATTATTTAAGCTGTTTTGCAGGTCATTTTCGCTCAATGTGGCGCGGATTTGTCTGGCAAACGCGATTTCTTCTGCGCTCCATTCAGGTACGCCAAGAGCTTGCAGGGCCTGATACATCACGTTTTCTAACTGGCGGTTAGGCAGGTAATTCGAACAGGCTTTATCAAAACGCACATTCACTGTGGTTTCCGTCATCAGCGCGGCACCTTCAGCAATTTTATTGATGCGCTCAAAAATATGCTGCGCCTGTGCCATTTCCGGTGCACGAATCAAATACAGCACTTCGGCTTGCGCCTGCACCACGTTGGGCGAAATCCCACCGGCATTGGTGATGGCGTAATGCACGCGGGCTTTTTCAATGATGTGCTCGTTGAGGAAGTTGCTGCCGGTGGTCATCAGCGTGACGGCATCTAACGCACTGCGGCCAAGATGTGGCGAGTTTGCGGCATGTGCCGCAATTCCGTGGAAGCGATAAGCCACCTGAATATTGGCCAGTGAACTGGTGCTAAACATTCCGGCGTAAGCTTCCGGGTGCCAGGTAACGGCAGCGTCAACATCGTCAAACAAGCCTTCGCGCACCATAAACGTTTTACCGGAACCGCCTTCTTCGCCAGGGCAGCCGTAGAAACGCACTGTTCCGCCTGAGCCATACTGTTCAAGCCAGTTCTTCACCGCTACCGCGCCTGCAAAGGCCGCCGTACCCAGCAAATTGTGGCCGCAACCATGGCCGTTAGCACCTTCAGCCAATGGATTTGGAGCGGTTTCCCCTGAACACTGGCTTAAACCAGCGAGGGCATCATATTCGCCGAGCAGCGCGATAACCGGTTTTCCGGAACCGAAACTGGCAACGAATGCGGTTTCGATATTGCCCGCGTTGCGCTCGACGCGAAAACCTTCTGCTTCCAGGGCGCAGGCCAGGCGTTCAGCAGACCAGTGCTCTTCAAAACGGGTTTCCGGATGATCCCAGATATCATCGGCAATCGCAGTAAACTCGCCGCGTTTGGCTTCAATTACGTCATCAACAAACTGGTAAATTGCGCTCATCACACACCTCGCTGCCAGGGGAAATTAAGTGCCAGGCGCGCCATGGTAGCCACGGCAATTTCCATCACTTGCTCGTCAAAATCGAACTTCTCGTTATGGTGTCCGGCGCTCAATTCGGTGCCGAATACCATATATGACGCTTTCCCGCCTTGTTCCTGCACCCGCGCCATCATTAATGTGGCATCCTCAGAACCCGCCGCACCTTTCACGGTATCGACAACTTCGCTGACGCCATTCACTTCAAGCACTTGTTGATGGATAAACTCAACCCATTCTGGCGACGGCACACTGTTGGTCGCAGCACCCATCAAACGCACCTCGGCTTTGATGCCGTACATCGTCGCGATACCCTGAATAATCTCTTGCGAGCGTTCAAACACGTAGTCGTTAATCACGTTGGTTTCGCCACGCGTTTCCACTTTCAGCAACGCTTGCGCAGGCACCACATTGCGCCCACTGCCAGCCTGTAAAACACCGACGTTGACGCGCGAAGCTCCCGCACTATGCGGAGCAATACTGTGCAATGCCAACGCGGTTTGCGTGGCGGCGAGCAGGGCGTTGCGGCCTTCTTCGGGTTTACCGCCCGCATGTGCGGCGACGCCAGTAAACTCAACATCAAATTTGGTGGTCGCCATAAAGTTGTCGCTGCCACACACCACGGTGCCGAGCGGGATGCCGGTGCCGATATGAATCGCGGTAAAATAGTCGATATTATCAAGTGCACCTGCAGCAACCATCGCACGAGCGCCGCGCGTGCCTTCTTCCGCAGGCTGGAAAATAAGTTTGATAGTGCCGTTAAGCTGGTCGGCAAACTGCTGCAATACGGTGGCGAGCCCCAGCCCGATGGCTGTGTGCCCATCGTGACCACAGGCGTGCATCATTCCGGCGTTGCAAGAGGCAAAACCCTCGGCAAATGGGCGATGAACCGGTTGCAACATTTCGCCTAAATCCAGCGCGTCCATATCCACGCGGAAAGCCAACACCGGCCCTGGACGGCCGGTTTCCAGCGTCGCTACAATACCGGTGAATCCGCCAGAAAAATGCGGTAACCATTGTTTAAGTGCGCCTTGTTCCAGCGCACGTTGTTCTTCACGCACCAGCACTTCTGCTGACGGTAGACCCATACGTGCCGCGTCATCTACCACGTCACGCCCCAGCGCTAACTGATAACCTAATTGATGCAGCACTTCGGCGACATGCGTGGCGGTGCGAAACTCAAGCCAGCCGGACTCGGCAAAGTGGTGAAAGTCACGCCGCCAGTGCTGCATGCGTGGTGCTAACTCATGAACTGCCCATTCTAATTGCGACATACCCCATCCTGTTCTGTGATCAAGTTCACGTGGTGATAGTTTTTACTTATCACTCAGCGATTTCTGTAAGTTTTCGCCGTCGTAGGATTACCCTGGCACAAGAGTTTGAATTACAGTAGATGCCAAAATCTTTCGGTTGATAGCCAATGGTTATCAGGGGGCGCTGTGACCTTCCAGGTAAAGCTTCATCAGATTCGTGCGTTTGTCGCTGTGACGCAAAATGGCAGCATTCGTGGTGCCAGCCGGGCGTTAAATATGTCGCAGCCCGCGCTGACAAAATCGATTAAAGAATTAGAGGAAGGGTTATCGGCGCGGCTGTTTATCCGGCGCAGTCAGGGTGTGGCATTGACCGAATGCGGTGAGAGTTTTTATCAGCATGCGCAGTTGATTCTCGAAGAGTTACGCGCCGCGCAAGAAGATATTTTGCAACGTCAGGGGCAACTGGCAGGGCAGATCAATATTGGTATGGGCGCGAGTATTTCGCGCACACTGATGCCGCCAGTTATCACCTCGTTTCACCAAAAACACCCGCAGGTCAAAGTGCGCATCATGGAAGGGCAACTGGTTTCGATGATCAACGCGTTGCGCCAGGGCGAACTGGATTTCACCATCAATACCTATTACCAGGGGCCGTACGATCACGAATTCACCTTTGAACGGCTGCTTGAAAAACCCTTTGCGGTGTTTGCCCGTGAAGGCCATCCGGCGATTAATGCCACCTCATTAAAAGAGTTACTGCATTACAACTGGACGATGCCCACCCCACGTGGCAGTTATTACAAACAACTGGAAGAAATGTTCCAAAAACGCTCAGAAATCCCCACCGTCAGCGTGGTTTGCGAAACGTTTTCTGCCTGTATTAGCCTGGTAGCACAAAGTGATTTTTTGAGTATCTTGCCCGCAGAGTTGGGCCAGGATCCGTTGCTGGCGCACCAGTTAAAGCAGATACATGTCACCGAAACGCTGCCACAGGCAACTTACTATTTGATTCAGCGGCGCGATGCAACACCGGCACCGCTAACGGTGGCGCTAATCAACCAGTTTCGTCGCCAGTGCCGTTAAACGGGCGTTGAGCCACGGCACATCGGCGGTTATAGTGACTCCAGAATTAAGCCTGGACCAGGAGGAATTGCCCATGAGCCTTGACGAAAAATCGCTGTTTCTTGACGCCATGGAGGATGTCAAACCACTGAAAGATTGCCAAAGCAGCCAGTGGTTGAAACCGGTGAAAGAGAAGGTGGTGCAAAAGCTCGATACCATGCAACTTGATAACTTCCTCACTACCGATTTTCTGGAAATTATTCCGCTCGCCATACAGCTTGAATTTAAGCGCGAAGGGTTGCAAATTGGTGTGCTGGATAAACTGCGACAGGGTAAATATAAACAGGAAGCCAGCCTCAACCTGATTCGTCAGCCGGTCGAACAATGCCGTCAGTTGCTTTTTGCTTACATTCAGCAAGCCAAAAAAGACGGGCTGCGTAATTTGCTGATCGTTCATGGCAAAGGACGCGAAGATAAATCCCACGCCAATATCGTGCGCAGTTATGTTGCCCGCTGGCTGGCAGAATTTGAAGAAGTGCAGGCTTTTTGTAGCGCGATGCCCCATCACGGCGGCAGCGGTGCATGCTATGTGGCGCTTAAAAAATCTGAGCAGGCAAAAGTCGAAAACTGGGAACGCCACGCAAAACGCAGCCGTTAAACATTCTTTGGTGGATGACGCTGCGTTTATCCACCCTACAAAACCTTCTGAAACCGCGATTTACCCGCCACATCTATTTCAACAATAACGACAACTCCTGCGCTGCTTCCTGCAACTTAGGCAACACACGGTTGAGCAACTCTTGCGATGAAACCTGCCCGGCGTGAACGCCGACGTTAAGCGCCGCTACCACCGCGCCATCTGGGTTAACCAACGGAACGGCAATCGAACGCAGCCCCATTTCCAGCTCCTGATCGTTAAGTGCGTATCCTTGCTGGCGCACGCGTTTTAACTCTTCGCGCAGTTTGCTCACCGAATCCACCGTTTGCGGGGTGTAGCGAATCATGGTGATACGCCCAAGAAAATCATTCAGCTGTTCTTCTGGCAAATAACTCAACAACACGCGTCCCATTGACGTCGACCACGCGGGCAGGCGGCTACCAATATCTAAATCAATGGTCATGATGCGCGAGCTGGAAGCGCGGGCGATATACAGAATATCGTCACCATCCAGCGTGGCAATCGAGCAAGACTCATTGAGCATTTCACTTAGATGTTTCAGCACCGGCTGGGTGGATTTCGCCAGCGGCGTGGAGGCCAGATAAGCGTGGCCGAGCGCTAAAATCCGTGGCCGCAATTGGTAATACTTGCCATCTTCAGCATAGACAAAACCCAACTTGCCCAGGGTGTACAAACAACGGCGCACCGCCGCACGAGGGATCCCTGTTTTTTGGCTGATTTGTGAAATAGACATCTGCCGACGCTGCGGAGTAAACGCCTGAATCACTTCCAGCCCACGCGCCAGTGACGCCATAAAATTAGGATCGCCCTTAAACGGATCGCCATCACCCGCTGCCAGTTCTTCACGTTGAATTTCCATTCTGTTCTCCTGAATGTTCGTTGTTGATCACGCTGTTGATCACACTCTGCAAACAAACATACATGATGTTCGATAATCGCACCATATTTCGATTATCGCCCTTGACCAGCTTCGTTAACGGGGTCACATTTTGTTCGAACAACGCAATCTTGTGCGAAATGCGCACCCCCAGGAGAAACGTGATGATCAACAAAAGTGTGGCTTCGCTTGAAGAGGCCGTCGCCGGAATTTTCGACGGGGCAACCATCATGATTGGTGGCTTCGGCACCGCAGGCCAGCCAACGTATCTTATCGATGCGCTGATTGCTCAGGGCGCAAAAAACCTGACCATTATCAACAACAACGCCGGTAACGGTGAAGTCGGGCTGGCGGCACTCCTGAAGGCCGGACGGGTGCGTAAAATGGTCTGTTCTTTCCCGCGCCAGGTGGATTCACAGATTTTTGATGACCTGTATCGCCGTGGTGAAGTTGAGCTGGAACTGGTGCCACAAGGTAACCTGGCGGCGCGTATTCAGGCCGCAGGTTCAGGTTTGGGTGCGGTATTCACGCCAACCGGTTTTGGAACGCCGCTCGCAGAAGGTAAAGAAACGCGGGAAATCGATGGCCGCCACTACGTGCTGGAATACCCATTAAAAGCCGACTTCGCGCTAATCAAAGCTTATGAAGGCGACCGT
This sequence comes from Buttiauxella sp. JUb87, assembly GCF_004361975.1. NCBI lineage: Bacteria > Pseudomonadati > Pseudomonadota > Gammaproteobacteria > Enterobacterales > Enterobacteriaceae > Buttiauxella > Buttiauxella sp. JUb87. Next base: position 112,099 of record NZ_SNVY01000001.1, read on the forward strand.
TGGGGCAACCTGGTTTATCGCAAAGCGGCACGTAATTTTGGGCCAATTATGGCCACCGCCGCGACTGTCACCATTGCTGAAGTCAGCCGCGTGGTGCCATTGGGTGAACTCGACCCGGAACATATCGTGACGCCTGGGATTTTTGTCCAGCGCCTGGTCGCCGTCGAAACCTCACTGGCACAGAGCGCATAAGGAGCTAAAACGTGAAAAAACTCACCCGCGATGAAATGGCAAAACGTGTTGCCCGCGACATTCCCGAAGGCGCTTACGTTAACCTTGGCATTGGCTTGCCCACGCGCATTGCCAACTACCTCCCGGCAGATAAAGAAATCTTCCTGCATAGCGAAAATGGCTTGCTGGGCATGGGGCCGAAACCGGCTGAAGGGGAAGAAGATCCCGAATTGATCAACGCGGGGAAAGAATACGTCACCCTGTTAACCGGCGGCTGCTTTTTCCACCACGGCGACTCCTTCGCCATGATGCGCGGCGGGCATCTCGATATCTGCGTGTTGGGGGCTTATCAGGTGTCTGCCAGCGGTGATTTGGCGAACTGGAGCACCGGTGCTGTGGATTCCATCCCGGCTGTCGGCGGGGCGATGGACTTAGCTATCGGCGCGCGCCAGGTATTTGTGATGATGGATCACCTCACGCGTGACGGCGAATGCAAACTGGTAGAAAACTGCTCTTATCCACTCACCGGAATTGGCTGTGTGAGCCGCATTTACACTGACCTTGCAGTGATTGATATCACTGAAAAAGGGCCAGTGGTACGTGAAATCTTTAACGGCCTGTCATTTGAAGAATTACAACGTATTACACCGGTCACACTTGGCTTTGAACAACTGGCAGAAAGCGCGTAAGGAACTATGATGAATCAAGCATTTATCTGTGATGGAGTGCGTACTCCTTTTGGTCGATTTGGTGGCACACTGTCAGGCGTACGTAGCGATGATTTAGCCGCGCTGCCGCTGAAAGCACTGATGGAGCGCCACCCGAACGTTGACTGGTCGGCGGTCGATGACGTGATTTATGGTTGTGCTAATCAGGCGGGTGAAGATAACCGCAACGTGGCGCGCATGGCGTTACTGCTGGCGGGAATGCCGGAAACGGTTCCCGGCACCACCATCAACCGTTTGTGTGGCTCAAGCCTTGATGCGCTAGGTGTGGCAGCGCGGGCGATTAAAAGTGGTGAAACACAGTTGATGATTGCCGGTGGCGTCGAAAGCATGTCGCGTGCGCCGTTTGTGATGGGCAAAGCGGAAAGTGCATTTAGCCGCAGCATGAAGATGGAAGACACCACCATTGGCTGGCGTTTTATCAACCCGCTGATGAAAGCGCAATACGGCGTTGATGCAATGCCAGAAACGGCAGAAAACGTCGCGACTGATTTCAATATCAACCGTGAAGATCAAGACGCTTTTGCGTTACGCAGCCAGCTTCGCACCGCACGCGCGCAGGAAATGGGCATTTTTGACGATGAGCTAATTCCCGTTTCCATCGCGCAACGTAAAGGCGACGCGCTGTTATTTAACCGTGACGAACATCCGCGTTCTACCTCGATTGAGTCGCTGGCAAAACTTAAAGGCGTGGTGCGTGCAGACGGCACCGTCACCGCCGGAAATGCCTCGGGGGTTAACGATGGGGCTTGTGCTTTGCTGTTAGCCAGTGAACAAGCGCTAAATATCCACGGTTTACAGCCGCTAGCGCGTGTCGTGGGCGTGGCAACCGCCGGAGTCGCACCGCGTATCATGGGCTTTGGCCCGGCACCTGCGGTGCGCAAAGTGCTGGCACAAACCGGGTTAACTCTCGCGCAGATGGATGTGATTGAATTAAATGAAGCCTTTGCGGCGCAAGCACTGGCGGTAATGCGCGACCTTGGCCTGCCGGATGACGCAGAACATGTTAATCCGAACGGAGGAGCCATCGCGTTGGGGCATCCGTTGGGTGCTTCTGGTGGCCGCCTGGCGATGACCGCCGCCTGGCAACTGAAGCGTAGCGGCGGGCGTTACGCACTGTGCACCATGTGTATTGGCGTTGGTCAGGGAATTGCACTAATTATTGAACGCGTTTAAGGAGCAGGCATGACACTGTTTAACCCGATGTTGCGTGCATCACCGTTGAGCGAAATCTTCAGCGACCACAGCACGTTACAAGGAATGCTGGATTTTGAAGCGGCGTTAGCGCGGGCGACAGCGCTTTGTGGCGCGATCCCCGAATCGGCAGTGCAGCCGATTGCCGTACAGTGTCAGGTCGATAAACTGGACGTGCAGGCGTTAGCTCAGGCGGCTGCGGGCGCTGGAAACCTGGCGATTCCGCTGGTGAAACAGCTCACCGCCTGCGTCAAACAGCATGACGAACAGGCCGCGCGTTATGTTCACTGGGGCGCAACCAGCCAGGACGTGATTGATAGCGGCCTGGTTTTGCAACTACGTGCGGCGCTCGTTGCCAGTGAAGCATTGCTTGGGCAATTAATCAGCGCGTTAATCGAACAAATCCAGCGTCATCAACATAGCGTGATGCCAGGCAGAACCTGGATGCAACACGCATTGCCGATAACGTTTGGTTTGAAACTTGCGGGCACGCTCGATGCGTTACTGCGCTGGCAGCAACGTTTGCATGAAATGAAACCGCGCGTGTTAGTGCTGCAATTTGGCGGTGCCGCAGGCACGCTGGCTTCGCTAAAAGAGCAGGGCATCAACGTTTCACTGGCTCTGGCAAACGTGCTGGCGCTGAACCAGGCCGATACACCGTGGCACAGCCAGCGCGACAGATTACTGGAAGTGGGGGCGTGGTTCGCCGGTGTCAGCACCACACTCGGCAAATTTGCCAATGATTTTTCATTACTGATGCAAACCGAAGTGGCTGAAGTGGGCGAACCGATTGCCGAAGGGCGCGGCGGTTCTTCCACCATGCCCCATAAACGCAATCCAGTGAGTTGTGCGGCGATCCTGACCGCAACCACCCGTATTCCTGGGCTAATGGCAACACTCTACGCCAGCCAAAATCAACAACATGAAAGAGCACTCGGCGGCTGGCAGGCCGAGTGGGAAACCCTTCCCGAACTGATTACGCTGAGCGGTGGCGTGATGCAAACCGCGCTGGATTTAATCGGCGGGATGCAGGTCAACGCAGAAAAAATGCGTGCCAATCTGGATATCACCCACGGCCTGATTATGGCGGAATCGGTCACGCTGGCGTTGGCGACATCACTTGGCAAACAGGCGGCGCATCATCTGGTGGAACAACTTTGCCATCGCGCACTGGATGAAAACCAGCCGCTTGCGGCTTTGCTCGCACAACACCCACAAGTCGCGTCATATCTATCTTTGACACAAATCGAACATCTGCTCGACCCGCAACAAGCCCTTGGTAGCAACAACACGTTTATCAACCAGGTTTTGGCGCGGGCGGCACAACAAAACAGGGAGCTAGTATGAGCCATTATTATCAACTCGAAGGGCCGAGCAGCGCGCCGGTGGTGGTGTTATCAAACTCACTGGGCACCACATTTGAGATGTGGCAACCACAAATGGCGGCGCTGCTGGAAAACTTCCGAGTGCTGCGTTATGACACGCACGGCCATGGGCGCACACGCAAAAACGAGAAAACCACGCTGCCACAGTTAGCGGAAGACGTGCTGAGTGTGATGGATGATGCCGGAGTCCAGCAGGCGCATTTTTGTGGGATTTCAATGGGCGGATTAACGGGGTTGTGGCTGGCACGTTTTGCCCCCGAGCGTTTTCTTTCGGTGACGGTAGCCAATAGCGCGGCAAAAATCGGCGAACAAAACGGCTGGCTGGAACGAGCGCGTACTGTGCGCCACGAAGGGATGTCGGCGATTGCCAAAAGTGCACCATCGCGCTGGTTTACTGACGATTTTGTCAAACACCACCCTGCGCAAGTTGATGCGCTGTGCGCAACACTTGGGCAAATCAACCCTGAAGGTTATGCCTCCTGTTGCGAAGCGTTAGCCGCAGCCGATCTACGTGGTGAAATTGACGCTATTACAGTGCCGATGCAGTTTATTGCGGGTGCCAACGACCCCGTTTGCAGCGTGGCAGACAGCGAATTTATGCACCAGCAGGTTCACGGTTCTCATCTTGTGACGCTTAAAGCATCGCACCTTTCCAGCATTGAAGACGCCCACGGCTTTAACGTCGCACTACTCAACTTTATTCAACAGGACGACTGACATCATGAAGGATGAAGATCATTACCAACAAGGAATGAAAGTGCGCCGCGAAGTGCTGGGTGATAAGCACGTCGACCGTACATTGACGCAGCTCACGCCGCTTAATGAAGAGTTCCAGAACTTTATTACCCGTTATGCCTGGGGGGATATCTGGACACGTCCAGGGCTTGAGCGCCATACCCGCAGTATGATAACCATCGCGATGTTGATTGCGTTAAACCGTGAAGCTGAGCTGAAAATGCACCTGCGCGCGGCGTTTAACAATGGTGTGACGCGTGATGAACTCAAAGAGTTGATTATGCATTCGGCGCTGTACTGCGGATTGCCCGCCGCCAACGCCACCATGCATCTGGCTCAGCAGGTGTTTGATGAGCTGGACACCGCCGGTTAATTCATGTCGGATGACGCTAACGCTTATCCGACCTACGAAAACAGTGTTGTAGGGTGGATAAGCCATAGGCGTCATCCACCATTTTTCACCCCGGAATCGATTTGCGAATCGACGCCAACAAAATTTGCGCACCCGGCGACAACGGCGTATCGACACGCGTCAAAATACCAATCGGTTCGCCCGCACCCTGAGTGGTGACCGGCAACGACGTCAGAGTTCCCTGGCGTAAATCCTCTTTCACCGCGCACGACGGCACAAACCACACGTAGTTGTAATCCACCGTCAACTGGCGAGAAAGCGAAGCGGAAAGCGTTTCTACACAACTCGTAGACATCTTACAGCCCTGGCTGGCAAGCAAGGCTTCGGCATTTTGTCGCGGAATAGTGCCTTTCGGGGAAACCACCACCGGCCACTCCATCACTTTACTCAGCGTGATGTTCTCTTGCAGCAGCGGGTGACCCGGCCGCACCACCAGTTTTAATGACTCGAGGAACAACAGCTCATAATTCAGCCCGGTCATCAATTCCGGGTCGGACATTCTGCCGATACCTAAATCCAGCTCACCCGATTTCAGCCCCGATAACAGCATGGTGTTATTCATGGTCGCCACTTGCAGCGTGACATCACTTTGTTGCTTATGAAACTGGCCGATAACTTTTGGCAAAATCCCCAGCGCCGCCGTGGGCAGCGCACCCACGCGGATAACAGACGTGCTTTTGCCATCTTTCTGAGTGAGTGATTGCCCTGCGTGATTCAACGCATCCAGCACCTTAACGGCATGTGTCAGGAACTGTTCGCCCATCAGCGTCATTTGCGCGCCCAGACGTCCGCGATCAAACAAACGCGTGCCGGTTAGCTGCTCAAGTTCATTAAGCGTCTTTGATAAAGCAGGCTGGCTTAGATTAAGAGTCTCAGCTGCGCGCCCCAGCGTTCCCTGTTGAGCGACAGCTACGAAAGTATGAAGATGGCGCAAGCGAATGCGCTGACTGAACAAACCGTTTTTTTCCATAACCTGATGTTAAAAACAGACCCGACGCGCTGACAAGATAAGTTGTTTAATTTTGATAACTTGCTAGCAAAAATTCATTAACAATTGATTTGTTTTGATAACAAAGGGTGAGGGTAATAAGGGTTAGGGTGGATAAGCGCTCGCATCATCCACCCGTTTTAATCTGAACTTACAAGTCAAAAAACACCGTCTCCCGCTCCCCCTGTAAATACACATCAAACGTATACACCACCTCGTCGCCACGCTGCTCGCGCTTGCCAATCAACGTCTTACGGCGCACTTCCCACTCAATCAAATTCAGCACTGGATCGGTCTCATTCGCCGCTTGCTCGTCGGAAAAATACATCCGCGTATTCAGGCCGATATTTATCCCGCGCGCCACAATCCACAGATTCAGATGGGGAGCCATCATACGCCCATCACGGCCAGTCACTGCACCGGGTTTGATGGTGTCAAAACGCCACACGCCGCTGTCGAAATCTGAACACGTGCGGCCCCAGCCACGAAAATCGTCATCCAGTTTTTTATCCGTTTGCTGGTCGGCGGGGTGGTTGTAACGCCCGGCAGCATTGGCTTGCCACACTTCCAGCAACACATCGCGCACCGGCGTGCCGGAACCATCAAACACCCGGCCTTCAACGATAATCCGCTCGCCCTGGGTATGCGAGTTCGTCAGCACATGGCTAAAATTTTTCTCAAAAATGTTAAATCCCGCTGCTTGCGGAGCCAGGCCGATATGGACATATGGGCCCGCGGTTTGCGAGGCGGTTTCCGCTAAATAATCTTTCATCACACGGCTCCTTGGGTGCGGTTTTCAAACAACGTAGCGCGGTGGCCGCGTAACACTAAATCAAAACGATAGGCCAGGCTGTCGAGCGGGACGGCCGCATGGGTATCCAGCTCGGCAATCAAGGTGCGGATAGCATCATCGTTATTAATCGTTTTCACAATCGGGCACTGTTTGATCAGCGGATCACCTTCAAAATACATCTGGGTAATCAGACGTTGGGCAAAGGATTCGCCGGAGAGCGAAAAGTGGATATGTGAAGGACGCCAGTCGCTGGCCTGGTTACGCCATGGATACGGGCCGGGCTTGATGGTGCGGAAAAAGTAATAGCCATTTTCATCAGTCAAAACGCGCCCACAGCCGCCAAAATTAGGGTCGATTGGCGCAAGATACTTGTCTTTTTTATGGCGATAACGGCCGCCAGCATTGGCTTGCCACACTTCCACCAGCGTGTTTTTCATCGGGCGGCCAAAACCATCACGCACATAACCGTGCACGATAATACGTTCACCAATTGGCAAACCGTCTTTGGCGTAATTCATGATCAAATCGTTATCCAGCGGGTCGAGATCTTTCACGCCAAATATCGGGCCAGTGATTTCAGATAGCGAGTTTTGCAGTGAAATCAACGCATTTCGCGGCGAGCGCAGCACGCTGGTTTTATACCCCGGCGCGAAAGCCGGAGGATGGGAATCGTAATTGCGATGGACAAGTTCTTTCGACATTGGGAACTCCAGGCAGAGGGTGATGTTTTATTTATTAAGTACCGTCCCATGCAGTCTCGGTTAATGGCTTGTTAAATTAAAGTGAATTTAAGTGCCGCCAATCATAACCTTTAGCTATGAAAGTCGTTGTTAGCATTACTTCTGATATTGGCCTGTAGAGTCGATCACAAAACGAAAATTCTTCGCCCAAAACCGCTGCGCAACATTCTACGCTTTCAGCAATATTCACTGGAGATACGACATCATGGCGAACAACATCACGGCTGATGATATTCGGGAAAAATTTTCGCACGCTATGTCGGCGATGTACCAGCAAGAGGTGCCGCAGTACGGAACCTTGTTAGAGTTAGTCGCCGACGTGAATCTGGCGGTGCTGGAAAATAATCCGGATCTGCAACAACAGCTTGAAAATGCCGACGAACTGGCACGCCTGAATGTTGAGCGCCACGGCGCGATTCGGGTGGGAAAAGCAGAGGAACTGGCAACCTTACGCCGCGTGTTCGCGGTGATGGGCATGTATCCGGTCGGCTATTACGATCTCTCTCAGGCGGGCGTTCCGGTGCATTCCACGGCATTTCGTCCGGTTGACGATGCGGCGCTGGCGCGTAATCCGTTCCGCATTTTCACCTCGTTATTGCGTCTTGAATTAATCGAAGACCCAGAACTGCGAAAGACCGCTGCGGCGATCCTCGCAGAACGCGATATTTTCACGCCGCGTTGCCGGGCATTGCTCGACATTTTCGATGAACAGGGCGGATTTAACGAAGCGCAAGCCGACGAGTTTGTCACGCAGGCGCTGGAAACCTTCCGCTGGCACAGCCACGCCACAGTCGATGCGCAGACTTATCAGGCTTTCCACCAGCAGCATCGCCTGATTGCCGATGTGGTCTGTTTCCGGGGTTGCCACATTAACCACCTGACGCCGCGCACGTTGGATATCGACCGCGTGCAGGCGTTGATGCCGGAATATGGCATTGCGCCGAAAGCGATTATTGAAGGGCCACCGCGCCGCATGTTCCCAATATTGTTGCGCCAGACCAGTTTTAAAGCGCTTGAAGAACCGATTATTTTTGCTGGCGTCCATCATGGGACGCATACCGCGCGCTTTGGGGAAATTGAGCAGCGAGGTGTTGCGTTAACCCCGAAAGGGCGCGCGTTGTATGACGAGCTACTTAATGAAGCGGGCAACGGGCAGGATAACTTTAGCCACCAGCAACATTTGCAGGAAATTTTCACCCGACTGCCAGACAGCGAGACGCTGATGCGCTGCCAGGATTTGGCTTATTTCCGCTATCGTTTAACGCCAGTAGGGGAAACGCACCGCCAGTCGATTAAACCCGGTGATGATCCGCAGCCATTAATTGAACGTGGCTGGCTGGTGGCACAACCGATTATTTATGAAGATTTTCTGCCGGTCAGTGCGGCTGGGATTTTCCAGTCGAATTTGGGTAGTGAAGGCGGCCAACGCAGCCACGGCCATTCCAGCCGTGTCGCGTTTGAAGAAGCGCTGGGCGCGCCGGTTGCCGACGAATTTGAACTGTATCAGCAGGCAACTGACCGCAGTAAAAAGCGTTGCGGATTAATGTAATCCGCGGAGTTACGCGCAGAACGGGCAGGGGTGTAAACGTATTCTTCACCTCAGCCCGCAGCGTTTTCAATTCAATACCCTCACCTAAATCATTCGCTTAGGCATTTAGTAAACTGGTGGTTAGCCCAATTTGCTGCCTGTGTGCGGTTGGTGACTGATATTTTCTTAAAGATATTATAAATATGTGTTCTGACAGTGTGTTCGCTAATAAAAAAGTTGTTAGCGATTTGCAAGTTTGATCCCCCCTTACAGAGTTCACTTAGTATTTCATATTCCCTTTCAGTGAGATCTTTAATACGTGGGGAGCCTGTGGGTATATTTTGTGATTTTTTCGATAAGTATCTTTTATTCATTCCTGGCAATGATTTTTCTGCCTTACTAATCAAATTGAGTAGCGATTCAGTGGGGCAATCGCGGGATATCATCGACTCAAAGAAAGGCCAGGAAATCTTTTCATACACTGAAAGGGATGTTGGGCAATTAATCAGATAACCACGAAAATGGCCTTCGCTACGATTAAATAATCCAGACCACCGTTTGCTGGCGCGTCGACTGGATGCCTGAACATCATACAGAACAATCGATTGCGTAATGGCGTCGGGTGTAAATGATTGGTTTATATCAAGAAAAATAACGGAGGCATCACTTTCTTGTGTCAAAAAATTCAGTAACAGTTGGCTTTGTAACGATCGATTGGTTATCAGATAGACTTTTTTTCCATGTCGCACACAGGCAGGCTCCTTTTAAATGGGTCATAACCGAACTTGGGCGGGAATATATTGACATCGCGAGGGGAGTGTTTGGCTTTTTGTGCAGAGTGATAGGTCGATTATTTCGAGTAAACCAACAGGGTTTAGTGATGACTTTCATCTTTCATCTTCCATCCTCATTGCCTTGTCATTAGGTTCATGTTTAAAGAAATACGTTTAATATATTATATACATGGCATATTAAATTTTCATAATAACCAGTAGGCGCAAGCCTGGTGTGAAACTCGAAATATTGAGCGCCACATCAATGTTACTATTCTCAGAGATATTGAATCTCTAAATGAGGAAGGTATTATGAATAAAATTACACTTATTTCTTTAATTGCATGTGCATTGGCAGCACCATCTGTGATGGCAGAACCATCTGGGCCTGTTGGGGGGGTAATAAAATTCGACGGGCTCGTTGTTGCAAACTCATGCATCATAGACAATGGTGATGAAGATAAAACAATTAAATTGGCACATGTAATAAATACAGAAATCAATTCAGATGATGCTGTAAAAGTAAAAGATTTTTCCATCAAGGTTAAAAATTGTTACGTTGCTAATAATGCAGCACCTGAGCTTTATTGGAGCTACGCAGGAAGGGTGGATTCTAAGGGGTACATGTTACACCGGGATGAAAACTCAGGGAGTAATGCCGCTCTGGTATTAATGAATAGTTCAGGTGGAAAAATCGATATGCGTAAATCAGGGGAAGGATTTACTCCAGGTGAAATTAATCGTGGTAATTATTCGCATGGAGAGAAATTAACCTATAACTTTAAGGTGGGTTATATTAAATCTTCTGACTTGAGCAACGACCTTGTCACGCCAGGTCCTATTTTGACACAGGCAAACTATACCGTTCAGTATAAATAATTACAAAATGCCATAGTGCTTGTTGCTATGGCATTAACTCTAACAGAGGTTTAAATGAAGGTTTTAACTTCATTATTAGCACTACTATGTGCATTTAATGCCTGTGCCAATAACATTATCGTTAATGGTACGCGTTTTATCTATCCCGAGAATACCAGTGAAATTACGGTACAAATGACCAATACAGGAAGAACGCCTTCATTAGCGCAGATCTGGCTGGATGAAGGTGATGCGGAAGTCGTACCTGAAGCGATTACCACCCCCTTTATTATTTCACCACCGATTGTGCGCGTCGATGGCGGGAACGGCCAGTCAGTAAGAATTAAGAAAATTGCCGACCACGTTATTACCGTTACCGATAGAGAGTCACTGTGGTGGCTGAATATACTGGACATCCCTTCGGTTGATAAAACTAAAATAGTTGATAATGCAGGAATGTTAAATCTTGTTATTCGTTCGCGATTTAAATTTTTCTGGCGCCCAGTCGGGTTAGGGGAAAGAAGTGGGGCGGAGAACAAGTTAACACTACAGGTCAAACACAATGGCCTTACGTTAATTAACCCGACTCCATTTTTCCTGACGGTTTCAGATATTCGCACGCTGTCAGATAAGGGAATACTGGAAGATAGCGTGATGATCGATCCTAAAAGCAGTAAAGATGTATTAATAAAGCAGAAAGTCAAAGAGGGAGAGCCTCTGTTACTTAAGGCCGTAAATGATTATGGCGGTGAGGTGGAAATCAAAGTTGTGGCGAAAAAATAAAAAAAGGAACCAGTATGCTTTGGTGTAAACGGAATTTCTTGCAAAGAAAATTAACAATAACCTCGCTATTATTTTTACCGGGATCATTTGTCTCTTTTGAACTGCATGCCGAAAATAATACGCGCTACGAATTTAATAACGCCATATTAATGGGGAATGCTAAAAATAATGACCTCAGTTCGTTCAATATCGCAGGGTTAGCCCCTGGAAGTTACCTTGTTGATATCTATGTAAATGACAGCTGGCGTGGCTACCAGGAACTGGTCTTTACAAAAAATGCGCAGGGTGAATTGGTCAGTTGCTATTCCGCGCAACTTTTAAATAATCTCGGCATTAATCCACAGAAGATGAACAAACTGCTGGCGGAACAAGCCGGTTTTTGTGGCAGTATCGCTCAATGGGACACCACGGGTAACGCCAGTGAAAGGCTTAATAGTGGCCAACTCGATTTACGCCTGAACATCCCGCAGGCTTATCTTGAGCAGAGCGACAGCAATTATATTCAACCTGAATTATGGCAAGCCGGCATCCCGGCAATCAGTGTGGGTTACAACGCTGACTATTACAGCGCACAACAGCGGGGTGACGACAGAGGTAGTACCGATAGCGCTTGGCTGGGGATGGATGTTCGCGGTAGTGCCGGTGGCTGGCTGATGGAACATTTGGGCAGCCTCGACTGGGACAGTCGCTCAGGCAAGCACTATTCCAGTAACCGCACAACGCTAAAACGCCCCATCGTCGGCTGGAAATCGATGCTCAGTGCCGGGCAATTCTATACCGATAGCCAGATGTTCGATGGGATTAGCCTGCTCGGGCTTTCCCTGGAATCTGAAGACCAGATGCACCCGGATAACACCTTAAACTGGGCACCGGTTATCCGCGGTGTGGCGGAAACCAATGCCCGCATCACCGTGACTCAGGATGGGCGAACCCTGCACCAGGCGTCGGTTCCGGCGGGGCCATTTGCAATAGATTCTATCCTGCCTGCGAACACTGGTGGTGAACTGCTGGTGACGGTGCAAGAGTCTGATGGCCGTATCCGCCGTTTTTCCGTTCCTTTTTCCACGGTGCCACAACTACTCAAACCCGGTGTTGCACGCTACAGCCTTTCTGCAGGGGCGGTGGATGAAAGTGGTAATGACCAGGATCCGCTTGCCGCGCAGGTCTCCTGGCAATATGGCGTGAATAACTATTTGACGTTTTACAGCGGAGCGTCTGGGTTTGAAGATTACCAATCCGCACTGCTTGGCAGTGGTTTTAATACTCCGCGGGGGGTCATTGCCGTGGATATTACCCAGTCACGGTTTAACTTTGACGAACGGTTTTATCAGGGACAGCAATACCGGGTTACCTATAATCGAACGCTTCCCATGTTGCAGACCACGTTATGGTTTGAGACGAAATTTAATTCGCAGCACTATTATGGGCAACGGGATGCTCTTGATGAATGGGATGCAAATAGTGACTACCGGGTATTACGCGAAAAAAATTCTTATAGCCTCAGCATGAATCAACCTCTGACTGAGCAACGGGGATCGTTTTATTTATCTGGATCTATCAAGACCTATTGGCAACAGCAGAATAACTATCGCCAATATGCGGTTGGTTATACTAACAACTGGCGCAATCTGACATGGAGCATTTCAGCGCAACGCTTCTGGAATGAAGATGAATTTGGCACAGCTACCAAAGACGATCAGATAGCGCTGATGTTTAGCTATTATTTGCCGCGCTCTAATTCAGGCTATACGCAAATTTCTTCTGAGACTTACAGCAATAATGGCAAAGCGCACAACAGCCGTTTAGGGTTTACCACCTCAGCAGACAATGAGAATAATCTCATCTGGGGAGCCAATACCAGTTATGCTCGTGGTGGCGATATGGACTGGGGGGTCAACGGCAATTATCGCTCCCCACTGACCACGATGAACGCAACATGGAGCCAGGGGAGTTCGTGGCATCAAGCCAGTGCCGGGCTGAGCGGCTTACTGGTGGCTCACGCAGGCGGCGTGACTTTATCGCCCGAACGTTCGGACACCGTCGCGCTGGTCTATGCACCAAATGCCGAAGGGGCTCATATTGATGGTGTGCCGGGTACCCGCTTTGACAGCAATGGTTATGCCATCATGCCGTGGTTACGGCCCTGGCGCGTTAATGACATCATCATTGACCCTAAAGGTGCTGATGACGGGATCACTTTCGCGAAAACGCAAAGTAAGGTCGCCCCATATCAGGGGAATGTGGTCTCTGTTGTTTTCGAAACAAAACTGAATCGCCAACAAATTATTCGTCCACAACTGCAAGGCAAACAAACGCTACCGTTTGGCGCAACGATTCGTGATAACGCCAATAACCATGTCGGTTATGTCGGACAGGGTGGATTGCTCTATATCGACGAAACCACTTCACCAGAAGTATTTATTCCCCTGGAAAAGGGAAAGTGCACCGTTGTGCTTAAAACGCAGGAGGCAACATGTCGGTAATACGTTCGGCTTTACTTTTAGTGGGATTGCTTCCTGTGGGTTTTAATGTCAGTGCCAACTGTAATATGAGTAGCCAAAAAATCATTGCCGCACCGGAAACGATAGTCATGAAGCGAGCGGTTCAGTCAGGTGCAGTGTTACACTCACGAACCTATAGAGTACAGAATATACCCTCGCCGAACTGCTCAGGGAGTGTTGCTTTTAGCGCACAAATTGTCGGTGATAAATCGGCATTAATATTACCTGGTGTATTACGCAGCAACGTAAAAGGAGTTGGGGTTAAAGTTTCGCTGGAATTGTCAAGCGGGCGTATTATCCTGTGGCCTTCTGAATTCAGTGCCGCGTTAGATGAATTAAAGGGCAGTAAAATCACCATTGAACTGATCAAAACTGATGACAATATCAATGTGGGTGCCTTGCCTGGTAATATCAATTTGCAAATCAAAAGTGAACATCAGTCATTACCAGTTATTGATATCAATTTACCTGCCACGTATATCAATTTACTGAATCATTCTTGTTGGGTGAATAACAAACGCGCTAACAAAGTCAATTTATCTGATGCCGCATTGAAAAATTTCACACAACCGGGAAGTGTAGCAGGGATAAAGCCTTTTGATGTTAAATTTATATGTGATGGTGGGGGAGGGGCAGTCAGGAATGTGGATATTAACTGGTGGGGGATTCAGACAGCCGAAAATAGATCTTACGGTGTTTTACGCAATCAGGACGAATCAGGGGCTCAAGGCATTGGAATTCAGATGTTAGATGAAAATAAAAAACCAGTGAATTTTGATTCGCGCAAAGAGTTTGCCCTGAAGAATCTTGGGGAGGGACACTACGCCATTCCTTTATTTGCGCGGTACTATCAGTATGGACAAAAAGTGACCCCGGGAAAAATAAGCACCTTCATTTATTTTAATATCATTTACCAATAATATTAATAAGGTTTATTATGCGCCCGATTCACTTTAGTGCTAAAAACAAAATATGGGTCTCTCATTACAAAGAGTATCAGCATCATCACGCCACGGTTTTTGCAGTGTTTGAAAATGACTTCTCAGGCCTGATGACGGTGGAATTATTGAGTAAAACGAATAATGGAATCTACAGAACTCGCCATAAAACACCCGTGGATTATCAAGGAGGTTCGCAACATTCACTGACGCAGTTATTATTCAATTTAGCGCCAGGTGAATGTGCACAACTGCATATCTCTGTGGAAGACAACGTTGGCAGGCTGTTTGAGCATCACTGGTCACCAGGCCTGCAAACAGTCTGATTGCTTATCAATGATGCCGCATTTAGTGCGGCATCATAATGTGTGTGGCAAAACCTCTTCATCCAATGGTGGTTCAATGGGGATGAAATAAGTGCAATTGATGGTGTCTGAAAGCTCACTATGTGACGGGTAATGAAAGATCTCAATATCGTAACCTGGTCGTCGAGTTAATTTATACTTGGGCAATAATACCAGGTAGATATATTTAGAGTAGGAAGGGTAATCATGCAGTGTAAACTGGAATGAAAAACAGGCGAAAGTCCCGCTAGGGTAGCGGCATTGGTTATAACTTGAGCCCATAGTCTCATTTTTAGTACCAATAATAGTATTGAGTTTAAGACAGTTTGTATAATTCTCATGTGGCATGAAATCGTTTAACACGATAATGTCTTTCTTTTCTTTGTCTAGTTTTTCGAAAATAATATTCAAACGATTTACATGAGAGGTGGGAGTCGGCGGGATGGGGATGATATGGTTATAATGAGAGCCTGAAACTATTCCTTCTGGTAAGTTACAGAATTGCAGCGAATTGATAGTGACTCCTTGTACATGTGAATGGCTATATAAAGATGACAGATCCCATGAATCTTTTCTTCGGTATTGCCCTGGAGTATACCCCGTCGCTTTCTTGAACTCCCGGCAAAAAGACTGCTGAGAGTCAAACCCCAGTTTGAGTGAGATATCAATAACATTGATATTCGTTAATCTGAGTAAATAAGATGCCTGAATGATACGGCGTTTCCTGATATATAAGCCAATAGGCATGCCGATATACTGTTTTAACAATGCCTGAATATGCCTGCGGCTATAGCCAGAAAATTGAGCGATGTCGTTGATGTCAATACCGGTTGCAAAATTATCTTCAATGTAATTCAGTACATCACGAACGGTCATTGCCTTAACCATCTGTCCTACCTTCCTGGTATGCATTCATTTATCTTATTATACATTTTTGCTTAATTAATAAGTCAACGAGCTTTACCATAATATACGTATTGTAACAGTGCAGAAATGGATTCAACGGAGGGGGAAGGGTTTTAGGGTGAAATTGCACAATTAGATAATTATTTACAATCGATATATTTTATAATTCCTGATAGTTCAATAAATAATAACGTGGGATATTGTCAATGGTTAAATATTAACTCATGTGATTATTTAATGAAGCGGGTAAAGAGCGAGTTACCCGCTGGTGTGAAAATAAACTGCAGTAAAAAAAACAATTTTGCTACGCAGCATCCGCCAAAATAAACATACCGTACGGATGGATCTCGAGATAGTAATTATCCCCCACATCAGGCTGTAGGCGCGTGGCATTCACCTGCAACAACAGCGCCTGACCATGCCATTCCACCGTCACTTCATATTGCGGCCCCATATACGCCACATGGCGCACCACGCAGCGTTGGCTTTCTTCGCCATGTTCGCTCAGCGTGATGGCTTCCGGGCGCACGCCAACCGTGCCTTCCGCTTGCGTAATAGTGAGCTGAGGCGGGCGCGGTAAACGGTAGCCGTGGATCTCGACAAAATCGCTGCCAAAGCGTGCCGGGAAGATGTTGGCATCGCCCATAAAACTTGCCATAAAGCGCGATGCTGGCTGGCGATACAGAGTTTGCGGGCTGCCAATCTGCATGATTTCGCCTTTGTTCATCACCAGTACCGTGTCCGATACCGCAAAGGCTTCGCTCTGGTCGTGGGTGACGTACAGCGAGGTGATGTTGAACTGTTTTTGCAGCTCGCGGATTTTGTCGCGCATGCTGCGGCGCAGGTTGGCATCCAGGTTACTCAGTGGTTCATCAAACAGCAGCACTTTGGGTTTGAGGATCAGCGCACGCGCCAGTGCCACACGTTGTTGCTGGCCACCGGAAATCTGGTCAACAAAGCGGTCTTCGAAACCGTCTAAATCGACCATTGCCAGCGCTTCTTTTACGCGCATTTTGATTTCTGCGCGTGGCGTGCCGAGCATTTTCAGCCCGTAACCGACGTTATCGCCCAGCGACATATGCGGGAACAGGGCATAGGACTGGAACACCATGCAAATGTCACGTTGCTGAATAGAGCGGTGCGTGACGTCTTCGCCATCAATAAAAATCTGTCCTTCGGTGGGTTTCTCAAGCCCGGCGACCAGGCGCAAAACTGTAGTTTTCCCGCAGCCGGATGGCCCGAGCAGCGTCACCATTTCCCCTTTAGGAATGGCCAGATTAATGCCCGCAATGACGGTGTTATTACCAAACCGTTTCGTGACATTGCGCAGTTCTACAAAATGAGGTTGTGTCATGTTTTACTCCGTAATCACGCGTTGGTTTTGGCTTTTGAACGCGAGATCCGCGCTTCACCAATCAACCAGTCAAAGATGAAAATAATCGTCAGCATCACGACAATAAGGATTGAGCCGTAGGCAATCGCCACGCCATATTCGCCATCTTCCACGCGGTTCAGAATGTAGGCGGTGGCGACACGGGTATCCGGTGTGACGAGGAACACAATGGCGCTGACGGTCGTAATGGCGCGCACAAAGCTGTAAATCAGCGCCGACAGAATCGCCGGGCGCAGCAGCGGCAGCAGAATGTTGATAATGGTGCGCATCGACCCGGCTCGCAGGCTCAAAGAAGCTTCGTCGAGTGACTTGTCGATTTGCCCCAGCCCGGCAATGCCCGCACGGATACCTACCGGAACGTTACGCATCACCATCGACATAATCACAATCGCCGCAGTTCCCGTCAGGTAAACTGGCGCGCTGTTAAACGCCAGAATGTAGGACACGCCTGCCACGGTGCCTGGTACCGCAAAGCACAGCATGGTGGTGAACTCGATAGTCTTTTTGCCACGGAACTGCTGGCGCACCACAATCCAGGCAATCAACAAGCCGAAGAAAGCGGTGATGGGCGCGGCAATTCCGGCGTACAGCAGGGTGTCGAGCAGTGAAGGCCATGCGCCATCGCTCATTCCCTGGCCGAACAGTTTGATGAAGTTATCGAAGGTCAGCGTGTAATCCACACCCCAGTTGACGGTGAAACTGCCGTAGAAAATGCTGCCATAGAGCAGGGCGTTAAAGGCAATCCACACCGCTAATAACGCCACCACCGCCCATACCAGAGTGACCGGCAACGGTTGTACATCACCACGGTTGGATTTACCGGAAACCGTGACGTAGGAGCGTTTGCCAATCCACATGTACTGAATGCAGAACACCAGCAGCGAGAACAGCAACAGGAACGCGCCGAGGGTACTGGCGGCCTGGTAATCCAGCTGTGAACCGGTGATGTAGAAGTAGATTTGCGTGGCGAGCACGTCAAAGTTGCCGCCTAACACCAGCGGGTTACTGAAGTCCGCCAGCGATTGCACAATCACAATCAAAAATGCGTTTGCCAGCGCCGGTTTCAGCAGCGGTAAAAACACCCCTTTGAAGGT
Organism: Buttiauxella sp. JUb87; assembly: GCF_004361975.1. NCBI lineage: Bacteria > Pseudomonadati > Pseudomonadota > Gammaproteobacteria > Enterobacterales > Enterobacteriaceae > Buttiauxella > Buttiauxella sp. JUb87. The sequence goes on from NZ_SNVY01000001.1 coordinate 130,360, forward strand.
CTTCCAGCGTGTAGCCCGCAGGGTATAAGAGGCTTCTTCCAGCGACGGGTGAATGGTTTTAATCGCGCCATCGAGGATCATAAATGCCATTGGTGTGAAGGCCAGAACTTGCGCCAGCCAGATGCCGGTAAAACCGTACAGCCAGTTGGTGTTCGTCAACCCGAACCAGTCAACCATCAATTCGGTGATATAACCTGAACGCCCCATCATCAGCGTGACGCCAAGGCCAACCACAAACGGCGGGGTGACAATCGGCAGAATCGAGAAGATACGGCCAATAATGGCGCTACGTTTGGCGATGCGTGTGGTGTAAATCGCCAGCACCAGGCCGAAGAAGGTGCAGCCAATGCCCACCGCAATCGACAGCGCGATGGAGTTGATAATCACCTGAATAATATGCGCCTGGCTGAGCACCGCCATAAACGCCAGTGGGGCAAACTCGCCGCTGTCGGTGGTAAACATCGGAATGAAAATCGCGATGCTTGGCCAGACAATAAACACGCCAATTAGCGCCACAATCGCCACCAGCGAGCCAATGACAAAACTGTCGCCGCCCAGCCATTCGAGGCGCGTCAGAGCAAGGGTGATAACCATGCCGAGCGCGATAAACAGCACCAGTGTGGCATAGCCTAGCCCGCGTTCCGTCACGGTGGCGCTGACCACCACAAAGGCCATGCACAGCAACGCCCAGCCTGCATCGAAATAGTGGCGCTGGCGCTTTTCCGGCCCTGAGGCATGGAACGGGCGCAGCAGTAATAGCGACGGTAAAACGTACCACAGCAAACTGATGTTAATTCCCGACCAGCTATAAGCCGCGAGCAGTTCGTCACCGGTTGATTCAAACAGGCCGTAATCCAGGCTCCAGCTTGGCAGCAGGGCAAAAGCCAGCCAGCACAACGCCACCCACCAGAGAATAGCGTCCCGCTTCTGCGCAGGACGCAAAAGTAAAGTTTCAGACATAAGTGCCTCATCGGCCAAAAGAAAAGGAGTGGGCAGGTGACGTGACGCCGTCACCTGCTAATGGGTTAGTTACCCATTTTCACTTCGCTAACCCACTTATTGATCAGCGCTTTGCGCATCTCGGTCGCGCCGTATTTGTCCATGTCATAGTTGATGAGTTTCAGGTCATCGAGCTTGAGCGACAGCGGGGAGCTTTCAGCGGTGGTGTTGGTCAGAATTTGGTAGGACTTGCCTTTTTTCCACGACAATTCCTGCGCTTCTTTCGACAGCACCCAGTCAACGAACAATTTGGCGTTGTCCATGTTGCGCGCGCCTTTCAGGATGCTGACGCCGCCAATTTCATAGCCGGTGCCTTCGCAGGGGGAAATCAGCTCCAGCGGTGCGCCGTTCTCTTTTTCCAGCGAGTAATCATGCAGGAAGCCAATGCCGATAGCGGTTTCACCACGGGCGGCGTTACGTGCCGGAGCAATGCCGGATTTGGTGTACTGGGAAATATTGCCGTTGAGTTTTTTCAGGTAATCAAACGCCTGATCTTCGCCCCAAAGCTGCGCGAAGGTTGCCAGTGCGGTGTACGCCGTGCCTGAGCTTTGCGGGTCAGCAACCTGGATTTCGCCTTTATAAATTGGGTTGGTGAGATCTTTCCAGCACTTTGGCACCGGCAGGTTTTTCTCTTTCAGGCGCTGAGTGTTGACGCCAAAACCGAGAATGCCGATATACACCGCAGAGGAGTAGTTGCCTTTGCGTTTTGCCGGGTCCTGGAACTTCGGCATGATTTGCGCGAGGTTGGCGGATTTATACGGCTCCAGCAGGTCCATTTCACCCGCCTGAGACTGCGGATCCAGCGTGCCGCCGTACCACACATCGGCCTGTGGGTTTTTCTTCTCGGCATCCACCTTCGCCAGTGTGCTGCCGGAACCGTTACGGATAAACGAGGTTTTCACATCGTATTTTTCGCCAAACGCTTTGGTTTCAGTTTCACACATTTCATTGGTGGCGCTGCAATACACCACCAGACGGCCTTTGGCCTGCGCGGCACCGGACAGGGTAGCCAACGCAACACCCGCAGCAACCAGAGAAGAGAGCACGGTCAGTTTCATATTATTATCCTAAGTGTCCTGAGGTAAGGTGATTGCCGGGTCCATGGCACCAACACTCCTGTCTTGCGCGCTGATGCCCGCCATTAACAGGGGCATCAGCAAAAATCCAATCAGTGCGGCAGCCACGGTTAACAGCGCGAACATCCCGGACCAGCCATAACGCTCAATCACTTGCGACAGTGGCCATCCCGCCAGTGCCGCGCCTAAATAGGCAAACAAACCTAAGAATCCTGTGACGCTACCCGCAGCCTGCTTATGGCTGCATTCCACGGCGGCGAGGCCAATCAGCATCTGCGGGCCAAAGACAAAAAAGCCGATGGAGAAAAAGCACACTGCCAGTAGTGCGTAATGGTGTACGGGCGATAACCACAGGGCGGCGACGGAAACAAACAGCCCTAACGCAAACAGTAAAATCATCGGCCCGCGCTGGCCGCGAAACAGCAAATCTGAACCCCATCCGGCAAATAACGCCCCCAGCAAGCCGCCCATTTCGAACAACATCACCGTGGCGTTGGCGCTGAGTAAATTCACGCCGTGGCTTTCGGAAAGCCAGATATTGCCCCAGTCGTTAAGCGCGATACGAATCAGGTACACCAGCACGTAACTGACGCCGAGCAGCCAGACCATTGGGTTTTGCAACACGGTGCTGCGAAACATTTGCCACTGTGGCAGCGGCGGGCTGAGTTGCTGCTGGCGCATTTCTAGCGGGTCATGTCGCCAGACACCGACCGGTGGTAATCCCATTTCTTGTGGCGTGCCGGTTAAGCTACGGCATAGCCAAATCCCGGTGATGATGCCGATACCACCCGAGACAAAAAGCGACGCCTGCCAGCCGAACCACAGCGCCATCAGCGCGGAAATCAGCGGAACGGCGGCACCGCCGAGGTTGATGGAAGTATTCCAGCAGCCCCACCAAAAACCGCGTTCGTTGCGCGAATACCAGTGCGTTAGCAATCTGGCGCAGGGCGGCCATCCCCAACCCTGGAAGAAGCCGTTCAGCGTCCAGATAACCAGCAACATCGGTAAGTTGCTGCCGAAGGCAAAAAGAATGTTCAGTATTCCGGTTGCCAGCAGGCCCGCGCCCATAAACCAGCGTGCGCCCCGACGGTCGTGCCACAATCCGGCGGCAAATTTCGACAGGCCGTAGGAGAGATAAAACAGCGTACCCAGCAGGCCGATATCGCTTTTGCTTAACGCTAGGTCGACCTGCATCGCCGGGAGCACAAAGCTGACGCTCTTGCGTGTCAGGTAAAATGCGCCATAGCCCACGACCATCGACAGCAGCAAACGTGGACGCCAGTAACGATAATCACGACCGATAGTTTGCTCGGAAATCATCTGATTCCTCCGGATTGGAATGACTATAGAAAACGCAGATACAAAGGGGATGAGACAAGGTTTTAGCCAACCAGGAATTTTTCCTGGTTATCCCTGATTTTGTTGAAAAAGTGTGGGCAAGTTAACAATTACGCGTGTGCCGGACTGGCTTTCAATCTGCAAATCCCCACCTAACGCGCGAATGCGTTCCGCGATCCCTTGTAATCCCTGGCCGTTATGGGTGTTACCGCTAAAGCCGATGCCATCGTCTTTGACTTCCAGGCGTACGCCTGCGGGTTGTTGGGTTAAAGAGATCTCAATCAGGCTGGCGTCGGCGTGTTTACAGATATTGTTGAGTAGTTCCTGCACCAGGCGATAGAGGGTAAAAATCACCGGATCGCTGACGGGCTGGCCGGGTAAATCGTAATGGAAGCGGCAGGTGATACCGCGTTCGGCAAAGGCGAACTCCTGAATCAAATGATGCAGCGCTTTATCGAGCGAGATTTCGTCCAGCACCGGCGGGCGAAGCTGGCGCAACAGATGGCGAGTCGAGTGGTGAATGCGTTGGGCAAGCTGGTTGATTTGCTCGGCGGCGAGCACCGTGGCATCGCCGCTGGCGGTGCGTTTTACCAGCATCGACTGGATTTGAATCGCGGTAATATTCTGGCCAATTTCGTCGTGCAGCTCACGCGCCAGATCTTTGCGCGTGTCTTCTTCGGTATGCACCAGTTGTTCCATTAGCTCGCGCCTGGCCTGTAATTCCACTTCCAGCCGTTGGCGATAGCGGTGCAGATTATTGGCAAGATGCTGCTGACGGCTTATCGCAATCCCCAGCCCAATGCCCAGCAACGCCTGAGTGGAAAGAAACAGCTCCATTTCCATCAGCCCGTTAAAGCCGCTGCCTATCTGGCGGGCGATGGTAATCATCATGCTGCCCAACAGTGCGGCAAGTACGCCGCCTTGCCAGCCAAATTTGTAGGCCATCACTACGTTTGGCAAAAACACCACAATCAACAACAAGCGTTCGATTTCAGGCGACACCACCATTTGCGCACCCACGCCAATGATGAAAAACAGGCTGCACCAGATTAGCAACGAGGTGCGCAGCGGAGGATTGGGCGTTTCTTGCGCCAAAAGGCTTTCGAGGTGTTGCTGGCGCAGGTATTCATAAATCAGGTAGACAAACGGCGTGAGCACTACGCCGCCGGTAAATGCGGCCAGCAAGGTTTGCGAAGCGCTGCTGGAGAGAAAAGGGGTTAGCACCAGCGTGTGTAACAACGCATCGCTGGTGATCGCCGCCATCAACAGTGACAAGCGTTGCCAGTAAAGGGTGAAACGGTGCCAGTAATGCTGGACAAACAGCGCGGGGATCGCACTTAGCAACGGGGAAAGTAGCATCACCGGTTCGGTCATCAACTGCTGTTGCCAAAGCCCGCCAAGCAGGCCGAACACCGGGAGAAACAACGCAGGCCAGTAGCGGCGATGCAGCAAAATCAGTAACGCCAGATGCACGCCTTGCGGTAACAGTAGCGTGGCTTGCTGGCCGTTATTGGTGAGGTAGAAACTTATCGTCCAGAGGGCAAGCCAGGTCAGCCCCCAGGCGAAAACAATAAACAGCGATAACAACAGATGACGCCACGAACGAGACATTTAGTGCCCGGTTAACAGTTGGTGGTCGAGGGCAAAGTGCACCAGTTCGATGGTGCTTTCGCATTGCAGTTTGCCGAGGATATTGGCGCGATGCACATGCACGGTTTTGTGGCTGAGATTCAGTTGCTCGGCAATATGCTTGACGCTTTCGCCTTTAATCAGCAAATCGAAAACTTCGTGCTCTCGTGGCGTGAGAACCTCCAGAACTTTGGCCGGTTGCCCCGCGTGGCGTAACGCGCGTAGCGCATCGGCACATAAATAATGGCCGCCCATACCGACGGTACGCACCGCCTGCACCAGTTCTTCAGGGCCGCAGCGTTTGGTGAGATAACCGCTTGCTCCGGCATCCAGCGCGCTTTGCACAAACGCAGTGGTGTCGTAAATGCTCAGAATGATGGCGCGAAACCCAGGGTGATGCTGGCGCAGGCGTTTAAGCAAACTCAAACCATTTTCATCGGGCATGGCGATGTCGAGTACGGCGACATCGGGCTGGCGTTTTATCAGCGCGGGCCAGGCTTCGGCGGCAGAACTGTACTGCCCGACAATTTCAATATCGCTCTCAAGGCTCAGCAACTGCGCAAAACCGGAGCGCACTACAACGTGGTCATCAACTAAAGCAACGGCAATCATGGTTATGCTCTTCAGGAAGGATCTGGCGCCATCATGCGGACGAATCTATTCAGCGCAACGGCTGTGTTGGGAATATGTTACAGCGGTAGCAAAAAAGAGTCCTGCAAATAAACAGGGGTCATTTCAATTGACGTGGGTGATATCGATTATGTCGGATGACGCTCACGCTTATCCGACCTACGCGCTTTGGTGCGTCATCCACCATTATTCACTTAGCGTCAGTAAACTGTGTTTGAAGGCTTCAAGGTCGGCGCTGTTTTCATTTGCATGGCGTAGCACCAGTCGATAACACGCCCCCGTTTTCACCTGGCTGGCAAACGGCTGCACCAACCGGCCACGCCGCAAATCTTCGGCCACTAGTGTTGCATCGGCAATCGCGATACCAAATCCTTGAATCGCGGCGCTGATCGCTAAATCCATGGTGTCGAAGTGTTGATTTTTATTCATAACAGGAGCGATGTCGGTATTTTGCGCCAGCCACAGTGACCAGTCGGTACGATCGCGTGTGGGATGCAGGAAGGTGTAGCGGCTCAGTATCTCAGCGGTGAGCGGCTCTTCCGGGAGCAACTGTTGGCTGACTACCGGCGTGAGGCACTCCTCAAACAGCAACGTGCCGTGGTTATCTGTATGCCCGAAAATAATCGCGGCATCATATGACTCGTTTTTGAAATTCACGCCATGTTCGACGGTGGTGGTGAGCGCCACCTGGATTTCAGGTGCGGTGCTCTCCAGTTGCACAAGCTTTGGCACCAGCCAGCGCATGGCGCAGGTTGGGGCTTTCAGGCGGATGACACTGGATTTATGGCAGGCGTTGTTCGCCACACTCAACAAATGCTCAAAGGCGTGCTGCATTTCTGGCAGCAGGGTGTTGCCTTGCGGGGTTAAATGCAGCCCACGGGCATGGCGGTCAAACAGCGCATAGCCGAGCCATTCTTCGAGTGTGGAGATTTTACGGCTCACAGCGCCCTGCGTCAGACAAAGCTCTTTTGCGGCGCGAGTCAGATTCAAATGTTTGGCCGTCACCAGAAAAGCATCAACCGTATTCAGAGGGAAATTGCGCCGCATATGTGATGACTCTCCGTTGAGCTATGAATTTTTTGCATGGCTATTATGACAACAATTCGGTTGTGGTAGCAACCCGTTACAGTTTGAATAGTTATGCAAATCGCGCATATACAGGAGCGGCCATGACCATGCAAACCCCGGTGCAACTTCGTTCAAAATTACCGGATGTTGGAACCACTATTTTTACCGTTATCGGCCAACTGTCGGCGCAACATAACGCCATCAACCTTTCGCAAGGCGCACCTAATTTTTCACCTGACCCGAAGTTGGTTGCGGGTGTCAGCAAAGCGATGCAGGAAAATCATAACCAGTACGCATCGATGACCGGTTTCAGGCCGCTAAAAACGCTGATCGCTGAAAAAGTGGCGGCGCTTTATGGCTCACATTATGACGTTGACGATGAAATTTTAGTCACCGCCAGCGCCAGCGAAGGGCTTTATTCCGCCATCAGCGGGTTAGTGCATCCGGGTGACGAAGTGATTTACTTTGAACCCTCTTTTGATAGCTACGCGCCGATTGTCCGTTTGCAGGGGGCGACACCGGTCGCGCTAAAACTGGCGCTGCCGGATTTCACCGTTGACTGGGATGAAGTCCGCGCGGCAATCACGCCACGCACGCGTATGATCATTATCAACACGCCGCATAACCCGAGCGGGCAGGTGTTCAACGCCCATGATTTGGAAATGCTGGCGGCGCTGACGCGTAACACCGACATCATCATTCTGTCCGATGAAGTCTACGAACACATCGTATTTGATGGTGAACGCCATCACGGCATGGCAACGCACCCGGCACTGGCCGAACGCAGCGTTATCGTGTCGTCATTTGGTAAAACCTTCCATGTGACCGGCTGGCGCGTGGGGTATTGCCTGGCTCCAGCGGAACTGATGGCAGAAATCTGCAAAGTGCACCAGTTCCTGATGTTTTCCGCCGACACGCCGATGCAGCATGCGTTTGCTGAATATATGAAAAACCCGGACACTTATTTATCGCTGGCGGCGTTTTATCAACGTAAGCGCGATTTAATGCAGTCATTATTGGCGGAGTCGCCATTTAAGCTGCTGCCAAGTGCAGGTTCGTTCTTCCTGCTGGCGAAGTTCGATCATTTCAGCGATGAATCTGACAGTGAAATGGTGAAGCGCCTGATTACTCAATATGGCGTGGCGACGATACCGCTCTCTGCGTTTTATACCGATGGGACAGACAACAAGTTGATTCGTTTGTCATTTGCGAAAGATGAAGCTACGTTACGTGCGGGTGCTCAGGCACTTTGCCAGGTTAAGCCACGCTGATACGAGGTCATAATGAAAAAAGTTTATGCATTAAGTTTATTGGTTGGGATGTGCGCTTCATTCTCTGCTTTTGCAGCAAGCGAAATGCGTTACGGCGTGGAAGCCGAGTATCCACCGTTTGAAAGCCGTAACACGGCGGGCGAGCTGGAAGGGTTTGATATCGATTTGGGTAACGCGATTTGTCAAGCGGCAAGCCTGAAATGTTCATGGGTGGAAACCTCATTTGACGCCTTGATTCCGGGGCTGATGGCGAAGAAATTCGATGCGATTAACTCGGCGATGAACATCACCGAACAGCGCCGTAAAAGTATCGATTTTACCCAGCCAATCTACCGTATTCCGTCACAACTGGTGGGCAAAGCCGATAGCGGTATGGAAGCCACGCCAGAAGGGCTGAAGGGTAAAACTATCGGTGTTCTGCAAGGTTCCATTCAGGAAACTTATGCCAAAGAACACTGGGAAAAACACGGTGTCACGGTTGTGTCCTATAAAGATCAAAATATGGCGTGGGGTGATTTGCTCAATGGCCGTATTGATGCGTCGCTGGTGATGTCAGCCGCAGGGCAGGCCGGTTTTCTGAGTAAACCGCAGGGCAAAGGTTTTGGCTTTATCGGCAAGCCGGTGAGCGACGATACCATTTTGGGCAGCGGTATCGGCTACGGTTTGCGTAAAGGCGACGAAGCAACCAAGAAGCAGCTTGATGCGGCAATCGACAAAGTGCGTGCTGATGGCACCATCACTACGCTTGCGAAGAAGTATTTCCCGGGTATTGATGTCAGTGTGAAGTAAGTTTTTCTTTGTAGGGTGGGTAAGCGAAAGCGTCATCCACCGTTTACGCTTATCCACCCTACAAATCACGAAATAATTAGTGATTCGTTGCGTAAAGGTCTGTGTCTCTGATTGGTTTTTCAGTGATTTTTGTCTAGAGTGTGCGGTCTAGATTTTGCCGCTGTTCTGCCCCTGGTGGGACCAAACACATCGACAATGAAGGACTATTTTTCAGGCATGAACCGTAGACGTTTTATCAAAGCCTCAATGGCTCTCGCCGCAGTCAGCGGCACAACTTCACTTGCCACGCTCTTCTCACGCGCCGCTTACGCGTCAGAGTCTGAAATTGCCGATGGTCGCACCACCGAGTTCGATTTCTCTGTGCTCCAGTCAATGGCTCACGACCTGTCGAAGAAACCGTGGGTTGGCAAACCGCGCCCGTTGCCGGACACCCTGGCAAACTTAACGCCTCAGGCTTACAACGCCATTCAGTATGATGCCGACCATTCATTATGGAATAACGTTGAAAACCGCCAGCTTGATGTGCAGTTTTTCCACGTGGGGATGGGCTTCCGCCGCCGGGTACGCATGTTCTCTGTTGACGCCACATCTCATCAGGCGCGTGAAATTCACTTCCGCCCTGAGCTGTTCAAATACAACGATGCAGGCGTAGATACTAAACAGCTTGAAGGCCAGATTGATCTTGGCTTTGCCGGGTTTAAAGCCTTTAAATCGCCAGAACTGGCGCGTCGTGACGTGGTTTCCTTCCTTGGCGCGAGCTACTTCCGTGCGGTAGATAAAACTTACCAGTACGGCTTGTCTGCACGTGGGCTGGCGGTCAACACCTATACCGACCAACTGGAAGAGTTCCCGGACTTTACCGCGTTCTGGTTTGAAACCGCGAAAGCAGGTGACAGCAAATTTGTGGTCTACGCTCTGTTGGATAGCGCAAGCGTCACCGGAGCCTACAAATTTAATATTAGCTGCGAATCCGAACGTGTGGTGATGGATGTCGAAAACCATCTGTATGCGCGTGAAGATATTAAGCAACTGGGTATCGCGCCGATGACCAGTATGTTCGCATGTGGCACTAACGAACGCCGGATGTGCGACACCATCCACCCGCAAATTCACGACTCTGACCGCCTGGCGATGTGGCGTGGAAATGGCGAGTGGGTGACGCGTCCATTGAATAACCCGCAGAAATTGCAGTTCAATGCTTACACCGACAACAACCCGAAAGGGTTTGGTTTGCTGCAACTAGACCATGAGTTTGCCAACTACCAGGACATTATGGGCTGGTATAACAAACGCCCAAGTCTGTGGGTTGAACCGCTGAACAAGTGGGGCAAAGGCACCATCGGCCTGATGGAAATCCCAACTACCGGTGAAACGCTGGATAATATCGTTTGCTTCTGGCAGCCGGAAAAACCGGTGAAAGCGGGTGATGAACTGTCGTTCAAATATCGCTTGTACTGGAGTGGTTTGCCGCCAATCCAGTCGCCGCTGGCGCGCGTTTACGCAACACGCACCGGAATGGGGAGTTTCCCGGAAGGTTGGGCACCAGGCGAGCATTTCCCGGATAAATGGTCACGCCGTTTCGCGATTGATTTTATCGGTGGTGATTTGAAAAACGCAGCACCGAAAGGGATCGAGCCGGTTATCACGCTGTCTAACGGTGAAGCCAGGCAGATTGAGATTTTGTACGTCGAGCCGTTCAACGGTTACCGCATTCTGTTTGACTGGTACCCAACCGACGACTCAACCGATCCGGTTGATATGCGCATGTTCCTGCGTTGCCAGGGCGATGCCATCAGTGAAACCTGGTTGTATCACTACTTCCCGCCAGCACCGGATAAACGTAAATACGTTGATGACCGCATCATGAAGTAAAAAATGGTGGATGACGTTTGCACTTACCCCCTACAGGGCACGGTTTTCGTAGGTTGGATAAGCGCAGCGTCATCCGGCAAACGAGTGTAAAACCATCGCATTTGTAGGTTGGATAAGCGCAACGTCATCCGACAAACGAGTGTAAAACCATAGCATTTGTAGGTCGGATAAGCGCAGCGTCATCCGACAAAAGGGTGCCACTCACTCTCTACTCCAGCGGCCCGCCAAGAATAGTTTCACGCATCCCAGAAAGTACCCGTTCACCGGTTTCGCTTTTCAGTTCCTCATACCAGTTGTGGGTGATGTTCATATCCTTTCCGTGGGTCACATCGCAGCGTTTACGCGCTTTGAGTACCAGATCTTTGACGCGCCAGGCACGTTTTTGCTGGTAGCGTTGCAGGGCATCTTCCACGCCTAATGAGTTGGTTTGCAGCGCCATAGCCAGTACCACCGCGTCTTCCATGGCAGCACAACCACCCTGGCCAATATCCGGCGTGGTGCTGTGGCCGGAGTCGCCGAGTAGCGCCACGCGCCCACGCACTAGTTGCATAAATGGCTCGATATCATGAATTTCTATGCGGTTGGTGGTGTCGGGTTTAATCGCGGAAATCAATTTTTGTACCGGTTCAGCCCAACCGGCAAAGTAGCGCGTTAAATCAGCTTTAACGGTGGTGCGGTCTTCTGGTAACCCTTTCTCAAGGGGAACATCAAAGAAGAAGTAAAAACGATTACCGGCAACTGGCATTAAAGAAACCCGTTTTCCTTCGCCAACAAATGTTGTCCATTGATTGGCCGGGGCAATAGATTCGTCAATTTCCACCAGACCGTTCCAGTTAACGTAACCGGCGTAGCGGCGTTCTGTCTGGTGACCAAGAACATACGGGCGGATCACGGAGTGGGTGCCATCAGCGGCAATTAATACATCGCCCACCGCGATATGCCCATCTTCAAAATACGCCCGCACGCCTCCATCAAATTCTTCAACTTTAGCCACGCGTTTGCCAAACTGAATATCTGTGCGGCCATAGGTATCGATCAGCATGTCTTGCAGTTCCGCCCGCGCCACAGGATAGGGGCGTTCGCCGACGCTTTTGATTAAAGGATCGAGACTAAACCGCGTCAGGGTTTGGCCGTGGACAAACTCTTTGTAGGCCATAAATTCCATCGGCCCACCGAGTTGCTGAAGCTGCTCTTTCATGCCGAGCCAGTTCAGGCATTTTACGCCATTGGGCCAAATTGAAATCGCCGCACCGACGGGTTTGATCTTTTTCACCGCTTCATAGACTTCCGTTGCAATGCCACATCTTTTCAGGGCAATTGCCGCTGAAAGTCCACCAATGCCGCCGCCAATTATGATCGCTTTCATCCGAGTCTCCTTTGGGTTACAAAGATGTTAAGCAATATCTATACCAGCGTGGTAAACCGTTCAGTTCAGCGGTGGCAGGCGGTGCGCGGCAAATCTATTGTGCAAAAGTGGGGAAACCTGGTGGTGCAAAGATTTATTCTGCACCATTATTTCCCACAGAAACCAAAGAAGGAGAGGTAGCGTGCGGGATTCCGATAACTGGCAAGACGACCTCGACAGCATTACGTTGCACTCTATCCACGAACGTTACGTGGATGAAATCTTTGCGCTGGTGCAGAAGAATAAAGCCTGGCTGCGAATGGCGATGGATTGGCCGCAATATGTTTTGTCGGTTGAGGATTCGCGCAAAATGGCGCAGGGCAACTACCTGTTGCATCATCGCGGTTACGCGAAAATGTTCCTGATATTTCAGCAGCAGAAAATGGTTGGGGTCATTTCGTTTAACCAGATTGAACCCACTAATAAAGTGGCTTACATCGGTTATTGGCTGGATAAAGACGCTCAGGGGCAAGGGATTATTTCCCGCGCACTACAGGCCGTGGTTGAGAAATATTCCCGCGAAGGAATGGTGCGCCGTTTTGTTATTAAGTGCATCGTCAGTAATACCGCCAGCAACCAGGTGGCGTTGCGCAATGGCTTCACGCTTGAAGGCTGTCTGAAGCAGGCCGAGTTTTTAAACGGCGTATTTTATGACCAGAATATTTACGGACGAATCGTGGAACAGGGCGATAGCCTTTCCCGCTCGGCTCAATACACGCCATAAAATGGCGATCGCGTGACACGTTGTTCGCCGTTAATATCCTTAATCCCACGAATATGAATCAGTTCGCCTCCCAAACCATCGACCGCCGCCTTATCGTAAATGTTCACGCTATTCTCGATTAACACATTACCGGTAATGCGCGCCTGGCCGTAGATTTGCACCTTGTTGTCGAGCTGAATCGGCCCGCCGATAAGCGTGGCATCATCGAAAATATGCACCTGATGTTTTAATACACAATCGCCTTTAATCAGCGCGTTACCATAAACTTGCGAGGAGTAACGAATAGTTGGGATTTGGTCATCGCCGCGCCCGGCAATAATCCGCGCATTGTCAAACACGCGCGCACAGTCGCAAACCCAAATATTGTTCTCGTCGTTGCCTTCAAGAATGGCGTGGCCGAAGACTTCGGCGCGGTGTTCAATAAAAGCATTGTTGACCAGGGCATTGCCAAAAACTTGCGCCTGATGTACCACGCGGGATGCGTTTATGGTGGCGTTGCCGTAAATTTGCAGCAACTTATTGTCGTCGGCAGTCAACCCACGAACGGCAATCACCTGGCTGCCGTTCAGGATGCGAGCTGCATCGAAAATCCGGCATTCACCGCTGATCAGTGATTGTTCAACGAAGCTTTTACCGCTGACATGGGCCTGGTGGCAAAGGGTAGAGCTGCCATGAATTTGCGCATCCTCAGTCACGCATGAGCCACCGTAAACCACGCTTTCGTGGCCATAAATCCAGCAGTGGCCTTGCTGGCTGAGATTGTCTTCGTTTTCAATCCAGCCCCCAAGTTGCCCGGCTTTAACATCGCTGAAATCGCAAAGTGCGACCACCTGCCAAAGTTTCACCTGTTGTTTTGTGCCATCAACCAGATAATCATGCAGACGTGCGTCACCCATTAGCTGATACTTGTTCATCCGATGTGCCTCAGTATTTGTTTCAATCGCTGTTTAAAACGTAGCAGGTAAATCCCCTGGTGGTGTTCTGCTGCGCCATCGCATAAAATGCACCCAAACTAAATTTTAAGATTTAAAATAAATGGATAAATCAGTAACCCGTCCCATGCTCAACCTCCCGGCTGGGTATTTTGGCATCGTGCTTGGTGTCATCGGCATGGGCTTTGCGTGGCGTTATGCCGCCAAAATTTGGTCAGTTTCACCTGCCATTGGTGATGCACTGGAAAGCCTGGCGATGGCTATCTGGCTGGCGTTAGCCGTGGCTTTTATCGTGCGTCTGGTTAAATATCCGCACAGCGTGGTAGAAGAAATCAATCACCCGCTAAAGGGGAGCTTTGTCAGCTTATTCCCCGCAACCACGATGCTGGTTTCTATCGCGCTGGAACCTTACTTTCGCTTTTGGGCTGCTGGGCTGTTTGCCTTCGGCGCGCTGGTGCAACTGGCTTACGCGGCATGGCAAAGTGCGGGGATGTGGCGGGGCAAGCTTCCGGCGGCTGACACCACTCCAGGGCTTTATTTGCCGACGGTGGCGAATAATTTTATCAGCGCCATGGCTTGCGGAGCGCTGGGATATCACGATCTGGGGATTTTATTCTTCGGGGCGGGGGTATTTTCCTGGTTAAGTCTTGAGCCTGCTATTTTGCAACGTTTGCGTAGCGGCGGTGAGTTACCAACCCCTGTGCGTACCTCGCTTGGTATCCAGCTTGCTCCGGCGTTGGTGGCGTGCAATGCGTACCTGAGTGTCAACGGTGGGCAAGCGGATTTCTTCGCCAAAATGCTGTTTGGTTACGGGCTGCTGCAATTGCTGTTCATGTTGCGCCTGATGCCCTGGTATCTGAAGCAACCCTTTAACGCGTCGTTTTGGAGCTTCTCGTTCGGTCTTTCTGCCCTGGCGACGACGGCGCTGCATTTAAGCCACAGCAGTAATGACGGGCTTTTTAGCGCCATCGCACTGCCGCTGTTTATTTTCACTAATGTTATTATCGGTCTGTTACTGGTGCGCACGGTTGCCTTGCTTTACCAGGGTAAATTACTGTTACGTAGCGAACGGCCTACGAAAAGGACAAATTAAGATGGCTTCTGAAAACTATTACACCGAGAAATATGGTTTAACCCGCACTCACTCTGAAGTGCTGAATGCGGTCACCATCGTCCCACCGGGTAAAACGCTGGATCTCGGTTGTGGCAGCGGGCGCAACAGTTTGTATCTGAATCAAAAAGGGTTTGATGTGACCGCCTGGGACAAAAACCAGATAAGTATCAGCAACCTGAATAAAATTATTGCAGCAGAAGGGCTGAAAAACATCATCACCGATGTGGTCGATTTGAACACATTGGCGTTCGACGGTGAGTACGACTTTATCCTGTCGACTGTAGTGATGATGTTTTTAGAACGCGATACCATTCCTCGATTAATTGCGAATATGCAGCGTTGCACCAAACCCGGGGGCTATAACTTAATCGTTGCCGCCATGGACACCGAAGATTTCCCTTGTACTGTCGGTTTTCCATTTGCTTTTGCTGAAGGTGAATTACGCAATTATTACGCGGACTGGGAATTACTTAAATATAACGAAGATGTCGGTGAATTACATAAGACCGACGAGCAAGGTAATCGTATTAAATTACGTTTCGCCACTATGTTGGCACGCAAAAATTAACCTATTGGCCACGCGCGGTTTTGTAACACAGTGCGATAGCCATCGTTATCAATAAAGGTACGACCGGCGACATCCCAATAAGGATTAAAACTATTAATGGTTAAAAAACCTGCATTCAGCATTTGCTGGCAGGTTTTTTGCCATAGGATGTTATCTGGATAATAAAGTACCAACAGGTCGTCCACGGTAGCCGCAGGTTCTACCGGGTGGCGGTGGCATACAGTAAACTCAAGGTGCCAGTTTAAATCGCTGCGCCCAAGCATGATGCCGCTAAAACCATCATGTTCATCAAAATTCCCCAGTTCTTGCAAACCTAAGCCGAGGCAATACAACTTTTTACTTTCTGCAAGATCGGTAACTGGTCGGGCAATGCGCAGATGAGGGATCATGTTTATTCCTTATTATTTGTCGTAATTATGTATTTTAGATTATACATACAAAAATAATTATTATTTATCTGTGAGTAGCAATAAAATTCACTCTGAAAAGTTTGGTTTTAAACTCATTAGCATTTTTCACCGCTTATTATTCTCCTTTTTATTGCTATAACGCGCTCGCTTACATGCAATCTAAACGGAGGGTTAATGAAAACTTCAATGTTTTTAAAAGTAGTCTGTCTTACAGGAATATTAGCGTTAGCGGGTTGTGCTTCTTCTACACCGGAACCTGAAAAATATTCAGGATTCTTAAAAGACTATTCTGGACTGGAAAAAACTGAAACGACCACGGGCAGAACTATCGTGCGTTGGGTTGACCCTGACTATAAAGGGAGCAATTACGACAGCCTGGTGTATAACCCGATCACCTATTACCCGGAGCCACAACCGAACACACAAATTGGCAGGAAAGTGTTGGACGGTTTGTTGAACTACACCAATACCAAACTTAAGAGTGCTGCCCAAGCGCGCATCCCACTGGTGGCGACATCAGGCCCTCGCAGCCTGATCTTCCGTGGTGCCATCACCGCAGTAGACAGTTCTAAAGAAGGTCTGCAATTCTACGAAGTGGTGCCTATTGCGCTGGTTGTCGCAGGTACGCAAGCGGCGACGGGCCACCGTACTATGAACACCAACCTCTATTTCGAGGCGGAACTCATTGATGCGGCAACGCAGAAAACGGTGATGCGTGTGGTGCGTAAAGGCGAAGGCGAAGATTTAAGCAATGAAAATACGGAGATGACGCTGGATACGCTTAAACAGGTTATTGATGATCTGGCGACAGATGCCTCAACATTTGATACTCAACAGAAATCGTGAATCTAAAGGGAGCCAGGCTCCCTTTTTAATCGCTTTACACCGTGCGTTTGCGCCACGTCAGCAAGTTAAACATCCCCGGTTTCGAGAACATCACCAGATTCCCCAGCAGGATCATCACCAGCCCGATAATCGCATTGCTGTGCCAGATGTAACCTTCATAGAGCGTTGACAGACTTAGCGCGACTAACGGGAACAGCAGCGTGCTGTAAGCCGCCTGGCTGGCACCAATGCGCCCGACCAGCGTGAAATAGGCACCAAAGGCAATCACCGAACCGAAAATCGCCAGATAGAACAGCGAACCCAGATAGCGTAGCGTGAACTCCGGCATAAACGAATCCCCACGCAATAGAGCCAGCACACCCATGATCACGGTGCCATAAAACATCGCGTAGGTATTGGTGGACAGAGTCTCCAGCCCGCGGCGCTGATGGCGCGTACTGATCATATTGCCCAGCGAGAAACCAAAAGTACCGAGCGCGCTTAAGCCGATCCCCAGCAGCAACGACGGTGCCAGTTGCGTGGCGACCAGGTCATGCCAGAATAGGGCGACCACCCCAGAAATGCCGAGCACCGCCGCTGGCAGCAAGTTTTTGTGCGGGCGCTGGCGGAAGAAAATCATGCTATTCACGGCGTTAAACAGTACCGCCATGGAGAAAATTACCGATTCCAGGCCGGAGCTGATATACGCGGCGGCATGATAAAAGCAGACGAAGTTAAAGCCGAAAACGCAGCCGCCTTGCAGCATACAGAACAGATGGTCGCGCAGACTGATACGACGCAAGCGCCCCAATGCCTTCAGCACCACCAGCATCACTATCGCCGCCACGGCAAAACGCCAGAAAATAGAAACGGGTACGGATACCACGCCTTGCTGCATATAAATGGCTAGCCACGTTGTACCCCAAATCACTACCACCAAAATATATAGTAACGCATTCATGTTGTTATCTCCCGAAACGGATGGCAGGAGTATCGGTGAAAGCGCGGGCAGATGCTTTCATGTAGTTGCGGCGCTTGCATATTCTTGCGGTTTTATTTACCGGAGGGATTGTTAATGGCTGGTAACAGGCTCGCGCACTACTTAAACTGTGACTCCTGAACTTTGATGGCCGCCCGTTATGACCCAGCCGTATCACGCATTTGAAAATCTTCGCCAGCACAACGCGGTGCTGGAAGATAACGTGCAGCTAGGCTCCGGGATTCAACTCTCGGCGTGGTCAAACAGCCTCGATCGCGTGACGCAATGCAGCGATCACCATACCTTGAGCATGTATGTGAATGAGGGCTACGAAACCTATCAGAAAACCTCGGCTGGCTGGAAGAATGGCGGCGGGCCGGACCGTTTTTGCCTGATGCCAAAAGAGAGCGAAACGACCTGGGATATCCGCAATCACTTTTCGTTTGTGCATCTGTATTGTACTGATGAGCATCTGCGCAATATTGCCGAGCAAATCTGGGATCGCAGCCCGGCGGCTATCCAGCTCGATGAGAAAATCTTCAGTGATGACCCGCGCATTACGCAGTTATATCGCCACTTTTTATTGAGCAGCGACTGGCAACAACAGGCAAATCATTTGATGTTAAGCACCGCATCGACATTGTTGCTCACCCACCTGGTGCAGACTTACAGCAATGTGCAGTGGCGCTTGCCGAATGTGCGTGGCGGGCTGGCTCCCGTGGTGTTACGCAATATCCAGGCGTACATTGAACAACATCTTAGTGAACCTTTAACCCTGACTGAACTGGCTGTAGAAGCGGGTTTGAGCGAGTTTCATTTTGCGCGCATGTTCAAGCAGTCGACACACCTTGCCCCGCATCAGTATGTGATGCAGCGGCGCATGTTACGCGCCGAAGCGCTGGTGAAAAATAGCCCGTTAACGTTGACCGATATTGCGATGGCTTGCGGATTTAGCTCGGCAAGCCATTTCAGCAATCGCTTTAAAGCCACAATCGGTGTGACACCTTCGCAACTACGCGCGGCGGGAAAGTGAGAACAGCGCGTAACAGATTCCACCCGCTACCAGTCCCCAAAAAGCAGAACCCACGCCCAACAAACTGACGCCTGACGCGGTGACCAAAAATGTCACTATCGCGGCATCGCGCTCCCGTTCGTGGTTTAACGCCTGAAACAAGCTTCCGGCGATGGTGCTCAGCAATGCCAAACCTGCCAGGGTATGAATATAAGCCACCGGGAGTGCGGTGAGTAATGTGGTTATCGAGCCGCCAAAAATACCGGCCAGTAAATAAAATACCCCAGCGGCTGCGGCGGCAAGCCAGCGTTTTGCCGGATCAGGATGAGCTTCGGAACCCTGGCAAATTGCGGCAGTGATTGCAGCAATACAGATTGAAAACACACCGAACGGTGCCAGCAGCAGAGCAATAGCGGCAGTCACGACAATCAGCGGTGAGACGGGAACGTCATAACCCGAAGCTTTTAGCGTAGCGACACCGGGTGCATTTTGTGACGCCATCGTGACGAGGAAGAACGGAATACCGATACCCAGCAAGCTGCTGAGTGAAAAATGCGGAGCCGTAAACTCAGGCATCACCATCGCCACAGGCACGCTGCCGCTTTGCAGATTTCCACTCATCACACAGACCAACAGACCAATAACCATGGCGACCACGACGGCATAACGCGGTGCCCAGGCTTTTGCCAACAACCAGCCAAGCAACATGCTCGCGCAAAGCAAAAAATTGCCCTGCAATGAAGTAAAGGCATCGAGGCCAAAGCGCAGCAAAATTCCCGCCAGCATGGCGGCGGAGAGTGTTGAAGGGATGAGGCGCATTAAGCGGGCGAACAGGCCGGTCGCACCACACAGCAGAATCAACAACGAGGAGAAAAGAAAGACGCCAACGGCTTCGTTTAGCGAATGCCCAGGCAGGCTGGTGGCGAGCAGCGCAGCACCTGGCGTTGACCAGGCGGTGAGAATCGGCGTGCGGTACCAAATTGTCAGTACCAGGGTGCTGATACCCATGCCAATCCCCAGCATCGTCAGCCAACCGGCAATCTGCATGGTGTTAGCACCTGCGGCCTCAGCGGCCTGCCAGATGATCGCTGCGGAACTTGCGTAGCCGACTAATACGGCAACAAAACCGGTCAGCACCGTCGGTAACGGAATCGAAATCGAGCGCATCATATCTTCCTTATTGTTGACGGCAAACTATAGCATTACAAACCGTTAACAACAGACCGGATGATATTGAAAAATCTGCAAGATCGTATTCTCGAATGTTGCTGCGTTATTCCGACTTATGCGAAGCATCTCCGAGATAAGCCAGCGCATCCTGGCGTTCCATTGGGCGCGAGAAGAAGTAACCCTGCATATATGGGATGCCACACTGTTCCAGCATATGGCGCTGTGTCTCGGTTTCGACACCTTCAGCAATCACCCGGAAGTTGAGGGTTTTAGACATATCCATCACCGCCTGCACAATAGACAAGCCTTTGTTTTCGATGTGTTGAATAAATGAACGGTCGATTTTAATGTAATCGATATTCATATTCTGGATAACAGAAAGGCTTGAATAACCGGTCCCGAAATCATCGACGGAAAATTTCACACCACACTTCTGCAACTGACTCACTTTATGGTTAACCTGCATTTGTTCAGACTGGAAGATCGATTCCGTCACTTCCAGGTGCAGCAAATGCCCGGGAATAGCCTGCTGTTCGATAACCTGCTTAACGTTATTCACAAAATCTTTATCGTAAAACTGAATCAGAGAAATATTCACGCACATGCAGATTTCGGCGTGGCCCTGGCGCAGCGTCACCAACATTTTGCAGGCTTCTTCCAGAACCCAACTGCCGATTTCGACAATGCGACCGCTTTGTTCCAGCAAGGGAATGAATTCAACAGGCGAGATTTCCTGGTCTTGATAATGCCAGCGTAGTAAGGCTTCAAAGCTGACAATCTGGCCAGCGGAATCAACAATGGGTTGATACACCAGACGCAGTTCCTGGCGCTCAAGTGCGCATTTTAACGCCTCGTTGAGCATGATTTTACGATGCAGATTGTGTTCCAGATTGAGATTATAAAAAGCCATGCGCTCCGGATATTTGCCCTTTTGCGAATACATGGCGATATCAGCCAGTTGGATAAGGCGCGTGACTGAGGTGTCATGTTCCGGGCACACTGAAATCCCAATGGTGGCGTTGAGGGTGATGGTTTGGTCGCCTAAATCTATGGGCTGAGAAAGGGTGGCGGTAATTTTTTGCGCCAGCGCGCGGATCGTCTGATGTCGGTTTTCTTTTACCAGCAAGATAAACTCATCTCCGCCCCAGCGGCACATTAGCGTGTCAGCGGCATTACAGCTTTTTAGCCGCTCACTGATATTCACTAATACGTTGTCGCCAGCATTATGACCGAGCGTGTCATTAATATTTTTAAAACCATCCAGATCGATAAAAAAGATGGCAAAGCCTGTTATATGGTGTTGGTTGAAATCTTGCTCTACACGTTCGACGGCAGATAAAAACGCTGTGCGATTGTATAAACGGGTTAACGAATCTTTATTCGAGATCTCATAAACTTCCTGAGTCCTGATGCGGATAGTTTCTTCCATGCGTGAGACCAGTTTTTTGTTTCTGTAACGTAACAAAATGGCTTCTTTAATATAATTTGCGGAACGAGCTGACGAGATGATCATTATTATCGTGAAGCAAATCCCCAGACCGCCAAGATTAATTTTATATTGTTCGGGCTGCATCATGAGCAAAACTGACATTGGTATCAGGATGATAATGTTGTATATCGAAGCAAGCATGAAATTAGCGGAAAGAATGCTGGTTGCGCCTCCGGCCATGGCGGCCAGAATCACATTGGTAGAGCTGAGTTCTTCGATAGAAAATTGTTGGTAGAAAATGACCGCATACAAGCTCCACATCAACGCGGTGAGCAAACATCCGCAAGAAAACCGCATGGTCCAACTCTTTCTGCTTTTGCCTTCTGGAGTGCTTTTTAACCACATGCGTGTATCAACAACTCGAACGGCGAGAATAGCTGTCATCACCAGCCACCAGATGACTTTTGCATGCAGATTATTATTGGTGAAAGTGAAGGCAAGGGTAGTGGCCGCAATAAAGGTAATCAGAATGCCGGGTAATGAGTTGCTGTAGAGCAACCGGACACCTTCTGATTGATAGAGCTTTGAGTGTTCGAGGTTTTTTGTCATTTTCAATTATCTTAACTCTGTCATTCATTTAGCTCCCACATAAACAGACCTAATATGATAACTCATGGTAATTATTTCCATTGTGAGTATAAATTATATCAATATCTAGTACAGCATCTTTAGCTAATTCAGTGTTATTACTGCGTGTGTTAAGCCCAGGAGGAAAAAAATCGCAGCGGAGGAGGCGGATGCACCATTTTCTATGGGTTGCGCAGCTCTTTGCATACGTGCCCAATCTGACTACAATGGCCGCCTTTCGCCCATAACACAGAAAACAAATTCACTATGCGCCTGCACGCCAATCATCTCGAATTACTCAGTCCTGCCCGTGATACCGCCATTGCCCGTGAAGCCATTTTGCATGGTGCGGATGCGGTTTACATCGGTGGGCCTGGCTTTGGCGCTCGCCATAATGCCGGTAACAGCCTGCAAGACCTTGCAGAACTGGTGCCGTTTGCCCATCGTTATGGGGCGAAAATTTTCGTTACGCTCAACACCATTCTGCATGACAACGAACTCGAACCCGCTCGTCATATGATCCACGACCTGTATCAGGCCGGTGTCGATGCGCTGATTGTGCAGGACATGGGCGTGATGGAAATGGATCTGCCGCCGATTGAAATTCATGCCAGCACCCAGTGCGACATTCGTAGTGTAGAAAAAGCGAAGTTCCTTTCTGATGTGGGTTTCTCGCAAATCGTGCTGGCGCGTGAATTGAACCTCAAACAAATTCGCGCTATCCACGAAAACGTTGATGCCACCATTGAATTCTTTATTCATGGTGCGTTGTGTGTGGCGTATTCCGGGCAGTGTAATATCTCCCACGCCCAGACAGGGCGCAGTGCAAACCGTGGTGATTGCTCCCAGGCTTGCCGTTTGCCGTACACACTTAAAGACGATCAGGGCCGCGTGGTGGCCTATGAAAAACATCTGCTGTCGATGAAAGACAATGACCAGAGTGCCAACCTGGCGGCGTTGGTCGATGCTGGTGTGCGTTCCTTCAAGATAGAAGGGCGCTACAAAGATATGAGCTATGTGAAAAACATCACCTCGTATTACCGTCAGTTGCTGGATGAATTAATGGAGCAGCGCACCGATCTGGTTCGTGCTTCTTCGGGCGTGACCTCGCATTTCTTTATTCCTTCGCCGGACAAAACTTTCCACCGTGGCAGCACCGACTATTTCGTTAACGAGCGCAAAATCGATATCGGCGCGTTTGATTCACCGAAATACATCGGCCTGCCAGTGGGCGAAGTGCTGAAAGTCGGCAAAGATTTCCTTGATGTGAATGTCAGCGATTCATTGACCAACGGCGATGGCCTGAACGTGCTGATTAAACGTGAAATCGTTGGTTTCCGTGCTAATACCGTAGAGAAAACCGGTAAAAATCAGTACCGCGTCTGGCCAAACGAAATGCCGGAAACCCTGAAAAACGTGCGTCCGAACCATCCTCTGAACCGTAACCTTGACCATAACTGGCAGCAGGCGTTGACGAAAACGTCCAGCGAACGCCGGATTGCGGTAGATATGGAGTTAAGCGGTTGGCAGGAACAATTGGTTCTGACGATTACCAGTGAAGAAGGTGTGAGCGTCAGTAAAACGCTGGAAGGGCAGTTCGAAGTGGCGAACAACCCAGAAAAGGCTTACGGCAGCCTGCGTGACAGCCTGGCGAAACTGGGGCAAACCATGTACCAGGCACGCAAAGTCGACCTGAATTTGCCTGCCGCGTTGTTTATTCCCAATAGCCAGCTTAACCAGTTGCGCCGTGAAGCTATTGACGAACTGAGCGAAGCGCGTTTGCAGCAGTACCAACGCGGCAGCCGTAAAGCGGTGAGTGAGCCTGCGCCAGTTTACCCTGATGAACACCTCACTTTCCTGGCTAACGTCTACAACCACAAGGCGCGTGAATTTTATCAGCGTTACGGCGTGAAACTGATTGATGCCGCTTATGAAGCGCACGAAGAGAAGGGCGAAGTGCCGGTGATGATCACCAAGCATTGCCTGCGTTTCGCCTTTAACTTGTGTCCTAAGCAGGCGAAGGGTTCGGTGAAAAGCTGGAAGGCGACGCCGATGCAACTGGTGCATCAGGATGAAGTGCTAACGCTGAAATTTGACTGCAAGCCGTGCGAAATGCACGTGATTGGCAAAATGAAGAATCACATTCTCAAAATGCCTTTGCCGGGCAGCGATATTGTGGCGTCCATTAGCCCAGACGACTTATTGAAGACGATGCCGAAACGCAAATAAACATTGTTGGATGACGCTGCGTTTATCCGACCTGGGTGACTGATTCTACAATGGTTTTGTAGGTCGGATAAGCCTAAGCGTCATCCGACATTGGCTGCTTAACTCTGCGCCCGCAACTGGTCAATCATCCAGCGCCCTGCGGGCCCAGGTGGCGTTTTGTTCGACCACAACACATCCACGTCAATACGCTGCGGCCAGCCTGCAACCGGCAACTCTTGCAAAACATCGTGACCAAACTGCTCGACCAGCCAGCGCGGCAAAATCCCCCAACCAAACCCTTGCTCCGCCATCTCCAGCAGCATCAGTAATGACGGTGACGACCACGTCGGGCCGCCGCTTTTGTTGCGCGTCGGGTCGGTAAAAGTACTCAAACTGAGCTGACGCACGGTTTGCAGGGTGTCCATCTCGACGGCAGGCAAGCGGGCTAACTCATGCTGGCGGTGAATAAAAATCGCCATCTCAGCACCGACCTGCAAACGAGCCACCGTGACATCCACCGGATAACGTGGCTGCACACGCAATACGCCAACGTGGGCGCGGCCAATCTGAATCAGGTCGATAACGTCTTCATCCTCGGCAATCAAACATTCAAACTCGATATCCGGAAAGCGTTGCGAAAAACGTTGCAGGATTGACTCGTGGTGTGCGGTTTGCCAGACATCAGACAGCACGAAACTCAGACGCGGTTCGACATCGCCCGCCAGGCGTACCGAGACTTCATTCAGCCGCTCGCTGGCCGCCATAATTGACTGGATGTACGGCAAAATATGCTTCCCCTGGTCAGTCAAAACCGGCTGGCGACTCTGGCGATCAAACAGCGTCACCCCTAAATCTGCTTCCAGATTGGCAATCGCAGCACTCACCGTCGACTGGCTTTTCTTGAGCTTACGTGCCGCTGCAGAAAACGATCCGGTTTCGACTGCCTGCAAAAAGGCTTCCAGGGATTCGGGAGAATATTTCATTATCTATCGCTTTTATCGATGGTTACTAACTTCAGTCTACCAGTAATAGCGATGATAATACGCCGCATAGCCATATTGCTTGATTTATCTGGAGTGAGTTTTATGCAGTCTCAAAAAAGAACATTTGCCGAGCGCGTCGTGCATGCGGTGGGTTTTGAAGTTATCGCCATTGCGATTTGTGCGCCGCTGGCGGCGTGGATTTTTAACAAGCCGATTTCCCAGATGGGCGCGCTGTCGATAATGCTCTCCACCGTGGCGATGGTGTGGAACATGATTTATAACGCAGGGTTCGATAAGTTTTTCCCGGTGGGACAAGAACGCCGTTTGCCGCTGCGTATTGCTCACTCGCTGGGATTTGAAGGCGGTTTTATTCTGATTGGTTTGCCGTTGGCTGCCTGGATGCTCGATATTTCACTGCTTCAGGCGTTTATGGTCGAAATTGGTTTCTTCCTGTTCTTCTTGCCGTATAGCGTAATTTATAACTGGGGCTATGACACATTGCGTGGCCGCTGGTTTCAGCCGCAGGCGGCTTCCA
This sequence comes from Buttiauxella sp. JUb87, assembly GCF_004361975.1. Taxonomy (NCBI): domain Bacteria; kingdom Pseudomonadati; phylum Pseudomonadota; class Gammaproteobacteria; order Enterobacterales; family Enterobacteriaceae; genus Buttiauxella; species Buttiauxella sp. JUb87. The sequence goes on from NZ_SNVY01000001.1 coordinate 155,953, forward strand.
CAAAATAGTGCAAATGGCGGGAGGCGCTAACGTCATCCACCATTCACGCCAGTTTTGTCGGAAGACGCTGCGCTTTTCCGACCTACGAAAGCGCGATACCGCCTGTTTTGCGCGCCACAATAAACAGCCGTGGGAACAACATCAGCACATTGCCATCGTGTTGTGGCGGATAGGCTTGCTGTAAAAGCGCGTGGTAACGCTCGAGAAATACCTGCTGCTGAATGTTATCGAGTTTGGCGAGGTATGGACGCAAACCGGTCGAACTGAGCCAGGCAATAATTGCTTGCGCAGACGGCATGACGTGGAAATAGGTGGTGCGCCAGATATCCACGCTGCAACCTGATTGCGCCAGCAAATCGTAATATTGTTGGGCGGATAACAACGCCTCACGTCCGGAATCTCCGTACCCTAGTTCAGCCGCCACCTGGCGCATCAAGGTGTGTGTCGGCTCTTGCCAGTTATCCGGCATCTGTACCGCTAAAACCCCGTTATCCGCCAGTTGTGCCGCCAGGTGCGGGAACAACTGAGCATGGTCACTTAACCACTGCAAAGACGCATTCGCATAAATCACATCTTGTTTTATTGTGGGCCGCCAGTGCGCCACATCAGCATTTTCAAACTGGCAATCAGGCAGTGCGGTTCGTGCCTTTTCAAGCATCGCCGGAGAATTATCAATGCCCGTTACCGTCGCCTGTGGGAAGGCTTTACGCAACAATGCAGTGCTGTTACCGGGGCCGCAGCCCAAATCAGAAACGTGTTGCGCCTCAGGCTGCTGAATACGCGCGGCTAATTCCGCGGCTGGGCGGGTACGTTCGGCTGCAAACTGCAAATAAAGAGCGGGGTTCCAGTCCTGCATCGGTTGATCCTCAGACTAAAATGAATGAATCGGAAATTGTGCATCTCATAGATTACGACAAAATGCGTTAACGTGATGTCAATAATCTGGCAAGGAAAACCAATATGAAAGTGACACGCAAACAGCAAAAAATCGTCCTGCGTACCCTGGACGGCTGGCGTCAGGAGGGGGTTATTGACGAGGCAGAGCAGCAGCGGCTGCAACAACATCTCTCGCCGCAACTTTTTGACTGGCAACGGTTAAGCCGTTACGCCTTCTGGATTGCATTGGCTTGCGCGATTATCGCCATTGGAAGCCTGGTCGCCGATGAGTATTTAGTGGCGCTACTGTTTGATTTTGGCTATGCCACCCGTGCCATTATTCTGGCGCTAATTGCCACGGCTTGTTACTTCTGGGGCTTTCGTCGCCAGAAACACACGCCAGAAAAGCGCTACAGCAACGAAGCGATCATGTTCCTCGGCGTTTTATTCACTGCACTCACGTTGTCACAAGTGGGTATGGCGCTGGATAACGGTAGCGGGAACGTTGCGCCGCTATTTTTACTGGGCTGTGCGATTTACGCCGCGATTGGCTACCTGAGCCGTTCGGGGTTGATCTGGCTGTTCTTCCTGTTGTCGTTGGGTAGCTATTTTGGGACATCTACAGGTTACGCGTCAGGATGGGGCGCTTACTGGCTGGGTATGAATTACCCGATTCGTTTTGTGTTGTTTGGTGGCGTATTACTTGCCGCCTGCTATCTGCTGCAAAAGCCCTTACAGCAGCGTAATTTATTGAACACCAGCAAAGCGATGGGCTTGTTGTATCTGTTTATCGCGTTATGGATTTTGTCGATCTTTGGCAATTACGACTTCGATATCTGGCAGAGCGTGCGCCAAATTGAACTGCTGCACTGGTCGCTGCTGTTTGCGCTCGCGGCACTGGCGTGTATCTGGATTAGCCTGAAAACCGACGACGGCATGCTGCGAGGTTTTGGGTTAACCTTCCTCGGGATTAATCTTTACACGCGCTATTTCGAACTGTTCTGGGACGGCACCAATAAGGTGATTTTCTTTCTGTTACTGGCCATCTCACTGGCGCTTGTCGGGCGCTATGCCGAGAGAATTTGGCGAGTGGGGGAAGCGGGAAAGTCACACTGAGACTGTCTTTTCTCCTCATCTTTTGCGAGGATAGCGCCAAATTTCGGCTATTAGCAAAAGGGTAACAAAATGGCTAAGCATCCTACGGGCAAGCATCTGCGTGCGCCAATCGTGTTCAACGACAAAAACGTGTTGGTTTATGTGGTGCGCGGTTCAAAAATTGAAGATATGCCAGCAGACGAAGATGAGGACTATCCAGGCGATATGCAGATGCTGATGCCGCAGTTGTCAAAAGAGTTTGATACGGAGTTAAACGAAACTCTGGAAGAGTGCGGGTCGGGCGATGTGATTGTCTTTATGTGTACCACTGACATGATTTTTGAGTACGGTTACTCGAAGATTAAAACCATGCGCAGTGCTTAAACTATTGCCTGCCTGATAAAAGAAAACCCCGGTGGATTACCGGGGTCACTAGACAGGTGTTGTCGGATGGCGCTAGCGCTTATCCGACCTACGAAAAGGTTTAGCATCAGTCTCGGTTTGTTCTGCGGTTACTTAGTGCTGATAAAAAATCTCACCTTTCATAGCGCGTAAAATTTTCCCTTCCGCGTCGCTAATCAACACGTAGTTGCCGCCCATGTACGTCCAGTGGCTACCCGCTTCCGGGGCTGGCAGGTTTCTGATTTTCCAGGCATCAATCTGATAGGGTTTAGTACGGTACAGATCCGGTACGATGTCGCCAATTTTGAATGGCTTATAATCGGCATGGAACTCGGTGATTTCATAAGAGTTTTGTGGTGCAGGGGCCGCAACCGGAGCCTCTGCAGCAGGAGTTGCAACCGGAGCATCTGCTGCCTGAGCGGTCAACGCCATAGGTAAAGAACCGGCCATCAGGGCCGCAGAAAAAAACCACACATTCAATTTACGCATATCTACTCCAGATAAATTCATCTGCTGAACTAATAAAATAATGCCGTTATCTCTATCACGTTGTTTAGCGTCAAGTAATCATTTTTTCGTTACCTGAAGTAAATGCTTTGCGGTATGCCGCGGGAGTGGTCGACAGCTTAGCGCGGAAATGATGGCGCAATGTGGCGGCACTGCCAAAGCCGACACGCTCAGCAATGTCGTCGATGGACAACGTGCTGCTTTCCAGTAAATCACGGCAGCGTGTCAGGCGCATGTTCAGCAACCAGCGTGAGGGTGTGGTGCCGGTAGTCGCGGCAAAACGGCGCAAAAAAGTTCTCGGGCTCATGCCGATAAACGCCGCCAGTGACTCAACGGTATGCTCATCGGCAAGATGACTTTGCAAAAAATCAAATAGCGGGCTGAGGCGCTGGCTTTCATAAGCCGCAGGTATCGGTTGTTCGATAAACTGCGCCTGGCCGCCGACGCGATGTGGCGGCACGACAAGCCTGCGTGCCACGCTGTTGGCGGCAAACTGGCCGTAATCACGCCGCACCAGATGCAAACTCAAATCAATGCCTGCGGCACTGCCAGCGGATGTCAGCACCGAGCCATTATCGATATACAACACATCCGGCATCACCTGAATATCAGGATAACGTTGTTGCAGCTTTTCGGTATAACGCCAGTGCGTTGAGGCCTGTAATCCATTGAGCAAACCGCTGGCTGCCAGCACAAACACACCGGAACAAATCGACATAATCCGTGCGCCACGCGAATGTGCCGCACGTAATGCTGTGCAGAGTTCTTCGGGAACCGGTGCGTCGGCACCGCGCCAGCCAGGTACAATAATGGTTCCGGCTTGCTCCAGCAGAGAAAGCCCACCATCCACCGCCAGGCGAATGCCACCGGTCGCTCTGAGTTCACCAGGTTCAATACCCGCCACCGCAAATCGATACCAGTTATCGCCCATTTCCGGACGCGGCAGGCCAAACACTTCCACTGCCACACCAAATTCAAAGGTGCACAGGCCGTCATACGCTAGTGCAACAACAAGAGGGTTTTGCAACGGTGTATCCCGAACGATTGTCATGATCTTCACGTTATCTGTCATTTCTGCCATACGTCAAGCTACACGCTGCGCTCTATAGTGAGATCTCACCACTACGAGGAGGTTTTATGAGTCACGTTACTGATTTTCCCGCTGCCGCCCCAGAAATTGCCGCCGCTCATTTTCTTCAGCGCCTGAACCTTGAAACTGATTGCGATGATGTACACAGCGCGATGAAAGAAGGGGATATGGATTTTGTGCTGCTGCATGTTGTCGGCAGCCCTGAAGCTTATGCCCGTCGCCACATTGCTGGAGCGCTACATTTGCCGCATCGTGAAATATCAGCTGAGCGCATGGCGCAGTGGCCGGCAGATACCTTGTTTGTGGTTTATTGCGCCGGGCCGCATTGCAACGGAGCAGACCGCGCGGCGCTAAAATTAGCGCGCCTGGGGCGTCCGGTGAAAATAATGATTGGTGGGATTACCGGTTGGGCAGATGAAGGATTTAGCTTCGCCTGAGCGCGGAATTCGCTATCCGTGAGGCGAGAAGTGAGTGTAATCTTGCCATCACTTTGTCATGTCTAAAGGAAGTTACAATGTCGATTTACAGTGAAACTAATGCGCAGTTCATTCTTGGTTTAACCAATTTGTCTGCCATCCTTGAGAAGGCCGCCCAGTGGGCGAAAGAGAACGGCAAATCGGAAGAGAGCCTGCTTACGGCGGCACTTGCAGAAGACATGTATCCGCTGGTGCGCCAGGTGCAAATCACCACCGATATGGCAAAACGTGCCGTTGCACGCCTCGGCCGCGTTGAAGCGCCAGTTATGGAAGATAACGAAACCACGATTGCGCAGCTTCAGGCGCGTATCGAAGCCACCATCGCGTTCATGAAAGGGATTAGCGATGCGCAACTCGATGGTGATGACGAGCGCCAAATTGTGGTGATGGCACGCGAGCACGAACTGCGTTTCACCGCGCGCAACTACGTGTATAAATTTGCCACACCAAACTTCTATTTCCACTTCACCACTGCCTACGACATCCTGCGCCAGGCGGGCGTGCCGTTAGGCAAACGTGATTTTGTGGGCCAAATCTAATCTACCTATACCCTAAATAATTCGAGTTGAGGAAAGGCGGCAAGAGAGCGAATCCCGATGAGCTTAGTCAACTAAGTGAATTGGGTGAGCGAACATAGCCAATGCATCATCAACTCGAAGTATGACGGGTATTGTTAGCTCAGCCGATAATGGCGATTTGGGCGCAACTTCTCGGGCAGATGCTCATTCTCATCCATATCGTGTAAATCCCGCTCAATGGTGTTGCAGATGGCATCCAGCGGCAGGTCATTGTCTTCGGTGCCAAACGGCTCCTCCAGTTCTTCTGCCAGCGTGTCGAGCGAAATAAAGGTGTAGGAAATAAACACCGACAAAAATGGTGTCATGTAGTGCAGGTCGGTGACCAGTGCAAACGGCAGCATGATACAAAACAGATACACAGTGCGATGCAGAATCAGCGTGTAGGCGAACGGGATTGGCGTACCGGCGATGCGCTCACAACCTCCGGCTACCGCCGAAAGATCGTTAAGATGATGATTCAAAGCGCTCCACACCACGTCGGAAATTAAGCCTTGTTTGCGCTTATCGGCTAACCAGTCTCCCATCAACAGCAATACGCGATTACAAGGTGCGTGGCTTTGTATCACCCATTGTAAGTCATCATTGGTGAGGAATTTTTTCAGTGTTTCTTCAGGCGGGCGTTTACGCAATGTCAGCCGCAGAGCATGGCTAAACGCAATCTGCAAATTCACAAACTCCGTGACCTGGTTTTCATGGTTGCCCAGCAGGCTTTTGATCTCGCGTAATAATGAGCGCTGAGTAATCGCCAGTTGCCCCCACAGCGTACGGGCTTCGTTAAAGCGGGCGTAACAGACGCTATTTCTGAAACCCAAAAATATCGCTATCGCCACGCCGAGAATACTGAAGGGTGCGATGGTGAGTTTTATGCCGAGCGTTTCATACCACGGTAGAAAGAAAATCACGCTGATCGACAACGCGACATTCAGCAGCAGGCGCGAATAGATTTTTTGTAGAACCGAACCATGCCAGACAAATAAGCGGAATAACCAGTGTTGCTGCGGACGAACAATCATAATCAGGAGGCTCAAAAACAGGACATCATATTTAACGGCAAACTGTGACGCAGATCAACTTACACTTCACACTGGGTTAACAACATGAATTATTTTCAATAACCATGAAAGATCTTCGTTTGTCCTCAAGTCGCGCATCTGCCATTCTCCGTTACATAATATGGCCGTCCAGATGGCTAAATATTCAAACCATGAATTATCACCTCGCTAAATTAGTTAGCCAGGTCAGCGGAGAAATCACATGCCACACTCTTTGCCACATCGCGCGCCATTCCGTGCCGACATTGTCGGTAGCTTCTTACGCCCAGCCACCATCAAAAACGCCCGTCAGGCATTTGCTGCCGGTGAGATTGACGCCACTCAGTTGCGTAAAGTGGAAGATGACGCCATCCGCGCATCAGTTGAGCAGCAATGCGCTTGTGGCCTGCATGTGGTGACGGATGGCGAGTTCCGCCGCGCCTGGTGGCATTTTGACTTTTTCGACGGTCTGCAAGGTGTGGAGCGTTATGAATCTGAGCAGGGCATTCAGTTCAACGGCGTGCAAACCAAAGCGCACAGCGTGCGCGTCATCGGTAAACTGGGGTTTGGTTCGCATCCGATGCTGGAAGATTTCCGCTATCTGAAAAGCATCAGCGGTAGCGCAGTGCCGAAAATGACCATTCCAAGCCCGAGTGTGCTGCACTTCCGTGGTGGCCGCAATGCCATCGACAGTACGGTATATCCTGATTTAAAAGAGTATTTTGACGATCTCGCCACCACATGGCGTGATGCAATTCAGGCGTTTTACGTCGCAGGCTGCCGCTATCTGCAACTTGATGACACCGTGTGGGCCTATTTATGTTCCGACGCCCAGCGTGCAGAAATCCGCGCTCGCGGTGATGATCCAGACCAACTCGCACAGATTTATGCGCAAGTGCTGAATAAAGCGCTGGAAGGCAAACCGGACGATTTGACCATCGGCCTGCACGTTTGTCGCGGTAATTTCCGTTCAACGTGGATTTCAGAAGGGGGTTACGAACCAGTTGCGCAAGTGCTGTTTGGCAGCGTGAACGTCGATGCGTTCTTCCTTGAATACGACAATGATCGTTCGGGCGACTTTGCACCGCTGCGCTTTGTGCGTCCGGGTCATCAGCAGGTGGTTTTAGGTTTGATCACCACCAAGAATGGTGAGCTGGAAAACCCACAATTGATTGAAGACAGAATCAAAGAAGCGGCGAAATATGTCGATATCAACCAAATTTGCCTGAGTCCCCAGTGTGGATTTGCCTCCACCGAAGAGGGCAATAGCCTGACGCCTGAGCAGCAGTGGAATAAAGTTCGTCTGGTGACGGAGCTTGCCCAAAAGGTGTGGTAAACGGTTTTGTCGGATTCGGTGTTGTAGGGTGGATACGCGCTTGCGCGTCATCCACCACTTTCACAATACTTACGCCAGCTTAAATACCGCTACTGTTTCATTTAGCGCCTGTGACTGCTCTTTTAGTGACATCGCCGCAGCGGAAGCTTGTTCCACCAACGCGGCGTTCTGCTGTGTTACCACATCCATTTGAACCACGGCCTGGTTGATTTGCTCAATGCCACGGCTCTGTTCTCCGGTAGACACCGCAATCTCTTCCATCAAACTGGTCACTTGCTTAATTGCGTTAGAAATACGCTGCATGCTTTCGCCTGCACGGTTCACCAGGTTGCTGCCAATGTTCACCTGCTCACCAGACAACTCAATTAACTCTTTGATCTCTTTGGCGGCCACGGACGAACGCTGCGCCAGGTTGCGTACTTCAGATGCGACCACGGCAAATCCACGCCCTTGTTCGCCAGCCCGCGCGGCTTCTACCGCTGCATTCAGCGCCAGGATATTGGTCTGGAAAGCGATGTCTTCAATGATGCTAATGATATTATCGATTTTGCTGGAGCTGGACTCAATATTACGCATTGAATCAATCACATCACTGACGATTTCGTTGCCGTCATTAGCCGCAACCAACATGCCGCTTGCCAGTTTATTGGCCTGATGTGAATGGTCAGAGGTCAGTTTCACCGTAACGGTAAGCTGCTCCATACTGGCCGCCGTTTCACCCAGTGATGCCGCCTGTTCTTCGGTTCTGGCAGACAAGTCGGTATTGCCTGCGGCTATCTCTTCAGAGGCGTAAGCCACGGTCTGGCTCGACTCACGTACCTGGCCGATAATACTCGCCAGCGAAACACGCATTTGCTCCAGTTCGCGCATCATCGCGCCAATTTCATCTTTGGCGGTGGCGACAATCGGCGTATGCAGCATGCCGTTAGCAATTTCCGTACAGTGTGATTTCGCCTTATCCAGCTCGTTCAATACCCGTTTTTTCAACAGCCAGAATACTGCGCCAAGAATTACGGCGAACAGCAGGGCAAAAACAGCGATGCTCATCAGGCTCTGATTGAAACTGGCCTGCGCATCCTGGTTCAATTGCTGGGCGTGCTGTTGACGAAATGCCAGCAGTTTATCCAGCGTCACCTCAAATTGCCTGTCGAGTTGTGGCAGTGTAGACGTCACCAGAGCGCGAGCTCGCGCGGCATCGTTGGCTTTCACGGCATCAAGCAACGGTTGCAAACCTTGCTCGCGATAGTTAACAAATGCACTCTGATAAGCATCGCTCAGCACTTGTTCACCTGGTTGTTTCGGTGCATCAAGATATGCCTGAAACGCAGAGTTGGCCTTCACCAACACCCCCTGCGCCCCGGTGAGTGCGGTATTCCCTTGCTCACTCAACCCTTGCTCATGTTCTTCTAACGCTTCCATAGCGCGAACACGCATCGTGCGGCTGTGGTTAATAGGGTCAATGACCGATAACACCACGCGGATCTCGCGGTTGACGTTATCCAGAGATTGATTGCTACGAGTTAATGACCAGATGTTGGATGCAGTGCTAACCAGAAAAATAATCAGTAATGTACTGAAAACTAAAATCGAAAAACGCCTGACGGACATGCGATACCCTTATGTTGAAAAAATAATCTGACTCGTTTCAGCCAGTACAACAAGGTTATCGGCAAGAAGGGCGGGATATTTAGCCACGGAAATAATCACGCCAGAGAATAGTCATACTTGTGTCATGTGGCTGCTTTATATCTTGTAAAACCAAAATGGGTGACCAAAAACAAGAGAAGCGAACAGCATGAAATTAAAACCTTTTGCGTTATTACTGACCTCTTTATTCCCTCTGGCAAGTCAGGCGGCAGATCCGCAAGTTGAACGTTACATTGTCACATTTCCGCAAGGTGACCATGTTGAATATCAGGGCGCCTATGCTGCTAATTTCCCTGATGGATTGCCGGTTGGGGTGGGATCGGGTTTGCAGTTTATGGGTAAAGAGGGTGACAAGTTGTTTTTTGCCACCGTTACCGATCGCGGCCCCAATGCTGATTCACCAAAAGTCGGCGACAAAGAATCAAAGATTTTTGCCAATCCTAAATACACTCCGCTGCTGATGACCATCCGCGTGGCTGATGGCAAAGCGCTGGCGACTGATGCCCATGCATTGCACGACGAAAACGGCCCAATCAGCGGTTTGCCACTGCCGGAAGGGTTGATTGGTGCGACCAATGAAATCGCGCTCAGCGATACTTTACAGCCATTGTCGAGCGACAAACGCGGGCTGGATACCGAAGGCATTACGCCAGATGGCAAAGGCGGTTACTGGCTGTGCGATGAATACGGCCCGTTCATTATCAACATCGACGGCAAAGGAAAAATCCTCAAAAAATACGGCCCGCAGGCAGAACAAGGCGAGCAGGGTGTTGCGGGTGGATTACCGAATATCCTGAAATGGCGCCAGGCTAACCGTGGTTTTGAAGGTATTACGCGGATGCCTGATGGGCGGATTATTGCGGCGGTGCAAAGCACGCTGGATATCGACGGTAAAAGTAAAAACAGTGCGCAGTTTACTCGACTGGTGAGCTTCAACCCGGAAACGGGGCAAACCGTGATGTATGGCTACCCAATTGATGTCGATGTTTATAAGAAAGCCAAAGACGCCAAAATTGGCGACATTGTGGCGCTGGACGATAACCGCCTGCTGGTAATCGAACAGGGAGGTGATAAAAACAAAGTAATGCGCAATCTGGTTTATGTCGTCGATCTCAGCCAGGCTAGCGACTTGAGCACATTCGATAAAGAAAAAGCGCCTGAATTTGATGATGCGGCACAACTGACAGCGCGTGGCATCAAACTGGCAGAGAAAAAGCAGGTGGTCGATTTGCGTAAACTCGGCTGGCAGCAAGAGAAAGCTGAAGGTATGACGCTGATCGATAACCAAACCATCGCGGTGATTAATGACAACGATTTCGGTCTGCAATCGGTCGTGGACAAGTCCGATGCCACAAAAGTCTCCATAAAACCGCTGGAGAAACCCGAATCGCAAAACGAGCTGTGGGTGATTAAGTTGCCGGAAGCCTTGAAGTAATTATTCGAAATGTGTCGGGTGACGCTAACGCTAACCCGACCTACAAAAACCTCTGTTGCTGTGGATTTGTAGGGGAGATTAGTGCACGTGACATCCACCAATTTTGCAGTAAACCCAGAAAGTTGGACACACTAATAAGCAAAGTGTCCCTTTTGCTAGCACACCTCAAAAATACTTTTCTTGCGTTCATCCTCAATATGTCTGAGCCGAGCATCATGGCAGAGTAAGTCAAATGCCTGATACAGGTGTACCCGGCTGCCATCTTTTTCTTTACGGGTTTGGCGAATGACTTGTTGTGCAGTACTTCAGGCACAGTCCGAACTGATAAATCCAGTGTAGTGCAATGCAAAATCCCGCGATGAAATTCCATTTGTTACTAACTTGTTTCTTCATTTTCATTGTCACGTTTCTGTTTTGTGATTTTCTTGTAATCGATATGTGTTTTTAGTGAGCTTATTACAAGCAAAATTTCAACACTTCTTTAACAAGTTACTGGTGATACTCATCACAAAAGATGTTTTTTTGTGCATGTTGTCATGAAACCCAAATGGAAATAATGACAAAGAAAACGGAATTATAGATAGTCCTGATTCCGCATTATGGAATTTACAGGATAATAAAATGGCATTAGTGACAACTAAGAAACTGCAGGAAGAATATGAGCGCGTTTTGCTGGCCAGGGATATGAAGCCTGAAATGGCGACAAAACTTGCTGCTGGTTTTGTCGAAATGGCAAATGAAGGGACTTATTCACACGGTATAAATCGCTTCCCTGTGTTTATTGATCAAGTAGATAAGGGACAAATACAGTTAAACAACACCCCTGAATGTGTAAACAGCATGGGCGCACTTGAGCAATGGGATTGTAAATTTGGTCCTGGTGTATTGAATGGTTTGATTTGTTCCGAGCGTGCAATGGAACTGGCTCGCGAGTTTGGTATTGGCATGGTCGGAATGCGCAACTCTAATCATTGGATGCGCGGTGGAACGTATGTTTTAAAAATGGCCCGTGAGGGTTTTGCTGGTATTGCCTCAACAAACTCTATTGCAGTGATGCCTGCATGGGGCGGAAAAGACCACCGAGTAGGATCAAACCCTCTAATTATGGCAATTGCTGGTGATCCACCAGTTTTAGTTGACTGCTCAATGAGTCAGTATTCCTACGGGCAACTTCAAAATTATGTCCTTGAAGATAAAAAGTTACCTGTTGTTGGTGGTTTTGATGATAACGGCGAACTGACTTCAGACCCTCATGTTTTATGGAAGAATAAGCGATTACTGCCAATGGGATTCTGGAAAGGATCTTCTATGGCAATAGTGCTGGATATGATGCTGACAGCCATTTCTGGCGGTAATTCTGTGCCTGCATTGACCGAGGATATGGGCGGGGAATTTGGTGTATCTCAATTTTTAATTGCAATTGACCTCTCCAGAACTATTGAAAAAGACCAATTTACAAATGAAATGAAGCGCATTCGTGATTATGTATTAGCTTCTGAACCAGCGGAAACCGGGTCAGTTATGATTGCTGGTTCGGAAATTGAAAAATTTATTGATAAACACGAAAAAGCCGGTGGGATCGAAATTCATGATGAAATTTGGGAACAAATTAAATCATTGTAAAAATATCGAAACCAGGAGGGCGCTATGCGAAAAGTATTTAAGTGGGTCTGGGACTGCATCGATATATTTATGGCTGCCATTTTAGCTTGCATGATCGTACTTGTTTTTACCAATGTAGCTTTGCGTTATGGATTTTCTTCAGGTTTACGTCCATCAGTAGAATTATCTCGCTTAGGTCTTGTATGGGTTGTAATGCTCGGTGCTGCCGTTGTATTACGTCGAGGCGAGCATCTTGCTGTTGCTGAATTTACAGAAAAATTAATGCCTAAATGCGTACCAATATTAAGACGCATTTGTTCAGTGGTGATTTTAGTATCAGTGGGAATGTTATTAATCGGTTCACATCAACAGATGATGTCAACCTGGCAAGATGTATCACAACTGACTGGATTACCAACGGCACTATTCGCATTAGCAGGTGTAGTATCCGGCGCATTAATGACAATCATTGCACTTGTCCGAATTATTAGCCCTGATTGGTTATTGGATTTAGATGAGATGGAGAGTAAACAATGACTTTGGCGATATTTTTATCAGTACTAATTATATCAATACTGCTCGGTTTGCCAGTTGCATTTGCACTGTTATTATCATCCATCGCATTGATGTTCCATATGGATATGTTTAGTGCAGATATTCTAGCTCAAGGATTGCTGAATGGGGTCGATAGTTTCACTTTACTAGCTATTCCATTTTTCTTAGTGGCAGGGGAGGTCATGTCAACGGGTGGTTTGTCTACACGAATAGTTCGTTTGGCAACTACGTATGTTGGGCATAGAAAAGGTGGTCTTGGTTATGTCGCAATATTGACCTCTGTGTTACTGGCTGGCTTATCTGGGTCCGCGGTGGCGGATGCCGCAGCATTGGTAAGTATCCTTTACCCAATGATGAAGGCTGGAAAATATCCTGAAGGCTCGTCAATGGGATTGCTGGCATCTGGCGGTATTATCGCCCCAGTTATTCCACCATCGATACCATTAATCCTCGTTGGTGTTGCCGGTGGCATCTCTATTAAAAACTTATTCTTGGGCGGTATTATTCCTGGTTTGCTAATGGGGTTAACCCTGATGCTTGTTTGGGGACACATAGCAAAAAAAGAAAAATTAGATGTTGTAGAACGCGCAAGTAAAGAAGAAAAAAGAGCAGCATTGAAGGATGGTATTTGGGCATTATTCCTACCAATCATTATTATTGTTGGTATTCGCTTTGGTATCTTTACACCAACCGAGGCCGCTGTTGTTGCAGCTGCATATGCAGTATTCGTATCGACAGTTATTTATCGCGAATTGACATTTAAAAAATTCTTCCACATTTTATTGGCGGCTGGCAGGTCTACAGCTATGGTGATGTTCCTGGTCGGCTGTGCGATGGTTGCGGCATGGTTGATAACAGTTGCTCAGTTGCCACAACAATTAGCCGAAATGTTAGGACCGTTGGTGGATAGTCCAAGATTATTAATGGCCGTCATTATGTTGCTAGTACTTTGTGTCGGCATGGTAATGGATCTAAGTCCAACAATTTTGATACTGGTCCCATTATTAATGCCAATCGTAAAATTGGCTGGAATTGACCCAACTTACTTTGGTTTAATGTTTGTTATTAATTGTTCGATAGGCCTACTTACACCACCAGTTGGCACGGTATTAAATGTAGTATGTGGTGTTGCTAAAGTTCAAATGTCTACAGCGGTTAAAGGGGTTATACCATTTATTGCTGCATACTTGATGCTTTTAACGATGTTCGTTCTGTTTCCGGAAATCATTACAGTACCAATGCAACTTGTAATTGGTTAATTACACTAAGGAGAGAGTATGAAAAATTTATATAAAATAGTTGGAATCGTATCAACTCTGGCATTTTGTTCATCAGCCATTGCCCAAACCACATTAAAATTAGCTCATGCAGCGCCTGAATCAGACCTTCAGCAAAATATGTCATTATTCTTTAAAAAAGAAGTAGAATTACGGACTAATGGGGAGATTAAAGTCAATGTCTTCCCTCAAGGCCAGTTAGGTAATGATAAGCAAATGATTGATGGAACACGTTCTGGCATTGTAGATATTTCCATGGTTGGGCTGAATAACTACTCAGGCATAATTCCAGAAGCGGCTGCCTTCGAATTACCATTTATCTTCCCAACCCGAGTGGAAGCATATAAAGCACTTGATGGAAAACCAGGGAGTGAAATATTTTCAAAAATGGAAGCACTGAACCTGAAAGGGTTGGGGTATCCAGAAAATGGTTATCGTAATATAACTAACAATCGTGGACCAATTAAAGAGCCAACAGATCTCTCTGGTTTGCGGATGCGTGTGAATGATTCTAAAGCACTTAATGATATGTTTAACGAGCTTAAAGCCAATCCACAGCAACTTCCTGTAGCTGAATTGTATAGCGCGTTGGAAACCGGTGTTGTAGATGCGCAAGATCATCCTCTAGGTGTGACCCTTTCATTTAAATTTTATGAGGTTCAAAAATACCTAAGCCTGACACAGCATGCATATTCACCTTTAGTTGTAACAATGAACTATAAAAAATTTAATACGCTGAGTCCAAAAGATCAAAAAATCATTACTGATGTTGCTAAAGAGGCCGTAGATTTGCAGCGTAAGTTGAGTATTGAAAAAGAAAATACAATGATCAGCGAGCTTGAATCAAACGGAATGAAAGTGAATAGAGACGTTGATGGTGCTGCATTCCAGGTCGCCGCAAAACCAGCATGGAACTCTTACATCAAAACAAATGGTGATGCCATGATTAAGGAAATTCAAGCCGCAGTTCAATAATCTGCAACGGTATTAAATAAATAGTCTTCCTGTTGGTGCATAGTTAGACTATTTATTTTCTTTAATTTAACTAAACGGATGGTGTTAAATGTTTAATGATCTAAAAGAACGTGTGTTAAGAGCCAATCTCCAGTTGCCGAAATATGGACTGGTAACTTTCACGTGGGGAAATGTTTCTGAAATTGATAGAGATAGAGGTGTTATTGCTATAAAACCATCTGGTGTTGAATATGATGTTATGAATGTCAATGACATTGTTATTGTTGATTTAGATGGCAATCGTATTGAAGGGGATCTAAATCCCTCAAGTGATACGGCTACACATCTGGAGTTATATAAAGCATTCAAGGGTATTGGTGGTATTGTTCATACTCACTCACGTAATGCAACTGTGTGGGCACAAGCGGGATTAGATATCCCTGCGTTAGGAACTACACATGCAGATTATTTTTATGGTGATGTACCCTGCACCAGACAGTTGTCGAATGATGAAATCAATATTGAGTATGAAAAAAATACAGGGTTAGTCATTGTTGAAACATTTAGCAAAAATAATTTAGATCCTCATGCTATGCCTGGTGTCATTATCGCTGGCCATGCTCCATTTTCTTGGGGGAAAGATGCCTTTGATGCTGTGCATAATGCAGTTGTTTTGGAGGAAGTCGCGGCAATGGCCATTTCTACCAGGGTGATTAATGAAAGCATAATGATCAATCCTGCTTTATTAGATAAGCATTACAATCGTAAGCATGGTAAAAACTCATATTATGGTCAAAAATAGTCATCAGTTAGGATGTTAATTTGTTGATATTTAATCTCTATGGAGCAGTGCTAAATGCTGAGCATGACATTAAATGATTTTGGGTTTGTTATACGAACTAATCATGCTGAACAAGTAAGGTTCTTGATTGCGTAGTAGGTTTTTTATCAAAATAATGTTCAAATTTTGTCATTAATTCTTCATCTTATTTGTAAAAGGGATAATTATATGTTGGTTGGAAATGTTAAAAAAAATTCAATATCGGAAAGTTATCCTTTTGTGGTGAACGATGTATTGTCAAAATTAAATGAAATTGATTTAAGTTCGTTGCCTCTTGGTAGGCATGAACTTGATGGATATGACTCAAAGAAACTCTGGTTTGTGATTTTGGAGTACCATACGAGTCCACTTTCTGATTTTCACCCGGAAGTTCATAAGTATCACTCAGACTTACAAATTTTGTTGTCAGGCACCGAGTTAATGGCTTGGTCAATAGACACAGGAAATCATCCACACTTCGGTGATTATAATGATACAAGAGATATTTTATTCTATGAGTCTGATTGTGTTAATTTAAACATTATGAATGCAATGCCTGGTGATTTTTATTTATTTACACCAAATGTAGTTCATATAACAAATGTAATAAATAAAGAACCTGAATTTGTTAGAAAGTTAGTGGTGAAGATACATAATGATTTATTAGCGGGGGTGCTATGAATTATTACATTGGCTTGGACTCCGGTGGGACTTTTATGAAAGCGGCCCTGTTTGATGCGCATGGCAATCAGCATGGGTTAGTAAGAAAATCAGCGAGTGTTATTAATGAAAAGCAAGGGTGGGTCGAACGTGATCTGAATGCATTATGGAATGATGCAGTCATTGCAATTAAAGAATTATTAAGCGTAACGGCAATAGACCCAAAAAAAATTAAAGGATTGGGCATTTCGGCACAAGGTAAAGGTGTTTACTTACTTGATAAAAGAGGGCATGCTTTAGAACGAGGAATTATGTCTTCAGACTCACGCTCATTACCAATAGTGAAAAAGTGGATGAGTGAAGGGTTGCCAAATATTGTTTATCAAAAAACATTACAGACATTATGGACTGGACATCCTGTATCGATTGTTCGCTGGCTTAAAGATAATCAGCCCGATACTTACTGCAATATTGGTTCAATCTTGATGGCTCATGACTATCTTCGTTATCGTTTTACAGATGTCATTGCCGCTGAAATTACTAATATGTCTGAAAGTAATTTTTTTAATGCCCATACAGGAAAGTATGATTTAGATTTATTACATTTATTTGGCATTGAAGAAGTATGGAGTGCATTACCACCAATAATTAATTCTAATGATATCGGTGGTTATATTACTGAAGAGGTTGCAAAAGAAACAGGGTTGTCTGCTGGAACGCCTGTTTTCGGTGGCCTATTTGATGTAGTCTCAACGGCATTATGCTCAGGTATTAACTCTGGTGAAAATTCACTTAATTATGTAATGGGGACATGGGCAGTAACCTCCGGGATTACAAAATCAATTACTCAAGAAAAATATAATTTCGTTTATGGTCGTCATGCAATCACTGATGAATATGTTATACATGAAGCGAGCCCTACCTCGGCAGGGAATTATGAGTGGTTTTCAAACTATCTTGGGGAAAATGGTAGCTTTAATCATAAAGATAATGAGGCCTTGGTTTCAGATCTAGAGGTTGCATCTAGCAGTGTGTTTTTTGTTCCATTTTTGTATGGTTCTAATCAGGGACTAGGTCTCAAATCTGGTTTCTATGGTTTACAAGCGCACCACACCAAAGGACATATAATCCAGGCAATATGGGAAGGTATTTTATTTTGTCATAATGTTCATTTAGAACGAATGCGTATTAGATTTCCAGAGGCTAAAGTTCTGAAAGTAACAGGGGGCCCTGTTTCTTGTAGAACATGGATGCAAATGCTAGCAGATTTGAGCGGTATGACGGTTGAAGTCTTAAATATAGATGAAACCGGTGCGTTAGGTGCGGCTATTGTTGCTATGGTTGGCGCCGATGAATATCCAACTGTCAGTGATTGCGTTAAAAATATTCAAACACAAACAGTGCAATTTAAGCCAGATTCTGATAATTTTATCAAATTCCAGAATAAATATAATAAATATCAGAAGCTTGTACAACTTTTCAAAGAATTCGAGGAATCATGAAGATGACCAGGCCCTTACTGCAAATGGCTCTTGATGCCACAACGATTGAATCTGCATTAAAATCTGTTGAATTGGTATCAAGAGATTTAGATGTTATTGAAGTTGGTACCATTTTAGCCTTTTCGTATGGTATTGATTGCGTCGCTATTTTGCGTGAAAAGTATCCAAACCATATCATTGTTTGTGATATGAAAATTACTGATGCCAGCGCCATTTTAACGCGTTTAGCCATGCAGGCAGGGGCAAACTGGGTTACTGTCAGTGCTGCTGCACATATAGAAACTATTCGCGCAGCTAAAAAGATAACTGATGAGTTTAAAGGCGAAGTTCAAATAGAGCTTTATGGTAACTGGACCTATGATAATGCAAGAGATTGGGTAGCAATGGGAGTAAGACAAGCTATTTACCATAGATCTCGTGATGCTGAATTAGCTGGAGTAAACTGGACAGAAGATGATCTGGTAAAACTTAAAAAACTATCTGAATTAGGATTAGAGCTTTCCGTCACGGGTGGCATTGTTCCGGAAGATATTCATTTATTCAAGGGCATCAATGTTAAAGCATTTATTGCCGGTAGAGCTTTAGCTGATTCAGATGGTCCAGATATCGCTCAACATTTTCATAGTGAAATTAAAAAACATTGGTAGACATTTATGAGTGAGCAAATTAAATCACTATCTAAAGCCTTAACTATCCTTGAGTATTTGGGGCAGTATCCTAACGGTGTTTCTTTACAAGATATATCTGAGGGGACGGGCTTTAATAAGTCATCTATTCATAGAGTTCTTTCTACCTTTGAGTCATCTGGCTATGTTGCCCAGATGTTTTCAGGAAAAGAATATCGTTTGACGATGAAGTTGATGCAATTAGGCCATGCAGCATTGAATTCAGACGTTACTGGGGTTGTTAAACCCTACCTATCCGAATTACTTTCTGAATTAAATGAAACCGTTAATTTTTTATCCTTTGATGCAGATAATATAATTTTCCAGGATAAACTTGAACCTCGAGATGCTTCATTCAGAACCCGTACTTATGTTGGATTGCATTCACCTATGTATTGTTCTGCAGCAGGTAAGTGCTATTTAGCATTTAGTACTGATGCGGTGAAAGAGTCATATTGGCAACGAAACTCCAGTGTCATGCAGAAATTAACAGAAAACACTATTTTAGACAAAGAACCTTTTTTTGATACTCTTGGGCAGATTAAAGTCCGAGGTTATGCAATTGATGATGAAGAAAATGAGGCTGGAATATCCTGTATAGCCGTTCCCATCCTTGACAAAAATGGCACACCTGTTTATGCGGTGAGCGTGTCTACATTGACACCTAAAATGCGGCAAATTGGTTATTCGGTGATCGCTGATAAAGTAAAAGTATTTACTGATAGAATTCAACAGCACTTAAATTATGGAGGATCAAGTGATTAACTTTACTGAAAAATACAGGCTAGGGATTTATGAGAAAGCAATGCCAGCAACATTAAGTTGGGAAGATAGATTACTCTACTCCAAAGATGCTGGCTTTGATTTCGTTGAAATTTCAGTTGATGAGACAGATGAGCGAAGAGCCCGACTGGACTGGTCTGATGAAGAGATATATGAGTTACGTAATTTATGCATAAAGCATGGCATGCCATTGCAGTCCATGTGTTTAAGCGCGCATAGAAAGTTTCCCTTTGGCTCTATGGACGAAACTATTCGCCTGGAAGCGCTTTCTATTATGGAAAAGGCGATCACATTAGCCTATAAACTTGGTATTCGTTGCATTCAGATGGCAGGTTACGATGTTTATTATGAACCTCAATCTGAGAGTACACACCTGCGCTTTATTGATGGTATGAAACAAGCTGCGAAAATGGCAGAAAAAGCGGGTGTAATGCTTGGCGTGGAAATTATGGATACGCCATATTTAAACTCGTTAAGTAAATTTGAAGTTCTGAAACGTGAAATCCCATCCCCTTACTTCATGGCCTATCCTGATGTGGGGAATATAACTGGCTGGAATTATGATGTGTGTACTGAGTTAATGTTGTCAAAAGACCATATTATTCAAGTCCACTTAAAAGATACTCGTCGTGTTTCTAGTACGTCTAAAGGCCAGTTCCGCGACTTAGTGATTGGTGAAGGTGAGGTTGATTTTTTCTCAATTTTTAAAACTCTAGCCGCTATGGATTATTGCTCACCTTTTGTTATTGAAATGTGGGCTCAAGATGACAAATGGTTTGAAAACATTAAAGAAGCCAAGAAGACATTGCAAGAAACAGCCAATAAAGCAGGCTTTTATCTTTAATTTATTCAAACAATAAACCATTCGGATTTTTTCTCTGATAAATTATTAACTCAGTAGGATAAACATATGACTATTATAAGAACTGCTTTTTTTGAAGCTGATTTAAACAATGAAGAAAAAATAGACTTTTACAATTATATGGAAAAAGAAATTGCACCTATTATCCGTGCTTTCCCTGGTAATAAAGGTGTTGTATTGAGTAAGCCAGAATTTATAGAGTCTGAGTGTCATCAGAGTGTTATTTTGATGATGCAGCACAGTTATGAAGATAAAAATGCGATGGAACAAGCGTTAAACTCACAGCAACGCATCGCGAGTATGAATGCAACTAAGATTATTGTTGAAAAATATAACCTGCGTGTGCATCACATGAACTTTATGGTTGAGTAATTCCGGCTTGTATACAAATGTCGTGTACTGGTATGTATAAGATAAGCTGCAACCGTTGATGTATCCCAGTTTGCTTCGATGACATCTGAGATATATCAACGTTTTTTAAATAGTAGTTGAGCTAACCGTTATTTCTGCAATCTGATGTTGTGCACATGATTGGGTGGCAACTCCCAGGCTTTGCAAAATCAACTCGCCTTAAAAACTCATCGCCAATCCTAAACCGTAACCATTGGTGTTATTACCAAACATATAACGCGCCACCAGTCTTGTGCGGGTGATGAAAACATCATAATCACTGCTATCTAGCTCGAACCCTAACCCCATCGATGTCAGACTATTAAAACCGAGTTGCCCACGTTGCTCCCCCAAATACTCGGTATGTGCCCCTTCCAGAACATAACGTAGCGGCTTATTGAGCAACGTCCAGTCCGAGACAGGAGCACGACGACGCAGATAAACGCCCAGATTTTGCGTGTTGGCCTCGCCTCTGACGGCTTCGGATGTGCTGCCAAAACTGCGCAGAGTCATGTCGGAATAACGCAACTCGATATCGATATCCTGAGGTTTTGAGAACAATTCATAATCGAGCATCAGCGAACCGCCCAAACCATAGGCATTGAGCCGCCCACCATTCAGAAAATCAAAATCTTTATTAGTACGTCGTTTGAAAACATAAGTGCCAATGCGTAGGTCACTGGCCATGGTGCCGAGCATGAAATTGAAGATTGGGCGCAGTACCAGGTTACCACCCCATCTATCGGTATAGACGTGAAAATCCCAGCCAACGCCACCCGTGGCGGTTAGACTGTTCCATTTGGTCGGGATTTTGCGGCTTTGGGTCCCGTCGGAAAGTACAAATTGCGGGTCATAACGGCTGTAACCCATCGTCCCTTCAAGATAGAGAGGGACTTCCTTGCTGATGGTTGCGCCACCGCCGAACTGGGTAATGGATAGCTCTTGCGTCCCGCTGGTACCGTTATCGATATTCAGATCGCTGGCGGTGATATCCGGCCAGACGGTGTAACTCATTAGCGCGAGTACCGCATCAGCATGCTTTTTAGGGCGGCTCGCATCAACGGCATAACTCACCGGGCTGGCTAACGACAGCGCAGCAATAATGGGCAAAGCATAAGAGTACGGCACCGTCATGTTGCTCCCAGTCTCCCCATTGAACGAACATGAGTTCTATGAATGTATTTGCAAGAATACCTTTGTTTTCAGTATAGAAGCGATTACATTTTTTCACGGAGAGAAAATAATTCCAGGTTCCATAATCGGACATTTCACTCTCTCAAAATACAATTCGCTGAATGATCAATGACACCTCCTGTATCATTACTTTTCTTATGGTTAATTGTGTTGGGCTTTATAGTGAGGTTTAAAGATACGGATATTCAGAAAAATACAGCAGTAGAATTACTTTTTATTTCATACAAGATTTCTGCCCGCGCCAGAGTGATAAAGTGGAACAGAACTTATCTGTAGTTATCCCCGACAGGTAACAATGTTGCCGATTAATTCATCAAATACACTTGGGCTGAACATCGGGATAACTACGCCGTACGCATACAATACAATGACCAATAAATTGAGTCCCATGATCACGAAGTACAATATTTTCTCTTGTTTCCGCCCCCCAGTGATTTTAATTTGGCGGTGGCCAAGCCAGGCGCTTTGGCCTTGCCGGATAAAGAATGCAAAACTGGCTCGTCCTGAAAAGCAGCTTGAAATGAAGTCCCAGACGCATATCACCCAGATCAATAAAAGCAGTAACAGACCAAATAAATCCTTAAAATTTATTACGCAGTGGTTAATATCCATATTCTCTACCCAAATTCCTGCTGATCTGTAGTGAGACAGACCGCTTATCTGTTCGCAGCACTGTAGCTCTGAAGTATTGGAGTCATCTGTTGCGTTGTGAGCCGCAATAATCGGAATCCAGATATATACTCCCTTAAGAACCTTGCGTGTATCGGATCCAGTAACGCATCTAATCGTGTTTAAAACATAATAGCTTGCGACTCATACGTCATATCCACCCATCCTCGTCACACCGACCCACGCACCACCAGTTTCCAGTCCAGAATCTCATTCACGGTTTCGACTTCCGGGTTATCAATACGCTCGAGCAATAATTGCACGCTGCGTACGCCGAGCTGGTGCATCGGTTGTTCGATGGTGGTGAGAGGAGGGAAGGTCACTGCGCCAAACGGTACGCCATCAAAGCCCATAATCGCCACATCTTCAGGTACACGCAGGCCTTGCTCATGGGCGTAATGCAGCGCACCACCGGCCAGTGCATCGGATATCGCGAATACCGCATCCGGCGGTTCTGGCAGGGTGAACAGTTCGGCCATTGCCTGCACGCCTGCCTGATATTCAAGGCCATCGGCATACACCACCGCTTGCCAGTTTTTACCACAGGATGCGCGATAACCCGCTTCACGTTGTTGGGAGTAGAGATAACGCAAATCGCCGTTAATCAAAGCGATGCGTTGGTAACCTGCGCTGTTCAGGTGGTCGACGGCGGCGGCAGCCGCTTTAAAGTTATCAATAGTCACCGACGAGGCACAATAACCGGGGTCGCCTTCACCACATTGTACCCACGGCGAGTCACCAATTAGCGTCGTTAATCCAGGCAAACAACTGACGGCATCCATAGTGATCACACCATCGACCACTTTGCCGCTCAACAGGCGCAAATAGGCCGATTCGCGGGTTAGACGCGATTCAGAATTACACAGCAGAATGTGGTAACCGTGTTTTTCCGCTTCTTCTTCGATACCGCGCACCACGCGGGCGCAGAAGGGGTTGGTGATGTTGGACACCAGCACCAGCAACATGCGGCTGCGTGAAGTGCGCAACTGGCGCGCCAGCAGGTTAGGTTGGTATTCACAGGCCTCAATTGCCGCCAGCACTTTGTCGCGCGTATCGGGTTTCACCGCAGGGTTGCCATTCAGCACCCGGGAAACGGTGGCGGTAGAAACTCCAGCCATTCGCGCCACTTTATCTATCGACATGTTGATCCTTTACCCGATCGGTTGAATTGTGAACCGCATTCCAGATTTGAATTGATACTACCAAATAATTCACCAGCATGATGGCAAGTTAAATGAAATCGATTACATTTTTATTGAAGTGCGAATGTAATCGATTACAAAAATAACCTCTTACCCTTAAATCAATACTCTGTACCGGAGGATTTATGTCTTCTCAGTCGGCCGTTGGGGCACAAGTGGTCACTCATAAATGGGTGATTCCACGCCTGTCGTTAATGATGTTTCTCGAGTTTTTCGTCTGGGGTGCCTGGTATGTGACCCTCGGCGTGGTGATGGGCAAATACGGCCTGAGCGCATTAATTGGTGATGCGTATTCCACTGGGCCAATCGCCTCGATCTTGTCGCCGTTTGTGCTCGGCATGTTGGTCGACCGTTTCTTTGCCTCGCAAAAAGTCCTCGGCGTTTTGCACCTGGTCGGCGCGGCGTTGTTGTGGTGGCTGCCAGGGATGTTTGAAAGCGGGCAGAGTGGCCTGTTGTGGGTTGTCTTCGCCTACATGCTTTGCTACATGCCGACTATCGCCCTGAGCAATAACGTGGCGTTCCACAGCCTGGCAAACAGCGAAAAAGGGTTCCCGATTGTGCGTGCGTTCGGCACCATCGGCTGGATTGTCGCAGGGCTGATTGTTGGCACCAGCGGTCTTTCAGATAGCACCGGCATCTTCACGCTGGCAGCCATCGCTTCGGTGGTGTTGGGGATCTACAGCTTTACGCTGCCAAATACGCCCGCGCCGGATCGCGGCAAACCGCTTTCAATGCGTGACCTGGTGTGTGCCGACGCTTTTGCGTTGCTCAAACAGCGCCACTTCATGGTGTTTATCATCTGCGCCACGTTGATCTCGATTCCTCTGGCGGCTTATTACGCCTACGCCGCACCGTTTATTTCAGCGGTTGGTTTTGAAAACGTGAGTGGGGTGATGGCGTTTGGTCAGATGTCTGAGCTGCTATTTATGCTGCTGATTCCGTTCTTCTTCCGTCGTCTGGGCATCAAAATGATGCTGCTGATCGGCATGTTATCGTGGTTCCTGCGCTACGCGATGTTCGCTCTCGGAATTACCGAAGAAACGCGCTGGATGATCTACATCGGCATCATCCTGCACGGGGTCTGTTACGACTTCTTCTTTGTGATTGGCTTTATCTACACCGACAAAGTGGCGGGCAACAAAGTGAAAGGGCAAGCGCAAAGCCTGCTGGTGCTGTTCACCTACGGTCTTGGCATGTTGATTGGTTCGCAAATCAGCGGCGCGGTATTTAACCGCTCAGTGACTGCGAAAGGTGCGGAGGGCTTATTGCAATGGCAACAATTCTGGTGGATGCCAGCGATTGCAGCGGTGGTGATCGCCGCCATCTTCTTCTTCAGCTTCAATTACAAAGAGGGTGAGCAGCATGGCAAATAAGCCGCTGCGCGTGTTGGTTGTGGGCTGCGGGAATATGGGAGCCGCCCACAGCCTCGCGTATCAGCAAGTTGATGAGTTTACGCTCTGCGGGCTGGTGGCTCGCGGAGCGTCAAAAGTTCGCCTCAAAGCACAACTGGCGGCCGACATTCCTCTGTTCGATGATTTGCCGCAGGCAATCAAAGAAACCCAGGCTGATGCGGTGTGCATCGCTACCTGGCCGGATAGCCATGAAGCGCTGGCGCTGACGGCACTGGCGGCAGGTTGCCATGTGTTTCTGGAAAAACCGCTCGCCACCACGGTGAGCGGGGCGAAACGTGTTGTTGCTACCGCGAAACTTGCGGGCAAGAAACTGGTTGTCGGGTACATTCTGCGCCATCACCCTGTCTGGCAGCGGTTTATTCAGCTATCGCACGGGCTGGGCAAACCGCTGGCGATGCGCATGAACCTCAATCAGCAAAGTAGCGGCAGTGCCTGGCACACCCACAAAATGCTGATGCAGTCGCTTTCGCCTATCGTCGATTGCGGTGTGCATTACCTTGACGTGATGTGCCAGATGGCGCAATCCAGTCCGCTGTCGGTGAGTGCGATTGGCGTGCGTTTAAGCGACGATATCGCACCAGAACAGTTCAACTACGGCCAGCTTCAGGTGCGTTTTGAAGACGGTTCAGCTGGCTGGTACGAAGCGGGTTGGGGGCCGATGATGAGCCAAACGGCCTTCTTTATTAAAGATGTAATTGGCCCGCAAGGTTCGGTGTCGATCGTGGCGCGCGAAGCAGGGGGCGAAGGGCAATCGGCAAATGTTGAGGCGCACACACGTACCGAATCGTTACGCATTCATCACGCCGAATTAAACGCGCAGGGCGAGTTTGCTCACCAGGATGAATGGGTGACAGCAAGCGATGAACCGGACCATTTTGCCTTGTGCCAACGGGAACAACAGTTTTTTGCCCGTGCCATTTTTGATGATAGCGATTTGTCACTGCATCAGCAGCAGGCGATTGAAAGCCTCGCTGTGGTGCTGGCGGCGGATCTTGCGGTTCGTGAACAACGCACGGTGTTAATTAAGGAGATGTTGTAATGAAAACCCTGAAAGGGCCGTCCATTTTTCTCTCGCAGTTTATTTCGGATAAGCCACCATTTAATTCACTGGAATCCCTTGCCGAGTGGGCGGCGGGGTTAGGTTACAAAGCGCTACAAATCCCAACACACTTACCGCATATTTTTGATCTCGCCAAAGCGGCGAAAAGCCCGGAATACTGTGCAGAAATTCGCGCAATGCTGGCAAATGTTGGGCTGGAAATCAGCGAGTTATCGACCCATTTGCAAGGGCAATTGGTGGCCGTGCATCCGGCGTACGATGCGGCATTTGCAGGCTTCGCGCCGCCTGAACTGGCGCACGATGCTAGTGCCCGTCAACAATGGGCAGTCAACAGCCTGAAACAAGCGGCTCGCGCTTCACAAAATTTAGGGCTAAATGCCCACGCGACTTTTTCTGGCGCGCTGGCGTGGCCCTATTTTTACCCGTGGCCGCCGCGCAACGAACAACTGCTTGATGAAGCGTTTCGTGAACTGGCTTTCCGCTGGAAACCGATACTGGACAGTTTTGACGAGGCGGGCGTTGATGTCTGTTTTGAGCTGCATCCCGGCGAAGATTTGCATGATGGCGTCACGTTCGAGCGTTTTCTGGCGCTGGTCGATAACCATCCGCGCTGCAATATTCTCTACGATCCAAGCCATATGCTGCTGCAACACCTCGATTACCTCGGTTTTATCGACCATTACCATGCGCGAATCAAAGCCTTTCACGTTAAAGATGCCGAGTTTCAGACGTCGGCAAAAAGCGGCGTTTATGCGGGTTATCAGCCGTGGATTGAGCGCCCAGGTCGCTTTCGTTCGCTGGGGGACGGGCAGGTTAATTTCAAGGCAATTTTCAGCAAACTTGCGCAATACGACTATGACGGATGGGCTACGCTTGAATGGGAGTGTTGCCTGAAATCAGGCGATGCGGGGGCGCGCGAAGGGGCAAAATTTATCGCCGATCATATTATTCCGGTTGCCGATTATGCCTTTGACGACTTTGCGCATCACAAAAGCGATGTGTCTGCGGTGCGTCGTATGCTCGGGCTGGAGGGTTAACCATGAAACGGCTACGTTTAGGGATGGTCGGTGGCGGTGAAGGCTCATTTATTGGTGGCGTGCATCGTATTGCGGCAAGGCTTGATGACCAGTTTGAATTAGTCGCCGGTGCATTTTCATCCTCGCCAGAAGTGGCAAAACGCAGCGGTGAAGCGCTGTATGTTGATGCCGGGCGGTGCTACGCCAACTGGCAGGAGATGGCGCAACAAGAAGCCGCTCGTGCCGACGGTATCGAAGTGGTGGCGATTGTCACCCCTAATCATCTGCATGTTCCGGTGGCAAAAGTCTTTTTAGAGCACGGTATTCACGTGATTTGCGATAAACCGCTTGGTGTGACGCTGGCGGAAGCGCAGGCGTTGGCGCAGGTTATCGAAACCAGCGGGTGCCATTTTATTCTCACCCATAACTACAGCGCGTTGCCGATGGTCCGGGAAGCGCGCGCTCGTATTGCCAATAGCGAAATTGGCGATATTCGCGCCATTGAAGTTGAGTATTTGCAGGACTGGCTGAACGACCGGTTAGAACTGACCGATAACAAGCAGGCGAGCTGGCGCGGTAATCCTGCAATGGCTGGCGCTGGGGCGATTGGCGATATTGGTACCCACGCATGGCAACTGGCGGCGTTCGTCTGCGGCATGGAGCCAGAATTAGTGCGTGGCGAACTGCTAACGCGCATTGAAGGGCGGGTGCTGGACGATGAAGTGTACGCCGAAATGCGTTATGCCAATGGTGCAAGAGGGCGTTTGTGGGCAAGCCAGGTGGCACCCGGTTTTGAAAACGACCTGCGTCTGCGCATCGTTGGCAGCAGGGCGACCATCAGCTTCCGTCAGCAACAACCTGAAATCCTTGAAATACATCCGCATCATGGCAATAGTTACGTTGTCACGCGCAATGGTGTCAACAACCACGATTCTGTGCGCCACCAGTGCCGCACACCCGCAGGCCATCCCGAAGGTTATCTGGAAGGATTCGCGCAAATCTACCGTGAAGCCGCGATTAAAATTCGTGGTGGCAAAGCGCCGTTGCTTCCTGGCATCGCCGAAGGACTGGCTGGCATGAAGTTTATCGAAACAGTACGGGAAAGCAGCCATCGCGGTGGCGAATGGCTGGAATGGTGACCAACATCGCGTAGCGTGTCGCGCGCAAAAGTGAAATAAAAAATAGCGATACGTGCACCAGGTCGAGGTTTCGTACAAAGATTAGCCTGCTAAGTTGCTGATGTAGGCGGTTGTTAACTAGCTTTTTTAATGGTGTAGCTGTTTTCCCTCCAGTTTGGTCAAAACAAATGAGGAAGCCATGAAAAAGCTGACGTTAAGTCTGATTACCTTAGCGCTTGCGGGCGTTTCTAACGCTGCGTTTGCTGATACCCTGCGCATGGAATGCCCGATCTCGCCTGGCGGTAAGGAATACTGCAACTACGTCAAAGACCGATTCGAGCAGCAGACCAGCAACAAGCTGGAATTTATCGAGTTCCCTGCGGCGTCTGACGAAAAGCTGGCTTTGTTGCAACAGTTGTTCGCCGCTAAAGATGAGAAAGCGGTCGATTTATTCCAGTCAGATACCATCTGGGTGGGTCTGCTCGATAAGCAAACGCTCGATTTAACCGATGCGGTTGGCGACATGAAAGGGGATTTCTTCCCCGGCCCCTGGGCGAACGATACGGTAAACGGCAAGGTGAAAGCGGTTCCGGCGTATCTCGACACTGGCGTGCTCTATTACCGCAAAGATCTGCTGGAAAAATACAACGAGCAGCCGCCGAAAACCTGGGAAGACCTGACGCGTATCGCCACCAAAATTCAGGAAGAAGAGCGCAAAGCAGGGCACAAAAATTTCTGGGGGATGATCTTCCAGGGCAAGTCGTATGAAGGGCTGACCTGTAACGCGCTGGAGTGGATTGATTCTTACGGCGGCGGCACGTTTATCGACGAAAAAGGGAACGTGACCATTAACAATCCTAAAGCGGCAGCGGCGCTGGATATGGTCGCGGGCTGGATGGGTAAAATCACGCCGAAAGGGGCGTTGGGTTACAAAGAAGAAGAGTCTCGAGCGGTATTCCAGAATGGTGACGCGTTGTTTATGCGCAACTGGCCTTACGCCTATTTGCTCTCGCAAGGGGCGGATAGCCCGCTGAAAGGCAAAGTTGGCGTGGCACCTCTGCCTGCGGGGCCTGAGGGCAAATCAGCTAATGCGCTGGGTGGCTGGCAGTGGTCTATCAATGCGAATACCAAAAACAAAGATGCGGCGATTGCGCTGCTGAAAATCCTCACCGATGCTGATTCGCAGAAAATGCAGTTGAAGTATCTCGGTTTTGCACCGACGCGTTCGGCCCTGTATGAAGACAAAGCAGTGCTGGAAGCCGCACCCCATCTGACGTTGTTTAAAGAAATCTTCGCCAACGCGGTACCGCGTCCCGCAACCGCCACCAAAAGCCAGTATCCGCGAGTCTCTAACGCAATCTTCAACGTCACCTTCAAAGTGCTCAATGGCAGTAGCGACGGCAAAACGGCCGTGGCGGATCTGCAAAAACGCCTTGAACGCGTGAAAGGTAAGGACTGGCACTAATTGGCCCGTTCATACCAACAGCGGCGTCGCCGTATCGCGTGGATACTGGTGGCGCCCGCACTCTTGTTACTTGCACTGGCGGCCGGATGGCCACTGGTGCGCACCTTCTTTTTCAGCTTCACCAACGCGATGCTCGATAACCCTTCCGAGTACCAGATGGTGGGGCTGGCGAACTATTACGCCACCCATGACGGCGACAGCAGCGGGGTGCTGGTTGACCCGCTGTGGTGGCAAGCCGTTGGCAATACCTTGTGGTTTACCGTGGTGTCGGTCGGCATCGAGCTGTTTCTTGGCATGTTGCTGGCGCTGTTAATGAACCAGAACTTTCGTGGCCAGGGCTTAGTCCGCACCGCGATTCTGGTGCCATGGGCGATTCCGACTATCGTCAGTGCCAAAATGTGGGGCTGGATGTTCCACGACCAGTACGGCGTGGTGAACGATTTGCTGGAAAAAATATTTGGTTATCAGGCACATCTGGCATGGATTGCCGAACCGTCGCTGTCGATGTGGGCGGTGGTGATTGCCGATGTCTGGAAAACCACACCATTTATGGCCCTGATGCTGCTGGCGGCACTGCAACTGATCCCTAACGATCTTTACGAGGCTGCGCGCGTTGATGGTGCCAGCGCGTGGCAGCGTTTCAAGCGCATTACCTTGCCGCTGATTATGCCCGCGATGATTGTGGCGCTGATTTTCCGCGTCATGGACGCGATGCGGATTTTCGACCTGATCTTCGTGCTCACCTCCAATAGTGAAGCCACGATGTCGATTTCCGGTTATGCCCGCGAGCAAATTATCTCTTATCAGGATATGGGGATGGGGTCGGCCGCCTCTGTGCTGGTGTTTATGATGGTAGCGGGCATTGCTGCCTGTTTTATCCGCGTCTCACGCTTAAACGAGAAGGAGAAGCGGTGATGAAAACCACGCGTCGGCAGCGCAAATTTGCGCACAATCTGGTGATTTATGGGGGGGCGACCTGCGCGGTGTTGTTCTGTATTTTTCCGTTTTATTACGCGATTCTGACCTCGCTGCGCACTGGGCAGGAGCTGTTTTTACCGGCCTATTTCCCGAGTGGTTATCACTGGAGCAACTACGTCACCGCGCTGGTAGCGAACGGCATTGCGCGTAGCTTACTGAACTCGGTACTGGTGGCGACGATAACCGTGGGGATTTGCTTGCTGGTGTCTATTACGGCTTCATTCGCACTGGCGCGGGTGCAGTTTCGCGGGCGTAAATTCCTGTTGTTCACCATTCTGTGTGTCTCAATGTTCCCGCAGGTGGCGGTGCTAACCGGCATGTTCGAGCTGGTGCGTTTTCTTGGGTTATATGATTCGCTTGGCGCACTGGTGTTGTCGTACACCACTTTTTCGCTGCCGTTCACCGTTTGGGTGCTTACCACCTTTATGAAATCGATTCCGGTGGAGCTGGAGGAGGCGGCGATTGTCGATGGGGCGAAAACCTGGACCATTATCCGCCGCGTGTTTGCACCGATTCTGGCTCCAGCACTGGTCACCACCGGCTTGCTGGCGTTTATCGGCGCGTGGAATGAATTTATGTTCGCGCTGACGTTTATTATTTCCAGCGATAAACGCACGGTGCCGGTGGCGATCAGTATGTTCAGCGGCGCGTCGACCTTTGAGTTGCCGTGGGGCAGCATTATGGCAGCCTCAGTCATGGTGACGCTGCCGATTATCGTGTTGGTGCTTATCTTCCAGAAACGCATTGTCAGCGGGCTAACCAGTGGGGCGATTAAGGGATAACCATGGCGCAACTTGTGCTCGATAAAATTCAAAAACGCTATAACAGCACTTCGGAAGTGATTAAACCGCTCGATCTGGAAGTGAATAGCGGCGAGTTTGTGGTGGTGGTGGGGCCTTCCGGCTGCGGGAAGTCGACATTACTGCGCATGGTCGCAGGGCTTGAGGAAATCAGCGGCGGCGAGATGCGTATTGACGGCATTTGCGTTAACGATGATTCGCCGTCGGAACGCGGCATTGGCATGGTGTTCCAGTCTTACGCGCTGTATCCGCACATGACGGTGTATCAGAACATGGCGTTTGCGCTGGAGATGGCGAAACTGCCGGTCAAAATCATCGATGAAAAAGTGCGAGAAAGTGCGCGCATTTTACAGCTTGAGCATTTGCTCGATCGGCGCCCTAAAGATCTCTCCGGCGGCCAGCGCCAGCGTGTGGCTATCGGGCGAGCCATTGTGCGTGAGCCGAGTCTGTTTCTTTTCGATGAGCCGCTCTCAAACCTCGACGCTTCACTGCGCGTGCAAATGCGCATGGAAATCGCCGCCCTGCATAAACGTATCAACGCCACGATATTGTACGTCACTCACGACCAGGTCGAAGCGATGACGCTTGCCGATCGTATAGTGGTGCTTAATCAGGGGCAAATCGAACAAGTGGGTACGCCGCTTGAGCTCTACGACCGCCCGGCGAACGTGTTTGTCGCGCAGTTTATTGGCTCGCCAAAAATGAATTTGATCCACGGTGTGTTAACGCACGGCAGCGCACTGCGTACCGATGTTATGTTGGAGAATCGCCAGGAAATTACGCTGCCGATAAACAGTGCAGGCGTGCCAGAAGGGCAAGCGGTGCAACTGGGTATTCGCCCGGAACACGTCCAGATAACCGAGCTGGTGCAGGCGGATATCGAAGGCGAAGTGTTGTTTGTCGAACAGATGGGCAACGAGACTTTACTGTACGTGAACAGCGGTTACGGTAGCGAACCGTTAGTTATGCGCCATACTTTCAGGCTTGAGATTAAGGCTGACAGACGTATCGGCCTGCGGCTACCGCCGGAAAATTGCTATTTGTTTAATAATGACGGGCGGGCATTTGTGCGAATTTAGCTGATGATTATTGGGGTGGATGACGCGGTTCGTAGGTCGGATAAGCGCAGCGTCATCCGACAAAAAAGGAGAAAAAAGTGGAAAAAAATGGTGGCACAACGCGGTGGTGTACCAAATCTATCCGCGTAGTTTTATGGACAGCAACGGCGATGGTATCGGCGACATTAACGGTATCATCAGCAAACTCGACTACCTGCAACAGCTCGGCATCAACCTGATTTGGCTCTCGCCGGTTTACCGCTCGCCGATGGACGACAACGGCTACGACATCTCTGATTACGAAGACATTGCCGCCGAATTTGGCAGCATGGCACAAATGGAATCCCTGATAGCGCAGGCGAAACAGCGCGACATCCATATCCTGATGGATTTAGTCGTCAACCACACATCCGATGAACATCCGTGGTTTATCGAAGCGTTGAAATCTAAAGACAACCCTTATCGTGACTATTATATCTGGCGCAAACCTGCGGCAGATGGCGGCCAGCCGAACGATTTCCACTCATATTTTGGCGGCAGTGGCTGGGCATTTGATGAAGCCAGCGGCGAATATTATCTGCACCAGTTTTCCGTGCGCCAGCCGGATCTGAACTGGGAAAACCCACGCGTACACGGAGAAGTCCATGCCATGATGAACCGCTGGCTGGCGAAAGGTATCGGCGGTTTTCGCATGGACGTGATTGACCTCATCGGTAAAGAAGTTGACGCGCAGATTATGGCGAACGGTAAAAATCTGCATGCGTTAATTCGCCAGATGAATCGCGCCACGTTTGGCAAAGGTGACGCCGTCACGGTGGGTGAAGCCTGGAGCGCCACGCCCGCTGACGCACTGCTTTACAGCGGTGTCGAGCGCGAAGAACTCTCTATGGTTTTCCAGTTCGACCACATCAAACAGTTTTGGGATGAGCACGCCGGGAAATGGCGCAGCAAGCCATTTGAACTGGCGAGTTTCAAAGCGGTCATTGAGAAGTGGCAAACCGCACTGGCGCACCAGGGCTGGAATTCGCTGTTCTGGAGCAACCACGATTTACCGCGTGCGGTGTCAAAATTTGGTGACGAAGGCGAGTTCCGTGTGGCTTCGGCCAAAATGCTTGCCACCGCGCTGCATTGCCTGAAAGGTACGCCGTATATTTATCAGGGTGAAGAGATTGGCATGACCAACGTGCGCTACGAAACCATTGATGAATATCGCGATATCGAAAGCCTGAATCTTTATCAAGAGCGGCTGGCGGAAGGTGTCAGCCATGAGGAGATGATGCAGGGGATTCATGCTAACGGGCGTGATAACGCGCGCACGCCGATGCAGTGGGACGATAGCCCGAATGCAGGTTTCACCACCGGAACACCCTGGATTACCGTGAACCCGAATTACCGCGAGATCAATGTCGCGGCGGCCCTCGCCGAACCGGATTCAATTTTGTGGCATTACCAGAAACTGGTGGCGTTGCGTAAACAGTACCCGGTTTTGGTGTACGGCGATTTCCAGCCTGTACTGCGCGAGCATCCGCAGGTTTTTGCCTGGCTAAGAGCACTTGATAGCGAGCGGTTATTGGTCATCAATAATTTCACCGCTGAGCACCTGACGCTCGATATCCCGCATCAGATGCAGAACTGGCACGGCGAATGTTTGATTAGCAACTACGCGCCACGCGATCGGCTTGCTGTCAGTATTGAACTCCAACCTTATGAATCTTTTGCTTTATTAATCGGGAGGTAAACGATGGCGAGCTGGTGGAAAGAGGCGGTGGCCTACCAGATTTATCCGCGCAGTTTTAAGGACAGCAACGGTGATGGCATTGGTGACCTTAACGGCATCACCGAAAAACTCGACTACCTCAAAGATCTCGGCATCGATCTCATTTGGATCTGCCCGATGTACAAATCGCCTAACGATGATAACGGTTACGACATCAGCGATTATCAGCAAATCATGGCGGAATTTGGCACCATGGCGGATTTCGACCGCCTGCTGGAACAAGCCCACGCGCGTGAGATGCGGTTGATTATCGACCTGGTGGTTAACCACACCTCCGATGAACATCCGTGGTTTCTTGAATCGCGTTCCTCACGTGATAACCCGAAACGTGACTGGTACACCTGGCGCGATGGTAAAAATGGGGCGGAACCCAATAACTGGGAAGGGATTTTTAAAGGTTCAGCCTGGGAATTTGACCCGCACACCGAACAGTATTACCTGCATCTGTTTACCCGTCGCCAGCCGGATCTGAACTGGGAAAACCACGATGTACGCCGCGCGGTGTACGACATGATGCGTTGGTGGCTGGATAAAGGCATCGACGGTTTCCGCATTGACGCCATCGCGCACCTGAAAAAAGAGCCGCTGCTGACGGACGTGCCGAACCCGGACAAATTGCGTTACGCGCCATCAATGAAAAGCCATCTTAACTACGACGGGCTGCTGGATTATGTCGATGACATGAGCCGCAATGTGCTCCAGCACTACGATATTGTCACCGTTGGTGAGATGAACGGCCTGAATTCCGAACATGCTGAAGAGTGGGTGGGCGAACATCGTGGGCGGCTCAATATGGTGTTCCAGTTTGAACACGTGCGTTTATGGGAGCCAGAGGCCGGTTTGCGCCCGGAACCGGCGGTCCTGAAAAAGATCTTCACCGCCTGGCAGCAAGCCCTGGAAGGCAGAGGCTGGAATGCGTTGTATGTGGAAAACCACGACCTGACGCGCATTACTTCGCGCTGGGGTGACACCGAGCACCACTGGCGGGAAAGTGCGACCTGCATTGCAGCACTCTATTTCTTAATGCAAGGGACGCCGTTTATCTATCAGGGCCAGGAAATTGGCATGACCAATACCCGCTTCGAGGGGCTGGACGATTTTGATGATGTCTCTGCGAAAAACATGTGGCGCGAGCTGGAAGCTCAGGGCAAAAGTGAAGCTGAAATCATCGCGTTCCTCACCAATACCGGGCGTGATAATTCGCGCACGCCGATGCAGTGGAATGGCTGGCCAAACGCCGGTTTTAGCGATGCTGCACCGTGGTTTAAGGTGAATGCCAACCATGAAATGATTAACATCGCCAGCCAGCAGCAAGACCCGGATTCGGTACTGAGTTTTTATCGCGCGTTGATTCAACTGCGTAAACAAGAGCACACGTTAATTTATGGGCGCTACGAGCTGGAGCTGGAAGACCACGAACAAATTTATGCTTATAGACGTGTGCTCGAAGAGTCGGAATTCGTGGTGCTGTGCAATATGTCGGGGAAATCGGCGCGCTGGACGGGGGAGGAATTAGCGCTCGAATGGGCCGAATGTGTGCTGGGGAATTACCCGCAGGTGGATGAACTGTATCGGCTGCATCCGTGGGAGGCGCGGGTTTATAAGCTCACCTAAACAAGTTTGTCGGATGACGCTGCTGTATGACCTATGAAAAACGGTTTTGTAGGGTGGATAAGCGCCAGCGTCATCCACCGTTTTCGCCACGCTTATTGAAGTCTCAGAGCAACCCTATACAGTAACGGCGCGGCCTGCGGTATGATGTGCGCTGGTTTTTAACAAGGAGGGGTTATGTTGTCGACAACATTTCCAGCTTTGCAGGCCACGACCATTGGTTCCATTAATACATTGGGCGAGTGGCTTTCTCACAATGAGTTTGATGCACTGCCCGCGGTGACTGATGGCGAACTGATTATTCTCGCAGGCAATGCCGTCATTCCCACCATTGATGCGGCCTGCGAGCTTGCAGCTAACAGCGAACTACGGCTGCTCATTACCGGTGGTATTGGGCATTCCACAACCTTTTTATACGCAGCCATCGCTAAACATCCGCGCTATAACACTATCCCAACCACCGGGCGCGCTGAAGCTGCAATCATCAAAGATATTGCTACCCAGTTCTGGAAGATCCCCGCTGAAAAAGTGCTGACGGAAGAGAAGTCCACCAACTGCGGCGAGAACGCACGCTTCACTTATGACTTGATGCAAACGCTGAAAATAACACCTGCGAGCGCGATCGTTATTCAAGATCCCACCATGCAGCGCCGTACCGTCGCGACATTTGAACGTGCCTGGCAGAATGATGCACATCAACCACAGTGGCGCAGCTGGCCGGGGTTTGTGCCGTTGCTGGTCAGTGACGAAACCCAGACTGTATTTCGTCCGCATCAAAAAGGATTATGGCCGGTTGAGCGTTACATTTCGCTGGCGCTGGGGGAAATCCCGCGAATCAGAGATGATGCGCAGGGCTACGGGCCAAACGGACGTGACTTTATTACCCACGTAGATATTCCGCTGGCCGTGATTAATGCCTGGGAAGTTCTCGCCAGTGATGCCGCGCTGGCACAGTGGATGCACGAGCGTGGTTTATCAATATGAGTGATTTCGGCGGATGACGCTGCGCTTATCCGCCCTACAAAATCAACACAAGAAGCGCATTTGTTGTTTGTAGGGTGGATAAGCGAATGCGCCATCCACCGTTTTCACCTTAACGATGCTGGTAACAGTTCACACCCAAATACTTGCTGAACGCTTCCTGTAATACCGCGCCCGTTGCGGAATGGTTCATGGCGACGTGGTGCTCAAAACCGTTGTTACAAATCCACGACAGTAAATTCTCCAGATGTGGCACTTCAATCACCGCACGGCAGCCGACGGTATCTAACGGATCGTCAACCGATTGCCCTTCGCCAACATAGGCTTTCACTTCGCCAGTAAAATCATCCGATGACAGACGGAAGTAGGTCAGCGGCCCGCTTTTCAGGCGGCCATGCACCGCGCCACAGGTGTTTTCTTTGCCGACGGTGGTGCCAATGATATCGGCGGTACCCATCGACGGAGATTCCAGGCTGCTGCTGGCAAAGTTCCCGCAGTGGAACAGCACGCATTTGTTGCGATCGTCGCCGAAGTTGTTATTCCAGTCGGCAATCGAGGCCGGATTAAGCGAGCAACTGGCGAGGGCATACATCGACAGTGCACCCATCACATCCACTTCGCAGGCGCTTGGCATTAACTGCCCTGACATCACGCTCATAATCGAGCAAACGTTAATGCCGAGGTTTTCCTGAAGCGACGTCCAGCACTGAATCGCCGTGGTGTCGATGTCGTTTGCGACTACCCATTCGCTGATCACCACGAACAGTTTTGCCATCTGGGTTAACTTGTCGGCTGGGATCCCGCTGGCGTCAGCGTTTTCAATTAAGATGCCACGCTTCTCGTGCACCCGCAGATCGTCATCGCTGATGTGTTTGATGCGGGTGAAAATTTCCGACAGGTCGAGGGTTTCAACCGCCACGCCCATTTTTTCGAGCAGTTTTTCGCTGTAGCGCACGGTGTTAAAACTGGCCGGACGCGCACCAATCGCCCCGATGCGCACGCCCTGCATCGATTTCACCACCCGGCAAATTTGCGCAAAACGCTGTAAATCTTGTTCGAACACTTCACCGCTTAGCGCACAAACATGCTGCGTGGTGAGCGTGAAGGGGATGTTGTACTGGCGCAGGTTGTTACACAGGGAGATTTTCCCGCAGAAGCTATCGCGGCGAGTCGCCAGGCCCATTTTATCAAGATTGTCTTCTTCAGCCTGGATTAACACCGGGACTTTCAAACCGGAAAGGCGAATCGCTTCTGCCACCGCTTTTTCATCACCAAAGTTTGGCAATAACACCACTACACCATGAATGTCGTCACGATGCTGGCGGAACAGTTCGGCACAAACTTTGGCATCCTGACGGGTTTCCACGCCACCGAGATGCGTTTCTCCGTCTTTTAGCATTATCGTTTTGATCCCCAGTTTGCCAAACAGCGCTTCGGCCTGTTCATGCGCCTGTGCCACTAAATAGCTTGGGAAGAACCCGCGGTTTCCGATGATAACGCCGAAAGTTAATTCTTTTGGGATACGAGACATGGCTTCACTCCAGTAAAAGTTAATTCGGCACAAAGCGGCAGCGGGCCACGGCTTCAAGCCACTGTTTATAGTTTTGTTGCATTGCTTTTTGTTGTTCTGCCTGTGGCTGCAAACGCTCGCCACAGTGGGCCAGTGCGGCAAGCGGTGTACCGTCTTGCCACCAACCAAGGGTTTTTCCGGCTAACAGCGTTGCGCCGAGTGCGGATATTTCAGCTGCGGGTTGAATGATTAACGGGCGTTGCAGCACATCAGCCTGCAACTGCATCAACCAGCGATTTTGGGTGGCGGTGCCATCAACGCACAGCGATTCGAGGCGCTCGCCGGTTGCCTGTTCCATGGCGAAAAAGACATCGGCAATTTGATAGACCAGCGACTCCAGTGCGGCTCGCGCCAGCACCGCAGGGGTAGCGGCGTCCGTCAGGCCACAAATCATGCCGCGTGCGTGGAGATCCCACCACGGCGCACCCAGCCCGGAAAGCGCAGGCACGTAATAGACGCCCTGGTTACTTTCTGCGGATTGCGCAAGCCGGGTCAGTTCTGCCGGGTCGTTGATACCCAACATGTTCCCCAGCCATGCGGCACCCGAGCCGGTATGGGTGATGTTGCCTTCCAGCGCGTAATTCAGCTCGCCGTCGTGCCAGGCAAGCGTGGTGCTCAGGCGATTGCTGCGGTTTGCCGGTTCGGGAAGCGAAAGCATCAATGACGAGCCGGTACCATAAGTGGCTTTCACCACCTGCCCGCAAACGCTGCGTTGGGCGTAGAGTGCCGCATGTGAATCACCGATCAGTGCCAGCACCGGCGTACCGATCGGCAAGCCTGGAATGGTGTTGATTTGCACTTCACCGTGGTGCCCGGCAGAAGGGCGCACTTCAGCCAGCGCGGCACGCGGAATGCCGAATAATTGCAGCAGTTCGTCGTCCCATTCGCCCCGGTAAATATTAAACAGCTGCGTGCGGGCCGCATTCGAGTAGTCGGTGGTAAACGAGTGTCCGGCAGTCAGTTGCCAGTTCAACCAGGAATCGATGGTTCCGATACACAGCTCACCCGCTGCGGCACGTTTCATGCCGTCGGGAATGGCATCGAGCAGGGTGCGGATTTTCGCCGCCGGGAATAACGGGTCGACGGGCAGGCCAGTAAGACGGGTGATAAGCTCGCCATGACCCTGCGCTAAAAGTTGCTCACACGTTTGTTCTGAACGGCGATCCTGCCAGCTGACGACCGGCGTTAACGGTTGGCCGTTATGGCGCTGCCACACCAACACCGACTCACGCTGGTTGCTTATCGCAATCCCGGCAATGGTGACGGAACCGAGTTGTTGCAGGCAGCCGCTCAGCGCTTCGCAAACGGCGCGCCACAGCGCAACGGGATCTTGCTCTGCAAGCCCTGGTGCCGGGTGCGTCATTGCCACGCCGACACTGCAACGGGCACAGATTTCCCCGTTGCTATTCACCGCCACCACTTTGGCGTTGGTGGTGCCCTCATCAATAGCCAGAATTACCGGGCTGGACATGGCTATGCTCCTTTGCAAAGCGCTGTGGCGGAACGTGTGACCCCTGCGGCATCAATTCCATGATGAGCACGCATCTCCTTGCGATCCGCCGCAATAGCATAGCTACCGTCTGCAATCCCGAGCCGCAACAAAGGGATGCCACACCCGGCTTCCGCTAACACTTCCGCGACCAGGCTGCCGACACCGCCATTGACGTTGTGCTCTTCAACGGTTATCACATGGCGTGAATTTTTAAGCATGGTAAGAAGTTGCGCGGTATCGCAAGGGCGAATAGATGGAACGTTGATCACCGCCGCATTAATACCTAAATCGGCGAGTTGTGCCGCAGCCGTAACGATTTCATGCACCGTTGAACCCATCGCCACTAACGCCACATCGTCGCCTTCGCGCAGTTGCTCAACTGCTCCTGGTTTGAACTGGTAATCCGCATCGTGCAGTTCCGGCAGGGCTTTCCCATCGAGGCGAATATAAACCGGGCCGACATGCTCAAGCGCGTAGTCAATAATCTGGCGGCATTCAATCGGGCAGGACGGTGCATAGATTTCGATGTTGCCAAAACCGCGCAGCACGGCGATGTCGTCAATGCTGTGGTGAGTGCTGGCAAGCGGGCCGTAGCTGGCTCCGGCATTGAGGCCAAACAGTTTGACGTTGCTGTTGTTGTAGCAAACGTCGACTTTGATCTGCTCATTAGCGCGTGAGATTAAAAACGGAGCCGCGTTGCAGGTGACGGCAATTTTCCCGCCCATCGACAGGCCAACCGCCGTTCCCACCAGCGTCTGTTCTGCAATCCCGACGTTTACCAGTCGGTCCGGAAACTGTTTCATAAACGGTGAGATTTTTGCCGTAGAGGTTGAGTCGGCAACGACCGGCACCAGGTCTACGCCGCGTTCGACGGCGTCAATAAAGGCATTCACCATTACGGTTGCCAGGTGTTCGCTATTACTCATCTTTCAGTTCCTCCAGCGCCAGTACGATTTCGTCACCTTTCGGTATCCGGTGGTGCCATTCTGCGCGCCCCTGAATAAAGGAGATGCCCGCGCCTTTGGTGGTGTTGGCAATCACGACGTGCGGTTTGCCGTGCGGCTGTAACCCTTCAAGGGTGGCGACCACATCAGCCATGTCATTGCCACGGCACTCGGTCACTTCCATGCCGAACGCGCGCCATTTTTCATCCAGCGGGTCAGTGTTGAGGATGTCTTTGGTCGAACCCGCGAGTTGCAGATTGTTTTTGTCGTTAATAATGATCAGGTTATCGAGCTGGTAATGCGCCGCGACCAGTGCGGCTTCCCAGTTGCTGCCCTCGGCCAGTTCACCATCGCCAGTCACCACAAAAACGCGGCGCTTGCTGTTGTTGCGTTTAGCCGCCAGCGCGATGCCAACGGCGACCGGCAGGCCGTGGCCCAGAGCGCCGGTGTTAAGCTCCACACCCGGCGTTTTGTGTTTCACCGGGTGGCCGGGCAGGTGAGAGTCGGCATGCTGATAAGTCGGCAGCCACTCCACGGGAATAAACCCGGCTTCAGCCAGCACACAGTAATAACCGCCAACCGCATGGCCTTTGGACTGAATGTAGATGTCACGTTCGTCGCTGTTAATCAGTTGCGGCGAACAATTCAGTATCCGGAAGTACAGGGCGGTTAAGATCTCCACCTGTGATAAATCGGCCCCGGTATGGCCGCCAGCCGGGCTGTTGGCATTGAGCAGGACGATACGGCGACGGACGGCGCGTGCTCTTTTCTCCAGATCCGTAACTGACAGTGCGAACGGATTCATAGTGTTACCTCTTGCATTAAAAATCATAGATGAATAATTATTCCGTACGGGTAAAAAAATACCCGCCGTTGAGGATTTGTGATGCGCTACACTTTCCCGCTACTTTCCATGATGGCTTTCTGGGCCACGACCGCGGCTTTTTGCTGCATGCGGTTTTGCATCTGGTCGATGATGACCGCCACAATAATCACGATGCCTTTGATGACCATTTGCCAAAATTCACTGACCCCCATCATCACCAGGCCGTCAGCCAGAAAACCAATCACGAATGCACCGACCAGCGTGCCAAGAATGGTGCCGCGCCCGCCAGCCAGCGACGTTCCGCCGAGCACCACAGCGGCGATGGCGTTCATTTCAAAGGCCGTGCCGTTTGCCGGGTGGCTGGCAACCAGCTGCGCGGAAACCACGATCCCGGCAATGGCGGCGCAAAAACCGGACAGCGTGTAGACCCAAATTTTCACCTGGCGGACTTTGACGCCGGACAGTTCAGCGGCGCGTTCGTTATCACCAATGGCGTAAACATGGCGGCCAAAGGGCAGGCGGCGGGCGACATAGGCAATGGCGACGGCCAGCACAATCATCATCCAGATAGCCCACGGAATACCGAACAGCGTGCCGGAGCCAATCAGGTCAAAACCGGTATTGCCGAGTTGTGGGTTACCGGAAAGTCCGGGGAAGGTTTCACCGCCCGAGGTCAACATGGCGGCCCCGCGCAAGATGTACATGGTGCCGAGGGTGCAGATAAACGGCGCGACGTTGTAGCGGGTGATAATCCAGCCATTACCCGCGCCAATCAGCCCGCCAACCAGCAGCACCAGCGGCACAATCACCCACACACTTGGGAAGATAGCGATGCCGAACATCGGCAGCACAATGCCTTTGGTAATCAGCCAACCGGCAATCATGCCGCACAGCCCAAGCGTTGCGCCAATCGACAAATCAATGCCCGCAGTAATGATGACAAAGGTGATGCCGAGCGCCAGGAAAGCGTTGATAGCAATGTGTTTAATCATGATCACCAGGCTGCCCATGGCGAGGAAATCTGGCACCATGATGGCGAAGAAGCCGACAATCAAAAACAACGCAATAAAGGTGCGCAGTTTGAGCAGTAACAGCAGCAGATTTTCCCGCGAGCTAAACGGCGAGCCTGGTCTGGCGTTGAGCGCGACAGTATCATTCGTTTTCATATCAGAACCCTTGTGCACTAGCGGAAACCAATGCCGATTCTTCGGCGTGTTCGCGGGGAATATCAGCGGTAATTTTCCCGCCTGACATCACCAGAATGCGGTCGGAAACCGCCATGATCTCTTTGAGATCGGAGGTGGAAAACACCACCGCAATCCCTTGCTCCGAGAGCTGAACCATCATGCGGAACACGTCGGCTTTCGCGCCAACGTCGATTCCACGCGTCGGTTCATCGAGCAGTAGCAGTTTCGGGTTGGTCAACAGCGAGCGGCCAATCACCACTTTTTGCTGGTTCCCACCGCTCAACGCCTGAATTTCTACATCAGGTGAGGAGACTTTTATCGATAAGTTGCCGATGGTGCTGGCGACCACCGCCGTTTCATCAAGCTGCGAAATCGCAAAACCTCGCTGTAAACGCCGCCATAAACTGGCAATCGTCAGGTTGCTGGCGACTGACGATATCGGGAAAATTCCGGTACGTTTACGATCTTCAGGCACCAGACTCATTCCCATACGGATGCGTTCGGCGGTGGCAAGGCGCGGCGGCACCGGTTTGCTGTCGAGCCATGATTTGCCGAGGTAATTGCGTTGTGTACCCAACAGGCATTCGAACAATTCCGTGCGCCCGGCGCCCATCAGCCCATAAATGCCGACGATTTCACCTGCGCGTACCTGAAAACTGACGTCGTTCACCACAGTGTTTCCCGCAGAATTGACGCAGGTGATGTGTTCGGCCTCAAGTATTGCTGCTCCAAAATTGCGACCGGGTTTCAGGAAACTGGATACTGGTTCGCTGCCGAGCATTTCGCGCACAATCCATGGCACGTCGATATCACACACCTGCGCTTCGGTCTGGAATTTGCCATCGCGTAAAATGGTTATCACGTCGCCAATCGCCATTAACTCTTCCAGACGATGCGAGATATAAATAATGGTGACGCCCTGGCGGGTGAGTTCGCGAATCACCCGGAACAGAATTTCCACTTCGGTTTTACTTAACGCTGAAGTCGGTTCATCAAGAATTAAGATGTCGGCGTCTTCGGCCAGTGCTTTGGCGATTTCAACCAGTTGCTGTTGGCCGACTTTCAGGTTTGCCACAATCTCTTTCGGCGAAATCGGCTGGTCCAGACGCTTGAGCAATTCCGCGCTGCGTGCCTGCTGCGTGGCTTCATCAATCGGCGACAAACCGTGTTGCAGTTCGCGCCCGAGGAAAATGTTTTCGGCAACGGTCAGGTTTTCGAACAGGTTCAGCTCCTGGTGAACCATGCCGATGCCATGTGCGGCGGCCTGGCGCGTGCTGTTAAACTGCACCACTTCACCATTCAGACGGATTTCACCCACACTTGGTTGCTGAACGCCCGCCAGAATCTTCATTAGCGTCGATTTGCCCGCCCCGTTTTCACCGATGATGACGTTCACTTTGCCGCGCCAGACGTTGTAATC
Organism: Buttiauxella sp. JUb87; assembly: GCF_004361975.1. Classification (NCBI taxonomy): domain Bacteria; kingdom Pseudomonadati; phylum Pseudomonadota; class Gammaproteobacteria; order Enterobacterales; family Enterobacteriaceae; genus Buttiauxella; species Buttiauxella sp. JUb87. The sequence goes on from NZ_SNVY01000001.1 coordinate 200,276, forward strand.
AATGTTGTCCAGCGCCACGGTGCCGGGGAACAGCATCGAAATACCACGGGTGTGCAGAATGATCGGATCTTGCGACATTATGGTTGCCCCCGTTCCAGTGAAACTGCTGCGGCATCGCTCAAGGTACCGTTGCGCAGGGTGACGGCCATCACCACCGTGATGGGTTGTTGTTGCCAGCTTTCATCTACTGTCGGCAAGTGTTTTGCCGCTTCGCGGTTGTAGGCTTTTGAGAGCTGCGCAAACTGCACCTGGTTGGTGAAATCTTCGAACTTGTAGCCGGTGGCGTCGCGAATGGCGTTACCGCGAATCATCGGCCCGACCTGCACTTGCAGTGGCTGATCATTAACAGTGACGGTCAATGTGCGTTCACGTTCGTTATCCAGAGACACGCTGTCGACTTTGCCCTGAACCTTCACGAATACGCTTTCGTTATTGGCGCTGGCGGCACGGGTTTTCAGCGCGCTGCTGTCCAGCGCTTGTGTCTGCGCAGGCGTCATCACTTTGTTGTTCCAGGTTTGTTGCGCTATCTGCGCGGGTGTCTGGTTGGCGAAACTCGCTTTCGCATTCGGATCTGCAGGAATAATCGGTTGCCCGTTTTCATCCAGATCCACCACCCGGCAGGCAGTGAGCAACAGGGCACTGCAACATAACAGGCCAATACCCCATTGTTTGAGCGACATACAGCCTCCCGGATTACTTAGCCAGCTTGAAGGTTTTCAGCATCGATGCATTGCTGTCGTCAATTAACACGCAGTCCATCAGCTGTTTTTCCTGCAATTGCGGTTTGCCGTTTTTCAGGTAGAAATCGGCTTGCACCACGGCCATTTGTGCTTGTTCCCAACCGGGTTGCAGCACGGTGGCTTTGATATTGCTCTTCGCGATAATCGAATCGCGCACGTAGTCGCTACCGTCAAAACCCACCACGATGACATTGGTTTTCCCGGCGGCTTTTAAGGCGGCTTCTGCGCCAAGCGCCATGGTGTCGTTACCGGAGATCACGCCAACGATGTCGGGCTGAGTCTGCAAAATGGACTCCATGCGGGTGAAGGCTTCGGTCTGACTCCAGTTAGCGGTTTGCTGCGCCACCATTTTCATATCCGGGTAGTCGTCGAGAATGTCGTGGTAGCCCTGTGAACGCACATGGGCGTTGGTATCTGACTGGCGGCCCAGCAGTTCAACATATTTGCCTTTGCCGTTAAGCAATTTGGCAAATTTATCAGCACCCAACTGCGCACCTTGATAGTTATTGGAAACAATCTGCGCCACGGCCACGCCGGTTTTGTTGATTTCACGGTCGATAAGGAACGTCGGTACTCCGGCGGCTTTCGCTTTTTCCAGCGGGCCGACGGTGGCATCTGCACCGGCGTTATCGAGAATGATGGCTTTCGCTTTACGGGCGATGGCGGTTTCAATCAGTTGGTTTTGTTTGTTCACGTCATCATCATGCGAGGCGACCAGCGTGGTGTAGCCCAACTCTTTTGCCTTCGCCATCGCGCCGTCGGCTTCAGCTTTAAAGAATGGGTTGTCATGCGATGGGGTAATAATGGCAATCAGGCCATTATCAGCGGCATAGAGACTGGCAGATGAAGCAAGTAGGGTGGCAACGAGTGAGGTCTTGACCAGGGTAAATTTCATTTTTATCTCCACATTGAATATATATTCAAACATGATTTATTATTCAATATAACGATATGCCCGACTCATGGTTCTGTCCATGTGGAATTGAGCAAAATGATAAAAAGGCGAATGTGATCACAAATCGTACGAATTAACGGCAAAAGGAATGCTGTCTTGTTATTTATGCAGGATTGAATAAAAATATCAGGTAGAGAAACAGGAGGCGCTCATGTCAAAGCAGGACGAACAACGTTTGTTGGTCAAGATCGCGACGCTCTACTTTGTAGAAGGGATGAAGCAGTCGGAGATTGCCGGGCTATTGCACCTGTCGCAGTCATTTGTCTCACGCGCTATCACACGCTGCCAAAAAGAGGGCGTGGTAAAAATCAGTGTTATCCAGCCCGCCAATATTTTTCTCTCGCTCGAACAGGCGCTGGAGAAAAAATACGGTATTCGCCAGGCGATTGTGGTGGATGTCGATGAGTCAGCACCCGCCTCGCAAATCAAGCATGCGATTGGCAGCGCGGCGGCGCATTATGTGGAAACACGTTTACGGCCAAACGATCTCGTGGGGATTTCCTCCTGGAGTTCCACCATTCGTGCGATGGTCGATGAGCTGCACCCGCAGAGCATTAAAGCGCGCGGCGTGATTCAACTGCTCGGCGGCGTGGGGCCGAACGGTAACGTGCAAGCAACCATTCTGACGCAAAACCTGGCGGCACAACTCGATTGCCCGGCCTGGCTGCTGCCATCGCAAAGTATTGAGCATTCCGTTGAAGAGCGAGCAAAACTGGTCGCCAGCGATGATGTCGCCGAAGTGGTGAATAAATTCGCCGAAGTGGACGTGGCTATTCTCGGTATCGGTGAGCTTGAGCCGTCCCAGCTGCTGAAAAATTCGGGCAACTATTATGGCGAAGCGATGCTGAAAACCCTGGCCGAGCGCGGTGCAGTCGGGGATATCTGCCTGCATTATTTCAATGCGCAGGGCGAGCCGGTTTTGAGCAAAGAAGAAGACCCGGTTATCGGCATGGAGCTCAGCCAGGTCCGCGACTGCCCGCATGTAGTGGCGCTTGCAGGCGGAAATGACAAGGCTAATGCCATTCGTGGTGCACTACACGGCGGCTATATCGACGTGCTGATCACCGACTACCCGACCGCCAGCCAACTGCTGTAATTCCCCTTTGATGACCGTTTTCAGGTGAGCACGCTGAAAACGGTCATTTTCAACTTTCTGAGTTGCCGCGAAATCGTTTTATTTCCGGCGTTTTTATTGAGAACCATCACAGAACATGACCATTTTGCCCGAATGACTATTTTTGCTACCTAAAGTATTCACATGCTATTTACATCTATGAAACATAACAGCAGTGAACGCGAAGGAGCCAGTCATGACAGCACCTGTACAACACCCAATGTATATTGATGGTCAATTTGTTCAATGGCAGGGCGATAAGTGGATTGATGTGATCAATCCTGCTACTGAAGCACTGATTTCACGTATTCCTGATGGGGGAGCCCAGCAAGCTCGCGATGCCATTGACGCGGCAGCAAAAGCGCAAGCGGGTTGGGAAGCATTGCCCGCCATTGAACGTGCCGGATGGCTGCGTAAAATTTCTGCCGGTATTCGCGAACGAGCGAAATCAATCAGCGCGCTGATTGTGGCGGAAGGTGGCAAAACCCAACAACTGGCGGAAGTGGAAGTGGCCTTCACCGCGGATTATATCGACTACATGTCCGAGTGGGCGCGCCGTTACGAAGGCGAAATTCTGCAAAGTGACCGCCCGGGTGAAAATATTCTGGTGTTTAAACGAGCGTTAGGCGTCACCACCGGTATTTTGCCGTGGAACTTCCCGTTCTTCCTGATTGCCCGCAAACTTGCCCCCGCGCTGATTACTGGCAACACCATCGTTATCAAACCGAGCGAATTCACGCCAAACAACGCTATCGCTTTTGCGGAAATTGTCCACGATATCGGGCTGCCAAAAGGGGTGTTTAACCTGGTTCTGGGGCGCGGTGAAACGGTAGGGCAAGAATTAGCGGGCAACCCGAAAGTGGCGATGGTCAGCATGACGGGCAGCGTTGGCGCGGGTGAGAAAATCATGGCGGCAGCGGCCAAAAACATCACCAAGGTGTGCCTGGAATTAGGCGGCAAAGCACCTGCTATTGTGATGGACGATGCCGATCTTGATATCGCGGTGAAAGCGATTGTTGATTCACGGATGATCAACACCGGGCAGGTATGCAACTGTGTGGAGCGTGTGTATGTGCAAAAGGGTATTTACGACGAATTTATTACTCGCCTGAGCGAGGCCTTTAAACAGGTGAGTTTTGGTGACACTGGCGAGCGTAACGATGTTTCGATGGGGCCATTGATTAACGCCGCAGCACTTGAACGTGTCGAGCAGAAAGTGGCGCGTGCGGTCAGCGAAGGCGCGCGTGTGGTGCTGGGCGGTAAAGCACCAGAAGGGAAAGGGTATTTCTACCCGCCAACACTACTGGTGGATGTGCGCCAGGAAATGGCAATTATGCACGATGAAACCTTCGGCCCGGTGCTGCCAGTGACCACATTTGAAACGCTGGAACAAGCACTTGAGATGGCTAATGACAGCGATTACGGACTGACATCCTCGGTGTATACGCGTGATTTAAATGTCGCGATGAAAGCGATTAAAGGGCTGAAATTCGGCGAAACCTACGTCAACCGTGAAAACTTTGAAGCAATGCAAGGCTTCCATGCGGGCTGGCGTAAATCGGGTATTGGTGGTGCCGATGGCCGCCACGGACTGAATGAGTATCTGCAAACGCAAATGGTCTATTTGCAGGTGTAATGATTTGTTATACAGGGAAGCTACGGCTTCCCTGTACTCCTCGCACCTGACTCCTTGTCCGCCGTTTGGATTTAAGTCAAAACGATTAATTCACAGCCCGAATTCATTTGTTGGATTCATATCTATAACTAATTAAACTATTGATATATAAGTTATATGTTTGTCTATTTTTTGATTTTCAACCTGAAAAACTGACCGCGGTCACACTATAAAAAACCAGACTGCTTATTCTTCTTCACCTGTTAACCATGTTTATCATTTGTCCGGCAGCGCGTCGGCACAGGGAAGAATTATGTCAGTAAAAGGACTGCGTTTTACGCTACAGGTGGCGGGGCTTGAGCCGGACACCTTTGCGGTGGTGAGTTTCTTCCTCCGCCAGCATTATTCCTCCTCCTTTATCCTCGACGTCGATGTTGTCAGCGACTCCTTCCGCCAGACTGCCGAACAGTTACTCGAGCAGAATGCCACGCTGACGGTCTGGCAGGGTGCCACCGCCGTGCGCCATGTCAGCGGCATTATTGCCACCTTCGGCATGAGCGAGAACAACGGCTGGCAGATGCGCTACCGTTTCCGCATTCATCCTCCCCTGTGGCGCTGTGGCCTGCGCCAGAACTTCCGTATTTTTCAGCAGCAGGATATCCGAACCATCACCGCCACGTTGCTGGCGGAAAACGGCGTCACGGACTGGACCTCCTCCTTTTATGAGAGCCATCCGGCACGGGAATTCTGCGTTCAGTACGGGGAAACTGACCTGGATTTTCTGGCAAGACTGTGGGCCGAGGAAGGCATCAGCTTCTTCGATGACGCCTCAGCGCAGGTGCAGAAACTGACGCTGTGTGATGACGCAGCTGGCCTGGTCCGCGCAGAAAATACCTTTCCCTTTAACCCGAATACCCCGGACGTGACCAGGGAGTGCATCAGCGTGTTTCGTTACGAAGCGAACGTGCTGCCGTCTTCGGTCATGAGCCAGGATTACACCTTTAAGGTACCGGACTGGCCGGGGAGGTATAACCACAAGGCCGACAGCCTGAACGGCCAGCGCGCACAGTATGAAATTTATGATTATCCGGGGCGTTTCAAGGATGAGCAGCACGGCCGGGATTTTACCCGTTACAAAACCGAGGGCTGCCGCAATCAGGCGGAAACCGCCACGGGGACCAGCACGTCAGCGACGTTATGGCCGGGGGTGTGTTTCACCCTTTCCGGTCACCCGATAAAGGCCCAGAACCGGGAATGGCAGGTGGTGAACAGTATCCTGACCGGTGACCAGCCGCAGGCGCTGCATGGCAGTCGCGGTGAGGGCACCACCCTCATCAACCAGTTCAGTGTGATGCCCGCTACACGCACCTGGCGTCCGGCCCCGCGCTTCAAACCGAAAGTCGATGGCCCGCAGAGTGCGGTGGTGACCGGCCCGCCGGGGGAGGAGATTTTCTGTGACGAACACGGGCGGGTGCGGGTGAAATTCCGCTGGGACCGTTATCACGGCGGCACGGAAGACAGCTCTTGCTGGATACGGGTGTCACAGGGGTGGGCCGGTGCCGGGTTTGGTCACCTGGCGATACCGCGTGTCGGCCAGGAAGTGATAGTCGATTTCCTCAACGGTGACCCGGACCAGCCGATAGTGATGGGGCGGACTTATCATGAATTTAACGCTTCACCGGGAGACCTGCCGGGAACGAAAACGCAGATGACTCTCCGCTCAAAAACCTACAAGGGCAGCGGGTTTAACGAACTGCGCTTTGATGACGCGACCTCAGCGGAGCAGCTGTACCTCCATGCGCAGAAGAACATGGACACTGAAGTGCTCAATAACCGCACCACCGATGTGAAAGTCAACCATAGCGAAACCATCGGTGGCAACCAGGTCATCACCGTGAAGCAAAACCAGCTGCAGACGGTGGTGCAGAACCAGAAAGAAATCGTGGGGCAAAACCAGAGTATCACCGTCGGCCAGAACCAGTCGGAGACGGTGGGTATTGTCCGCGCGCTGACCGTGGGGCTGGCTTACCAGACCACCGTCGGGGGCGTGATGAACACCTCGGTGGCGCTGACGCAGTCCTCACAGGTGGGGATACAGAAATCGCTGGTGGTCGGTAAGGGGTATCACGTCAGCGTCGGGGAGAATGTCACCTTCACGGTGGGTAAAAACCGCACCGAGAGCACCGGCAAGGTGGCGGTGTATTCCGCAGGTGAGCATCTGGAACTGCGCTGCGGGATGGCGAGGCTGGTGCTGACGAAGGACGGGAAAATCTTCCTCAACGGCACCGCCATTAATCTGCAGGGTGTGCAGAGCGTCAGCGGCGATGCCCTGATGATTAACTGGAACTGCGGTCTGACGGACAATCCGCCGGAAGCACCGGAGGCGGACAGCAGCCAGCCGCCGGACATGCGGCAGTTCTGAACGGCAGCCCCGCGTAACCATCAATTTTCAGTTCATGTAAACAGAAGGATTTGTGTATGACCGGTAAACCCGCGGCACGGATGGGTGACATGACGGCAATGGGCGGCCCGATAGTTCAGGGCTCCCCAGGGGTGATGATTGGCGCGCCAACCGGGGTGGCCTGCTCGGTGTGCCCGGGCGGCAGAACCTCCGGCCACCCGGTGAACCCGCTGCTGGGGGCCAAGGTGCTGCCCGGCGAAACCGACCTTGCCCTGCCGGGGCCGCTGCCGCTGGTGCTTTCCCGTACCTACAGCAGTTATCAGACCCGGACGCCGGCGCCGGTGGGCGTGTTTGGCCCCGGCTGGAAAGCGCCTTTTGATGTGCATCTGCAGATACGCGATAACGCCCTGATACTCAATGACAACGGCGGCAGAAGCCTGCACTTTACTCCGTTGTTTCCGGGGGAGGTGGCGCTCAGCCGCAGTGAATCCCTCTGGCTGGCGCGGGGGGGCGTGGCCGCCCTGCAGGATAACCACCCGCTGTATGCCCTCTGGCGGGCACTCCCGGAAGACCTTCGCCTGAGCCCCCATCGCTACCTCGCCACCAGCAGCCCGCAGGGGCCGTGGTGGGTGCTCGGCGGGTGTGAGCGCATCCCCGCCGTGGATGAGGTGCTGCCCGCGCCGCTGCCGCCGTACCTGATACTGACCGGACTGGTGGATAATGTCGGGCACAGGATGACCTTTCACCGTGAGGTTGCCGGTGAATTCAGCGGTGACATCACCGGTGTCACCGATGGCGCAGGCCGCCGCTTCCGGCTGGTGCTGACCACACAGGCACAGCGCGCAGAACAGGCCCGGAAACAAAAACAGTCACCTTTCCCGGAGGCGTTGCCCGCCACCGGTTACGGTACCGACACCGGCGTGCGCCTGGCGGAAGTGTGGCTCACCCGTGACCCGCTTTACCCGGATAACCTGCCGGCTGAGCCGCTGGTGCGCTATCACTATTCCCCGCGGGGCGAGCTGGCCGGGGTGGACGACCGCAGCGGCACCGCCGTGCGCGGCTTCACGTATGATGCACTGCATTCCGGAAGGATGGTGGCGCACCGTTACGCCGGTCGCCCGGAGATGCGTTATGTCTATGACGCTGACGGGCGGGTGACGGAGCAGCGCAACCCCGCTGGCTTAAGCTACACCTACCGCTATGAGCAGAATCGCGTCACCACCACCGACAGCCTGAACCGCCGCGAGGTGCTGCACACCGACGGTGAAGGCGGCATGAGACGGGTGGTCAAACAGGAATTTGCCGACGGCAGCCTCACCCGCAGCGAGTTCGATCCGGCCGGCAGACTGGTGGCGCAGACGGATGCGGCGGGACGCACAACGCAGTACCGGCTGAGCCCCGGCAGCGGCCAGCTGACGGAGACCGTCGCCCCGGATGGCCGCCGCAAGGCGTTTTACTACAACCGCCAGCAGCAACTGACCAGCACGGTTCACCCGGACGGACTGAAAAGCCGGCGTGACTATGATGAGCACGGCAGGCTGACCGGCGAAGTGCAGCGGGACGGCAGTGTGACGCGTTATGGTTATGATGATCCGCACAGCGAATATCCGACCACCCGCGACGATGCCACCGGCAGCCGCCAGATGAGCTGGAGCCGCTACGGCCAGCTTCTGACGTACACCGACTGCTCGGGCTATGAAACCCGCTATGAATATGACCGGTTCGGGCAACTGAGTGCCGTGCATCAGGAAGAAGGCCTCAGCCGCTACCGGGCTTACGATGCGCGCGGTCGGCTGGTCAGTCAGCAGGACGCGCAGGGCAGGCAGACGCGTTATGAATACAACACCGCCGGTGACCTCACCGCCGTGATGTCCCCGGACGGCCGCCGCACCACCACGGCGTATGATGCGTGGGGTAACGTGGTCAGCACCACCCAGGGCGGGCTGACACGCCGGATGGAGCACGACCCGGCCGGGCGTGTCACGGCACTGATGAACGAGAACGGTGCCACCACCACCTTTGGGTACGATGTGCGGGACCGGCTGACGCAGGAAACGGGCTTTGACGGCAGAACGCAGCGTTACCACTACGGCCCCACCGGGCAGCTCATCCGCAGCGAAGATGAACAGCTCATCACGCACTGGCATTACGATGAGGCAGACCGCCTGACACACCGCACGGTGAATGACGAACCGGCAGAACAGTGGGGCTACAACGAACGGGGCTGGCTGGCGGACATCAGCCATCTCAGCGCCGGACAGCAGGTGGCGGTTCACTACGGTTACGACAGCCGGGGGCGGCTTATCAGTGAGCGCCAGACGGTGCATGATCCGGCAACGCAGGCGCTGCTCTGGCAGCACGAGACAAAACAGGCCTACAGTGAGCAGGGGCTGATGAACCGGTTTAAGCCGGATAACCTGCCGCCGGTGGCGTGGCTGACCTATGGCAGCGGGTATCTGGCGGGCATGAAGTTCGGTGACACACCGCTGATGGACTTCACCCGTGACCGCCTGCACCGCGAGACACAGCGCACCTTCGGGGATTATGAACTGACAACGGCCTGGACGCCCGCCGGGCAGTTACAGCACCATCACCTGAGCCTCCCTCAGCTTAACCGCGATTACGGCTGGAATGCAGACGGGCAGCTGACCGGTATCCGCGGGCCGCATGAGCAGCGCGATTACCGGTATGACGGGGCCGGACGGTTACTCAGCACCCAGATAACCTCCGCGCAGCATACGCTGTCGCAACTGAGCCTGAGCGACCCGGCGGGCAACCGGGTGGCGGACAGGAAGACCTTCCCGGCACTGCCGCAGAGCTGGCCGGCTAACCGCATCAGCGAAGATGCGCACTGTTTTTACCATTACGACGGGCATGGCAGGCTGACGGAAAAGGACGAACGGCGCATCCACCCGCGCGGCAGCATCACGCACCACTACGGCTATGACCACCAGCACCGGCTGACGCATTACCGGCGGATGCAGAGCGGCAACATGCTGACGGAGAGCCGTTATGCTTATGATCCGCTGGGCCGCCGCATTCGCAAACAGGTGTGGCAGGGTGAGGCATATGATGGCGGCTGGTACGTCCCGACAGAGCCGGCGGAAAGCGTGTGGTACGGCCAGGAGGGCGACCGCCTGACCACCACGCAGACGGATAAATCGCGTATCCAGACGGTGTACCTGCCGGGGAGTTTTACGCCCCTGCTGCGGGTGGAGACGGTAACAGCTGCGCTGGAAAAAACCGTACGCCGCACGCTGGCGGAGAAACTGCAGCAGGACGCGGGACTGGTGCTGATGCCGGAACTGGTGACGCTGCTGGATAACCTGGAGCGGGAGCTGCGCAGCGGCCAGCTCAGTGACCAGAGCCGCCAGTGGCTGACGCAGTGCGGGCTGAGCGTGGAGCAGATGGAAAAGCATCTGGAGCCGGAACACACGCCGGAGAGAAAAATCCATCTTTACCACTGTGACCACCGGGGACTGCCGCAGGCGCTGATTGATGAAGCAGGAGCGATAGCCTGGCAGGCCGAATATGATGAATGGGGCAACCAGCTGGCAGAGGAGAACCCGCATCATCTGCAACAACTCATTCGTCTGCCGGGCCAGCAGGCTGATGAAGAGACGGGATTGTATTACAACCGCCACCGTTATTATGACCCGCAACAGGGGCGGTATATTACCCAGGATCCTATTGGGTTGGCGGGTGGGATGAATTTGTATGTTTATCCACTGAATCCAAACAAGAATATTGATCCTTTAGGATTAGAACCATTTACTGGTATTGATATGGGGGCAGGGATCAATGAACGAGCTTCTCTGGGTGAATGGATGACTGGGCATGGGGATTCTCCGGAGGAAATAAGTAAAGCTATGGCGCCATTTTTACCACCAAATCCTATGTCAAGAGAGTGTCGGGCATCTGGAACAGCTGCGTTAGGTACTGGTGTATCAGGATCTGTTTCAGCTAATGAAAATACAGGTGTTAGTGGGCTTGGCAGCATTCCAGTTGCTGCTGTTGGCGCACGCGCAAGTGCGACATGTGGGCTGAAATTTAGAGACCCTAAAGCTAAGGATTTAAAAGCAGCTGCTGGCTTTTCTATTGGATTCGGAATTGCAAGTATTGAGATAATGCAGACATCAACATGGCCAGAAGTATACATTGGTGCTGGGCCTGGGGCTGGCCCAGAACTTAAAATCCCATACAATCCTAATGTATCTGTACCATTTTTCTAGGTAGGGTAAATATGTGTGAAGAAATTAGAATTGCCAGAATTATTGTGTTCTTTATTATATTTTCATTGGCTTTAATTGCCGTCTTTTCAGGAATGAATTTTTGCAAGAGGAAAAACATAGATTTTAATACAATCACTGGTATGTTTGAAATGTATGCTCGGGTATTTAAATTTGAAGATAAGATGTTTTCTTTCTTGATGCTAATTTGCATGTACGGAGGTGCTTTGCTCGGGATAATTATGATCGGTATCAGTTTTTGGGCCGAAGGGAAAGGATGTGTGTTCCCAACGCAACATAATAAATAACCATCAATGCAGAGGTGTTAGTGTAACTTAAAAGGTCTGGAGAGTATTTTGTACGGAAGGATATGTTGGGTTGAGGGGTGGGTGGAATTTGTATGCATATCCGCTGGATCCAGTTAAGGGAGTAGATCCATTAGGGCTGATTACATTTAGTGGTGCATTTGGTAAGGAGGCTGGTTCAGCAGTGAATGCTGCTTCCGAAGGCTATATGTCATACGAAGAAGCATCGGCAACAATAGATGCGGCAAATGGACCAACATATTCACCATTACTATTTTCAGTTAGTGCTGATGCCGGCGTATCTGGTTATGGAGTATTTGGTGGAAGTTTTTCTGGTGGAGTTCTTACCGGAAATGGCGATAAAGGATTGGATTTATGTGCGTATCTTATGGCATGTCAGGGAGTTGGGGGCGGTGCTGCGGGTGCTATTTCTCTATCAGGTACTATCAGTAATGCACCTCCCAGCAGTGGCATGACTATTCTTTCCGGGGCAACGACCGATGTTGGCTTTATTATTAATGGTTCTGCGACTGGCTTGGTTGAAATAAATGGCAGTAATGGTCCTATAAATCTTTCTGCTACCCTTGCTGCTGGGGTGGGAGGGGGAACATTCTCAGGTGGTATAACTTGCCAACAATATACTCGCTGTATAGTTAATTGAGATAAATATTATGATTAATAGAAAAATATTGTATTGCTTTGTTTTTTTTCTGCCTTTAGTAGGGTGTAATGATACTAATGTGAATATTGCTAAAGAGAAATTGCAAGAATTTCATGTTAAATATAATGAAAAAGAATTTGATGTTATTTATGATACAATTTTGTCTAAAGAGTTTAAAGAATCTATGAATAGGGATAATGGTATTCCATTTATGAGCAATGTGTATGATATATTTGGGGGTTATCAGAATAGTGAATTAAAAAAACTAACGTAATCACAGGGTTTATTGGTGGTGAAAAAATAGAATTATTTTATTATTCTAACTATAAAAAATATACCGTAAATGAATTATTTGTTCTGAAAAAAGAAAATGATAGTTATAAAATAATTAAAGTATAATATTCTAATACTCAAGTGAGGAGTGGTAAATAGATTTCATAGCATTGATAACATATGTGAATTTACCATGTTCTAATGAAAATACATGATCAATTGACAATGTTTAACTGATGACAAATAGAGATAAGCTGAATCAGAAAATACGGCCCGCTGCAGAGAGTATTTTTCAGTTCATGTAAACAAAAGGATTTATGTATGACCGGTAAACCCGCGGCACGGTGGGCGACATGACGGCAACAGCCGCGCTGGAAAAAGCCGTACGCTGGCGGAGAAACTGCAGCAGGACGCGGGGCTGGGTGCTGATGCAGTGGCCAGCTCAGTGACCAGAGCCACCAGTGGCTGACGCAGTGCGGGCTGAGCGTGGAGCAGATGGAAAAGCAGCTGGAGCCGGAACACACGCCGGAGAGAAAAATCCATCTTTACCACTGTGACCACCGGGGACTGCCGCTGGCGCTGATTGATGAAGCAGGAGCGATAGCCTGGCAGGCCGAATATGATGAATGGGGCAACCAGCTGGCGGAGGAGAATCCGCATCATCTGCAACAGCTCATTCGTCTGCCGGGTCAGCAGGCTGATGAAGAGACGGGATTGTATTACAACCGCCACCGTTATTATGACCCGCAACAGGGGCGGTATATTACCCAGGATCCTATTGGGTTGAATGGTGGGTGGAATTTATATTGCTATACATCGAATCCAGTACAGCAAAGTGACCCATTAGGTCTTAGTGATAATTGGGGAACCTTTTTTTCATTGGGAACTGTAGGTGGAGTTGACTATGGCGAAGCCGCGGAGTCTGCAGGACCCCGTTTATCATCTGATGAATCGGTTAGAGCATTAAGCAATATGGCATCCACTGAAGGAGCGTGGACTCCAGGTTCTGAATATGCAAAAGCATGGGCAATTAATACGCCAATTACTGGGTTGACAGCTATATATGGGCCAGCGGCATCTTTAGTGAATATTTTAAAGAGTAGCACCATTTTTTGTTCTGCAAATGTAACATATCAATTGGTTGAATATGGAGAGGTAAATCCTTCTGATGCTTTCGCCGCTGCATTGACCGGCGTTTTCTATTCTGGACGTTCACTTGGTGCCAATACATTGATCGCCTCAGGGATTGCTTATTTGAATACTGGGAGTAACGGTGGCGCTGTCGGTGCAGGGACTGGATCATTCGTAAGTGGTCTTCTGGGGAAAATACCTTTGTTGTCAAATGTTATTGGTGATTATGCGACAGGATTAATTTCCGAAGGCACCAGTGATAATGTGGGGAGTTCAATGAAAAAGGATAATGATAATGATTAAAATGTATTTTTTTAAACGCTGTAATAATTTCAATGAAAATATTTCCATGGCCTCATACATATTGATATCTGCTTTGTCAGCTTTCCTTGCTATTATTGTGGTAATTGGCGCAATCTATTACTTTAATGGGGCGCGGGGGCATTATGATGGCGGGTATACACTAAAGGTTTTAAAATTAATTTTCATAAGCGGTTTTTTTTGCAATTCTTTATAGTTCTGTGACATTTTATTTTGATAAGAGAAAGGTTAAGGGGGTGATTAATGAATTTAAACATGAATACAATAATATGGATTGTGATAAAGGAATGTGTGTTACAAGGAGTATGGATGAAAAATCTATTCCTGACACCTTGAAAGAAATTAAAAAAAGACAAGTTCATGATAGAGAGTTGAGAGAATTAAACATTCAGTCTATAAGTGTTACAGTGACAGGGATAAATATGAGGAGAATGGAATACAGGGTTTTTTGTATTTCCATGTACTCTTCAGAGCGAAGTGAGAATATTTACTTTAATTTTTATACAATAAATAGCGGAGATCTAATGTTGAGGAATATAGAATTCTCAGTTGATATTGTACAGGTTGAAGTGTGAGATTAAGCGGGAGAATGACTGGCGTAATGGGGCAACCAGCTGGCGGAGGAGAACCCGAGTTGATCCGTCTGCCGGACCAACAGGCTGATGAGGAGACGGGGTTATATTACAACCGCCATCGTTATTATGACCCGCAACAGGGGCGATATATTACCCAGGATCCGATTGGGCTGGCGGGTGGGTGGAATGGGTATACAGATCCACTGAATCCTACTAAGTATATAGATCCATTGGGATTAACTAAAACCGCTCAGTCGTATATCGTTAGTAGAGATCTAGCAGCTCTTGGTGATGAGGCTAGATCTCGTTGGAATCCACTTACACATACGTTTACAGTAACGACAGATGGTCAGGGAATATATTGCATACGTATAGTTGGGGGAATGATGAAAATTTAAAAGGGTGGAATTTAGATCAACCATCGATATAAAAACAGCCAGAGAAGCATTGGATAATGATTTGTCCAAGCCAACACTGGCCGAAAATTATTGTGTGGAACAGGCATATAATGAATTAAATAAGAAAGGAAATGAACATATAAATTTATTCATTGCAAGGAATTGTAAGCAAGAAACAAATAAATTATTATTGGAAGCAATGTCTATTTTTACTAATGGCCGTTGGGGAGCGTCACCGTTTCCACCGAAACCAGGTATATATGGGTATTCATATTGATTATGAAAAATATATTTTTGAGTTTGTTAATCGCCGCTGGTGTTAGCATGGTTTCTGTTATTATCTATACGGAATTCATTAGCTTATATGGTAAGGGGTGTTATTTTTTCTATGTTAAATTATTTTTTGCATTGAGTATTATTGGTGGTGGAGGGGGGGTCTATTGCATTTTATACACAATAAAAAAGGAAGGTTTTATTTGTAGTGTTGCTTACGGAGTCCTCACCTCGTTTATGATATTTTTTTTGATCGGGTTTATTATTGTAAATACTTATGGATCATAGCTTTCAATAATTAAAAGAAATGGATCGAAATATGGTCATGATCGCAGGTAAGTCGTACTGATAAATGCTTAGGACGGCACTGACTGGCGGGCAGAACTGAACCCGTGGGGCAGCAGTATTTAATGATTTTGCCGATTCTTTGGTTTGTCGTTCCTGGCAAAGGTTGCCTTGTGATGGTGGTTAATTAAGTTGATTAACCCTTGTGTTATGCCATTTAAATTAGAATCATTTGCTTTTGTTGGCGGAAATGATAATAATTATCAACAGCGCTTTGAGCTATAGCTAATATCCTGTTAGTTATAGCTTTTTACTTACTATTGATAAGGACATTTATGCCCGCTTTACCACAAGCCCGTCTACGCGTATTGCCTGCGCTCATGCTTTCCAGCCTGCTGTTTTCCACTTCATTATTTGCTGACACCTCATTCACGGTAGAAAGAAAACCGGTTGGCAAAGGCGCGTATGAAATGGCCTATAGCGCGGATCAATCGGCCTTGTACGTCGCCACTTCGCAAAGCCGCAAACTGGATAAAGGCGGGGTGGTTTATCGTCTTGACCCGGCAACCCTCGAAGTGACGCAGGCGATTCATAACAACCTGAAGCCGTTCGGCGTGGCGTTGAACAAAACCACCGGCACCTTGTTCCTGGGTAACACCACCAGCAGCGCGGTGACCGCCATCAACAGCAAAACAGGGGATGTGATTAAGTCATTGGTGGTTGATGAAACCAAACGTAGCGAAACGGTGCGCCCTCTGGCTCCACGCCAGTTAGTAGTCAACGAGTCTACCAACACGCTGTATATGGGCGGGTTGGGGGAGTCCAGCGTGTTGTGGGTGATTGATGGGGCGACGCTTGAGTTGCGCGATACGATTAAAGATCTCGGCAAAATGGCGACGGGGCTGGCGATTGATGCGAAAGCATCGCGCATTTACATGACCAACGCCGACAACGAATTTATCGTTATCGACAGCAAAACGGACAAAGTGGTCTCGCGGACTAAGCTGGAAACCGAAGGCGAGCATTTTTATCTGAATATTGCGCTCGATACCGCAAACAACCGTGCGTTTGTCAGCGATTCCAAGACACCGCAGCTACTGGTTGTGGATACCAAAACCAGCAAAGTGCTGAACAAAGTTGATGTGCCGCTGGGTCTGGATGTGTTGTTCAACCCGACGCGCAACGAAGTCTACGTGACGCATCGCAAAGCCGGTAAAGTCAGCGTGATTGATGCGAAAAGCTACAAAGTGCTGGAGACTATCGACACGCCAGCCCTGCCAAACAGCCTTGCACTTTCGCCGGATGGGCAACAGTTGTTTGTTAGCGTGAAGCAGCCGGGCAGCCGTGAAAAAGAGCCGACCAGCCCGGATGATATTTTACGTATAAGTTTTAACTAAGTTGTGATGAAAATGGTGGATGACGCTAATCGCTTATCCACCCTACAAAGCCAAAATCGTAGGTCGGATTAGCGCAGCGACATCCGACATTTTCACGGACTCACTCGCTGTCCGCTTTCTCCGCTTTGCCTGCCATTTGCGCCAGGAAATCGTAGCGTTTTTGCAAATCTGCAGCGGCATCTTTCCAAAGCTGTTCGGCAACTTCTGGCTGCTGCGCGTTCAGGCGGCGGAAGCGCTGTTCTTTCATTAGCGTATCGGCCAGCGCATCAGATGGCGGACGCGAATCCAGCGCCAGCGGCAATTTACCTTCGTCGGCACGACGCGGATCATAGCGATAAAGTGGCCAGAAACCCGTTGCGGTGAGCTGGCGCATTTGATCATGGCTGAGTGCCAAATCGTAGCCGTGTTCTTCGCAAGGGCTGTAGGCGATTATCAGCGACGGGCCGGGATAAGATTCGGCTTCCTGAATCGCTTTCACGGTTTGGTTAAGTTGTGCGCCGAGTGAAATCTGCGCCACATAAACATGCCCGTACATCATCATGCTAACGCCGAGATCTTTACGCGCTTTACGCTTGCCGTGTTCGCCAAACTTAGTGACTGCACCCAGCGGTGTCGCTTTCGATGCCTGCCCGCCAGTGTTGGAGTAGCACTGGGTATCCAGCACCAGAATATTGACGTTTTCGGTCAGGCTTAACACATGATCCAGGCCGCCAAAACCGATGTCATACGCCCAGCCGTCACCACCAATCAGCCAGATAGATTTTTCAACCATGGCGTCAGCGTCGGTGATTAACTGGCGCGCGTCCGGGTCGTCGATATTCGCCAGATGTTTGCGCAGTTCAATAACCTGCTCGCGGCGCACTTCTGGCGTGGCTTGAGCATGCAGTTGTTCGTTGAGTTCGGCGGGCAGTTGGTCAGCGAACTTACCAACCAGACGCATCACGCGGGCGCGATGTTGATCGACTGTCAGGCGGAAACCGAGCCCAAATTCGGCGTTATCTTCAAACAGCGAGTTCGCCCAGGCCGGGCCGCGCCCATTGGCATCGGTGGTGTACGGTGTTGACGGCAAGTTACCGCCATAAATCGATGAACAACCGGTGGCGTTGGCAATCAACATGCGGTCGCCATACAGTTGGGTGAGCAGTTTGATATACGGCGTTTCACCGCAGCCGGAACACGCGCCGGAGTATTCAAACAGCGGTTGAAGCAGCTGCGAAGTACGGATATCGATGCGCTCGAGGCTGGTGCGATCCATTTCCGGCAGACTGAGGAAGAAGTCGTAATTCTCTTTTTCTTCTTCAACATGTTCAAGGCGCGACATCATATTGATGGCCTTGATTTCCGGGTTCTGGCGGTCTTTCGCCGGACAAACTTCGACGCACAAGTTACAGCCGGTGCAATCTTCAGGTGCTACCTGCAATACGTATTTCTGCCCACGCATATCGCGGGATTTCACATCCAGCGATTGCAATCCGGCAGGGGCGTTTTCCATCGCTTCAGGTTGCACCACTTTGGCACGAATGGCTGAATGCGGGCAGGCGGCAACGCAGTGGTTACACTGGGTACAAATATCTGGCTTCCAGATGGGGATTTCTTCGGCGATGTTGCGTTTTTCCCACTGCGTGGTGCCCATCGGCCAGGTGCCGTCTGGCGGCAGCGCGGAAACAGGTAGCGCGTCGCCGAGTCCTGCAAGCATCGCGGCGGTGACGGTTTTGACGAAATCAGGTGCCGCATCGGAAACCACTGGTGGGCGCATTGGGCTGCTTTCGTTCACTTCCTGCAATGTTACTTCAGCCAGCGATTCACGCGCCAGGGCTAATGCCTGCCAGTTACGTTCCACCAGTTCCTGGCCTTTGCTGCTGTAGCTTTTGGCAATGGCACCTTGCAGTTCTGCCAGTGCGCTGTCGCCAGGCAGGATATTGGTCAGATGGAAGAATGCCATCTGCATGACGGTGTTGATACGCGCGCCAAGCTGGCATTCACGGGCGATTTTTGCCGCATTAACCACAAAGAAGCGCGCTTTTTTCTGGTTCAGGACAGCCTGCACTTCTTGCGGCAGGCGATGCCACACTTCGTCCGCGCCATACGGCGTGTTGAGCAGGAAAATACCACCCGGTTTCAGGCGCTCGGTCATCTGATATTTGTCGATAAACTGTAACTGGTGGCAGCCAACAAAATCTGCTTTATCAATCAGGTAGGTTGAGTTAATCGGCTGCTCGCTGACGCGCAGGTGAGAAACGGTCAGGCCGCCTGCTTTTTTCGAGTCATAGACGAAATAACCCTGGGTGAAGAACGGCGTCGAGTTACCGATGATTTTGATATTGTTTTTGGTCGCTGACACGCTGCCGTCGCTGCCCAGCCCGTAAAACAGCGCTTCAAGTTTGGCACGGTTCGGCAGGGTGTTTTCCGGCAACGGTAACGACAAATTGGTGACATCGTCGTAAATACCGACCGTAAAGCGTGGGCGCGGTTTGGCTTGGGTCAGTTCGTTAAATACCGCTAGCACGCAATCCGGGCCAAACTCTTTGGACGAAAGGCCGTAACGCCCGCCAATCACGCGAGGCAGCGTTTCACGCTCGCCACGGTTAAAGGCTTCGGCAAGGGAAGTCATCACGTCGAGATACAGTGGCTCTGCCAGTGCGCCGGGTTCTTTGGTGCGGTCGAGCACTGCAATCTGGCGTGCGCTTTCTGGCAATACTTCCAGCAAATGGTCGGCGGAGAAAGGGCGGAACAGGCGAACTTTCAGCACACCCACTTTTTCACCGCGCGTCAGCAGTTCATCAACCACTTCCTCGCAGGTGCCAATAGCTGAACCCATCAGGATAATGACGCGTTCGGCTTGCGGGTGGCCGTAATATTCAAACGGGCGATACTGGCGACCCGTGGCGGCGGCAAAGCTGTCCATCGCTTGTTCGACGTGTTGGTAAACCGCGTCGTACCACAAATTACTGGCTTCGCGGGACTGGAAATAAGTGTCCGGGTTGGCGGAGGTCCCACGGATAACCGGATGTTCAGGATTGAGCGCGCGGGCGCGGTGTTCATCAATCTCTTTTTGCGGCAGCAGTTCCAGGATGGTGCTGTCAGCCAGCGGGACGATTTTGTTGATTTCATGCGAGGTGCGGAAACCATCGAAGAAATGAATAAAAGGCACCCGGCTTTTCAGTGTGGCGATATGCGAAATCAATGCGAAGTCTTGCGCTTCTTGCACGCTGCTGGCACATAACATCGCGCAACCGGTCTGGCGAATCGCCATCACATCCGAGTGATCGCCAAAGATAGACAGCGCATGGGTCGCAATGGTGCGGGCCGCCACATGCAGTACAAACGGCGTTAATTGTCCGGCCAGTTTGTAGAGTGTCGGGATCATCAGCAGTAAACCCTGCGATGAAGTAAATGAGGTGGAAAGGGCACCTGTTTGCAGCGCGCCGTGAACCGCGGCAATCGCTCCCGCTTCGGACTGCATTTCTACCACGCGAGGGATATCTCCCCAGATGTTTTTCCTGCCATCTCCAGACCAGGCATCAGCAAGTTCCGCCATAGTTGAGCTGGGAGTTATCGGGTAGATGGCAATTACTTCACTGGCGCGAAACGCCACAGAAGCGACTGCACCATTGCCGTCAATTGTGATCATGGGACACCCTTACATTGCGCAACAAAATAAACATGAATAGACCCGCATGCCTGCGCGAGTCGAAGAATAATCATTTAATTCTAGCAAACCCCACAGAAGGTGATTTTCGCTTTTGTGTCCTGTGTTGAGCTTTGATTGAGGTCGTGAAAAGGAAAGATGCCGATGTTTTGCGCAATTAAGTGATCCACTTTGCAAAATCACACACTTTTTATGGCTTTGTGGCCTCGACGGAACACAGCGGCAGCCTTATGCTTCTTAGGTTTTGCAACATTCAGGAGAGAAGAGTCATGCGAGCTGCGTTTTTAGTCGGTTGTGCCGCGCTGTTATTATCAACCTCATTGTTGTCGGCATGCAGTAGTGAACCACCTCAACAAGCCACCGCGGCTCACGTACCGCCGGGTATGCGCGCAGCGATGTCCAGCCAGGGGCAAGCAAGTTGTGCAATGATTGGTGGTTCGCTGAGCGTTGCTCGTCAGCTAGATGGAACGGCAATCGGGATGTGCGCAATGCCGAACGGCAAACGCTGTAGTGAAAACGCGCTTGCCGCCGGAACGTGTGGGGCTTATTAGTCGAATCAGTTGACCAGATCGGCCAGTTTATAAACTAAAGTATGCTGGCTGGTTTTGAGCGTGAGCTGTTGTGGCGCTAAAGCGACTTTTGCGCCGCTGGTCAGCATGTCGTTAATCATGTGATCAAGCTCGTTTAGCTGTGGCTCAGCACACATCATCATGGTCATTCCCAGACCTTTCGCTTTCAGCGTATTGTCTTCAAGTGTGGCCTGGCCCATAAAGCGGTTACACATCGCACCCGAGATATGCATCTTTTCACCGAAACTCAGTTCTGGCATGCGTTGCACGCCGGTCAGCGGTTTGCCGTCTACGGTTTGCAGCACATAACGGTGATGTTGCAGGTCTTGCGCGGTGACAGAGGATTTGTCGTTCGATTGGGCGCAACCGGCCAGTACCATTGCAGCCAGAGCAATTGAAGCTAATTTTTTCATTTCTTGTCCTTAAGTTATTCTGTTCATCAATGAGTTGGATGCGACTATATCAAAATCACATCTTATTTTTATAAGGATATTCTTAAAGCCACCCTCATTCCGGCCTCCTTCCTGAGGGAGAAGGGGTAAACGGTTTTATTCCCTCTCCTGAGGGAGCTGTCTCTTATACACATCTTTGAGAGACGGTTCCTGCCGATTCGGAGACGGTTCCGTTCACCAGGCGAAAGTGTATTGATGTCGCCACGGAAACCGGTGAACGGAAAACCTGCGAGGCTAACAGATCTTACCCTGACAAAATTGCCAGGGTGAGGGCATTAATACTAAAATTTAGTTCACCTGATTAACACAAGGCTCGCCGTTTTCTAACTGACGCAGGTTTTCCAGCGTTGTTTCGGAAATACTGGTTAATGCTTCTGCCGTCAGGAATGCCTGGTGGCCGGTAAACAGCACGTTATGGCAGGCTGACAGGCGACGGAACAAATCGTCCTGAATCACATCGTTAGATTTGTCTTCAAAGAACAAATCGCGCTCGTTCTCATACACATCCATCCCTAACGCACCAATTTTCTGATTTTTAAGGGCATCGATAGCCGCCTGCGAATCAATCAAACCACCACGACTGGTGTTGATCACCATTACGCCGTTTTTCATCTGTTCAAACGATGAACGGTTTAGTAAATGGTAGTTTTCTGGTGTCATTGGGCAGTGCAGAGAGATAACGTCAGACTGCGCAAACAGGGTTGGCAAATCGACATATTCCACGCCCAACTCAAGAGCTGCCGCACTTGGATACGGATCAAACGCCAGCAGGCGCATACCAAAGCCTTTCAATATTTTCAGCGCGGCAAGGCCAATCTTACCGGTACCAATCACACCCGCCGTTTTGCCGAACATAGTGAAGCCGGTCAGTCCTTCGAGAGAAAAGTTCGCATCACGGGTACGTTGATAAGCGCGGTGGATACGGCGGTTCAGGCACATCATCATACCGACCGCATGTTCAGCGACCGCTTCTGGAGAGTAGGCTGGCACGCGTACCACAGGCAAACCGAGTTCTTTAGCCGCGTCGAGATCGACGTTGTTAAAACCGGCACAACGCAGCGCGATAAATTTCACACCCTGCTTTTTGAGCTCTTCCAGCACCGGGCGGCTGGCATCGTCGTTCACGAAGATACAGACACCGTCACAACCAAGAGCAGTTTTGGCTGTCTTTTCGGTTAGTAAGAAGTCATAAAATTCAAGTTCAAAGCCATATTCAGTGTTAACCTGCTCCAGATACTTTTTATCGTACTGTTTTGTGCTATAAACTGCCAGTTTCATGAGACTTATCTCCAGAATGATATTGCTGTAAAATTACCATGCTTAAAATAATCATACAAATTTTAAACTATATTTTTAGGCACGAAATTCTGCTGCTAACTCAAGGTTAGCTACGCTTAAACCAGGCTTGACCTTCACGCCCGGGCTGAATCATGTAAGAATCATCGTATTTACCGAATCGCCGGGTACAAAATTGTCGCTTAATCAGGATCTTAATCGCCCATGAAGGGTAAATATAAAGCCATTATTGCGTTGCTGCTGGTTATCATCTTACTGTTGCTAACGCTCACGATGACTATCGCTAATTGGCTGCCCACGCTTGCCGGAATCTGGCTGCCGCAAGGGACTCGCATCGCCCTGGAGGCCAGCCCAAAATTTAAACGTGGCGCAATTATTGTTCCTGATTTGCGTTACCTTGCCGGGGACTGCGTACTGGCGACAATTAAAGACGCCTCCTTGAGCTATCCGCAGCGCTGGCGCATCCACCTTGATACGCTCAATCTTAATGTCGATTGCCTGAGTAAAATACCACTCGACCAGTCGGGACCGGCAGCACCGCGTTCGCTTGCCGAATGGCAATCATTGCTTCCCGAAAGCCTTATCACTATAGATAAGGTCAACATTACCCCGTTTCAACAGTTCTCTGGCGCCTTACGCCTGACTCTCTCACCGCAGCAGCAATCTATTCATTATGCTGGCGCTTCCTTAAGTGTAGATGCGCAACTGAACGGCCCGCTATTAGAGTTACAAAAGTTAAAGGTTCAGGCGATAGCGGGGATGGAGCCGCTTGAATTGGCTGGCCAAATAACGTTACCACCGCTTACCGACAGCTTGCCGGAAGAAGGTCATCTCGAGACAAAACTGCGTATTCCACAAGAACCTGAGCTGGTTGATGTCGCGCTGGGCTGGAAGGCCGAAGAAGGGGCTTTAACCGTGACAAAACCAGGTGCGACTGAACCTTTGGTTACACTGCCCTGGACTGTCAGCGATAAAATTTTTGAAGTAAACGGCGGACAGTGGTTCTGGCCATATACCGGTGTTCCATTGCGCGGAGGCATTGCGCTACGGGTGGATAACTGGAAACAAGGGTTCGAAAACGCTGTCGTCAGTGGCCGGATGAATGTCGTTACCCAGGGGCTGGCGGGTAAAGCCAACGCGGTGCTCAATATTGGCCCAGGCAAACTCAGTCTGGAAGACAGTGCATTGCCGGTGCAGTTAACCGGTGAAGCCAAACAGAATGGAATGGTGTTTTATGCGGTGTTGCCGGGGGAAATTAGCGGGGCGATTGCTGACCCTAAACTCCTGTTCCGGCCTGGCGCGCTGTTGCGTTCACGCGGGCGAGTTATCGACTCTATTGATGTCGATGAAATTCGCTGGCCTTTGGCGGGCGTTAGCGTCTCGCAACAAGGTGTTGACGGGCGTTTGCAGGCGATCGTACGTGCGCATGAGAATGAGACGGGTAACTTCGTGCTACATCTTGATGGCAAAGCCGACAACTTTTTACCGGATGCAGGTTTGTGGCGCTGGAAATATTGGGGTAATGGCGAATTCACACCGATGCAGGCGCGCTGGGATGTGCGTGGCTATGGGGAATGGCGCGATAGTGTGATTGAGTTAACGTCGCTATCGACCGGTTTTGACAAACTTGAGTATGGCTCAATGCTTGTTAGCGAGCCGCGCCTGAAACTCGACAAACCGTTGCACTGGCAACGAGATGAAACCACACCCTCATTTGATGGTTCGTTCACGTTAAATGCCGGGAAAACTACCTTCAGCGGTGGAAGCACGTTGCCTCCGTCGGCATTAACCTTCAGCGTCAACGGCGTTGACCCATCATCGTTCCAATATAAAGGAGACCTGCATGCCGGAGATATAGGTCCGGTACGGGTCAATGGTCGTTGGGATGGGGAACGCCTGCGCGGAAATGCCTGGTGGCCGCAACAAGTCCTGACCGTATTCCAGCCGCTGATCCCAGATGACTGGAAAATGGTCTTAAAGGACGGCACGTTGTATTCACAGATCGCTTTTTCCGCGGCACCGGGTCAGGGATTTGAAGCAGGTGGGCATGGCGTAGTTAAAAATGGCAGCGTCTGGATGCCGGATAACCAGATTAATGGCGTTGATTTTGTGCTGCCATTCCGTTTTGGTGACAGTACCTGGCAGTTGGGAACGGACGGGCCGGTCACTCTGCGCATTGCCGAAATCAAAAACCAGTTCACTACCACCAACATTACTGCGGATCTTGAAGGCTGGTATCCGTGGAGTGACGCACAACCGCTGATACTCAGTAACGTAAATGTTGATATTTTGGGTGGAAAAATGCGTGTGCAGCAGTTGCGTTTACCACAACGGGACGCCGCCTTGCTACGCTTAGAAAATATCTCTTCAAGTGAATTGATTACTGCGGTCAATCCCAAACAATTCACCATGTCTGGCCGGGTAAACGGCGCTCTGCCGCTGTGGCTTAATCATCCGCAATGGATAATTAAAGATGGCTGGCTGATGAACCCAGGGCCGCTGACATTACGACTGGATAAAGACATGGCGGATGCCATTGTTGAGAATAATATTGCCGCAGGTGTTGCTGTTAACTGGTTGCGATATATGGAAATTTCTCATTCCTGGACCCATATTAATTTAGATAACCTTGGGGTATTAACTTTGCAGGCGAATGTGCAAGGCATTAGCCAGGTTGAAGGGAAAAGGAACGCAGTACGGCTGAATTACAGCCATCAGGAAAACCTCTTTACGCTTTGGCGCAGCCTGCGTTTTGGGGATAATTTGCAAACCTGGCTTGAGCAACATACCGCGCTACCGGATGTGCGTTGTCAGACACGCGATAAAGCTTGTGAGGAAACACAATGAAAATCGTCATCGCTTCACTCCTGGCGACAGGGATTGCCACATTAACGGGTTGCACTCCGCGCATAGAAGTGGCGGCGCCCAAAGAACCTATCACCATTAATATGAACGTTAAAATTGAGCATGAAATTCATATTAAAGTGGATAAAGACGTGGAAACGTTGCTTAAAAACCGCAGCGATTTGTTCGGCACGGAGTGAGCGTCATGAAAAATATCGTTAAAGGCGTTTTGTTGGCGAGCATGATGTTTAGCAGCCAGGTGTTGGCGTTAACCTTGTCCGAAGCTCGCCAGCAAGGGCGTGTAGGGGAGACACTCAGCGGCTTTATTGCACCAATCAAACAGGACAAAGAGACGCTGGAGTTAGTGAAAACCATTAACGAAGCGCGTTCAGAAAATTATCAGAAACTGGCGGATAGCAATAATATTTCGGCCAATCAGGTTGCGGAACTGGCCGGGCAAAAGCTGGTGGCGCGGGCGCAGCCGGGTGAGTATGTGCGCGGTATTAACGGGCAGTGGATGAAAAAGTAGCGCTCCACTACACTCAATTGGCAGCAATTCTGTATGCGTGAAATAGCCAGGGACGATTCATCCACTCAACTATTCCATACTGCCGGTATCGAATGGGGAACAATTGATGAAAAAGATTATTTTGGCAGTCGCGTTGTCTCTGGTTAGCACGGCGGTGTTTGCTCAATTAACGTCAACCTCTGGCATCAATGCTAGTTCAGGTAGTTCATCCAACACATCCAGCCAGCAAACGTCGACAGTTCAGGGCACCATCGATTTACTGGGGAGTGATACCGTCGCCGGTATTGGCACCAGCGATACGGTTGCAGGGCCAGGTAGCAGTGACTCGCAGACTTCCAATCCGGTATCTTCGCCAATGCCCGCCTTTGGGCATACGGGCAATCTCAGACAACCGGGTTCCATCCGTCACTAATACCCTTCAAACTTTAAGCTACATGTGCATTAGCAATACCCGGCGGAGCCTCGCTCCGTTGGGGTGAGGTAGAAGCGCTTAAATATAAATGCGTTAACAACCGATTAAACTCATTGATGTACTTTCTTTTTATTCTGTTTACTCCTTTCTCTAATCTTCTTTTAAAGCTGATATCACGTCAGAACAAACTTAGACCATGAAAAGTGTAACTTTGCCTGTCAAACCTCCTGAAAAATCCCATTAATACCCGTCAAAATTTGTGTACAAAGTGATATAAACTGCTGAAAATCTATTTTTAATCCAATTTAACACCTGAATATTGTTTTTTTTCAGCATGAGAATCCGGTCGACGTTCGTTGCATCGTTTTTCATCACAATGACAAACCAGAAACATTCGGAAATTGGAAAAATAAATTATTGAGCACAGAGCAAAAAGAACCTATATTGGCCGCGATTTTTATAGGGTCCTTAGTTTTTCTAATTCATTTAATCAGCTGCGAAATTAATGATTTAGCAGTTGTAGGAGAGATATGATGACGGATAAAGTCCGTATTGACAGTTTAGGTACGAATTCATTAAACGGAAACAATGAAACCTATTTAGCCAGACAGGCTGAATTTGAATCGAATGTTAGGAGTTATCCACGTAAATTGCCTTTTGCAATTGCGAAGGCCAACGGTGTTTGGATCACTGATGTTGAGAATAATCAATATCTTGATTGCCTTGCAGGGGCAGGTACGCTTGCTCTTGGACATAACCACCCTGACGTGCTGCAAAGCATCCAAAATGTCATTACTAGCGGCTTGCCGTTACATACACTGGATCTGACAACGCCGTTGAAAGACCAGTTCTCTGAATATCTTCTCTCTTTATTGCCTGGACAGGGTAAAGAGTATTGCCTGCAATTCACCGGCCCATCCGGTGCGGACGCGGTTGAAGCAGCGCTGAAACTGGCTAAGAAAGTGACCGGTCGTGCAGGCATCATCAGCTTCTCCGGCGGCTATCACGGCATGACCCACGGCGCACTTTCCGTAACAGGTAACCTGTCTCCGAAAGAAGCCGTCGACGGCATGATGCCTGAAGTTCAGTTTATGCCTTATCCGCATCAGTACCGCTGCCCATTGGGTATTGGCGGTGAAGCTGGCGTTAAAGCATTAACCTATTACTTCGAAAACCTGATCAACGACGTTGAGAGTGGCGTGCGCAAACCTGCGGCAGTCATTCTGGAAGCGGTTCAGGGGGAAGGCGGCGTGAACCCGGCTCCTGCTGAGTGGTTGCAGCGCATTCGCAAAGTCACCAAAGAACACGGCATTCTGCTGATCATCGATGAAGTGCAGGCTGGTTTCTGCCGTACCGGCAAACTGTTTGCCTACGAACATGCTGGCATTGAGCCAGACATCATCGTGATGTCTAAAGCAGTCGGTGGTGGTTTGCCATTGGCAGTGCTGGGCATTAAGAAAGAGTTTGACGCATGGTCACCTGGCCACCACACCGGTACTTTCCGTGGTAACCAACTGGCGATGGCTACCGGCCTGACAACGCTTAAGCATCTGACTGAAAACAAGATTGCTGACAAAGTGGCCGAACAGGGCGAGTGGCTGAAAGGCCATCTGGCAAGCATGCAAAAACGTTACCCGGTCATTGGCCAGGTTCGTGGTCTGGGTCTGATGATCGGTATTGAGATCGTTAAACCAAACGAAGCTAAAGACCATATGGGTTGCTACCCGTCTGACCCAGAATTGTCCGCATTGCTGCAGAAAAACTGCTTCAAAGCTGGGTTGATTCTGGAGCGCGGTGGCCGTAACGGTTGCGTGCTGCGTCTGCTGCCATCCCTGCTTATTACTAACGATGAGCTGGCTATTTTCCTCGATAAGTTTGAGCAGGCGCTGTTAGCGTCCGGCATCAAACCTGTCTGAGTGGAGCGAATGACCACGATGTCTGATTTAAACCCGATTCTGGCAGGCTCAGCGCAAAGCACTGAAGCCTACCAGCAGGCGATTGCACAGAGCAGCGCGGCTGTTGTGCAGTGGCTGCAGCAACCTGAGATGTATCAGGGCAAAAGCGTTACTGAATTGCGTGAGCGCATTCAGCTGGATTTCAATCCTCAGGGCCTGGGCAACCAGGCAGCTATTGAACGTGCGATTGAGTTTTTCTTAAAAGACAGTCTGTCAGTGCATCACCCACAGTGTGTTGCGCACTTGCATTGCCCAAGTCTGGTTATCAGCCAGGCGGCAGAAGTGTTGATCAACGCCACTAACCAGAGCATGGACTCCTGGGACCAAAGCCCGTCAGCCACCATCATTGAGATGAAGCTGATTGAATGGCTGCGTGCTCAAGTCGGTTATCAGGCAGGCGACGCGGGTGTGTTCACCAGCGGCGGCACCCAAAGTAACCTGATGGGCCTGATGCTGGCGCGTGATGCGTTCTTTGCTCGCCAGGGTCACTCTATTCAGCAGGATGGCCTGGTCGGTGATCTGAGAAAGATTAAAGTCATGTGTTCTGAAAATGCCCATTTCTCAGTGCAAAAGAACATGGCTTTGATGGGCCTCGGTTACCAGTCGGTGACGCTGGTTAAAACTGACGAATTCGCGCGTATGGATCTCAACGATCTGCGTGAAAAAGTGGCGCAAGCTCAGGCTAACGGTGAGCAGATTCTGGCGATTGTTGCTACTGCAGGCACCACCGATGCAGGCGCAATCGACCCGCTACGTGAGATTGCCGCACTGGCTGCACAGCACCAGATTTGGGTGCACGTTGATGCAGCGTGGGGCGGGGCATTGCTGATGTCCGAGCAGTATCGTGACTATCTGGACGGTATTGAATTAGTGGACTCCATTACCCTGGACTTCCATAAACAATTCTTCCAGACCATCAGTTGCGGTGCGTTCTTGCTCAAAGAAGCCCGTCACTATGAACTGATGCGCTACCAGGCGGCTTATTTGAACTCTGAGTTTGATGAAGCGGCTGGCGTACCAAATCTGGTGTCTAAATCTTTGCAGACCACACGTCGTTTCGATGCACTGAAACTTTGGATGGGCCTGGAAGCGTTGGGTCAGAAGCAATATGCTGCGATCATTGATCATGGCGTTACGCTTGCTCAGCAAGTTGCGCAGTACGTGACTGAACAACCTTCGCTGGAGTTGGTGATGAAACCACAACTGGCGAGCGTCTTGTTCCGTTTCCGTCCTGAACAACTGGCCAACAGCAGCGATGCAGCTATCGCGCTGCTGAACCAGCAGATTGGTGATGCGTTGTTAGAATCTGGTCGCGCCAACGTGGGTGTGACTGAGCATAACGGTGTTACCTGTCTGAAAATGACGTTGCTGAACCCAACTGTTACGCTGGAGGATATTAAACTCCTGCTGGCGTTAGTCGAAAAGACAGCACATCCGTTGCTGGAAAAATAAGTCATTTTGAATGGGCGGCTTAATACCGCCCATTTAATATTTACCCCACCTAATACCAACCTTTCTGTATATATAACTCTTTTTATATTCATTTAAATTATCATTTCTTTTTTCATTAATACTAACATCTTGATTAAATTCAATTATTTTATTAAATAACACTAATTGCAAAAGAAAATCCAGGCAGTTAGTATTACTTAAAATTAATTGAAGGCATGTTAAGCATTGCTCCACTCTTTGAGCCTACGCTTGTCTACGTTTCATGGATGAAAACGTTATGATTATTCTGACGACAATTACGATATATATTTTACGCTTATGCTATCCACAATATGACTGGAATGGTCTGCGAAGCCGTATTTTCTTTTGGTGGATAATGAACTGTCTTTTCGCATTTGCGTTTCTTTATACGCAATGGTTTGGATTAACATTTCTCATCTCCTCTTTCTTATTAATATTTATGTTCTTGTAAGTTTCGTCATATCGTTCAGCGATATTGCTCATATTCAATTGTTTCACGCACCGTAATGAGTGCCTGACGAAGATTAACTTCGCTGACTGAACCCAATGCTAACCGAATGGCATGGGGGACGTTTTGTGAAGTGCTAAAAGGTTCTGCAGTGGAAATTGAAATATTTTTGTCCATCAACCTGCGTACCACGCTTTCTGCGCGTACTTCTTCTGGCAGCGGGAGCCAAATAAAGTAAGATACCGGATGGCTGATATACGGGAGTGGGGCAAGCAATTCACGAGCCAGGCTCTGGCGCTTTTGGGCATCCGCTCGCTTCAGCGATTCCAGCCTGCTGACCGTTCCTTCCTTAATCCAGCCGCAAACAATACTTGTCATCAGCGATGGCGTGTTCCAGGTGGTTGCACGTATTGCGCGCTCCAGGCTGGCACGATAGCGGGAAGGGCAAACAACAACTCCTACACGCAGACCCGTTGCCACATTTTTGGAAAAACCGGTGATATAAATTGTCCGCTCTGGCGCGAAACAGGCCAATGGTCGCGGTGGATGGCTGACCAGATATGCGTAGGCGGCATCTTCTAGCATCAGAAGATCATACTCTCTGGCAATGGTTGCTAACTGCTGGCGCTGAACATCATTGAGAACCCACCCCAACGGATTATGCAGCGTGGGCATGGTATAAATCGCGCGCACACGTCTGCGTTGACACAATTTCTTTAGCACATTCAGGTCAGGCCCATTTGCAGATACGGGAATCGCTTCCAGCTCAAGGTGAAAGGTTGCCGCCAGTGTTTTAAAGCCTGGATATGTCAGCGCATCGACAGCAACAACATCTCCGGGTTTGAAACACCCCATGACGCTGACCGCCAGGCCATGCTGGGCCCCATTAACAATCAGAACATCAGCGGCGTCAGGAGTTATTCCACTCTCTGCAAGATGTGTTGCTATTGCTTCGCGATCGCTGAGTCGGCCCGCATGTGGCTGGTAACGTAGCAGAGCTTCGAGATCACCAGAACTCGTGAGCTTGCGCAGCGCATCGCGCAGCAGTTCAGTCTGTTCGGGCAGAGCGGGATAGTTAAAATTGAGATCAAGCATATCCGTGGCGATGGCTTGCTGATCAATGCCATGTCCCGTTGGCAGAGAGATCTCCCTGACAAAAGTCCCACGCCCTGTCTCGCCGCTCACCAGCCCGATGGATTCCAGTTCTGCATAAACCCGTGTCGCCGTAGCGAGTGATATGTGCTTTTCAGCTGATAACGCCCGATGTGTAGGCAGCCGCGTTCCTGCCGGTAATGTGCCGGAACGAATCGCGGCTGCGTATTCATCAACCAATGTTTTATACCGAGCTTTCATTGAATGTATTCATGACAATATTTTGATTGTCATGGATTGTGGCGATTATCATTCACTCTGTCTATGAAACAAGAAGCATTGTTTCTCTATTTTTCTGACAAAATGAGGATAATCGTGGGTCATTCAGCAGCAAGTAAAGCGGGGTCAGAATCATTTTCAGGGTGGCTACACGGCCTGATTGGCGTGATTATTTTTAGCGGTTCTCTCCCGGCCACGCGCCTGGCCGTGATGGATATCAATCCTTTTTTCCTGACCTTTCTCAGAGCTTCTATCGCTGGCATGCTGGCGCTAATCTTGATTTTGATCTGCCGGGAAAAGCGTCCTCATTCATCGCAGATTTTCTCGTTAATGGTTGTCGCATTTGGCGTGGTTATCGGCTTTCCACTGCTGACAGCCATGGCGCTTCAGTATGTGACATCCGCTCACTCCATCGTATTTCTCGGGCTTTTGCCGCTGTCTACGGCCATCTTTGGGGTTATTCGTGGTCATGAACGGCCATCACTGGCATTTTGGGTGTTTTCCATATTGGGAAGCCTGATGGTGGTAGGCTTTGCCCTTTATCAGAATTTGTCCGTGTCGATAGCGGGTAATTTATTAATGCTGGCGTCAGTGCTGGTCTGCGGTCTGGGTTATGCAGAAGGGGCGACGCTTTCAAGGTCGCTAGGCGGTTGGCAAGTGATTAGCTGGGCCTTAGTTATCTCGCTTCCCTTCATGTTAGTAGCTTCGTTCATGACGATGCCAGACACGTTCAGCGATATTGGTGTTCAGGCCTGGATGGGGCTCGGTTACGTGTCACTTTTTAGCATGTTGATTGGTTTTATCTTTTGGTACAAAGGACTCGCCATCGGCGGTATTGCGGCAGTCGGACAGCTACAATTGCTACAACCCTTCTTTGACCTGGCGCTTTCGGCGACACTGCTCCATGAAACAGTGAGTTTGCAAATGGTGGCGGTGACTTTCGGAGTAATTTGTTGCGTCATCGGCTCGCGTAAGTTCGCACGATAATCGGCGCAACTGTGTAAAAGGAATAAAGATGTTTAAGGGGCTTTGTGCTTTCCCGCTTACGCCGCTGATAGCTGGCGAAATAGACGAAAGAACTTTCGTTTCATTGATATCGAACCTGGCTGAAGCCAGGGTGGATTCGATTGGCGCACTGGGTTCTACCGGAAGTTATGCCTATTTGACTCGCGCGCAGCGTTTACGGGGCACGCAACTTGCCGTTACTGCGGCAAATGGTATTCCGGTAATGACCAGTATTGGTGCTGTACGTGTAGAAGAAGTACTGAATCTTGCCGTTGACGCACAACAAGCGGGCGTGAGTGGTGTTCTTCTGGCTCCGTTATCTTATCAGCCACTTGGTGGCGATGAAGTTTACGAACTGTATAGCCGCGTAGTCCGCGAATTGTCGGTTCCACTGTGTGTGTATGACAATCCGGCGACGACCGGTTTTTCGTTTAGTGATGAACTACTTTCAGCTATTGCGATCCTGCCAGGGGTAAACTCGGTGAAACTCGGCAGTTTGCCGGCTGAACGTGAAGAAGCCCGCGTGCGAATCGCGGCACTGCGCCGCAAAATTCCTGCCCATGTGACGATTGGGATTAGCGGTGATGCTCAGTCTGCTCGTGGTTTGCTTGCGGGATGTGACGTCTGGTATTCCGTTCTGGCGGGTTTATTTCCACAGTATTCGCGCATACTTACCCGAGCCGCTCAAGCCGGGGATGAGGAAAAAGTGAATCAGCTTGATGGTGCACTTGAAGCGTTATGGGTATTTTATCGACGTTATGGAAGCCTGCGGGTTATTGCTACGGTTGCCGAACTACTGGGCAGAGTTCAAACGCCATGTCTACCTTTCCCGTTACGAACAATACAGGGTGGAGAACGGGAACTGTTGCAGCAGAAATTGAATCTGTTGAATTTGTATTAATAAAAACGGCAAACATTATGTTTGCCGTTTTTTACGTAGGGTGGGTAAGCGTTAGCGCCACCCACCATTTGCATCAAAAACTATGCAGTTACGATGCTATCAATTGCCGCTTTTGCGTCAGATTGCGCTTTGCTCGCCACTTCCGGACCGTAAGCAATCCCTTCAGCGAACACATAGTTCACATCGGTAATCCCGATGAAGCCGAGGAAGATGTTCAGATACGGTACCAGCAGATCGGTTGGGGTATCTTTATGAATACCGCCACGGCTGGTCAGGATCACAGCACGCTTACCGGTAACCAAGCCTTCTGGGCCTTTTTCGGTGTAACGGAAAGTCACGCCAGCACGCGCCACCAGGTCGAAATAGTTCTTCAACTGTGTTGGAATGTTGAAGTTGTACATTGGCGCGTTGATAACAATCACATCGTGAGCTTTCAGCTCAGCAATCAGTTCGTCAGACAGCGCCAGCGCTTCTTGCTGACGTGGAGACAGTGGGGCGTCGCTTGGACGCAGTGCGCCAACCAGCTCGCCATCCAGTACAGGGATTGGGTTTGCAGCCAAATCACGCACGGTGATCTCATCTGCGCTATGCTCTTCACGCCATTGTTCAACAAAATAGTCGGACAGTTGATTTGACTGAGAGTAACCTGCCAGGATACTGGACTTCAGGACTAATACTTTGCTCATGGGTGATTCCTTTATTGTGTTCATTCGGACAGATTGCCCGTTCGCTGAGGGTTACTTTATTCACAATCCGATTGCAGTGATAGCGCAATATATCGAACTCTATGTTCGATTTTATTGAACAAGGCGTCAAAAGGCGTGATGTGCTAATCTAGCGCCAATTAACGATAAAGACTTACCAGGCAGTGCGCTGCCCAGATGACTACGCAATGGAAAACATAAAACCCTCACTGTCCTCATTATTCTCTCGCCTCGACGGCTTAATGCTACGCGACAGACAACGCTTCTCCCGCCGTATACATGGCGCGAAGAAGGTGAAAAATCCTGAATCGCAGCAGGCGGTGTTAGAGGCTCTGGCCCAGGAAATCGAAGCGGCAGCCGGTAAGGTTCTGCTGCGCGCAGCCTCGCGACCGAAAATCACCTACCCAGAAAACCTGCCTGTCAGCCAAAAGAAACAGGACATTTACGATGCCATTCGTGACCATCAGGTGGTTATCGTGGCGGGTGAAACTGGCTCAGGTAAAACCACGCAGTTGCCAAAAATCTGCATGGAACTGGGGCGCGGGTTAACAGGGCTGATTGGTCACACGCAGCCGCGCCGTCTGGCGGCACGAACCGTTGCCAACCGTATTGCCGAAGAGCTGCAAACCGAGCCCGGTGGTTGTGTAGGCTATAAGGTGCGTTTCACCGATCACGTCAGTGAAAACACCATGGTCAAACTGATGACCGACGGCATCTTGCTGGCGGAAATTCAGCAAGACCGACTGCTGATGCAGTACGACACCATCATCATTGATGAAGCGCACGAACGCAGTCTGAACATTGATTTCCTGTTGGGTTATTTGCGTGAACTACTGCCGCGTCGCCCCGATCTGAAAATCATTATTACCTCGGCGACCATCGATCCTGAACGCTTCTCGCGCCATTTCAATAATGCGCCAATCATCGAAGTGTCTGGCCGCACCTATCCGGTTGAAGTGCGCTATCGCCCGATTGTTGAAGAAGCTGACGATACCGATCGCGACCAGCTACAAGCCATTTTTGACGCGGTGGACGAACTCGGTCATGAAAGTGCCGGCGATATACTGATCTTCATGAGTGGTGAGCGCGAAATTCGTGACACCGCTGATGCATTAAACAAGCTGAACTTACCGCATACCGAAGTGCTGCCGCTGTATGCACGCCTGTCGAACAGCGAACAAAACCGTGTGTTCCAGTCGCATGTCGGGCGGCGCATTGTGCTGGCGACCAACGTCGCTGAAACCTCGCTGACCGTGCCGGGAATCAAATACGTTATCGACCCCGGTACCGCGCGAACCAGCCGCTACAGCTACCGCACCAAAGTGCAGCGTTTGCCTATAGAGCCCGTTTCGCAGGCGTCAGCCAACCAGCGTAAAGGGCGTTGCGGGCGTGTATCCGATGGGATTTGTATTCGCCTC
The DNA here is from genome assembly GCF_004361975.1 of Buttiauxella sp. JUb87. Classification (NCBI taxonomy): domain Bacteria; kingdom Pseudomonadati; phylum Pseudomonadota; class Gammaproteobacteria; order Enterobacterales; family Enterobacteriaceae; genus Buttiauxella; species Buttiauxella sp. JUb87. Next base: position 235,975 of record NZ_SNVY01000001.1, read on the forward strand.
TATTCTGAGGATGACTTCCTGTCACGCCCGGAATTTACCGACCCGGAAATTCTGCGTACCAACCTGGCGTCCGTCATCTTGCAGATGACGGCACTCGGGCTGGGCGATATTGCCGCATTCCCGTTCGTTGAAGCACCGGACAAACGCAATATTCAGGATGGCGTGCGCCTGCTTGAAGAGCTGGGCGCGATTACCAGCGACGAAGAACATAGCGTCTATAAATTAACGCCTTCGGGCCGCCAGCTTGCTCAGCTCCCTGTTGACCCACGCCTGGCGCGTATGGTGCTTGAAGCGCAGAAATTTGGTTGCGTGCGTGAAGTGATGATCATAACCGCTGGTTTGTCGATTCAGGATCCGCGCGAGCGCCCGATGGACAAACAGCAGGCGTCCGATGAAAAACATCGTCGCTTCCATGACAAAGAGTCTGACTTCCTCGCGTATGTCAATTTGTGGAACTACCTTGGCGAGCAGCAAAAAGAGCTATCGTCGAACCAGTTCCGCCGCCAGTGCAAACTTGACTACCTCAACTATTTGCGTGTGCGTGAATGGCAAGACATCTACACCCAATTACGTCAGGTTGTGAAAGAACTCGGTTTGCCGATTAACAGCGAACCGGCTGATTTCCGTTCGGTTCACTGCGCCTTACTGACCGGCTTGCTTTCCCATATCGGCCAGAAAGATGCTGATAAACAGGAATACACCGGCGCGCGCAACGCCCGTTTCTCTATCTTCCCAGGCTCCGGTTTATTTAAGAAACCACCAAAATGGACGATGGTCGCCGAACTGGTGGAAACCAGCCGCCTGTGGGGGCGCATTGCCGCCCGTATCGACCCGGAATGGGTGGAGCCGCTGGCGCAGCATCTGCTCAAACGCTCTTACAGCGAACCACACTGGGAGAAATCCCAGGGCGCGGTAATGGCGACAGAAAAAGTCACGCTGTACGGCTTGCCGATTGTTGCTGCGCGCGGCGTCAATTACAGCCAGATTGACCCAGCGTTATGCCGCGAGTTGTTTATTCGCCATGCGCTGGTGGAGGGCGACTGGCAAACTCGCCATGCCTTCTTCCGCGACAACCTCAAATTGCGCAATGAAATTGAAGAGCTGGAACATAAATCCCGCCGCCGCGACATTCTGGTAGACGACGACACACTGTTCGAGTTTTACGACCAACGGATTGCCCATGATGTGATCTCTGCGCGTCACTTTGATAACTGGTGGAAACAGGTCAGCAAAGAGACGCCGGATTTGCTCAATTTCGAAAAGAGCATGTTGATCAAAGAGGGCGCGGAACAAGTCAGCAAGCTCGACTATCCGAACTTCTGGCATCAGGGCAATCTCAAGCTACGCCTGACTTACCAGTTTGAACCAGGTGCTGACGCCGATGGCGTGACGGTGCATATCCCGCTGCCGTTGTTAAACCAGGTGGAAGAGGCCGGGTTTGAATGGCAAATTCCTGGTGTGCGCCGTGAACTGGTGATTGCGCTGATAAAGTCACTGCCAAAACCGGTGCGTCGCAACTTTGTGCCTGCGCCTAACTATGCCGAAGCATTTTTAGGCCGTGCCACGCCGCTGGAATTACCGCTGCTGGAAAGTTTAGAGCGCGAATTCCGCCGCATGTCGGGCATCACCATCGACCGCGAAGACTGGCATTGGGATCAGGTGCCCGATCACCTGAAGATGACTTTCCGTATCGTCGATGAAAACAACAAGAAACTCAAAGAGGGTAAAGACCTCACCGAGTTGAAGGGCGGGTTGAAGGATAAAGTCCAGCAAACGCTCTCTGCGGTTGCCGATGACGGCATCGAGCAGAGCGGGTTGCATATCTGGAGCTTCGGTTCATTGCCGGAAAGCTACGAGCAAAAACGCGGTAACTACCGCATGAAGGCGTTCCCGGCGCTGGTGGATGAAAAAGACAGTGTGGCGATCAAACTGTTTGATAACCCGCTCGAACAGCAGCAGGCGATGTGGCGGGGCTTGCGCCGTTTGCTGCTGCTGAACATTCCATCGCCGATTAAATACCTGCATGAAAAATTGCCGAACAAAGCCAAGCTCGGGCTGTACTTTAACCCGTACGGCAAAGTGATGGATTTGATTGACGACTGCATCTCTTGTGGCGTGGATAAGTTGATTGCGCAGGCTGGCGGGCCAGTGTGGAGCGAAGAGGGTTTTGCCACGCTGCATGAGAAAGTGCGTGCAGAACTCAACGAAACCGTGGTGGAAATTGCCAAACAGGTCGAACAAATTCTCACGGCTGTTTTCAACATCAACAAACGCCTGAAAGGGCGCGTGGACATGACCATGGCGCTCGGTTTGTCAGATGTGAAAGCGCAAATGAACGGCCTGGTGTATCGCGGTTTTGTCACCGGAAATGGTTACATGCGCCTTGGCGACACGCTGCGTTATCTGAATGCCATCGAGAAACGCCTCGAGAAAATGGCGGTTGACCCACATCGCGACCGGGTGCAAATGCTGAAAGTTGAGCATGTGCAGCAAACCTGGCAGCAGTGGCTAAACAAACTGCCACCGGCTCGTCGGGTTGACGATGACGTGCTGGAAATCCGCTGGATGATTGAAGAGCTGCGCGTCAGCTTCTTTGCGCAGCAATTAGGTACGCCATATCCGATTTCCGATAAGCGTATTTTGCAGGCGATGGAAGCGATTACTGTTTAAAACAACCCTCATCCTAACCTTCTCCCTGAGGGAGAAGGGACAGTCTGATGTTCTCGCTGTTCTGAGGGCTGTCTCTTAGTCACATCTGCGTGAGTCGGGAGACAGTTCCGTTCACCGTTTGCGGGGATTAAAGAGATAACTGAACGCACGGGTGAACGGAAAATAAGCGAGGCTTACAGATCTCACCCTGACAAAATTGCCAGAGTGAGTTGTGTATAAGAGACAGCTCCTGGGGGAGAGGGCCGGGGTGAGGGCATCCCTATAGCCAATAATGCAATAATCCCCTTCCGGAACCATACTCCATGGGCGGTCAAATTCTGACCGCTCCACTGGGGTACTTTCATGAAACGATTAGCCGATAAAGTTGCCATTGTTACCGGAGCCAGTTCTGGCATCGGATATGTCACCGCCAAACTGTTCGCCGCTGAAGGCGCAAAAGTGGTCGTCGGTGCCAGGCGTGAAGCCGAACTTGCTCAACTGGTTGATGAGATTAAAGCTGCTGGGGGCGAGGCTGTCGCGGTATCGGGTGATGTACGTGAAGAAGCTTACGCCAAAGCGTTGGTAGCGAAAGCGGTGGAAACATGGGGGCGGCTTGATATCGCCTTCAACAATGCGGGGACGTTAGGTGAAAATGGCCCGAGTACTGAAGTCTCAGCGGAAGGGTTTGCCAATGCGGTTGCCATCAATCTGACCGGATCTTTCCTCGGAGCTAAACATCAAATTGCCGAAATGCTTAAACACGGCGGTGGCTCGGTGATCTTTACGTCTACGTTCGTCGGCTATTCCTTCGCATTCCCACAAGTCGCCTCGTACGCCGCCAGCAAAGCCGGGTTAATTGGTTTGACTCAGGCATTAGCCTCAGAATTTGGCCCGCAGAATATTCGCGTCAATTCTGTTTTACCGGGCGCGGTGGACACCGATATGTATCGCGATATGAATGATACGGCGGAATCGCAGGCATTTATTACCGGGTTACATGCACTCAAACGGGTAGGGAAACCTGAAGAAATAGCGCGAGCGGTATTATGGCTGGCGTCTGATGAATCGTCGTTTGTCACGGGCACCGCGTCTTTAGTAGACGGAGGGGCATCAATTAACGGCGTTTAAGTTTAGTGATACCCCCGAACCACAACATTGTGTCTGTCGTTCGGGGGTATTTTTTTGCTGCCTATAAAAACAACCGGGCAAAATAATCCTTATCCTGCACAAGCATTGGTAGCCTGTTTTAAATTCCCTCATGCTAGCTTAAAACCCTCTTTTTCGGTTGGTGTTTATAGGTATTTAAGCGATGGCGAATTATTTTTTCTCCTGCCCAAAAATTTATTTTGGTGAAGAGGCGATAAGCTCATTAAGTGCGTTAAATAATAAACGCGTCGCCATCGTTACCGATGAGTTTATGGTGTCATCCGGTAAGACTCGTTATCTGATTGATGTGATGCCACATGCGGCAATATCCATATTCAGTGAAGTAAAACCTGATCCTAATATCGACATTTTAAAAGCAGGTGCGGAAAAATTTAAAGCATTCAAACCGGATGCCATTATTGCATTGGGCGGCGGTTCGGCACTGGATGCGGCGAAAGGCATTAAAGTCACACTTGAAGAACACTATCGCTCACAGGCAATCGAGCTGATTGCGATTCCCACCACCAGTGGTTCGGGTTCTGAAGTCACCTCTTACGCGATTATTTCTGACCCGAAAAATGGCCGTAAATATCCCTTAGTGGCGCAAGAATTGGTTCCCGACATGGCCATTCTTGACCCTAATCTGGTGCTAAGCGTACCGCGACATATTACCGTTGACACAGGAATGGATGTGCTGACGCATGCGATTGAAGCACTCGTCTCAACGGGTACTAACGATTTCAGTGACGCACTGGCGGAAAAGGCGATTGCGCTGGTCTGGCAATATTTACCGCAAGTTTGTAACGATGAGAGCAACCTACAGTTCCGATCGCATATCCATAACGCTTCTTGCATGGCTGGCATGGCATTTAATTCTTCCGGTCTGGGCCTGGTTCACGGTATGGCGCACGCCATTGGCGGCATGCTGCATATTCCCCACGGCAAAATTAACGCCATGTTGTTACCCCTGATTATTGAATTTAATGCCGCTGCTGCGGCACCGCTTACGCTCGAACGCTATATCAAATGTGCTCGAATTATGGGCGTCGAGCATGAAAACTCACAGATTGCTATTTCCCATCTGGTCAAAAAAATCCGCCTTATTAATCGCCAGTTCGGTATTCCGGCCACATTAAAAGAATTGGGGACCGATAAGCCGTTATTTGAATCGTTACGCCAGCCATTAATTGCTGCGGCACTGGCCGATGGTTGCACCATAACCAATCCACGCCAGCCCAATGTTCAGGATATTGACCGCTTACTTTCACTTATTTATCAGGCCGCTTAGCTATGAATGATATCCAGCAACAAGCCGAATGGATTACCCGGCAAATTATGCAGGAATTAGCTGCCGGTAAAAATCATGCGCCGTTGATGATTCCGGTCGGGGTTTCTAACCGCCATATTCACCTGTGCCGCGAAGATATGGACGTGCTTTTCGGTTACGGTTCCACCTTGACGCGCATGAAAGCGGTTAAGCAACCGGGGCAATTTGCCGCTGAAGAGACAGTGACATTGCGCACTCTAAAAGGCGATATCCCGAACGTCAGAGTTTTGGGGCCGTTACGCAACTCAACGCAAATAGAGATCTCGGTAGCAGACAGTTTCGTGCTGGGCGTGAAAGCGCCGGTGCGAATGTCCGGCGATCTCCATGATTCGCCAGGCATCGAAATCATCGGCCCGAAAGGGCACGTCGCGAAACCGCACGGCACGATTGTCGCCTGGCGTCATATTCATATTTCCCCGCAGGAAGCGCAACGGCATGGCCTGCGCGATGGCATGGAAATCGATATTCAGGCCGACGGTTTGCGAGCCGGTGTTTTGGGGCATGTGGTAGTGCGCGTCAGTGCTGATGCGGTGTTGGAACTGCATATCGATGTGGAAGAAGCCAATGGTTTTGGGCTACGCAACGGTGACCTGGTTTATCGAATCAACCCAACCGTTTGATGTGAGGGGCGCTATGGAACACCTGGCTTTATCCCAACGGTTGGACACTCTGATTGCTGCGTTGCTGGAACAAAAACGCCGCGAGTTAAACGCCGGACGCAAAAAAGTTCGCGTGGTGGTAACGGGCGACAATTTCAGTAGCTTGCCTGCGGCATTGCTCAGCCTTGCGGCGCTGGATCGCGCGGGATATCAATTACTGGTGACGTTCTCTCATAGCGCTAGCGTGTCCGGGCTGAAAACCGCTTTCATCAACGAGGTCGACTCGACTTGTGTTGGGGCATTGTATGGCGAACAAGAACCCGCCGCTGGTGACGATGATTACAGCAGCCTGTTTTTACCGGCACTTTCTACCAATAGCCTGAGCAAAATTGCGCTGGGAATCAGAGACAACATCGCCAGTTCATGGGTGTTTCATGCACTCAATCGGCGCATAAAAGTGATCGCCACCTTAAATCAGGAATGCCTGAATCACGAGGCCACGGGGCTTCCGCTTTCGCTGCTTTCACGCCTGGCAGAGTACGTCACCACGCTTGAGCAATATGGCATTGTCATTGCGGGCAAAAAAATACCGACGGCAGGCCAAACGCTACTCACGTTGAGCGACATCCGCACATTTTCAGGGGATGCAGGTTTGCGTGTTGCACGCCACACCCTGATTACACCTGCCGCGCGGGATGAAATTCGCCGTCAGAACATCACGATTATTCAGGAGCCATAGGAGGAAATATGTACCTGGCAAAAGTCACGCGTGCGTTGGTTTCTACCACCAAACATGCCTCATTAAACGGCTGCAAATTGTTGGTCGTTGCACGGCTCGATGAACACTACCAACCGACCGGCAGCGCCCAGGTAGCGGTGGATTGCGTGGGGGCGGGGAACGGTGAAATCGTCATTATTACTACCGGCAGCTCAGCGCGTATGAGCAACAGCAAAGAACATTCGGTGATTGATGCGGCGGTGGTTGGCATCGTCGATGCGCTGGAATCTAACGTTTAACGAGGGGCGGATATGTCACAGCCATCAGCCATAGCGTCATCAACCATGGATGGTTGGATAGCCTCAGCGATTACGCGCCAGTTACCTGAACGGCGGCTTTCGCTAAGTCTGGAAGATGCCGCAGCACTTGGGCGTTATGCCTGTCTTGAAGCGCAAGTTTTCGACCTGCCAATCGTCTTCAGCCTGGTAGATGTCAGCGGTCAGCAACGCTACTTTTTCAGCCAGGATAACGCGCTGTTGGTAAGCCAGCGCCTCGCTTTCCAGAAAGCCTGGACGGCCATCGCACTCAAAATGGCGACTCACGAATTAGCGCCTCTGGTGCAGCCCGGCGCCAGCCTGTATGGCCTCCAGCACGAAAAAGACATCTGCTGTTTTGGTGGCGGTGTGCCGTGCTGGGCAAATGGCGCGTTAGTGGGTGCTATCGGCATTAGCGGCGGCAGTGTTGAACAAGATATGGCTATTGCCAGCAACACGTTGCGCCGTTTTAGCCGCGAACATTTCGTATTAACGAGCAGCAAATAAAACATGTTATCGGATGACGCTTCGCTTATCCGACCTACGGTAGGGGGGATAAGCGAAGCGTCATCCACCATTTTCTTTGGGATTACCACTATGTCCAACGCTTCACTGGTTTTAGTTATTAATTGCGGGTCGTCCTCGCTGAAATTTTCGCTGATCCCTTTTAACGATGGTGCTCCCGTGCTTTCCGGGCTTGCTGAAAAGCTCGGGCTTGAAGAAGCCTGCATCACGTTTAAAGACCAGAAGGGCAATAAATCAAGCCACGCACTGCCGGAGGCCAGCCATCCCGGTGCGTTGCAAGCCTTGTTTGCTGAACTGAATCAGCGCCAATTGCTGCCTGCGGTGAAGGCGATAGGGCATCGGGTCGCCCACGGCGGCAACGAATTTAAGCAGTCCGTCGCGATCAATAGCGAAGTCATTGAAAAGATCCGCACACTATCCGCGTTAGCGCCGTTACATAATCCGGCCAATCTGATTGGCATTGAAGCGACGATGGCCTTGCTGCCAGCGGTGACACAAGTTGCAGTATTCGATACCGCTTTTCACCAGACGTTAGCGCCGGAAGCCTACACCTACGCCATTCCGCTGGAATATCAGGAGCGTTATCAAGTGCGGCGCTACGGTTTCCATGGCACATCACATCGTTACATTGCCGCCGAAGCTATCAATGCATTTGGTCTTGATCCTGCCAATCACGGCATTCTGATTGCTCATTTGGGTAACGGTTCGTCAGTTTGCGCAGTGAAAAATGGCAAAAGCGTGGACACCTCAATGGGGATGACGCCGCTGGAAGGGTTGGTGATGGGCACGCGTTGTGGCGATCTGGATTTTGGCGCCGCGGTGTATATCGCCTCCTGTACCGGGCAATCCATTGAATCGCTATACAAAATGGTGAATAACGAGTCCGGGCTGTATGGGGTGTCCGGGCTTTCCAGTGACTGCCGTACTTTGCAGGAGGCACGCCGCCAGGGCAATAAGCGTGCGGCATTAGCGATTGATGTGATGGTGCACCGCCTGGCTCGTCATTTAGGCGCGCATCTCACTTCGCTTCACCGTTTTGATGCATTAATTTTCACTGGTGGCATTGGGGAAAACTCGGCGTTAGTCAGGGAATTGACGGTTAAACGACTCGGCGTGCTCGGTTTACAGCTCGATGAAAAGAAAAACCAACAAATGTGTGGTGGCTTGAGTGGGGTTATTTCAACAGCCAATAGCGCGTGGGTGGCGGTATTACCCACGAATGAAGAAAAAATGATCGCGATGGATGCAGTCGCTATTTCTTCATTGTGATAACAAAACAGGATTTTATTGTCTGGAAGCGTTCCTGAAAACAAAATAATCAAGCTAACGGGCAAAACATTTTGTCCTGACATCTCTAGTATCGTAATACGAAAATATATTACGCGTAGAAGAAAAACCTTATTGGTTATTCCTCTGCGTATATTCAATTACCAATGAAATACATGAGGTCATTATGCAACAAGAAGCGCTGGGTATGGTTGAAACAAAAGGTTTGGTTTCTGCAATTGAAGCGGCAGACACCATGGTTAAATCGGCGAACGTCACTTTAGTCGGTTACGAAAAAATTGGTTCTGGCTTGGTGACCGTGATTGTGCGTGGTGACGTGGGTGCAGTGAAAGCCGCGACTGACGCGGGTTCTGCTGCAGCCATTAAAGTGGGTGAGCTGGTTTCTGTCCACGTTATTCCTCGTCCCCATATGGAAGTAGAAAAAATTCTGCCTAAAGCCGTCGGTTAATAACGCCAGAGGATACTGACCATGAGAGATAATCTTGTTGAGCAGATTATATCTGAAGTAATGAATAAACAGACTGATGTCAGTGCAACGGGTAAAAATACCGCCAGTATTGCCGCATGTGGTTTAACAGAATTTGTTGGCACTGCAATGGGGCACACAATTGGTTTGGTGATTGCCAATGTCGATAATCAATTACATGAAGTGATGAAAATCGACAAGAAATATCGCTCCATCGGTATTCTTGGCGCGCGTACTGGGGCAGGGCCACATATATTTGCGGCTGATGAAGCCATTAAAGCGACCAACAGCGAAATATTATCCATTGAGCTGGCTCGCGATACAGAAGGCGGTGGTGGACACGGTTGCCTGATTATTTTCGGTGCAACCGATGTTTCTGACGTGCGCCGTGCCATTGAAGTGGCGCTGGCAGAAATCGACCGCACCATGGGCGATGTTTACGGTTCTCCCGCAGGCCATCTGGAATTTCAATACACCGCACGCGCCAGCCACGCGTTGAACAAAGCATTTGGTGCACCGGTGGGCAAATCCTTCGGCATGACCTGTGCTTGCCCGGCGGCAATCGGCGTATTGATAGCTGACGCCGCAGCAAAATCAGCCATTATCGAGCCGATTGGTTACGCCAGCCCGGCAAACGGCACCAGCTTTAGCAACGAAGTGATCTTCACCTTTGCCGGTGATTCCGGAGCGGTTCGTCAGGCAGTGATTGCGGCACGAGAAGTCGGGTTGCAACTGCTCGCCACCCTGGACCCCGCACCGATTCAGTCTGCTACCAAACCTTATATCTAGGCCGCGGGCGCAAAATGCTTGTGAAGCGATGTGCAGCAAGGAAATTAACAGCATGAATGATAATGACATTGCTCAGGCGGTTTCGAACGTGCTGAGTAAGTACACCAAAACCACGCCGGATGTCGCTCCACAGGCCAAACCTACTGCTACGACCGGGCAGGAAAGCGACCCACTGGATGCGATTATCGCTAAAGCGTTGGCACAGCAACCTGCAATTTCTGTGGTTCGCGAGCCAATGACCGCGGGCAGCGGCACTTTCGCCACAATGGATGAAGCCATTGCGGCGGCAGTGGTTGCCCAGGTTCAGTATCGCCACTGCTCGATGCACGACCGCGCCAACTTTATTCAGGGTATCCGCGAGGTTTTCCTGCAAGATGATATCTTGCGTGCCATCTCGCGTATGGCGGTGGAAGAGACGGGGATGGGGAACATAGAAGATAAGTTCACCAAAAACCGCCTTGCGGCGCTGAAAACGCCAGGGCTGGAAGACCTCACCACGGGGGCGTTAAGCGGTGATAACGGCCTGACTCTGACCGAATACTCAGCGTATGGCGTGATTGGTTCGATTACGCCCACCACCAACCCAACCGAAACCATCATCAATAACAGCATCGGCATGCTGGCCGCAGGGAATACCGTGGTATTCAGTCCACATCCGCGTTCACGCAACGTTTCATTGTATGTGGTTGAATTAATTAACCACAAGCTGGCAGACCTGGGCGCACCCGCCAATATGGTCGTCACCGTAACGCAACCTTCTATTGATAACACCAACGCGTTAATCAACGACTCGCGTATCAATATGCTGGTGGCGACAGGCGGCCCGGCGATTGTGGAAACCGTGATGTCATCGGGGAAAAAAGCCATCGGTGCTGGCGCAGGTAACCCGCCCGTGGTGGTAGATGAAACGGCAGATCTTGAAAAAGCGGCCCGTGACATCGTTAAAGGTTGCAGTTTCGATAACAACTTGCCGTGCATTGCGGAAAAAGAAGTGATTGTGGTGAACCAGGTGGCGGATTACTTGATTCATTGCATGAAAAAAAGCGGAGCGTATTTGCTGTGTGACCCGAAACTGATTCAGCAACTGCAAACCCTGGTGTTAAACGAAAAAGGTACGGGCCCGAATACTGCTTTTGTCGGCAAAGATGCACGCTACATTCTGCAACAACTGGGTGTGAATGCGCCGAGTGACACAAAAGTTATCTTAATTGAAACTGAGAAACATCATCCATTTGTGGTGCATGAACTGATGATGCCGGTGCTGCCGGTGGTGCGGGTCGACAACGTCGATGAAGCGATTGAATTAGCAGTAGAAGTCGAACATGGCAACCGCCACACCGCCATCATGCACTCTACCAATGTCGACAAACTCACCAAAATGGCACGTCAGATCCAAACCACTATTTTTGTCAAAAATGGGCCGTCATATGCGGGCCTGGGCGTCGGTGGAGAAGGGTACACCACCTTTACCATTGCCGGGCCGACCGGTGAAGGTTTGACGTCGGCGCGGGCTTTCGCCAGAAATCGCCGTTGTGTGATGGTTGAAGCGCTGAACGTGCGCTGAGGTGCCAGAAGATGAAAAAACGCATCATTAATGCACCCACACCTGAAACCCTGGCGATGCTGAAACGGCGGATGCCCAGTGAGTTCCGCTCACGTCTGGACTCGATTCGCATTGATGCGATTGGCCTGGCGATGTTGCCAATACCCGATCTCTATTTCTTTGCCGATGTCGCCAGTAAAAGTGCGCATGTTGTGGTTTCGGAAATTCATGGCAGTTGCCCACAACACGTTACCACCCTTGCCATATTTGGCGAAGTGTCAGCAGTCAATGAAGCCATGCGATTAATCGCAGACGACGTTAATAACTTTTAATCCTATAAAGCGTACCCTGCGCTGCCGCAAGGTCACATAATTAATTTCGGGAGTAATTTATGTTAGAGAAAGGCTTTTCTAATCCAACTGACCGCGTTGTCAGACTCAAAAATATGATCCTACAGGCTAAGCCTTATGTGGAATCTGAGCGTGCAGTGCTGGCAACCGAAGCTTATAAAGAAAGTGAGCAACTGCCTGCTATTATGCGTCGGGCAAAAGTGGTTGAGAAAATATTTAATGAATTACCGGTAACGATACGTCCGGACGAATTAATTGTTGGCGCAGTGACTATTAACCCGCGCTCTACAGAGATCTGCCCGGAATTTTCTTACGACTGGGTAGAAAAAGAATTCGACACCATGGAACATCGTGTTGCCGATCCTTTCATTATTCCGAAAAAAACCGCCCAAGACCTGCATGAAGCTTTTAAATATTGGCCGGGTAAAACCACCAGCTCGCTGGCGGCATCGTATATGTCAGAAAGTACCAAAGAAAGTATGGCGGGCGGCGTGTTCACCGTAGGGAACTACTTCTACGGCGGCGTAGGTCACGTCAGCGTCGATTACGGCAAAGTGCTGAAAATCGGTTTTCGTGGCATCATCAATGAAGTGACGCGTGCGCTGGAAGCGCTCGACCGCAGCGAACCGTGGTACATCAAGAAAGAACAGTTCTATCGCGCGGTAATCATCAGCTATAACGCCGCGATTAACTTTGCTCATCGTTATGCGCAAGAAGCGACTCACCTTGCTCAACAGGAAAGCAACCCGACACGTAAACACGAACTTGAGCAAATTGCCCAGAACTGTACGCGGGTACCTGAATTCGGCGCGACCACCTTCTGGGAAGCGTGCCAGACTTTCTGGTTCATCCAGAGCATGTTGCAGATTGAATCCAGCGGCCACTCTATTTCCCCAGGGCGTTTCGACCAGTACATGTACCCGTATCTGGTGGCAGACCAAGCTATCTCCAAAGAGTTTGCTCAGGAACTGGTGGACTGCTGCTGGATCAAACTTAACGACATCAACAAAACGCGTGATGAAGTCTCCGCGCAGGCCTTTGCCGGTTATGCGGTGTTCCAGAATTTATGCGTCGGCGGCCAGACCGAAGAAGGGCTGGATGCCACCAACGACCTGAGCTACATGTGTATGGAAGCGACTGCCCACGTTCGCTTGCCGCAACCGTCGTTCTCGATTCGCGTCTGGCAAGGTTCGCCTGATACCTTCCTGTATCGTGCTTGTGAACTGGTGCGTTTGGGGCTGGGTGTACCAGCAATGTACAACGATGAAGTGATCATTCCGGCGCTACAAAACCGTGGCGTATCGCTACGTGATGCGCGTGATTACTGCATTATCGGCTGCGTGGAACCACAAGCGCCACATCGCACAGAAGGCTGGCACGATGCGGCGTTCTTTAACGTGGCAAAAGTGCTGGAAATCACCCTTAACAACGGGCGTGCCGGTAGCAAACAACTCGGCCCTGTGACCGGGGAAATGACCCAGTACACTAACATTGACGATTTCTATACCGCGTTCAGCAAACAGATGGCGCACTTTGTTCATCAACTGGTTGAAGCGTGTAACAGCGTCGATATTGCGCATGGCGAACGTTGCCCGTTGCCGTTCTTGTCGGCATTGGTGGATGACTGTATCGGGCGCGGTAAATCTTTGCAGGAAGGTGGGGCAATCTATAACTTCACCGGCCCGCAGGCATTTGGTATCGCTGATACCGGCGACTCGGTTTATGCCATCCAGAAGCAGGTATTTGAAGATCGCAAACTGACGCTCAGTGAACTGAAAGGGGCGCTGGACGCCAACTTTGGCCATCAGGTGGGAAGCGTGGCGGCGAAATCCACTTTGGGTGAGCAAGACGTCTACGAAGTGGTAAAACGCATTATTGATAGCCACGGCTCGCTTGATGCGGCGGCGATTAAAAATGAAGTTTACCGCCAGCTTGCCAGCGTATCTGCGGCTCCAGCAGCCAGCGGCAACAACTCTCGTTTTGAAGAAATTCGCCATATTCTGGAAAACACACCGTGCTTTGGTAACGACATTGACGATGTTGATTTCGTGGCGCGTCGCTGTGCGCTGATTTACTGCCAGGAAGTGGAGAAATACACCAATCCGCGCGGCGGCCAGTTCCAGGCAGGCATCTATCCGGTTTCGGCTAACGTGCTGTTTGGTAAGGATGTGAGTGCGCTGCCGGATGGCCGCCTGGCGAAAGAACCGTTGGCCGATGGCGTTTCTCCGCGCCAGGGTAAAGATACCTTTGGCCCGACAGCAGCGGCAAATTCGGTGGCAAAACTCGACCACTTTATTGCTTCTAACGGAACGCTCTACAACCAGAAATTCCTGCCATCCTCACTGGCGGGGGAAAACGGTTTGCGCCACTTTAGTGGCCTGGTGAGAAACTACTTCGACAAAAAAGGGATGCACGTTCAATTTAACGTTATTGACCGTAACACCCTGGTGGAAGCGCAAAAAAATCCTCAGCAGCATCAGGATTTGGTGGTGCGCGTCGCCGGATACAGTGCGCAGTTTGTGGTGCTGGCGAAGGAAGTTCAGGACGATATTATAAGCCGTACCGAGCAACAGCTTTAATTAATATTTATACCCGTCATCCTTCAAGCTGCAGGGGTGTTGGCTGCACTCACTAACCCCAGTCACTTACTCAAGTAAGCTCCTGGGGATTATGAGCCTAGTCCATGAGGCTCACCCTTCGGGCCAGCGCAAGCGCTGTTCAAATCTGTTCCAGACAGATTTGTAGCTCCCTTGCCGCCTACCTGCAACTCGATTGCTAACGGGTATCGAACCTGTGGGTCACATGACCCTTTTATTAATTGCTGCTTAGGGTGTGAGCAATATGCTAAATAATAAAGTCGATGACCAAATGGAAGGCGTGTTATTTAATATTCAGCGCTATTCTTTGCATGATGGCCCCGGCATTCGCACCATTCCTTTTTTAAAAGGATGCCCATTATCATGTAAATGGTGTAGTAATCCAGAATCACAACGGCCACAACCGGAATTAATCTTTAAAAAGAATGACTGTATTCGTTGTGGCAAATGTGTGGATATTTGCCCGCAGCGAGCGTTATCAGTCACCAATCCTTATTTCATTGACCGTTCAGCTTGTATTCAGTGCGGGAAATGCTGCGAAGTTTGCCCAACTCAGGCTCTGGAAATGAAAGGTAAACGCATGACGGTGGCTGACGTAATGCGTGAATTACAAAAAGAGGAAAATCTCTACCGGCGTTCAGGTGGCGGTATTACGCTATCTGGCGGCGAACCGCTGGCACAACCGGAGTTCGCTCGTGAATTACTGAAAGCGTGCAAGGCAAAGGGTTGGCACACCGCCATTGAAACAACTGGTTTTACTCAACCTGAAGTGATTGATGAAGTATTCCCGTATGTTGACCTCGCACTGGCTGATATCAAGGCGATTAATCCCACAGTGCATCTCAGTAACACCGGTGTGGATAACCGCCGCATTCTTGAAAACCTGATCAGAATGTCGTTTATCACTAAGGTCATTGTGCGTATTCCGGTAATTCAGGGTGTTAACGACAATGTTGAAGAAATCCGCAGTATCGGTGAGTTCGCCCGCTTAATGTCGAATGTCGACACCATTCATTTATTGCCTTATCACTCTTACGGCGAAAATAAATATCAGCTTTTAGGCCGTATTTATCCGCTGGGTGATGTTCAAAAAATAAGTGAAGAAAAAATGACGCTATTAAAGAATGAAATAGAGTCATTAGGGTTTCAATGTCATATCGGCGGTTAGTCGATATATGAATAATCAATCACAAACAGGGTAACCTATGAACGATTCACTCAGAGCCCAATGCACCGCGGAATTTCTCGGCACCGGATTGTTTATGTTTTTTGGTATCAGTTGCCTGGCGGCAGTAAAAGTCGCTGGCGCGAGTTTTGGTTTGTGGGAAATATGTATTGTCTGGGGGTTGGCCATCTCGCTGGCGGTCTATTTAACTGCTGGGATCTCCGGTGCGCATCTTAACCCGGCGATTACCATTGCATTATGGTTATTCGCCTGCTTCCCGGCGCGCAAAGTACTCCCATACAGCATTGCCCAAATTGCCGGTGCTTTTGGCGGTGCAATGCTGGCTTATCTGATGTATCACAACCTTTTCACGGACTATGAGACCGCGCACAACATGGTTCGGGGTAGCGTAGATAGCCTGCAATTAGCCAGTATTTTCAGTACCTTCCCGTCGCCAGCTATTAGCGTCTGGCAAGCTGCGTTTGTAGAAATCGTCATCACTTCTATGCTGATGGGTTTGATTATGGCGCTGACTGATGATGGTAACGGTGTGCCTCGCGGCCCATTAGGCCCATTGTTAATTGGTATTCTGGTGGCGGTTATCGGGGCGGCGACCGCACCATTGACCGGGTTTGCGATGAACCCTGCTCGTGATTTTGGTCCTAAATTATTTACGTTCTTCGCCGGTTGGGGAGAGGTATCAATGACCGGTGGCCGTGATATTCCTTATTTCATTGTGCCGATAGTCGCGCCCATTATTGGAGCCTGTCTTGGGGCGGCAATCTATCGCTTCGGTATCGCGAGGAATTTGCCGTGTAATACGTGCAAGGTGGAGGATAGCCAATTGTAGTTTACGAGATGCAGCGTCGGATGGCGCTGCGCTTATCCGACCTACGCGGTTTCATAAGTCTTTGTTTTCATAGGGTGGATAAGCGCGAGCGCGCCATCCACCATTACCAGGCGACTCACGGCTTAGCGCTTTTTATGTTTCCCTGAACCCGGCTTTTTCTTGCTTTCGTCTTCTAACATCACTATCGGTATTTCAAGACTGACCACCGGCGGTGCTTGTTGCGTTTTTACCGGCGCAAACCCCACGGTATCGGCGGAGTGAATAAAGTTATCAATACCCTCGGCGGTGCGCGCGATAACCCGATGAGCGTAAACCGTGCTCACTTTGTTCGCCGCCGCTACACCTGCGGCAACCGCCGCATTAATCGAGCCTACATCGCCTTCAAATTTGACGGTGACCATGCCGCCACCTTTAGTCAGTTCATAACCTACCAACTGGACATTGGCGGATTTCATCGCGGCATCAGCGGCTTCGATTGCCGCCGCCAGCCCAATGGTTTCAATCAAACCTAAACTTTGTCCGGACATAACTTTCTCCTGTGAAAAACTTTGGGGTTAGCGCGCATCAGCGCGCAGAGCCGCTGCTTTATCCGTTTTTTCCCATGGGAAAATATCCCGACCAAAATGGCCGTAGCAGGCGGTTTGACGATAACGTGGCACCAGCAAATCCAGCGATTTTATGATGCCGTAAACGCTGAGATCAAAATGACGAGCGACCCGCTCCTGAAGGGTACTGGCGGCAAGTTTCCCGCTGCCAAAGGTATTGATACGAATCGACACGGGGCGAGGCAGACCGATAGCCCACGCCAGCTGGACTTCACAACGTGCCGCAAGACCTGCCGCGACAATATTCTTCGCCACATAACGCGCCGCATAGGCAGCTGAACGGTCAACTTTTGAGGGATCTTTTCCTGAAAAAGCGCCACCGCCGTGGCAAGCGGCTCCGCCGTAGGTATCGACAATAATTTTTCTCCCCGTCAGGCCGCAATCACCCACCGGGCCACCAATCACAAAGCGCCCGGCGGGGTTAATCAGAAAACGGGTTTGCGGGGTAAGCCACTGAGCAGGAATCACCGGTTTTACAATCTCTTCAATAACCGCTTCGCGCAGTTGCTCCAGTGAAATATCCGGGTGGTGCTGCGTGGAAACCACAATTGTATCCGCAGCCTGGATCTGGCCGTTGTGATAACGCAGCGTTACCTGGCTTTTAGCGTCCGGTAGCAGGAAGGGCAGTCGTCTGGACTTGCGCAACATCGCTTGTCGCGCCATTAAACGATGAGCGTAAACCAGCGTTGCGGGCATCGCTTCGGGGGTTTCGTTACAGGCAAAACCAAAGGTGATCCCTTGATCGCCTGCGCCGAGTAATTCGCGAGTGGAGCCCGCAATACCGCTGGCAATATCAGAAGATTGTTTACCGAGAATATTCAGCACGCCGCAGGTATTACCGTCAAAACCGAGATCGGAATGGTCATAACCAATGGCTTTAATCGTGTTGCGCACGATGGTTTCAACATCCACCACCGCAGAGGATGCGATTTCCCCGGCCAAGATGGCGATACCGGTTTTCACCATGCACTCGCAGGCGACTTTTGACCACGGATCCTGGAGCAGATACGCGTCCAGAATGGCATCGGCAATCTGGTCGGCCATTTTGTCCGGGTGCCCTTCGGCCACGGATTCGGAGGTAAATAGATAATCGTCCAAAGGGGATCCACTCTGAAAAACAGGATTTCTCCATCTTAGAGGGCAAGGCTGGCTACAGAGGTAAACTATCTTGTTGGCATGGTGGACTTTTTTGCTTTACCCACAACGCCTTGCGCAATATTGCCAAGGCGAGTGGGGGGCGATTAATGCAGTTCGGGAGAGACAATTTTGCGGTAGTCAGATGGAGCCATACTGGTCTCTTTTTTAAAGATGCGGCAGAAATAATTCGCATCCTGGTAAGATAATTCAAGGGCAATGGTATTGACCTTAAGGTTACTGAATTGCAACAGAGATTTCGCAATGCTTATTTTTCGGCTGGCAATATAATTTGAAAAACCGGTGCCAATATTTTTCTTAAATGCACGGCTTAAATAGCAGGTGCTCACGAAAGACTTCGCGGCGATATCGTCAAGCGTGAGATTGTTTAACACATTCTTTTCGATGTGGAATTTTGCCCGCTCGATGAAGTCCATATTGCCGTTGAAATGCTTCAGAGCATGGTCAAACACTTCTTCACTGATGGTCAGTAGGCCGATCATTATCCGGTAATAGGCCGTGCTGGTTAAACCGTGCTGGGTTATATCCTGAATGAGTGCGGCGATTTTTTTCCCGGTAGGCACCATTTTGTCGCCCTGCGTCGTAATATATTGATGCAGTATTTCCAGCACATCCGTCACGGTTTTACGTTGATCGGCCGTCAGCGATTTGCGGGTGCAGGCATCATCGAGTTTTTTAAAGATAAAACTGTGCCATTGGGCGTAATCGCAACTTTCGATCAGGCAAATAATGGTCTGTTTTAGCTCTTTGAGCGCGGCAATATCGGCTTCATTAACATCCAGCGTCTTTTTAATGGTTTCGGTCAGAATGCTTTGTTTCACCGGTTTAAGCAGGTAGTCGTCAACTTTCAGGTTCAACATGCTGCGGACCAGATCAAAATCGTCATTGGCTGTCGTGACGATCACTTTGGTGTCATTGTTTTTGCTTTTTAAATACTCAATAACCTGATTGCCGTTAGGCAACGGGATATTAATATCGACAAACATCATATCGATCTGTTCCAGCGTATCAATGAGATGAATGGCTCTTTTCCCAGTGGCGGCTTCATGGATCACCGCATTATCCACGCAACGTGAAATAATGCGCCGTAATGACTCAGTTTCAATCGGCTCATCTTCCACAATAACAATGTTGTACATGTTAACTCTCCGTCGTTATCAGGCTTGCAGCATAGGGAAACGCAGTTTGATAGTGGTGCCCATTGCGGGTTGATGAGCACTGATAATTTCCAGCCCATAACTTTCACCAAATAACAAGCGCAGGCGGTCTTGAATGTTATTAATACCGATACTGCCTTTCAGGCGATTTTGATCGCCTGATAAAATATTGGCAATGTTCTCTTGTGAAATGCCATCGCCATTATCGGTGACTTCAAGAATAACATCACGTCCATCGTCGACTGCACGTATCAGGAGGAAACTGCTGGTATCCCGTGGCTCTACTACATAATTGAAAAAGTTTTCAACCAGCGGTTGTAGTATTAAGAACGGGCAGACAATATCAAGATATTTATCGGGGACGTCACACTGGTAATCAAAACGGTCGCTCATTCTGACTTTTTGGATCGACATATAACTCTTAACATAGTTTATTTCATGATTCATGGTAATTAACCCATGGTTACTTTTGCGTAATAAATAACGCATCATGTCAGAGAAGTCATGAACCATTGTTTCGGTACGCGTGGCATCTTCCAGGTAAGCCAGTCGTCCGATAGTATTTAAAACATTAAACAAAAAATGGGGGTTAATTTGATAAGACAAGGCTTTAAATTCAGCCTCATGTAATGAACGTTCAATCTCAACACGTTTTCTGAGTTCATCAGTAAGTTCCAGATCTTTTTTATGCAACTCACGTTGAATATTATTAGCATGCGCTTGTTCGACTAAATAAGAAGAAACATGCAGCAGTGTGGAGGCGGTGGACTCAAAACGTTCATAAGGCATTCTTTGGGTGTTGTCATGTAAATTAATTAACCACGGGTTTTTCTGCCAGACCTCATTATTATCCAGAATATATGGAATGGTTTGCTCCATTTCCTCTTCAACTTTTACCTGGCCAGAAATAAAGGCCCCCAGATAATGGTCATTAATCATGATTGGCACGGCAAACTCGACAAACCCGCAGTAACAGCGATACACCACAGGTTTAAGGGTTTCCATTGCTGCCCGGCCACCGGCGTTGTCGCTTTCATGGCAATGTTGGGCAAGTGCTGAGTTAAGGCGGGAACGCGCACAAAAATTGGAAAACCCACTCGGAGTCGTCACCGGAATGCCATCGTTATCAACCACCACGAGGGCAATCATCATCGACTTGCTAAAATTATCCTGTAACGTCTGAAGCCGTTTGACATCAAGAAATTCGTGTAATTTATATTTATTATTCATTCCAATTTCCGACCAATTTAATTATTGACAGACATTGAAAATATATCCTAAAGGCTCCAGTAAAAAATTGAATCGGGTCACATGCAGCGTCAGAAGGGAAGACGGGTTCACGCTAACACCAGAACCCGGAATAGATCTATTCTGCGGCCAGCAGGCAAAGTTTTAATGCCACGTTATACGAAGCTTCAAATGCCCGTAGTGGTAAAAACTCAAATTTAGAGTGGAAGTTATGTGCACCAGTAAAGAAATTAGGTGTTAATAACCCTTTGGCGGAAAGTGCCGCGCCGTCAGTGCCGCCGCGCATCGGAATAACTTTCGGCTCGATATTCAACTCTTTCATAGCATCAAAAATAAGATCAATGGCCCGGCGATCTTCTTTAATCGCGTTGCTGATATTACTGTAAGTATCACTAATGGAAACGTCGACTTTAGCTGTTGGGTGCTGTGCAGCAATTATCGCGGCGACATCACGAATCTGTTGTTTACGTGCTTCAAACGATTGGCCATCAAAATCACGAATATTCGCCTTCAATATCGCGTCATTTTGGGTGGTGTTCAAGCCGTTAAACCAGATATAACCTTCGCGTCCTTCGGTATTCTCCGGTGTTTGATTACGGTCGAAATGGCTAATAAAATCGTGCGCCATTAATAATGGGTTCACTAATACGCCTTTGGCTGACATCGGGTGGGCGGTTACGCCAGTAAAACGAATCTCAGCATGGGCGGCGTTAAAGTTTTCATACACCACTTCGCCTAATTCACAGCAGTCGATAGTCCAGGCAAAATCGACATCAAAGCGCGCAAGATCCAGCGCTTTTGCGCCGCATAAACCAATTTCTTCATCGGGTACAAAGGCGACAACAATATCGCCATGCGACATGTCAGGTGTCAGGTTTTCCAGCAGCGTCATCACCACCGTAACGGCAGCTTTATTGTCGGCGCCCAGCACGCTGGTGCCATCGCTAAAAATAATTTCTTCACCTGGATAGGCGAGGATTTCCGGGTGTTCAGATGTGCGCAGCCAGACATCTTGTTGTGGGTTAAGGCACAGATCTTCACCGTTAAAACGCAACACCTGCGGGTGAATATCCGGTGACAGACCGACATCGACGGTATCAATGTGGGTGATAAACCCCACGCGTGGCGCTCCTTCAACGTTGCCTTTTTTGACTGCCGTGACGGTGGCATGTTCGTCAATCACTACATCATCAAGACCGAACTCACGCAGTTCGCGGGCGAGTAACTGCGCCATTTCATGCTGGCCGGGTGTGCTTGGCAAAGTGGTTGCACCGGCCTGGCTTTGGCTGGTGATCGCGAGGTAGCGGAAGAAGCGTTGCGTTAATTGGTTTGCGAGCGGCGATGACATTGTTAATCCTTCTTTTGGAATCTGCTGGATATATTCAATTGTTTGCAATCTACTTTTAATGTTATTTATTAAGCTGCTTTGCACAAGCGTTAATTCTTTCTGGGTCAGGAAAATATAAAATTATAAGGGCAGGCATGAAAACTTCCATCACAACACTCTCAACAACAACCACAAAACTTGCATTGATAATAGCCGCGTTGACAGTCAGTTCCACTGTTTCGGCAAAAACATTAGTGTATTGTTCCGAAGGCTCACCGGAAAACTTTAACCCGCAGTTATATACTTCCGGGACCAGCGTTGATGCCAGCGCGGTACCGGTTTATAACCGTCTGGTGGATTTTAAAGTAGGTACCACTGAATTGCAGCCAAGCCTGGCTGAAAGCTGGGATGTCAGCGAAGACGGCAGGGTCTATACCTTCCATTTGCGCAAAGGGGTGAAATTCCAGAGCAACAAATACTTTAAACCAAGCCGTGATTTTAACGCTGACGATGTCATTTTTTCGTTTATGCGTCAGAAGGACCCAAAACATCCTTACCATAATGTTTCCAATGGAAACTATTCTAATTTCGAAAGTTTAGAATTCGGAAAATTAATCACCGCTATTGATAAAGTCGATGATAATACCGTGCGCTTTACCCTGACTCATCCTGAAGCGCCATTTATTGCCGATCTCGGCTGGTATTTTGCCTCTATTCTTTCCGCTGAATACGCCGACAACATGTTAAAATCGGGCACGCCAGAACGCGTGGATATGGACCCAATCGGCACAGGACCATTCCGTCTTGCACAATATCAAAAGGATTCGCGCATTCTGTTTACCGCATTTCCTGAATACTGGCAGGGCAAAGCCAATATCGACAAACTGGTGTTCTCGATAACTCCGGATGCCTCGGTGCGTGTGGCAAAACTTGAGAAGAACGAATGCCAGGTGATGCCATTCCCTAATCCGGCAGATCTCCCGCGCCTGAAAGAAAACGCCGATATTAACCTGATGCAAAAAGCGGGGCTGAATACCGGTTTCCTGTCCTTTAACACTCAAAAAGCGCCAACGGATAATGTGAAAGTTCGCCAGGCGTTAGCCATGGCCATCAATAAACCGGCGATTATTGACGCGGTATTCCGTGGCACCGGAACGGCGGCTAAAAATCTGTTACCGCCGGGTATCTGGAGCGCTGATGATACGCTCAAAGATTACGAGTATGACCCGGAAAAAGCCAAAGCTTTACTGAAAGAAGCAGGTTTCACCAACGGTATGACCATCGATCTGTGGGCGATGCCGGTGCAGCGGCCGTACAACCCAAATGCCAAACGTATGGCCGAAATGATTCAGGCCGACTGGGCGAAAATTGGCGTGACGGCGAAAGTGGTGACTTACGAGTGGGGCGAGTATTTAAAACGCGTGAAAGACGGTGAGCATCAGGCGGCGCTGATGGGCTGGACCACGGCAACCGGCGACCCGGATAACTTCTTCGGCCCGTTGTTTACCTGCCGTTCGGCAGATGGCGGTTCTAACTCGGCGAAATGGTGTTATCAGCCGTTTGATAAGCTGATTCTTGAAGCTCGGGCTTCAGGCGACCACGAAAAACGCGTCGAGTTGTATAAAGAAGCGCAGCAGATGATGCATGACCAAATGCCTGCGGTGATGATTGCGCACTCGACGATTTTCGAGCCGGTTCGCAAAGAAGTGACGGGCTATGAAGTTGATCCGTTTGGTAAACACATTTTCTACCAGGTGGATGTGAAGTAATTGGTTGTCGGATGACGCAAGCTTATCCGACCTGCGAAAAGCGAACAGTTGTTGTAGGGGGGATAAGCGTTAGCGTCATCCACCATTTACGTCAATGCAGGCAACAAATGATGAAAAGCAAAACGGGTGCCAAATGCACCCGTTTTTTTGGCTTATTTCGCGTCTGGCAACGCGTAAGCAATAATGTAATCACCACGGTCTGGAGACTGACGTGCTCCGCCTGCGTTAATCACAATATATTGCTTGCCGGTCTTCGGTGACACATAGGTCATCGGGCCAGACTGGCTGCCCACTGGCAGACGTGATTTCCAGATTTCCTTGCCGTTTGCGGTATCAAAGGCGCGCAGATAGAAATCTTGCGTCCCCGCGAAGAACAGCAGGCCAGACTGAGTTGAAAGCGATGCGCCCAGCGTTGGCATGCCGATGGGGATCGGCAGGTGCATACGAATGCCCAGCGGGCCGGTGTCCTGCACGGTACCCACCGGAACCTGCCAGACCACTTTCCCGGATTTCAGATCGATGGCTGACATCGTCCCAAATGGCGGTTTCTGGCATGGAATACCCAGCGGCGAGAGGAAACGCTCGCGCATTGCGCCGAACGGCGTGCCGTCCATTGGTACAATACCCATCTCGATACCGCTGGCGTTTTTCGCCACATTGGCACGCGGCACCATATAGTTTGCCAGTCCCAGACGCATATCGTTGACGAACATCAGGCTGTTGTTCGGGTCAACAGAAACGCTTCCCCAGTTCATGCCACCCAGTGAACCTGGGAATTGCAGCGAACGATCCAGACCCGGCGGGGTGTAAACACCTTCGTGGCGCATCTCTTTAAATTCGATACGGCAAATCAACAGGTCGATTGGCGTAGCGCCCCACATGTCCGACTCGTTCAGGGTTTGGTTGCCAATCATTGGCATCCCGACAGAGTACGGCTGGGTTTTTGAGTAGCGTTCACCTTCAACATTACCTTGTGGAACGGGACGTTCTTCCACTTTCGCCACCGGTTCACCTGTGGCGCGGTTAAGCATGAAAATCATGCCCTGTTTGGAGGTCTGCACAATCACCGGCGTGGTACTACCTTTGCCGTCTGGCAAGTCATACAGCAGCGGTTGCGATGGCAGGTCGAAATCCCACAGGTCGTGGTGAGTGGTCTGATAATGCCAGCGCACCTGGCCCGTTGCGACGTCGACCGCCACAATAGAGGAGCTGTATTTGTCGTCTTGCGCAGTACGTGTGCCGCCGAAGAAATCCGGTGTTGCGTTACCGGTTGGCAGGTAAACCAGGCCGAGTTTTTCATCAAAAGACATGGCAGACCAGACGTTTGGCGTACCGCGTGTATAGGTCTGGCCTTCAGGCGGGACACCGGTAATCGCCGGATTCCCCGGGTCCCATGCCCATGCCAGTTTACCGCTGTGCACGTCATAAGCGCGCACCACACCAGGAGGTTCGCCAGTGGAGAAGTTATCTGCCACTCGGCCACCGACGATCACCACATTCCCTGCTACCAACGGTGTAGAGGTTTGCTGGTAATAGCCCGCTTTGACTTCACCCATGCCGGTTTTCAGGTCAACGGTGCCGTGGTCACCAAAGTCTTCGCACAGTTTGCCGTTGTCGGCATTAATCGCAATCAGGCGTGCATCGGTGGTTGGCAAGAACAGGCGACGAGGGCAGGCCGCAGGTTGCGCAGGTTCTGCAACAGGGGTTGAGGCTTGTTGAGTGGTTTCCTCGAAATAGCCTAATCCACGGCAGCGTTGCCAGTTTGGCGCGGTTGCTTTGCTATCAAAGCGCCATTTTTCTTTACCGGAATCGACATCCAGCGCCAGCACTTTGCTGTACGGGGTGCAGACAAACAGCGTGTCGCCAACCTGCAATGGCGTGTTCTGATCTTCCGCGCCGGAACCGTTACTTTGTGGGATGTCGCCAGTGTGGGCAATCCACGCCACTTTCAGGTCGTTGACGTTGCCTTTGTTAATTTGATCAAGGGCAGCAAAACGGTCGCCGTGAGTGGTATTACCCCAATGCTTCCAGTCTTTTTGCGCATCCGCCGCAGTAACCGGTTTGACCGGCACGTCTTCATTGGCGGCAACTTGTACCTGTGGCACAAACATCCAGCCAGCACTCACCAGCATACACACGGCTAGTAGGGCGGCGATGCCATAAGCAGGTGCTTTTTTTACCGGAGCACGACTGTGTGCAGCACGTAAAATCGGCCACGCGATGGCGGCGAGGAATGCCAGCACCGCGAAGGTAAACAGGCGCGAGAATAACGGCCAAAAATCCATTCCCGCATCGCTAATTGCCCAAAAGATAGAGCAGATGAATGCCAGACCATAAAGCAGCAGACCAGCAGTTTTCTTTTTCAAAATCAAAACAGCGGAGATAAGCATCACGATGCCCATCAGCAGGAAATAAAAAGTCCCGCCGAGTGCGACGAGATAAGCACCGCCGATACCAATAGCGAGGCCAATCAAAGCCATCAGCCCGCCGAGAACCCACAGCAGCCCTAATGCCAGGCCGCGCGGGGGAGTGTAACTTGCCATAACGTTCTCCTGTCGAAGTGTGTTCCATTCACTTCTTTATGATAAAAACCACATAACGAACCAAATGGTTAATTGTGCGGATATCATAATCTCACGTTATGATATTGCAAAGTTGTTAATGAGAAATCGCGCATTTATTGCGAATAGGTAATGAAGTGCGTTGAGGTGTCGGGTAACAGGGTGCTACCCGACAAGTGCTTACAGGAAGGGAGACTTAGGCGATACGCTGGCTTTCAACGGAAACGGTACGGCTGATTTTTACCGGTACAGATTTTGAAGTTGGCGTCCCAGTGCCGTCACCGACGCTGGTCAGTGGAACCAATGGGTTCGTTTCCGGGTAATAAGCCGCCAGATTGCCACGCGGAATATTGTACGGCACGATTTTGAAGCCGCTGACTTTGCGCGTAATTCCATCGTTCCAGATAGTCTCAATATCCACTAAATCGCCGTCATGCAATTCCAGTTCGGCAAGATCTTCAGGATTAATAAATAAAACTTCGCGTTGGCCGTAAACGCCACGGTAGCGGTCGTCCAGCCCATAAATGGTGGTGTTGTACTGGTCATGCGAGCGCAAAGTCTGTAGCACAAACGGTGCGGTTAATTCGCCGAACAGGGACTCCGGCAGCGCGGCAGCACTAAATTCCGCTTTGCGCGATGGCGTATTGAAACGCAACTGTGCCGCCGCATTGCCAAGATAGAAACCACCAGGGTTTTCGCACTGTTGGTTGAAGTCTTTAAAACCGGGAAGGGTGGCGGCGATGTGGTCGCGAATCAGATTGTAATCGTCTGACATGGCCAGCCAGTCCAGTTTTTCACATCCCAGCACGGCTGCGGCAATTCCGGCGACAATCGCCGTTTCTGAACGCTGAGTGTTGGCAATCGGTTTACCGATCCCTTCGGAGGCATGCACCATGCTGAACGAGTCTTCGACGGTGATAAACTGCCGTCCGCTGGCCTGCATATCCTCTTCGGTGCGCCCAAGCGTTGGCAGGATTAATGCCGCTTTACCTGGCACCAAATGGCTACGGTTGAGTTTGGTACTGATATGCACCGTCAGGCCGCAGCGCTGTAACGCTTCTTCAGTGCGCGGGCTGTCTGGTGCCGCAGCCGCGAGATTCCCGCCCAGCGCAATCAGCACTTTAACTTCATCGCGCAGCATAGCGGCAAGCGCTTCTACGGTATTGTGGCCGCGAACGCGTGGCGGTTCAAAATCAAAATGCGCCGCCAGGCTGTCGAGTAACGCCGCCGAGGGTTTTTCATCGATGCCCATCGTGCGGTTACCTTGCACATTACTGTGGCCGCGCACCGGGCAAAGTCCGGCACCAGGTTTACCTAAGTGACCACCCAACAATTGCAGGTTAACGATTTCACGAACGGTATTCAGTGAATGTTTGTGCTGCGTAATCCCCATCGCCCAGGTGCAAATCACACGCTCAGCCTGCTGCCAGACGGCGGCGGCATCGCGAATTTGTTGTTCGCTCAAACCGGACTGCTGGGTAATGTGCGCCCAACTGGTGTTGTCGATTTCGGCAAAACAGCCATCCACACCGTGAGTGTGTTCAGCAATAAATTCCTGATCAAAAATTCCCGCTTCGCCTTGTGCCAGTTGCCCACGATGCACTTCCAGCAACGCTTTCGCCATACCGCGAATCGCCGCCATATCACCGCCCAAATTTGGCTGGTAATAATACGTGCTGATATTACCTGCCAGCGGCGTTACCACTTCTAACGGTTTTTGCGGATCGGCAAAACGCTCAAGTCCGCGTTCGCGCAGGGTATTAAAGGTGACGATTTGCGCGCCGTTCTCTGCAGCGTGGCGCAAACTGTGCAGCATGCGTGGGTGGTTGGTGCCAGGGTTTTGGCCAAACACGAAAATCGCATTGGCTTTATCAAAATCATTAAGATGAATGGTGCCTTTGCCGACGCCGATACTGCGCTTCAGGCCGCTGCCGCTGGCCTCGTGGCACATATTGGAGCAATCCGGGAAATTGTTGGTTCCGACCATGCGGCCAAAAAGTTGATACAGATAAGAGGCTTCATTGCTGGCGCGCCCCGAGGTATACAGCTCCATCTGGTCAGGATTATCCAGCGCTTTGATATGCTGAGCGATCATCGCCAGCGCGTCGTCCCAACTGATGGCTTCGTAATGGTCGGTCTGCGGGTTGTAGCGTAGCGGTTCAGTTAGTCTGCCTTGATATTCAAGGAAATAATCGCTTTGTTGATACAGTTTGCTGACGCTATGTTGGGCGAAAAACTCATGGTCGATAAAACGACGAGTCGCTTCCCATGTCACGGCTTTTGCGCCGTTTTCGCAGAAGCTAAAGGTACTTTTATTGTCATCACCCCATGCGCATCCCGGGCAATCAAAGCCTTTGGCTTTGTTCATGCGCATTAAATTACGCAAATTTTTTAAGGCATGTTTGCTGTCGATAACAAAGCGAGTGGTGGCTTCAAGCGAGCCCCAACCACCGGCTGCCGCATGATAGGGTTTTATTGCAGATTTAAATTTCATAATGCTTATTCGTGTCCTGAGGGCGACCGCACGCGGTGACGCCATTTACTGTTACATTGAGTTTACTCCTGTTTAACTTCTATGTAAGGCACACTTATTGCTGAAAAATACTGTGATCTGGTTAGCTTTTCGTCATTAAAGTGTTAACCACAGCACAAAACAACAACGCGATATTCAACCTTTTGTCTCTGCTGGCCGATGAACTTCCTGGAACAACAACCATTAACCAGAAGAGACACCCAGGACATGGCAAAAACAAAAATCTCCCCGCAAGGGGCCGTTCGTTTCTGGCATCACATTCGTCTGGTGCCGTTATTTACTTCCATATTGGTTGGCATCTTAGTTCTGTTCGCGTTGTGCGTTGGGCTGGCGAGTTACTTTTTAGTGCAGAGTGACAAAGCACTGCAAGACGTGACTAACGAAATTCAGGTGCGCATCGGTCTGTCTGATAGCTCCACTGATTTACGCAGTGCACGTTTAAATTTCATTCACGCGGGAGCGGCAGGGCGCGTGGCTGACATGGACGATATGAAGTCTAATATTGCTGAGGCCGACAGGTTGATTAAACAGGCGCAGGCGAGTTTTGATATTTATATGGCGCGTGCTGACAAAGTTGAGGAAGGTGCTGCGCTGGATAGCCAACTGCGCGACCGCTTCAACGAGTACCTGAGCAAAGGCATGGCACCGATGATGAAATACGCCAAAAACGGCATGTTTGAAGCCATTATCAACCATGAAAATGACCAAGCCCGTCAGCTTGATGCCGACTACAACAAGGTCCTGATGCAAGCGGCGAAAATCCGTACCGAACGCGCGATGGCGCTTAAAGAACAAGCTCAGGCCCGTTCTCATTTTAGTGTGATGCTGATGGCAGGAGCATTTGCGCTGGCTATCTTCATGACCGTTTTCACTTTCGTGGTGCTGCGTCGTGTGGTTGTCCAACCGCTGCAACAGGCGGCAACGCGCATCGAACATATCTCTCAGGGGGATTTAACCCTGGCGTCGGCCGCCTATGGTCGCAGTGAAATCGGCAAGCTCAATCAGAACCTACAGGAAATGCAGGCCTCACTGGTGAAAACTGTCGGTGAGGTGCGTTCTGGAGCGGAGGCGATTTATCAAGGTACCAGTGAGATTTCTGCCGGAAACACTGATTTATCGGCCCGTACTGAACAGCAAGTGGCGGCTCTGGAAGAGACTGCGGCTAGCATGGAGCAGTTAACGGCGACCGTGAAACAGAACGCGGATAACGCCCATCACGCCACCAAACTGGCTGAAGAAGCGTCGCACAAAGCCAGCGATGGCGGGCGCATTGTCTCGGGTGTGGTCAGCACCATGAACAACATCTCTACCAGTTCGAAGAAAATTTCCGAGATAACGGCGGTGATCAACAGCATTGCATTCCAGACCAATATTTTGGCGCTCAATGCGGCGGTAGAGGCGGCGCGTGCCGGTGAACAAGGGCGCGGTTTTGCGGTGGTCGCAACCGAAGTACGCACGCTGGCCCAACGCAGTGCACAAGCAGCCAAAGAAATTGAAGGGTTGATCAGTGAATCAGTGTCGTTGATTGATAGCGGTTCAAATCAGGTCGCACATGCCGGAGAAACCATGACCGGAATTGTCAGCGCAGTGCGTCGTGTCACCGATATCATGCAGGAGATCGCCGCGGCGTCTGACGAACAAAGCCGTGGCATCCAGCAAGTGGGTCTGGCGATCAACGAAATGGATAACGTCACGCAACAAAATGCTTCGTTGGTTGAAGAAGCATCGGCAGCGGCGGTGTCGCTGGAAGAACAAGCGGCGCGGTTAACCGCGGCGGTGGGGATTTTCCGTTTAAGCCATCAGCCAAATGGGGTGACAGCGAAGGCAGAAAAACCAAAAAAAGCCGCGCCAATATCGCGCACCAGCGTGGTGACTGATGACGATAATTGGGCGACCTTTTAGTTTGTGAACCCGTGGATGACGCTAACTACCCATGCCGCTTGTAGGTCGGATAAGCTTCGCGTCATCCTGCACTTACTCCATATCCAGCCGCACGCTAAGTGCGGCTATCTCGTGGCGCCATTGCTGTTGCAACGCGGGTTTCTGGTGGCCGGGCTTGCGCGCTAAATCCTGTGCAAGCTTCTCCTCCAGTTCCACTAAACGCTCCAGCCAGCCGTCGGCCTCTGTATGGCTAATCACTGGCTGAACAGATTTGGATGGTGACAACGTCACGTCAAGGCTTTCACTGGTCAGTTGCGCATACAACCCCTCCAAAGAGTGCCACTCGCTCAGCTCGCCATTATCAATCAGCCAGAAGCGGTTACAGCTCTTAGCGATTAACGTGCGGTCATGCGTCACCAGTAACACGCCGCCTTCGTAACTTTGCAGTGTTTCTGCCAGCGCCTCTTTGCCTTCCATATCCAGGTGGTTGGTCGGTTCATCAAGCAACAGCAGCGAATAACGTGCCAGAGTCAGCCCGACAAATAACAGCCTGGAACGCTCGCCACCGCTTAACGTGCTGACCGTTTGCCCGTGGCGCAACCACGCAAAACCGGCACTGATCAACGCCATTTTGCGATCGCGCTCGGTTAACGGCGCAAACGGTTCGAGTGCTTCAAGCAACGTGTCGTCATCACGCAACTGGTGCAGCGTTTGGTCGTAATAGCCCATTTCAACGCGCGGGTGCAGACGAATCGCCTCGTCATTCAGCGGTTGCTGATATTGCTGCCACAGCAGGCGCAATAGCGACGATTTGCCACAACCATTACGGCCAATTATTGCCACCCGATCACCACTTTTCAGGCGCTGCATTTGCAGGGTGAACAGTGGCGGGCAATCGGCTGCCGGGCTGACGGACAGGTTTTCCATCTCCAGCAAACGGTCAGCGGGTAACGCTTCACCTTTGAGTATCAGTTGCCACAAATTCGCGGCACTCAGTTCGGTCTGGCTGTCTTTTAACTTGTCGACGCGCTTTTCCATTTGCTTTGCTTTGCGGGCGAGGTCTTCGTTATCGTAAACCTTTCCCCAAATAGCGAGGCGTTTGGCACTGGCGGCAATGCGGTCGATCTCCTTTTGCTCAGCCTGGTGACGGTGGGCATCGGTTTTATCGCGCTCATCCAGCGCCTGGCGCGCCGCCGAACAGGGCAACTGGAAGAAACTGAGCGTGTGGTCACGCAAGATCCACGTGCCGTTGGTGACGCTATCCAACAGATGTTGATCGTGGGAAACCAGCACAAAGCTGCCGTTCCAGCTGCGCAAGAACTGCTCCAGCCACAGCAAGGTCGGCAAATCAAGGTGGTTACTCGGTTCATCGAGCAGCAGCAGGTCGGGTTCGGTGATCAACGCCCGCGCCAGCAATAAACGCGTATGTTGCCCACCACTCAGTGTTCCGGCGGTGAGTTGCCACGCCGTTTCATCAAAGCCCATGCTGGCGAGAAGCGCTTGTACCCGCCAGCCATCGGTATGGCGTTGTGCATTACTTAAACGCGCCATTACTGCATCAAGCAACGTAAGAGGGTGCAATTCCGCCGGTAAATGTTGTTCGACTCGCGCCAGCAGGCAGTGATGCGCACGCGTCACGCAGCCAGAATTGGGCAAAATCGTGCCATCGAGTAATTTCAGAAGGGTACTTTTACCGCAGCCGTTATGGCCGATTAAGCCCAGGCGGTCGCCTTTTTTCAGCGTAAAAGTGATGTCAGCCAGCAGCGGGCCGAAAGCGGTATCAAGGCTAAGAGATTGTGCGGTTAATAATGTGCTCATTGTTGCTTACTCAAGAGTCAGGCGATAAAACGCCTCGTCAGAATGACGATAACCCGGTAAGCCCGAGGGAAGATTTAGTGTTGGGTTGCTTCGCTCAAGCCGGATTATCGCAGTGCGATATCGATAACGCTTGAGCTATGACGATCGCCAAAAGTCTGCGAAATAAACAACATTTCACAAAACAGCATGGGATCCTCCTTATATTCAGTTAGTTGATGAGTGGTGAAATCCTGGCAGAAATAATCAATAAATGCCAGCGGGCCAGGCGCTGGCATACACTATTTGTGACTCAAAACGGTAGTGAGCGTGGCTGCATTTGCATCGTTATCCAGCGTAACTCAGTAAACTCTCTGACGCCCGCAAGCCCACCAAAGCGCCCGTAGCCTGAATCTTTGACGCCACCAAAGGGCATCTGCGCTTCATCGTGTACCGTTGGGCTATTAATATGGCAAATGCCACTCTGAACGCGGCAGGCAATATTCCATGCCCGCGCGGTATCACGGCTGAACACGGCGGCTGAAAGCCCAAGCTCATTATCATTGGCGATAGCCACCGCTTCCTCTTCGCTTTCAGCGCGGATCACCCCTTTAACTGGCCCGAAGGATTCTTCGTGGTAAATACGCATCTCCGGGGTGACAAAATCCAGCACTGTGGCGGGCATCAATGTTGAGCTGGCTTTCCCGCCGACCACAATTTTGGCCCCTTTAGCCAGCGCGTCATCAATTAAATCATTGCAGCGCGAAACGGTCTGCACATCAACAACTGAACCCAAAACCGTCGGGCCAAGGCGAGGGTCGCTACACGGTAAACTGGCGGCTTTGGCCGCAAATTTCGCGACAAATTCATCGGCAACGCGCTCATCGACAATGATCCGCTCGGTCGACATACAAATTTGCCCGGAGTTGGCAAACGCGCCGAAAGCTGCACAGTTCACCGCAAGCTCGATATCGGCGTCGTGTAACACCAGTAACGGTGCTTTGCCGCCCAGTTCTAACACCACCGGTTTGAGATAGCGCGCGCAGGTTTGTGCAATGATCCGCCCGACATGCGTCGAACCGGTGAAATTCACTCTGCGCACCGCCGGATGGGCAATCATTGCCTCGACAATGCTGGCGGCATCCTGCGGCGCGTTAGTCACAAAGTTAACCACACCGGCAGGGAAACCCGCTTCACTGAGCGCTTCGATGATTAAACCGTGGGTAGCCGGGGAAATTTCAGAGCCTTTTAGCACCACGCAGTTGCCACATGCCAGCGGAGTCGCAATCGCACGGACACCAAGGATGACAGGCGCATTCCACGGCGCGATCCCCAGCACGACGCCTGCGGGTTGGCGGATGGCCATAGCTAAATTGCCTGGCACATCAGAGGGGATGACTTCGCCGTTAATTTGTGACGTGAGGGCGGCGGCTTCACGCAAAATCCCGGCACCTAAATGCACGTTAAATTCTGCCCATTGCGCTGTGGCACCGGTTTCTGCCGCCATGGCGGCGACAAACGCGGCTTGCTTTGCTTCCAGCGCATCAGCGGCTTTCAGAAGCAAAGCGCGGCGCTGATTCGGGCCAGTTTGTGACCAACTGACAAACGCCAGGCTTGCGGCTTCGACGGCGGCACGTGCATCGTGGGTTGTGGCGGCGGGTGCGATAGTGGCGACGTGTTCATCAAGCGGGTTACGGCGTTCAAACGTGGCCTGGTTTTGTGCTTCAACCGCTAATCCATTGATGAACATAGAAATAGACACAGGGGATGTTGGTTGCATAGGACACCTCTTTTGTTATTGAAATGTTAAGGTGTCATCGAGTGTAGACAGGTTCAGGCTGTTTTCCCAGTGGTTTACCCGGCTTATGAGTGGGAGATCAATTCAGCAATTAACTCACGAACCCAGCGATGCCCGGCATGCCCGTGGCTGCGTTCGTGCCACACCAAATTGACATCAAATTGTTCCGCAAGCCACGGAAGTTCAATCACTGAGAGTAGTTCTGATTTCACCTGCAATAAGCGTCGCGGAACCAGCGCGACAAGGTCGCTGACGGAAACAATCTGAGGCACGAACAAAAATGTGGCCGCCGACATCACGACATTACGTTTGTGGCCGAATGTCGCCAGTGCGTCATCGATGGGCGTGGTAAAGCTGCCACCGCTGGGCGAAACAATCACATGCTCCAGTTGCACAAACTCTTCGATAGAGAGATTTTCTTGAAGAGCAGGGTGATCGCGTCGGCCAATTAGCACATACGTTTCGTCAAACAAATGGCAGCTTCTTAAATGCGATTTCGCTGCATCATGCGAGGCAATAGCGATATCAAGTTCACCGCTCGCCAGCTGTTGTTCAAACTGGGCAGGATTGTAGTGACAGGCCGCGATGCGCACGCCAGGGGCTTGTTGCCGCAAAGCCAGCACCAGCGGCATCACAATCGCCGCCTGCGTGTAGTCGGTGCAGGCGATATTAACGGTCAGTTCTGCTCGTTGCGGGTAAAAATCTTTGTGGGATTGCAGCGTTTGCCGCAATTTTTCAAGAGACTCGCGTACCGGAATAATTAATTCCAGCGCTTTGGCTGTTGGCGTCATTCCGCGTCTTGCTGGGATCAGTAGTGGATCATCAAACATATCCCGCAGGCGGTTGAGTTGGGCGCTCACGGCGGGCTGGCTGAGATGAAGCCTTGCTGCTGCTTTCGTTACATTCTGTTCCGCAAGCAAGGCTTCGAGCGTCAGCAGCAGGTTTAAATCAAGACGTGTGGTATCCATTGGGTGGATTCCTTAATAAAAAACAATCGATTTCTTTTATCCCTGAAATCTCCTGATAATTCAAGCCACACACATATGAATCATCAGGAGAAAGACCATGTCATCGAATCAAAAACCCGTTATCACTGTAGTTGGCGCACTGAGCAAACAAGGGCGCAGCGTAGTACGCACACTACTGGAAAGTCAGCGTTACCAGGTGCGAGCATTAACCCGCCGCATGGATTCCCCGCAAGCACAGGAGTTGGCAAAACTCGGTGTGGAGTTTATCAATGTGCCGCTGGAACCAGGTCATAAACAGGATTTTATTCAGGCTTTTAAGGGCGCACACGGCGTATTTATGATGACACCGGGTATTACACCAGAAGCGGTTAACGCATCGACACATGAAACGGAATTAGGTAAAGAAATTGCCGATGCTGCCGTGGAAGCGGGCGTACAGCATCTTGTCTTCACCAGCCTGGAAAATGTCGACCGTATTACCGACGGGGCGAAATGGGTGCCACACTTTACCGACAAGGGGCGCATTGAGGACTATATCCGCACGCTGCCCATTTCCAGCTCTTTTATTATGATGGCGTTTTTCTATACCAATTTGCTTGAGTATTACCAGCCGCGCTTTGAGGGCGATACTTTAGTTTTCCCCATCTATTTACCCGAAGATTTTCACGCCCCGTTTGTGGACCCTTTAACTGCAACTGGCCCAGCGGTGCTGGAGATTTTTGATAATCAGAATAAATACACAGGCTGCGCTTTACCGGTTGTTGGCGAATTTCTTTCACCAACAGAGATTGTTGAAACCTTTAGCCGTGTGACCGGGATAAAAGTCGCTTATCGCCCGGCGATGACGCGTGACGAAATGCTGCAATATTTCCCATCATTTGCTGATATGGGCGGGTTAGTTGCTGAGCTGGTCGGGATGTCTGACTACGCCGTTGAATATGGTTACTACAGTAAAGAGCGTGATGTGCAATGGAGTCGCCAGGTTAATCCAAAC
Source organism: Buttiauxella sp. JUb87 (assembly GCF_004361975.1). Lineage (NCBI taxonomy): Bacteria > Pseudomonadati > Pseudomonadota > Gammaproteobacteria > Enterobacterales > Enterobacteriaceae > Buttiauxella > Buttiauxella sp. JUb87. The sequence goes on from NZ_SNVY01000001.1 coordinate 272,090, forward strand.
GCATTAACCTGGGAGCAATTTTTGCAAACCACGGGTTGGCAGGGGCAAGGGCATTCTTTCGGGCTTTGAGTCGCCTGTCACTGCGCCATTCAGAATAATCCCGCAAACTAAGAGGAAATGGATTTCCTCTCAGGCAAGAGCAAACATGGCATTAACGATCAGGGTATTACTGGAAAACCGGCGTGCTGACGGCGCAGATGAATTGTTGCGGGCTAAGGCAGGATTGAGTTTGTTGGTGGCGGATGAAACCATCAGCGTTTTATTCGATATCGGCCCTGATAGTAGCTTCGTGCATAACGCAGAAATGTTGGGTGTCGATCTGACAAGCTTAACCGCGACGGTACTTTCCCATGGTCATTATGATCATTGTGGCGGTGTGCCCTGGCTACCCGATAACAGCCGCATAATTTGCCATCCACAGATAGTCAATGAGCGCTACGCGGTAGTGAAACTGGCGGGTGTTAGCCGAAAAATTAAGAAATTATCGCTGGATATTGATTACTCCCGCCACCGCATGGAGTACAGCCGCACGCCTGTACAGATTAGCGATCGTTTCTTATGGTCGGGAGAGATCCCTGTTGATGAACCCCGAGCATACGGGATGATTAGTGGTAACCCTGCGGCTGCGGATTACGTTATTGACGAGGGCGTTCTGATATATAAATCCGAGCATGGATTGGTGATTATCACCGGTTGCGGGCACCGGGGGATTATCAATATCGTGCGCCATTGCCAGCATATTACGGGCATCAGGAAGGTCTATGCGCTGATTGGCGGGTTCCATTTGCGCAGTGCACCACCGTGGGAATTGTTGCGGGTCAGACGTTTTCTCCATCAACAACAAATAAACAAAGTCCTGGGGTGCCATTGTACCGGTGCATGGGGGCGATGGTGGTTGCCGGAGGTTATTGCTCCGGCGACGGGAGATATTTTTACTTTGTAATTTCCGGGGGATTGTCGGATGTCGCTAACGCTAATCCGACCTGGGGTTTTGACTCACTAAATCAATAACTCCCGCAATTGCTGTCGTTGTTGCTCGCTCACATCCAGCGGATGGCGATAACCGATGTTTTCCAGCGCGCGGGTGTACAGCGCCACCAGCCAGTCGTAAACATACAGCGTATTGCCGCGAGCAGGTTGGTCGCCCAAACGCACCAGGCGGGTGCTGGCGGTTGCCTGGGCTTGCGGGGTAAACACGGGTGAACCTTTGTTGACGCGGCTTGCCGGGCGTAATACCGGTTCAATCTGCGCGTAGCCTAACCAACTGACAAAATCGCCCAACACCGCGCTTACACAGGTGATTTCCTGCGCCATGCTGCCATCGCCATGGCGCAACGCCGTGTCGAGTTGTTCCGATAGTTTCAGGCGATAACTGGCGATGATCAGCAACTGGCACAAGGCCTGAAGCTGCGTGTTGTCCAGCCCGCAAAGCTCGGCAATTTCCCGGCGCGCCGCCAACTGGCGCAGATGGTTAATCCACAACAGATGCACCACGCTTGCGAAGCTGTCGATGCCCGCTGTTTGTGGGCTATGGCTCTCTTCGTCGGCGAACAGGTCGATATCCAGGCTAAAACCAGCGGGTTGTTGTTTGCGCAATTGCTGATGACTCAACCAGCTTTGTTGCAGCACATGGCGTTCTGGCAGCAGGCTGGCGAGCAGTTCACCATGGCTGGCAGCGCGAGTCTGTAGTGTCCGCACCAGATCTTCTGCCTGCGAACGTGCGCGCTCCGGCGTGAGGTTTTCGCCGTCGAGAAGATGAGCGAACAGGGCGCTGATTTCTGTGTTCAGCGCGGCCTGTAACATTTCAATGCGCAGCGTTCGTTGCGCGGGAACCAGTGCGTCCGTCAACCATCCCAGCAAACGGTGCATATTCCGGCTGTCCAGCGCTTGCAGCGTACCCCAGCGTTTGCCCGGCAGGCCGATAATACGCTGCACACCTTCATCCAGATTTGCGCCGCTAAAACGGGCATCTCGCGGGGTAATCGCCCAAATTAAACCTGGCGTGGTGGCGTTGCTGGCCTGGGTTTTATCTTCCCAACGAGCCAGCATTTTACCTGCGGCGTTCACTTCGCTGCGCTCTGATGCCGCATTGCACACCACTAATTTATCGGGTTGCAGATATTGTGCGTAATCGTCGAGTTGCAGCAGGGGAATATCCACCACATCGACGTGTGGCAACTGGGGTAAATGGTTAAGCGTCAGCGTGATTTCGGCGCACAGTTGCTGCAAATCAAGCAGTGAAAGACTCACTTGCGTAGCGATTTCCTGATTGAACAGCGGGCAGACCAGCACGTCGGCATTGATTTCCACCACGTCTGGTGTGGTCGGGAACAGAAAACCTTCCACGGGAAGTAAAAAGGTATCCACCAGCAAATTGGCAGGCGCCAGCACCTGGCGGGCATAACCCAAATGATTCAGCATCTCGGCAAGATGTTGCCACTGCGCGGTGCTGGTGGCGTTGTCGCCCCATAGCGGAGCCAGCAGCGCGGCCTGATCGGCACTGCTCAGCCACGGCATCAGCTCAGCCATTTGCTGCCACAGCGCGCTGCCCAGATGATACTGGCGACGCACCACTTGATGATAAGCCTGCGCAATATCAGACAGTTGCAACTGGGTTATCGCTGGGTTAGGTTGCGCCAGGCGCTTAGTCTGCAATTCCCGAAGTCTTGCGGCGATCGCCTCAGGTTGCGCAAAACGGGCAGCTGACGTGGCGTGATACTGGCGAATCAGGCGTTGAGCCAGTTCGCTTGCATTACACAGCGTCAGCAGCAGCGGGTAATGTTCCGCAACCGGTAATTCGCGGCGGGTAAAGCGCACCGCCACACTCGCGGCATGACCAGGGTTAATGTGCGTCAGGTAATCCAGCACTTTGCCGCCAAGCAAAATCTCAATGCGCTGGAAGTTATCGCCCAATAACGTGGTCAGCAGATGGTGTTTGCCGTCTACCGAGTGGCCATATAAACCCAAAGTTAGTGGCTGCTCCGCCTGCAAGTCAATCTGAATCTGGCGTTGCTGAAGGGCGGCTATGTTATGCAGCAGCCCATCGGCTTCGTTGTCAATGAACGGAACCGACAGACGAGCCTGCTGTAGCCAATCCACTAATTGTTGCAGCGTTGAGGTTTTTGAAGTCATTTTTGGTACACGCTCCCGCTGTCAATCCAGTAATGGCTGGCACCGCTGTAGCTTCCTGCCAGAGTATTCAATTTAAAACTTAATTGGTTGAGCGGCACTTTGCTGCCGTCCTGCAACCAGGCTTCCGCCAGCACAAAAGCGTCGGCTTCGCGCGTTTGTTGCAAGCGCACGTTTAATACGCCTTCTCCGGCAATGGCTTTGGCTAGTTGCGGCGAGTTGATTGCCAAAGTGTAGAGCGGCGTGGCAGGCCAGCGCGCATCGTCAAGCTGGCGGAACCCCAGGCAGGCGTTATCGCGCAATGGGAAATGCAGGCGGGTATCCAGTGTGGATTTGGGATCGTCGAGATCGATATCGCGATACCAGACATTTTTCTCGACCAGTGTGTTGTTGCCATCCAGCATCCCCAGGTAACGCACTGTGGAATAAGCCTGAATGTCGGACGCTTTAAAGTTAAAGCCAGGCAAACGTAAATCCATCGCCAGGCTGCACAACATGGCCCCTACGGCCGCGGTGGATTTCGGGTTGCCGATGCGGCCTTGCTGGCTAAACGGATACCATTCATGAGTCTGATAGTTATCCAGCCAGACGATACGGTTGACCGGCACCGGCTGCTGGTAGCGTAACAGCGCCTGCACGCCCGGCAAGCAGCCTGGTCGGCCAGTGACCAACAACACATCGCAACAGTAATGGCTGATGACTTCACACAACGCTTGCAGCGGGGTGGTCAGCGTAAACTGGCCTGCCAGCATCGCTTCTTGTAACTGGGCCAACTCAACATGTAGCGGTACGCTAAACAAATCAAATGCCGGGGCATCGGCAGGCAGGGCGTGTTGGACCGCCTGTTGAACAGAGTTGATCACGTTATCGGTTGGGCGCTGGGTTAGCAGTTCGCCAAACGTCGCTTCCAGCATGGCGTGGCTGTCATCCGGGTCGCTATTTTCCCAGCACGACAACACGGCATGGCCAAGCGGGATAAACAGTTGCAGCGCCGTTTGTTGGCGCAGCGTGCCACGCGTATCCATCCGTCCGGATTCGCCAAACAGCGTAGTCATTAATCCTGCGGTATCTGCCACACCCGCCTGATGAATTTGTGTCTGAAGTGCGGGCAATACGCAACGCTGGATAACATCCAGCAGAATGTCGTCTCCCGCCACTTTGAACCCTTCACGGAACAGTAAGCGTGGCGTGATTTTGACGTTGCTGCCGACTCCTTCATCCAGATGATATTGGGTGATCGCCATGTCCGTGGTGCCGCCACCAATATCAATTGAGGCGACACGCAGCGTTTTACCCGGTAGCTCATCGGCGGCTAATTTGCGGTCTGGGCGCGCCAGGCTTTGGAAGAAGTTCCCGCTTTGCCCCGCATAGTTGACCAGCGCTTCGTTATACAACCACACCAGTTGCCCGCAGGTGGCTTCGTCCCATTCCATCTGCACATCAGGAACCGGAACCACGCTTTTCTGGAAATCACGATCGTTGCTGAAACCGTCATCGGTCGGGTGCCATTCCATTGCTTTCCACACCAGCCCAACCGCTTCCTGCATCCGCTGGCGGAAGATTTCACGCTCTTGTTTCGGCATCGCCGACGGCAGAGTGAGGATCAGATGGCGCAACTGCCGTGGCGCATTCAGGTGGCCCATGCTTTGGCGCGAGCCGACGCTGTTGATTTGCATCAGCGCCTGCGCCAGTAATTCACACAGCATTAAGGTCATCAACGAACTGCGGCTGTATTGCGGCGAGAACACTGGCAGGCGATCTTCTAACGGTAATGAATAGAGCGGTTGCCCGTCGTCGTTCATCAGGTTCATTAACGGGAAAGCGGTGGCCAGCGGTTCGCGCTGCGTTTTCACGCCCATCTGGCTAAAGCGCCAGTCCTGGTTGGCCGGTGTTTCATCCCACAAATAGCGGCGTGGGCTGGAAATACCACTGGCACCTTCGGTTCCTAAACGGGCAGATGCCATGCTGCGTGCTTCATCACCGACGCGGGCAATCGATGGCCAGACAAATGCGTCATCGCGGCCACTTTCTACCGAGCAATGTTGTTTGCCGAATTTGGCTTCTGAGAACTCGAGGCGGCTGGTGAACATCGCTTCATTGATGGTTTGCGGTTCGCTGAGTGAGCGAATTTGCAGCTCGGCGGTCTGGCGCAGGCCATCGTTCGCTTCGCCGTGGTCTTCAATCAACACGCCGCAAGTGTGAGTGTTACCAACGTCCAGCACCAGATCGACCGGAATGGCAGGCGCTTGCAGCGTGGCGGTGACAATTTTCACTTCCGGCACCGCCAGTTGTGCGCCAAGCATCTCAATAATATTGAGGTAGTGCGCCTGGTACTCGAAGGTTTTCAGCGCATGGCTGAGTTCACGATCGCTACGTGATTCGTGGCGCGTAACAAATTGCGTGAACACTTCGCGTAACCAGCCATCAACCCAGGTCTGGTCAATAAAATCGTTAATTTCTTCGTTTTGCCAGGCCAGCGCAAAGCGTGCGCCGTTACGCACATCATTTTGCGTGGGAGCCAGATGCGCGGCTGGGTTGTCGTCAGCCAGAATTTTGGTGTCCAGCGCGAGGGTAATACGCACGGTGTTGCCTGCTGAGTCCGGTGTTTCAAGGCTGCGAATTTGTACCCGCGCCCAGTTATCCGGGCCACCCACAAAGGTGCGCGGCGGGTTAAAACGCAGGAACGGCAGCGGCAGCCAGGTTTTATCCAGCAGTTTTAGCGAGTGACCCAGCGTGATGATGCTTTCAGGTTTGACGACTTCGGGAGCGGCTCCCTGAGTGCCGGGCAGGGTGAACTTGCCAGGCACGACATCGTAATCAAGGCGCAGCAGTGGGCCATTTGCCGTTTTACGCACAAAGCGCCCGGTGTGCGGGGCGTTTGGCTGCGGCGCCAGGCCGAAATCCAGAAACTGAATGCCGCTGTCTTTAATGAGCGTCACGCTCGGTTTGTAGGGATACAGGGTGGCAAGCATGGCTTAATCACTCACTTTTTTAAACGTCACAGGCACCACGGTGTCACCTTGATAGCGCCCGGAGCACTCCGCGACATCATTCGCGCCAGCATTACAGGCAATTTCCGGCAGCGGGTAGCGCGAACCATCGCTACAACGTGCATTGCCACGGGTTTTAATCATCAATGTTCCGGATTGCATCAACCCTGAAAAGACTTCCGCTTTACAGACAATGTTGTCGCCATGAACCAGGCGCACAGTGCCTTTGTTTTTGGCGATTTGATAACGCAGCGTCGGCGGTTTGCCGGTAATCGAATCTTTCACATTGATGGCGACGCGCCAGCTGCCGTTAAGGAATTTGGTGGAACCGGCTTTTAATGCGTCGGCGGGTAAAATCAGCGTGCCTTTAGGGATGTCAGCAGGCGCAATCACCGGCTCTGGCTCAGGCGCGGGCGGTTCGATAACGGCGGCCTGGGCAACAGGCAATGTGGAAACGTGGGCAACGGGTTGCGCCTGAATCACCGCCGGAGCGATAACCTTTGGTTTAACTTCTGGGGCAATTTGCGCTAAAGGTTCTGCGTGCGGGGTCGATATCAGAAACCAGGCGAGCGGGGCAGCGATGCTGGCAATAATCGCTGCCGCAACGGGCAGCAACCAGCGCCGTGTTTTTTTAACCGGTGAAACATCAGGCACAGTTTGGGCAACAGGCTGTTGCACTGGCGACGTTTCGATGACGGGTTCGGCATTAATAATAGAAGGCGCAATAGAATAGAGCGGCTCATCCGGCTCGCTAAGCACCACTACAGGCGGAGCGGCAGGCGGCGGTTCGGGAAGAAACTCGATAACCGGTTCATGTTCTTCAACGATGCGTAAACAGTCCATGGCATCGGTACGGGCGTCAGTATTGAGACTGACAAAGCCCCAAAACGTGAGGACCGGTTTGCCGTCAACCAGATAGACATGCTGGCTACCTGGAAACTGTAACGCATTCGCCAGCAACGAACCAAACAGCTGGATAGCCGTTTTTTCCGCCTGCTGGCAGCGCTGAATTAACGAGGCGACATTGGCCTGGCAGTTATCGAGGTAACGCAGGGCTATTTTGCGTTGTTCATCACTCGCTGCCGCCCAACTGACGACTGTGCCTTCAAATGGCGCGTACCAGTCAACCCGGTCACCTTCATCGTTTGGCTGCGGGATTGCCAGACTATCGACCACTGCCTGCTGTTTGCGTAAGCGCAATGTTTCGCGAATTTGTAGCGCTGAGTCGAACACTGACTGTCCGTTTTCGCCTAGCGAAAGGAAGTCATCTAAGCATCCGCTGCGCAATAATGTTTTTGCCACGTCATCAATCCTGCTGTTTTCAGCTCAGTTTGAGCCATCTTCACGCTTGCCACTTTACTGAAAGCTTGCGCAAGTGAACGGTGGAAGAGACGGGTTTTTTCTCTAATTATCGGGCGATTGCACTTAAGTCATTGGGACGTTCCCTGGTTTTGTGCTACTCATTATTCTTCGCAACTCGTTCGGGAGCGCGCCATAAATGCCGCAAACATTGCCGTTATTACTGGTTCAAATGGGTCATCCGCCGTTAGATATTCGCAAAGCTGTAGGTGAACAGCCGAAGTGGTTTAACGCGGCATTGGGGGATGTTGGCCCGATTAGCGTGGTGTGCCCGTTTGAAGGGGAAGCACTTCCCGCTGTCGGCACGTTTAGCGGCGCGGTGATTACCGGTTCATGGGCAATGGTGACGGACCATGAAGAGTGGAGTGAGCGCACCGCCGAGTGGCTGCGGGAAATTATTCAGGCCGGGGTGCCTGTACTGGGCGTATGTTACGGGCACCAGTTGATGGCTTACGCGCTGGGTGGTGTAGTGGATTACCATCCAAAAGGCAGCGAAGTGGGGCAAATAGCCGTCACGTTGAATGACGCCGCCCAGCACGACCCGCTTCTTAGCGGCCTGCCAAATTCGTTCGATACCTTTTTAAGCCACGAGCAAAGCGTGCTCGCGCTGCCTAAAGGTGCAGTGGTGTTGGGCGCATCCAGCCACGACCCGCATCAGATAGTTCGTTACTCGCCAACCGCATTCTCAGTGCAATTCCACCCGGAATTTAGTGCGCCAGTGATGAATAAAATCATTACCAGCCGCAGTGAAAGGGTGGCGATGAAAGGCAAAGATCGCGATGCTTTACTGGCGGCTGTCAGTGACACGCCAGTTTCACGTTCGATCCTTCAGCGATTCGTTGCATTGTTGTAAAAATGACTGGCGGGAGATCGTGCTGTATTTGACGGAAAACTGCACAAATATCCCTGTTTCTGAATAACGTGAGAGCCTTTTGTTATTTGTCAGTGGCCCTGGGTTATGGTGTGATTCATCCTTAAAAATAATAAGTTCACTCATCATTTTGGCAAGCAAACAAAAGGTAAAATCATGTCGACAGGGAAAACCTTCCTCGCGCTGCTGTTAACCAGCTTATTACCCGCCAGCTCCGCATTCGCTGCCGCGAATAACACCCTGGTTTACTGCTCAGAAGCCTCTCCAGAATCCTTCAACCCACAAATCGCCAGTTCCGGGCCAACGTTTGTTGCCAGCTCGCAAACGTTATACAACCGGCTGGTTGAATTCCGCCCGAGCGATAACCTGCCGGTGCCATCTTTGGCGACCGAGTGGAAAATCAGCCCGGACGGTAAAACCTACACATTCACGCTGCGCAAAGGCGTGAAGTTCAATAGCAATAAAGAGTTTAAACCGACGCGCGATTTCAACGCCGACGACGTGGTGTTCTCGGTGATGCGACAAAAAGACCCGAAACACCCGTACCACAATGTCTCGCAGGCAAGTTACGAATATTTCAACGATGTTGGCCTCGATAAGCTCATCACTGAAGTGAAGAAGATCGATGACAATCACGTTCAGTTCACTTTGAGTGAGCCAAATGCGGCCTTCCTCGCAGACTGGGGAATGGACTTTGCGTCGATTCTTTCGGCTGAATACGCCGATGCGATGCTAAAAGCGGGCACGCCAGAAAAGGTCGATACCGCACCCATCGGCACCGGCCCGTTTGCGTTGCAGGAATACAAAGTGGATTCGTTGATTCGCTACGTGGCAAACCCGAATTACTGGAATGGCGAAGTGCCAACTAAACACCTGATCTTCTCGATTACGCCAAACGTGCAAACGCGCATGGCGAAATTGCAGAAGAACGAATGCCAGATTATCCCCGCACCGGCACCGGTACAGTTCGAAGCCATTAAAGCCGATAAAAACCTCGAGCTGCATACCGTCGATGGTTTGAATGTCGGTTATCTGGCGTTTAATACCACCAAAAAACCGTTCGACAACGTGCTGGTTCGCCAGGCGCTGAATTACGCCGTCGATAAACAAGCCATTATTAATGCCGTGTTTATGGGCTCGGGCACCATTGCAAAATCACCGATTCCACCAGCCATGTTAGGTTTTGATAAAGATCTGAAAGATCGCAGCTACAACCCAGCCAAAGCCAAAGAGTTGCTCAAGCAAGCGGGCCTGGAGAAGGGCTTCGATACCGATTTATGGTCGATGCCAGTGCAACGCCCATACAACCCGAATTCACGTCGCATCGCCGAGATGATTCAGCATGACTGGGCGAAAGTGGGCGTGAACGCGAAAATCGTCACCTTTGAGTGGGGCGAATATCTTTCAGGTATGCGTAAAGGCGAACATTCTTCCGCATTATTTGGCTGGATGAGCGACAACGGTGACCCGGACAACTTCGCCGATACCTTGCTCGGTTGTGGCAGCATCCAAAGTGGCTCCAACGCCGCGCGCTGGTGCGACAAGCAGTACGATGCGCTGACACAGAAAGCAAAACTGACCAGCGACCCGGCCGCACGCGCCAAACTTTACGAGCAGGCACAAGAAGTGTTCTACCAGCAAGCACCGTGGATCCCACTCGCTAACGGCAAAACCTTCTACGCCACGCGCAGTAATGTGACGGGTTACAGTGTGAGCCTGAACGGTAGCGACTTCTCGAAAGCAAAATTGAACTGATAAGCTTTTTTGTAGGTCGGATTAGCATTAGCGACCTCCGACATTATTGGCATTAATGGTGGATGACGCCTTCGGCTTATCCCCCCTACAAGACAGCAGTTGTAGGGATGAATGTTAGCGACATCCACCGTTAAAAAGACAGGAATAACGACATGGAGTCATTTTTTTCAACCACTGCAAACTGCCGCGTCCGCTGGCTGGACTTGCCCGGCAGCGGCACACCGCTTGTATTTGTTCATGGCCTTGGTTGCGCCTCATCTTATGAATATCCCCGCGTCGTTGCTGATAAAAATTTTGCTGGACGAAGGGCGATTCTTATCGACCTCCCCGGTTACGGATATAGCGAAAAACCCCGCGATTTCAGTTATTCAATTAAAGAACAGGCGCAAGTGGTGGCTGAACTTATTGGTCATCTGAAACTGGAGAAGTATTTTCTCTATGGTCATAGCATGGGCGGCAGTATCTGTATTGAAGCAGCAGAATTATTGACGGCAAATTTATCCGGGCTGATCGTTTCAGAGCCTAATTTCCATGCGGGCGGCGGCTTTTTTAGCCAACAAATTTGTAGCGTAACTGAAGCGAATTATGTCGCAGATCGGCATAATGCAATGGTTAACAATGAAAATGGCCCATGGTCAGGAAGTTTAGCGGCAGCGGCACCCTGGGCTGTATGGCGTGGAGCGGAAAGTCTGATCAAGGGTAATCATTGGTTAACGATTTTCGCGCACCTGGAGAAACCGCGTTCGTTGATCTTTGGTGAACAATCGCTCCCCGACGGTGATTTCACCCAAGTTCAAAACGGGGGCATTAGCACATCGGTATTAACCGAATGCGGGCATTCCATGTCATGGGAGAATCCAGCGGCATTGGCCGGAGCTTTAGATTCATTCTGTAAACAGCACGAATGATTAATGATCTTGAGAAAATCACCGCGGAGTCATAAGGTATACCTCTAAAATTAAGGAGATAGTTATGGCGCACCTGGAAGATGTTATTGCCCGCGTAGACGCAGCGGTAACTGAAAATGTGATTGAGCATATGAATGAGTTGCTGATTGAACTGAGCGACGATGCTGAGTTAACCCGCGAAGACCGTTACGCACAGCAGCAGCGTTTACGTAACGCCATTGCGCAGAAGGGCCATCATCACAAAGCGGAAGTGGAACAGCGCCGTGATGATTTAACCAAAGGCGGCACCATTATTTAAGTTTCAGAAAGTGTTATCACAAACCGCCTTCGTTGAAGGCGGCGTGATAAGAAACAAAGACGAAGAAGTTAAGCGGTTTTCACTTCCGGTTGCATATTCATCATACGGTTTAGCCACGGCACCATTGCGGCCATAATCAGCGCGATAACAAAGGTCGTGATGCCAATTTTGCTGAACACACCAGTATAAATCGGCAGCGTTTGCAGCGGATCGTTAAGGGATTCTGGCACTGCCGTGAAGGTGGCAACGTAGCCGCCGAGCAGGAAGGCCGCGGCCTGGGTCAGGAACCACATCCCGAGAATAAAGCCCATCATAGTTTGCGGCACCAGCGCTGCGACCATTGCTAAACCTAACGCGCTTATCATCAGTTCACCCAAACTCTGGAACAAATACACTAGCACAATAAACCAGGGTGAGGTCAGCCCTTGCGCGTCAGCAAACCACATACCAGCGGCGGCGGCAGTTAAAAAGCCTAACGAACACAGGAACATGCCGAGAGTGAATTTGGCAGGCATCGTCAGATCTTTGCCTTTGGCACCAAAACGGGTATACAGCGAAGCCAGAATAGGGCTGGCGACCACCACCCAGAATGGGTTCAGAGCCTGAAAACTGACGGGGTTGATAGTAAAACCGAGAATTTCATGGCGCACGTTATTGATAGCAAAGAAGTTCAGCGACGTCGGCATCTGGGCATACAGAATGTAAAACAGTACCGCTTCAATCATCAGCACAAAGGCGACGTACATGCGGTTGCGATCGCTTTTGTTTTGCTTCGCGGCCTCACGGAAGAAGAGGAAAATCACGATGATGGACAGCACAATTAACACAATATTGGCCACTTTTACGTTATGCATCAGCCATGCACAAACGTAAATCATCAGCACAGTTCCCGCTAAAACCAGCAGTAAGTTTTTGTAGCTCATCGGCTTGCTATCGGGTTCCGAGCCGATGTCGCGCACCATGCCACGGCAGCAGAAATAAACCAGCAATGCGAAGACTAAGCCAATGCCGCACAGGTTGTAGGTAACGGCGTAGCCATATTTGTTGGCAATGACGGGAGCAAGAGACAAAGACAACAAAGAACCAATGTTGATAGACATGTAAAAGAGGGTGAATGCGCCGTCCAGACGGGGATCTTTTGGCGGATAACATTTCGAAAGCAGACTGGCTGGGTTGGCTTTAAATAGCCCGTTGCCCACCGCAATGGTGCCCAGGGCAATAAAGATCATATCAGGATTATGCAGCGACAAACCGGTCATAAAGTAGCCCAGCGCCAGTACCACGGCACCAAGAACCATCGTGCGTTTTGTTCCTAATAAATGATCGCCAACATAACCACCGATTGAGATCAGCCCGTAAACCAGTGCGGCAAAGGCACCAAAGGTAACAAAGGCCTGTTCCTGTGAAAAACCGAGCTCTTTAACGAAGAAAACGGCCAGAATACCTTGCACGCCGTAGTATCCAAAACGCTCCCATAACTCAACAAAAAAAATCATAAAAAACGGTTTAGGTTGCTGCAATAAACCGGTAGGGGCGGGCTTATTCATGTTCGTTTGCCTTTAGACATTTTAAGGAAGTATAAGCAGCTATTGGCGCTATACCTAAGTTCGATCTGTGATGGAATCGTATTCTATTTTGCGCATCCGCATGCGGTGTTAATGCCGCATTTAAGACAATACTTAGGGTATTGTATGGTTAATCTGCTTTCCTGGTGGTTGATCACACTATCAAATCATGAGCATGACATTTTTATGTTTGCCCGGGGGTTTTCGTAGGTCGGATAAGCTTAAGCGTCATCCGACAAATCTAAAATATAAGAAAATAATATGAAGTTATCTATTTGCACCTTTCTGGATAATTAACTTAATCCTTCGCTCTATAAGGGTGCGGAAAATGAATGCTGCGTGCTTAATAATATTTAAACCTGTTGATTTTCAGCGCTGTAAATACCTGGCACGGTAAATGCTTTATTCATTCCATCTTGTATACCAGATGGGATTCCAGTTTATGTCAGTAGCAACCTTGCCTGAATGGGTCGCGAGTTACCGCCAGCACCCGCAACAGCTAGTGGCGGCATATCAGCAATTAAATGCAAATTTATCCCGTGATGATAATGCGTGGATATATATCGCCACGCAGGATGAAATTTATGCGCAATTAACCACAATTTTTCAGGCAATTAATTCTGGTGAAAAGCAAGTAGCAGATTTTCCATTATTAGGCGTTCCTTTTGCGGCGAAAGATAATATTAATGTTGCCGGAATGCCCACCAGCGCGGCGTGCCCGGCATTTACTTACACCCCTGAAAAAGATGCGACGGTGATAGCCCGCCTGAAAGCGGCCGGGGCGATTGTGGTCGGTAAAACCAACCTCGACCAGTTTGCCACCGGATTAGTCGGCACTCGCTCTCCGTTTGGTGCAGTAAAAAATACCTTCAACCCTGAATATGTCAGCGGGGGTTCCAGTTCGGGCTCCGCATCGGTGGTGGCTCGCGGGCTGGTGTGCTTTTCATTGGGCACCGACACTGCCGGTTCAGGCCGCGTGCCAGCAGGTTTTAACAATATTGTTGGTCTGAAACCGACCAAAGGTTGGGTTTCTACTGCCGGTGTGGTTCCTGCGTGTCGATTGAACGACTGTGTTTCAGTGTTCGCATTAACCGTTGAAGATGCTGAAACCGTTGCAGCGATTGCTGGCGGTTACGAGCGGCAAGATCCTTACTCCCGCGCCAACCCGCAGACCGCTCCGGCACGTTTTAGTGAAAAACTCCGTTTTGCCATTCCCGATCGGCTTGAATTCTTTGGGGACCGTTTAAGTGAAGTGGCTTTCGCCAAAACCCTGGCGCGTTTGCAGCAGCAGGGCGCGGAACTGGTACCGATTGATTTCACGGTGTTTAACGAGTTAGCCGCTCAACTGTATAACGGCGCGTGGGTGGCGGAGCGCACCGTGGCGGTGGGCGAAATTTTCAAAAATCAGCCTGAAGCGATGGATCCTACCGTGCGCGGTATTGTGGCGAACGGCCTGAACTACACGGCCTGCGATGCCTGGCAGGCGGAATATACCCGTGCGGAACTGGCGCAAAAAATCAACGCGCAACTGAGCGAGTTTGATGCGCTGGTGGTGCCCACGTCACCGACCATTCATACCCTCGCTGAAATGGCGCAGGAACCAGTGCGCTACAACTCGCAATTTGGCACCTACACCAACTTTACCAACCTGGCTGACCTCTGCGCGCTGGCGCTGCCGGGGGATTTCCGCGCAGACGGAATTCCTGCCGGAATCACGCTTATCGCGCCCGCATGGCATGACCAGGCGCTGAGTCACTTCGGCAAAAGCTGGCAGCAGGCGTTGAACCAGCCGCTGGGTGCGACTGAAAAAGCACTTCCTGCGACCATTACCGCAAAAATCTCGGCAAACCACGTTCGCGTTGCCGTGGTGGGTGCACATCTGCGTGGAATGCCGCTCAACCACCAGCTCACCACGCGCAATGCGGTGTTTATCGAAGAATCGCGCACCGCTGCCAATTATCGCCTTTATGCGCTGGCCAATACTCAGCCGCCAAAACCGGGCCTTGCCCGCAGTCTGGAAGGGCAGCCGATTGCCGTAGAACTATGGGATATCCCGCTGGCTAGATTCGGTGAATTTGTGGCGGAGATCCCCGCGCCGCTTGGGATCGGTACTTTGACTCTGGAAGACGGCAGAAGCGTGAAAGGGTTTATTTGCGAACCCGCAGCACTAAGCGATGCCACGGATATTACCGCGTGGGGCGGCTGGAAAGCCTGGCTTGCCCGTCACCACAGCGCCTGAGGAGATGAAAAATGTTTAGCTCAGTATTGATAGCCAACCGCGGTGAAATTGCTGTTCGCGCCATTAAAACATTGAAAAAAATGGGGATCGCCAGCGTGGCGGTGTATTCCGAACCCGATGCCAATGCACAGCATGTGATGGATGCCGACGTCGCCATCGCGTTGGGCGGTGAGAAAGCGGCTGAAAGCTATCTTGATATCGAGAAAATCATCGCAGCAACCAAACAAAGCGGCGCGCAGGCGATTTTCCCAGGCTACGGTTTTTTGTCCGAACGCGCGGAATTTGCCCAGGCGTGCGCTGAAAACGGCCTCGTTTTTATCGGCCCCACCGCTGAACAAATCCGTGACTTTGGGCTGAAGCATTGCGCTCGCGACCTGGCGTTTAAAGCTGATGTACCAATGACGCCGGGAACCGGTTTGCTGTTAACGCTGAAAGAAGCGCAACTGGCGGCAGCTGAAATTGGTTACCCGGTAATGCTGAAAACTACCGCTGGTGGTGGTGGCATTGGCCTGACACGTTGTGAAGATGAAGCGAGCCTGGTTGACGCCTGGTCGAGCGTGAAACGCATGGGCCAGCAGTTTTTCAGCGACGATGGCGTGTTTATCGAGCGTTTTGTCGACCGCGCCCGCCATCTTGAAGTACAAATTTTTGGCGACGGCAAAGGCAAAGTGGTGGCGCTGGGCGAGCGTGATTGTTCATTGCAACGCCGTAATCAGAAAGTGGTGGAAGAAACCCCTGCGCCAAATTTACCGCAGGCCACACGTGAAGCGATTCACGCCGCCGCCGTGGCACTCGGCGAATCGGTGAATTACCGCAGCGCTGGCACCGTGGAGTTTATCTACGATGCTGCCCGCGATGCGTTTTACTTCCTCGAAGTGAATACCCGTTTGCAGGTAGAGCACCCGGTTACCGAAATGGTCACCGGTCTGGATCTTATCGAATGCATGATTAACGTCGCCGCAGGCATCACTCTTGACTGGCAGCGTTTAGCGCAACCGCCGAAAGGGGCATCCATCGAGGTGCGCATTTACGCCGAAGATGCGTTGAAAAACTTCCAGCCAAGCCCTGGCGTGCTGACCGACGTTTTCTTCCCCGAAAATGTGCGCGTCGATGGTTGGGTGAGTACGGGCAGCGAAGTGAGCGCGTTTTACGATCCGATGATCGCCAAAGTGATCGTCTACGGTGACGATCGTCAGCAGGCGTTAAGTAAACTGAACACCGTACTTGCCGCCACGCGTTTACACGGTATCGCCACCAACCTCGATTACCTGCGCCAAATAGTGCAACTGGCTGAATTTAAAGCCGGAATGATGTGGACGCGTTTGCTTGATGGTGTGGAATACCAGGCGCATGCGATTGAAGTGCTGGAGCCGGGCACCTGGAGCAGCGTGCAGGACAGCCCTGGCCGACTGGGTTACTGGGACATTGGCGTGCCGCCATCGGGGCCAATGGACGATTTTGCGTTCCGCCTCGCAAACCGCATTGTCGGCAACCATCCGTCAGCCGCCGGGCTGGAATTTACCCTGCAAGGGCCAACGCTGCGTTTCCACAGTGCGGCGACCATTGCCTTAACGGGCGCGGATTGCCCGGCAACGCTCGACGATGAAGCGGTTCCTTACTGGCAGCCAGTGATTGTGAAAGCAGGGCAAACGTTAAAGCTGGGGCGTGCGACTTCGGGTTGTCGCACCTATCTGGCGGTGCGTAACGGAATTGATGTGCCGGTGTATCTCGGTAGCCGCTCAACGTTTGCCCTTGGGCAGTTCGGCGGCCACGCCGGGCGCACCTTGCGAGTGGCGGATGTGCTGGCGATTTCCCAGCCTTGCTTGCCAGCCTGCACCACGCCTGCGCCGATTTCACTGCCGCAAACGCCGGAACCGGCGGTGATTCCGCAGTACAGCGATGTGTGGGAAATCGGTGTGTTGTACGGGCCACACGGTGCACCTGATTTCTTCACGCCGGAGTCGATGCAAACGTTCTTTGAGTCCGAATGGCAGGTTCACTACAACTCCAACCGCCTTGGCGTGCGATTAGTTGGCCCGAAACCGCAGTGGACGCGAGCTGACGGTGGCGAAGCGGGGCTGCATCCTTCCAACGTTCACGACTGTGAATACGCGATTGGCGCGGTGAATTTTACCGGAGACTTCCCGGTGATTTTGACGCGCGACGGCCCAAGCCTTGGTGGGTTTGTTTGCCCGGTGACCATTGCCAAAGCGGAACTGTGGAAAGTTGGGCAGGTGAAGCCTGGCGACCGTATTCGCTTCCACGCCATTACTTTTGAACATGCTCAGTCGCTTGAAATCGCCCAGGACGTGGCGGTCACTAATTTGCTGCACGTGTTGAACCTGCCGGATTTGCACCCGTCGATCACCCCAACTACCACTTCAAGTGCGGCAATTCTCGCAGAACTGGCGGCGCAGGGTGATTTACCGGCGGTGGTTTACCGCCAGGCAGGTGACAACTATGTGCTGATCGAATATGGCGACAACGTGCTGGATTTGGCGCTGCGCCTGCGTATTTATCTGCTGATGAAAGCCATCAATCAGGTCGGGGTTTCAGGCATTGAAGAGCTTTCGCCGGGCGTGCGTTCGCTGCAAGTGCGTTACGACAGCCAGCATATTTCCCAGTCGCAATTACTCACTTTGCTGCTTGGCCTGGAAAAACAGCTCGGCGATGTCACGAAACTTAAAATCCCGTCGCGCATTGTGCATTTGCCGATGGCCTTTGAAGACAGCGCAACCCTTGCCGCCGTTGAGCGTTACAAAGAAACCGTGCGCGCCGATGCGCCATGGCTACCCAATAACGTTGATTTTATTCAACGCACCAATGGGCTGGCGCACCGTGACGAGGTTCGGGAGATCATCTTTAACGCCAGTTATTTGATTCTGGGTTTGGGAGATGTGTATCTCGGCGCACCGTGCGCAGTGCCGCTCGACCCGCGCCACCGCTTACTCAGTTCGAAATATAACCCAGCGCGCACCTGGACTGCCGAAGGCACCGTCGGGATTGGCGGCATGTATATGTGCATCTACGGCATGGATTCACCCGGTGGATACCAACTGGTGGGGCGCACGCTGCCTATCTGGAATAAATTCCTTAAAAACGAACAGTTTGGCGACGAACCATGGCTGCTGAAATTCTTCGACCAGGTGCGTTTTTATCCGGTAACGGAAGATGAGTTGACCGAGTTCCGCAGCGCTTTCCGTGAAGGACGCGCGCAGGTGCGTGTTGAAGAAGTCGAGTTTGATTTTGCCGCTTACACCACGTTCCTTGCCGACAACGCCGATGACATTGCTGATTTCCGCCAGCACCAACAACTGGCATTTAACCGCGAAGTGGTGAACTGGAAAGAGCAAGAAAGTGCTGCCATTGAGATCGCGATGCAGGCGGAGCCGCTGGATATTGAAGACCAGGAGGGCCATCTGGTGAGTGCCGATTTGAACGGCAATATCTGGAAAATCCTCGTGGAACCTGGGCAAACGGTGAAGCAGGGTGAGCCGTTGATTGTGGTGGAAGCCATGAAGATGGAACTGATGGTGGCCGCACCATGTGATGGCACGGTCTTGCGAATCAGTTGCCAGCAAGGGCATCCGGTTGGGCCGGGTGATGCGTTGTTGTGGCTGGATGCGGTGTGATGTTTGGTAACGGACGCCCTCATCCCGACCTTCTCCCCCAGGAGAAGGAGAAAACCGGACAATTCCCTCTCCCGTGGGAGAGGGTTAGGGTGAGGGCATGAAAAAACCAGAAGGCATTGCCGAGCGCATCTACCGCTTACTGAAACAGGAAATTTTTGATTTCCAGTTACTGCCTGGCGACCGATTCAGCGAAAACGACATCGCAGTGCGCATGGCGGCGAGCCGCACACCGGTGCGCCAGGCGCTGTATGCGCTGGAACAAGAAGGCTATGTCGAAGTGCAGCCGCGTAGCGGTTGGCAGATCAAAGCGGTGGATTTCGATCATCTGGAATCACTCTACGATCTGCGCATTGTGCTGGAACTGGAAGCCGTAAAACGGCTATGTGCGCTGCCTGCAGAAGTACGCTCGCGGCCGTTACAGGCGCTAAAGCAGTTCTGGATTGATGCACCGCAATTGCCAGACGGCGCGGAAGTCGCCAGCCACGATGAAGTTTTCCATATGACGCTGGTGGAAGCCGCAGGTAACCCGGAAATGGCGCGGGTACACCGCGAAATCACCGAAAAAATTCGTATTGTGCGGCGGCTGGATTTCACCAAACGCCCCCGCGTCAGTGCCACGTATCTCGAGCATGGGCAGATTTTGCTCGCCATTTTGAACCGTCAACTTCAGGAGGCGCAGACCCGCTTACACGACCATATAGCCGCAAGTCAGAAAGAGGTCCGTCAAATTACTCTCCATATGCTTCATCAGGCGAAGCATGGGGTTATTTCTTAATAATACGTTTGGGAGTACACACACTATGCAACGTCGCACCTTCATTAAAGCTTTCGCGCTCTCCGCGTCTGTTGTCAGCATGGGGCTGGCCTTCAGCGCACAAGCTGCTGACACCATCAAAGTGGGCATCATGCACTCGCTGTCCGGCACTATGGCGATTTCTGAAACGCCGCTCAAAGATGTGGCGCTGATGACCATCGCCGACATTAACGCCAAAGGCGGCGTGCTGGGCAAACAGCTCGAACCGGTGGTGGTTGACCCGGCGTCAAACTGGCCGCTGTTCGCTGAAAAAGCACGCCAGTTATTAAGTCAGGATAAAGCGGCGGTGGTGTTTGGCTGCTGGACGTCGGTATCACGCAAATCAGTATTGCCGGTGTTTGAGGAGCTGAACGGGCTGCTGTTCTACCCGGTGCAGTACGAAGGTGAAGAGATGTCGCCAAACGTGTTTTATACCGGGGCGGCACCAAACCAGCAGGCGATCCCGGCGGTGGAATACCTGATGAGTGAAGACGGTGGGGCGGCGAAACGCTACTTCCTGCTGGGTACGGATTACGTTTACCCGCGCACCACCAACAAGATTCTGCGCGCGTTCCTGCATTCCAAAGGCGTGCAGGATAAAGACATTGAAGAGGTGTATACGCCGTTTGGTTACAGCGATTACCAGACCATTGTTGCCAATATCAAGAAATTCTCGGCGGGCGGCAAAACCGCGGTTATCTCCACCATTAACGGCGACTCCAACGTGCCGTTCTACAAAGAACTCGCCAATCAGGGCCTGAAAGCGACCGATGTTCCGGTGGTGGCGTTCTCGGTCGGCGAAGAAGAGCTGCGCGGTATCGACACCAAACCGTTGGTCGGCAACCTGGCGGCATGGAACTACTTCGAATCGGTCGATAACCCAACCAACAAAGCGTTTGTCGCCGAATGGAAAGCCTACGCCAAAGCCCACAAGCTGCCGAATGCCGACACGGTCGTGACCAACGACCCGATGGAAGCGACCTACGTCGGCATCCATATGTGGGCGCAGGCGGTGGAGAAAGCCGGCACCACGGATGTGGACAAAGTTCGTGAGGCGATGGCAGGGCAAACATACAAAGCGCCGTCTGGCTTTACGCTCACCATGGACGCCACCAACCACCATCTGCATAAGCCAGTGATGATTGGTGAAATCGAAGGCAACGGCCAGTTCAACGTGGTGTGGCAGACCGATGCACCGGTACGCGCCCAGCCGTGGAGCCCGTTCATTGCCGGTAACGACAAGAAGTCTGACGAGCCTGTGAAAATGGCGAGCAACTAAAGCAAAACCAGTGTCGGGTAAGCGCAGCGTCATCCACCATAAACTCCAGGAGACGCCCAATGAAACTTGTACGCTGCCTGTTATTCGTAGCCTGGCTGCTGCCGTGTTTCGCTCATGCCGGAGACGCTGAGGATTTTGCCGCAGCAAACCGCACGCAACAGGCAAAACTGCTGCAAACATGGGCGGCGGCACCGGATGCAAAGCGGTTACCGTTACTCAACGCTCTGGCGCAAGAAAATCTGGTCATTAACGATAAAAAAGTCCGACTGACTAACCGATTACGCGTTCTTGCAGGCAGCGCACTCGCCAGTCATCGCCTGATAAGTGACAACGTCACTGAGCGTTTGCAAGCGGCAAAGGCGCTGCAACGCGATGTCCAGCCTGATTTGCTGCCGTTGCTGCAACAAAGGCTGAAAGCTGAACCGGATGAAAATGTCCGCCACGCGCTGGAAGGCGTGCTGGCACAATTACAACTCGCCAGCACTGACGCAAAAGTGCGTTTAAATGCAGTCGACCTGCTGAGTCACTCGGCTGACCCCGACACCCAGGCACTACTCAAACCGCTGACGGACGCGCAGACCGAACCCGACGCGCAGGTGCGCAAAGCGGCGAGCGAAGGGCTGAAAAAAATTCAACACCGTTTAATGCTGGGCGAGATTCTCGGTCAGGCATTTATGGGGCTGTCGCTGGGTTCTATTTTGCTGCTGGCAGCGCTGGGGCTGGCGATTACCTACGGTTTGCTGGGCGTGATTAATATGGCGCATGGCGAAATGCTGATGTTGGGTGCGTATTCCGCATGGCTGGTGCAAAGCGCTTTTCAGCAATATGCACCGGCCTGGCTGACGTTTTACCCGATTGTCGCTTTGCCGGTGGCATTTGCCATCACCGCCGGAATCGGCATGGCGCTTGAGCGCACCGTGATTCGCCATCTTTATGGCCGCCCGCTGGAAACCTTGCTGGCGACGTGGGGCATCAGCCTGATGCTGATTCAAATTGTGCGTATGGTGTTCGGCGCGCAAAACATGGAAGTCGCCAACCCGGCGTGGCTGTCCGGTGGCGTGCAGGTGTTGCCGAACCTGATTCTGCCGTGGAACCGCCTGGTGGTGATTGGTTTCGTGATGCTGGTGTTGCTCTTCACCTGGTTGCTGCTCAATAAAACGCGTCTTGGCATGAATGTGCGAGCCGTGACGCAAAACCGCGCCATGGCCGCCTGCTGCGGCGTGCCAACCGGGCGCGTGGATATGCTGGCGTTTGGCCTCGGTTCCGGCATTGCAGGTCTTGGCGGGGTGGCGCTTTCTCAGCTTGGTAACGTCGGCCCGGAGCTGGGGCAAGGCTACATCATCGATTCATTCCTGGTGGTGGTGCTCGGCGGTGTCGGGCAACTGGCGGGAACCGTGGCCGCAGCTTTCGGGCTTGGGATCTTTAACAAAATTCTGGAACCGCAAATTGGCGCGGTGCTGGGCAAAATCCTCATCCTTGTGCTGATTATTCTGTTTATCCAGAAACGACCGCAAGGCCTGTTCGCCCTGAAAGGGAGGGTTATCGACTGATGAGCCAGCCGCTAACGTTAACACTGACCCGCAAAGCACCGCGCATCTCGATGGCGCTGGGTTCGCTGATGGTGGTGCTGATGCTGACATTGCCGTTTCTGACGCTGTTGCCAGCCAGTCATCCACTGAGTCTTTCGACTTACACGCTGACGCTGGTCGGTAAAATCCTCTGTTATGCAACTGTCGCGGTTGCGCTGGATTTGGTGTGGGGATACGCCGGGTTATTGTCACTTGGGCATGGCATTTTCTTTGCACTCGGCGGCTACGCGATGGGCATGTACCTGATGCGTCAGGCCGCAGGCGACGGGCTACCGGCGTTTATGTCGTTCCTTTCCTGGGATCAATTGCCGTGGTTCTGGTGGGGTACGCAGCATTTTGCCTGGGCGTTGGCGCTGATTGTACTGGTGCCGGGGCTGCTCGCGCTGGTGTTTGGCTTCTTTGCCTTCCGCTCAAAAATCAAAGGCGTCTATTTCTCGATTATGACCCAGGCGCTGACCTACGCCGGAATGCTGCTGTTCTTTCGCAATGAAACTGGCTTTGGTGGCAACAACGGTTTCACTGGCTTTACCACTATCTTAGGTATGCCGATTACCGCAACGGGTACGCGCATCGGGCTGTTTATCGCCACGGTTTTGTTGCTGATGGCAAGCCTCGGAATAGGTTTCACATTGGCTCGCAGCAAGTTTGGCCGGGTACTAACCGCGGTGCGCGATGCGGAAAACCGCCTGGTGTTCTGCGGTTATGACCCAAAAGGTTTCAAGCTGCTGGTGTGGACGCTATCTGCGGTACTTTGCGGGCTGGCGGGGGCGTTGTATGTGCCACAAGTTGGGATTATCAACCCTGGTGAAATGTCGCCAACCAACTCTATCGAAGCCGCTATTTGGGTGGCACTCGGCGGGCGCGGCACGCTGATAGGCCCGATCCTTGGCGCAGGTCTGGTGAACGGTGCGAAAAGCTACTTCACCATGGCAGTGCCGGAATACTGGCAGCTGTTTCTTGGCCTGATTTTTATCGTCGTCACGCTGTTTTTACCGCGCGGCGTGATTGGCCTGCTGCGTAAAGGAGAGAAATAATGCAACCCGGCGAACCACTTTTTACCCGCCAGCATGAGGCTGACCGCTTCCGCGACCAGACCGACCCGGTACTGATGCTGGAAAACATCAATGTCAGTTTTGACGGTTTCCAGGCTCTGACGAATTTGTCGCTCAATATTGGCGTTGGCGAATTGCGCTGTGTAATTGGCCCGAACGGTGCCGGAAAAACCACGCTGATGGATGTGATTACCGGCAAAACCAAACCGCAAAGCGGCAGGGCATTTTACGATCAATCCACCGATTTAATGTGCCTCGAACCGGCAGATATCGCCAAACGCGGCATTGGCCGCAAATTCCAGAAGCCGACGGTGTTTGAAGCGCTGACGGTGTTTGAAAATCTCGAAATTGCCCAGAAAACCGATAAATCGGTGTGGGCGAGTTTGCGGGCGAAACTGAATTCTGAGCAGCGCGACCGCATCGACGAAATGCTGACAACGCTGCGACTCGCTGCCGAACGCCATCGCAAAGCGGGCCTGCTTTCCCATGGGCAAAAGCAATTTCTCGAAATCGGCATGTTGCTGGTGCAGGAGCCACATTTGCTGTTGCTCGATGAACCCGCCGCAGGCATGACCGATGCGGAAACCGAATATACCGCCGAACTGTTTCGCGGGCTGGCGGGCAAGCATTCGCTGATGGTGGTGGAGCACGATATGGGCTTTGTGGAAACCATTGCTGACCATGTGACGGTGTTGCATCAAGGGCAGGTGCTGGCGGAAGGTTCACTGCGTGAAGTGCAGGCCAACGAGCAGGTGATTGAAGTGTATCTGGGGCGCTAAATTCATGGTGGAGGACGCTGCGCTTTTCCACCCTACAACTTCATGGTGCATGACGCTTCGTGTTTCCACCCTAAAACTGTCCATGTAGGTCGGATAAGCGAAGCGTCATCCGACACAAACGCGGGGTAACTATGCTCATAGTCAACGATCTAAACCAATACTACGGCGGCAGCCATATTCTGCGCGGCGTCTCGTTTGAAGCAAAGATTGGTGAAGTCACCTGCCTGCTGGGGCGCAATGGCGTGGGCAAAAGCACATTGCTGAAATGCCTGATGGGGTTGATCCCGGCAAAATCCGGTAGCGTGAACTGGCAGCAAAATAATATCACCAGCCGCAAACCACACCAGCGTGTACAGGCAGGAATTGCCTATGTGCCGCAGGGCCGCGAGATTTTCCCGCGCTTAACGGTCGAAGAAAATCTGCTGATGGGGCTTTCACGTTTTACCGGGCGTGAAGCTAAACAAGTGCCGGAAGAGATTTATCACTTGTTTCCGGTACTCAAAGAGATGAAGCAGCGGCGCGGCGGCGACCTTTCCGGTGGGCAACAGCAGCAACTGGCCATTGGCCGTGCGCTGGCCTGTAAACCGCAGTTGCTGATTCTGGACGAGCCGACCGAAGGGATACAGCCTTCGGTGATTAAGGAGATCGGTCAGGTTATTAGTAGTCTTGCCGCAAAAGGCGATATGGCTATTTTGCTGGTCGAACAATTTTATGACTTCGCCGCCGACCTTGCCGACAGCTATTTAGTCATGTCGCGCGGTTCAATCATTCAACGCGGCGCGGGAGCGAATATGGAAACCGATGGGGTAAGAGGGCTTGTTGCCATTTAAACCACGGTATGGTCTACAAAAACGGCCACATTTTGGTTCTTTGTGTTGTGCCTTTAGTTGTTTATATTCAGGAGACTAATGTCAAAACCTGGTGAGGCGTCGCTTGAGTGGATTAAACGAATATCAACAACCAGTAGGCCATGCTCTGCCAGCCTGGCAGCCGTGCCCGCGCCCGCAACGTAGGGTGCTGGAAGGGCGCTTTTGCCGCCTCGAACCGCTATCTGACGCACATAGTGCAGATTTGTGGGCCGCATGGAATACGGCGCAAGATAGCCGCGGCTGGACGTATCTGAGCATCGGGCCGTTTGCTGAGCAACAGCAATTTGCCGACTTTATTGCCAGTGCCGCGCAGAGCAACGACCCGCTGCACTTTGCGGTTGTCGATTGCCAGAGCGGCAAGGCCTGGGGAACGCTGTCACTAATGCGTATCGACCCGGCGAACGGGGTAGTTGAAGTCGGTTTTGTGATGTATTCGCCGTTGCTGCAACGCACTGTTCAGGCTACCGAAGCCCATTATCTGCTGATGAAATATGCCTTTGACCTGGGCTATCGTCGCTATGAATGGAAATGTGACAGTCTGAATGGCCCATCGCGCCATGCGGCGATCCGCCTTGGCTTCCGTTATGAAGGGTTATTCCGCCAGGCCGTGGTGTACAAGCAGCGCACTCGCGATACCGCGTGGTTTTCGATTCTCGATAGCGAATGGCCGCTGATTCAGCAGGCATTTGAAAGCTGGCTTTGCGTTGAGAATATGCCGGATGGCGTGCAGAAACAGGGGTTGGCGCAGATTCGTGAAAGCCTGAGCCACCATCGGCCAGCCGACAGCAGAAACACGCTGCAAGTCAGAGCACTGGAAGAGGGCGATCACGCGGCGTGGGCTGTTTTATGGCAGGGTTATTTGACGTTTTACAACAGCCAGCTCAGTGATGAAATTAGCCAACTGACGTGGCGCAGAATGCTTGACCCTAACGAACCGATGTTTGCGCTGGGGGCGTTTGACGGGCAGGGGAAAATGGTCGGTTTTACCCATATGGTTTACCACCGAGGCACCTGGTCGGCAGAAGATCATTGTTATCTTGAGGATCTGTTTACCGCGCCTGAATCACGCGGCAAAGGCATCGGGCGGGCATTAATCGAAGGGGTTTATCAGCATGCTCAGGCGAAAAGTTGCCAGCGAGTGTACTGGCATACCCATGAAACCAATGCCGCAGGCCAGGCGTTATATGACAAGTTAGCGGATAAGCCGGGCTTTATTCAGTATCGAAAAGATTTGGTTTAGCGTAACCCGTTATACGGTTTCGGTTTTGTAGGGTGGATAAGCGCAAGCGTCATCCACCATTTAATTGAGCACCAACATCGGCTTGGCCGCCATCCCTTTCACAACCATCAAATAAGCCAGCGCGATGGCGGCCATCAATACCACAAACAGCATATACGGCGGCAACCAGGTCAGCATTAATCCGGTGAATAGTGGATTACATGCGCCGCCTAACCATCCCAATTGTTGGGCTGAGAAATAGCTGGCTTTCAGTCCCGCTGGGGCAATGTTATCCACCAGCATATATTCACCAGGGGCGAAGATAAGCTCGCCGAGAGTAAACACCGCCGCCGATAAGCCCCACAGCAGTAAGTTGTCGCCGGAAATCATAAAGCCTGCCAGCCCGGCGATGAAAAATAGCGTGCCGTATGCCATCAGCTTTTTAATGTTATCCGGGCGAATGCGTTTACCAACCATGTATTGAAAAACCACCACCACAAACGCATTCACTGGCAGAACCACACCCACCACTTTTTGTGCCAGATCCGAATCAGAGATGGCAATTGCATACTGCGATAAACATGCGGCGAACGAGCCGAAGACCAGCGAGCCGAGGAACGCCGACAAAGTGAAATACATCAGCGCCTTATCTTTGAGCATTTGCAACGGCGAAAGCCTGACGTTGCTGTCTTGCTGGAGTTCACTCACCGGCACGCTATGCACATAACGGCTAATCACGATAAACGGAATGATCGCCGTCAGGCCGGATAACCAGAATGGCAGGTTAGTGCTGTAGAGCACCGCCAGCGTGCCAATCGGCGGGCCAACCGTCCAACCGATATTGGCGAAGGTGTAATTGAGCGAGAAAATTTTCGGTTTCTGGTGAATTTCCAGCGTGTCAGAAAAATAGCCTTTTAGCACCGTCGCAAACACCGAATAAGCGCAGTTAATCAGCGAGTAAAATACCACCACCAGAACGGCGTTATTCACCAGCGGGATCGCGACAAATCCGCCGAGAAAAATCACAATCGCCAGCAGCATGTATTTTTTCTTGTCAAATTTATCTGCCAGGATGCCAAACCACAGGCTGAAAACCACCCCAGCGGTGAGAGCCATCGTCAGCGCCATGCCAATTTCGTTTAACGGCATGTTGTATTGCCGGGAAAGGTAAATGGTCATGAAGGGGAGCGTTAGCCCACGTCCTACGGTCAGTAACAGTGAGGAGAGCAGTAAAACGCTGATGGAGAGTTGCTTGCCAGAGAAACGCGTTGCTAAAGAAACCATTTTATCGTTTGTTTTTATTAATGATTAATTGGGGGGTATCAGATTTAGCATGAAGATTTGGCAAAGTATAGATGCCGTTTATCAGGGAATGCTTTCTGTATCTAAGCTTTAAAGTGCCAACTGTATCTATTCAAACTGTTAGTTTAGCCGTAATTTTTAACAAATTTGTAATATCAACAGAGGTCGAAGTATGACGCGCAAAGATGGACTGCTGGCGATGCTGGTCGTAGTGGTGTGGGGGCTGAATTTCGTAGTGATCAAAATGGGGCTGCATAATATGCCGCCGCTGTTATTGGCTGGTCTGCGTTTCTTGCTGGTTGCTTTCCCTGCGTTACTGTTTGTCGCGCGTCCGAAAATTCCTTTTCGCTTGCTGGCCGCTTACGGGCTGACGATCAGTTTTGGGCAGTTTGCATTTTTGTTCAGCGCCATTAAATTTGGCATGCCTGCGGGGCTGGCTTCACTGGTGCTTCAGGCGCAGGCGTTCTTCACTATTATCCTCGGCGCGTGTGTCTTCAAAGAACGTCTGCAAGGCAAGCAACTGGCGGGGATTTCCCTTGCTGTTATCGGTGTGCTGGTGCTGATTGAAGGCAGTCTTGGTGGGCAACATGTGGCTTTGCTCGGTTTTATGCTGACGTTGGCCGCGGCGTTTAGCTGGGCATGCGGCAATATCTTCAATAAGAAAATTATGCAACTGGAGGCGCGTCCGCCAATTATGTCTTTGGTGGTGTGGAGTGCATTAATTCCGGTACTGCCATTCTTTGCCGCCAGTTTCCTGTTCGATGGGGCAGCCGTGATGTGGCAAAGCCTGATAGCCATTGATATGACGACGATTTTGTCGCTGGTTTATCTCGCATTTGTAGCAACAATTGTTGGTTACGGGATTTGGGGAAGTTTGCTGGGGCGCTACGAAACCTGGCGTGTTGCACCGTTATCGTTACTGGTGCCGGTTGTCGGGATGGCGAGTGCCGCATGGCTGCTGGGGGAAACCTTGTCGATGACACAGTTAGCGGGGGCGCTGCTGATTATGGGCGGATTGTATATTAATGTCTTCGGCTTGCGGGTGCGCAGAACGGTGACGAATTAGTGTGCCGGGCGGGTCAGCATTCCAGACCCGCCATGGTAGAGATTAGTGGCTGTTGTCGCGGTAATACGGCGTACCCAGCAACTCAGACTTGTCACCCATCATGTGGCTATCGTCAGCACAGTTTTCAGACGCGGGGATAATCATGTTGCCATGATTGGCTTGCGTGGCACTGAATTGGGTTGATTGCTCCGCCAGAGCGTTGGTGGAAGCCAGAATCAAAAGCAGGCTTGCCGCGGAGATGTAACGTTTCATAAATCCTCGGTGTCTGAATCAACAGACGGTTGCATAGCGTTTGTTAACAATATTAATGATTTAGCGGATGAATATACTTTCCTTCACCACCTGAACACGCAACGCGGAACCGATGAGGAGGTACAGAAAAGTAATTCTTGAAGGTCCGAGTGAGCGTCTGTTGCGACTCAAACCCATACTGCTCTGCCAAATAGAGAATCGGCTCGTTGCTTTGTTTCAGCTTGAGGGCGATCTCAGTCAATTTGCGATTGCGGATGTATTGGCCTAATGAATGGCCGGTCTCTTTTTTAAACATCCGTTGCAGGTGCCACTTCGAGTAGCCCGAACGCTGCGAAACCTTCTCTAGCGACAGAGGGGTTTCCAGGTTTTCTTCAATCCAGTCCAAAATGCTTTGAATGGTGATTGAATCATTGTTTCGTCTGGACATCGTTCACCTCTTTTCAGGTTTTACGGCAATACCTTTGTCAGCAGTTGATAAAGTGTGGTCACTTCATCTGCTGTCAGGTTTTTAGTCAGTTCTTGATGCAGGTTTTTTCCGACAAGTTGGTGACATTTTTCGCACAATGTTTTCCCTTCCGGAGTCAATCGTACCAGTACACCGCGTTTGTCGTTGGGATTAGGCAACCGTTCAATCCACCCCTTGCTCAGCAGGCGGTCCAACATGCGAGTTAACGCACCCAGGTCTACTGATAAGGCTTTTTTCAACTCGACAGGCTGTACGCACTCTTCGCAATAAATGCTGCAAAGCACCTTAAATTGCGTAGCGGTGATATCGAGTGGGGAAAGATGATCGTTTAGCAGGCGATCCTTATGTTGGTTAACCATATGAATCAGTCTTCCAAGCGGAATCACCTCGTTAAACAGATCGTTAGTGTTTTTCACTATTATTGCCCAGGCAAGTATATTTAATCACGGCAGATATTATTGCTCAGGCAAGCATATGTCAACGTTATGAATATGTGATGACACAAATAGCTAAAACGGTTCAACTGTTAACATACATACAGTTCTGTAACGAATGCGTGAAGGGTGACTGCTATACTCTGAATCGCGAAAAGTCACTGCAATTAAGGGTTAGAAGATGATGGATTTGGTAAAGGCCATAGGGTTTGGGCTGGTGGTGTTATTGCCGCTGGCTAACCCGTTAACAACGGTAGCATTGTTCCTCGGCCTTGCTGGCGATATGAATAAAAAGGCGCGTGATAGAACTGCGCTGATGGCGTCAGTGAATGTATTCATCATCATGATGGTGGCTTACTACGCTGGGCAAGTTGTGATGAACACCTTTGGTATTTCGATACCGGGCTTGCGTATTGCGGGTGGCTTAATTGTGGCCTTTATTGGTTTCCGCATGCTGTTCCCGCAGCAGAAGGCGCATGAATCACCGGAAGCACATACAAAAGCCGAGGAGCTTGAGCAGGAGCCTGATACCAATATCGCGTTTGTCCCATTGGCGATGCCAAGTACGGCGGGGCCGGGGACCATTGCGATGATCATCAGTTCATCGTCAACGGTTGAGCATGGTGTCAATTTCCCCGCCTGGGTTGTGCTGGTGGCTCCACCGCTGATTTTTGCGCTGGTAGGGCTGATTTTGTGGGGGAGTTTACGCAGTTCTGGTGCGATTATGCGCCTGGTCGGCAAGAGCGGTATTGAAGCGATTTCGCGCCTGATGGGCTTCTTGTTGGTGTGTATGGGGGTTCAGTTCATTATTAACGGGGTACTAGAGATTATTACCAAGTTTCCAGCCCAATAAACGCGAATGTCGGGTAAGCGCAACGCTACCCGACATCCTTTTATCCTGGCTAACCGTGGCTGTGCTGTTCTTCTAAGGAAACCGGCCAACGACGGAAAATTAATACTGAAACGATAAGCGCCACCAGTGCCGGAACAGCCCCCACCAGCCCAATACTCGACATATCAAAATGCAGGCTAACCTGGTTACCTACCAACGCGCCCGCGCCAATCCCGAGATTAAAAATCCCTGAGAATAACGCCATAGAAACATCGGTTGCATCGGGGGCCAGTGCCAAAACTTTCACCTGCATGCCGAGGGTGATAACCATAATGGCGATTCCCCAGAACAGGCATAACAGAGTGAGCTGAGTGCTGCTTTGCGCGGCAGGCAGTAACAACGCGAGGCACAACACCAGTAAACCGATCGAACCGCTGACCAGCGTTGATGAATGGCGATTGCCCAGTTTACCAAACAGCACGCTGCCAATAATCCCTGCGGCACCCAGCACCAACAGTAGCAGAGTCGCCACATTCGCACTCAATCCGGCTACGGTTTGTACGAACGGTTCGATGTAGCTGTAGGCGGTGTAATGCGCGGTCACCACCACCGCGACCAATACATACAAGCTCACCAGGGCTGGGCGTTTAAACAGCAACGGCAAACTTTTCAGCGAACCTGAGTGTTCGCTTGGCAATTTAGGCAGCAGTTTCATCACACAGAACAGCGTGAGTGCGGCGACGACACCAATAGCGAAGAAAGTGGTACGCCAGCCGAAATATTGCCCAACGATACGTCCAAGCGGCAAACCTAAAACCATCGCCAGCGCGGTACCAGTGGCTATCAAACTGAGTGCTTGAGCCTTTTTCCCGGCCGGTGCCATACGAATCGCCAGCGACGCGGTAATTGACCAGAATATAGCGTGGGCAAAGGCAATCCCAATGCGGCTAATCACCAACACCGGGAAGCTCCAGGCGACGAATGAGAGCACGTGACTTACGATAAATAAGACGAAAATACTGACCAATAAGCGCTTTCGTTCGACCTGACTGGTTAACAGCATAAAGGGAAGGGACATTAGCGCCACCACCCATGCGTAGATAGTTAGCATGATCCCAACTTGCGCAGTCTGCATACCAAAACTATCGGCAATGTCAGACAGTAAACCAACCGGGACAAATTCCGTGGTGTTAAAAATAAAGGCCGCGACAGCGAGCGTAACGACGCGTAGCCACGCCGTTTTGCGTGAGACTTTGCTTATAGTCATAGATGGTATTCGCGCAGGTTTTAGAAAGAGTGGTGAGCAGGCGATCATAAAACCATCAAACCAGCTGTACAACCAATTTTGTGATTTAAGTCTCATTTTATTGTGGTGATTTTCATGGAAGTTATGACATGGTAGAAGTCATAGGCTTACCGAGGGAGAAAATGCCATGCAGCAAATTGATTTTTATATGGTCGATGCGTTTACGGACACCACTTTTGGTGGCAATGCTGCTGCGGTTTGCCCGCTGACGGAATGGCTGCCAGATGCAACCTTACTGGCAATGGCACGACAGCATAATCAATCGGAAACAGCTTTTTTTGTCACCACCGATGAGGGTTTTGAGTTGCGTTGGTTTACCACGCAAGGCGAGGTTAACCTTTGTGGCCATGCAACGCTGGCAAGCGCGCATGTGATTTTTGAATATCTGAATTACCCGGAAACTGCAATTCAGTTTTCAACGCGATTTGTGGGCCCGTTGACCGTCACGCGAAATGGCGATTGGTTAACTCTGGATTTCCCGGCCACCAGCAGCGAGCCGGTCACACCGCCGCAGTTGTTGCTGGACTCATTGGGGATCAGTGAATATCAGGAAGTCCGCCTGGGGCGTACTTACACCGTAGTGCTCAGTACGCAACAGCAGGTTGAAGCAATAAAACCTGACTTCCAGCTGATGCTGGGGCTGAATCAAAAGGTTTGTATCACCGCACCGGCCAATGACGAAGGCTATGATTTTGTCAGCCGTTTCTTCTCGCCCGCGTCGTCAATTACCGAAGATCCCGTCACCGGATCGACGCATACCATGCTGATCCCTTATTGGGCTCAAAAGCTTGGTAAAACCCAGATGTTGGCTCGCCAGGTTTCCCAACGCGGTGGTGATTTACGCTGCCAGTTAGTCGGTGACAGGGTGCATATCGCCGGGCAAGCCGCCACCTATCTAGTTGGAAAAGTGCTGTTGCGCGGCTAAGGTGTTTGTTCCAGTAACCCGATAAACGCGTCGAGTTGTCGGGTTTTCGCACCCCGTCGCCAGATTAGCCAGGTATTCAGGAACCGCCACTCTTCCGGCAATGCCGATATTGAGACCTGATGGCTGCCGGGCATGCTTTCCAGCATGCTGCGTGGCATCAATGCAATGCCTGCCCCCGCTATGACACACGCCAGCATGCCGTGGTACGACTCCATTTCGTGAATTTTACCGGGTGCTGATTGCTGGCTGTGAAACCAGCTTTCGAAATGTCGTCGATACGAGCAGTTGGCGCGAAACGCATAAATACTGGCTTCGCTGACTTGCCGGGCATTGGTAATCATTACGTGGCCCGCAGGGGCGACAATCACCATTTCTTCTTCATAGACCGAAATTCCTTCAAGCGACGGATGCATGACCGGGCCATCGACAAAGGCCGCCGACAAGCGCCCGTCCAGCACACCATCAATTTGATCACCTGACGGGCCTGTGGCGAGCGAAAGCTGAATTTTGGGGAAGCGTTGGTTAAACAACGCTAAAATACCGGGAATGCGCACCGCCGCCGTACTTTCCAGCGAACCGAGCATCAAAAAACCGTGTGGTTCATCGCCTGAAACCGCCATCCGTGCTTCATCAACCAACGCCAGAATGCGTTTGCTGTAGCTGAGAAAACTGTGTCCGGCGGGCGCAAGGCGCAAGCGTTGGTTTTCGCGGATAAACAAATCCACACCGAGATCGGCTTCAAGTTGTTTAATACGCGTAGTGAGATTAGACGGTACGCGATGTACCTTCGCCGCCGCGGCGCTGATACTGCCGGTTTCTGCTACCGCATTAAACATTTCAAGTTGCGTAAGATCCATAAAGCTTTCTCGATTCGTGAATGACTCACTCATTATTATTCATTTTTCATGATTGTCACGGGCGATTAAGGTGAGGGCATCAACTGAACTCTGGGGGCATTATGAACACACACGCTATTTCCATTAATCCGGCTAACGGTGAGCAACTGTCAGCCACACCTTTTGAGTCGGCTCAACAGTTAGATAACGCGCTGGCGGGGAATCATGCGGCGTTTAACCTCTGGCGGCAGGTGTCGCTGGCGGGTCGTGCAGAGAAATTACAGGCTCTTGGTACGGCACTTCGCAACAATGCGGAAGCTTTAGCGCAAATGATCACCGCTGAAATGGGCAAGCCCATTGTTCAGGCGCGTGGCGAAGTGGCTAAATCGGCAAATTTATGTGACTGGTATGCCGAACACGGCCCGGCGATGCTGGCGACCGAAAGTACACCAGTGGAAAACCAACAGGCGGTGATTGAATACCGTCCTCTGGGTGCGATTTTGGCTGTGATGCCGTGGAACTTCCCATTCTGGCAAGTGTTGCGCGGTGCGGTGCCGATTCTTTTGGCAGGGAACAGTTATGTACTGAAACATGCACCAAATGTGATGGGAAGTGCGCGACTGATCAAACAGTTGTTCAGCGAAGCGGGCTTCCCTGAAGGGGTGTTTGAAGTGATCAATGTGACACCTGAAGGTGTGAGCCGGGCGATTAACGACGCGCGGATTGCAGCGGTTACCGTCACTGGTAGTGGGCGAGCGGGGGCTGCGATTGGCGCGCAAGCCGGTGCTGCGTTGAAAAAATGTGTACTGGAGTTAGGAGGTTCCGATCCCTTTATCGTGCTGAATGACGCAGATCTTAATGAAGCCGTTAAAGCGGCTGTCGCCGGGCGTTATCAGAATACTGGACAAGTTTGTGCAGCGGCCAAACGCTTCATTATTGAGGCAGGAATTGTTGACGTATTCACGAAGCAGTTCGTTGCGGCAGTACAAGCTTTAAAAATGGGCGATCCCACTGACGAAACCACCTACATTGGGCCGATGGCGCGTTATGATTTGCGTGATGAGCTGTATCACCAGGTTACAGTGTCACTTAAACAGGGGGCGAACTTACTACTTGGCGGTGAGAAAGTGGCGGGTAAGGGCAATTTCTATGCGCCAACCGTTCTGGGGAATGTCACGCCAGAGATGGTGGCATTTCGTGAAGAATTGTTTGGCCCAGTCGCCACGATTACCGTCGCCCGTGATGCCGAACATGCGCTGGAACTGGCTAATGACAGTGACTTTGGGCTTTCAGCCACCGTATTTACCACCAATAGCCAACTCGCAGAAGAATTTGCCGCACGCCTTGAATGTGGCGGTGTGTTTATTAATGGCTACAGCGCCAGCGACCCACGCGTGGCATTTGGCGGCGTGAAGAAAAGTGGTTTTGGCCGCGAGCTTTCCCATTTTGGTCTGCATGAGTTTTGTAATGTGCAAACTGTATGGAAAGACCGGCGTTAGTTTCGGGTTTTCACCTGCCTGCAACGAACGCAGTCTGATATACTGGCGGGCGTAAAATACCCGCCATTCAGGAGTTTGCAGTGCCAGGTTTGTTAGATAATCAATTACTCGAAGATATTCTGGCGCAGGTTCGGCCACTCATTGGTCAGGGTAAAGTCGCTGATTATATTCCCGCACTGGCTGAAGTTCCGGGCAATAAACTGGGGATTTCCGTTTGTACCGTCGACGGTGAAGTCT
This sequence comes from Buttiauxella sp. JUb87, assembly GCF_004361975.1. Classification (NCBI taxonomy): domain Bacteria; kingdom Pseudomonadati; phylum Pseudomonadota; class Gammaproteobacteria; order Enterobacterales; family Enterobacteriaceae; genus Buttiauxella; species Buttiauxella sp. JUb87. The sequence continues at coordinate 307,571 of NZ_SNVY01000001.1, forward strand.
TCAGCGCCGGAGATGCCGCAGAACGCTTCTCGATTCAATCTATTTCAAAAGTGCTCAGCCTGGCGCTGGCGATGGCGCGTTATGATGAGCACGAAATCTGGCAGCGCGTGGGTAAAGAGCCTTCGGGGCAGCCTTTCAATTCATTACTCCAGTTAGAACTTGAACAGGGAAAACCCCGTAACCCGTTTATTAATGCCGGGGCATTGGTAGTGTGCGACATGCTGCAAACACGCCTGAGTGCGCCGAAACAGCGCATGCTGGAAGTGGTGCGCGCAATAGCCCAACAACCCGATCTGGCCTATGACAGCCGCGTTGCGAAATCTGAATTCGAGCATTCGGCGCGTAATGCTGCCATCGCCTGGCTGATGAAATCATTTGGTAATTTCGATAACGATGTGATTACCGTCCTGCAGAATTATTTCCACTATTGCGCACTAAAAATGAGCTGCAATGAACTGGCGAAAACTTTCTTATTTCTGGCAAATCAAGGGTGTGCATTACACCTTGATGAGCCAATTATTAGTGCACAACAAGCCCGACAAATAAATGCGTTAATGGTGACCAGTGGAATGTACGATGGTGCGGGTGAGTTTGCCTATCGAGTGGGTATGCCTGGTAAATCCGGTGTTGGCGGCGGCATTATTGCCATCGTTCCGCATGAGATGTCTATTGCGGTCTGGTGCCCGGAACTGGATACCTCGGGTAACTCGTTAGCCGGAACGGCCGCGCTGGAAATCCTCGCACAGCGGATTGGCCGATCAATCTTTTAAACTTAAGCTAAAATTTATTTTTGCACTCATTCAGGTGTATTAACTCTCTAAGCAGTGCATACATAAATATGAATCAAAAAAGCATATCTATTCAAAAGCAGATGACGTTATTTTCACCTAAAAAACGCCTGGCGAATGCCGTTAATATATTTGTCATTACCACGCTGTTCTATTTTTTCGGCGCGTCACTTCGCCTGATTGATGAACTGTCGCTGTTCTGGCCGCTCAACGCGGTGCTGGCGGCGGTGTTTGTCCGCCACCCGTTCCTGAACCGGCCTGTTTATTATGTTGTCAGCTATAGTGCGATGGTGGTTTACGACGTCGTCACCACCCACTGGGGATGGCAATCGGCGATAATAAACCTCTCTAACATGGTATTTATTATTATCGTCGCCCGCTTATTACTGCGATATTCCAGAACCCAGGATGAAAACAATTGGGCGCTTAATGCGTTTAATCTTTTTTATACCTGTTTGATTGGTGCCGTTCTCAGCTCTTTATTAGGCTCCATTGGCTCAACTGGCCCATCATCTGATTATCGTCACTTTATTTCGCTGTTCGCTGACTGGTTTAGCGAACAGTTTTCGACGGGTGTGTTAATGATGCCGTTTTTGCTAATGACCAAATGGCCGCAGTGGAAGGCGTTGCCCGCTTTGCAGTTGTCGAAACTCTACCCATTGCTTGGCGTTGTCATTTCAATTCTTGCTTCGGTGGTGATTGGCGGTGCCGGTAGCCTGGCGTTCCCGTTACCCGCGCTTATCTGGTGTGCCATTCGTTATCCATTGCCGGTGACGGCGTTGCTGACGCTATTAACCGGTGGGGCAGAGATTATTCTGCTGGCAAATTCGATTGTTGCGCTTTCCCCCGATACCCCGTTGGTAGTGAGTGAGATGTTCTCTGCCCGTCTGGGAATCGCCACGATGGCGATTTGCCCGCTAATTGTTTCCGTCAGTGTAGATGCAATCAATCGGCTGATTAAGCAAACCTCGCTGCGTGCGGATTATGACTACCTTACTGGCGTTTATTCCCGTTCAGGTCTGTATGAAGCGTTGAAAAACACCGTACCACTGAACCATCAACCTGAGCAAAAACTCTGCGTGATGTTGCTGGATATCGACTATTTCAAACGTATTAATGATAACCACGGCCATGAATGTGGCGATGTGGTGTTGGCTGCTTTCGCCCGGCGTTTATCCGAAATCGTCGGTGAAACAGGGCTGGTCGCGCGTCTTGGCGGTGAGGAGTTTGTGGTGGCCTGTAGCACGGATACCGAACAAAAAGGGTATGCCATCGCGGAGCAAATCCGTAAGGATATTGAACGCACCGCGTTTCGTTACCAGCAACAAACGCTGTTTATCACCGTCAGTATTGGCCTTGCAACAACGACTCCAGGACAACAAACGCTTCTCGATGCGTTTAACTCGCAGCTCGCGCAAGCGGATAAGTACCTGTATTTGTCCAAGCGCAACGGGCGCAACCAGACCAGCAGAGCGTCGTTGAGCGAGTTCGTTATTAATAGTTAGTGTGATGAGGCCGACATTTTATTAGTTGTCGTACCAAAAATAATTGGTATAACAACTCTTGTTTGATCAAAACGGGGTTTCACTTTGTTGGGTTCTGATAATTTGTTTGGGATATTTCTAGTCGTTCATCCTGTACACACCAAGGAACAACATAGTGAAAACTCTAAATCGTCATGATTTCCCTGGCGCTCAATATCCTGAACGTATTATCCAGTTTGGTGAGGGCAACTTCCTGCGCGCTTTCATTGACTGGCAAGTCGATTTACTCAATGAACATACGGACTTAAATGCGGGCGTGGTGATTGTACGTCCGATCGACAGTGCATTCCCACCGTCGTTATCAACCCAGGATGGGCTTTACACCACGGTTATCCGTGGCCTGAACGAGCAGGGCGAAGCGGTAAGTGACGCACGTCTGATTCGCTCAGTAAACAGAGAAATCAACGTCTATCAAGAGTACGACGCGTTCCTTAAGCTGGCACATAACCCAGAGATGCGTTTTGTGTTCTCCAACACCACCGAAGCGGGTATCAGCTACCACGCGGGCGATAAATTTGCAGATGCGCCAGCGGTAAGCTATCCGGCTAAACTGACCCGTTTGCTGTTTGAACGTTTCAGCCATTTCAACGGTGCGGTCGATAAAGGCTGGGTGATCATTCCTTGCGAACTGATCGACTATAACGGCGATGCACTGCAAGAGTTGGTGCTGCGTTACGCGCAAGAATGGGCACTGCCAGCAGCATTCATTCAATGGCTGAATGACGCCAACACCTTCTGTTCAACACTGGTTGACCGTATCGTGACCGGTTACCCGCGCGACGAAGCTGCCGAGATTGAAAATTCACTCGGTTATAAAGATAGTTTCCTCGCGGCGGCAGAACACTTCTACCTGTTCGTGATTCAGGGGCCGGCATCTTTGGCTCAGGAACTGCGCTTGGATAAATTCCCGCTGAACGTGCTGATTGTTGATGACATTAAGCCTTATAAAGAACGCAAGGTAGCGATCCTCAACGGTGCTCACACCGCACTGGTTCCGGTTGCGTATCTGGCAGGCTTGAATACCGTTGGCGAAGCCATGAACGATGCCGAAGTGTGTGGTTTTGTGGAAAAAACCATTGCGGAAGAGATTATTCCTGTCCTGGATTTGCCGCGCGACGAATTACAGTCATTCGCCCAGGCGGTCACCAGCCGTTTCCAGAACCCGTATATTCAGCACCAGTTGTTATCCATCGCGCTGAATGGCATGACTAAATTCCGCACCCGTATTCTGCCGCAATTGCTGGCGGGCCAGCAGGCGAGCGGGACATTGCCTCCGCGTCTGACTTTCGCACTGGCGGCACTGATTGCCTTCTATAAGGGCGAACGCAACAACGAAAGCTATCCATTGCAGGATGACGAGCATTGGTTGGTTCGTTATCAACAGCTTTGGACATCACTGGGCGACAAGCAAATCACCGTGCAGCAACTGGTTGAGGCCGTGTTAAGCGACAGCGATCATTGGGGCCAGGATTTGACTCAAGCCGCGGGTCTGGTGGCTAAAGTTAGCGAAGATTTGCAGGTTATTCTGAGCCAGGGCATGCGTGCTGCGGTTGCTCGTTACTGCTAAGCATCAAAAAATGTGGTGGATGGCGCTGCGCTTATCCACCCTACGAAACCGGTTAACGTGTGGCTTGATTGGTGGATGGCGCTTGCGCTTATCCACCCTACAAAACCGGTTAACTTGTGGCTTGATTGGTGGATGACGCTGCGCTTATCCACCCTACAAAACCAGTAATCATGCGGTTTGTAGGTCTGATAAGTGCAGCGCCATCCAACAAAATCCCTTTATTTATCGTCGCCCATAATGGTTTTCATGGTGGCTTCGTCAGGCAGACCCTGATGTTGTTGCAGGCGCCCGTCTTTGTTCAGGTAGTAAATGGACGGTGTGGCGCTGCCGCCCAGTTCGTCCATTAATGCCAGGTTGTTTTCAAGAGCTTTGGTGATTTCTGGTTTGATGGTCGCAGGGACGTTTAACGTCATTTTGCCCTTGCTGTTTTCATATTCCGCCAGCGTTTTTGCCGGGTCGTCAGACATCATAATGGCTGCGGCTTTTTGACCGCTATCCGGGCGCAACATCCCAACCATTAAGACACGCAGTTGTACTTTGCCGGAACTCAACCACGGTTGTGCGTTGAGCCAAAACTGGGTGCAATACGGGCAGTAAGGATCGGCAAAGGCGTAAACAATCTGCGGGGCGTCAGCTTTACCTGCTGCGATCCAGTGATTTTTCTCGAGTTTTTGCCACATCTCTTTAGCCATCGGCGCATAAACCCATTTCTCTACCTGAGCATCGCTGAGGTTTTTACCGCTGGCATCGACCAGATTTCCCATAATCGCATGCTGTTTATCCGGGGTCAGGAACACGGTAGTGCCTTGTCCCTGAAACTGCATCACATAGCCTGGTAAGTCACCTGGACCTTTAAATTCACCTTTCAGTTCAAATCCTTGCTGCTGTAAGGCGCTAATCGGGGCAGGGAGTTTAGCATCCGTAGCCAGTGCAGAAGTGCTGGTGAGGAGTGCAAGCGACAGGGTCCATACTGCATGTTTCATTATCTAATCCTTTTCATTCTTTTGATGAATGTACGCCTCGCCAGGATACCTGCCGTCGGCCAGGAAGGAAAGTTATCGATTAGAAAGATGAACGGGCGTTAATTTGCTATCGTATGCGCCATTATTCAGATTCATTGGACGCATTATGACCCACTCATCGAAAGACCCTCTGCACGGCATGACACTTGAAGCCATTGTGAATGCTTTAGTTGCACGTTTTGGATGGGAAGAACTGGCAAAACGCATCAACATCAATTGTTTTAAAAGTGACCCAAGCGTGAAATCCAGCCTTAAGTTTCTACGCCGTACCCCATGGGCGCGTAAAGAAGTCGAAGATTTGTATCTTGATTCTTTAGAAGACGAAAAAGTTGCTCAAAAAGAACCCCCTGCTGATAGCCCGTGGGCAAATTGGCAGAGTAAAAAAGGGCAGGAATAACGATTCACAGCGGGGACTGCAATTTGTGGTTCCTGATCCTTAGCTCCCTCTACGCAATATGATAACCAACACAAACATTCCGCCAACACCTGCGGTGATAATCCCGATTGGCAGTTCCTGTGGGGCAATGAGTGTTCGGCTCAACAAATCTCCGGCAGACAGCAGGATTGCGCCCAGGATGCCAACCAGCGGCAATAATCTGCGATGCCGCACGCCAGCAAATGGTCGTGCCAAATGAGGTACCATCAACCCCACAAAACCAATGACACCGGTGAGTGAAACGAAGATTGCTGTCGCCATTGAGCAACAAAGAAAGACTTCACTACGCAGGCGTGTCACGTTAATGCCTAACGAACAGGCAGTCTGTTCACCCGCCAGCAAGCCATCCAGTGAACGCCAGCGTAGTGAAATGAATGCGATAAGCAGAAGCAGGGCGATGGCGGCAAAGCCAAGGTTATCCCAGCGCGCCAAACCCAGCCCCCCTAACGCCCAAAACAGGGCATGACTGGCAGTGCGTTGGTCGCCGGAAAAAATCAGATAATTAGTGAGCGCACCAAACAAAAATGACACTGCCAGCCCGCAAATAATCAACTTCTCTGTCCCTTTATGCGACTGAGACATAAAGATAATCATCACCGCTGCCGCAGAAAGCATCCCGCCAGCAAACGCGGCGATGGGCAAAGTCCACATGCCAAGAGTGCTGCCAAGACGGGTAGTCACCAGTACAACACCCGCAGAAGCGCCAGAAGATAAGCCAAAGAGAAAAGGGTCAGCCAGGTCGTTACGCGTGGTGGTTTGTAGCAGCGAACCGACCAGCGCCAGGCCTGCTCCAGCCATCATTCCCAGTAACGTGCGCGGCACACGCAACTCCAGCACGATGCTTTTTATCATCGGCGAGACTTCACCTGGCATTAAATCCAGCGCGGTCAACACGTCGGAAAAAGAGAGCGGCACGCTGCCTTTCGCCACGTTTGCCAGTGTTAAACCCGCCAACAGAAACGGCGCAATAATCCACACCACTAAAAATCGTTTATCGGCGTACATCAGTTGAATGCGCCAGGGTAAAGCGCATGGGCGACTTTGCCGATCGCGGTGATATTGGCAGGGCCGGGCGTCAGCTCCTGGTATTTAAGTTTCAGGTAGCGGTGATGAATAACGGCTGGCGTGTTTTTCATTAACGGATGCTGTTCGAGGAACTGCTGTAACTTGTCAGCTCCACCATTAAAATCTGACTGATAGTCCACCAAAATAATGAACTCAGGCTCGGTCGCGGCGACACTTTCCCAGTTGCTGAATGCCCAACTTTTGTTCAGCGTATCCATGACATTTTTACCGCCAGCAGCTTCGATAATCGCCGTTGGCATGGCGTAAGCCCCGCTGGTATAGGGTTTATCTTCACCGGAGTCGTAAAGAAACACGCGCAGCGGTTTGCGTCCGGCAGTTTTGTTATTTAAATCGGCAACCTGCTTTTTCCAGCGACTCACCAGTTTTGCTGCATCTTCTGCTTTGCCAAACACTTTACCCAGTCGTTCCATATCGCCGTAAAGCAAATCCATACTGGCGCGTGGGCGGTGGCTATCAACGTGAATACAGCTTTCGCTCAGGATAAGCGTTTTGATATTGAATTTTGCCAGCGCTTGCGGAGTGACATCACCGCGCAGACCGTAGTTCCAGCCAGCATAAAAGAGGTCAGGCTGGGCAGCCAGCAGGGTTTCCATTGACGGATATTTGGCGGCAAGCTCAGGAATATCTCCCTGTAATCGCCTAAACGCCGGGATGTTTTTGTACCAGCCAGAAACACCGGTAATGCCAACCATTTTGGGTTGCAGGTGCAGGTCAAACGCCATTTCGGACAGGTTAATGTCATGAACGACCATGCGTTTAGGGGCTTTGGTAAAGGTCAGCGGTTTTCCGCAGTTATCGACAGTTACCGGAAAACCAGAGGCACCGGCAGTACCGGTAAGTGCGGCTAACAGTGCCGCAAGCATTAAATTTTTCACACAAACTCCTGATTCATCAGGCGTTGCACCTTACAGGAATTAATAGTGTGAATGGATTCGATTAGATCAATTAATGATTAGTTATTTGTATAACCATTAACTTCTGAGGCCAGGGCTTCAAAAATACGCACCGTTTTGCCATTTTTGGGATGGGTAACGTGCAGGCTCTGCATGCCGAAAACCTGCGCAAGCCAGGGTGAATCCAACACTTCGGCGGGCGTACCACGGCAAACCAGGCGCCCGGCATTCATCATAAGCACCTGGTCTGAGAACGGTTGAATCAATTCAAGATCGTGAAGTACTGCAAGCGTAGTGATGTTTTTGTGCTTAACCAGGTTCAGTAACTGGTGGCGAGCGAGTGGATCGAGATGATTTGTCGGTTCATCAAGTAACAGTAATGCCGGTTTTTGCGCCAGTACACGGGCAAAGCCAGCGCGTTGTCGTTCTCCACCGGATAATTTCCCCAGCGCCACCTGCCGCAAGTGGTTGATGCCGACATCATTGATCGCACCAGCAATCGCTTCGTTATGTTCAGTTTGCGTGTGTTCGGCTTGCCAGGGTATGCGACCCAACGCCACATACTCATTGACTGTCAGCCGTGAGTCCGCATTGTCATGCTGGGTGAGCAGCGCCACACGGCGCGCCCGTTCAAGCGGCTTCATCGTCCGTAACGTTCTACCCTGAATCACTATCTCGCCACGGGCGGCCTGGAGTTCGCTGATGATAAGGCGCAGCAATGTTGATTTCCCACTGCCATTCGGCCCAATAATCGCGACAAACTCCCCGGCGTTAACATCAAAAGAGACCGCATTAACTTGCGGCGAGTGACCGGAAAAACACAGGGTGAGGTCGCGGACACAGAGCAGACTTCCAGACATTGAAGAATTCATTAGGTAAATCATTTACAGAAACAATGGCGCACAGGATAGCAGCCTTTGCTGCTAGTCCGTAAACATCCCTGTCAGGCTGTTGCCGTTGCGGGTTTGCGTGTACCTAACATCACCAAAGGAATAGCGAGCAAATAAACGGCCACCACCGAAAGCCAGATAGCGCCAGGCCACTGTTTCTGTACAACGAAATAAAAAGCGGAAAAGAACAGCGGGGCAATGATCGAGGCAAGACTCACGGCGGAAGCCAGTACCCCCTGGAATTGCCCCTGACTATCGGCATCCACCTGGCGAGTTGCCAGCGCCTGAAGCGCTGGTGTGCCGATACCGCCTAACGCAAACAGCGGCATAATCGCAAACACCATCCAGCTTTCATGCGCAAAGGCGATGGTCATCAGGGCAATACAGGCGCAGCTGATTCCGACGAACACCGCACCGCGTTCTCCAAATAGCCTTGCCGCTGGTGCTGGCAGAAATACCTGTACCAGCGCCTGACACAAGCCAAATGCTCCCAGCGATAAACCTATCCAGAAACCATTCCAGCCAAAGGCGTCAAACCCCCACAGTGCCCAGCAAATCCCGTAAGCTTCGCCGGTGGCACTAAGAATGAAGAAGGTGAGTACTACTGGCATTAGCCCTTTCATGGAACAGATCCAACGAAATGGCCTCAGTGGATTAAGTGCCGTGAGGTCGAGTTTCTTGCGTTCAGGTTGATGAGACTCAGGCAACACAAATAGCGCGAGCAGAAAATTGCAGCCATTGAGTACCGCCGCCGCGATAAATGGCAGGCGCACCCAATAGTCTCCCAGAATTCCACCCAGTAACGGGCCGACAATAAAGCCGAGTCCAAACATCGCATTGAGTAGACCAAAATGCCGCGCACGTTGGTCAGGTGCGGAGACATCTGTCAGATAAGCGGTGGCGACGGAGATATTGGCGCTCGTCATACCAGCAATGGCGCGGCCAACAAACAGTAATGCCAGATTCGGTGAAAAGGCGAGAAACAGGTAATTTACCGCCGCGCCACCGAGAGATAACAACATCACAGGCCGGTGGCCAATACGGTCGCTGAGCGTGCCAAGAACGGGTGCGAGCACGAACTGCATCGCAGCATACAACGCGGTCAATGTACCGATATAAATGGCGACATTGCCACTGTGGGTAATGTCTTTTAATAGCGAGGGGAGGATCGGAAAGATAAGACCAATACCCACGGCATCAAGAGCAATAGTGGTGAAAATTACCATAAGGGGTTTATTCATAAAGCGTTCCTGTCGGTATTCAGGTTGCGCACTGAGTGGAGCAAAACCTGTAACGAGCCTAAAACCATTCAGGCATTTAAGGACGCTGGTCGAGAATTGCGCGGAGCGCATCTTAGACTTGTGTGGCGACCACGGTGAGTTTAGTCAAACTGTGGTCACTTTTTCGCGAGGTCTGTCTTTATATCACACACTTCGACAAATTAAAGACCTTCGCTGACAATGATTTTTTGCGCATTTTTTTTCCAGGAAACCGCGCAACTTTTTAACCAGGTTAAACTTTTATGAGCGGTGACTGGTTTATGATGGTCTTCGACTTGAAGATATCCAGGCTATCTATAGTGGGTGCGAGCACAGAGGAGAATGGTGTATGGAAAAGTATGTGTTTTACGTCAAAGACGAAGCCACGAAAATTTTTGCCCGTAGCGCACTGTCGAAAGACGATATCAAAAAGCTAAAACAAGACGGCTTTAAAAAATATCCGCTGGAGTTTGAGGCGGAAAGTAAGCAGGAAGCCATTGACAAGTTAAATGAAAACACCCGTGACAATATGGACTCTTTAGGTGGTTTTTCTGCCACTATCGCTTTTATAGCGTTGACCGTTGTGATCATGGCAGTGCTGGTTTATCTATTCTAATCTACGCCCCAAACCATTACCAAAATTAATGGTAATTAGGCAATATCTTGTTTGTTTAAAATTAAACAAAAAAATCAGGCTTAGCACAAAAGAATTAACCACAACATCGACTGTGTCATAAAATTCGCGTCCTTATTTTCGGTATTTATACAACTCTGGTTGTTTAATGACCGTTCTTTAAAATGGATTGGGATCACATGCGGTTTAAAAAAATACTTCTTATTGCAGTTTTGGCTATTGCCGGTTGTAGCGCTAAAGGCGATACCGCTAGCCAGCAACGTAACACTATCCAACAAATGCGAATTGATACGTTAACTAAATTGTATAAGATTCATCCTGAGGCTCGTAAACAGATTCTGAAGTCTAAAGGGTACGCCGTATTCTCAAATAATAGCAGCAAAATCCTGGTGTTAGGGTTCGGCAGTGGTTATGGCGTGGTGAAAGATCTTAGAAGCGGCAAAGACACCTATATGAAAATGGCTCAGGCTGGAGCCGGTGTCGGGATGGGCGTTAAGCAATTACGCACCGTTTTGGTCTTTAATGACAGCAAAGCGCTGAGCGACTTTATTAAAAATGGTTATATTGTTGGCGCTGATGCAAATGCTGCGGCAAAATATGACGATAAAGGTTTGCCTGCAGTCAATGCTTCGGCAAGTGCTGTCGCACCAAGTTCAGTCGAGTTACCTAAACAGCTTTACGTCTATGAAATGACAGAAAAAGGCCTTGCTGCACAGGCCATGGTTAACGGCTATAAATACTGGCCAGATGACGCTCTGAACGGTAAGTAATACAGAATAAAACGGTGCCTGGCGCACCGTTTTTTTATGTTTTTGTTCCACCTCTGCTTTCCATCCTCTCTTGTAAGGAAGTGTAAAAAACTTCGCCATTTGCTTATGTCAGTATTTAGCTTTGATTTTAACTGCGCACTGGATCTTTCATAAATAACGCCGATATATATAAGTACCCGCGAAATATGTAATAGGTCTGAACATGTTTAAAGATTACAGCGTAAGAACCGTAATTATTGTTTTTACAGCAATTGCAATTACTGCCATGGATTTAATAGCCTTCCTGTTACTAGCAAATGTTAATATTTTACTTATGCTAACTGTGATCGGTGTCGTTTTAGTGCTCATCTTATGGGCTTACATGACTAAATATCTTGTCAGGCCGATTAATGAAGTTAAAAGAAATATTGATGAAATCAATACAGGTAATTTGTCCATATCTATACGTGAGTTTGGTAATAACTGTGCAGGGAAATTAATTCCCGGAATAAACAGCCTGGCAAAAGAAATCTCCAATTTGGTTATGGATATCAGGAGGTCTTCAAATTCAGCCAGTGAGTTATCGAGCACTCTTGCCAACCAAAGTGCGGATTTATCGGTAAAAACCGAACAACAATCGGCGATGTTGATGCAAACCGCCGCCAGCATGGAAGAGATTTCCGCAGGGACCCGGAGTAATGCAGAAAACACCCGCCAGCTAAACATCATCACCAGCGAAGCACATAAATCTGCCGGGCATGGCAGTGATTTGATGCATAAGCTGACCGAAAATATGGTGTCGATTACCGATTGCTCAAAGAAAATGACTGAAATTATTAGCATAATTGATGGTATTGCATTCCAGACCAATATCCTGGCATTAAATGCCGCAGTGGAAGCCGCCAGAGCGGGTGAGCACGGTAAGGGTTTTGCTGTCGTCGCCGGTGAAGTCAGAGTATTAGCGAAAAAAAGTTCAGAATCTGCCAAAAATATTAAGTCGTTAATTGAGCAAACGAATATTAATGTGATGCAGGGCGCGAAACTGGTTTCTGAAGCAGAAAAAAATATGCACGATATTGTTTCGGGATCCGACGATCTTAATTTGCTGATGGAGCACATCTTTATCTCGACTAATGAACAGGAAAAAGGGATCCAGCAAATTACTGTCGCGTTATCAGAGTTGGAAAAAGTTACACACAGCAATGCGGCAGTGGTGGTAGAACTGGCTCACTCTTCGGATGTGTTAAAAGACCAGGTTGTGGAATTGCAAACCAGAACTAATAATTTGCGTCTTGGCGACGAAGAAAGGGTGCTCGTAACTGGCACACCCAGGAAAGTTCCTGCTAATCCACTGAAACAGGCTGAAGAAGGGTTGTGGCAAACATTTTAATTTAGCGTTATTAAATGCCCGTTTGCCTTTGCCGTAGCCATACACGCCCGAAGAGATCGGCCACAGGATAACTTGTGCGCTATTTGTTCAGGGCGTGATACGATGAACTTCATTCATTGAAATGGCTAATCATCATGTCCCTCTTAGATTACGCAATGAAGCGCTTCGGTAATGCGGCAAATAGCTCGGTGACATGTCCTATTTGTGGAAGCAAATCTTCACATCCAGCAAATAAAATCCGTCAGGGGCAAACATTGCTCTGTCCAAAATGTAAATCACTGTTCGTGATACCGCGATAACGCGCTGTTATGCGATAAATCCCGGTCATGAAATACTCCAGACCTGAAGTTGCCAACCATGTTTAGTTATTGATAACCGGTCGGATAAATTCAGATTCTGCAAAAAGACCTCATCATGTGAAACAACGACCAATGCCCCCTGGTAACTGCAGAGCATAATTTCCAGAGCCTGTATGGAAATTAAATCCAGATGGTTACTGGGTTCATCAAGCAGCAAGAGTTGTGGGATTGGGTCGGCGTACAGCACACAAGCCAAAGCCGCTTTCAGGCGTTCACCACCACTCAGCAGGCCGCTGGGGATCTGGATTTTGTCAGCATCAAGGCCGAGCTGCGCCAGCCGCATGCGTAAATCCGCTTCACCAGCAGTGCGGTTGGCGAGCTGGATCTGTTCCAGAACAGTGCATTGTGGGTCAAGGCTCGTGAGGTGCTGATCGAGCCACGCGGAACTGCGTGAGACACAAGACTCCCCGGACAATGGCTGAAGCAGGCCCGCCAGCACTTTTACTAATGTCGATTTCCCACATCCGTTATCCCCAACGACGCCGATGCGCTGCTGGGCGGTTATCGTCAGATTCAGAGGAGCAGGGAAGTTAGCCACATAGGGAAGTTGCACATCTTTGAGTTCAGCAACCATGCGTCTGCCAGGTGAATTCACTGCCAGGGAATGCACCACAATCGCCGAGTTTTCCTCTACCTGAGTTGCCGCTTCATGTACCCGTTTATCGAGTAGCACCTGGGTGGCGAGATGTTGCTGGTTTAATTTCCCAGCTGATGCTTCACTGCGTTGTTTTTGCCCGCCCAGTAAAATTTTGGCCTGGTTGGCTTCGCGTCCTTGTCGGTTTCCCCTGGATTGCCGCTTCTCAAGCCGTTGCTTCTGCTCACGAAGCGCTTTTTGTTCGCGCTGGCGCTCACGTTTGCGTTGTTCAAGTAGTTGCAGAGCATTTTGCGTTTCTAGCGCCTTAAGCTGCGCGTAAAAAGAGTAGTTTCCGCCGTAGTTACTCAAACCCAGTGATGACAATTCCACAATTCGCTGCATTGACTCCAGCAGTTGCCGATCGTGGCTTACGACCAACAGCCCACCCTGCCAGCGTTGTAACTGGTTAATCAGCGCCCGCCGCCAGGTGCTGTCGATATGGTTGCTTGGCTCATCAAGGATTAAAAAATCAGCCTCCGACAGCCAGGCACCAGCCAGCGAAACGCGCATCGCTTCACCACCACTTAACAGGCTGACAGGCGTGGAGGCGTCAAGATGCCCGAGCCCACATCTTTCAAGTTCAAACTGTAATTGCTGACGGATATCCCAGCGCTGGCCAACAAGATCAAAATCGGACGTAGACACGCTGCCTATTTCGATGCGTTCCAGTGCGTCAATCGTTGCCTGCACACCGGCAAGATCCGCAACGGTAGACTCCGGCGGATAGACAATCTGCTGTGCCAGATACCAGGCGGTACCGGAACGTGTGCAGCGCCCGGATGACGGTGGAATTTGCCCTGCTAAAATCTGCGAGAGCACACTTTTACCCACGCCATTTCGCCCAACAAGGCCGGTATGACGGGTGTCAAAAGTTTCAGTGAGTTGCGTGAACAGCGGGGTGCCGTCAGGTAAGGTGAATTCGACGCTTTCCAGCGCGATATAAGTATTCGTCATGGTGTACTCCATAGATGCCAGAAACTGACCCGAACAGGCGGGGCAACTCAATTGGCCGTCAGACAGACGGCAGCATCAATGGCGCATTGGCGTAATACCTATAGAGAAGAAATGAAGTGAATTATTTTAGGTACGATGTATTGAAAGTAAAGGGCAGTATGAATTTTGCGCACAAATAGTTTACCGGAAAGGTGACTAACAACCGGTCGTCATGACGACAGGGAAACACTATTTTTTCATGCTCTCGTTCATAATGGCGGTCACTTGCTTGAGCGTCTGCGCCGCATCTTTAACACCTTTTGCTTCCTGTGCTTTCACCCAGTTTTCTTGTACCTGTTGATACTGCGTGATCACTTTCCAGCTTGCCACTTCCTGCGGCGTCAGCGTACGGATAGTCACGCCATCGTTTGGTGCTGAAAAATGCCACTGGGTAACATTCAATATTATTGATTCCCTTTGTAAAACGAGGAAATCATATTCAGCAAGTTGATAGATCCGAGGTTTGTACCAGGCTTAGCTGATTCACACCGATTCTGAATTAGGTCATGCTTATGAACGCAGAAATTAAGGGGGGGATTGATATTGCCATCAAAGTCCCCTCACATCAGTATCAACAGACGCTTGATTTTTATCGTCATACTCTTGGACTCCCTGAAATCACAGACAAATTACCGGCCACCGGCTTCGTACTTGGCCCAAATCGATTGTGGATCGATGAAGCGCCAGGTTTGAGCCAGGCCGAAGTGTGGCTCGAACTGTTTACTCCTGATTTCAACCTGGCGCAGCAGCATATACAAGAACATGGGGTAGTTCGTTGTGACAGTGTCGAACTCTTACCCGAGGGTTTTAAAGGGGGGTGGATAATGAATCCATGCAATATTGTGCATATGTTAAGGGAGCCAGAAGCCTGGTAAAATATGTGTATCCGGAGCAAAATTCGGCTGCCCTGGATTCTGCCGCTACAGCGTTATTTTTCCGGAATAGTTTCTGACCCATTGATGCAGCACTCATCTTGTAAGTACTCAATAATGCTTGCAAGAACATCGTACTGTGCGACACACATCAGTGTCCGACTTTCCCGATTTTGTTGCAGCAGACCCACAGATACCAGCGCTGAAATATGATGGCTAAGCGTCGACCCCGGTATCTCTAACTGTTTCTGTAGTTCACCTACGGGTAATCCCTGACTGCCAGCTTTGACCAGATGTTTGAAAATAAACAGACGTGTAGGGTGCCCCAACTCTTTCAATGCTTTAGCGACCATTTCCAGTTGCATAATCTCACCTCCCGATAACTGATATTTCGATAATACCAGAAATATCTTTTGCCCCACAAATCACTTCGAATATACTAGAAATATAGTTTTTTTTAATTTGTGAGGAGATGAAGATGAGTAATGGATTAACAATGCTGTCCGATGCGTCAAAGATGTTCCTTTTTTTGGCCGCCGAGTTGTCGCTGTTGTTTCTGGTGATTAGCCTGGGCGTCAATTTACTACGGCAGAAGATTCCAGATAGCAAAATTCAGGCAATGCTGGGGGCACGCAAGGGCAGAGGCTATGTCATTGCGGCTTTGCTCGGGGCGATCACCCCATTTTGTAGCTGTTCGACGATTCCCATGTTACGTGGGTTGCTGTCAGCCAGAGCTGGCTTTGGTCCGACGCTGACCTTCCTGTTTGTCTCGCCGCTGCTCAACCCGATTATTGTTGGCTTGATGTGGGCGACTTTCGGGCTGAAAATCACTCTGCTCTATATTGTTATCGCCACTGTCGTATCAGTGCTGTCCAGTCTCATTCTGAGTCAGTTCGGTTTTGAACGGTATGTCATTAACGAGAAGCGCAAAGGAATATCTTCTCCCGTAGGCTGCTCTGCACCCATTACAAAACTTCAGGTAGCCTCATGTTGTAACAGCAACACGACACCGGTTCGGATAAACATTCAATCTATTAAAACGGGTAGTTCATGCTGTGTCAGCACGCGTAGTGAGGTATCAACAGCATCAACACCAGGAGCGATGAAGCAGGCATGGCAGGAGGCGTGGAAACAGTTTAAGGAAGTCTTTCCGTATCTGCTGGCAGGGGTGCTGATTGGCGCTTTTATTTATGGTTTTGTTCCCACCGAGTGGATTGCCAGCCATGCCGGGAGCAATAACGCTTTTGCCGTCCCATTGAGTGCGATTATCGGTATTCCACTTTATATCAGAGCGGAAGCCGTGATCCCGCTGGCGTCTGTTTTAATGACTAAAGGGATGGGAACTGGCGCAGTCATGGCGCTAATTATCGGCAGTGCGGGAGCCAGCTTAACAGAGGTGATTCTGCTTAAATCTATGTTCAGAATGCCGATGATTATTGCCTTCCTGACGGTGATTTTAGGCATGGCCGTGATGATGGGGTATCTGACGCAGTTACTCTTCTAGCGGGAAAACCAAGGGAGCAGCCTGTGCTCCCTTGATCGTATTTAGTTCTTGAACTGTTTACCTTGTGCATCAATAACTTGTTCACCATCTTCCTTAGTGAACGCGCCGCGTTGCGCATCAGGCAAAATATCTAATACCACTTCGGAAGGTCTGCATAACCGTGTGCCCAGAGGGGTAACCACAATCGGTCGGTTAATCAAAATAGGGTGCTGCAACATAGAATCAATTAACTGCTCGTCACTGAAGGAATCTTCCGCCAGCCCTAATTGCTCATACGGTTCGACATTCTTACGCAACAACGCCCGCGCCGAAATCCCCATATCGGCGATCATTTTTACCAATTCCGCACGAGTGGGAGGCGTTTCCAGATACAAAATAACCGTCGGTTCAGTGCCGCTGTTACGAATTAACTCCAGCGTGTTACGGGACGTTCCACAACCGGGATTATGATAAATAGTCACATTGCTCATGGTGATGATCTCTTGTTAAAACAAAAAATTACAGTGCTACTGACAACCGCAGGGCTAATGCCGCCAGCGTGACGAATAACACAGGGATAGTCATGACAATGCCCACCCGGAAGTAATATCCCCAGGTAATCGTCATATTTTTCTGTGCCAATACATGCAGCCACAGCAACGTTGCCAGACTGCCGATTGGGGTAATTTTAGGGCCAAGATCGCTGCCTATTACGTTGGCATAAATCATCGCTTCTTTGATGACACCGGTGGCAGTGCTGCCATCTATCGACAGCGCGCCGATCAGAACAGTCGGCATATTGTTCATCACCGACGACAGGAATGCCGTCAGGAACCCAGTGCCCAATGTCGCCGCCCACAAGCCATGTTCTGCCAGTTGGTTGAGCAGGGAAGAAAGGTAGTGGGTCAGACCCGCATTGCGCAGACCATAAACCACCAGATACATCCCCAGCGAGAAGACAACAATTTGCCACGGTGCGCCACGTAGTACCTTGCCGGTATTAATGGCATGGCCTTTTTTCGCCACCATAAACAAAATTAGCGCGCCAACGGCAGCGACCAGGCTGACCGGTACCCCGAGTGGCTCCAGAGCAAAGAACCCCACCAACAGCAGCACCAGAACCAGCCAGCCGGTTTTAAAGGTGTTGATATCGCGGATTGCCGCTTTCGGCTCTTTTAACAGTGAAATGTCGTATACGGCGGGGATATCTTTGCGGAAAAACAAGTGCAGCATCACCAGCGTGGTTGCAATGGCCGCCAGGTTAACCGGCACCATCACCGCGGCATATTCTGCGAATCCGAGGTTAAAGAAATCAGCCGAGACAATATTTACCAGATTCGAAACAATAAGAGGCAGGCTGGCCGTATCGGCGATAAATCCTGCGGCCATCACAAAAGCTAGCGTTGCCCCTGGGCTGAAACCCAGCGCCAGAAGCATCGCAATCACGATAGGCGTCAGGATCAGTGCAGCACCGTCATTCGCAAACAGTGCTGCCACCATTGCGCCTAACAGGACAATCCAGGTAAACAGCAACCGACCACGGCCATTGCCCCAACGAGCCACATGCAGAGCAGCCCATTCAAAGAAACCTGACTCATCTAGCAGAAGGCTGATAATGATAACCGCGATAAAGGTAGCGGTCGCATTCCAGACAATCTGCCAGACCACCGGAATATCACTCAGTTGAACAACACCTGTCAGAAGCGCAAGGACTGCGCCAAGCGAGGCACTCCAGCCAATACCCAACCCACGAGGTTGCCAGATAACCAAAACGAGAGTGAGTAAAAAAATTGCACCGGCCAATAACATTATGAACTCCATTCATATTTGATTAGGCGTATGTATCCTCTGTTCCTCAACATGAGGCAGTCAAAGTATTCTTGAGTTTATTGCGTATGTTCTCGCGTTCGCAGTTCCAGGCGGAGTCAATAATCGCGGCAGCCCAGGCAGGTATATGTGGCGACAAACGATAGTGAACCCATTTTCCTTCACGGCGGTCGGTTACCAGTTCCGCCTCACGTAACAAAGCCATATGACGGGATATTTTGGGTTGGGATTCAGCCGTGGCGGCACAAATATCGCAGACACATAACTCGCCATACTCCCTTAGCAGCATCACGATAGTTGAACGAGTTTCATCGGCAAGCAGTTTAAAAAGCTGAACAGGCTGTAGCATTTTTAACCTCAATATGAATTGACAATACATATGTTAATTCATATATGATTGGTTTTAAAGTACAGCTTTAAAAACGGAGAATTTTTCATGACTCACTTACCCGCAATTGACCGAGGCTCTTTTGATGAAGCAATTGCCAGCAAACTTCAGAGCGATAACCAGGAAGCTCCACGCATTTTGATTCTTTATGGTTCTGTGCGGGCGCGTTCTTACAGCCGCTTTGCCGCCGAAGAGGCAGGGCGCTTGCTGAGTGAAATGGGGGCTGAAGTAAAAATTTTTAACCCTTCAGGATTACCATTGCCTGATGACGCACCGGATACTCATCCTAAAGTGCTGGAATTACGAGAACTGGTCAGGTGGTGTGATGGCATGGTCTGGAGTTCCCCGGAAAGACACGGCGCCATGAGTTCTGTTATGAAGGCGCAGATAGACTGGATACCGTTGAGTGAAGGAGCAGTGCGACCATCTCAGGGTAAAACATTGGCCGTGATGCAGGTTTGCGGTGGGTCGCAATCATTTAATACTGTAAACCAGATGCGCGTGCTTGGTCGCTGGATGCGGATGTTCACTATTCCAAATCAGTCATCAGTACCGAAGGCATGGCAAGAATTTGATGATGAAGGGCGAATGAAACCGTCTGCCTGGTATGACCGGATTGTAGATGTCACTGAAGAGCTGTTCAAAATCACTCTCATCCTAAAAGGGCACACCGGATATCTTTCTGACCGTTACAGCGAAAGAAAAGAGAGCCATCAGGAACTGTCGAAGAGGGTTAACCAGACGAAAATCTGACAGGCCAAACTTCCTACGTTAAAGCAGTTGTCACCCTCCTGGAAAAAATACCAAAAGGGTGACAGTACTGAAATTCAAAATTAAACCGTAGTATTAGTAACCACTTTTTAATCTATGTTGAATATAAGTACGATTAGCGATTATCAAATGTATCATTTGAATAATCGTTTTCACCGGCGATCGAGACAGTGACATCATTAAATTGCAGGCCATTCACGGCAACGATGCGGCCGAATTCTTTTGCTTCGATGCTGCACTGACTGAAGCGAATATTCTCCATCGGTTTTTCCGGGAACGCGACGAGATCAAATGCCCTTGCAGGTAATTTGTAATCTGGATCTAATGTGGCTTTAACATTAGAGATGCTGATATTTCTCACCTTGGTCATTTGCATGTTTTCAGGGATTTGCAACGCCACTGCCTGCCACATTTCAGGTAACTGGTCGATATTTTCAAACAGTTTTCTGTTATATGAGTTATGCCAGTCCATTATCCATGAGAATGGGAACTGAACGTTCTTCATATGTAGATTTTCCACCACCACATCTTCAATGAAACCACCGCGTTCTTTGGATGATTTCATTCGGAATCCGCAATCAGAGTCTTCAAATTCGATGTCATGAATATGAATGCCGCGAAGACCGCCACTGACTTCACTACCCAGCGTGATACCGTAGCCTGACTTAATCTTACAATTATCGATTTCAATGTTTTCAGAAATTTTACCGACACGGTAACCATCACCATCGCGTCCGGATTTAATCACGATGCAATCATCACCACACGAGGCTACGCACTCTGTGACACGAACATTTGTCGATGAATCAATGTCAATTCCGTCAGTGCTTGGCCCATGGTTATCACCAATTTTTACATTACGAACCAATACGTTATTCGCATAGGTGATTTGCAAGTTCCAAAAACCAGCTCTCTCAAATGTGATATCAGAAATCTTGATGTTTTCAGCCTCGTAAATCAGGCAGGAGCGAGGGCGCTTCACCAGATAATCGGCAATCCAACGCAGACCTTTCTTGTCATAGTCGACGCGTAAACCGCTGTTTTTATCAGCACCACAATAAATATCCCACCAGTGTTGGCCTTGCCCATCAATTAAACCATTGCCTGAAATTTCAACATTATTGGCTGAGATTGCATTTAAAATTGCTGCTGGCCACGGCATTTCAACACCGGCCACTCGGGTTTCGATTTCTGGATAATCTGCCAGATCTTTAGAGCCCAGCAGAGTGGCACCATCCTCAAATTTTAATTTGCTGCCTTCTTTTAAAAAGAGTGCACCAACCAGATAAACCCCTTTTGAAATAAATACTGCTTTGCCTTGTGCTGCACCCAGGTCGATTGCTTGTTGAATAGCATGGGTATCTTTTTCAACCCCGTTACCCGTTGCACCAAAGTCTTTAATATCAAGTTGTGTTGTCATGCTAAAAATCTCTTTATGGTTTTTACGATTAAATGCCGTTGATCTTGTTCAAAGTTTTTTCCATATCCAGTGTTGTTTTCTTATTCAATGGATAGAAATAAATCAATATGACAGCTGAGGCAAATAAGCAGAATGCAGGCAGAAGGTTAGCCATGGTATAAATGCTTTCTTGTACTTCGAGGCTTTGTACTGTTCCACCGGTCGAAGAAGACTGGTAGTTAATTAATGCCAACATGAAGCCGGCAATCCCACCCGCACAAGCTTGTCCGATCTTTCTGGCGAAGAAGTTCACTCCGTAAACGGTACCGTCTTCACGCGTTCCAGTCACATACTGATGATAGTCACAGACATCAGTCATAAATGCCCAGATCATCAAGTTGAACAGGCCAGCGCCCAGGGTTGCCAGGAACAGGAAGACCAAATAGATCTTAGGATCTGTTATGTGGCAAAAATACATAATCAAATACATGGCAACGGAGAACATCAGTGCACAAACGCTGGCTTCTTTCTTGCCAAAACGGCGGGTCAAGAATGATGCAGAAGGTGCCAGTAAAACCAGAGAACCAAAGGTGAACAAGAGGGCGATGGACATGGCCTGTTTATCATGGAAGTAATCGTTAAACAGATAAGTCATGTTGGTTCCGGATAACCCCTGGTTGATCACAATAAGCAGGTCAACCACCACCAGAACGATCAGCGCTTTATTTTTCAGCAGACCTTTCAGCAACTGTGAAAGGGCCATACTCTCTTTCGCTTCTACACGCACACGCTCTGTGGTTAATTTGCATGTCAGTGTCAGGAAGATGAATGCCAGGCATGCACAGCCAATGGCGATCCAGAAGAAATGCTGTCCAGAAATCACCTGGCTGCCGTCAACCATCGTTTTGTACATCAGGATTGGGATAAAGAACCCTGTTGCGCCGCCACCGATTGCCGAACCCACGCTTCTGTAGGTAGAAAGGGACACGCGATCATCCGGGCTGGAGCTGATAGCCGCAGACATTGCGCCATAAGGAATGTTGATGGTCGATAACAGGGCGCCGTATAAAAAATACGAAACGCAGATATAAATGATTTTACCTGTATAGGATAACTCTTGCGCAAACGGCAGGAATAATACGATTGCAATGGCACAGAATGGATACTTCATTCTGCGAATCCAGGGGTTAAAACGACCTGTTGCTGTCAATTTTGACGTGTCACACATGCGACCGACCGTCACGTCAACAAAAGCGTCAAAAAGTTTTGTGCCAAAATATAATGAACCAACGATGATCCCTGAAACACCAAGGACGTTTGTGTAATAAATCATTAAGAAGCTATTAACTAGCCCTAAAATAAAGCAGGTGCCTAAGTCACCACACATGTAACCAATTTTATCCCTCATACCAAAGGGCTTCATTGCAGCTATTCTTATTTTTTCATCATTTAAAACTTTGGTACTCATAGAGCTAACCCTCTTAATTCTCATGTAATAAAAATATTAAGAATCTATTGCGATTTTGTATACCACTTCCTATTTGTGTCATACAGGTAAGTGGTACTGAGAATAATTGGTATGACATGATTGTTTGTTGTTGGCGGTCACATAAATAAAAAACCCAAGATAATTACTCTGATAATTGTGATTTTATTCACATTGTTATTGTTTGTTTTTTAAAAGTTTATTTTTAAACTTTTTAGGAGCGTGAAAGTGGTTTACCAAATAATTTATTTTTAAATGAATTGTTTATTGTTTTTTAACAGTGGGTTATTTATTATTTTTGGATAATGGCAATTTTTTAATTCGCGAGAATTAGTAATTATTAAGCTGAATTGTCATTGTTAATAATGGAAATGAATTGATTAATCAGTATGTTATGACTTACCATGAACTCGAAATAATCACGGAATGGTAAGAGTTTTGTGAGAGAGCGGGTATTTTAAAAGATGGTGTCTGGAGAGATGTTTACCAGGTAAAATAATTGGTCCAATAACTGTGTTAAGACTCAATGCTATCTTTCAAGGAGCATGCCGAATCAACACTTTGATTGGCGTTAAGCTCTAGTTTTACGAGAATTTACTACATGAATACGATTGATATGGTGGGGTTTATCGGTGGTGCATGTACCACTGTTTCATTTATCCCTCAGGTAGTTTTGGTTCTGAAAAGTAAGTCGACAAAAGATATATCTTTAACAATGTACTCTATTTTTGTGTTTGGTATTTCTCTATGGCTAATGTACGGCATTATGTCTAATGCATTGCCAGTCATCATTCCAAACTTCATTACTTTTATCCTTGCGGGTTCAATTCTTGTCATGAAAATCAGAAATGATATTGTTACAGGAAAGAAGGCATTAAATAGTTAACCCCTGCATTCCGCAATAAAGGGCAGGGAGAACGGTTCTCCCTGCGCTCTAATCTCCCCTAATATTCCCCCACTTAGCATGTTTTTCACATCTGGCTTAGTTCCTGCCACGAATGGGCAAACAGTTCGTCTTTCTCCCGCTCAGTTTGTTTTCCGCTGTGCACCAGCCAAAGAAAATCGTAGTAGGTTGGGTAATGTTCAAGGCCGTTTAGCACCTGGCAGAAGCGATGCGCAGCAATTTCTGAAGTGGCGCACACCGTCGAATAACTGCGGAACGGACCGAGGGAGACATGACAGACTTTCTCAAGCATTGCCCCAACAGGTTGATGCCGGTGGTGTTCCAGAAAATGGAAAAACTCGTGCGCCAGATGGATATCGATGATTTTACTGAGTGGTAGTTGCAACCCAGATTGTTCGCAGCTGCGTTGTAAACTTTCCAGCGAGGGTTGATACAACGTTACCCGCCGAATGGACTTCACTTCACTGTATTCAAACTGGGCACGGAACTGGACGGTGAAAAACAGGCCATCCCCCTGTTTAAGCTGAATGTCGATGCCATTTTCTGCATACAGATCACGGATGTTTTTTCCGTGAAACTCGCTGGCCGCTTGTTCCCCGGCAGCCAGCGCGTTGTCCAGATAATAGCGGTATTTCGCGGGCGGTATTTTGTTAAATACCGCATCATTACGAAGGTCCAGCCATGCAAGCACTCGATTGAGTTCAACAGGGGTCATGATTGCTCCTATTGCCAGGCCACGGCGATAACTGGCTGCTCTTGTTCCAGCACATCCAACTCCATCTCGATAATCGACAGCATCTGTTCTTTCGTTTGCATGCCAGTGAGATCAAGCATTTTCTCCTTCCAGAACAGGAAGGTTTTGGGGATGGTGGCATTTGCTTCGGAGTAGCGGGTATTATCATCAAGGAATTCTGCAAAGCTTGATGTCACTTCCTGGCGCGTGCACAGTAACCAGTTCGCATTCTCTTTTTTCAGCCGGACGACGCCTTCACGGTCAATCATACTCAGGCAGATTTTTTTCTTTTTCATCAGGCCAAAGAAACGCTTATGTTCACTGATGTTTTCAAAAAGATGCCAGCGCCCTGTCTGACAGGCCGGTTTGGTGGTTTCGACAGGCAGATTGATCGACTCAGCTGCAATTTGTTGCAACTGCTCAAGGGGTAGCGTTTCGTTGAGGCTCTCTTTCTGACGCAGTTCGGTCGCCCCAGTGGCAATCGCTCGCAGCACGTTTTTTTGTTTGTCTATCTCGATGTTGATATCAACAGTGGCTTCATTGGCTCCGGATTTAACAATGCGCTCCATTATTTCGGCGCGAATCTGTTTTATCTCGGCTTCTCCGGGGTTCACGACGCTTTTTTCGATCATTTCCCGCACCATCGCCATGCCCACACCAATGGTAGAAATGTAAGGCGCGTTGTTGGCATTTTTATGCTTCATGGCTGCTTTTTCAGCCATGGCTGGCACCAGCACACAACCGCTGCCACCGCCGCCCACCAGCGTAATGAAGTGCCGCTCCAGCTTGTATTCGTTGATCATTTCGTTGACCACCACCATCACTTTATCGATGGCGATATCCAGTGCCTGACGCGCAGCGTCTTCTGCCGAAACACCGAGATGGTCACCCAGCAACTGCCAGGCGATACGGGCGCTATTAATATTCCCCGCTGCGTAGTCATCTGCCGGAACATAGCCGAGCAAGTTTGCTGCACCAGCCACTGTCAATGCGTAACGTTTGCCTTCGGCACCGTTCACTACGGCATAAGTTTGCGGGTCGCCTGGGCGCGGGCTAATAAAGGTGAGCTGCGGATTTTCACCAAATGCGGATTCAGCAATAAAGCATTCATATTCACAGCCGGCGATGTGTGCGCTGCGTGGGCCAGTCATGGTGATTTTGCCGTTTTCGACCATCATCATACTGCCGCCCGCAACCGCCAGAGTACGCACATCGAGTGAACGCAAGTAGGTGCGATGACCGCCGACCTGGGCATTTTGGATCATCACTTTGCCGTTTTTAATAACCGAGATATCGACGCTGGTTCCACCGACTTCAAAGAATATGCCGTCAGAGACTTTTTCGTACATCAGCGCTCCGGCAACCCCGGCAGCCAGGCCAGACAACATGGTGAGGATGGGGCGTTTTCGCACTTCGTCAATACTCATCACACCACCGTCACAGCGCATGATCATCAGCTGCGAGGTAATGCCAGCCTCGATAATTGCCTGTTCGGTCATGTTGGCGGTTTCCAGCATCCGTGGGATCAGGCTGGCATTGACGACGGCAGTGCGGGTACGGGTTTTCAGACCGTACAGCTGGGTAATTTCGTGGCCACCCGTGGCACAAAGACCCATTTCCGCCGCCACGGCCATCACCCGTAATTCGTTGGTCGGGTCATCAACACTGTAGGCTTCTGAGGCAACAATAACTTCCGCGCCTTGCTCACGCAGCGTTTCAATCGCTGCACGGATGTTGTCATCGCTGAGCTGACGGGTGTCGATATAGGTATTAAAAGTGTGCAGAAACTTACCGTCGGCCAGTGGGATATCGAGGATGTTGGCTTCTTTTTTGGCACTTTTTCCTTCAAGCCCGCTCCCCATGGCGACAATGCCCACTTTCGCGACGTCGCCTTCCAACAGGGCGTTGGTAGCCTGAGTGGTACCGTGGGCGATAAAACTGACTTCCTGTGGCGAAATCCCGTTCTCTGCCAGCACCTCATGAATAATAGTAATAATGCCGTGCGCGACCCCATTAGGATGGTGGTGTGTCGTGGGGATTTTCTTTTTCGCGATCAAGGTAAAGTTGTCGTTATCGATAACTGCAGCGTCGGTAAACGTGCCACCCACATCAATACCAATGCGATATTTTTTGTCCGTCATAACCATTCCTTAAAATCACTCCGGCCAGGACCGGAGCAGGGTATTAAAAGGCGATATAACCCGCCATCAACATGGAGACCAGCACGGCAGCCATGGCCCACGGCAAGGTCTTACGCATTATTTCGTTTACGTCGACCTTCGCGAAATCAGATGACCAGACGTTATGGGTGTTTGTCGGATCGGAAAGCCCTTGCAGTAGGGTCGCCGAGCGTAACGCCAGCATGGTTGCCAGAGGTGAAAGGCCACCGCCAAGCATCAACACGCCTAAACCGCTGCCCAGACCGTAGCTATTGAGTGGGCCTCGGTACAACGCCAGCGGGCTGAGGATCGAGAAGAACAGAATGTAAGTCAGTGGTGAGGTTGGAATAATCGTTTCAATCAATGGTTTTAAGACCATGCTGACCTGAGGCGCGGTGACCGCGTTCAGTAGAATACCGATGCCAACCATCAGACCAATGGCACCCGCCACGTTCTGAATACCTTCGACCAGGCTGCTGACAAGCACATGCGTCGGGCGTTTTGGCATGGCAAGCAGCAGACATATCACCAGGCTCAGAACGATGGCCGGGACCACTTCAATTTTGAATGCAAAGATAATCACCACCGGCACCAGCGGGGAGAGCAACGCCATGGCATTCACTTGTTTGCGCTTACTGAGTTTTTCGGCAACTGGCATGGACCACGCTTTGCGGACGATCACATCGCGTTTCACCATCCATACCACCATCGCGATATAGATAATGGCTGCTGGAATGGCAAACATAGTTGCGTAGCGGGCCATATCGGCAATCGAAATGCCATACAGATCGTGCATCAGGGCCCAACCACTGACAGAGAACAGGCTACCTAAAGCATGGCAGGCTAACAGGACAATACAGCTGGTGAGCGGTGAAAGCCCGGCGGTGAGCAGAATCGGGATCACAATACTGCCGACCAGGATAACCATTCCTAATCCATCGCTGGAAGAGAAAATCACCGTGCCAATAATGAAAAAGACAATGGCCATCGTCAGTGGTTTATCACCGGAAAGTTCTGCGGCTTTGCGAACTAATGCCTCAGTCACGCCGACTTTTTTCAGGACTTCGCCAAACCATGCGCCAAATATCAAAGCGATAATGGTCGCGCCCAGACGCAAAGAACCCTGGGTCAGCACGTTATTCGCGATGCTAAACGTGGTTTTATCTTCACTAAACAACGGGACGCCTGCAACCAGCGGCATCAGGATCCCCATCAGCGGTAATGCCAAAATCGCCGGCATTTTGCGGGTCATCATCAACCCGGAGAAAACCACAAAAATGGCAAGGATCGCGCCGATCCTTAAAATGTGTAACATGTCCATGTGTTGTCCTCAGAAGTCGAGATAACCCTGTTGCTGACGAATGGCATCCTGTAACTGTTTTGCAGATACCTGATGTACGCTTAACCCTTGTTGTGCTGCCAGTGCTGCTGCAATTCCCCCTGCCTGGCCAATTGCGCCTACGGTTGGAGTGGTGCGGATTGCGGCCTGCGCTTCAAAGGTGGCAGAGATACAGCGCCCGACGACAATGAGGTTGTCGGCTTCCTGGGCTATCAAGCTGCGCCATGGAATGCCGTACATACCGCCGTGGCGTAACTTGCCATGTTCGGTTCCTTCACCATCAGGGCTATGAATATCAATCGGATAGCCAGAGATGGCGATGGTGTCTTCGAATTGTGTTTCGTCGAGCAGATCCTGGGCGGTGAGGTGATAGCAGCCTTTGATTTGGCAGGAACTGCGCACGCCAACGGACGGGCCGGTTTGCACAACAATAGCCTGTTCGAATCCTGGAACGACGCGTTTCATGAATTTTTCCAGCTCCCGACATTGCTGGCGGCCAACCACTTCAGCCTGACTCAGACTCCACGGGTCGGTGGCGTCATGGCCGAGAATACGGCTGGTGTTGAAGACAAATTCACCGGGATTGTTGGTTTCAAAAATCAGTACATCTTCACGCGGAATGGTGATTTCACCGGCAGCTTTCGCCGCTGCAAACTCTTTCACAAAACCATGGCAGGCAAGGTGAGTGGCGGTGCGTATATCTTCGGCTTGATAGTCATTGTTGAGAGAAGATATGTTCTCCAGCATATAGGTGCGCAGCTTTTCGCGATCGACGTTGATCATCTTCATGGTCATGGTCATCGGCTGTGATTTGCCGTCAGACTCGCGGCCTTTCACCACCGGCACACCGGTTTTTACCGCCAGCATGGCATCGCCGCTGGCATCAATGAAGATAGCGGCAGCAATTTTCATCAAGCCGGATTTAGTACATACGGTGATGCTATCGAGATGATTTCCCTCGCGTGTGACATCGGCAAGCAAGGCGTGATAAAGCACGGTACCACCAGCCTCCAGCAACATGAGTTCCAGTTCATGTTTCATCGCTTCAGCATCGAACGGGGTATAAGTGGTGGTGAAATGCCCGGGGTCACGGACATGACCGGGGGATTTGTCCTGAGCTTTTAAACGCTCTATCAGTTCATCGGTAATACCGCGAATAACCTGTTTCTCACCTGCGTGAAAAGTCATCATCGGATTAACACCGTTGGTGGTCAGAGAACCACCAAGACAAGCCGTCGCCTCAACGATGAGTGTTTTTGCCCCGGCTCTGGCGGCGGCAATCGCCGCAATGCTTCCTGAGAAGCCACCGCCTACGATGACGACATCAAAATGTTCCATTCTTTATCCTTTTAGTAAACAAGATGTACTGACGGCAATCCTGGTCCTTTACGCGCAACTTGTATACTCTCGCATCGACCTATTGTGAAGGGTGTCGATATTTTTAATAAACATGCAATGGATTTTGTGATCGCGAAATCATTATTCTTTTAAATGCTGTTACCAGCCCATTTTTAACGGGCTTCTGTCTGATTTGTGAGATGTGACATTGTGTATA
The DNA here is from genome assembly GCF_004361975.1 of Buttiauxella sp. JUb87. Lineage (NCBI taxonomy): Bacteria > Pseudomonadati > Pseudomonadota > Gammaproteobacteria > Enterobacterales > Enterobacteriaceae > Buttiauxella > Buttiauxella sp. JUb87. The sequence goes on from NZ_SNVY01000001.1 coordinate 336,731, forward strand.
GTAAACAAATTAAGTAGGCTGCATTCAGGATAACCAGAGTGGAAATGAGGTTAAGAACGATGAGGCTGGGACTGGATATTGGTGGGACGAAAATTGAAGCCGTGGTATTGAACACGCAGGGTGAGGTGATGTATCGCGAACGCTGCGCCACCGCAAAAGAGAGTTATCAGGACTTTTTCTTAAACGTCGTTAAGGTGATTGAAACGGCCAGTGCCGCAGTTCAAAGCCCTTTGTCGATTGGTCTTGGTATTCCGGGCGCCGTAGACGGCGAGGGTTTGATCAAAAACTCTAATATTCTGGTGCTGAACCAGCAACCTTTTGCACGGGATCTCGAGCAGCATCTGGCGATGCCGGTGGCAGTCACTAATGATGCCAACTGTTTTACGCTTTCCGAGGCGATGGACGGCAGTGGAAAAGGTTATCGCGTGGTGTTCGGCGTAATACTCGGCACCGGTTGCGGTGGCGGGTTGTGTATTGATAACCATCTTATTTCTGGGCCAAATGCCTGCGCCGGTGAATGGGGCCATAACGCTTTGCCTCGCTACGATCCCCGACAGGATGGCGAAGCGATAAAATGTTATTGTGGCCAACTGAACTGCATTGAGAGTTTTATTTCCGGTAGTGGTCTGGAAAGACAGTACACCCAACGATTCACTCATCATGAGAGTGTTCCGGCTATCGTTAAACGATTAGAATCTGCGGACGCTGGTGTGCGGGCGCTATGGGATCAGTATTGTAATCAACTGGCGCGCTCTCTGGCGGGAGTGGTGAATACGCTTGATCCGGATGTCATTGTTTTAGGTGGTGGGGTTTCAAATATCGAGTATTTGTATCCCGACCTTCAACAGCGAGTGGCAGAGTATGTGTTCGGTAAACAGTGCAATACCCCAATAGTGCGGGCTCAACACGGCGACAGCAGTGGTGTTCGAGGTGCGGCATGGTTGGGTGCGCAAATCTCAGTGCCAAAAGTCATGGCATAGCGAAGATCAATGAAAGAGAGCGAAATGACAAAACCTGTAAGGATACGCGACATTGCCCAGGCCTGCGGCGTGTCTCTCGGGGCCGTATCCCGCGCCTTGAAAGGGCAGCCGGGGCTACGTGAGGAAACACGGTTGCGCATTATTTCTGCTGCCCAGCAGCAGGGATATGATTTTTCCCGTTTGCGCAGCGACAAAATCAAGCGTGTTCTTTTCTTGTTGCACCGACAACACAACATCAGCCGCGCATTGCCATTTTATTCGCAGCTGCTGTTGGGAATTGAAGATCTGTGCCGCGATCAGGGTATTGCATTGAGTTTTCTCTCCATCGGACCTGGTGATGCAGTGAGTGAACAGGCGATGCTGCATCAGCCAGATGCTCTAATCTGTGCGGGTTTTTTCGAACCTGAATTGCTGGGGCTACTCCAGCAAATGAAACTACCGATGGTGCTGGTTGATTTATGGGCGCCAGGTTTACCCTGTGTTAACCCGGATAACACACAGGGCGGATATCTGGCGACCCGTCATTTGATTGAACAGGGGCGTAAAGGCATCGCTTTTCTCGCCAGTACACTGTCGCATTACAGTATTCGCCAGCGTGAAAAAGGCTACCGACAGGCATTGTATGAAGCGCGTTTACTGATGCCGCCAGAATACGAAGCGATCGCTTCACCTTCTCTGGATACCGAACAAGCGCTGGTGGATGCCGTAAACGATTTGCTCGATTTACCCGAACCTCCCGATGCCATTTTTGCTTATAACGATGCGGCAGCACTTGTGGTGCTACAGGTTTGCGCGCAACGAGGCTTGCGGGTCCCGCAGGATGTCGCACTGGTAGGCTTTGATGATATCGATTCTGCGGCCTGGTCGAACCCACCTTTGACGACTATCGCAGTAGACAAACAACAACTAGGGCGCGAGGCGCTGGCGCTGTTGTTAGAAGACACTCAGGAAGAAAATAAGCTATTGCCGGTGAGTTTAATTAAACGTAGTAGTTCCGGGGGGTAAAACCGCCTCTGGCAGTAGCGAAACCAGGACCAGACGCTGTGGAAACCGTGACATAACGGCGTTGGTCACGGTTTTGATTTCGTGGCTAATGTACGATGGCAAGATGATGAAAACATAGCGTCGTGCGGCGTTGCCTGTCAGAGTTTTTAATGAACAGTTTTGATTTGTCCTTTCTGAAATTCCTTCAGGAACACAGCCCGGTTTATGTAGAGGATGCCGTCCAGCATTTTGGTAAAACGCTCTCTACACTGAAACGCACGATGAAAGAAATCAACGATCAGCTTGATCCCGCTTTTCATCTGCATATTGAAAATCAATCGATTTTCACCGCGATGGGCTATCGTGAGTACGTGTCATTTCTCGAAAATATTCACTTCAACCGATATCTCACCAGCCCGGAAGAGCGGGTGCGTGATTTAACCGTGGCACTGTGTTTGCAGAACATCGTCAATAAAAGTGATTACTACCAGAAATTCCACGTAAGCCCAGGCACCCTGAAAAATGATAATCAGGCGCTGGCGATGTTTCTCCAGGCTAATAAACTTGCAGTACAAAGTGTTCACCGGCAAGGTTCCCGGCTGCAAGGGGATGAGATCTCACTGCGTATCGCCATTTGTCTCACCATTCTTAAAACCATTGAGATTGGTGAAGATAACCACCTGGTTCAACATTCCGCCAACGAACCCATTAACCGCTCAATCGCCTGTCAGTTTTTGCAGCATTGCGAGAAGGAAATCCGTGAAGCTGCGGACATTTACCGTCAACGAATCGCGCCACGCCTGACCTTGGGCTATAACGGCAAAAAATACTTTCTGGTGTATATGAGCATTGCCTTACAGCGCACCGGCCGTGGCCATGTGATTACCGACACCCATGCACTGGATTTTGTCACGGCGATGGATTTCGGCCTGCTGGTACCGCCTGCTGAAAACCGTTTTCTCAATTTGTTGCTCTCTTCGTTGTCGTTCACCTGGCGGCCATTCACCCTCTATGATGTACCGCTTATCGACAAGGTACGGCGCTTTAGCCTGGCGATTGCACCTTTTCTTCAGGCGACGGTTAATAACCAGCAAGCCTGGTTCGGTGAGGTCTATCAGTTTATTTATACCGCCATCGTGCAGAATAAATTCAATCTGTGGTTTGACGATAAGAAACTGCACCATGTTCGCGATCGCTATCCGGCGCTGTATCAGGGTGTCTGTGTGGAAGTTCGGGAAATTGAGCAAGAGTGGGCGGTGAATTTTTCACCGGTGCATATTGCGACGCTGGTGCTGATCCTCAAAAAGTACGAGTTGCAGAATCGCCTGCATGATGAGGCGAAAAAGAGGGTGGTGATCGTCACCAACTCATCAGAAAGTAAAGTCGGCTATTTTAAAGAAGTGCTGAAGTCATGGTTTCATATCGACATTGTTGCAAGCGTGAACATTAACGAAATACATCAGTTGCAGGCTATCCCTTTCGATTTGCTGTTAACCTTCACCAATAAGATCTCCAGTTATCTGCGTTATTATCAGTTCGATTACGTCAAAGTGAGTTTCCATCTGACACAAGAAGATATCTCCACGTTGCGTCAGATGGGGCTTTCACGGGCGAAGAAAAAAATCGCCATTGAGACTTTTATTGAAGAGAGCAGGAACCTGGCGGATAGCGAGCTACGGCAGTATCTTGAAACTCGCTATCCTGAAATTTTTATCTGACCTTTATCAGCGAACGGGTAACGGTTGACGGACTCCGCGACACCATACATCAGTCAGATTTAATTCATGGTCAAGGCAGAGAATATCTGCGTCTTTCCCCACCGCCAGGCTGCCTTTCCTCGATGCCACGCCAGCCAATACAGCGGGGTTGTGACAGGCAATTTGCGCCACAGATTCCAGGCCTTTTTCCAGTCGTCCGACAATATTCTTCACCGAATCGAGGAAATTCATTTCCAGCCCGGACACCACTGGCCAGTCATCCGGTGAGACACGTTGGCACTCGCCATTCTGCGCGGTGATTTCCAGTTGCCCCTGGCGAATGCGAAACGTTTGCTGGCGCAGGTAGTGATGAAATTCATAACCTTCCGGAAAATCGGCATAGCCCATGCAATCACTCATTAATACCAGCCGTCGATCCCCTTTCAGGCGATAGAGAATGTCAAAAGCCTGGGGTTTAATGGTGATGCCACTTTGTTTCGCCACTTCTGCATACACATCCGGGTAATACATCAGCGCACCCACGACGCCCAATTCGCGGTGATGAAAACCACGCATCGCGCTGAATGCATGGGTAAAGTGCATCAGACCGGCGTCGATGGCCTCGGTTATCTGGTCAAACGTGGCATCGGTATGTCCGGCAGAAACCGTAATCCCTTTACTGTGTAAATGACGGATAAAGGGCAGGGAGCCTTCCAGTTCCGGTGCCAGCGTCACCAGCCGGATGTGTCCTTTTGCCAGCGCATTAAATTGCTCGAAACCTTCAATAGACGGGGACTGCAGGCAATCAGCCCGCTGCATCCCCAGATGTTTCGGGCTAATCCATGGCCCTTCCATATGTACACCGAGGACTTCCGCCCCGTCCGCTGGCGTTGCTGCTTCCAGATAATTTGCAGCGGCGGCGACGGATGATTTCAGAAAGTCGTCCGGCATGGTGCCGGATGTCGCCAGATAAGCAGTGACACCGCTACTGACTAAATCACGGCTCATGTTGACCAACGAAGCATGGTCGCCTTTATAAGCGAAAGACCCGCGCCCCCAGCCATGCACATGGATATCGACAAATCCGGGCATCAGGTAACGGCTACCATAATCAGTGGCCGCGCCGGACCAGCACTCCTCAATGCCAATGATCGTGCCGTTTTCAATCAGCAAGTATCCAGCACGAATGCCGTCTGCTGTCACAATATTCGCTGATTTCAGAGCCGTGACGTCACGCATGGTTCACTCCTTTCTGGCAAAAACGGTGTTAGCCAGTTCTTCTGCCAACACGGCGCAAAGCCCGGTATAGGCGGCCGGATCAAGTAAATCGCGGATTTCATCATCACTGAAGTTGTCGCGGATCTCCGGCTCGTTACGCAGCACACTGGCGTAATCCAGCCCTTCATGGGTGCTGCGCATCGCCATTGAGTACACCAGTTCATGCGCCGGATCTTTCCCTAACCGTTCGACCAGACTCATCATGATTTTTTCACTGTTGATAAGACCGTGCGTCAGCATCACGTTTTGCTGCATACGGGATTTATCGATGATCAGTGTGCGGGTCAGCTCTTCAGCGCGCAGCACGATTTCAGCCATCAATTCCATGCTTTCTTGCAGGTTGGCATCAAAGATGAAATAGGCAGAACTGTCGGCCTCAAACGGGCGCGGGCAGACGTACAACGACGATGTCATCACCGCGTACAATCGCTGGGCATTGGCTATGATTCCCTTCGCCAGTTTCGGGTTCACTTTTTGCGGCATGGTGCTGCTACCGACCGTGCCTTTGGCAAACGCCTCAGATACTTCACCAAATTCCTCGCTGGAGGTCTGATAAACCTCCTCGGCAATTTTGTGGAAGGTGGTCGCCAGCAGGCATAAATTGCTGATGTACTCGGCACGATAAACCCGTGCATTACGGGATGGCACGCGCATTGGGTACATATTCAATGCTTGTGCGACCAGATCCTGTACCTGCCGCCCAGGTTCTCCGGTGGCGTGGAACGCGCCTACTGCGCCGCCCATCATCACGGTAAAGACTCGTTTTTCCGCTTCCTGCATCCGTTCAACGGCACCCAGAAGCTCGTAAATCCACACCGACACTTTATAACCGTAGGTAATGGGCAGGGCATGTTTACCGTGGGTACGGCCCGCCATCAGGGTGTCTTTATGTTGCAGGGCCAGTCTCGCCAGGTTCTCAAGCGTGGCATCGACAAAGCTCATTAGTTGCTGGTGGAATTGCTTCACCAGATAGAGATGCGCGGTTTGCTGGATGTTTTGTGTTGTCACCCCGTAATGCACATATTTGCCGCTTTCTTCGTCGCAGGCTTTAACCAACACTTTAATCACTGGCACAAACCCGTGGCCTATCTCCCGCAACAGGCGTTCAACTTCTGCCAGATCGATACGGTCAAGCTGGCAGTTTTCGGCGATATTTTTTGCCGCAGCAGCAGGAATAATGCCGACTTTAGCCTGTGCCGTCGCCAGCGCTGCTTCCACATCAAGCCAGGACTGAACCCGCGCTTCGTGGGTGAACAAGGCTTTCATTCCTTTGTCATCAATGGTTTTACTTTTTGAATCATAAAGTGCGCGCATGGTTATCTCTCCTGTTTGGCCATGGCATCGTCCACCGCGTTGCGAACGAACTCAACGTGGGGGCCAAATACAACATGAATATGGTTACTGGACGGAATAAAGGTTCCCAACGAGCCTGCTTCTTTCAGAATCGCCATATCCAGTTTCTTTTGATCGGCAAGGTCGATACGCAAGCGTGAAACACAGTTCTCAACGCGTTTAATATTACTTTTGCCGCCGAGGCCTTCCACTACCAGCGCCGCGACTTTGTCATACTCTTTATTGTTCAAGAGGGTACTGTCGCCCATGTCACTTTCGCGACCCGGCGTTTTAATGTCGAACTTGCGGATGGCGAAACGGAAGACAAAGTAGAACACCACAAAGTTCACGATGCCGAGGATAACGAGATTGAGCCACTGAGTGTGTTCATACATCAGCCCAAAGATGCCAAAGTCAAAAATAGTGCCACGAATATAGCCGACGGAAACATCCAGTATCTGTAGTGGGATTGTCAGCAGGCCACACAAGATGGCGTAAACAATAAACAGCTTAGGCGCAATAAACAGGAACGAGAATTCCAGTGGTTCGGTGACATTGCCAAGTACAGCGGTTAATACCACAGTCAGGATCATACCTTTGGCGAACTTTCTGTTTTTCACGTAGGCCATGTGGTACATCGCCAGACCAATAGCCGGAACACGGAATAACGTGGTCAGCATTTGTGACGACGCCAGATAGCTGGTCAGGGTTGGCATATATTCTTTCCATGCCGGATGATTCGGGCCTAACTCAAAAAGAATTTTGTTCATTGCCGGTAAAATACCGACATAAGTTTGCCCATCAATTAAGTAAGTGCCACCCGCCGCAGTAAAACGAACCGTAGAACTTAAAACATGGTGTAAGCCGAAGGGGATTAATAGACGGTTGAGTGTCATATAGATCCCGGCACCAATATTTGGCGCCATCAGAACAGTCGAAAGGCTGTTCATTCCGGCGGTAAACAGATCCCAGATAAAGGGAATAAGCAGGCCGACGGGAATAGTAAAAGCAATAGATAAAATGGCGACGGATTTTTTACCGCTGAAAAAGGCAAAAGCCAGCGGTAACTGCAAACGGTAATATTTGTCGGTCACTTTTGCTGCCAGTAAGCCAGCGATGATGCCGCCCAGCGCCTCAATCTTCAGCGTCTGGATCCCCAACACCATGCCTTGCCCAACCAGCGATAAATCTCCTTTCGCCAGTTGTCCGGCCAGTTTTAAGTGCACGTGCATCGAAATTAACAGTGTTAGGTAGGCCACCACGGAGGCAAATACGGCGATGCCTTTTTCTTTTTTCGACATTCCATAAGCGACCCCCATCGCAAAGAGTAAGGGGATATTCTGGAATACCACACTGCTGATTAAACCCAGCGATGAGAGCAGATCTTTAAAAATGGCGTTACCTAAAAAAGGTAACTTTTCAATCATATAATTCTGGCCCAGCGCGCTACAAATGCCCATAACCATGCCGACAGGTGCCAGCACAGCAATAGGTAATAGCAACGACCGTCCGAACGTTTGTATTTCATTCTTAAAATTGGCGTTCATAGACCCGTCCTGAAGTGTTGTCTCCGGGATATAAGACACGCTATCGGCATGAGTGAGCAAGGCCAAAAACTGGGCTGCCTCAGGCGCAGGATTTGCCCCTAAAATAGGTGGGTAGAAACCCACTTAAAGTTAGATGTGCTAGTCTGTATCCGCCGGTGGGAAACCGGTAACAATTATCCCTTTCGCAATCGAAATTCTGATTATTGTTTCGGTCGCTGAAAAATATCACTCCTGGTGCGGTTAATTAATGCACTATAAAGGAAATCGACAAACTATCAGGGAATATGATGACGCTTTATCAGATAAAGCCTGCCTTCCAGGCACTGTTACGCCCGCTGATGTTCTGGCTGCATAAACACCACGTTACGGCCAACCACGTGACTCTCGCTGCCATGGCACTCTCCTTTATTACCGGCGCGGTACTGATTATTTTCCCTGATCCCCGCTTGTTCGTTCTCCTGCCCATCGTCTTGTTTATCCGGATGGCACTCAATGCCCTGGACGGCATGCTGGCACACGAATGCCATCAACAATCCCGGCTCGGAGCTATCCTCAATGAGACGGGAGATGTGCTCTCCGACATTGCGCTTTATCTGCCTTTTATGCTGCTACCCGAAAGCAATATGTTGCTGGTGCTGGTGATGTTGTTCTGTGCGCTAATGACCGAATTTTGTGGTGTTCTGGCACAAACGATTAACGACTTGCGCAGTTATGCCGGGCCACTGGGGAAAAGCGACAGGGCATTGCTGTTTGGTGCGTGGGGGCTGGCGCTGGCAATCTGGCCGCAGTGGGTGCAATGGAATAACGTCGTGTGGGGGCTGGCAACCGTATTGCTGTTGTGGACGGTCGTTAACCGTTGTCGGAGTGCATTGCGTGATAAGGCGGCGAAATGATGTTGCTGGAAAAATCCCTCGCGGTAATTTTTGCACTTCTGCTGGTCGCATCGGTAGTGAATGGCCTGCTGGTGTGGCTACGTCCCGCTAAAGACTGGCGGGAACTGACGCTACGGATCCGCACATGGTGGGTGATCATCGTGCTGTTTTCGCTGGCGATGTTAAGCCCGAACTGGCTGGCGCTGACTTTCTTCGCGCTGGTCAGCTTTATGGCGCTAAAAGAGTTTCTGACGCTGGTGCCTTCGCGCCATTCCGACCGAATGCCTTTGCTGTGGTTGTTTATTGCTATTCCTCTTAACTACTGGCTGATTGGCATCGGTTGGTACGGCATGTTTGTGGTGTTTATACCGGTGTATGTGTTTTTATTTTTACCGGCGCGGATGGTGATTGCGGGCGACACTCAGGGGTTCTTGCGTACCGCATCCCAGCTCCACTGGAGCCTGATGACCACCGTGTTTGCCTTCAGCCATGTCGCCTTTTTACTGGTGCTGCCCGCCGATGGCCAACAGACTGGCGCTCTGCTGGTGCTGTTCCTGGTCGGCCTGACGGAGTTCAACGATATCGCGCAATACTTGTGGGGCAAATCGCTTGGGCGCATCAAGGTGACGCCGAAGGTCAGCCCGAATAAAACGCTGGCTGGGCTAGTGGGGGGCGTTGCGACAACGGCTCTGCTGGCAATGTTGCTCGGACCACTACTTACGCCACTGAGCTGGCCAATGGCGCTATTGGCAGGGGTGATTATCGGGGTTACCGGGTTCTGCGGTGATGTCGTGATGTCCGCCATCAAACGGGATATCGGCGTTAAAGACAGCGGCACGTTGTTGCCTGGCCACGGCGGCATTCTTGACCGGCTGGATTCACTGATCTTCACCGCTCCTGTCTTCTTCCATTTCATTCGCTACTTTTGTTACTAACTTATGATGACACGAATGCTTCGCGCGCTTTTTACCTTGTGCATAGTCTGGCCGGTTATCTGGTTATGGCTGGGTCTGCGAGTCAAACATCGCGAACGGTTGCCGAAAAGCGGCCCGGCGATTGTGGTGGCAAATCACAACAGCCATATGGATGTTTTTGCACTGCTGTCGCTCTTTCCGTTACGCGAACAGGCGAAAGTGCATCCGGTGGCCGCTGCCGACTATTTTCTGCGTGATAAACGGATGGCGTGGTTTGCGCTGAATATTCTCAACATTATTCCCATTTCTCGTGAGGGTGGAGCAGCAAACCCGCTGGCGCAGTGCGAACAGGCGCTACGTGATGGCAAAACGTTGATCCTCTTTCCGGAAGGTACGCGTGGCGAGCCGGGAAAACTGGCACCGTTGAAATCCGGACTGTGGCATTTGAGTCAAAGCATGCCTGAAGTGCCAATTATTCCAGTCTGGCTACGCGGCACGGAGCAAGTGATGGCGAAAGGTAACCGTATTCCATTGCCATTGTTTATCGATGTCACTATTGGTGAAACGTTACGCTTTCATCCCGAGAAAAAAGTGTTTATGGACGACCTGAAGCAGCAATTGCTGATGCTTCAGCAACAAACCACAGGAAATCACCCTCATGAGTAATATCCGCACGCCTGACGAGCGGCAGTTTCTGACCAGCGATCGCACTGAGTTGTTTTATCGCCACTGGCCTGCTGTGTCGGCGGGTGCCACACCCAAGGTGATTGTCCTGTTTCACCGCGGGCATGAGCATTCCGGGCGTCTGCAACATATTGTCGATGAGCTGTCGATGCCGGATACCGCGTTTTATGCCTGGGATGCCCGTGGCCATGGCCGCTCACCAGGGCAACGCGGCTTTAGCCCGTCGCTGGCCCGCTCGGTGCAGGATGTTGAAGAGTTCGTCCGTTTCGCCGCCGCAGATAGCCAGGCCGCAATGGAAGATGTGGTCGTGGTTGCACAAAGCGTGGGTGCGGTGATGGCAGCTACCTGGGCTCATGATTACGCACCACCTATTCGTGGGCTGGTACTGGCATCACCCGCGTTTAAGGTCAAATTGTATGTCCCATTTGCCCGTCAGGGGCTGGCATTGATGCACCGTCTGCGCGGTCTGTTTTTCGTCAACTCTTATGTCAAAGGCAAGTATCTGACGCACGATCCACAGCGTGTGGCGAGTTTCAATCAGGACCCATTAATTACCCGACCCATTGCGGTGAACATCCTGCTCGATCTCTACAAAACAGCGGAACGGATTGTCAGCGACGCCAGCGCCATTACCTTACCTACGCAGATGTTGGTCTCCGGGGAAGATTTCGTTGTCCACCGTCAGCCACAGATCGATTTTTACCAGCGTCTGCGTAACCCACTCAAAGAACTTCATGTGTTGCCTGGCTTCTATCACGATACGCTGGGGGAACAAGACAGGCATCTGGCGTTCGACAAGATGCGCGAGTTTATTGACACGCTTTATGCCATGCCGCCACAGCATTTTGACTACAGTCAGGAAGACCGCTGGAGTCCGGGAGCGGACAGCTGGAGAACCTTAAGCGGTGGGCCGGAACCTTACTCAATTGAGGATATAGCGTATCGCGGTTTGCGCTATGGCATGAAGACGCTGGGGACACAGTCAACAGGTGTACGCCTGGGATTTGAAACCGGGTTTGATTCCGGCAGCACGCTGGATTATGTCTATCGAAATCAGCCGCAGGGCAGCAGCGCATTGGGGCGGATGATCGACAAAAACTACCTCAATAGCGTCGGCTGGAAGGGCATCCGCCAGCGGAAAATCCATCTGCAAACGCTGATTCAGCAGGCGGTCACGCAGTTGGTTGAGCAGGGCAAAACGGTACGAGTCGTTGATGTTGCTGCCGGGCACGGGCGCTACGTGCTCGATGCGCTGGAAGGCAAAGAGGCGGTGAGCAACATTTTGCTGCGCGACTACAGCGAGTTAAACGTAGCGAAAGGACAGGAGATGATTGCCTCGCGTGGAATGGCAGAGTATGCACGTTTTGAACGTGGCGATGCTTTCAACCGCGAAGAACTGGCCGCGCTTGAGCCACGTCCGACGCTGGGAATTGTCTCTGGCCTGTATGAACTGTTTCCGGAAAACACCCTGGTGCGTAACTCGCTTGCCGGGCTGGCAGACGCGATAGAGCCGGGTGGCATTCTGATTTACACCGGGCAACCCTGGCATCCGCAGCTCAAAACTATCGCCTGGTCACTCACCAGCCATAAAGATGGTAAACAGTGGGTGATGCGCGTTCGTAGCCAGGGCGAAATGGATGCGCTGGTACGGGAGGCGGGCTTCGATAAATGCAGCCAGTTGATTGATGAATGGGGCATTTTCACCGTGTCTATGGCAGTGCGCCGCGCATCATGACAAACCGACGTTCGCTATACTTGCAGGGTTTGGGTTGGCTGATTCTGCTTGCGCCCTTTTTCTTTTTAACCTACGGGCAGGTTAATCAGTTTACCGCCGGACGTGCGAACATTGGCAGCCTGGTGTTTAGCTGGGAGCGGCACATTCCGTTTGTGCCACTGACAATCCTCCCGTACTGGAGCCTGGATCTGCTGTACGGTTTGTCACTGTTTATCTGCACCTCGCTGAATGAACAGCGACGGCTGGTCTGCCGACTCGTGCTGGCATCAGTCATTGCCTGCCTGGGTTTTTTGCTATTTCCTTTACAGTTTACGTTTACCAGACCGGAGATAACCGGCCTGGCCGGTTGGTTATTTGGGCAACTCGAACAGTTCGACCTGCCGTACAACCAGTCGCCATCGTTACATATTATTCTGTGCTGGCTGCTGTGGCGGCATTTCCATCGCCACCTGACGGGGGTCTGGCAGAAACTGAATAGCGCATGGTTCTTGCTGATTGCCGTTTCTGTTTTAACCACCTGGCAGCATCACTTTATTGATGTGCTAACCGGCCTTGGCGTCGGAATGGTGATCGACTGGTTGATCCCGGAACAGGGGAAATGGAGCTGGCGAATGGCTGACGGGAAACGCAAAACGCTGGCCGTTCGTTATCTGTGCGGCGCAATAATCTGCCTGGCGGGAACCTGGCTGACCACCTGGCTGTGGTGGCCAACGCTGGCACTGGCGATTGTGGCGCTGGCCTACGGGATACTTGGCGTTGAAGCGCTACAAAAAGATGGGAAAGGGCGGCTGACACCTGCGGCCTGGTGGCTGTTGCTACCCTGGCGAGTCGGGATGTTGCTCTCTATGCGCCTCTATACCCGCCATCTCCCGGCGTTCAGTCCGGTTACTGATGGGGTGTTTTTAGGGACATATCCGCTGACAACTCCCGCACAAAAAGCCGTATTGGATCTAACCAGCGAGTTTCCCCGTTCCCGTGCCTTGCAGGGCGTTGTGTATCAATGCGTGCCCATGCTGGACCTGGTTAAACCCGATGAAGTAACACTGGAGCTGGCAGTAGATAAACTGGAACGATTACGCCATGAGCAAGGTAGCGTACTGATTCATTGTGCGTTGGGGTTGTCGCGCAGTGCGCTGGTCGCTGCCGCCTGGTTGTTACAGCGCTACCCTGAGCTGGCTTCAGAAGATGCCGTTGAGCAAGTGCGTAGGGCGCGACCGCAGGTAGTCTTCACCTCTGAACATATGGAGTTGCTGGAAAGATGGAAGATAAAAGTGACATCGTAACAAATAACCACGCACTGCAATCGCTCTTGGTACAACAAACCCTGAATAGTTGGCGTTTCTTCCTGTTGTTTTCCGCTCCGCCGATGGTGTGGGTGATCTTTGCTGCACCGGTGGATTTGCTCCGCGTCTTGATCACGTTGTTGTGCGGCATAGTGTGGTTTGGCTGCTGGCGTCTTTGGCTGGACGCACGCTATTTCAGGTTGATAAATGAAGAGAATAATCATCAAGCTGGAGAGGCGCTTTGTGTTATCTGGCAGCGTGACAGATTGAAGACGCTTTCGCTTAGCGAGCGCCAGCAGGGCGCATTGAAACAGTGCCGACGCACAATGTTTTTCACTGGTGCCCTATGGGTCGTGTGGCTGGTGGCGTTACTCTAAGCGATGACAAATCCATATTTCGCACACCATCGAAGCATCAGTTGATTAACTCTTTATAGTTGGTTCGTCCACGTTAAGGAGATCAACATGATTGCGGTACTTTTTGAAGCCAATGCTATACCCGAACAACAGAATAGATACCTGGAGCTTGCGGCTGAACTCAGACCGGAGCTTGATAACATAAAGGGGTTTATTTCCATTGAGCGTTTTCAAAGCCTGAATAAAGATGGGAAAATTCTCTCGTTATCATGGTGGGAAAATGAAGAGGCGGTACTTGAGTGGAAGAAGAACATGAAACACATGGCGGCTCAATTTGAAGGGCAGCAATCTATTTTTTCATTTTATAGAATCACCGTTGTTCAAGTGCTACGGGATTATTCATCTGAAAAAGAGGAATACCACCATGTATGATATTCATGTCATTCTCAGTAATACCCCAGGAGCACTTGCATTACTGGGAACTGCACTTGGTCAAAATGGTGTGGGCCTGGAGGGAGGAGGTGTATTCAGTGCTGGGAATAAAAGCCATGCTCATTTTCTGGTAGAAGACGGTGAACTTGCTCGCAAGGTGCTTACCGATATTGGCCTGCACGTCGAAAGTGTCAGTCAGCCGCTTATTCGTAAACTCAAACAAGAACGGCCTGGCGAGTTGGGGGAAATTGCCAATATACTTGCGCGGAATAATATAAATATCAGCGTACAATATAGTGACCACAGTAATCGGTTGATTCTGCTGACCGACAATAATGAAATGGCAGCCGCAGCCACCATGAAATGGGATGTATCCGCTGTATGAAGCCCAACGCTTTCAAAGCAGATATTGATGACTCTGATTTATTAGAAAAGTCGATGTCTGAAATTGCTTCTGCTATCGCTGACCCTTCTCGGGTCAGCATTCTGTGTGCTTTGATGGATGGGCGGGCATGGACGGCAACAGAGCTAAGTTCGGTAGCTAATATTGCAGCATCAACGGCAAGCGCTCATCTGGCAAAACTTCTTAATAGCCAATTAATTACGTGTCTGTCTCAAGGGCGCCATCGGTACTACAGACTAGCAGGAGTTGATATAGCGACACTGCTTGAAACCCTGATGGGAGTATCAATGAAGACGCAGAAGGGTTGCGTCACCAAAACCCCTGTGCATTTGCGTAAAGCCCGTACCTGTTATGATCATTTGGCCGGTGAAGTTGCTGTTGCCATGTATGAATTTATGGATAAAGAAGGCTGGTTTTTACCTGAAGGAGGCGCGTTATCACCCATTGGTATGGCTAAATTTCAGGAAATTGGTGTTGAAATTCTCCCGCACACAAAACGAAAAAGCGTTTGTACTTGCCTGGACTGGAGCGAACGCCGTTTTCATCTTGGGGGAAGTACTGGTGCGGCTTTGTTGGTGACGTTTGACCAAAAGGGGTGGATAGCCAGGACTGCGGGTTACAGAGAAGTGACTTTCACCGATGCCGGGATAAAAGCTCTCGGACGTTTATTCAAGCTCAGCTTAAAATAATAAACTCATCGCATCAGTAGATGAGTTTATTATTAATAATAGAAAATATAATCAACCAGAGTTATTAACCGAGCAACTCATCTAACGAATCAGATAGATTACAACTGGAACCCAGTTTGGTATCCGTAACATCGGTTAAATAAAACGTATATGCACCCTTATCGTCATTTTTCACATGACCAACAAAAGTAAAATAAAGAGGTTTATCTTTATTTTCCTTGAAGGTTTGATATGCGGCCTCGACGTTCTTCTTATTGACATCGTCTGTTTCAACGATCTTCATTTTTAATGACGGTCTATCACAACGAACAAAAACAATATCGTCACGATCTTGTACCAGCATGCCAGAGAATATGTCATTGCCAGCACTAGATTCTGCGTGAGCATTAACCATTGAAACTAAAGATAAAAATATCCCACTCAATAATTTTTTCATAACAATATCGATACCAGGGTCCATGGAAAGAAAATTTATGTTAATAACATAATCCCACAATTAAAATAGCATAAAAAAGCCATATCTGAGAATGGGGATATATACATAACCTGCTATTAATTCCAGAATAATGATAACTGTGCGTTGTTCGTTCAGGGCGTGCTACGATGACGAAAATCCACGCAAGAAAATCGAACAAAATTTAATCTATACTTTATAGAAGATCCTTGCAGCTGTTAAATCCCTGATGCCTGACACCCCATCCTGAGAGAACGTTTCTGATCTGATTGAACAACTGCTCCTGTGCGTTCACATCGCCTGATGAGCAAATTCATGAAATTAAGTCTAAAACAGTGGTTTTCTGCGCGTAAGTCACGGGAATTACCTACAGAAATCCCTGATTGGTTGGGTTCTGAACCCGCGAACGAAAGCCCTATCAAAGCTGAGCTGTTTTCTGCCGCCCAAATGGAACGCTACGGCCAGAAACTGGCTCGTTCCCATAAATTATCGACCACTAAGCTGCCTTACTATTTACTCAAGCGTCTGGAAGATAATGAAGCCATCATCACCCGTAATTGCTATCTGCTCAATGCAGGGGAAAAATCGGGTATTACTCCGGCCGGTGAATGGCTGCTGGATAATTACTATCTCATCGAAGAACAGATCCGCGTGGTTCGTCATCATTTACCAAAGAATTTTGGTAAAGGGTTGCCACCGTTAGCTGCTCCTAATCATTGCCCGCGTATTTATGATATTGCCTCTGAAGCTATCGCTCATGCCGATGGACGATGGGATGCCGCAAGCCTAACCAGTTATATCGCGGCCTATCAGCAAGTGACTCCGTTAACTCTTGGTGAACTTTGGGCATTGCCGGGTATGTTGCGTCTGGCGCTGATTGAGAATCTACGACGCGTTAGTATTGAAGTGGCTGAGGCGCAAAAAGAGCGAAATCTGGCTGATGTGTGGGTCACACGAATTTTTGAATGTGCTGAAAACACGCCAGCGGATTTGATTATGGTGATTGCGGATATGGCACGTTCACGTCCGCCATTAAGCAGCGCTTTTGTAGCGGAACTGGTTCGCCGCTTGCAGGGGCGAGGGAACATGCTCTCTTTGCCGCTGACCTGGGTTGAACAGCGCCTTGCTGAAACCGGCGTCACCACGGATTACCTGATTCATCGCTTTAACCAGCAACTTGCTGCAAGCCAACTTTCAGTGAGCAACAGTATTGCCGGGTTGCGTCTGTTAAGTGAAACCAACTGGGCTGACTTTGCCGAAGCAATGAGTCTGGTCGAACAGACATTGCGCCAGGACCCTTCCGGGATTTATCCGGCAATGCACTTCGATACCCGCGACCATTATCGCCATATTGTTGAGATCCTCGCCCGTCACAGCCATCACAGTGAACCGGAAGTCGCCCGTTATATTTTAGAAATGGCTCAGGCAACGCCTGTTCATCATGTGGGTTATTACTTAATTGGTGAAGGGCGCTCGCAACTAGAACAAAAGCTTGGGGCAAATACATCGTGGGTCGTCCGGCTGCGTCATAGCTTTAACCAAATTCCTCTGCTTTCATGGCTTGGAAGCCTGAGCCTGTTGACCACAGCGTTCACTGCTGACATTTTATCCCGCACCCATCAACAAGGGATGAACTGGCCGCTGGCGCTTCTTGCGCTGCCGCTGGTGGTGCTGATTAGTCAGTTGGCTCTCAATTTGCTGAGTGAGGCGACGACTCGCTTCCGGTCGCCACTGCCTCTGCCACGCATGGATTTCTCAACCGGCATCCCGGCGGAGTATTGCACGATGGTGGTTATCCCTTGCTTACTCACCAGCCGCGCCGGGATAGACAAGCTGCTTAACAGCCTGGAGGTTTGCTATCTGGGTAACAACTCGCCAAACCTGTACTTCGCATTGCTAACCGATTTTGCTGATTCCCCGGACCAGAACTCACCAGAAAGCGGCGATCTGCTGCACTGGGCTGAAGCGCAAATGCAGAATTTGAATCGACGCTATGCTTCTGTTGCCCAACCACTTTTCTTTTTGCTGCATCGTTCAGCGCAGTGGAATGAACAACAAAACGTGTGGATGGGGTATGAGCGTAAACGCGGCAAGTTATCGATGCTGAATAGTTGGCTGCGCGAACCTGGCGACCAATTTTCCGAAGTACACAGTAATGTGATTAGCCCACCAACGGGGGTTAAATATGTCATCACGCTGGATAGCGACACCGTTCTGCCACGTGACACTGCGCATAAACTGGTTGCCACTATGGCGCATCCGCTCAATCACCCGATCTACGATCCGGTAAAACAGCGTGTCGTTAAAGGGTACGCTATTTTGCAGCCCGGCCTTGCTGAAGAGATCCCACGAAACGGGCAGGGGCGCTATGCCGCGATGTGCAGCAACGTGCCGGGTAACGATCCTTACTCAATGATGTCATCGGATATTTATCAGGATCTGTTCGGCGAAGGCTCGTTCGTTGGTAAAGGTATTTACGATGTGGATACTTTTGCCCAGGCGACGCACAATACGTGCCCGGAAAACCTGGTGTTGAGCCATGATTTGCTGGAAGGGTGCTATGCCCGTTCAGGTTTGCTCAGTGAAGTCTTGCTATATGAGCAGTACCCCAATAACTACCTCACTGATGTGGCAAGACGTACCCGCTGGATACGCGGCGACTGGCAACTATTGAATTGGCTTAAATTCAGGCCCAGAAAAGCAGATGGAACACATGACAAAAACCCACTAAGCACGCTTTCACGCTGGAAACTGCTGGATAATTTGCGCCGCAGCCTCGTGGCACCATCATTTCTGATGCTGGTGTTTTGCGCCATTTTACTGGTCCCCAATCCTTTTTACTGGCTCGGCGTGCTAGCCGTTGTGCTGCTACTTCCTACCGTGCTGGTTTTAGCGCAGGATATTCTGAGTAAGCCAGCACGGCGGCCATTCGTCCAGCATCTGATTCTGGTTTCTTCCGGCGGGCTTAAACGCCTGCTGCGCATTGGCCTGGGATTTATCACGCTTCCTCATGAGGCCGGATATTCGCTTCATGCAATTGCAGTGACGTTATGGCGGCTGGGTATTAGCCATCACAACCTCAATCAGTGGGCTAGTTTTGACCAAAGCACTGAACACGCCAAAGCCTCGCCGCTGCGTTTTTATCGGGCAATGTGGCTCAATGTCGTTTCAGGTATTGCACTCATCCTGCTCGCGGCCTTCCTTTCACCTATGCTGCTGTTTTTTGCTGTGCCTATCGGTGTGGTGTGGTGTCTGGCTCCTTTGTTATTAAGCTGGCTGAGCCGCGAGACTGTAAGCCATACCATTACATTCAATGCTGAAAATAAACGCCTGTTGCGCCAAAGCAGTCGCGAAATTTGGGCCTTTTTTGAAACCTTTGCCACAGAGAAAGAAAACTGGTTACCGCCGGATAACTACCAGGAAATTCCACATCCGGTTATTGCGCACCGCACTTCGCCGACCAACATTGGCCTGTCGCTAATGGCCAACCTAACGGCGTGGGATTTTGGTTATATTCCCCAGGGGGAAATGCTGCAACGCATCACGCTGACGCTCGACACCCTGGATAAAATGGAGCATTACCGCGGCCATTTATACAACTGGTACGACACCCGCACCCTGGTGCCGCTGAATCCGCGTTATATCTCAAGTGTCGACAGCGGCAATATGGCCGGGCATTTGCTCACTCTAAGTGCGGGGTTAACGGGGTTGCGTAACCAACCCGTACTCAATTGCACACAATTGCTGATGGGCCTTGATGACACATTGCAAATCCTCGAGAAAACCTGGGGGCAGCATGCGCCGACCTCTTTGCGCCAGTTGCGCAATCACTGCAAAACTGCCGCCACACTCTCTCCATCGTTACTGTTTCCTGAGCTGAAAAACATGCGTGCGCAAAGTCATCGTCTGCACGCACTTTGTAGTCATGAGGATGGGCGTATCCGCCGCTGGGTAGAGCATCTTCAACACCAGTTGGTGCTGATCTGTCACGAATGGACGAATTTTCTCGGGTGGCTACCCGCCCATTGGGAGAGTAAATCGTTACCATCACTTTCCTGGCTTGCACAGGCAAAACATACCGGCGAAGGCACACCTTCAGAATCGGTGATCCGCCTGGCCCGCACACGGCTGGATATTATTACCGAGCTGGAACAGCGCCTGACAGAACACGCACGAATGGATTTTGTCTTCCTGTATAACGAAGTCACCAGCCTGCTCAGCGTCGGTTATAACTGCGATAACAATAAGCTCGATAACAGTCATTACGACTTGCTGCCTTCGGAAATTCGTCTTACTAGTTTTCTGGCGATAGCCACTAATCAGTTGCCGTTAAAAAGCTGGTTTGCGTTGGGGCGACTCTTCACCACCATTGATAACGAAACTGCGTTGATGTCGTGGAGTGGCTCAATGTTTGAGTACTTAATGCCGAACCTGGTGATGCCAACTTTCCCTGGCAGCTTGCTGGAGGAGATGAGCCAGTCGGCGGTGAAACGCCAGATTGACTGGGGCAAAGAGCGGGGCGTGCCGTGGGGAATTTCAGAGTCGGGTTACTACTCCTTTGATGCGCTGCAAAATTACCAATATCACGCCTTTGGCGTGCCGGGTCTTGGCTTGCGAAGGGGACTTGCGGATGACATGGTCATCGCACCTTATGCCACCATGATGGCACTGACGGTCTCTCCGCATAAAGCTTGCGAAAACTTGCTGAAACTAGAAAAAAATGGTGCTCGTGGGGAATATGGCTTCTACGAAGCGCTGGACTACACGCCTTCACGCCTAGCCAACGGCCAGATGTATGCGGTGGTTCGTTCGTGGATGGCGCACCATCAGGGAATGGCATTCCAGGCTCTTTCCCATGTGCTGTTAGGTGCGCCAATGGTAGACCGATTTATGACCAGCCCATCATTTCAGTCGGCTCGTTTGTTATTGCAGGAACGGGTGCCTGATGCCGTTGAGTTGTATAGTCCGCGTCGCCATTTCGAATCTCACGAAGGGGTTTTGCAACCTGTACAATACGAAGTGCGCGAGTTTACCGACGTTGATAGCCTGATACCCGAAGTTCAGTTGCTGTCGAATTCCGATTACCATCTGATGATCAGCCAGTCAGGAAGCGGTTACAGCCGCTGGAAAGACATTGCGTTGACCCGCTGGCGCAGCGATGCCACTTGCGATAACTGGGGTACTTTTTGCTATATTAGTGACAGTGTAACTAATGAGGTGTGGAGTAATACCTGGCAACCGCTTGGTGAACCGGTCAGCCAGTACGATGCGACATTTACCGACGCCGGCGCGGAGTTCAAACTGGTCGCGGGTACGATCAATGTTAAAACGCAGATTGTTGTCTCGCCCGAAGATGATATTGAGCTGCGCCGCGTCACGCTGCTGCATCGTGGGCGGCAATCACGTACCATTGAGTTAACCACTTACGCGGAAGTCGTGCTGGCTCCTAAAGAGAGCGATCTGGCCCATCCAGCCTTCAGTAATTTGTTTATTCAGACCGAGCTACTTGCCGATCAGCACGCCATTCTGTGCCACCGTCGTCCTCGTTCACCGGATGAGCGTTGCCCGTGGATGTTTCACACGATGGTGGTGCACGGGCAAGCGCAAAGCGAAACCTCATTTGAAACAGACAGAGCCAAATTTCTCGGGCGGGGCAGAACCCCGGTCAATGCTCTGGCAACCCAACAAAGCGGTGCGCTAAGTAATAGCGTCGGGCCAGTGCTGGACCCGATACTTGCCATTCGTCAGTCGATAGTTTTACAACCCGGCTTGCCCGTCACAGTCGACATTATTTATGGCGTAACGGACAGCCGTCAGCACAGTCAGGCACTGGTCGAGAAATATCATGACCATCCGATTGCCGACCGTGTATTTGAACTGGCGTGGTCACATAGCCAAATTGTGTTGCGCCAGATTAATGCCAACGAAGACGACGCAACACTCTTTAACCGCTTGGCCAGCGCGGTGCTTTTCCCTGGCCCCGAACTGCGTGCTGATGCCAAAACTCTTTGCCGTAACCGTCGTGGGCAGTCAGGTCTTTGGGGTTGGTCTATTTCAGGCGACCTGCCGATTGTGATTCTGAACGTCACCAGCGATGAAAGTATTTTGCTCATCACCACAATGATTCAGGCGCACCATTACTGGCGTTTAAAAGGGCTGGCTGTGGATCTGGTTATCCTTAACGATAGCCCTGGCGGTTATCAGCAGGAGTTGCAAAACCAAATTATCGAACTACTAATGGCGGGTTCTGAAGCCAACCAGATGGACAAGCCCGGTGGCATTTTTGTGCGCAATGGCGAACATATGTCAGCAGAGGACCGCCTGTTGCTGCTGAGTGTGGCGCAAATCGTACTGGATGATCGTGCTGGAGGCCTTAAAGAACAGCTAAATCAGCGGCTTCTGGCAACTATTCCCGCACAGCCGAGCTTTACTCCCCGCACGGTGATGCCGGTTAATCAGCACGATCCCTGGCAGCCTGATACCAGCGCATTGGTCTTTTTCAATGGCCGCGGTGGGTTCTCGCAAGATGGCCGTGAATACCAGATGACGCTGGATGAAAATGACCAGACACCTGCGCCGTGGGCTAACGTTCTGGCCAATGCCAGTTTTGGCACTGTCATTTCTGAAGCGGGACAGGCCTACACCTGGTATGAAAATGCACATGAGTACCGACTCACGCCCTGGGAAAACGACCCGATCAGCGATCGTTCTGGCGAAGCGTACTATTTGCGGGATGAAGAAAGTGGCGAGGTCTGGTCACCAACCACGCTGCCGGTGCGCGGCAACGGGCATTATCTTTCACGCCACGGCTTTGGCTACAGCGTTTTCGCCCACCGTGAAACAGGTATCGACACTGAGTTGACAATACTGGTGGCAGAACATGCGCCGGTAAAAATCGCTATTCTGACGCTGAGTAATACCTCAGGGCGGACACGAAAAATCTCGGTTACCGGTTATGTTGAATGGACGCTGGGCGAGTCGCGCAGCAAATCGGCCATGCATGTTGTCACTCGTACATCGACAACCGGGCGCGGCTGCGGTGTGCTGGCAAATAACTTCTATAACAGCAACGGTTCGGAAAGAACGGCATTTTTCGCGGTGACGGGAGTGCATTGCTCAGTGTCAGGTGACCGTCGGGAATTCCTTGGGCGCAATGGTTCACAGCGTGACCCAGCGGCTATGAAACAGCGCACGTTGTCTGATAAAACGGGCGCGGGGTTGGATCCGTGTGGTGCAGTTCAGTCTGCTACCACCTTGATTGATGGCGATCAGCGGACATTTATTTTTGTGCTGGGTATCGGGCAGAACCCGCAAGACGCGGAACTGATGATTAACCAGTATCTAAGTGAAGATGCCGCACGTAGCGAACTGGCGAATGTTCACCGTTACTGGCATCGCATGCTCGATCAAATTGTCGTAGCAACCCCCGATCCTGCGGTTAACTTACTGGCCAATGGCTGGCTGCTTTACCAGACCATCGCTTGCCGCCTGATGGCTCGCAGTGGTTACTATCAGTCTGGTGGTGCTTTCGGCTTCCGTGATCAGCTACAAGACACGCTGGCTCTGAGTCATACCGCACCGGAACGTTTGCGCGAGCAAATTCTGCTGTGCGCATCACGCCAGTTCGTTGAAGGCGACGTTCAACACTGGTGGCATCCCCCATTAGGGAATGGCGTTCGCACCCGTTGTTCAGACGATTATCTTTGGTTGCCGCTATCTATTTGCCGCTACGTAGAAACCACCGGCGACCTCGAATTGCTAGAACACCGCGTGGCGTATCTTGAAGGCCGTGAATTACAGCCAGGAGAGGAGTCAGCCTATGAACAACCGGTTATCAGCGCAGTTGAAGAGACACTTTGGCAACATGCGATAAAAGCCATTCGCCACGGCCTGCGGTTTGGTCAACATGGTTTGCCGTTGATGGGCGCGGGGGACTGGAACGATGGCATGAACCTCGTCGGGCTGGAAGGCAAGGGCGAGAGCGTCTGGCTTGGGTTCTTCCTCTATGATGTCTTGCAGCAATTTGCGCAGCTGGCGGAACAAATCCATGATGACGAAATTGCCGTGCTTTGCCGTACAGAAGCCGCAAAACTGCAAGCCAATATTGAGGCGACAGCCTGGGACGGGGCGTGGTATCGCCGGGGCTATTTTGATAGTGGAGAAGCCCTTGGTTCGCAGAACGCAGAAGAGTGCCAGATAGACGCCATTGCCCAGAGTTGGGCTGTGTTGTCCGGTGCGGGGAGCGAGGAACGCTGTGTACAAGCAATGCAGGCGCTGGACTCTCGCCTGGTTGATAACGAGGCTGGGCTGATAAAACTGCTTACGCCGCCATTTAATGGCAACGGGCCAAACCCCGGCTACATTCAGGGTTACCTGCCGGGCGTGCGTGAAAACGGTGGGCAATATACACATGGAGCCATCTGGGCAGTGATGGCATTTGCCCGCAGCGGCAATATCGAACGGGCCTGGCAGCTATGGTCGCTGATTAACCCGATTAATCACGGACTCACTACCGATGCCATTGAACGTTATAAAGTCGAACCGTATGTGATGACGGCGGATATTTATAGTGTTGCACCGCACAGCGGGCGCGGTGGCTGGAGCTGGTATACCGGTTCGGCAGGATGGGCGTATCAGTTGATAATCGAAACGTTGCTGGGGATCGAACGGCATGGCGACTCAATAACCGTTCACCCGTTACTGCCGCGTGACTGGCCTTCAGTGAGCCTTGTTTATAGACATGGCTCAAGTGATTACCAGATCAATGCGTTACACAGTGAGGGCGAATATCAGCTCATGCTAGATGGCATATCGTTGCCAGGAAAAACCATACCGTTGAAGGATGATGGTCAACGGCATGTGGTGGAGATAAGTCTGGGTACCGTTCTTAACTAGCGGATAACCAGCGCTTAGCGTCGGCTTTCATTTTCAACTCTAGTTCGCTGCCGCGAGTGGCGAATACGCGCCCGAGAGGGAAGCCGCTCAGCTCGAGTAAATAGGCCAGCGCGGCATATTCACGTGGATACTTCACGACCACAGCCTGGTCTATCGCGACTGGGCCAAGTGGGAAAGTGAATGTGCCGATATCGTAAATACTCTGGCGGTGGAATAGTTTCCATACGCCATCCCTTTTTTCTGCCAGATCGTAAAAACGGTTGTGACACTCACAGCCAATGTTCAGTTTCACGTTCTCGGCAACGATGATTGCATTGGTTTCAAGAATCGCTTTATCCCCGGCATCATTGAAGGTTACCGCAGGTGAACCGATAAGGTGTTTGGTGCGCAAGTCGGAAGCGCCCATCCGCATTGAGCCATTAACAAAATCACTTCCCAGCCCTTCAAACCACGTTATTTCAATGGTGCCGTCAGAGTGGAACAGTTCGCGAAGCTGATCCCATTCGCCCAGATCGCGGTGCATCCAGCCATTCATCAGGTCATTAAGTTGTTGGCGGTCTTGTAGTGGATTTTGCATGTATTTAGTTCCTGTTAGTTGACTGGATTTAGTCTGGATGCAAAATACGACAATCTCAAATATATAGATTTTACTGATTAATCATTTTAAATGATTGATGGAGCCATTATGGATCTACGTCACCTGAAGTATTTTTTAGCCGTCGCCGAAGAACGGCATTTTGGCCGGGCGGCGGAACGGCTCAATATTGTTCAACCTGCACTGAGCATGCAGATAAAATCCCTGGAAACTGAGCTGGGCGGCCCATTATTCATTCGCACCAGCCGTCGGGTTGAACTGACTGAAGCCGGGAAGCTTTTGCAAGCTGAAGCCGCACGGACTCTGGAGCAAATGGAACATACACGACTTGCCGTTGAGCGTTCTATTCGTGGTGAAACAGGCCGGGTGCGAATCGGCTTTGCCGGTAATGCCGTCTTCAGTGGCAGACTGATGCAGGATGTACGATCTTTTCACAAGGCTTATCCGGATGCTGAATTAATTTGCCAGGAACTGGCACCACAGCTTCAGCGTGAGGCCATCCACAACGGAACGCTGGATGTGGGTTATATGCCTGATTACTATCCGGATCATGACTCTGCTTTTGTCTATCAATCGGTGGGTCAATGGGGAAGGGTGGTTGTGATGTCCAGCGACCATAAACTCGCCGCTAAAGAGAGCCTGACCATAGACATGCTGGCCCATGAGCCCTTGATTATG
Organism: Buttiauxella sp. JUb87; assembly: GCF_004361975.1. NCBI lineage: Bacteria > Pseudomonadati > Pseudomonadota > Gammaproteobacteria > Enterobacterales > Enterobacteriaceae > Buttiauxella > Buttiauxella sp. JUb87. Next base: position 362,539 of record NZ_SNVY01000001.1, read on the forward strand.
TATTCAATAAACGATGTGGATTCACATCTGGATAGGCAATTACAAAGGCTGCTTGGCGATTCGCTAAATATTGCCTGGCGAATCTCCAGTTCACTTAGCGTCCTCGCCATGGCCGGAGCCGGGCTGGGTATCGCTTTGGTTCCTGCACCGCTAGCGCAGGTGGCGATCCCTGGTGTAGTTTATCGGCTTCTTGACGCGCCGGATCTATCAGCGAACCTGATGATGGTGAGCCGTAAACACGAACCGAGTGCCGCTGTGCTTGCTTATCTTAATCACACGCGGATAACGGCGCTGGCTTAAGTTTCCATGTTGGTATTTTTAAAAATTGGATTGTTTCTTAAATAGATACCTTTTTTCATTGAACTTCTTTCAGGTGATATTTGTTATGAGTTTACGGTTTGAACGCTTCAATTTTGTATGCTCCATCATACTGTTCGTGATGTTAGCTATCCTGGCAACTTTGGGGTCAAAGTGGGGATTGATACGGAGCCTTGGAGGAGACGTTCTGGCTACGATGTGGATTTACTACTCGCTGGCTGCAATAGTCAAAGCGAAGCCATTTTTACTCACCTGTATTTCATTCCTGGCTGGCGCTGGAGTTGAGCTTTGTCAATTACTGGCCGTTAAGGCCGACTATCAATTCGAGAGCCATTTGCTAAGAGTCGTGTTTGGCTCCACACCGGATTGGTGGGATTTAGTGGCCTATGCAATGGGTGCCTTGATTTGTTTGGGATGGAATACTCGCGGCCACATAAGTTATTTAAAAGAAAAGATGCATAAGTCCAGGCGTGAGTCTCAAAAATTATAGAACAGTCACTCCTCAAATTAAATATCCACAATTAGATGCTGCTATTGCTGAATAGAGAGAAAAGGGTGTTAAGTTTATTTTCTGCAGGATACAGGCATTAGGTGAAAGAAATATCTGACCTGTTTTAATAAGCCAGATTCATTAATCAGAAAGTTCAGAACTGTTTTTTTTCGATCAACGTGATATCAATCGAGAAACTATATATTTCCCGGTTCGGCGGGCGCCATATGCTATTTCACGGTGACGTTGGGCCTTTTTCCCGTCAGTTCTGAGGCTGAGTCGGGAAGGGCCATCACCGGAAGCTGGGACGATTCAATCAATTTGAACGAACGGGATGAAAAACCAGCAGAAAATGCGCTGCGGAGGAACTCGATGAACACTTGTGACACCCGCGATGTATGTGCGGAATATGGGCGAATGATATAGAGCCATTCACCGAATACTTCTGTCGGTCTCCATTGCGGTAAGACTTCAACCAGGCTGCCAGAGTCCAGTGCTGACTGCGCGCTGAAGTCGGGTAAAAGCACTATCCCCATGCCTTCAATTGCCATATTGCGTAGTGCTTCGCTGTTGTTGACGGCTATTGGCCCGGCTATCGGCACGGTCACCTGGTTGGGATACACAGCGTCATTGCTCTGCGCGTTGTTAGCTGCAGGAACAAATATCCAGGTTGTGCTCCCCTGGGTACGTGGATAGTGTAAGCATGCATGCAACGATAACGCTTCCGGCGTCTCGGGCATGCCGCGTTCTTGAAGGTATGACGGGCTTGCTGCCAATACCGTGCGAGTGGGCGCAAGCGTCCATGCTACATGGGTCTCAGGAGGGGAGTCGGTGTGGCGAACCGCGATGTCGTATCCTTCCTGCGCCAGGGGCCGAATCCGATCGGACATGTCTAGCTCCAGTTGGATCTCGGGATAGCTACGCAGGAATTTGGGCAAGTGTGGCAATAGTTGCTGCCGTGCAAACGCGACAGGTGCGGTGACGCGCAATTTTCCCCTTGGTACCCCAGCCAAGTCTCGAACGCTCGCAAAACCCATAGCTATCTGCTCGAAGGCACCTTGTGTCGACATGACCAGTTGTTTACCCGCCTCAGTGAGCGTTGCGCTCCGGGTCGTCCTTTGCACCAGTGAGATACCCGCAGCTCTTTCGAGGTCAGCAATATGCTGGCTCATCGATGCCTTGCTAACACCGAGGTTGAACGCTGCTTTGCTGAAACTACCTTGTTCTTGCAGTACGGCCAGCCAATGCAAGTGTCTCCAGAATCCGTCCACTTCGTCCCGTTTCATAGCTCCATCCTTCAATGAAGTCGCGCCGGATTTTTCAAGTTGTAGTTATCCGTACGACAAAATTTTGAACAATGTGTTTGCGTTAGGATAGCTACCCACGCGTATGGGCGCAATCTACACTGTGCAAACACTGACCGTCACAGCTTTATTTATCAGGAGACAGTCCATGACTGGGTTCGTTTCTGTACGTGCCAAAAGAGCATTATGCAACGTTGGCCTAATCCAACCATAAACAGGAGAACAATATGCCTCTCATCAAATTTGACATCGTCGAAGGACGAAGTGAGAAAGAAATCAAGATAATGTTGGATGCTGCCCACCGAGCAATGCTGAAGGCATTCGATGTGCCTGAACGTGACCGCTATCAGGTGGTCAACGAACACAAGGCTTCACATCTCATTGCCGAGGACACTGGTCTGGGCATTGTCCGGACCAGAAATATTGTCATTGTCTCGGTCGTTTCTCGACCAAGAACGGAACAATCCAAGAAGACCTTCTATCACGAACTTTGCCGTGAGCTTCAGGAACACTGCGGAATTGCTCCAAGTGACGTCATGGTATCGATCACTATCAACTCCGATGCGGACTGGAGTTTTGGTCATGGCGTGGCACAGTTTTTGACCGGCGAACTGTAAATTTTTTCGTTTATATCCATCTGGTTCAACATCACGTTTTGCCATTAATAGATAGTTTTGCCTCGTGTGTATTCGTGTAAAAAAAGCCGTGGTTTTTCGAAAATCAGGCCTAACATTCATTCTAAGGGGATATATATGATTACCGTTATTGTGACAATGAAACTTAATAAGGCGATTACGAGAGAAGAAGGGAAAAAGATATTTCTTTCAACAGCGCCTCGATATAAGACGATCGAAGGTCTTGTGCGCAAGTACTACATCTTATCGGAGGACGGCATCTCCTCCGGTGGTGTATACCTTTGGACGACGAAGGCTGCAGCGGAGGCCTGGTATACGGACAGTTGGCACGAATTTATTAAGGAAACGTACAATACAACGCCTTCCATTACCTATTGGGAAAGCCCGGTAATCGTTGACAATATTCTTGGATGCACTACTTCTGACGATCAAGAGTTATAGATTTGGCGGTATCAGAAAATACATTAGGAGAGACCAGGATGAGCAAAGCCTATTGGGTTACTTCGTACCGCTCTATTAAGGATCAAACTGTGCTTGCCGCTTATTCGGTACTTGCCACCAAGGCAATTGAGGCATCAGGAGGGCGGTTTATCATAAGAGGGATCGCAGAAGAGGTGCGGGAACAGGGAATGAAAGAGCGAACGGTTGTGATCGAATTCCCCAATTTCGCACAAGCGGTCGCTGCATATGAAGCTGCTGCATATCAAAAAGCTCTGGCAGTTCTAGGCAATGCGGTCGAACGCGACTTGCGCATTGTTCACGCGGTTGAGTAAATAACTTCAGCTTGATGAGTTAATCGAGAAAGTTGTCGAGCGGAACGAACTGTTTATGGCCAAACAACTCGGAATCATCGATTGCGATTAACGCTGAGTAAGGTTGTTCAACCACCGTGATGGTACGGTGGTTGAACTTACCTTACTAAAGCAGATGCAGATTTTTTGGCAGAACGGCCAGAGATTATGGAGGAAGGCAGAACGTGATGGTATCAGCGCTGGAGAAAGAACTTTCAGAGGCTATCAGCAACCAGGGCAATCAGGTTGATTAAACACTGGATTCTTCCTTAGCCTACCTTTGTCAAACCTCAATTAAACTGACCGTTATCTGGCTCAATTGAAATGACCATTAATCCTGTTTCTTTTCAATTAATCACCGTGTTTTGTTTAATACCGGATGCTGAATGAAATCATTACTGATAGTCTTTTTTCAAACTGAAATAATGAGAAGATGGACGTTATGTTTCGATTTGAATTAACACCGAATAATGCCGGTATTATTTTATGGGGAGATACGGCAGCACTGGATGAATTACACCAGTTTATCCATTTCGCTGTGGATGAAAGTCCTCTGATAAAAATTAAAGATGGCTTTATGCTGGCCCTGGCCTATGACATCCGCAAAGCCCGGGAAGGTTGTCGCCGTACTGAGCAGTATCAGTATGAAGAAGGGGATTCCTATCAGCTTTATGGCGTGGAACTGTTATGGCCACTGGTCTTGCTTCAGTCTGCAATCCTCAGACGTTCAATGAGTTACATCCAGACAGATAAAAAACAGTTATCCATTATGTATGCATTCGAGCATCTTCTGGAGTCTGCTTTACAGGAGTTTCTGCCGGGTAACCGGGCAGAAGTGATGATAAAACTGGCCAGCAGCGCAGCTGACTCTGACTTTGAATGGCTTGAGGACAACATTGACAGCCGGTGTTGTTATTTCCTCAGTCAGCCACCTGCAAAGAGAAAAGAAAAACTGGATAAGATCCTTTGCTCCTTTGATTCACTATGGAGTCAATATGCCCGTGAAAAGCCGGATACAAAAATGCTGAATACCATGAATAATACGGACTGGGTCTGGCCAGATACGATTCACTGGTAAGCACGGTATTAAGTTGTCGTCGCACTCATTAATAACGGTTGAATCAGCCTGGCTTTTTGCCAAAGATTTGCTCAGAACGCGACTGAAGCTTCTTCAGGGCTTCAAGCATGTCATTTTTAGCCGGTGCCGCAGCAACATGGCCATCCGCTCAGCATAATCGCGCACAGACTGCGGAAGTGATGATAAGCCATTCAGGAACGCGACGAAATACCGGAATTTTTTCCGGTGGTTGTCGGGTTGGGCAAGCCGGAGGCGCGTCAGCATGTGAGCAACCATGACCAAAAAGCTGTAATTCCCGTCTACCTCTACCTTGGTGCGCATAATGTATATTATGTTAAATTGACTGCAAAGGTCCTTTACTTCATGAACCAAGATGGTTCGCATAAAATCATAGGGTTAAGTCCCCTCCACATCTTTCGGAAGTTTAAAAAATAATGTTCGCTCCTGCGTTTGCAATGGTTTAAAACCATGATGAATATAGAATTGTTTGGCTTCTTCAGTAAGTGCATGGACCATAATGGCCCGGACACCGATATTTTCGGCCACCCTGTAGCATCGCAGTACTGCATCGTGAAGCAGATCGGCTCCTAGACCTTTTCCCCGGAAAGAAAGGTCCACTGCCAGACGCGCAAGTATAATAACGGGTATTGGGTCCGGCATATTACGACGAAGACCACCCGTAGCTTCAGTATGGTTGACACTTCCAGTTGCCAGTGAGTAAAAGCCCGCTACTTGTTTCGATTCCTTCTTACAAATGACAAACGTCCTTGCAGCACCGTAAGCGTGGTTTTTTAACCCTCTTTGCTTTAACCAATCATCAAGAACTGGCTCTCCACTCACGAATTCCGCTAGCTGATGAGAACTTGTCAGAGGCTCAGGAGCTGTTACTAGTCCCACTGAGGCTTCCTTGCGAGTAATTTCTTAACGGCTGGGTCATCTGCAAGCGGAGCATCAAGCATATCTATGAACTCAGCGTATTGTTCGTCATTAAAATTGAATACACGTCGATCAAGTATCACATTCTCTGCCGCCTGACAGGCCATTTCCAATATAAAGTCTGTTCGCGATTTATGGAGGATCTCGGCGGCTGCATCAATGAGCGCCCGCTGGGATTCCTTAGCTCTAAGGTTGAGTTGAACATCTGATTTCATATAAAAACTCCATGTGTGGTGATTACTTTATCAGCATAACACAAGAGCAATGTATAGCAATTGCTATACATGTAAGTTGGCAGAATACCAGTGCTTCATCTGAGCTCGCATGAATCAAGATAATTACTTATTTTTGAAAGATAAAATCCAAATTTAGCTGCCCACCTAAGGCAGGCAGCTTTTCCACACTTTTGAGAGTTAAAATACTTTTGATGAAAAATCGGATTTCACTTCACTTTCTATATAAGTGTTCAGGCCCCAACCAGCACGCGCCAACTCTTTCATCTTCTCCAGGCGCTCGGGTCCAGGGTGGCGAAGATCGTAGAGATACACATGATTATTTTTGAAGCGCACTTTAATTGAGTTGGCATCAATCTGGAAACTGACAACCTGTGAGTCACCACTTATGTTCGCGTAATTTTCCATACTGCATCCTGTTGGCTAAAGCGCCTGAACTTGGCGAGTTACCTATTAACCACGTTCCGCGTTGTTTTACAGGGTGATAGCTCACGATTTGGTGAGAAGCCCGTTGAAGTGACTAACTCAACGCCACTATCTCTTCATATAACGCCAGCGGCAACTCCACACCGAACTGCTCACTGTGTTGACGCGCTTTAAAACGCCGCTCGCCTGGGATTCTGGCTCCTTGTGCGGCCATATCGTTAAAGAGAACTTCTGCTCGGGCTAAATGCATCTCTTTATCCACACCCAGAAAACGCTCAGGATCCATGGCAATAATCAGTTCTCCGCCATAAGGCGAAGAACCGCTCTGTTGGTCGTATGCCAAAGATTCTTTACTGGTCATATCACCAATCAATGGCCCGGCAATCAGTTCGACCATCGCCGCCAATGCCGAGCCTTTATGCCCCCCAAATGTCAGCATGGCACCTTGCAGCACACTGGCGGCGTCGGTAGACGGTTGTCCATGGCTGTCGATTCCCCAGCCTTCAGGTAACGGTTTATTCGCCCGGCGATGCAGTTCAATTTCACCGCGTGCGGCAGCGCTGGTCGCCATATCAAACACAAACGGTGCTTTACCCTGGCGTGGCCAACCAAAAGCTATCGGGTTGGTGCCAAATAGCGGTTGGTTCCCGCCAGCGGGTGTAACCCAGGCATGGCTTGGGGTGCAGGCCAGCGCCACCAATCCTTGCTCGGTCAGCGGCTCAATGTCTGCCCACAGCGCAGAAAAATGAACGCAATGGTTGATAGCCAGCGCAGCAATACCGCAGTGACGTACTTTGTCGATAAATACAGGCAACGCCGCTTGATAAGCCAGCAACGAGAAACCACCCTGCGCATCGACACGTAAAATCGCTGGCGCGTTGTCGATGAGGGTCGACTCCGCATCTGCTGCTACCTTCCCTGCTTTCAATGAGCGAACGCATCCCAGCACCCGATACAAACCATGAGAATGGCAGCCATCGCGCTCACCGGCGGTGACGTTCTTTGCCACCGCGTCGGCATGTGCGGCGCTGAAACCATTACGCAGCAAAGCTTGATACGCCAGTTGATAAGCCTCTACCAGAGTCAGTTTAACGGTTGATGTCATTGCCCTTTCCTCCCTTAGCATCACTCTTCTTCATCCCCGACGAAATTCGCCTTAGGCAAACAAGTGTAAGCACCCCAGTAATAAATCAGCAGCGCGATGCCCGCCACCAGTAAGGTATCCCATGGGTGACCAATCGCATTGATCCCGCCAAAACTGCCCAAATAAGAAGCCACAATGATCAACGCGTAGAACGCGATCAACCACAGTGAGGACCAGACCTGCTGCTTAAGGCTAACGTTATGAGTCGGCACTTTGTTTTTAAACAGAATATAGACAAAGAACATCACGATTTGCAGGCCAAGCAGCCAGGACACGGTATTCCAGCCAGACCAGTAAACGATCAATGCCGAAATGATGAACGACACCGGCCCTAATACACAAAAGCCCCTGACAAAGAACGGACGCGGCATATCCGGCGCATTGCGGCGTAAACCGGCGGCGGTAACCGGAGCAATGGCATAGCTCAGAACCAGTGCGGCAGAAACGACGCCAATTAACTTTTCCCATGACGGGAACGGCAACGTCCAGAAGATAGAAAGCCCGAACGTTAACCACAGCGCAGGACGCGGAATACCGGACTCGCCATCAACACGGGTGAAAACTTTGAAGAATGTCCCTGCCCTCGCCCAGCCATAGATCACGCGCGGCGTGGCATTCATATAGATGTTGCCAGTACCGCTTGGCGAAACAATCGCGTCGCTCACCACCAGGAAGGCCAACCACCCCATCCCTAGCGTCACGGCAATATCACGGTACGGCAGCGAAAAGTGCTGGCTGATACCTTGCCAGCCACCACTCAGCAAATCGGCAGGAATACTGCCGAGGAAGGCAAGTTGCAACAGCACATAGATAATCGTGGAAAGCACCACCGACAAAATCAGAGCGATCGGGATAGTTTTCTGCGGGTTTTGTACTTCGCTGGCCACCGAAATAATCGGCGTCAGCCCCAGATACGCGAAGATGATGCCACCGGCAGAAATTGCCGCTTCCACTCCGGCCGAACCAAATGGCGCAAAGCCCTGGCTGTGCAAGTTTTCAGGTTTGAAGAATGTGAACAACACCACGATCACCAGTACCGGCACAATGAACTTGAGGATGCTGATCAGGTTATTGGATTTAGCAAAGGTTTTGACACTGTAGTAATTCAGCACAAAGAAAATACACAGCAAGATGAATTGCGCCACCCAACCGATCATTGTGGGGTCACCGGAACCAGGCTTACTTAGCGAAGGGAACCAGGCCGCGGCATATTGCCGGGCGGCAACGATCTCTATCGAGATCAGGCTGGAAAATGCAATCAGGGTGATAAACCCCAACAAATACCCCATCAGTTCCCCGTGGGAAAATACCGGATAACGAATGATGCCACCGGCGCGAGGAAGTGCAGCACCTAGTTCGCAATAAACAATGCCGAGTAACAGCACGGCCACGCCGCCAATCAACCACGAATAGATCCCTGCCGGCCCCGCGATGGAAGCAACATGACTGGCGGCGAACAACCATCCGGAACCAAAAATTGCACCCAAACCGATAAACGTCAGATCGGTAAGGGTCAGCTGCTTTTTAAATTTGCCCTGTGTTGTCATGGTAGTACCTTTCCAATGATTTATTGACCGGCAGGCGAATGGAGGGCTGCGCGAGTGTATTCACCGTTAACTAAGCGCAGCAGATTCAGCGGGTTGCTGTCCTGCAATGCTGGCGGTAACAGTGCGGCCGGGTAGTTTTGCAGGCAGACCGGGCGCAAAAAACGCTCGATGGCCAGGGTTCCGACCGAGGTACCTCGCGCATCGCTGGTCGCCGGATAGGGGCCGCCGTGCACCATGGCTTCACAGACTTCCACACCGGTTGGGTAGCCGTTAAACAACACTCGCCCCGCTTTACGGGTGAGTAATTGCGCCAGTGAACTCGCCTCAGCCAGGTCTTCTTCATCGGCCAATAACGTGGCGGTCAGTTGCCCTTGCAGGTTATCCAGCGCGGCAAGCAACTGCTGCCGGTCGGCAACTTCCACCACTATGGCCACCGGGCCAAAGACTTCTTGCTGCAACAAAGGGTCGGCGTTGAGAAGCAAATTGCTTTCGGCCTGATACAACTGAGCGACCGCCAGATGGGCTTGTTCTTCCCGGCTCCCTGCCAAATGCCGAAGCTGCGGATGCCTTTCTAATGCTTGCAAACCACTCAGATAATGGTCGCGGGTACCGGCATTCAACATTGGTTGTGGTGAGCAAGCACTAACATGGTTTTGCAAATCGGCGATCAACTGGCTGAAGGCCGCGCTGCGCTGGCCAATAATTAGCCCTGGCTTAGTGCAGAACTGGCCGCAGCCCAGCGTGAAAGAGGCAACCAACTCCTGGGCTATCTGTTTGCCACGCTGAGCCAGCGCTTGTGGCATAACCACCACGGGGTTGATGCTCGACATTTCGGCAAACACCGGAATCGGTTGTGGGCGCTGCATCGCTAAATCAAATAATGCCCTGCCACCTTGCAATGAACCGGTAAAACCCACCGCCTGGATTGCCGGGTGTTTCACTAAGTCTGCGCCGATACTGCCGCCGAATACCATGTTGAAAACGCCCGCTGGCATCTGCTGTTTTTGCACTGCACGCTCAATCGCTTGCGCGGTCAACTCAGCGGTGATCATATGGCCGCTATGTGCCTTGAACACCACTGGGCAACCGGCAGCCAACGCAGCAGCGGTATCGCCACCGGCGGTAGAAAACGCCAGCGGGAAGTTGCTGGCACCAAACACTGCAACTGGGCCAAGTGCAATGCGGTACTGCCGTAAATCAGGTCGCGGCAACGGAGTTCGGTTTGGTAATGCGCAATCAATCCTTGCCGCGTGCACGCGGCCACTGCGCAACAGTTCGGCAAACAAACGCATCTGCCCGCTGGTTCTGCCGCGCTCACCGTTCAGACGAGCGAGAGGCAAAGCGGTTTCCTGTGCGGCAAAAGCAAAAAAGTCTTCTCCCAACGCATCCAGCTCATCGGCGATAGCCGCCAGAAAATCAGCGCGCTGCTCGGCACTGGTTTGTGAATAAATATTGAATGCCTGGGCAGCAGCTTGTGCTGCGGCATCCACCTCTGCCGGGCTGGCTTGATAAAAACGATAACCAGTTGGTTGATTATTATCGGCCCGCAGGCTGATGAGTTCGGCGTCACCATTGGCTATCCGCTGCCCGCCAATAAACTGTTTACCGCTAAGGTTGTAAGTGCTGTGAGTCGGCATCGGTTTCCCCTGTTCGATTGCCCGATAAAGCCCGGTGAAATGCCGGGCCGTCATGGAGGATTACAGACCGACGTCAGGTAGAGTCGGACGGTTAGCCAGAGCGGCGTCGATAATTGCCGTCACCTCTTGCAGAGTTTCACCCTGCAATGCCAAACGTGGTGGACGGGTCACCGCGCTGCCACGGCCCACGCGCTCTTCGCACAGTTTGATACACTGCACCAGGTCCGGACGGGCATCCAAATGCAGCAACGGCATAAACCAGCTATACAGTGCCAGGGCTTCTTCGAAGCGTTTTTGCTTCGCCAGGCGGAACAAGGTTTCCCCTTCGCGTGGGAAAGCATTCGACATGCCAGAGATCCACCCTTCTGCACCCACGGCAAGGCTTTCCAGTACCACATCGTCCAGCCCGGCGAATAGCACGAAGCGGTCACCTACCGCATTGCGTAAATCGATAAAGCGGCGGGTATCGCCAGAGGAGTCTTTGAAACAGACGATGTTGTCGCAATCGACCAGCGTGGTCAGGATGTCTGGTGTGACATCGTTTTTATAAATTGGTGGGTTGTTGTAAACCATGATTGGCAGGTTGGTGGCACTGGCTACACTGCGGAAATGTGCTGCGGTTTCGTGTGGTTTGGATGAATAAACCAGTGCTGGCATCACCATGACGCCGTCGACACCAGCTTTTTCTGCTTCACGCGCCATATTCTGTGCAAAGGCAGTGGTGAATTCGGCAATCCCTGCAATAACAGGCACTTTGCCTTGTGCGGCGTCTTTCGCCACCTCGATCACTGCCAGTTTTTCCTGCATCGTCATGGAGGTGTTCTCACCCACAGTGCCGCAAACCACCAGGCCAGACACACCGTCTTTGACCAGGTTTTTAATCACCGCATGGGTGGCATCAAGATCCAGAGAATAATCGTTACGAAATTGAGTACTGACCGCAGGGAACACACCGCTCCAGTTAATCGCTTTATGGCTCATCGTGTTTGTCCTTTCGCCTGAATTGTTAATTGATGGTTAATATTTGGTGAAATTCGAGAACAGATTGACCTGATTTCTCAGTAGCGGCTTGACGGTTTTCACCGAATGCGAGGACGAAATTGGCACAATGCTAGCGGGCTGCGCGCAGCAAAAGCACTGACGCAGCCACATCATAAAAGTAATAACTTCAGGGGATTAGGGAACTAACGTGGCACGAAAATCGCGAGGGGTGGAGCCGGTCATGGCTTTAAACTGGCGGCTGAAGGCGCTGTGATCGGTATAACCGCACTGGATAGCGATATCGGTAATCGGCAGATCGCTGGCTAACAGTTCGGTGGCCTTCTCCAGCCGGACTTTGTGGATCATCTGGCGCGGCGTCAGGTGGAAAATACGTTTGCAGTAACGCTCAATTTGCGCAACCGAAAGACCGGTCAGCGCCCTTAACTCATCCATTGCGATTGGCCGGTCATAATGCTGGCGGATATAGACATCCAGTGCCGCCAGGCGTTGATAAGCCGGGTGATTGGCCTTCGCTTCCTGCAAGTCGTGTGAAATCCCGGCCATGCCGATAATCTTGCCCTGCCGGTCATACAGCGCCAGCTTTTGCGTCAGACACCAGCCGGTTTCACGGCCACTGTACAGGTGCATTTCAAGCTGATCCTGAATCTGCACACCGTGATGTAATACCCGAAGATCTTGCTCTGTATAGCCTGAACCTAACTGGGTCGGGAAAACATCTGCCGACGTTTTCCCTAACAATGGTGTCACCGTTTTAAAACCACAACGTTTGGCTAATGTGAGGTTCGCCAGCAAATAGCGCGCCTGCTTGTCTTTAATAAAGAACACCACATTGGGAATCGCGTTCAGCAGCGGGGCAATCAATGCCAGTGAATTCAACATACTACGTAACGAACTGGGGCGCTGCTGTGCCAGTCCATCACAGAGCAATTTGAGTTGATCGACAGCAAAGCACTCTTCCGCTTCTGGCTCAGGAAGACAGGGAGCCTGCGGAGGAGCCTTCAAACCAGGGATTAATTGCATCGCAATACCTTTTCCCGCGAGTGGTTGCAGTGGGTTATTTTTAACTCCATTGGATCAATATTAACTTTTCTTTAACTTATCAAGCGCGTTATAGCGAATATGCGGATTGCCACAAACTTTTGTTCTTTCAAGGGTGAGTTACGTGATGTGGGCTCAGGCCATTTTGCATTGTGCTGATTTCGGCATCGCCGTTGCCGAAAAAGGTCAAGCCGTGATGGCGGGATTCGGTCAGTCTTAATCTATTGGTAACATTTAATTAACCATTGAGAGACACCCATGACACCTGCATCCCCTTTCATCGCATTACGCGCGATTGACTCCCACACCGGTGGTGAACCTACCAGGTTGATTATCGATGGTTTTCCCGACCTGGGCCGTGGCAGCATGGCTGAGCGTAAAGCGCTTTTCGCTGAACATTATGATGACTGGCGTAGTGCTATCATTCTGGAACCGCGTGGCAACGATGTATTAGTGGGCGCGTTGCTCTGCCAGCCCTGCTCTCCACACGCCGCCGCCGGGGTGATCTTCTTCAATAATAGCGGCTATCTCGGCATGTGCGGCCACGGCACCATTGGGCTCATCACCTCTCTGGCGTATCTTGGTCACATTGCTGTGGGCGAACACCAGATTGAAACCCCGGTTGGCACGGTGAGCGCAACGTTGCATGAAGATGGCAGTGTAACTATCGAAAATGTCCCCGCTTATCGTTACCGCCAGCAAGTCGCCGTGTCTGTTGAAGGCTATGGCGAAGTCACCGGAGATATTGCCTGGGGGGGAAACTGGTTCTTCCTCATCAGCGACCATCACTTGAGCATCGCCACTAACAATATTGAAGCCCTAACCGCCTTCAGTTGGACGGTACGCCAGGCGCTAGAAAACGCGGGGATTTACGGGGAAGACGGCGGAGTTATCGATCATATTGAACTCTTCTGCGACGACGAACAGGCCGACAGCCGCAATTTTGTTTTATGCCCTGGCAAAGCGTATGACCGCTCGCCGTGTGGCACCGGAACCAGTGCCAAACTGGCTTGCCTGGCCGCAGATGGCAAATTATTACCAGGTGAAATCTGGCGCCAGGCCAGCGTGATCGGCAGTGAGTTCAGCGGTTATTACCAGCCCAATGCCGGAAACACAGTGACACCGTTTATTCGCGGGCAAGCTTTTGTCTGTGCCGATAGCCAATTGTTACTGGATGAACGCGACCCGTTTGCCTGGGGGATACGTTAATGGCGACCGCCGATGCGATTGTCATTGGCGCGGGTATTATCGGTACGGCCTGCGCATGGCAGTTAGCACAACAAGGGTTACGGGTGTTGCTGGTTGACGACCAACGCCCTGGCGCGACCGCTGCTGGCATGGGGCATTTGGTGTGTATGGATGACAACCCCGCTGAACTTGCGCTGAGTAGTTATTCGTTGAATTTGTGGCGCAGCGTGGTCGACCGTATGCCGGAAGACTGCGCCTGGCGCGACTGCGGTACCTTGTGGCTGGCAGAAAAGCCCGAAGAAATGGCGATTGCGGAAGTTAAACAGCAACGGATGGCCGCATTTGGCGTGAACAGTGAACTTCTGACCCCACAACAGGTGGCACAACTTGAACCGATGCTACGTGGCGGATTAGCCGGTGGTTTGCGCGTGCCGGGAGATGGCATTATTTACGCCCCGAATGCGGCCCGTTGGTTGGTTGACGATGCGGGGCAAGCCGTCCAGCGGATTTACGGTGAAGTCGTAGCACTGGAACAGCAGTCGGTGGTTTTGGCGAGTGGGCAGCGATTTAGCGCACCGGTTATCACCTTAGCCTGTGGTTTACAGGCCGACAAACTGCTGGCAACGCCGCTACTGCGAGCCAAAAAAGGCCAACTGGCGATCACCGACCGCTATCCACACACGGTAAAACACCAACTGGTGGATCTAGGTTATGGAGCCAGTGCGCATGCTTCCGACGGCACATCCGTGGCCTTTAACGTGCAGGCTCGCCCAACCGGCCAATTGCTGATTGGTTCCTCACGCCAGTTTGACACCCTCAACCCAGCCATCGACATGCCTTTGCTCGCCACCATGCTTAAACGCGCTACAGACTACCTGCCCGAGCTGGCAAAAATGAACATCATCCGCTGCTGGGCGGGGTTTAGGGCAGCGTCGGCCGATGGCCTTCCCTTGCTTGGTCCCCATCCGGATTATTCATGGCTGTGGTTGGCGCTCGGACATGAAGGTCTTGGCGTCACCACGGCGATGGGCAGTGCGGCATTGATTGCCGCGCAAATCCAACAACAGCGCACCGCCATTGATGACACTCCTTATCTGGCTGCGCGTATGTTCGCCACAGACGAGTGCCTCTTATGAAACTGATCTCCTTAACCCTCGCCGGACAACCTTATCAGGTACCAGAAGGCATCACCGTGGCGGCAGCACTCAGCTTAAGCGGGCAAGATTACTGCCGAATTTCCGTCAGCCAGCAACCGCGAGCGGCTTTCTGTGGCATGGGTGTGTGTCAGGAATGCCGGGTCATCATTGATGGTGAGCAACGACTGGCCTGCCAAACTTTGTGCCAGCCCGAGATGAGAATCGAACGGAGTGGGAATAAATGAATAACCTGCAATGCGACGTGTTGATTATCGGCGCTGGCCCTGCCGGAATGGCCGCTGCGCTGGCGGCAGGTGAAAGCCAGCAACGAATCGTGATGCTTGATGATAATCCGCGTCCTGGCGGGCAAATCTGGCGCGATGGGCCTGAAGTCGAGTTACCCGCTCTCGCCCGCCAATATCGGCAAGCCATTGATGCGTTAGAACACTTTACCCTGCTCAGCGGCAGCAAAGTGGTGGCACAAAGCGCGCCACAGCAACTGTTGTACGAAAATGACAAAGGTTGCGGGACTATCGACTACCAACGGTTAATTTTATGCTGTGGCGCGCGCGAACTGTTACTGCCCTTCCCTGGCTGGACTTTACCGGGGGTGACAGGTGCCGGTGGCTTACAGGCACAAATCAAAAACGGCTTATCGTTGCGTGGCGAACGGGTGGTGATAGCCGGAAGCGGGCCGTTGCTACTGGCGGTTGCCGACAGCGTCAGTAAAGCGGGCGGTAAAGTCACGTTGCTGGCCGAACAAGCCGCGATGAGCAGACTCGTCACATTCGCCAAAGGGCTGTGGCAGTGGCCTGCGAAAGTGCGGCAGTCATTAGGTTTAATTAACCGATGCTATCGCCCAAACAGTTATGTGCTGGAAGCGCAAGGCCAGCAGCGGCTTGCCGCCGTTCGTGTCCAACAAGGTGGACAAATTCGAACCATAGCTTGTGATCGTTTAGCCTGCGGGTTTGGGCTGGTAGCCAATATCGAATTAGCCATGTTGTTGGGTTGCCGGATAGAAAATGCAGCCATTTCCGTTGATGAATGGCAGCAAACCAGTATTACCAACCTGTATGCGGCTGGTGAATGCACCGGTGTGGGTGGAAGTGAACTCGCTTTGGTGGAAGGCGCAATTGCCGGATATGCTGCCAGTGGTAATACAGCAGCAGCGCAAGCATTGCTGGCAAAACGCAGCAAATGGCAACGTTTTGCCACCGCAGTCAGCCAAACCTTTTTGCTAAATCCGGCACTTAAAACTCTGGGTGCCGCAGACACTTTTTTGTGCCGCTGTGAAGATGTGACGCTGGGGCAAATCAATACCCAGGCCGGTTGGACTGCCTGCAAACTCAATAGCCGCTGTGGGATGGGAGCGTGCCAGGGGAAAATCTGCGCCACCGCCGCCCGTTACCTGCTTGACTGGCCGATACCGCAGCCGAGAGTGCCGTTAACACCAGTGCGGCTTGAAACACTGGCGGTACTCACTCCCCGGCAGGCTGATGATGTTGAATAATTGAATGTTTCATTTCCCTGTCCGGAAAACTGGAACGTTATTCAGGGGGCTCAATATCCACCCCCTATTTTTCTATTTTAAAAATACGACCAATACCCTTTTATGGTTATTCTGGTTATAGGTTATTAATAAAGCAGCGTACAAAAAACAAACTTTAAGTTAAATGCGAATGTAAAGAAATGAAAAGCCCTTCTTTTTCACAGCGAATGAGACTCTTTCCTATTTGGGTTTTCAATGAATGATGATATTTATTAAGACCAGTTGGTAAAAACAATAACCAATAAAAATCAATGTGATAGATTAAATATTAATTAGCCATCACCCCTGTTTTATTTAAATAACGTCCTCTTAGCATCGACCTCGCTGATACTAAAAAAACCTTTCGTGTAAGCTGTGTGACAAAATAATTACAGATTTAATTATTTGTAATAAAAAAGTATGAGAGACGTAATTCAAAGAAAAACCATAGTTATAATTATAAAAAAATGTAACGTGAGATTGAAATCTCAATACGCCATCAAGCTCGGTAATGTTTATCTTTATAAATCCAATCGCTTTGAATTCATTTGCAGATTCAAAGGGCTGAAGCCGCCTGGAACTTGCCTGAATGCTTGTCGTAAATGGATGAAATAAACTTACCGCGCTAAGTATTATACAAGGAGAATTACTCAAAACAGGTCGTCGATATTCTAAATTAAATAAAAAGGAATTTAGCCAATTTATTACACACAGCTAATTTGTTTTATGAATACGGTTCATTCATCTGTCAATTTTCAAACATGGCGGAAACGAGTGATGATAGCTTATAAAAGGTAAACATAGGGGTAATTATCTATGGCCTCACAATATGACTTTACTGTCACACTTCACGATCTTGCTTTTATCCTTAAGCAGATAAAAATATCTGAAGCCGCGACAAACCCAGATGGCACTATCAATGGTGATGTACTACGCGATGCTGTTTCCAGCCCATTATTGCCGTATGGATTGCGCACCGTCGATGGTTCCTGGAATAACCTTCTGCCAGGTCAGGAGCTCTACGGTTCCGCCGACCAAACCATGCCAAGATTAACCGCGTTAAACTGGCAAGATGCGGATGCGTCAACCAGTTATACCCAAATCGGAGGCATGGTTGTCGATGCAGACCCACGTATTATCAGTAACTTAATATCCGATCAAACCAATTCAAACCCCGCAGCAGTCGAAGCACACGAAGGTCTAGCTGATGCCCCAGGGGGTGGTACAGAATCCGATAATGGCAGCTTGTCGATTCCTAACTTGTCTCCCGATGTCGGGCTATCCCCCGCTTTTAATGGCTGGATGACCTTCTTCGGCCAGTTCTTTGACCACGGTTTGGATCTGATACCCAAAGGAGGAAACGGAATTGTCTTTATTCCGTTACAACCTGATGACCCTTTATGGGTTAAAGACTCACCCACTAATTTCATGATATTAACCCGGGCAGAAGTTGATGCTAATCATGAAACGAAAAACCTCACTACCCCATTCATCGATCAAAACCAAACTTACACTTCCCACCCTTCACATCAAATATTCATCCGCGAATATCTATTAATTGATGGTAAGCCTGAGCCTACCGGTAATTTATTAGGTGGTGTTAATGGCGGACTGGCAACCTGGGCTGATGTAAAATTCCAGGCTGAACATATTCTCGGTATTAAACTCACCGATCAAGACGTGTTTAATGTTCCGCTGCTGGCAACCGACCGCTACGGTAATTTGATCCTAAGTGAAAACGGTAAAGTGCAGATTGTCACCACCGCTGGGTTGGTTGAAGCCAACGGTGAGGCTTTATCCGCGAATACCTTCCGTACCGGACACGCGTTTCTTGATGACATTGCCCACACGGCGACGCCAAAAGGACTGGTGGCTGATGACGACAATGTGATTGGTGGCGAGCAGGCTGCGGGCACCTACGATAATGAACTGCTCGACCGACACTTTATAACTGGTGACGGGCGCGGCAATGAAAACATTGGTTTAACCGCAGTACACGCGGTATTCCACAGCGAACATAACCGCCTGGTGGAAGAGTATAAAACCACGATTCTGGGAACCGGCGATATTGACCTTATCAACCAATGGTTAATGCCGTCACACCAGATAACTGAGTTGCCAGCCGATACCGGCACCCTGGTGTGGAACGGCGAATACTTATTCCAGGCGGGTCGTTTCACCACAGAAATGCAGTATCAGCACTTGGTCTTCGAAGAGTTTGCGCGTACTGTGCAACCCGCCGTTGACCCGTTTGTCTTCTCCAACAGTGCGGATATTAACCCAGCTATCTTTGCTGAGTTTGCTCACGTGGTTTACCGCTTTGGCCACTCAATGCTGACAGAAACCGTCGCGCGTACCGATATCGCTATGCAAGATGGTGATATTGGCCTGATTGAAGCGTTCCTCAACCCGCTGGCCTTTAATCAGATCAACAGCGAAGCGGTTTCTGATGAACAGGCGATTGGCGCGATTGTGCGCGGTATGACGCGGCAAGTTGGTAACGAAATTGATGAATTTATTACCGATGCCCTGCGTAATAACCTGATTGGCCTGCCGCTTGATTTAGGCGCACTGAACATTGCCCGAGGCCGTGATACGGCGATGCCGACCCTGAATCAGGCTCGCGCACAATTCTTTGAATTAAGCGCTAACAGTGAATTACGGCCTTATACCAGCTGGGCTGATTTTACCACTTACCTGAAAAATCCGGCTTCCATCATCAACTTTATGGCCGCTTACGGGCAGCATGAGTTGATTCTGAGTGCCACCACCATCGAAGGCAAACGTGCCGCGGTGAACTTCCTGCTGTTCGGCGATGGACCGAACACCCCACCACCTGCTGATGCGATGGATTTCTTCAACAGTACCGGTGCCTGGGCGACCAAAGAATCCGGCCTGAATATGGTCGACTTCTGGATTGGCGGGCTAGCGGAGCGCAAAAATGAGTTTGGCGGGATGCTCGGCTCAACCTTCAACTTTGTCTTTGAAACGCAAATGGAATTGCTGCAAGACGGCGACCGCTTCTACTACCTGAGCCGTGCTCAGGGGCTGAACATGCTCAATGAGCTGGAAGCCAACTCGTTTTCCGCACTGGTGATGCGCAACAGCGATCTGGGCGAAATCGGTTCATCTCACCTGCCCGCTAACCTGTTCCAGACCCCAGACCATATTTTCGAAGTGAACCAGGCGCTGCAAACCGAAGCCGACCCAACCTGGGGTAACCCGCTTAAAGACTTGTTGACGCCGCTGATGACACGGCGCGCTGCCTCTCAGGATGTGGACGGTGATGGTGCGGCTGACGGCGGTTATCTTAAATACACTGGTGATGGGCACGTGGTACTAGGAGGGTCCGCGGGCAACGATACGTTAATCGGCGGTAAAGGCATCGACAGCCTGTGGGGTGACGCTGGTGATGACCGGCTTGATGGTGGCGATGAAGCCGACGTAGTTCACGGCGGTGACGGTGATGACATTATTACCGACACTGGCACACCTGTGGGTGATGCCGACTTCCTGCATGGCGATGGCGGCCACGATGTGATCTTCTCCGGTAACGGCAACGATCTGGTCTTCGGCGGCAGCGGCAGTGATTTTGTGGTGGTAGGCGAAGATGCACAGGAAGTGTTTGCTGGCCGGGATAATGACTTTGTGCTCGGTGGTTCGGGCGGTGATGCGCTGCTGGGTAACGAAGGCGATGACTGGCTCGAAGGCGGTGACGGGTTTGACTCGCTAACCGGTGAAAACTCCGAACTGTTCTTCAACAGCACGATTATCGGCCACGACGTACTGAACGGCCAGGGTAACGACACTGACTACGATGGCGAAGCCGGCGACGACATCATGGTTCAAGGTGCGGGGATTCAGCGCAACAATGGCATGGCCGGTTTCGACTGGGCAATCCATAAAGGCGACACGAACGGCGCAAACTCTGACCTCGGTATTCCAATTTTCGTCAACCAACAAGAGTTTATTCTGCGCGACCGTTTCGACCTGGTTGAAGGGTTATCGGGATGGAAACATGACGATGTCTTAGTCGGGACAGAACGCCCTATCGGCACCGCGCCAGTTCAGGGCGCCCCGCTCTCCAATAATCTGACCCAGGAAGGTGCAGACAGGATCACCGGGCTACAGAGCATTCTTGGTGTTGAACACTCCGCTGACCCCAATGCGGTGCTGTTTAACCCTGATGATGGCAGCGATATTTTACTCGGTGGCGGCGGTAGCGACCGCATGACGGGTAAAGAAGGTAACGACATCATTGATGGTGATGCGTGGCTGAACGTGCGAATCGCAGTCAGCGGGATGCCGGGTGTGACCAGTGCCGACAGCATGAACGAGCTGAAATCCTACATGCTCAACGGTACCTTAAAGCCCGACCAGCTCTCGATTGTGCGCGAAATCCTCCAAGAAGGTGATGGCAGTGAAACTGATGTTGCGGTGTACCGCGATGTCAGCAGCAACTACGCCTTTACCCGCATGGCGGATGGCAGCCTCAGAGTCGACCACGCCACCCCGAATGCCGCATTGAATCTCAATGATGGTATTGACCGCCTGCTGAACATCGAAAAACTGGAGTTTGGTAACGGTGAGCAGTTATGGGTCACGGCGCAACAGGGCGTCGGCGATCTCACCATCAGCAGTGCTACGCCACAGGTGGGCGATCTGCTGCGGGTTAACGTCGCTAACTTGCAGGATGGCAACGGTCTGGCGGCGAATGTGGCGATGACGTTGACATGGCAGGCATTTGTCGGTGGCACATGGCTGAATCAGGCAGTTGGCGCAGAGTTCAGAGTTCCTGGAACCATTCAGGGTGCGCCACTGCGCGTGGTTGCCAGTTTCAACGACCGAATGGGCGATGCTGAAACCTTAGTGTCCGGGCAAACACAGGCTGTGATGCCACGAGATCAAGCAACCACCGGTACTCCGGTTATCAACGACCTAACGCCAACAGAGAGCATAACGCTGACCGCCGTTGTCTCCGGTATTGCTGATGCTGACGGCCTGAGCGGCGGTAACTTTAGCTACCAATGGCGAATGAGTAACGGGAACGGCTTTACCAATATTGCCGGTGCCACTGCCGCGACTTACACGCCAGGCCAGGGGATGGTTGGCCGGACTTTGCAGGTGGTGGTGACCGTGGTTGATGATGAAGGCAACGCCCCTGTTGTCCTGACCTCTTCCACCACCCAGCCTATTGGCGACCTTATTGTTGGCACGAATACCGGGAACACCCTCGTCGGAACCGCGTGGAGCGATATCCTGCGTGGTGAAGGTGGCAACGACACCTTGCAAGGTCGTGCAGGCGACGATCTGTTAGCCGGCGGTGTGGGTAACGACAACCTGTTCGGTGAAGCGGGACAAGATACCCTACAAGGTGATGCAGGTAACGACAGTCTTGATGGCGGCCTGGGTGCCGATAGCCTGGCTGGCGGTGCCGGAAACGACACTTATATCGTGGATGATGCTGGCGACATGGTCATTGAAGAGGTGAATGGCGGAACGGACGTCGTCCAGACCAACCTTGGCAGCTACGACTTAACCGATAACGTTGAAGATCTGACATTCACCGGGCAAGGCAGTTTCATCGGCACCGGGAACGCCCTTTCCAACACTATCACCGGTGGCAACGGCAACGACTTCTTGTTCGGCATGGGCGGAAACGACCAGTTGCTGGGCGGGCAAGGAAATGACTTCCTCGATGGTGGTGACGGTGTCGACAACCTACAAGGCGGCAATGGCAACGACGTCATGATTGGCGGCGCGGGTGCTGATGTGCTGGCTGGCGGCGTCGGCAACGACATCCTTAATGGTCAGGCTGGCAATGACAACATGGACGGCGGTACGGGTGACGACATCTTCGCCTTCAGCGCAAGCTTCGGGCAAGACCGTATTACCGGTTTCGACAGTAATGCCAATGGCGGGCAGGATTACCTCGACCTGAGTTTGCTGGGCATCACTTCCGATACTTTTGCCGGCAGCGTGGTCATTAACGGAAGCAATGGCAACACCATTGTGACCGTTGGTACTGATGCCATCACGTTAGTTGGCATCAACGCCACCACCGTCAATATTGGTGATTTTATCCTGGAAATACCGAACACCTTTGCCGCAAACAACGGCAATAACTCACTGATCGCGTAAGGAGAAGACTATGTCGCGCCAGCATACGCCAACAGAACTGAAGAATGCGTTAAAGGGAACGAAGCCCACATTTATTACGCTGCTGTTTTTTAGTTGTGTGATTAATATGCTTATGCTGGCGCCGGCAATCTATATGTTGCAGGTTTATGACCGTGTTCTGGTGAGTAAAAACACCACAACCTTACTGATGTTAACGTTATTGATTGTCGGCTTATATATCGTGATTGCGTTAATTGAGTCTGCCCGTTCCAGTGTGATGGTCCGGTTGGGCAACAGACTTGATGTAAAATTAAGCCAGTTAGTCTTTAATGCGGCGTTTAAACGCAAAGTCGCAACCGGCGAAAATAACCCTGCGCAAGCGTTGGCAGAATTAGACCAAATTCGTCAGTTTCTTTCCGGTAACAGCTTATTTGCGCTACTGGATATTCCATGGACTCCGGTTTATTTGTTTATCGCGTTTATTGTCCACCCACTGCTGGGGTACCTGGCGCTGGGCGGGATACTGATATTATTTATCCTCACCTTAGTGTCTGAATTTTCCACTAAGCGCCCTATTCAGCAAGCCCATTCATTGACCATCAATAATGCCAGCCGACTCAATAAGCAATTACAAAACTCCGATAGCATTGAAGCGATGGGCATGCTCGCTACGCTGAAACTCAACTGGCAGGAACAACACAGCAAAGTCCTGGTACTGCAAACGCAGATTGCCGATAAAACCGCCAACTTAAACAGTTTGAGCCGCTTTGTTCGCGTGTTGCTGCAATCCGTGGCGCTGGGAGCCGGTGCCTTACTGGTGATTGGGGGTCAAATTACCCCAGGGCTGATGATTGCCGCCTCCATCATTCTTGGCCGCGTCCTCAACCCGGTGGAACAAATCATCGGTAGCTGGAAACAGTTTGTGCAATTTCGCAGTGCGTGGCAGCAGCTATCGACATTGCTGAAGGAATACCCGGCACCGAAGGAAATTCTCACGTTGCCACGCCCAAAGGGCAATATCAGCGTCGAAGCGTTGTTTGCCGCAGCACCTGGTCAACGTAGCCCTCTGCTGCGTAACATCTCATTTCAACTCGAACAAGGTGAAGTGCTGGGCATCATTGGCCCTTCCGCATCAGGGAAAACCTCGCTGGCTAAGCTGTTAGTCGGCGTCTGGAAGCCGCTCTCCGGTAAGGTTCGCCTGGATGGCGCGGATATTTGCCAGTGGGATAAAGAGTTACTTGGCCCGTCAATCGGCTACCTCCCGCAAGATGTTGAATTGTTTGACGGCAGCATCGCGCAAAACATCGCGCGTTTTACCAAAAGCGACAGCGAACTTATCGTGGCCGCCGCCGTTCTGGCGGGTGTTCACGAAATGATTTTGCGCCTTCCGCAAGGCTACGACACGCCGCTGGGCGCGGGCGGGCACCAGTTGTCCGGTGGGCAACGGCAGCGTATTGGGCTGGCGCGCGCGGTCTATAACAACCCCGCTTTCCTCGTGCTGGATGAACCGAACGCTAATCTGGATGACGCGGGTGAATTCGCGCTGGTGAAAGCGATTAATACCCTGCGAACCCAGGGGCAAACCACCGTAATTATCTCGCATCGTCCGACGCTGCTTGGCGTCGTAAATAAAGTCTTACTGCTCAATGAAGGAGCGGTGCAGGAGTTCGGCACCCGCGACCAGGTCTTTGCCAATCTACGCCAGGCCAACGTTTTAAAACCGGTGGCAACCTCTGGCTCATCGAATAACGAACAGCAACGAGAGGCCTGAAGATGAAAAAGATTAAAAGCGAAATTCTGGGTTCTGGCAGCGTAGATACGCAAATTTGGCCGCCGATCCTGCGGGGGATCGTCGTCATTATGCTTGGCGTCGGTGGCTTCTTATTGTGGGCGGTACAGGCTCCTTTAGATGCGGGTGTGGTGGCTGACGGTACAGTCACGGTTTCCAGCAACCGCAAAACCATTCAACATCTGAGCGGTGGACGCGTTACCGATATTTTTATCAGAGAAGGCGATATTGTTAAAAAGAACCAGATATTAGTGCGGCTGGATAAAATGCAGCTCGACATGCGTTACAGCGCATTAAACGCACAATATATCTCAGCCAAAAGTAATGAAGATCGTTTATTGGCCGAAAGAGATGGCCTGGAAACCATTGCCTTCGACAAAGTGCTGACACAACAGTTTTCAACCAACAAACGCCTGATAGAAGTGAGAAACCTGCAAGAAAAATTATTTGATACGCGCCGCAAAAATATCCAGGACGAAGTGTCGATGATTCAGGAAACACTCGTTGGCCTTGTCGAGCAGACTGATAATTTAAATAAAATAAAGAGCTATCGCGATCATCAGTCTAATCTGATCAACCGTGAATTGGGTGCTATTCGCGCACTCAGTGAGAAGAACTACTACCCCAAAGCGCAATTACTGGTACTTGAACGCGAAGCTGCGGAAATATCCGGCAGTGTCTCGGAAGATATTCTGAATATTGCCAGACTCAAATCGCAACAAAATGAATTGAAAATAAAGGCCTATCAAGTGCGCCATCAATACCTGCGCGAAGTGGAATCTGAATTAACAGAAAAACAAAAAGAAGTGGCGATGCTGGAAGATGAACTGGTGTCAACCCGCCATGAGCTGGATAATACGGAAATCCGCTCGCCGATTGATGGCATCGTTCTGGATGTCAAAGTCAGCACCGTGGGCGGCGTTATTCAGCCTGGTGAACATTTAATGGATATTGTCGCGGCCGGACAACCTCTGCAAATTGATGCCAAAATCCCGGTGCATGCCATTGATAAACTGACCCCGGGGCTGATGGTTGATGTGTTATTCCCGGCTCTTAACCATGCTTTACTGCCATCGGTTCCTGCGCATGTGTTGACTATTTCAGCCGACCGTTTGATCGATGAAACTACCCAGCAGCCCTATTATCTTGCCGAAGTACAAGTCTCGACAGAAGGCGTGCATTTGCTGGGAGATTACAAAATTAAAGCCGGTATGCCCGCCAGCGTGACAATAAAAACCGGCGAGCGGACATTCCTGAGCTACCTGTTTAAACCTTTGCTCGCCCGCCTGGAACTGGCCTTTAAGGAATACTGACACTCTGTTTGTTTACTGATAATCTTGCTAGCTCCAGATTTCTGACGCCATAAAAGAGCGAACACACGATGATGCCACACGTTAAACGAACAGGAGCGCTCGTTGCGTTTGCTCTTTTACTTGCAAGTTGTTCATCTAAACCCCCACAGTCTTTAGTCACGCCGCTCCAGCCGGGGGTTAAAAATTCACTACCTGGAAAATCGAAAAGCCAGGAACCTGTGCGTGGTGTGTGGCTGGCGACGGTTTCCCGTCTCGACTGGCCTCCAGTGTCATCGGTGAATATCAGCAGCCCAGAGCTGCGTATCAACCAGCAGAAAAAAGCGCTGACCGACAAGCTGGATAATCTGAAAAGTCTCGGGATTAATACCGTCTTTTTCCAGGTTAAACCGGATGGCACCGCCCTTTGGCCGTCAAAAATTTTACCGTGGTCTGACGTGCTTACCGGTAATATTGGTCAAGACCCAGGTTACGACCCGTTGCAATTTATGCTCGATGAATCACACAAGCGCGGCATAAAAGTGCATGCCTGGTTTAACCCCTATCGTGTCTCGACTAACACTACTCCCCGAACCCTTGCGGAACTGAACCAGACATTGTCGTTGAATCCGGCGAGTGTTTACGTCCTGCATCGTGACTGGATTCGTACTGCGGGCGACCGTTACGTGTTGGACCCTGGCATTCCGGAAGCACGCGACTGGATAACCAACATCGTGGCGGAAGTCGTCAAAGGCTATGATATTGATGGTGTCCAGTTTGATGATTACTTCTATACCGAATCACCAGGTTCTGCGCTTAACGATAACCAGACATTCAAAAAGTATGGCCTGGCATTTAACTCAAAAGCTGACTGGCGACGCCACAATACCCAGCAGTTAATCGAACAAGTTTCTCGCACCATTAAACAGCTGAAACCGGGCGTTGAATTCGGCGTTAGCCCTGCGGGCGTATGGCGCAATCGCTCATTCGACCCAATGGGTTCCGATACGCGAGGTGCTGCCGCATACGACGAATCATTTGCTGATACCCGCAAGTGGGTGCAACAAGGGTTGCTGGATTACATTGCGCCGCAGTTGTACTGGCCTTTTGCCCGCGATGCCGCGCGTTATGATGTGCTGGCAAAATGGTGGGCAGATGTGGTGAAGCCAACTAACACCCGTCTTTACATCGGCGTGGCGTTGTACAAAGTGGGCGAACCGTCAAAGAATGAGCCGGACTGGATGGTTCGTGGCGGGGTGCCGGAGCTGAAAAAACAGCTCGATTTGAATGAGTCGACGCCACAAATTAACGGCACGATTTTGTTCAGAGAGAACTACCTCAACCAGCCGCAAACCCAGGAAGCAGTTAACTATCTTAAACAGCGCTGGAACCAATCTTAATTGATTGAATTTAATAGCTTCATGTAAATCTGGCGTTTATATTTATTTAATGACACAACTATTGTTGATTTTAATACTCATTGTAATAAACGGGTTTTGTAGGGTGGATAAGCGATAGCGTCATCCACCATTTTGAAGTTAACCCCGAAAGATTTCGGGGTTATTTATTCTAATAACGCACACAAATCGATTTTGTTTCCGTATAAGCATCCAGCCAGTCCGGGCCAAAATCTCTGCCTGAACCGGATTGTTTCATGCCGCCAAACGGCAAATTGGCATCAATAAGCGTATGGCTGTTTACCCAAACGGTTCCCGCCTGAATGCGTGAGGTATAACTCATCGCCGCCTGCATGTTGTTGGTCCACAGACTCGCCGTTAAGCCATACTCTGTGTCGTTTGCCAGGCGCAACGCTTCTTCGGCATCTTTGACGCACACCAGGTTTACTACCGGCCCAAACACCTCTTCATGATTCAGGCGCAAATCCGCTGACGGATTCACAACCAGCGTTGGCGTGATGTAATAACCCTCGCCTTTTGGCGCGGTGTTCCCGGTGATCAACTCCGCATGTTTGCGCTGCGCATCATCCAGATAACTGGCGACTTTTTGCTGATGCGCTTTTGAAACCAGTGGGTTGATGTGCGTACCGGTATCCATACCTGCGCCTACAGAGAGTGATTTCACCGCCTGCTCAAAGCCGCTGACTAATGTGTCAAACAGTGGCGATTCAATGTAAATGCGTGAGCTGGCGGCGCAAACCTGCCCCTGGTTCAGGAAACTACCCGCCATCAACCCGCCAATCACCATCTCAGGGTCGGCATCTTTCAGTACGATCGCCGGGTTTTTGCCGCCCAGTTCTAGCGTGACGCGAGTCAGACGATCCGCAGCCGCGCGCGCAATGCCTTTGCCGGTGGCGGTCGAACCGGTAAAGCTGACTTTCGCAACCAATGGATGTTGTGACAGCGCACGCCCACAAACCGCGCCGCTGCCGGTGACAACGTTAAATACGCCATCAGGAATACCGGCTTCGCTGGCTAATTCCGCCACACGTAGCAACGTTAGCGGCGTGGTTTCCGATGGTTTCACCACAATCGAGCAACCTGCCGCCAGTGCGGGCATCACTTTCCACATGCCAATCAGCAGCGGGAAGTTCCACGGCACAATGCCTGCGACCACACCGACCGGCTCTTTGCGGGTCCAGGCCTGGTAACGCGCCCCTTCCGGCATTGGAATCGATACATCCAGCGTGCGTCCGCTGATTTTGGTGGTCAGCCCGGCGGTATAACGCATCCAGTTCAGCGCGCAGCCCACTTCAAAAGCACGGGAAATGTTAATGGATTTACCTTGTTCCAGCGTTTCAAGTTGCGCCAGTTCTTCGGTATTTTGTTCAACCAGGTCAGCAAATTTCAGCAGAATTCTTTCGCGTGCGGCAGGCAACATATTCGCCCACACGCCGCTGGTAAACGCACGCCAGGCCGAAGTGACAGCTTTGTCGACATCGGCTTCACTGGCATCGGCACTGGTGGCAATTTGTTGGCCATCTGCCGGGTTAAAAACACTCAGGCGTGATGAGGAAGCCGACGCATGCCAGCTTCCGTCGATATACAGCCCATGCTGGCGCGCCAGAAAACGTTGAACCGACTCGAGAACAGCAACAGCGTTAGCAGACATAGTTTCTCCTTATCATCGTATTGGCAACAAGCCCTGGTAAGCAGTCTAGGGGCTGGCTGCGTAAAAGGTTTGCCTGTGCCTGACAATTACTTTGTTCCCTGTGACAGCACACGCATTTGGCGACAAAGCTCGCCGTTTTATTGGCCAATTTATCTATAGTGAATTCCTATACCAGACGCGAAGGGCTTCTCCCGTATCGCGCAAGCTGTAACAATGAATTAACACGTGGCACCCCTGTGCAATTGGTGAGGTGAACAATGGCAGATTCGGCAAATCACGAGCGTTTCGATAGTTGGTTGGATCATATCAACCGTGCCTGCGGGCCTTTCGCCGGGCAAGTCACGGATGGTGGATTCCACGGCAGTTTGCAGGAATATCACGCCAATGCCATGAAGCTGAGCATCGTCGATGCCGCTCATTCACGTCTGTTCCGTACCCAATATGAAGTCGCTCGCAGCAACGACGCCTGGTATTACGCGGTGTTTCAACTCGATGGTGAAACCGTTCTGGAGCAAGGCAACAACCAGGCGGTGATGCACAGCGGTGATATCACGCTGATTGATGCTTCACGCCCGTGCAGCATCAATTACACCCAACAAACCAAACAAATTTCATTGCTGGTTCCGCGCCATATGCTGGAGCAAAACCGTCGTTCAGGTGAACTCCCTTGTGCCTATCGCCTCAACGCCGAGATGCCAGTGGTGAAAATGAGCCAGCGCCTGCTGCATGAAAGCATGAAAAACCCGACGCTTAACGCCTGCGAAAGTGAAGCCGCGCTGGAAGCACTTATTTGCCTGCTGCGCCCGGTATTGCAGGTGCGCGATGCCCTGCCGTCCAAACGTGACAAGCAACTTGAGCGGGTAATGGGGCTGATTGATAACAATATTCAGTCGGAAGATTTACGCCCTGAATGGATTGCCAGTGAAGCGGGAATGTCAGTGCGTAGTCTGTACCGCATGTTTGCCGATAAAGGTCTGGTGGTGGCGCAATACATCAAAAACCGTCGACTGGATTTGTGCGCCCAGGCGCTGCGCACCGTCAGCACGACCGAGAAATTAGCCGGAATTGGTTATAACTGGGGATTCACCGACCATAGCCACTTTTCGACGGCATTTAAGTTGCGCTTCGGTGTTTCGCCTGGGGAATATCGCAAACGCTGGCAGTAAACTAGCGAGGGATAACGCAGCCGCGATTCCCCCACTGGCGCGACTTTTACGATTTTGGCTGATGCGCACTAATTATGGTTTTTTCATCGCGATTCGCTTCCACTTCGCGCAACGGTTCCACCTGGTGCATAGTTTGCTGGCAACGGATCACCAGTTCCTGATATTCACGCGTGCCCTGCTTTTTCCACTCAATCTCCTCGGGGCGCAATTCACGCACCAACTTCGCCGGGCTGCCGAGGATCATTTGATTCGCGCCAAACTCGGCGCGCGCTTTCACAAACGCCGTGGCACCGACAATACTGTTTTCGCCAATTTGTGCGCCATCCAGAATCACCGCATTCATGCCAACCAGCACATTTTTGCCAATTAAGCAGCCGTGCAAAATAGCGCCGTGACCAATATGACCGTCCTCTTCGACTACGGTATCCTGCTCCGGGAAACCGTGCATCACGCAATTATCCTGCACGTTCGCCCCATCTTTGACGATAATGCGCCCAAAGTCGCCACGTAAGCTGGCATTCGGCCCGATATAAACTCGATGGCCGAGAATCACATCGCCAATCAGTACCGCCGTCGGGTGCACGTAGCTGTCTTCCGGCACCACGGGGGTGAGTCCATCAATTTGATACACGGGCATAGTTTCTCCTTACGGGTTCAGATTGATTCCACCAAAACGCTGAAAATAGCCGCTTCCCGGTTGTGGCAAATCACCCACCGAGGTTTCCCCATGCTCGCTGACAAACAGCAGCGCACCGGGCGCAACGCGTTGGTAAATGTTGATGCACAACTGGCGAGCGCTTTGCCCCTGCCAGTGTGGCGGCAGTAACTCATCAGGAAGCAGTGGGTCTTTAAGCACCACGCGACGATAAAAGTGGATAAGCAGAAGTTGGATCTGGAAACAGCGCAGCGGCGTCAGTTCACTTTCATCGGCCTCACGTAATAGCGGCAACAACGGGCGAAACGAGTTAATAAATTCGCCGTAGCGGTCGTTTTTATCGGTCAACAACCAGCATTCTTCGACGCGCGCTTTAAGTGCAGTTTTTGATGCCTGCAACGGCGAACTGGCTTCAAAACAGATTACGTTATCGGCAACTCCGGCTTCATGCAGCAGGTTCTGCACGTCCGCCAGATTTTGCGACGGCGACGCCATCAGGCTCGGTGCCAGCGTACCAAACCCTTGCCAGATAAGTTGTTTCTTCACTTGCAGGAGGGTGTTTTTCTCAAGCCCTTCCGAGAGTAACAGCAGCCATTTACCGTCCCATTCTGGTTGCCCGGCACGATAGATTTTGGCTTCTGCGCGGCGCGTCATACGCTGCCCCATTTCGGTGAGACGATAGAAACTGCGTCGCCCGACGCGTTCCACGTCAAGCCAGCCTTCTTTGTTGAGTCGGAATAACGAGGTCCGCACAAAACGTTCGCCAAAGCCTAACGATTCAAGCATCGTCGCCAGGCTTCCCAGCCAGATTTCTCCGCCACGATGCGCCAGCGCATCACCGTACAAAGAGACAATCAGCGACGTTCCGCTAATGGGAACGGCGCTGACCGCCTGCTGAATAAACTGTTCCAGTTTGTTGCTCATCGTCAGACTAAAATTCCGTTTAAAACCGTTAAGACATAAAACATAGCACAACAAAGATAATAAAAATCATGTCATTAACAATGTGATTCACATTTTTCGAAAATACAGATTTCGTAGGTCGGATAAGCGCAGCGTCATCCGACATAACCGTTTTGATTTTAGTTTTGCGAGGCGTTTCCACAATATTAAGTCTCTGTATTGTACTGCCATTTTTTCCCCATCATTCTTCCATTGCATAAAAATCAAACTAACATTATGATTCGGTCATAAGTAAGGATTTTACTCGATGGAAAGAGAAGATTTTGGCTTGCAGTGGTTACTCGAACTTCACGGGGTCTCGGTCCAAATGGACGACGGTTATTGGTGGAAAGCGGAAGTCTGGCAGGTCGCCCCTACGGTCCTTTGCCCACATGGTGTTCGTTATTCGTTAACTTTGCATAACAAGTACAACACACGCATTTTTGGTTATGACAATGCACATGGCATCAGAGCAGCCGGCAAAGGGAAGTTTGGTAGTCGAATCGTCCGTGACCACGTTCACCTTACGGCGTCCGATAAAGGGCATGTATATGAATTTTCCTCTGCGGCACAACTGCTGGAAGATTTTTTTAAACACAGCGAAGAACTAATCAACCGAAGGAAGCAACAATGAAAGCAAGAATCGGCATCATGTCGAATGCACTGGTTCAAAAGTATATGCTGGCTATTGTGTCCGGTAAGTATCTCCGGGCAGAGGATGAACCTAAAATATGGTTCGTCTCAATCAACGCCTTAGGGCAAATATTGAATCCTGAAAACATCGCACTCTTGCGACTCATGGTCGAACATCAACCGGAAACTATCTCCGAACTTGCGGCGCTGTCCAACCGCCAGCTCAGTAACCTGTCTGTCACTTTGCAGGCGCTAAACAGGCACGGATTCGTTGAGCTAATCAAAACCGGTCGCAAAGTAAAACCTAAAGCGCTGTATACCGACTTTGAAATCATTGTCGACAGCGCTTTTGAAGCCCGCATTAACGCAGCCTGAACCGCATGTTAATGCGGGATATTGTTACTGATTCGCCGCTGTGCGCAAATCACACACGCGAATCGCTTTGCCTTCCGAACGTGGCAGGCTACCGCAATTCACAATGCTGATATCGGTAGAAATCCCGACCATCGACTTAATGCGATGACGTAACTGGTGGCACACCGAGCAACGTTGTTCATGGCTCAGATACAAGCTGCTCTCTTTCAGCTCCACCTTGACAGAAAGCGTGTCGAGATGGCCGTCGCGGTGCACTTCCAGTTGGTAATGCGGTGCCAGATGCTCAAATTTCACAATCTCTTCTTCGAGTTGTGACGGGAACACATTCACACCACGGATGATCAACATATCGTCTGAACGGCCGGTAATGCGGTCCATACGGCGCATGGTGCGCGCGGTGCCTGGCAGTAAACGCGTCAGGTCGCGGGTGCGGTAACGAATCACCGGCAACGCTTCTTTGGTCAGCGTGGTAAACAGCAATTCGCCCTGCTCACCATCTTCCAGCGGTACGCCGCTAATTGGGTTAACGATTTCTGGATAGAAATGATCTTCCCAAATCGTTGGCCCGTCCGTGGTTTCCAGGCATTCCATCGCCACACCTGGGCCCATCACTTCCGACAGCCCGTAAATATCCAGTGCTGTAATACCCAAACGACGTTCGATTTCACGGCGCATGGCGTGGGTCCACGGTTCTGCACCAAACACCCCAACACGCAGCGAGCAATCGCGCGCATCGCCACCCATCTGGCGTTCCAGCTCTTCAATCAGGTTCAGACACCAGGACGGCGTCACCATAATCATATCCGGGCGGAAATCGCGGATTAGCTGTGCCTGTTTCTCGGTTTGCCCGCCAGACATCGGGATAACGGTGGCTCCGAGGCGTTCAGCGCCATAATGCGCACCCAGCCCGCCGGTAAACAGCCCGTAACCATAAGCGACGTGAATTTTATCTTTCGGCGTACCGCCTGCGGCACGCAGCGAACGAGCCACAATATCCGCCCAGGTATCAATATCTTTTTGCGTGTAACCGACCACCGTTGGCTTACCGGTGGTGCCGGATGACGCGTGAATACGCACAACTTGCTCCATTGGCACCGCAAAAGTGTCGAACGGATAGTTGTCGCGCAAATCCTGTTTGGTGGTGCAGGGAAAGAGGCGAATGTCCTTCAGCTCTTTGAAATCGTCAGGGTGTACGCCGACTGCATCGAACTTACGTTTGTACATCGGCACATTGTTATAGGCGTGGTTGAGCGTCCATTTCATACGCTGCGTTTGTAAGGCCTGCAGCTCATCAATTGATGCCGTTTCAATCGGTTCCAGCTTTGTAGTAGAGGTTATCATTATAGGGTACTCGCAGGTTTGATTAGCTCACACGCTCAAGGATCAGGGCAATGCCCTGGCCAACACCGATACACATCGTACACAGGGCATAACGGCCATTGCGGCGATGTAGTTCGTGGCTGGCGGCTAGCGCCAGTCGGGCTCCACTCATTCCCAAAGGATGGCCTAACGCAATCGCGCCGCCGTTGGGATTAACATGTGGGGCGTCGTCAGGCAGCCCCAACTGTCGTAATACCCCCAACGCTTGCGCGGCAAAGGCCTCGTTCAGTTCGATAACATCCATATCGTTGATGGAGAGTCCTGCAAGCTCCAGCACCTTGCGGGTCGCAGGTACTGGTCCAAGCCCCATCAGACGCGGTTCAACGCCAGCGGTTGCCATCGCCACAATACGGGCTTTTGGCGTTAAACCATGGCGCAGTGCCGCAGATGCGCTGGCAATAATCAATGCTGCCGCACCATCGTTGACACCGGAAGCGTTACCGGCGGTGATCACCCCGTTTTTGCGGAATGGCGCTTTTAACGCGTTGAGTTGTTGCAAAGTTGTTTCATGGCGCGGGTGTTCGTCTTCGCGAACCTCAGTCACCGCTCCTTTTTTCCCTTGCAACACCACCGGCACGATCTCCTGTGCCAGTACGCCATTGATGCGCGCTTGCTCTGCACGTTGCTGGCTACGCCAGGCAAACGCATCTTGATCCGCCCGGCTTATGCTTAACAACTCCGCTACATTCTCTGCCGTTTCGGGCATGCTGTCAGTACCAAAGTGTTCAGCCATGAGCGGGTTCACAAAACGCCAGCCGATCGTGGTATCAAACAGTTCTGCCTGGCGCTGAAACGGCGTATTTGCCTTGCCCATCACGAACGGCGCACGCGACATCGACTCCACGCCACCGGCAATCATCAGCTCAGCATCACCGGCTCTGATGGCTCGCGCCGCCATGCCTAACGCATCCAGACCGGAGCCGCATAAACGGTTGATGGTGGTACCGGAAAGCGTCTGTGGGAGTCCGGCAAGCAGTGTCGCCATTCGCGCCACGTTACGGTTATCTTCCCCTGCCTGGTTGGCACAACCGAGGATCACGTCATCCACCGCGTTCCAGTCCAGATTCGGGTACCGCGCCATCAGCTCTTTGAGCGGGATTGCGGCCAGGTCATCGGCTCGCACCGAAGAAAGTGCGCCGCCGTAACGGCCAATTGGCGTGCGGACACCATCACAGATAAAGGCGTCTTTCATAGTTTGGCTCCAGAGAGAGTGGTTCCGATACGGTGCGAACGCCCGCGAAACAGTGCGATGGTTTTCTCATCCTGATTGATAATTTCAATGTCATAGACGCCCGTCTGCCGCCCCTGAGTGCGCACCTGGGCAATCGCTGTCAGCGTGTCCCCCGCTTTACCCGGACGCACAAAATCGATACTGCAACCGGAAGCCACCGCCGCCAGCCCCTGGCTGTTACAGGCATAAGCAAATGCGGTATCCGCGAGGGTAAAGAGTTGCCCGCCGTGGCAGGTTTGATGGCCGTTGAGCATCGCGGTGGTAATGGTCATGGTTAAGCGCGCAAAGCCTTCACCCATTTCCTGAATTTCAATTCCCATCTGCTGCGCGCAGTTGTCGCGAGCGTACATTTCGCGGGCATTCGCCCAGGCATTAGTGCTCATGTTGAGTCTCCAGAAGCGTGCGTTGACGCAGCAGCGAGGTCGGGCGATAACGCTCCTCACCATAATGTTGTTGCAGGTTTTCCAGCAGGCGCAGCACATTTTGCCAGCCCAGCTCCGCGCCCCACGCCAGCGGGCCACGCGGGTAATTCACACCCAGGCGCATCGCGGTGTCGATGTCCTGCTCGCTGGCGACCCCTTTTTGCAGTGCGTCTGCTGCTTCATTTGCCAGCATCGCCACGGTGCGCCATACCAACAGGCCAGGGTAATCGCGGATCTCCAGCACCTGTTTGCCTTGTTGCTGGAAAAAATGAATCGCTTTGGCGGTTTGTTCTGGCGTATTGCCAGCGGCGGCAGCCAGCACAACCAATGGCGATGACTGCCAGTTGTTAATCAAATCAATCAGCACCACCGGGCAATTCAGCCGTTTTGCTAATTGAGTTGCTGTTTCGCCTTGCGTGACTTCAACCCGCACTTCGTCCAGTTGTAACCATGAATCAGTGACACTGTCACCGAAATCACTATTATTTAGCCAGGCCGCACGCCCGTGGCGCTCAATCAGCTGTGCACCCGCGCTGGCAGGCAGCGCGGCCAGATAAGGCAATTCTTCATTGAGTGGCCAACGATAGACACCCTGCCCGGTTTTCTTACCCAAACGCTTACCGAGTACCAGTTCTTGCTGAATCAGCGACGGCAGAAAACGGCGCTCCTGCCAGAAACCGTTGAACACCGAACAGGTCACCGCAAAATTGACGTCCTGGCCGATTAAATCGGTCAGCGCCAGCGGCCCCATCGGGAAACCGCCGCAATCACGCAAGGCCGCATCAATCACGCCCGCAGGGGCAATTTGTTCTTCCAGTGCGCGCCAGGCTTCCGAATAAAACGGACGCGCCACGCGGTTGACGATAAAGCCAGGCGTTGAGTGGCAACGCACCGGTTGTTTCCCCCAACGCAGCGCCAGACTGGTTAGGCTCTCCAGCACAGCGGGCGCGGTTTCCAGCCCGCTCACCACTTCCACCAGTTTCATCACCGGAGCCGGATTAAAGAAATGCAGCCCCGCCACACGCTGTGGATGTGGCACACCGCTGGCAATCGCGGTAATCGAAATTGACGAGGTGTTACTGGCAAAAATAGTTTCTGCTGAACAGACGGTCGCCAGGTCGCGGAAAATCGCCTGTTTGATGTCGATTTGCTCGGCTGCCGCTTCAATCACTAATGCAGCATCCGCCAGTTCATTTAATTCTTGTGCGGCGGTTAAGCGGTTAATCACGGCATTTTTCTCAGACTCGGTGAGTTTGCCTTTTGCTACGCGGGCGCTCAGTACGGTGGCGATGCCATCAATAGCACGAACGGCGGCATCGGGCTGGATGTCATAAATTTTAACCGGATGCCCGGCTTGCGCGGCAACCTGGGCAATGCCCGCGCCCATGGTGCCGCTGCCAATCACCGCGATAATCGATTGTGGAGTCAGCATCATCATTTCCCCTTAAACACCGCAGGGCGTTTGGCGAGGAAGGCCGACACACCTTCGCGATAATCTTCACTTCTGCCTGCCATACGCTGGTAATCGCGCTCCAGATCAAGCTGCGCATCCAGCGTGTTAGTTTCTGAGGCATACAGCGCTTTCTTCACCAGACCAAGGCCGAAGGTTGGCTGGCTGGCAAAATGCGTGGCAAGCTGGCGGGCGGTATCGTTTAACGCTTCGTCGTCAACCACTTGCCAGATCATCCCCCACTGTAGCGCCTGTTCTGCGCTCAGTTTGTCGCCCATTAATGCCAGCCCCATCGCCCGAGCATGCCCGGCAAGACGTGGCAGATACCAGGTGCCGCCGCAATCCGGTACCAGACCTAGTTTGCTGAAAGACATCACAAAATTGACCGAACGCGCCGCAATCACGATGTCGCAACCCAGCGCCAGCGTGGCTCCGGCACCGGCGGCAACACCATTTACCGCCGCGATCACCGGCTTGGGTAATTTTGCCAGGCGCTTAACCAGCGGGTTGTAGAAGTTTTCCACCGACGCGCCTAAATCCGGTGCATCGCCGCTTGGGTCGACGTTGCGGTCGTTGAGATCCTGCCCGGCACAAAACCCACGCCCGGCACCGGTAATCAGCAGGCAGCGAATGGACTCGTCGCGCTCGGCCTGCGTCAGCACTTCTGCCAACTGGCGGTGCATTTCGTCGTTAAAGCTGTTCAGGCGTTCAGGGCGATTGAGAGTCAGCGTCATCACGCCGTTTTGCACATCACTAAGAATGAAATTCATGGTTATCGTCCTTTAAACGCAGCGGGTCGTTTTTCAAGAAATGCGGCAATGCCTTCCTGCCGGTCTTCAGTGGCGGCCAGTAGCGTGAAAAGCTGGCGCTCATGCTGTAATCCCTGGCTGAGTGAAAGCTCATGCGCCTGGCGCAGTGCTGTTTTCGCCGCCTGCAACGCCAGTGGCGCATGTTGTGCGATGCGTGCCGCCAGTTTTTTGGTGTATTCCAGCGTCAGGGCTTGTGGGCAAACCTCTGCCACCAGTCCGGCAAGCTGTGCCTGTTCGGCGCTAATCGCTTCGCCCGTGAGTACCATTTTGTAGGCCAGCGCTTTGCCAACACTGCGAATCAGTCGTTGTGTGCCGCCCGCCCCAGGCATAATGCCGAGGGTGATTTCCGGCAGGCCAAAGCGTGCGTTGTCACCCGCCAGTACGATGTCGCACAGCATCGCCAGCTCGCAGCCTGCGCCCAGTGCATAACCGTTTACCGCCGCCAGCAATGGCTTGTTAAAGCGTTCGATACGCGCCCAAAGCTGTGGACGAGGATCGTTGAGCGTGGCGGGCATATCGCGGTTCGCCATCTCTTTTAAATCAGCACCTGCGGCAAAAAAACGCTCGTTGCCGGTAAGCACCACAGCACCAACGTTTTCATCGTGTTGCGCACTTTCCAGCGCCTGCGCAATGTCTTCGAGCAGCGCGTTGTTTAACGCGTTACGCGCTTGCGGGCGGTTAAGCGTCAGGGTTAGCACGCGGTCATTCTGGCTAATCAGTAGCTCGTTCATTAAAGCCCCTGCGCATCAAAGTCGATGACCACGTTGTCGCCTTTCGGTAAGGCCTGGCAACTGAGGATGTAGCCCGCCGCCAGTTGGTCTGGCTCGAGGCTGTAGTTAACGCCCATTTCTACTTCACCGCTGACCACTTTGCAGCGGCAAGTGGCACACACCCCGCCTTTACAGGCGTAAGGTAAATCCGCACCCTGGCGCAAGGCCGCATCGAGAATGCTTTCGTCATCGGAATCGAGGATGATTTTGCGGTCGCGTCCGTCCTGGCGCAGCGTCACCACTTTGCCTGCCGCTTGCTCACGGCGACGCAGGCTTGGTGCGCTGCCAGGCGTGTTGAAGTGTTCAATAAAGATGTTTTGCTGTGCGACACCCATCGCCAGTAAAGCCGCTTCTGATTCCTGCATCATGCTTTGCGGACCGCAGATAAAGGTGCGGTCAAAGCCTTTCAAGTCGAGCAGATTGTCACCCAGCGCTTTGAGTTTCGCGCCATCAAGACGCCCGCTCAGCAACTCGCTTTCTTGTACTTCCTGGCTGAACAGGTAAATCAGTTGCAGGCGTTGCGGATAGCGGTCTTTTAAGTCGGCCAGTGCCTGGCGGAACATCATGCTGCGGCTGCTGCGATTGCCGTAAACCAGCGTGACGCGGCTGTCAGATTCAGTCGCTAATGTGGCGCTAACAATCGCTAACATCGGCGTGATGCCGGAACCGACCGCCAGCGCCAGATAGTTGCCTGCGGTGTCGTGCTGCGGCTGGTAACCAAATGTCCCCTGCGGGATCATCACGTCCATCGCCATTCCCGCCGCTAAATCGCTCACCGCGTACTGCGAAAAACGCCCGCCTTCGATGGCTTTCACCGCCACACAAATTTCACCGGGCTGTTCGGCGCGGCAAATGGAGTAGCAGCGGCGTAACTCTTCGCCACCGAGACGTGTTTTCAGCGTCAAATGCTGGCCAGGTTTAAAGGCGTAATGTGTCTGCAATTCGGCAGGCACGGCAAAAGTGATGGCAACCGCTTCAGGAGTTTCCTGCTCAATGCGCGCCACCGTTAGCGAATGAAACGTTGTCATGGCAACCTCAAATACATTTAAAGTAATCAAAGGGTTCGCGGCAGCTATCACAGCGGTATAACGCTTTGCAGGCCGTAGAACCGAATTCGCTAATCAGCGAGGTGTGCAAACTGCCACAGCGTGGGCAACTCACTTCCACCGCAGCTGATGTGGCGTGGCAAGCATGCCCTTGTGGCGGGCTGATGCCGTATTCACGCAGCCGAGTTTTGGCGGTTGGCGTCATCCAGTCGGTGGTCCACGCCGGGTGCAACATCTGTTCGATGTGCACCGGTTGGTGCCCTGCTTTTTCCATCGCTTCACGAATCGCCGCCAGCAGAAAATCTGTCGCCGGGCAGCCGGAATAGGTTGGCGTGAAACCGATGTGCCAGCCGTCATCACGATGGTGAACACTGCGTACCATGCCGAGATCGGTGATGGTCAGTACCGGGATTTCAGGGTCGCTGATTTGCCCGAGAATGCGCCAGACCTCGCGGGTTTGCGCCGGTTCCACCACATCGAGAGTTTGCATCTTTACCTCACTACCATTGCTGATTGGGGTACGCGCGTTGCAGGTACTGCATATCTGCCAGCAACGGGCCGAGATGTTCGGTATGCAGCCCCTGTTTGCCGCCGGTGCGATATTGCGCTTCCTGTGGTTTGACGAGTGTGGCCGCCAGCAACGTGCCGAACACTTCCTCTTCCCAGGCCGTACGCAGCGTGCGCGGGTCGACCGCAATCCCAAGTTGTGCGAGTTCGATTTCCAGCTCGTCGGCTTCAAACATTTCGCCGCTAAAACGCCACAGTTTGTTCAGTGAATGCTGCATTTTTTGCTGCGAAAACTCCGTGCCGTTGCCCAGACGCACCAACCAACCGCGGCTGAAGCGCAGGTGGTAACGCACTTCTTTGATAGCTTTCGCGGCAATTGCCGCCAGTTGTGCATCGCGGCTCAGCGCCAGGCGCTCAAACAGCACCACATGCCAGGCATCCAGCAGGTACTGGCGCATCAGGGTGTCAGCGAAATCACCGTTCGGCTGCTCAGCCAGCAACACATTGCGGTATTCGCGCTCGTCACGGCCAAATGCCAGTTTGTCTTCATCAAACTCGGCACCCTGAAGTTCAGCGGCATAGCTCAGGAAGTTGCGCGCCTGGCCGAGTAAATCGAGGCCGATGTTCGCCAGCGCCAGGTCAATCTCCAGCTCCGGCGCGTGTCCACACCACGCGGTTAAGCGCTGTGCCAGCACCAGACAGGTATCGCCGAGGCGCAGGGTGTAAGTGGTTAACGGGGAATAAGTCATTTCACGCCTCACATGTGCTCGATGCCATCAGGGATGGTGTAGAACGTCGGGTGGCGATAAATTTTGGTTTCCGCTGGGTCAAAAAACGCACCGCGTTCTTCAGGTTGTGAAGCAATGATTTCGCTCGCCTTCACCACCCAGATTGAGCAGCCTTCACTGCGGCGGGTGTAGGCATCGCGGGCGTTTTCCAGCGCCATTTGTTCGTCGGCGGCG
Source organism: Buttiauxella sp. JUb87 (assembly GCF_004361975.1). Classification (NCBI taxonomy): domain Bacteria; kingdom Pseudomonadati; phylum Pseudomonadota; class Gammaproteobacteria; order Enterobacterales; family Enterobacteriaceae; genus Buttiauxella; species Buttiauxella sp. JUb87. The sequence goes on from NZ_SNVY01000001.1 coordinate 403,585, forward strand.
TGCAGGCTACCCACATGGCGATGGGATAAACCTTGTTTGCTGCGAATAAATACTTCGTATAACGGCCAGTGAACTTTGCTCATGTGTTTTTCCTTCAAATTCGGGTGTCAATGGTGGCATTCCCTCTCCCTGGGGAGAGGGGGGCTACAAATTCTGTTTTGCGGCATACGCCAGCGCGGCTTCGCGCACCCATGTGCCCTCTTCCCAGGCTTTGCGTTTGGCGGCTAAGCGCTCTTCATTGCATAGCCCACGTCCGGCGACCACTTCATTAAATTCGTGCCAGTCAATTTCGCTGAATTGGTAATGCCCGCTGGCTTCGTTCCAGTGCAGCCCTTCATCCGGCACAGTCATACCCAGCATTTCAACTTGTGGCACGGTGTTGTCGACAAAACGCTGGCGTAATTCGTCATTACCAAAACGTTTGATTTTCCACGCCAGGCTTTGCGCGCTGTTGGGTGAATTGTCGTCGTTCGGGCCAAACATCATCAGTGCTGGCCACCAGAAACGGTTTATCGCGTCCTGCAACATCTGGCGCTGTTCTTCACTGCCCTGCGCCAGCACCATGCAGGCTTCAAAACCCTGGCGCTGATGGAAGCTCTCTTCTTTACAGATTTTCACCATTGCACGGGCATAAGGGCCGTATGAAGTGCGGCACAGTGCCACCTGGTTCACGATCGCGGCACCATCAACCAGCCAGCCAATCACGCCAATGTCGGCCCAGTTCAGCGTCGGATAATTGAAGATGGAGGAATACTTCATCTTGCCGTCAAGCATCTTTTGGTAGATGTCTTCCCGTGCACAGCCCAGCGTTTCTGCCGCGCTATACAGATAAAGCCCGTGTCCGGCTTCGTCCTGCACTTTCGCTAACAAAATGGCTTTGCGCTTTAAGCTCGGTGCGCGGGTCAGCCAGTTGCCTTCCGGCAGCATGCCAACGATCTCGGAATGCGCGTGCTGACCTATCTGACGAATCAACGTCTTACGGTATTCCTCAGGCATCCAGTCTTGCGGTTCAATCGCGATTTCCTGTGCGATTCGCTCATCAAAACGCTGTTGTTCAGTCACGTCATCACCTTTTATGATTCAAACTAAATTCACAAATCGGGTTTATGTGAATCACTTAATGATTAAAAGTTACAGATAAGTTAACCAAAACACCAAAATTAACACGCGCAGTTTGTGAGCTTTATCACGATAAATTTCAAATATTCTTTATTATTTATGTATATAAGCAAATCACCAAAACTACGCGTAATCACATTGTTAATAAATTATTAAATTACATCTTGATTTTTATGATTCACAAATCAACCATTGATGCAATTAAACGTAATGCTTAGTGGGGTATGCGATGCAGCAGTTAACAAGTTATCTGTCAGGTCAGTGGGCGATGGGCCATGGAAAAGAACGCACGATAAATCATGCAATTAGCGGCGAAGCGCTGTATCAGGTCACCAGTGAAGGGCTTGATATGGCACAGGCGCGCCGTTACGCCATCGACCACGGCGGCACCGCTTTAAGCGCGATGACCTTTGTTCAACGCGCCGCCATGATTAAAGCGGTGGCAAAACATCTGCTGGCAAATAAAGAAGCGTTTTATGCGATTTCTTACCAGACAGGAGCCACCCGCGCAGATAGCTGGGTGGATATTGAAGGCGGTATCGGCACCCTGTTCGCTTATGCCGGGATGGGCAACCGCGAATTACCAGACGATGTATTGTGGCCAGAAGACGAAATGATCCCGCTGTCTAAACAAGGCGGATTTGCCGCTCGCCATGTGCTGACGTCAAAATCGGGCGTGGCACTGCACATCAACGCGTTTAACTTCCCTTGCTGGGGCATGTTAGAAAAACTGGCTCCAACCTGGCTTGCCGGTATGCCGGCGATTATCAAGCCCGGTACTGCCAGCGCGCAGTTGACCCATGCGATGGTGAAATCAATTGTTGATTCAGGGCTGGTACCAAATGGTGCAATCAGCCTGATTTGCGGTGGCGTCGCTAACCTGTTTGATTTGCTCGATGAGCAAGACGTAGTGACCTTTACCGGCTCCGCCAGCACTGGACAAAAGTTACGTTGTCACTCAAATATTGTCGCCCGATCCGTACCCTTCACGATGGAAGCCGACTCGCTGAACTGCTGCGTGCTGGGCGAAGATGTGACGCCGGAACAACCTGAATTTGCGCTGTTTATCCGTGAAGTGGTGCGCGAGATGACCGCTAAAGCCGGGCAAAAATGTACCGCAATCCGCCGTATCTTGGTTCCACAAGCGCAACTTGAAAACGTGGTGCAGGCGCTAAAAGGCAAACTGGAGAAAATCCAGCCCGGCGATCCGGCGCAGGAAGGCGTAAAAATGGGTGCACTGGTCAGCCTTGAACAGCGCGATGATGTGCAAAGTAAAGTGAACCAGCTGGTTGCCGCAGGCTGCCAGATAGTGGTCGGCGGCCACGCCGATACTGCCCTTGCGGGCGCGTTCTTCCCACCAACGTTGTTACTGTGCCAGCAGCCTGATGAAACCCCAGCGGTGCATGAACTCGAAGCGTTTGGCCCGGTTGCCACCGTAATGCCTTATCAGAATGCGCAACATGCGATGGCGCTGGCACGTGCGGGCCAGGGGAGCCTTGCAGGAACGCTGGTCACGGCGAGTGGCGATATTGCCCGCCAGTTTGTGCTGGGTGCCGCGCGTGCTCACGGGCGAATTCAGGTGCTGAACCAGGAATCATCGGTGGAATCCACCGGCCATGGTTCGCCATTACCAATGCTGGTTCACGGCGGCCCAGGCCGAGCGGGTGGCGGTGAGGAATTGGGTGGCTTGCGCGCAGTAAAACATTACATGCAACGCACCGCGATTCAGGGCAGCCCATCAATGCTGGCGGCGGTTAGCCAACAATGGAGCCATGGTGCGGCAGTGAAAGAAGATGCGGTGCACCCGTTCCGCAAACACTTTGACGACCTGCAAATTGGTGAAAGTTTGCTGACAGCTCGTCGCACCATTACCGAGGCCGATATTGTCAATTTCGCCAATCTCAGCGGCGACCATTTTTATGCCCACGTCGACAAAATTGGTGCGGCAGAATCATTCTTTGGCGAACGCGTCGCTCACGGCTATTTCGTGGTTTCTGCCGCTGCAGGGCTATTTGTTGACCCAGGTGTCGGGCCGGTTATCGCCAACTACGGTATGGAAAACCTGCGCTTTATCGAGCCGGTAAAAATCGGCGATACCCTGCAAGTGCGCCTGACCTGTAAGCGTAAGACCGCCAAGCCGCAGAAAACCGCCGAAGATAAACCGGTTGGCGTGGTGGAATGGGCAGTAGAAGTGATGAACCAGGATAAACAGGCCGTGGCTTTATATTCCATTTTGACGCTGGTAGCGCGTAAGAGTTAATACATTTTGTCGGATGACGCTGCGCTTATCCGACCTACGAAAGGCCGTTGTAGGGGGGATAAGCGCAGCGTCATCCACCATTATTTTGATTTTGGCAAACCCAGCAAAATGGTTGGCAAGCAGCGCAATATATCTTGCCTGAGAAGTTGTTATGTTGAATTCATGCCCGTTTATAAAAAACATACGCTAAAAGTGAGAATTTCATGAATTTAATAACTGGAAAGAAAACCCTGGCTTTAGCAATCGCACTTCTGACTTCCCCGGCTGTATTCGCTCACGGCAGCGAAGCGCATATGGTGCCGATGGAGAAAACACTGACTGAATTCGGTGCTGATGTGCAATGGGATGATTACGCGCAGATGTTCACCATCGTGAAAGACGGTGCGTTTGTGAAAGTAAAACCTAATAGCAAATCGGCCATCGTCAACGGCAAAACATTGCAATTACAAGTGCCGGTGATTTTTAAAAAGAAAACCGCTTATATTTCTGAAGACTTTATTAACGAAGTTTTCCAGTCCGGCCTTGATCAAACTTTCGCGGTCGAGAAAAAACCTCATCCACTTAATTCACTGACTGCGGATGAAATAAACCAGGCGGTCAAAATTGTTCAGGGTGCGCCAGATTTTAAACCGGGTATTCGCTTTACTGAAATATCGCTGCATGAACCGCCGAAAGATCAGGTCTGGCAATTCGTTATGACAGGACAGGAGGTCACTGCCCCGCGTCAGGCCGATGTGATTATGCTCGACGGCATTCATATTGTGGAAGGCGTGGTGGATTTAAGTGCCGGTAAAGTGGTGTCGTGGAAACCGATTGAAGGCGCACATGGCATGGTGCTGATTGATGATTTCATCAGCGTACAGACCATTATCAACGGCAGCAAAGAGTACGCCGAGGCGCTGAAAAAACACGGTGTCGACGACCCAACTAAAGTGATCACCACCCCGCTCACCGTCGGCTATTTTGACGGGAAAGATGGCCTGGAACAGAACCAGCGCCTGCTCAAAGTGGTGAGCTATCTTGATACTGGCGATGGCAACTACTGGGCTCACCCAATTGAAAACCTGGTGGCAGTCGTCGATCTTGAGCAGAAGAAAATCATCAAGATTGAAGAAGGCCAGGTCGTTCCGGTGCCGATGAATCCACGTCCGTTTGATGGCCGTGACCGCGTAGCACCCGAAGTTAAACCGCTGGAAATCATCGAGCCGGAAGGTAAAAACTACACCATTACTGGCGATACTATTCACTGGCAGAACTGGGATTTCCACCTGCGCCTGAATTCCCGCGTCGGGCCGATTCTCTCTACCGTGACCTATAACGACAACGGTAACAAACGCAAAGTGATGTATGAAGGCTCGCTCGGCGGTATGATCGTGCCTTACGGCGACCCTGATGTTGGCTGGTATTTCAAAGCTTATCTGGATGCTGGTGATTACGGCATGGGTACGCTGACTTCCCCGCTAGCTCGCGGCAAAGATGCCCCAACAAACGCGGTGATGCTGGATGAAACTATTGCTGATTACACCGGCAAACCGACCACTATCCCACGTGCGGTAGCGGTATTTGAACGCTACGCCGGGCCTGAATATAAGCACCAGGAAATGGGCCAGCCGAATATCAGCACCGAGCGCCGCGAGTTAGTGGTGCGCTGGATCAGTACCGTCGGCAACTACGACTATATTTTTGACTGGGTATTCCACCAGAACGGCACCATCGGCATTGATGCAGGCGCGACCGGCATTGAAGCGGTTAAAGGTGTGAAAGCCAAAACCATGCACGATGAAACCGCCAAAGATGACACTAAATACGGCACGCTTATCGACCACAATATCGTCGGCACCACGCACCAACACATCTACAACTTCCGCCTCGATATGGACGTGGATGGCGAGAATAACAAACTGGTGGCGCTCGACCCTGAAGTTAAACCGAATACCGCTGGCGGCCCGCGCACCAGTACCATGCAGATCAACCAGCACGATATTAATACCGAACAAGAAGCGGCACAGAAGTTTGACCCAGGCACTATTCGCTTGCTGAGTAATACCAGCAAAGAGAACAAAATGGGTAACCCGGTTTCTTATCAAATTATCCCTTATGCAGGTGGCACCCATCCGGTAGCGACCGGTGCGAAATTTGCACCAGACGAATGGATTTATCACCGCCTGAGCTTTATGGATAAGCAACTGTGGGTGACGCGTTACAACCCGGAAGAACGTTATCCGGAAGGGAAATATCCAAACCGTTCGGCGCACGACACGGGTCTGGGTGAGTACAGCAAAGACAATCAATCACTGGATAACCAGGATGATGTGGTGTGGATGACCACCGGCACCACACACGTGGCTCGCGCTGAAGAGTGGCCAATCATGCCAACGGAATGGGTGCACACGCTGCTGAAACCGTGGAACTTCTTCGATGAAACGCCAACGCTGAATCTGGCGGGGAAAAAAGAGCAGAAGTAACCTGGGCTGGGATGTCGTTGTTTTGTCGGATGACGCTGGCGCTTATCCGACCTACGAAAATGTCGACATCCCTCACTGTACGCGCCACGCTTATCCTACCTACAGAACCTGCGAAAGCGTTGGGTTTTGTAGGGTGGATAAGCGCCAGCGTCATCCACCGATAATGTAAATATATCAATACACTTCGCGTAACCCCTGTTTGACGCCTTAGCCATAATCCCTTAATCTGCGCGGCACAATGTCGTTATAACAAGCGTAAATTCAGAGGGAAGCGTGAAGAATCGCACTCTTGGCAGTATCTTTATCGTCGCTGGCACCACAATTGGCGCAGGAATGTTGGCAATGCCACTGGCTTCGGCGGGTGTTGGGTTCGGGGTGACGTTTGTGTTGCTGGTCAGTCTGTGGGGGTTGATGTGCTACACAGCCTTGTTGCTGGTTGAAGTTTATCAGCACGTTTCCGCTGATACCGGGCTGGGTACGCTGGCGCGCCGCTATCTTGGCAAACCAGGGCAATGGTTGACGGGGTTTAGCATGTTATTCCTGATGTACGCGTTAACCGCCGCGTATATCAGTGGCGCGGGCGAACTGCTGGCCGCAAGCCTGAGCCAATGGTTTTCTACCACTATTTCGGTCACCAGCGGCGTGTTGCTGTTCACTCTTGTTGCCGGAGGCGTGGTCTGCATCGGCACCCATATGGTGGATATGTTTAACCGCGTGTTGTTCAGCGCCAAGATCGTCATGTTGGTGGTGATGCTGACGCTGATGATGCCACATATCCATCACACCAATCTGCTGACGCTGCCGCTGGAAAAAGGCCTCGCACTTTCGGCGATCCCGGTGATTTTCACTTCGTTCGGTTTTCATGGCAGCGTACCCAGTATTGTTAGTTATCTGGACGGCAATCTGCGCAAGTTACGCTGGGTGTTTATCATTGGCAGCGCCATTCCGTTAGTGGCTTATATTTTCTGGCAAGTGGCGACACTAGGCGCGATTGATTCAGGCGTGTTCAGCGGATTACTGGCTAATCATTCCGGTCTGAATGGCTTGTTGCAGGCGGTTCGTGAAGTGGTGGCATCAACACATGTTGAGCTGGCGGTTCATCTGTTTGCCGATCTCGCGCTGGCAACCTCGTTCCTCGGCGTGTCGTTAGGGTTATTCGATTACCTGGGTGATTTGTTCAACCGTAATCGTAAAGCGTCAGGCCGTATGCAAACAGGGCTAATGACCTTCGTGCCACCGCTGATCTTTGCCCTGTTCTATCCGCAAGGTTTCGTGATGGCGCTGGGTTACGCCGGTGTGGCGCTGGCGATTCTGGCGTTGATCATCCCTTCACTTTTAGTGTGGAAAAGCCGCCAGATGCAGAAAGAAGCGGGCTACCGCGTTGCAGGCGGCAAGCCGTTGCTGATTGTGGTGTTCGCCTGCGGTATCGCCGTGATTGTTATCCAGGCATTGATTGCCACAGGCGCATTGCCTGAGGTCGGTTAATCCACCAGCCCGGTATTCACACGTTTGCCTATCTCTTTAAGCTGCGAGTATTTCTCCAGCAGAGATGGGCCGTCATCAAGGCTCATGGCAAACATCCACATGTACGTCATGACCGAGTAAATATGCCCGGCGTTCCCGACCCCTTTCACGGTCATCAACATGATGGTCATAGCGAACAGGAACGCTGCGGCAATACCAATTGCCAGATAACCGTAAGCTTCACGGTCAGACAACCGAATACGCACCTGTGCCAAAAAGTTGTAGTGCTTGTTGAGCGTGTTTTCACTGGCATAGCCAACGAACCCCACCTCTTTTTCCAGCCGGTCGTTCAGTTTCTCGTACAGCATTTCGTTCTTGCGCGTATAGCTCGGCAGGAACAGCGCAAAGAAAACCAGCACCACCATGCAAGCCACACCAGCCCAGAACTCGATGGTTAACAGCATGACAACTGCGCCGATTATCGACGCCAGTGAAGTAATCAGCAACGGCAGATGCGTTTCGAAGAAATTGACAAATTCGCGTGACAACGTCACACGTGCTGCAATCGTTGAGTGGCTATGATCATCTTTACGTTGTGCGAGGATCACCGGCACCGCGAGGCCAGCGTAGATTCTGGCGAAAGTGCGGGTGTCCATGCTGCGGCGCGCAGCACCTATCGCCCACATAATAAAAACCACCAGCGCATACAACAACGCATGCAGGGATTGCCCTTTGATGATGGCATTAATGGCAAAGCCCGCCATTAACGGATACAGCAAGTAAACGACGTTCTCGGCGACCACCAGCAGCAGAGTGACAATGAGCTTTTTACTGTGGAGTTTTGCGAGTTTTTTTAAGGTATTCAATGCACCGCGCGATGGTTTAAGCTGAGCGGTTTGCTGACAAGTAGACATGACTTTATATTCTTAGATTGTTATTCTTGAGCGGTTGCTCAAGAATGAAAAGATTCTATTTGAGCACTTGCTCAAAGTCAACGAAGGTACCGTGATGAAAGAAAAAACGTCTGTTCTAAAAGAAAATATTCTTGATGCCGCGATCGGGCTGTTCACGGATAAAGGGGTAGAAAAAGTGACGACCCGCGAGCTAACCGAACAAGTCGGTATCGCCCGTAGCCATATTTATCACTATTTCCCCGACTGGCAGACGTTGTGTATCGCAGCGTTTGAACGCTTTATGTATGCGGAGCTGGAAGCTTTTAGCCAAAAGACGCGCGCCCAGTCACCTGCGCAAGGTTTGAATGTTTTCATCGAAGATTATCTACCTGACCGCGCCGATGCCGTTTGGGAGTTGTACGGCTCGTTGTGGCGGCTGGCGGTGCATAACAAGGTGTACGCCGATCTTGCCCTGACGCTGACCGAAAAGTGGGATGCGTTGCTGGCGAGCATTATTGAAAGCGGCATTGAGAGTGGCGTGTTTCGCCAAACAAATGTCGGGCGGGTGACTCGCCAGCTTAGCGCGTTGCTAAACGGCTATTCGGATCAACTGATTATCGACAATGCGCCGCTGGCCCGCCAACAGGCGCTGGACGATATTCATGGGTTTATAAGCCAGGTCCTTTTGGCTTAACCGGAAATCGCTACGGATAGGTAATCCCTTGCGGATTCACCTCAGACGTCGCCACTTCTTCGCCCTTTTCTCCCCATCGCGCCAACACTTGCTGGTATTCACCACGTTTCGCTGCACCATCCAGTGCAGCTTGCAGTGCATAAACCAGCCCATTACCTTTTTTGGTGGTGGTGGCAACATAGGCTTTCTTCGGCCCTAACCCAACAACACGCGTGGTGCCAGTGAGTGCCGCTTTATAGGCCGCCACACTTTGCGGGCCGAAAGTGGCGTCCGCCCGCCCAGCCTGAATATACAAATTGCCGGAAGCGTCATCGGTCAGATAAATCGGTTGAGCTGCTTTGCGCCCTTCGCGCTCATTGATTTCATTCCAGCCCAGGAGAATTTTTTCCTGATTGGTCCCCGAACCTAAAATGATGCGTAAACCGGCAACATCTGCTGGGCCAGTGATTTTTTGAATTGGGCTGTCTGATTTGACCGCAAACGCCAGCGAATCGACCCGATAAGTCGCGAAATCGAACTTCGTTTTACGCTGCTCGGTCACCGCAATATTCACCAGTGCGACGTCATAGCGACCCGACGTAATCCCCAGTGGCCAGTCTTCCCACGCGGTCGGCACTAGTTTGAGCTTCAGCCCTAGGCTATCGGCCAGCAAACGGGCAATATCCGGATCGCTGCCGATCCTCGTGCGGTTATCACTTGCCAGCAACGCCAACGGCGGAGAGTTGAGCGCGGATATCGCCACCGTCAGGGTTCCCGGTTCCACAAACTTAAAGCCCTGCGGAATTTTGCTGATAGCCAGCGGGTCTTTAGCGGTATGAATCGGTTGTTCATTGGCCTTAAGATCAAGACTCCCTTGGGCATACAGCGTGGTACTGATCATCAATAGCGCCAGTGGGACAAATTTCATGCCTGCTCCTTATAGAACCTTAGATAAAAACTGACGCGTTCGTGAATGTTGCGGATGGTTGAGCACCTCGTCGCTGCTGCCTTGCTCAACGATTTTGCCGTCGACCATAAACACCACGTTATCTGCCACTTCGCGGGCAAAGCCGATTTCATGAGTCACCACCACCAGCGTGGTGCCCGAACGGGCTAATTTCTTAATCACATCCAGCACTTCCCCCACCAGTTCCGGGTCGAGTGCCGAAGTCGGTTCATCGAACAACATTACCCGTGGACGCAAAGCCAGCGCGCGCGCAATGGCGATACGTTGCTGCTGGCCGCCGGAAAGATGGCGCGACCAGGCATCGGCTTTATTGCGCAGCCCCACCACATCCAGCAATTGATACGCCTGCTCAATGGCTTGTTTGCGGTTGAGCTGCTTATGGGCAATTGGCGCTTCAATCAGGTTTTCCAGCACCGTGAGATGCGGGAACAAATTGAAATTCTGGAAAACATAGCCGACGTTCACGCGCTGGCGCAGGATCTCCTTTTCCTTCAGCTCATACAGTTTGTCGCCCGCCAGGCGATAGCCAATGTAATCGCCATCAATCTGGATAAACCCCTCGTCGACACGTTCCAGATGGTTTATCGCCCGTAGCAAAGTGGATTTACCGGAACCCGACGGCCCAAGGATCACCGTTACCGAGCCAGGTTCCAGCTCAAGCGAAATGTTATCCAGCGCTTTATGGCGGCCAAAATATTTGCTGACGCCCGTAATCGAGATATGACCAGTGGGATTATTGGACAGGTGCATGAGCCGTCTCCTGAGTTTGCAGCGCTGGCTGGCGTGATACATTCCGCGCCGGACTTTGTTGATTAATCGCTGAGCGTCTTTCACTGCGTGCCAGCCAGCGTTCAACCAGATGCTGAATCAGCGACAGGACACTGGTGATAACCAGATACCAGACCGCGCCCACCATCAATAACGGGATCACTTCCTGGGTGCGGTTGTAGATCATCTGAATGGTGTAGAACAGTTCCGGCATTGCCAGCACGTAAACCATCGACGTCCCTTTCGCGAGGCTGATAATTTCATTGAAGCCGGATGGTAAAATGGTGCGCAAAGCCTGCGGCAAAATAATGCGCACCGTGCGCCGCCAGGCCGGTAAACCTAAGGCCGCCGCCGCTTCATACTGCCCATGATCGACACCCAAAAAACCACCGCGAATAATCTCTGCGGTATACGCGCTTTGTACCAGTGTCAGCCCGACCACGGCGGTAGAAAATTGCCCCAGCACGTTAATCGTCTGGTAACTTCCCCAGCTTATTTGGGTAAACGGAATGCCAATCGACAACGTGTCGTACAGATAGGAAAAGTTATAGAGAATGATCAGCACCACAATCAACGGTAACGAGCGGAACAGCCAGATATAGCTCCACGCCAGGCTGTTGAGCAGCCATGAAGAGGAAAGCCGCGCCAGCGCCAGTAACCCGCCAAATATCACACTCAGTACCGTGCCAATCAGAGTCAGCAATAACGTTTGCACCAGCCCCTCAAGGATAACCGGGTCGAAGAACCAGCGTGCAAATACGCTCCACTCCCAGCGCGGGTTAAACGCCACCGACTGAACCACAATCGCCAGCACAAACAACGCGACAAAAGCCCCCAGAGTGCGCAGCGGATAACGCGCCGGAACCACTTTAATTGTTGATGGTGTCGTCATCATGATTCCTCAGGCCGTTTTGCGCTGTGTGACAGCAAGCGTTTTGGTAAACCGCAAGCGCCCATCGAATGGTGCAACGCTGTATTCTTCCGGGTTGCGGTGAATATCAAACTGCGGCTGATAACCCAGACTCAGATAGAGTTTTACCGCTTCCGGCTGGCGAAAACCGGTGGTCAGGAAGATATGGCTATAACCGGCAAGCTGCGCTCGGCTTTCCAGCTCACGCATCACTCGTTGAGCCACGCCCTGTTTGCGCAAAGATGAGTGCGTCCAGATGCGTTTGATCTCAGCGGTATATTCATCGAAGGGCTTATACGCGCCGGTCGCAATAATCTCCCCGTCACGCTCCAGCACGATGAATAACCCTTGTGGCGGCAGATACCATTCGGTTAGTTCCACTTCGGCATCACGGGAAAAGTAGTCCCCGTAACGCGCTTCATACTCACCAAACAGCCCGCTGATAATCGGCTGAAGCTCTGCCGCTTCTGGTGAAACATCCCGGAATTGTTCGCGCATTTGCAGCTCCTTAATCGCCAAGACCGGCAGGGTTAATTTCGGACGCCGGGATTTGCTCGACGCCTTCCCCCCAACGGTTCAGCACTTTGTTGTAATCGCCGTTTTTGATAACACCATTAAGCGCGGTTTGCACCGGGTCGACCAGGCCACTGCCTTTCTTCAATGTGACGGCGATATGCGCCGCTTTCGGCCAGCCACCATCGACTACACCGACCAGCTGAGTTTTCTGCGTCAGAGCAGCTTTCCATGCGCCGGTGACGTTCGGGCCAAAAAACGCATCGGCGCGGCCAGACTGCAATGCCAGGGTTTGTGCGGCATCGTCTTTGGTGTAAACCGGCGTGAAAGGCTTAAGCCCTTTCTTCAGGTTCTCTTCGTTCCAGGACAGCAAGATAGATTCCTGGTTGGTTCCTGAGCCGACAATAATGCGCAATCCGGCGATGTCTTCGGCCTTCTCAATCTTCTTAATTGGGCTATCAGATTTCACATAGAAGCCGAGGGAATCTTTGCGGTAAGTGGCAAAGTCGAATTTCTGTTTGCGGTCTTTAGTGACGGTGATATTGCTGATTGCCGCATCGTATTTGCCCGATGTCACGCCCAGCGGCCAGTCTTCCCATGAGGTTGGCACCACATTCAGCTCAAGCCCCAGGCTGTCCGCCACCAGGCGAGCGATGTCCACTTCGCTGCCGAGCAGCGTTTTGTTATCTTCCGCAAACACCGTTAACGGCGGCGAATTGAGTGCCGCGACTGCAACGGTAAATTTACCGGGAACCGCAAAGCGATAATCTTTGGGTAACTGGGCGACAGCCGCCGGATTAACGACAGTATTAATAGGTGTTTTATTAGCTTCCAGGCTGACGCCGGTGCCATTAATGGTGACTTCTTGCGCCAGGGTTTGTGCAGACGAAAGTGCCAGAGCGATAGCCAGAATGAGCGATGTTTTTTGCATAGTGTGTTCTCTTAGTTATTGTGATGTTTGTTGTTTTTGTCGGATGACGCTGCGCTTATCCGACCTGTGAATTGGTTTTGTAGGGTGGATAAGCGCAGCGTCATCCACCGTTTTCACCCATCGTCCAGGTTACGAAAACTGATTCACGGGTTCTGCCAACCCTAAATTTTCACGCAATGTGGTGCCGGGATATTCCGTGCGGAATAAACCTCGTGCCTGCAACACCGGAACCACTTCATCAACAAAACGCGGGAAGGTATCTGGAGTGCCGCCCTGAATAATAAAACCGTCGGCGGCGTGGCTTTCGAACCACTGCTGCAATCCGTCTGCCACTTGTTGGGCGGTGCCAGCAAAACGTGGGCGCGGCGATGCGGCTTCTAGCGCGACCTGGCGCAGCGTCAGATGGCGTTCGTGGGCATTGCGTTTGATTTCATCGGTGGTACTGCGGAAGCTGTTTTGGCCGAGATCGCCAATATCGGGGAATGGCTCATCGAGCGGATACTGGCTGAAATCATGATGTTCAAAATAGCGGCCCAGATAATTCAGTGCATCGGTGACTGACACCAGTGCCGCAGTGGCTTGATACTGGTTTTCTACGTCATCGGCATCTTTGCCAACAATCACGCTCACGCCCTGGAATATTTTTAAATCATCGTCATTACGGCCATGATTTTTAAGTTGGCTCTTAACATCACGATAAAAATACTGAGCTTCTTCGAGCGTATCGTGATGAGTAAAAATAGCATCAGCGTGGCGTGCGGCTAATTTCTTACCGTCATCCGAGGCACCCGCCTGGAATACAATCGGTCTGCCTTGTGGCGTGCGTGAAATATTAAGTGGCCCGGCGACTTTAAAGAAATCACCATGATGATTCAGCGTGTGTAATTTTTCTGGGTCAAAAAATTGCCCGCTGGCTTTATCACGAATAAACGCACCGTCTTCCCAGGAATCCCACAGACCTTTCACCACATCGAGATATTCATCAGCAATGCGATAACGCAGCGCATGTTCAGGATGTTGCTCACGCGAGAAGTTCTTTGCCGAACCTTCCAGTGGTGAAGTCACCACGTTCCAGCCCGCGCGCCCTTTGCTTAAATGGTCAAGGCTGGCGAACTGACGTGCCACCGTGAACGGTTCGCTATACGAGGTCGACAACGTGCCGACCAGCCCTAAGTGTGTGGTCACGCTGGCTAACGCCGACAACACCGTCAGCGGTTCAAAACGATTCAAAAAATGCGGGATAGATTTTTCATTTATATATAAACCGTCAGCAACAAATAAAAAGTCCAGCTTGCCCTGCTCGGCTTTTAACGCAGTCTCTTTGACGAAATCAAAATTAATACTGGCATCGGCAATCGCTGCCGGATGCCGCCATGCGGACATATTCCCCGAAGCACCATGTAAGATTGTTCCAAGGCGCAGTTGTCGATTATCAGACATATTCGATCCTCATTTTCAGGCTGCACGCATCCTGGGGAGTTGACCCCTGCGTATTAGAAGTAATTACTTTTCCAGTAGTGCTTGTTCCGCCAGCGTGGCGAAATAACGCGCCGCATCTTCAATTAATGCTTCATCCGGATTAAAGGCCGAATGATGTAAACCGTATTCGCTGGCGCTGCCAATACTGACGAACGCGCCGGGAATGGTTTGCAAATAAACCGCGAAGTCTTCGCCGCCCATATGCAGTTCAGAGGTTTGTGTGCGATAACCCACTCGTTGTGCGAGCTGCATCGCAAATGCCGCCCATTTATCATCGTTGATCAATGTTATTGGCCCGTTAAACCATTCCACCTCAATGTGCGCACCAAACGCACTGGCTAAACCGGCTGCAATCTCACTGATCCGTTTCTCGACCTGCTGCTGAATTTCGTTGCGATGAGTGCGCACGGTTCCTTCCAGCTCGACACTTTCCGGCAACACATTCCAGGTATTTCCCCCTTGTATGCGCGTGACACTGACGATGACAGAATCCAGCGTATCCACGTTACGGCTGGCGATAGTTTGCAATGCCAGCACCAGTTGGCTGGCAATCACAATGGCGTCTTTACCTTCATGTGGACGGGCGGCATGTGCGCCTTTTCCCCGCACCCGTAAAACAAAACGATCGACGTTGGCATAGAATGCGCCCCCTCGGGTGGCGAAAGTGCCAACCGGTAAACCAGGCTCGTTGTGCATGCCAAAAATAGCGGACACGTTTTCCAGTGCTCCGGCCTTTATCAGTGCCTTTGCACCAGTAAAGTTTTCCTCCGCTGGCTGAAACAGCAAACGCACACGGCCGGATAAATGCGCCTCGCGCTCTTTTAATAACAAGGCCGCACCCAGAATCACGCTGCTATGAACGTCATGCCCGCAGGCGTGCATCACGCCATCATTGTGTGAGCTAAACGCAACACCGCTGGTTTCCTGAATCGGCAGTGCGTCAATGTCAGCTCGCAGCGCAATGACCTTTTCCCCTTGCCCGACTTCCGCCACCACACCGGTGGCAAGCGGATAAGGCAACAAACGTAAACCTGCGGATTCCAGCCAGTGACGAATTCGCGTGGTGGTCGCCACTTCCTGGCCAGATAACTCCGGGTTCTGGTGTAGCTCGCGCCGCCAGTTGATAAGTTGCTCTGCGAATGTCATCGGCTTCCCCTTACCAGGCTTCATGTTCGGCGGTAAATTCAGATACCGACGCCGCCTGCTGCACGCCAGCCAACAAACGAAGCGACTGAAAACGTGCCGCAGGGTCACTCACTGGCGTATCAATAATGAATTCGTCGATGGCAAATTCCTGGCTCAGTGCCGCAAGCCCGGCTTGAACTGTCTCGGCGGTGCCTTGCAGCAACGAAGGTTCACGGCGTTCAATCCGTTTGATGGCACTCCCAGCCTGGCGAGCAAATGCGTAAGCCTGGGCTTCGCTGGCGACACTGACCCGCTGGCTGTTTTCCAGCTCAACGCTCCAGATTTCCACAAGGTTCGCCAGCTCAGCCGCTTTTTGTGCGTCCTGCGCAACAATCACCTGTACTGCCACCACCGTTTCACGTTGGCTTCTGCTGCGCCACGCACCGAGTACCTCACGCATCAGATTTTTATCGCCATTCAAGTGGGCGGCATAAACGAAGTTCCAGTCGAGATTTGCGGCGAGCTTCGCACTTTCGAGGCTGGCACCCAGCAGAAAACGCGCGGCACTGTGCGTCGGAAGCGGCGTGGCGCGTAAAGTTTCTACATCTTCATCTTCGTGGGATGCGGGCAAGGAAAGCCAGTTATCCAGTTCTGTGAGTTTGTCGGCAAACGAGGCGTTATCCTGCCCGCCACGCTGTAACGCCTGGGTAGATAACGGTAAGCCGCCAGGCGCTTTACCCACGCCAATATCAATGCGGCCCGGTGAGAGATTTGCCAGCAGATTGAAGTTTTCTGCCACTTTATAAGGGCTGTAATGTTGTAGCATCACCCCACCGGAACCGACACGAATGCGGCGGGTTTGCCCGACAATCCAGGCAATCAGCAACTCTGGTGATGGGCTTGCCAGCCGCGAAGTGTTGTGGTGCTCGGCAATCCAGAAGCGGTGATAACCCCAGGCTTCCGCCTGTTGTGCCAGATGCAGCGTGTGTTTCAGGGCGTCGGCAGGCGTTTCGTCCTGAGCGACCGGGCTTTTATCCAACAGGCTGATTCGATATGACATGCAGCAAACTCGCGTTGATTAACATGCCTTCATTAATAAGGTTTCCACTCAATCGAGTGAAACAATTAATTTACATTTCGTTAGCAATAAACTGGATAAGCCAGCGTGCAATACTGCCATATAGATTATATATGGACTGAAATAATTAAATAATCCTATAAATATACTATTTATGAACCCTGAAATTGACAAAAGACCGTAAATGAACCATCTTTGGTTAATAATTAAAATAAGGGTCATTTATGATATATATCGATATCAACAGACCATTAACAACCCTTTTTAATGCAAAAACTCACATTTAAGGTCACACGTGAACTACGACAATGCCACGCTCGCAGACAAACTGCATGCCATGAGCGAATTATTGAATGACGTTAAAAAAGCCGTGACGCTGCGTGCGCAAGAATCGGAACTCATTATTGACGAACAAGTGATCACGTACTGCGCACAACTGGGGCAAAAACTGAACCAGCGCCGCAAAGAGCTGGATATCGACCTTGCCACCCTTGAGCTACAAACCGGCGTGTCCGCCTCAACGCTCAAACGGCTGTTTAAAGATCCGGAACAGGTCAAATTTGGCACGGTGTTACGCGTCGCTGAAGCACTGGGTGTGAAGTTATGCGCCGCCGTGTAGAGGTGTGGTTATATGGCGAACCGGTCGGCGAACTGCGCCAGCATGACGACGGCTTCGAATTTAGTTATCGCGCTGACTACATCGGCCCGCCGCTGTCGCTAAGTTTGCCGGTGCGTGTCGGCCACTTTCGCAGCCAGACACTGCCGCCCTTTTTTGCCTCGCTGGCACCAGAAGGCTGGCTGAAAAAGCGCTACAGCCAACTACAACAACGCGACGAGCACGACCTACTCGGAATGCTTATCGATAACGGCAAAAACCTGATTGGCGCGGTACAACTGGTCAGCATGCAGGAGGATTAACCATGCGTTGCCACATTCTTTTAACTCCATTGCTCCAGGCCAAAGAGCAAGAGTCGGGCTATTCATCCAAAGGCCTGAAACAGCTGACGGGTTCGGGCAAGGTGAACCCGCAACTGAGTTTTACCCGTGATGACTTTATTCATGAATTGCCGAAAGCGCAGCGTGGCATGAGTATTTCCGGCTACCAGCCGAAACTGCAAATGGTGGTGCGCGCCGGCGAATTTGCGGTGGTTGAACATCAGGGCGAATACATCCTCAAGCCTTCTCCGGCGGAATTCCCCCATCTGGCAGAAAACGAACACGCCACCATGACGTTAATGGCGCGACTGGGGTTTGATGTGCCGCCACACGGGCTGGTGAGCTTTGCCGCTGTTGATAACGAAGCGGAGCGCGAGTTGGCATTTGTTATCCGTCGTTTCGACCGGGATATTCAAACCGGAGCGGCCATTCATCAGGAACAGCTTGATGCAGCGATGAACGTCGGCGAAAAGTACGGGAAGACGGGCAGTGATGGAAAGCAGTATGTCAGTTATCAGCAACTGGCCGAGTTCCTGACACAACATGTGAATAGCAACATCGCCTTTAAAATCGATTTGTTCCGGCGCATTGCCTACGCGTATTTGTTGGGGAATAACGATATGCACTTGCGCAATTTCGGGCTGATTCATCCACGTATTGGCGAACCAATGCTGTCGCCAGTGTATGACTTTGTGTCGGTTGCGCCCTATCCCGCCATTTTTAGCTCCGGTTTTATGGCGCTGCCGCTATTAAGATGTGAAGAAGGCGACCGCGAATTAGCGCCAGGTTTTAAGACCGCTTACGGCGAATATCTTGGTATGGATTTTCAGGCGTTGGGTTTGAGTATGGGGATGACGGAGAAACTTATTGTTAAATTGCTCAACGATATGCACAAAGAGAGCCGCATCGTGGATGCCGTTTATCGAGATTCGTTTATGCCCGCAAAAGACGTGGAAGCGACGTTGCGTTGTTACCACCAGCGCCTGGATCGTTTAATGCGCTTAGATGAAGCGGAGTTGTAATGGTGGTGGATGGACGGTTTTGATGTTGTAGCCGTAGTAGGCCGGCATTCCGGCCTACTATCGAGGCATATTAATAGCTGTGTTTATTGCCGGTTTTCACGGGTGTATTACTGAATAACGCCAGGCGTGAATCCAGCGCCTGGGTGTAAAGCATGGTATCAGGGGTTTGAAGCCCATCCGTGTGAAAACGTACGCTAAGTGTGTTTTTTGAACGATAGTGTCAGATTAGATTCATAGACATTTTTCTTGATGTGTCTGGAAAACGAGAAAGCAACCTTAATCTGACAGTATTTGCTGTTTATCCTTACGTCAGCTTGATGTGTACTTAAAACTGACATTACAGAAGGTTACATTCTTAGCGTACGTTTCCGTCCCATTGGGCTTCAAACCCCTACTCAGAAGACGGTAAATTTAATGCTGGAGCAGGCAACCGTGCCCGCTCTTACGACCCCAGCAGATTGAATGATCCTAATGATGAGAGGGCCAAAGCGTTTGATGAAAATTATAGAAATAGAATGTCATCACATTCATCTTCGGAGAAAAAATGCTAACTTCGTGGGGGCGTATGAAAAAGATTGATGTAGGTACTTGTTTTTACATTCCGCTTGAAAGCGGTGAGTTTGGTTTCGGATACATTGTTTATGATGATCAGTTTCTCATTGTGAATATATTTGATTTTAAATCGAACAGTTGCAAGGATGTTATCTCTGCTTTTGGTAGGCCACTTTTGATTGAAGGGTGGCTAATTGATGTGGTTGTTTTTGCTAAAATAAAAAATGCAATGTACCCAAAGTGGGAGTTACTACGTAAAGTTATATATGACAACCCTAGGCTCCCTGTAAACCCTATAGTAATATATGGGCTGCCAAGCAGGCTCAAATGCCTAAATTATGTAACTGGCGACACGTTTGACGCTACGGATAATGATATAAATATTTATCCTGGATTTATCACGAGGCATAGTGACTATTACTCTGCTTTCGTGAGGTTAAAGTATTCTGGTGCTCAGTTTGATAATCTGCGGTTTGATGAAAAGCTTGATTGCTATATACCAGTGCCCAATGGTCTGTAATTTTTTGCTATTAGCAGAGGTTGTATCAATACTACATAGTTAGAAATGTTGGCAACCAAGCGTCAGTGAAATACTGGCGCTTTTACCATTTCATGGCCAGCATTAGCCTTCACTATTCCCGTTGTCTGGCAAGGAAACCGCCTACCGCCCCAAACAAAGACGTGCGAAAGCGGCTGAGGGGGTTCAGCGACTAAGGATAATTAACACGGGAAATCAATGGGGGTGGAACGTGAGGAAAGCCCGGTCAGCCGACCGGGCTTTGTACTTCAGGGGATAATATTACTCAACCTTGCGGGCGTTGTCTGCTTTCCATTCCTCATAGCTTGCTTCGAGGATCCACAAACAGGTCGCGCCCTTGTCTGTCCCCAGCAGGGCCAGACGGGTCCGCTGATAAAAATCCTCGACCACCGCGGCGGATTGTTCAGCCGGAACGCCACAGACGATATCCGTCCCAATCATATGGGGCCATGTCCTGGCGTCAATGGCTTTGAGCGTTTCCAGAACGCCAGGGGCATTTTTCGAGAGCGCCCTGGCCAGTGCATCCTCTAGACCGGTGGCCTGCTTAACGTCCGCCGTGGCCGCCAGTCCCGGAACCTTATCCAGCCAGGCTTGCTCCCCTGACTCGACGCCCTTCAGCGAAGCGGGCCAGTCGGTGGCATGCCCCCCCGCCCAGACCAGGCACGGGAACAGGCTCAGAAGCAGGAGGCGCTTCATCGGACGACCTCAAGCGTCCCACCCTCACGCAGAACGCGGCGCCGGGTTGCCAGGGACATAATAATACAGCCCTCAGACGCGAAGCCCGCAGGCTTGTTAACCCTTTCCCCGTGAATGCGGAAAGCAGAACGGCCAAACGTGTCCCCGGACGTCTGCTCCAGGATAATGGTCACCGGCCCTTTTGACGTTGAGTGTCCCGCGATTCTGTACATTCCACGGGAGAGCGGCCCCATCCCTTTGACCTGCTGGCGGTCGGGGTTGTTTTTATTGGTCAGGCTGCCGGAATAACCGGTCTCGACTAATTCGCTACCGTTGTACAGCCTGCCTGTGCTTTGCTGATATTTCCATGTCATCGCTCTTTATCCTTATGCGGTTGCGCGTTCGTTCCAGCTGTCAGAGTGGATGATATTCCCGTCCACATAACGCCATGTGATTTTTTCGTAAATCAGCTCCACCACTTCCAGGTGGTTCCGTTTTTCCCCGTACTGAGATTTGACGTCATACATGATCGGCCCCACGCTGACGAACGTCACTCCTTCCATCACAGTGCTGAAATACTCAGTCTCCTGACCGGCGTCATTGATTCGATAAAACTTTACTTCTGCTGACAGGAGCTTCTGCCCAGAGGTCACAGCCTTGTACAGATAGGGACTGGAGGCGTCGATCTCCTTATCAAAACTGTAGGGGGAATGTTCGCGGGTGGCGGTGGGTTTGCCTGTCGCGTTGTCTGTGGGGAGAGTGACGCCGTGATTCAGGCCGAGGACTCGATACTGCCTTCACGGCCCGCAACGTCGACAGAGCCGCGAATCTCCGCACCGCAGTCATCTTTGAGCCATAGATAAGCTGGAATAGCCATAGTTTTAAACTCCATTTTAAAGAGAGAGCCAGCGCAAAACATGCTGGCTAACCTGCTGCTTTCACAGTGGAATTAAATTATCCCTAAGTCAAATTATCGTCGATTTTTGTACAGTATGAAAATTCTGTAACGGGGGGGTTATTGATTTAAATAAAAAAAGGCCGGAATAATCCGGCCCCTTTACGGTGAATATTGTTACTAAAATAAATTCTGCTGCTGTTTTCCAGACTGGCCAGCGGACTGACTGAAAAGCTCCCAGCCCAGGCGGTCGCTAATGCCGAACTGAGGACAGAGAACGGCCATAAGCGCAAGCGCCATCCACCACATTCATTTCACCGAAATCAGAAGGTTTCCCAATTTTCGTTAGACTCGCTGACTGCCGCTTTGCGCGGTGTCATTGGCGTAATCGTTACTTTGGGTTCAGCGCTTCGAACTGCGGCTTTGGCATCCTGGTTAATACGAAACACCGCCACGGCCTGAGTCAGACGACTGGCTTGCTCTTCAAGTGCTGAAGCGGCGGCAGCAGACTCTTCAACCAATGCGGCGTTTTGCTGCGTAACACGGTCCATTTCAGAAACCGCCAGCCCAACCTGGTCGATACCACGGCTTTGCTCGTCAGATGCCGAGGCAATTTCGCCCATGATATCGGTCACGCGGGTCACCGCATTGACAATTTCACCCATGGTTTCGCCAGCACTTTCCACCAATGTTGAACCGGTATCCACTTTGCTGACGGAATCTTCGATCAGGCCTTTGATCTCTTTGGCCGCCTGTGCACTGCGTTGTGCCAGATTGCGTACTTCACCGGCAACCACTGCGAAACCACGCCCTTGTTCACCCGCACGTGCAGCTTCAACGGCGGCGTTAAGTGCCAGAATGTTGGTCTGGAAGGCAATGCCGTCAATCACGCTGGTAATGTCGGCAATTTTCTTCGAACTGCTGGCGATGTCGTTCATGGTGCGCACCACGTTATCCACCACTTTTCCGCCCTTCTGTGCGGTTTCAGAGGCACTCAATGCCAGTTGGCTTGCCTGGCGGGCATTTTCCGCATTCTGTTTAACGGTGGCAGTTAACTCTTCCATGCTGGCAGCGGTTTCTTCAAGCGAGGCCGCTTGCTGCTCGGTGCGTGAAGAGAGATCGTTATTGCCGATGGAGATTTCGCTGGCGCCGCTATAAATCGCGTTCGCGCCGTTACGCACATCACTCACCGTACTCATCAACTCTGACTGCATATGACGCAGACTGGACGCCAGTTGCCCCATTTCGTTGGTGCCTTCCACATCAATAGAACGCACAAGGTCACCGCTTGCGATGTGACGAATGCTTTCAATCAGGCGATGCAGCGGTTCAATCAGGGTTTTCTTGATGCCCAGCCAGACGGTAACAATCGCCGCCGCAACCAGTGCCAGAATCACGATCAGGATCCAAATGGCCTGCGAGTAAGACTGATTATTGTCGTCCACCGCTTGTTGGTACAGATGGTCGTTTTGTTGCAGATAATTGATGTACTCTTTTTCAAAACCGTCCTGATATTTCTGCGTAGGCTGGTCGAAGAATTCGTTAATTTTCCCCGCACCCAGTAACTGGATTAGCTCCGCCAGCGCACCATGGTAAATCGCATAGTTACGCTTGATTTCATTGGTAGACTCTTCGCTCTGGCGTGGGTCGCGTGGCAAGGCTTCATATTCAGCCCACTCTTTTTCCGCCTGCTTTAACGACTGGCTGGCGATCAGCATCAGCTCATTAACCGTCGCGCCGCTGCCGATATTGTTGGTATCCATCATATGACGGATGCCCGCACGGTTTAGCGTGTTACGGGTTTGCAGCAGGGCAACCCAACTGCCATTAAGGGTAGATTGCTGCTGGCGAATGGTTTGCAGCACGGTGAAGTTTTCTTTGTCGTTTTTCAGCGCGTTGAAGAACAACCCGCCGGAGGTCATTTGTAAAAGGCCAAATAACCCCAGCACAAACAGAAGACTGGTTACTACTTTTATGCGATTTAACATGCTTTTGCGTTCTCATGACAACAGAAGCATATAGTTTCGGCAGAACTCGTCGAAACTTTATGCTTCATTGCACAGAAATAGCAAAATTAACTCCGCTCAATATCCTTAGCGGCCTGATCTAAAGTATCGATGATTTTATACAGCGTCTCTTTTGGCAAATCGCTTTGCCCAAGTTTGGTATTAAGTGCCATTTTAAAGTTATGAATAGCACGCTGAATTTCAGGTAGACGGCGGTTATCGCCTAATACCCCTAACGATTCGAGCTTAGCGATGATATGGCCAAGGTGGTCTTGTTGTAGTACGAGTTCAGCATGGCCTTCGGTAGTAAGCGTCCACGCCTTTTTACTGCTGTCGCTTTGCACGGCAGTAATCAAGCCCATCTCCTCAAGCAAAGACAGGTTAGGGTAAATAATCCCCGGGCTTGGGACATATTCGCCTTTGGCGATGGCCTCGATGGATTTGATCAACTCATAACCGTGCGCATTGTTGCTTGAAAGGAAATGCAGGATCAGCAAACGAATGTCGTTGGCATCAAACATGCGTTCACGGCGCATGCGCCCTTTCCCTTCCATACCGCCATATTCGTGATGATTATGGCCGCCGTGCAAACCGTGTCTTTCGTGACGTTCATGTTTGGCGCAAAGACGATGGTGTAGATGATGGATTCTCATGTTCGTTTCCTTATTTATGATGCCAGTAAGCCACAGCGCGCACGTAATCGGCGTCCAGAGCGTGGGTTTCCAGCAGTTCATCATTGAGTTTTTTGACGTCGCGACCTTCTCCGGTAATCCAGACAAAATAGTCGCTCTCCGGGAATTCAAGGGTGCTTAAGTGCTTAGCGATAGATTCGCTATCAAGCCAGTGAATATCCGCCTGTTTGAACTCACTCAGATACTCGCGGCTTTGTGCGTGTTGGCTGTTTACCAGCACAGTGGGGACAATATGTCCGGGCAGAGAGAGCAGACGGCGGCGAATGGCAGGTAAACCGCTTTCATCACAGACATAGAGCTGGCATGAATAGTCACAAGGAATGACCAGCGATCCACGTGGCCCGCCTATCAGTAACGTATCGCCAGTCGTGGCAATTTCCGCCCACTGACTGGCAACGCCGCCGTCATGAATATAGAAGTCCAGCGTCAGTTCGTTACGCGCGGCGTCAAATTCCAGCGGGGTGTAATCACGCGAAATGGGACGCGGACCGTCCCCCCAGACAATGCCGTCGTCAGTGACTGACGGGCGAGCAAACTCACCACTTTCTGGCGGGAAAAACACTTTCACATGGTCATCAAACCCGCTCGAGGTGAAACCTGCTAATTCTGGGCTGCTAAAAACAATGCGATAAAAACTACCCGCAACGGTTTCTTTGCTTTTTACGGTTAACTGACGAAATTTAAGCTCGTTTTTGACGCGTTGTGGAAGATTAGGTTTGGTTTGTAAGGTCATCTGTTTCTCATTTTTGAATGCGTAAGATATATCATAGATATGTTTTAGCACACAGAAATAAGATTGTCGTTAACAATTTTTGCCGTTAAGCAAGGCGTAACATGCCGAAAATTTAATCTAAATTGTTAACGCGCCTCGTGGATCTCAAATTGACAAACCCTTACCAAGCGGTGCTTCCAATTCAGGCCGAGCGGTGCCTACACTGCAAATGGCAGCAATTGCCAGGGCTTATCCATTCATCACCTACCTACTCGACTCCGGAGGTTTGCAATGTTTCCTGAGTACCGTGAATTGATTACCGAATTAAAATCCGCCAACCCGCGTTTCCTCAGCTTGTTTGACAAGCACAATCAGCTTGATGATGAAATTTTACGCAAGGAGGGGCCGCAAGGGACGGGATACAACGAAAAAGTCATGCAGATGAAAAAAGAGAAGTTGCGGCTAAAAGATGAGTTGTATCAGATGTTGAAGAAAGCCAGTCAGTAGGTGAAATTTCAGGAAGGGGAAACTCCCCTTCCTTTGTTTTTAAGCCGCAGTAACCAACCTAAAAACAATCGCATAAAGCTCATTCAGACCTGGATAAATATCCGCAATCACCTCTTTAAGCTGAGGCAGCGTCATATTCTCCTGACGCGCATGCTCGTCGGTCAGTTGCCCGAGCAACACCGGCATCACACTGATCACTTCGATGGTGCAAAAATAGACATCGTCTTCATAACGCCCGACACGTAATTGCTGGCCTGCCGTAAAGTGCGACTCAGAGACATCACGCAGCGTGATTGTTTTACGGCCGGCAACAATATCACCCTCAAAGCGCTGGAAAAAAGTTATGTCATTCATCACGTACCGTTCCTGTTCTTTAACTAGTTGAAGTATAGAGAGTTTAAAACAGAGAAAACAACAACGCGACAGGGAAACTCATTGGCCAGGTTGCCCCTACCAGCACAGAACATAACAGTTTGATGCTCTTTTTATCCCGAGATAAAAACCATGTAATAATCGCGGTTATTAACGACATAACCACATAAAAAACCAACATCTTCTGATAAACCGACATTTTTATAAGCTGATTGCAGTGAAATTACGCTATAAAATATGCTCTTTTTTGTGGCGTATATCAAGTTTTAACAATCACGCCCCCTCCTCAGCCACCTCATTGATTGATTGCACTATATTTAAGCTACTCACCAGACAAAGGGTCTGGGGTAAAGCGGAGATTTTTTATGGGTCACTACGTTTTAAAGAAATCAGCGAAGGCGACTGCCGAACCATTTTATTTCGTGTTAAAGGCCTCTAACGGGCAAATTATCGCCCAAAGCGAAATGTATGCCTCGAAAGCGGCTGCACAGAAAGGGATTGAATCGGTTCAGAAAAATGGTGCATCGACTGATATTCGCGATGAAACGGAATAATTAACAATATATAAAGGTGATGACGCCGGCACTGAGTAGTGAAAACCTCTGTCTTAAAGAAAAGTGCAAGCGTCATCAACTTATTAAATGGAAATAACTAATCATTAAGGGGTGATTTTATCTGAATCATAATCTCAGTGCCGGATAGCGACTATCTTTAGATTAGATTTAACGCTCTATGATTCGAGGCCATTATGTTTCTAAACTACTTTGCGCTTGGTGTGCTTATTTTTGTGTTTCTCATTATCTTTTACGGGATCATTATTCTTCACGACATTCCTTATCTTATTGCTAAATCACGTAATCACCCACATGCCGATGCGATTCATGTCGCTGGTTGGGTGAGTTTGTTTACCCTGCATGTTATATGGCCGTTCTTATGGATTTGGGCCACTCTTTATCGCCCGGAACGCGGCTGGGGGATGCAGCAAGACCCAGAGATTACACTGGCTTCGTTACAGCAAAGGGTGACTGAGCTGGAGCAAAAGTTAGATAACAATAAAATAACTCCATCGGAGTAATATCATGGATTTACTCATTATCCTGACATATGTTGCTTTGGCATGGTCAATATTCAAGATATTTAAAATACCAGTAAATAAATGGACAGTGCCAACCGCTGCATTGGGAGGAGTGTTTTTAATTGGCGCGCTCATTTTATTAATGAACTACAACCACCCTTATACTTTCCTGGCGCAAAAAGCGGTTATTTCAATTCCGTTGACGCCACAAGTCACAGGGATAGTGAGTGAAGTGACCGATAAACAAAATACAATGATTAAAAAAGGAGAAGTGCTGTTTAAATTAGAACCCACTCGCTATCAGGCACGGGTAGACAGACTTCAGGCTGATTTAACCACTGCCATTCATAGTACGGAGTCACTCAAATCAGAACTTGATGCCGCCATTGCCAACACGGCCCGTGTCAGTGCAGAACGCGACAGATTGTACAAAGATTACCAACGTTACCTTCAGGGCAGTAAAGCGAAGGTTAACCCGTTCTCTGAAAGTGATATTGATAATGCCCGACAAAATTATCTTGCACAGGACGCACTGGTAAAAGGCTCGGTTGCTGAGCAGTCACAAATCAAAAGCCAGTTAGATAGCATGGTCAACGGCGAACAATCCCAGATTGTTAGCCTGCGCGCCCAGCTTGCAGAAGCCAAATACAACCTTAACCAAACCGTGGTTCGTGCTCCGAGTGACGGTTACGTGACTCAAGTGTTAATCCGCCCAGGTACCTATGCGGCCGCCCTGCCGTTGCGCCCGGTGATGGTGTTTATACCGCAACAAAAACGCCTAATTGTCGCGCAATTCAGGCAAAACTCGCTGTTACGTTTAAAACCAGGTGATGAAGCCGAAGTGGTGTTTAATGCACTCCCAGGCCAGGTTTTCCCTGGAAAACTCACCTCAGTTTTGCCGGTCGTGCCTGGTGGTTCTTATCAGGCACAAGGTACGCTGCAATCATTAACGTTAACCCCTGGAAGTGACGGCGTGTTGGCGATAATTGAGCTTGCACCTAATGCAGATGTTGATGCGTTACCTGATGGGATTTTTGGCCAGGTCGCCGTCTATTCCGACCATTTCACCCATGTGTCGGTGATGCGTAAGGTGCTACTGCGTATGACCAGCTGGATGCACTACCTGTATCTGGATCACTAAACTAGCAAAGACAAAAAAGCTCGCCGAGGCGAGCTTTTTTTATGCACAAACCAGTTAATCAAATACACCATTAATAACAGAAGTCACAATCGCGGTACTGAGTGCGACTAACACGAGGTCCTGACCAACCGCCTGCCATTCATAGCCAGGATAATAAGGCAGTTGATTCAGCATCGTGCCAGGGACCGATTTCTTCGCGATACCCGGAGGTAACGGTTTACCGCGTGCCAGGTTTTTTGCAATGCCTGGAGGCAACGGTTTATATCCGGTAAAACCATAGTTAACCGCTAAATGTCGCGCATCATTAAATGTGATGTCGGTATCGACGTGGTCTGGCTTGCCGTAGTTTTTACGGCTCCCTTGATTTTCTTTTGAATTACCGTTTCCTTTATCACTCTTATCCGCTTTAGCTGATTTATCGGATTTGTTACCGCTATTTCCCTTATTACCATTGCCATTACTGTTTCCCTGGCTGCCACCATTACCACCACCGTTTCCATTGCCAGGATTTGCTAATGCTGACACGGAAAAGATGGACAGTGTAAGAGCAACCGTCGCAGCAGTTAATAAAGAGCGAGGCTTACGCATATTCATTCCTGTTAGTGTGGATACTCCTACAAATTTATGTGTGTCTGAGCCAACTCGCAAGGTGAAAACTCCTGGAGTGTGGGGTCAAACATGAGTATCCATATTGTCCGGCCGAATGCACCACCTCGCACTTTCAGTACTTGATATCGCGGGCGGTTTGTCGGCCTTCCCGTTTATTCTGACGGTGTTCTTGACGGCAATCAGCATTACCGAACACGCCATTGCGACAATCTTGTTTGGTTTGTCGAGAATTTTCGCGCGTGTCCTGACGCACGCCTCGGGCATCCTGGCGTTGCTCTGATTGCTCAGTTGCCTGTGCGGGTATAGCGCCTGCCATGAACACGGCGGCCAGCAGCATTAATACATATTTCTTCATAGTAACCCCTCAAAAGAAAGCACATCAGTGTGGCACACCTAAATTATAGACTTCATGAACACAACCGCTTATTGACGTCTTAATGTTTAATCATCACATGGCGGACAACGGTGTAATCCTCCAGCCCAAACAGTGACATGTCTTTGCCGTAACCCGACAGTTTTTGCCCACCATGTGGCATTTCACTAACCAGCATGAAATGGGTATTCACCCAGGTACAACCGTACTGTAAGCGAGCGCTAAGGCGATGCGCGCGGCCCACATCTTTTGTCCAGACTGAAGAGGCCAGGCCGTAGCTGGAATCATTCGCCCAGCCCAAAACCTGCTCTTCTTCATCAAACGCGGTCACGCTCACCACCGGGCCGAAAACTTCTTTCTGCACGATGTCATCTTCCTGCTTCGCCCCCGCAAGCAAGGTTGGCTGGAAGTAATATCCCGGCCCGTCCACTTTCGCCCCGCCCGTTACCACTTTGACATGTGCCAGAGCTTTGGCGGCATTCACCGCGTTGTTGACCCGCTCAAGATGTGCGGCAGAACTTAACGGCCCAAGTTCGGTAGATTCATCTTCCGGCGCGCCAACTTTCAGGCTGCTGACCGCTTCCCCCAGTTTCTCAACCAGTTTGTCGTAAATACCCTTCTGCGCGTAGATACGACAGGCTGCGGTACAGTCCTGGCCCGCGTTGTAATAGCCAAAAGTCCGCACGCCTTCCACTACCGCATCCAGGTCGGCATCATCAAACACAATTACCGGCGCTTTGCCGCCCAGCTCCATATGAGTGCGCTTAATCGAAGGCGCGGTATGGCTGATGATATGTTCACCGGTAGCAATCGAACCGGTTAGCGACACCATGCGCACTTTCGGGTGACCGGTCAGCACATCGCCGACAGTTTGCCCGCGCCCAAACAGCACATTTAACACACCTGCCGGGAAAATATCTTTCGCCAGTTCCGCCAGCTTAAACGCAGTAAGCGGGGTGATTTCAGACGGTTTAATCACCACACAGTTACCAGCGGCAAGTGCCGGGCCGAGTTTCCAGGCTGCCATCATCAACGGGTAGTTCCACGGCGCGATAGACGCCACCACACCAACCGGATCACGGCGGATCATCGAAGTATGACCGCTCAGATATTCCCCCGCCGCCAGTCCGTTCAGGCAGCGGCTTGCGCCCGCAAAGAAGCGGAACACATCCACCACAGCGGGAATTTCATCATTCAACACGCAGTGATAAGGCTTGCCGCAGTTTTGCGATTCCAGGCGGGCAAACACATCGCCATTTTGCTCAATCACATCAGCCAGTTTCAGCAGATGTTCGGCGCGCTCTTTCGGCGTGGTTTGCCCCCAACTGGCGAAGGCGTTATCCGCCGCTGTCACTGCGTCATTAACCTGGTTCGCCGTGGCTTCGGCGATTTCCAACAGCACTTCACCGGTTGCCGGATTGTAGACCGGTAACTTTTCCCCGAGGCCGTCTACTAACTGGCCGTTAATTAATAGCTGGCTTTGCATAGTGATACCCTTCTCAACGTTATTTACCGCTGCCCGCGACGTCATCTCCGCCACGGCTCAGCCAGTACGCCCCTAGAATCGGAATGGTGGTCATCAGCATCACCATCAACGCCACCACATTAGTAACCGGAACTTCACGTGGGCGCCCAAGCTGGTTGAGCAGCCACAACGGCAAGGTGCGTTCGTGTCCGGCGGTAAAGGTGGTGACAATAATTTCATCAAACGACAGCGCGAACGCCAGCATGCCTCCGGCTAACAGTGCCGAACCGAGATTCGGCAAAATCACATACCGGAAGGTTTGCCAGCCGTCAGCCCCCAGATCCATCGAAGCTTCAATTAAACTATAAGAGGTGCGACGGAAACGGGCGATGACGTTGTTAAACACAATCACCACGCAAAACGTTGCGTGGCCCACCACGATAGTCAGGAAACCGGGTTCAAAATTCATCATCTTAAAGGCGGTTAACAACGCAATGCCGGTGATAATTCCCGGCAAAGCAATCGGTAACAGCAGTAATAACGAGATGGCATTTTTGCCAAAGAATTCCCGCCGCCAGAGTGCCGCAGCGGCCAATGTCCCGAGAATCAAAGCAAGTAGTGTTGCCAGTGAAGCAATTTTAAGTGACAACGTCACCGAGTCCAGAATATCGCCGCGCGATGCGGCAACGCTGAACCAGTGCAGCGTCAGCCCTTTGGGTGGAAAGCTGAATGCGGCTTCTTCGGTGTTAAAGGCATAAAGCGCGATAATCAGCAGGGGGAAATGCAGGAAAATCACCCCGCCCCAGGCGGCGATTTTCAGCAGTAACGGAGCGCGTTCAGAGTGCATCGAAAGCCCCCAGTCGTTTCACGAGTGAAAGATAAATGGCGATCAATACAATCGGCACCAGCGTAAAGGCCGCGGCCATCGGCATGTTGCCAATTGCCCCTTGCTGGGAATAGACCATGTTGCCGATGAAATACCCCGGCGGCCCCACCAGCTGCGGCACAATAAAATCACCGAGGGTGAGCGAAAAGGTAAACACTGAACCCGCTGCCACACCCGGAATCGCCAGCGGTAAAACCACATGGCGGAAGGTTTGAGCCGGGCGAGCCCCCAAATCTGCCGATGCCTGTAACAATGACGGCGGCAAGCGCTCAAGTGCGGCCTGAATCGGCAAAATCATGAACGGCAGCCAGATATAGAGAAACACCAGAAAGCGGCCAAAACCAGAAGTCGACAGCGTATTGCCGCCGATTGCCGGAATGGTCAGCATCAGGTTAAGCAACGGCTCCAGACCCATGTGTCCAAGAAACCACTGCGCCACACCATCGCGTGAAAGCAACAATGTCCAGGCATACGCTTTCACGATGTAGCTCGCCCACATCGGCAACATCACCGCGATATAGAAAAACGCTTTGAGTTTCCCGGTGGTATAGCGCGCCATGAAATACGCCATCGGGAAAGCCAGCACAGCACTGGCGAGCGTCACGGCGATCGCCATCGTTAGCGTGCGCAAAATAATGTCGTAATTCGCCGGGTTAAACAGTGCGGCAATGTTGGCGAACGTCAGGTCTGGCGTGACCGACATGGTGAAATCATCGAAGGTGTAAAATCCTTGCCACAACAGTGTCAGCAACGACCCCAGATAAATAACACCAAACCACAGCAATGGTGGCAGCAGTAACAAAGCCAGCCAGAATCCAGGGCGTTGCCACAAAAACGTAGCAACGCGGCGCATCAGGCGGTTGTCAGGATGAGATGCGGGAAGACTCATATCCATTTCATCCTTCCCCCAGCAACGGAACCATCGCCGCCCGGGGCCAGACTGCGGTGACCTGCTGGCCGATTTGATAGCGTTCTTCGCTGATAATGCGTTGCGGGTTCGCCTCACTGACCAACAGTTTTTCGCCACCGGCAAGACGCAGTTCAAAACGCGTCGCCGCCCCTTGATAGTGGATTTCCTGAATCATGCCATTGACACGAATTTCGTTGCTGAGGCTCGGTTCATTACTCAGGACGATGTGTTCAGGGCGCAGTGAAAATAACGCTTCTTCGCCACATACTTTCCCGGAAAGCGCCGGTTGCAACACGTTTGAAGTGCCCACAAAACTCGCCACAAACGCAGTGCGCGGTTTCATATACAACTGGCGTGGCGTATCAACTTGTTCGATACGGCCATTGTTAAACACCGCCACGCGGTCGGACATCGACAACGCTTCACTTTGGTCATGGGTGACAAAAATAAAAGTGATGCCCAATTCACGCTGCAGGTTTTTCAACTCGCCCTGCATCTGTTCACGCAGTTTGAGATCCAGCGCGCCCAGCGGTTCATCCAGCAACAAGACACGTGGGCGATTGACTAAGGCACGTGCCAGCGCCACACGTTGCCGCTGCCCACCGGAAAGTTGCGACGGTTTACGAGCGTGAACAAAACCCAGTGCCACGCGCTCGAGTGCTTCTTGCGCTTTGGCGAGGCGAGTTTTCTTATCCACGCCTTTGACCATCAAACCATAAGCAACATTTTCCAGCACCGTCATATGGGGGAATAAGGCGTAATCCTGGAAGACGGTATTCACATCCCGTTGATAAGGCGGCACGTCTTGTGCCGGTTTGCCGAAAATGGCGATTTCGCCGGAGGTGACCTGTTCAAAGCCCGCAATCAGCCGTAAGCAGGTGGTCTTGCCCGAGCCAGATGGCCCGAGCATGGAGAAAAACTCCCCGTCTTCAATATCAATTGAGACGTTATCTACGGCTCGCACATCACCGTAAAGGCGCGAGACGTTTCGAAACTGCACAGCGTACGGCATAACTCCTCCAGGCTTAACGGCCACCCATGATGGCGATGTAATCCTGGGTCCAGCGACTGTACGGCACGAATTTACCGCCTTCGGCTACCGGGGTTTTCCAGAACACGATCTTATCGAAGTAGTTGTAGCCGTTGGTTTCACAGCCTTTATCGCCGAGCAAGGTACTGGCTTTACAACCTTCAGCCACGGCAGGCAGTGAGCCAAACCAGGCCGCTACGTCACCCTGAACTTTCGCTTTTAGCGAGTGGTCCATCCATTTGTAGGCGCAGTTCATATGTTTGGCATCAGCATGCAGCATGGTGGTATCTGCCCAACCGGTGACGCCCTCTTTCGGGAATACGGTACCAATCGGCTGGCCTTCCCCTTTCAGGGCGTTGGCCTGATACGGCCAGGCGCTGGAGGCCACCACCCCTTCGTTTTTGAAGTCGCTCATTTGCACTGTGGTGTCATGCCAGTAGCGGTGAATCAGACCGTGTTGGTCACGCAGTACCTTCAGCACTGCCGCGTATTGTTCTTCGGTGAGTTGGTACGGGTCGGTAATGCCAAGTTGTGGCTGTGTGGCTTTAACAAACAACGCGGCATCGGCAATGTAAATCGGCCCATCATAAGCCTGCACTCGGCCCTGATTGGTTTTGCCGTCAGGCAAGTCTTGTTTGACGAACACCACGCTCCAGCTGTCAGGCGGTGTCGGGAAGGTTTTGGTGTTGTACATCAGCAGGTTTGGCCCCCACTGATACGGCGTGCCATACACTTTGCCGTCGACGTTAAACCACGAGCCTTTTACCAGGCGCGGATCAATATTTTTCCAGTTAGGGATAAGCGCAGTATTAATCGGCTGCACACGTTTACCCATAATCAGGCGCAATGAGGCGTCGCCCGATGCGGTCACCAGGTCGTAACCGCCCTTCGCCATCAAACTGACCATTTCGTCAGAGGTGGCCGCCGTTTTCACGTTCACCTTACAACCGGTCTCTTTTTCGAAATCCGTCACCCAATTGTAGGCTTTGTCGGTATCACCACGTTCGATGTAACCCGGCCACGCGATAATATCGAGCTGCCCTTCACCGGCACCAATTTTGTCTGGAAGCCCTGCCGCCTGTGCAGAAAGCACGGTCAAACAGAGGGTGGATAGAGTCCATATAGCCTGTTTTGTACGCATTGCTGCTACTCCTGTCGGAAAGATAAAGGCGGCACGACATGGGTTATTTGTGCCAAAAGTGCAAAAAAATCCCCGTACAAAAACAATAGTCTGCGCCAATATGGCAAGCATGGCGGTAACCGGATATTTCACCAGGATGTGATAGAGGGCGCAGTAAACAGCGCGACGGGCATCGCGGTACGAGTAAGATAACCAGATGATTTTTAAAGTGTAGACAAGGTGTAAACGAAGCGGTGACTCTGCGCTGCTGCTTTCCACAACTATCGAAATTTCATATGGATGGAGGTAAAAGATGCAGGTTGCTCATATCGCCCTGTGGACCAACAATCTTGAGAGCGCCTGTGCCTTCTGGCGTCAACATTTCAACGCGCATATTGGTGAGGCTTATCACTCAAAGCGCCGTGAAGGGTTTATCTCCCATTTTGTGACGCTGGAAAATGGCCCCGCACTGGAACTGATGACGCTACCGGGGCTGGTGGATAAACCGCCGCGCGAAGATAACCGCACCGGCTGGGCGCATATCGCTATTAGCCTGGGTTCTGTGGAAGCGGTCGATAAACTCGTCGCCAGCCTTAAACCGCTCGATGCTCTGGTACATGAAGCTCGCTGGACTGGCGATGGTTTTTACGAGGCGGTGATAGCAGACCCGGATGGTAATCTGATTGAGATAACGTCCTGATGATGTCGTGAATGCTGCTGACGCGAATCCACCCTACAAAATCGAAACCGTAGGCGGATTCGCGCCAACAACACCCGTCAATTTACACTTAAAGTTACCCTAAATCGCCGCCACCCACCGGAAGAATGGTGCCAGTGATATAGCTGGCGTCATCACTGGCCAAAAACAGGATGGCGTTAGCCTGCTCTGCAAGCGTCCCGTAGCGATGCATCAGGCTGCTGTCTTTGGTTTGATCAACCACTTGCTGATACCACGCCTGTTCTTGCGGGCTGGGTTGTTCCTGATTGCGCGGAGTCAGTCTCGCTGGCGCTTGCGTCCCGCCAGGTGCGGTGGCATTGATACGAATCCCACTACCGGTGTATTCCATCGCCAGCGACTGCGTAATGGCATTTACCCCGCCTTTTGCTGCGGAATAAGGCACACGGTTAACGCCACGCGTCGCCACTGAAGATACGTTCACAATCACACCACGCTGTTGTTCCAGCATATACGGCAGCACTGCGCGGCATCCCCACAGCGTTGGAAATAGCGAACGGCGGATCTCCGCTTCAATTTGATCGGGCTGATATTCTGCATACGGGCGGGCCCAGATAGTGCCACCGACGTTGTTCACCAAAATATCCAGCTGACCAAAGTGTTGATGTGCCTGCGCCATGGTGTGCTGGGTACTTTCCCATTGTTCAAGGTCAGCCTCCAGCGCCAGCACTTCACAGCCTTGTTGATGCAGGTTTTCAGCTAGTTCAAAAACATATCGCGCCCGGTCGATCAACACCAAACGCGCGCCCTCTTGAGCCATTTGCTCTGCCACCTGGCGGCCAATACCTTGCGCCGCGCCAGTGATGACGGCCACTTTATTTTGGAATCTCATTGTTTCTCCTTATGCGGCCGCATGCTGTTCGGCCTTCTGGCCTGGGGCAAATTTTTCATAGTGGAAACTGGCTGGTGTTATCTGGCGTTTCTGCAAGGTGCGTAACACCGCATCCACCATTGGCGGCGGGCCGCAAAGATAAACATCTACGTCGCCATCATTAAGCAATGCGTGGTCAAAATGGTCAGTGACAAAGCCTTTTTGCGGGCAGGCAGACTCTGTATCCGTGATAACAGGCAGCCAGCGGAAATTCGTTAATCGCCCTGCCAGTTCATCCAGCGCTTCTGTCATCACCAGGTCACTGTCTTTGGTGACACCATATAGCAACGTAATAGGTTGGTTAACGGGATTTAATGCGAGCTTTTTCAGCATCGCCAGAAATGGCGCAAGCCCCGTGCCCCCAGCCAACATGACTATCGGGCGTTGCAGCGGACGTAAATAGAAACTGCCCATCGGGCCGGTAAGTGTTAGCTCATCTCCGGTTTTAGCCTGCTGTAACAACCAACTGCTCATCAACCCGCCCGGCACATTGCGGATCAGGAAACTGGCTTGCGTATCGCCAGGTAGCGAGCTGAAAGAGTACGCACGCAACTGTGTACCGCCTGGCACCTGAATATTCACATACTGCCCAGGCAGGAAGTCGATCCCTTTTTCTAGTTCAATGACCAACTCAATGGCGCTGGATGACAAAGCGTCACAACGAATAACCTTACCCTGGAATCTGCCGATACCGGTTTTACACGCCGATGCACTCACTGGCACATCTATCACACAGTCCGAACTGGGAACCATTTGGCAGGTCAATACCTGGCGCTGCCTGGATTCATCGTCAGACAACGCCTCTTCGAGGAAATCTTCACCTAACGAGTATTCCCCACTAGCGCAGTGGCATTTACAAGTTCCACACACACCGTCGGAGCAATCCATCGGTAGGTTCACTTTCTGGCGATAGGCAGCATCAAGGATTTTTTCACCTGCATTGCAGCTAATGAAACGCGTAACCCCATCTTCAAAGTTGAGGGCGATGTTAAAACTCATGGCAATTCCTCTACTCAGACGTGATAAATGTCGATAACCTGGCGGATGTAGTCATTGTTTAGCTGAATGGTTTTACGGGTGATCTGCGGCAGGCCTTCCGTTTGTCGTAGCGTGCAATAGGTGGTGCCAAAGAAGTAACCGCTTTGTTGATAACGATGGCTATGCGTCACCCAATTGTAACGCACATCAACGCAGTCACCGTGGCTGCCCACAATCATGATATTACTGAGCATATGGGTGGTTCGCGGTTCCGGAGTACTGGCACCAGAACGTTCGGTCTTAATGCGATACACTCGGTCTTCCAGCCCGTCACGGCTTGGGTAATAAATCAGGGAAATCTGGCTTTGTGGGTCAGTCGTGAGCTTGTCGTCGTCTCCCCAGGCAGGCATCCAGTAGACCACTTTGGGGCTGTAACAGCTTAGCCATTCGTCCCACTGACGGTCGTCCAACAGGCTGGCTTCGTAGTAAAGAAATTGGCTGATGGCGTTAATATCCAGGCTCATGGTGCAACCTCCACACGCTGAGTGATTGAAGCATCATATTGCTGTTGCTCTTTCTCGATAGCCGCCAGCATGGTTTGTTGCCAGTGATGGTGATGGGCAATATAGAGCGCTTCGTCTTCCGAACGAATGCCACTTATTTGCGGTGTGAATCCTGACTGTTTGGCGTGATCATCCGCGCCATAGACCCAATGCGTTGCGCCACGGCTTAAATCGCTCCACTCCAGATTCGTCGCCATATAGCCCTGCTGGCAGGAACGGAACTCTTCCAGATCATCAGGCGTCCCCATACCGCTGACATTAAAGAAATCTTCGTACTGTCGGATACGAGTGGCCCGCTTTGACGCGCTTTCCCCTTTTGGTGCAAAGCAGTAAATCGTCACTTCGGTTTTATCGACGGCAAGCGGACGAATGACGCGGATTTGTGTAGAGAACTGGTCCATCAGGTAGACGTTCGGATACAGACACAAGTTACGCGTTTCATTGACCATTAAGTCGGCACGTTTTTCGCCAAACTCGGCTTTCAGGCGCTCAGTTTCGGTAAATACCGGGCGAACTTCTGGGTTCAGTGCGCGCGTCCACAGCAGCATGTGGCCGTGTTCAAAACCGTAACCCCCGCCGACGCTTTTTGACCAGCCGTTAGCATCCACAGCCTGAGTACCCTCAGCTTCATAATTCCGGCGCGACATCGTCGAAGCATAGTTCCAGTGCACAACACTGACGTGATAACCGTCCGCGCCGTTTTCGGCACCTAATTTCCAGTTACCTTCATAAATATAACTTGATGCACCTTGCAGCACTTCCAGCCCTTCAGGGGCCTGATCAACAATCAAATCAATGATTTTGCACGTTTCGCCCAGGTAATCCTCAAGCGGCATAACATCGTCAGACAGACTGCCAAACAGGAATCCACGATACGACTCAAAGCGCGGCAGTTTTTTCAGGTCGTGGGAGCCATTTTGTTTAAATGATTCCGGATATCCCCCGACGCTTTCATCCTTGGCTTTCAATAGCTTGCCATTGTTACTGAACGTCCAACCGTGGAATGGGCAGGTAAACGAGTTTTTATTGCCCGCTTTACGGCGGCATAACATCGCGCCACGGTGAGCACAGCTATTAATTAAGCCATGCAGTTCGTTCTTTTTATCGCGTGTTATAAGTACCGGCTGCCTGCCGAGCGTTAAGGTAAAATAATCTCCGGCGTCAGGGATTTGGCTTTCATGCGCCAGATAAACCCAATTCCCTTCAAAGATATGTTTTATTTCCAGTTCAAATAATTGGTCATCGACAAATACATTGCGATTACAACGGTAAATATCATTCTCACGATCAACAATTAAAGCGTTGCTGATTTTTCTTTTAATACCATCGAGTTTATTTTGCATAACATGGCTTCCGGGATAAACGTAGGTCTGGTAATAAACACTGGCGAGCGCTGCGCTAACCCGACCTGAAAATGATTATTTTGCAGGTCGGATGCTATGTTATTTATTCTTTAGCGCGGATTCTGGTGATGCGAGATTCTTCCTCAGGGGAATGGGCTTTGCAGATCGTAAAATCAAATTCAACTTCAGTATGTTCGCCAGTTAAATTACGCGTTTTAATCGTTTGTGGGTCGCTAATCGTGACTGGTTCAGCAATTAAACCATCGCGGGTAGCAAAAGCAAAATCATCCCACAAGTATTTATCACCATTCAGGTTAATTTGACTGGTGAGATGTTTATGGCCTGGCGCTGAAACGAAGAAGTGAATATGTGCAGGGCGATTACCGTGGCGGCCCAGACGGTCGAGCAGCTTCTGGGTTGGACCGTCTGGTGGGCAGCCATAGCCTGACGGGACAATACTTTGCACGCTATAACGCCCATCACTGCCGGTTTTAATGCGGCGGCGCAGGTTGTATTCGCTTTGGCTCGGGTCGAAGAACGAATAGTTCCCCAGCGTATTCGCGTGCCAGATATCAACAATCGCGTTGGCGACTGGGTGGCCTTTGGTGTCGCGAACGGTGCCGTGCAACCACATCGTTTGGCCGTTATCTTTCCCGTCATCCATGCGGGTGTGGCCTTCAGCCAGCGGCGCATTGGCGACATACAACGGCCCTTCGATGGTACGCGGAGTGCCGGATTCAAGCTGAGCTGCGGCATCCAGCGCATCCTGGCGTAAATCCAGATAGTGTTCAATGCCCAGACCTGCGGCTAATAATGCGGCTTCCTGGCGGCCACCCAATTCATGCAGATAGTTTGCCGCATGCCAGAATTCTTCTTCGGTGATATTAAACTCATCAATTATCGTACAAATATTTTCCAGCAGGCGATGAATAATATTTTTAAAACGCTCATCTCCTTCCACACCATTCAAACCGGCACTTTCTCTTAATAAAGCTTGCACTTCAGGCAGGTGAACAAAGTTAGTTGTCATGTTTATTGTCTCATTGCTTACTTGTAGGGAACCATGCCTGAGAAAAGGCATGGTGCAGGTTAATTTTTATTATTGTTTATTTATCATCATTACGAATTGAAGATGGATGACGGCACAATGCATCAACTTTGATATCCATGTACGGATACAATGGCAAAGCCATTAATAAATTGTGTAACTCCTCAGCATCTTTAACATCAAAAATACTGATATTAGAATATAACCCGGCAATGCGCCAAATATGGCGCCACTTGCCTTCTTGTTGTAACTGCTGTGAATAGGCTTTTTCTTTGGCTTTAATTTCAGCGGCAGTTTCCACTGGCATGTCGAGTGGAATATTTACCGTCATCTCAACTTTAAATAACATGGCTTTCTCCTTATGCCTTACGGCGGTAAAACGCTAATTTATCTTCATCCAGGGTCACACCCAACCCCGGGGTTGCTGGCAAGGTCACCGCGCTGTTAGCAAAATGCAGCGGCTTTTCGACAATATCGTCTTTCAGTAACAGCGGGCCAAACATTTCTGTCCCCCACGCCAGCGGTAATGTCGACCAGGCATGCAGCGAAGCTACCGTGCCAATCGTGCCTTCCAGCATGGTGCCGCCGTACAACCCAATGCCTGCGGCTTGAGCCACATGTGCCAGGCGCAATACGCTTGCCGGGCCACCGGCTTTGGCAATTTTCAACGCATATGCGCCGGTAAATCCACGACGCGCAATATCGTAGCCGTCTTCGCTACTGGCTACGGCTTCATCCGCAAGAATCGCTGCATTGCCACGCTGACTCAAACGCACCAGGCTTTCTATGTCATGAGCGGCAACAGGCTGTTCGATTAAGTCGATTCCCATCGCGTCGAGTTCCGCACAGCCGCGTACTGCCTGGCTTGCATCCCACGCCTGGTTGACATCGACACGGATACTGGCTTGCGAACCAAGAGCTTCGATGATGGCGCGCGTATGTTGCAGATCGGTGCGTAAATCCCGAGCACCGATTTTCAGCTTAAAGGCGTTGTGTCGCCCCTGGGCCAGCAACTTCTGACCTTCAGCAATATCTTTGGCAGTATCACCGCTTGCCAGCGTCCATAACACCGGAAGTTCGCTGGTTAACGCCCCGCCCAACAAGGCGCTGACCGGTAAACCCAGCGCTTTGCCCTGCGCATCCAATAACGCCGTTTCGATGGCAGATTTGGCGAAAGTATTGCCGCGCACGCATTTATTCATCAGCGCGACCAGACGGTTGACGTTATCCGCAGGCTGGCCTTCCAGTAACGGGGCAAGATAGGTATCGATCGCGGATTTGATCCCTTCCGGGCTTTCAACGCCATAACTCAGCCCGCCAATGGTGGTCGCTTCGCCCAGGCCGGTGATGCCGTCGGAGCGCGTCAGGCGCAGAATAACCAGCGTCTGGCAGCCCATAGTGGTCATCGAGAGTTTGTGTGGCCGAATCGTTGGCAGATCAACAATCAGGCTTTCAAGGTGTTCGATTGTGGCGCTCATATCCTTCCCGTCGGCGTGGTAGTTACGCCTTTATTTTTTAAGATGTTTGCCGGTCAAATCCCCTGCAAACAAAACGGTGTTTCCTGACAATAGGAGCAACCCCACCAAAGCGTCAACGGCGGTAATCGAATTGTTGTGCGATTATCGACGCGTTTCATTTATACGGCGGATATTTGTGATCGTGGTGGAATATTCCATACATTGTCCGGGGCAAAGTTGCCGGGCAAACGGGCTTAGCGCATCCTGATGACCATGAAGAGCGGCTGGAGCGGCAACTTGTGAACGAAAAAAACCATGATATTCAGAATGTTATTCATGATGATAATCAAGAAATTCAAAGCGTTGCTAAAAGAGATCCCAACTTTATGCTGTCACTGGCTCGTGGGCTGGAGGTGCTTAACGCCTTTACCCCCCAGCGCCAGCGGCTGACTATCTCGCAACTGAGCCAGAAAACGCATATCTCCCGTGCAGCTGTGCGCCGCTGTCTTTATACCCTCGCCACCTTAGGGATGGTTCACAGCCCGGATGGTCGCAGTTACGAATTACTGCCGCGCGTATTGACGGTCGGCCATGCTTATCTTGCCGGTACGCCGCTGGCGAAAGTGGCGCAGA
The DNA here is from genome assembly GCF_004361975.1 of Buttiauxella sp. JUb87. Lineage (NCBI taxonomy): Bacteria > Pseudomonadati > Pseudomonadota > Gammaproteobacteria > Enterobacterales > Enterobacteriaceae > Buttiauxella > Buttiauxella sp. JUb87. Next base: position 445,375 of record NZ_SNVY01000001.1, read on the forward strand.
CCGCGCTCGATAACCTCAGCAAATCGCTTAACCACTCGTGTTCCGTCGCCACGCTGGATGGTGACAATGTGCTCTACATCGCCCGTACCGCTGTAGATAATTTAATGAGTATTGATATTGGCCGTGGCAGCCGCCTGCCCGCGTGGGCAACATCGATGGGGCGAGTATTATTGAGCGCGTTACCGGAAGAAGAACTGGAAGTTTATTTGGGGCGGGCAAAGTTGCTGCGTTACACCCAACATACGGTTTCCAGCGTGGCGCAGTTACGTGAAGAGATTGCGCTGGCGCGACGCCAGGGTTATGCGATTAACGATCAACAACTGGAAATTGGTTTACGTTCAGTTGCCGTACCGATGCTGGCACGTGGTGGCAAAGTAGTTGCTGCAATGAATGTCGGCGTACCCGCCACCGAAGTTAGCGTCACAGAACTGCGCGCCAACATTCTGCCACCGCTACGACGCGCGGCGGCAGATTTATCGATGTCACTTTAAAGCATCTGGTTTTTGGTGATGCGGTACAGTACGTGGCGGCACAACGGCTGGCCTTGCTTGAGGGCTGGGTGGTCAAACTCTTCGCAACGATGCATGCCGATTTTTTCCATCACGCGTTGTGATGGCTGATTTTCCAGCGCGGTAAAAGCGACGATTTCGTCCATTGCGTATTGGTTGAAACCAATTTCCAGCGCTTTACGTGCCGCTTCCGGTGCGTAACCTTTACCCCAGAACGGTTTATCCAGCCGCCAGCCTATTTCAATCACCGGGGAAAACGGCAGTTCGTATCCAGGAATATTCAGGCCCACAAACCCGATAAACGCCCCGCTGCTTTTCTCTTCCACCGCCCATAATCCCCAACCTTTATCGGCGAGGATCTGTTCGACAGCATTCACCATATTGTCGCTTTCTTCACGGGTGCGCGTATTGGGGAAGTAACGCATTACTTCAGGACTGGCATTCATCGCGGCAAACGGCTCGCGGTCGCTTTGCTTCCATAGCCTTAAAATCAGGCGCTCGGTCTGGTATTCCATTGTTCACTCCTTAATTTGTTGGCGAATTAAATCAGCCAGGGTGATCACCGCGTGTTGTTCACGCTCACCTAACACCCACGAAGCATTAAGACGAAAATAATTATGCCATGCACCGCCAGTGGTAAACATTTTGCCCGGTGCAATGCTGATTTTGTGGGCAATAGCTTGCTCACTCAACACGCTGGCATCCATATAATCGGGTAATTCTACCCACAGGAAATAGCCGCTTTCGCTATGGTGAATTTTCACCTCAACTGGGAAATACTGATGCAGCGCCTGCAAGGTTTGCTGTTTACGCTCAGCCAAAATGCGCCGCAGTTTGCGTAAATGGGTGTCGTAACGTTTGGTCGCCAGATAATCAACCAGCGCCAGTTGCATCGGCGAACTGGTGGAAAGTGTGCTCATTAATTGCAGTTGCTGAATACGCCGCGCATGTTTGCCTGCCGCCACCCAACCGATGCGAAACCCCGCGACCAGGCATTTCGAAAATGATGAACAGTGCAGCGTGATGCCTTGCTCGTCATACGCCCTGGCCGGTAACGGACGATCGCGTCCAGAATACAGCTCGCTGTAAACATCATCTTCGATAAGCGTGACATTATGCTGTTGTAACAATTCCACCAGTTGCAGCTTCTTATCCGGTGACAACGTCACGCCTAGCGGATTCTGACTATTGGTCATTAACCAACATGCTTTCACCGGATAGTCGTTAAGCGCCTGTTTCAGTGCGATGAGATCAATGCCTTTTTGCGGGTCAGTTGCCACCGACAGAGCCTTTAAGCGCAAGCGTTCCAGCGCCTGTAACGCGCCATAAAAACACGGGTTTTCAACAATCACCCAATCCCCCGGCTCAGTGACTGCTTGCAGGCTGAGATTGAGCGCTTCAAGCGCACCAGCGGTTATCACAATCTCCTCTGGCGATACCTGCATTCCCTGCTGCGCATAACGCCTGGCAATGGCGTGCCGCAAGGCTTCGTTACCCGGTGGCAAGTTTTCAATCACGCTCATGGCAGTGGCGGTTTTGCTGACAGTGGCCAGTGAGCGGTTAAGTTGTTGTAGCGGAAACAGACGCGGATCTGGGAATGCCGAACCGAATGGCACTACCGATGCGTCGCAACTGGCCTGCAACACATCAAAAATGTAGGTATTGATATCCACCGCTTCATCACGCATGACTTTCACGGGTGCAAGCGTGCTCCGCGCTGCAGGGCGAGAAGCGACGTAATAACCCGACTGCGGCCTGGCAACAATCAAACCCTGGCTTTCCAGGGTTTGATAAGCATGGCTGACGGTCATGAAGCTCATACCACTCATCGTCACCTGCTCACGTAGCGAAGGAAGCTTGTCCCCTGGCAACCACGCCCCGAGTGCAATCTGGTCAATGATTTGCTGCGCAAGTTGCTGGTATTTTTTCATGATTAACCTGTGCTTGCCGCCTATATCAGATAGCTAAAAATACGCTAAATTTCACAACTGTTATAGGCAAAAAACGTTGTTCTGTTTCTTATTCCCACCAGGGTAACCCTCTAACATAGCGTCGAAGTTACTGTGCTATGAGGTTGCGCATGTTTGGTTTAGACGCTTTTCATCTGGCGAGGATTCAGTTTGCTTTTACTGTCTCCTTCCACATTATTTTCCCCGCCATCACCATTGGGCTGGCCAGTTATCTGGCAGTGCTTGAAGGGTTGTGGCTCAAATCTAAAAACCCGGTTTTTCGTTCGCTTTACGATTTTTGGTCAAAGATATTCGCGGTTAACTTCGGCATGGGCGTGGTGTCCGGGCTGGTGATGGCCTATCAGTTCGGCACCAACTGGAGCGGTTTTTCGCAGTTTGCAGGCAGTATCACCGGGCCATTGTTGACCTATGAAGTGCTGACCGCATTTTTCCTTGAGGCAGGGTTCCTGGGCGTGATGCTGTTTGGCTGGAAGCGCGTCGGGCCTGGGCTGCATTTCTTTGCGACCTGCATGGTGGCGCTGGGCACTTTGATGTCCACCTTCTGGATCCTCGCGTCCAATAGTTGGATGCAGACACCGCAAGGTTTTGAAATTCATAACGGGCAAGTGGTGCCTGTTGACTGGTTTGCCGTGGTGTTTAATCCGTCATTCCCTTACCGCTTGCTGCATATGTCCGTGGCCGCTTTTCTTAGCAGCGCGTTTTTTGTTGGGGCATCAGCGGCCTGGCATTTGCTGCGGGGCAACAAAACTCCGGCGATTAAAACCATGTTTTCAATGGCGTTATGGATGGCGTTAATCGTCGCGCCACTGCAAGCGATGATTGGGGATATGCACGGCCTGAATACCCTGAAGCACCAACCGGCGAAAATTGCCGCCATTGAGGGGCATTGGGAAAACGTACCCGGCGAACCAACCCCGCTGCTGCTGTTTGGCTGGCCGGATATGGAACAAGAGCGCACGCGTTACGGGCTGGAGATCCCGGCGCTCGGCAGCCTGATCCTCACCCATAGCCTGGACAAACAGGTTCCGGCGCTAAAAGAGTTCCCGAAAGAAGATCGGCCAAATTCCACCATGGTGTTCTGGTCATTCCGCATTATGGCGGGGCTGGGCATGCTGATGATTCTGGCAGGCGTGTTCAGTTTGTGGTTGCGCTATCGCCACCGGTTATACGAAAGCCGCCCGTTCCTGCGCTTTATGTTGTGGATGGGGCCATCGGGGCTTATCGCGATTCTGGCAGGCTGGGTGACGACTGAAGTGGGTCGCCAACCGTGGGTGGTGTATGGCTTGCTGCGCACCAAAGATGCCGTTTCGGCACACGGGAATTTGCAGATGAGTATCAGCCTGCTGACCTTCTTTGTGGTGTATATGTCGGTGTTTGGCGTGGGTTATAGCTATATGGTCAGGCTTATCAAGAAAGGCCCGCAGCCATTTGATGACGATACGCCCTCCGCGCACGGCACGCCTTCTCGCCCGCTATCGGCGGTCACCGATTCACTGGAGGAGCCACGTTAATGGGCATCGATCTGTCAGTTATTTGGTTTGTGATTATTGTCTTTTCCACCCTGATGTACATCGTGATGGATGGGTTTGATCTCGGCATTGGCATCCTTTTCCCGTTTGTTCGCGGTGCACAAGACCGTGATGTGATGGTCAACAGTGTTGCCCCTGTCTGGGATGGCAACGAAACCTGGCTGGTGTTAGGGGGGGCGGCACTGTTTGGTGCTTTCCCTCTGGCTTATGCGGTGATTGTTGATGCGTTAACCATCCCGCTGTCGTTGATGCTAATCGGGCTGATTTTTCGCGGTGTAGCGTTTGAATTCCGCTTTAAAGCCACGCCAGCGCACCGTCCATTCTGGGATAAAGCGTTTATTGGTGGTTCGATCCTGGCAACCTATTGCCAGGGTGTGGTAGTCGGCGCGGTGATTTCAGGTTTCCCGGTGACAGGACGCACTTTTAGCGGCAGCCAGCTTGACTGGATCACGCTGTTTAATCTGTTCTGCGGCCTTGGTTTGGTGGTGGCGTATGCGCTGCTTGGCGCCAGTTGGCTGGTGATGAAAAGCGCAGACCCGCTACTAAAAACCATGCGTAACATCATCAAGCCGCTGTTGATGGTCATGCTGGCGGTCATCGCCGTTATCAGTATCTGGACGCCGCTTGCGCACCCGCAAATTTCCACCCGCTGGTTTAGCCTGCCGAATTTCTGGTTCCTGTTGCCGGTTCCACTGCTGGTGGTAGCGTGCAGCGCCTGGTTATGGCTCTCGGTCAGTCGAGAAAATAGCTGGCACAGCACACCGTTTTTGCTGACGTTAGGGCTAATTTTCCTCGGCTTTAGCGGACTAGGGATCAGTATTTGGCCGTATCTGATCCCGCCATCCATTACCTTGTGGCAGGCCGCCGCCCCGCCGCAAAGCCAGGGTTTTATGCTGGTCGGCGCACTGTTTATTATCCCGATAATTTTGGTTTACACCTTCTGGAGTTATTACGTTTTCCGCGGAAAAGTGCCGTATGGCGAGGGGTATCACTGATGAAACAGACTGGAGTTCGTTTGTTGTGGATGGTGGCGTTATGGGGCGGCAGTGTTTTGGCACTGGCCGCCGTGGGGATGGGTTTCCGGCTGCTGATGACCGCGGCGGGGTTTAAGTCCTGACCGGAATAGCGGTGGATGACGCTAGCGTTTATCCACCCGACAAAACCAAAGCTATTTGGCCAACACCCCGTTGGCCGCACTCATATAACGCAATGAGAAGAAGATCCGGTCCTGCCCCTGCGGGACAGGGGTCGACAACAATTTCTGCTGATACGCCGCCGGAGCGGGTTGCGCTTCAAAGGTTTCGGCCTGCTTATCCTGGCGGAATAGCTCTATGACCTTTCCGGCAGATGGCGCTTGCAGATACAACGCCCGCTCAGTTTCCGTCAGCACTTGCGTTCCCGCACCGTCCTGCATCCACACTTTCACACCGCTATGGTTCAGGGTGGTTATCCATTTACGGTATGAGTCCGGCGTCATGTTTCCGGCAAAGAAGCTACTGACCGCAACCGGTTTATCCGCGACAGCGGCCAACGACAAACGCGTGTTGTTCATCCAGTTTTCCGCAACTTGCTGCATTTGCGGGGTGCGCCAGCGTCGGTCATCGAGTTCACTGCTGATATACCAGCCAGAAATCGCCTGCTCACCCAGTACTTCAACCCAGCGTTTTGCCACGGCAACGTCGTTGGCGCGCAAATGGTTGAGATAGTTTTCCAGTGCGGGCATTGGCTGTTTTTGGCGTTCGAAAAACTGCCCATCAGCTGCCAGACCAATCACCAGTTTTAGGCCGCTTGCGGTGGTGAGTTGTGCTTTACGCTCAAGCCAGGCGCGAGACTCCCCGCCCGTGAAAGCATCGTCGTAACGGCTCCATTGCAAGACCAGGGTATCAATTCCCTGCCCTTTAAGTTTGCTCAATACGCTTTGCCACTGCGCGTCGGAAACGGTGGTATCGCGCAGTTGCGGCTGATACATCACGGCATTCATCGCACTGGCAAAAGGCACTACCAGCAGTAGCGTTGTTGTCAGAAGTATTTTCTTCATTACCAGCGCACTCCCAGCGTCAGGAACAGATTATTTTTGGAATTGGTATCGCGATTGTGGCCGGAAAATACTCTCTGGTATTCCAGCCCGACGCTCGCTTTATGCGGGAACGCGTCGTAATGCGTTTGTCCAAACCACGTATTTAACCGCACCCCAACGCCACCCAGCGTATTGTCCTGGTATGGGTCGCCCGTGTTGGCGTTGTACTGCGCGTGCCAGTAAGGCTCAATGGTTTGGTGTTGATTGATTTTCTGATGCCAGCTCATTCGGTAATCCGCGGTGTAAAGCTGATAATCCGCTTTCACGTAATGTGCCGCATCAAGATACAGGTTTTGTGCCATCCAGCCATTACCGGTGGGATGCCAGTCATCACTGTATTTACCGCCGTTGAAGAACGACGCACTCGCGCGCAGCATCAGGTCACTTTCGCCATGCGCCTTATCTAACGGGATCTGCTGTTCAGCCGCCAGGTAGATAACCTGGTCACGCAGCGGTTTCCAGCGCACGCCGATCCCTAACATCGGCTCATACAGCGGCATGAAGTTATGGTCGCTTTCAGTGCTGCTGCCCGCGAACAGACGGCTGTAAACCGAGAGCTGGTCACCGTCGACAATTTGGTTTTTACCGATGCGGTACTCCGCCTCAAACTGCTGATAGCTACGGTAGCTTTTATTCGGCTGTACGCCGCTGTTGCTGCCCGAACTGTTCAGCGAGTCAGGCGTTAAACCGAATGAACCGTCCCAGGTAAAAGTCCAGCGGCGTTCGCTGTCTTCGTGGATGCGGCGGAACTCAAAGCGGTCTTTTTTCTGCTGTTCGTTGAGCGTTTGCTGTGGTGTGAGAGTGTTATCTATGTCATCGACTACCCGCTCGCTGTACTCGCGAGTTTTGGGTTTATCGTCCAGTCGCTCGTTGAGATACACCAATTGGCGCAGGATTTCGGGCGAGTCGGGTTGAGAAGCGCGGGCTTTTTCCAGCGCATCGCGGGCTTCAGAATGTTTGCCTTGCGTCAGTAGCGCAAAGCCACGCGCCGCATCATCCATTTCTGGTGCTGAGTCAGTTTTCAGGTTCGGTCTTTCTGATGCGGGAACGCGCGCCCAACTGGCCTGGGCTAACTGATAATCTTCCGCGGTATACGCCAGATAAGCCACTTGCCGTTGGTAGTAAGGTGACGGATCGCGAGCTGCCGCTTGTTGCGCGGCATGCAGAGCAAGACCTGGCTGGAATGGATAACATTGCGCCAGATGTGACCAGCTTTCCGCGTCATATTGTGGCGATAAATCGCCTAATAAATTACGCACAATCGGGCAGTTTTCTGCGCCCTGGAACACGCGAGCCTGAGCCATGCGCTGCGTGGCTGTCGGTAACGGTTTTTGCAACCGCGCTTTATTTTCCTCAGACAACCACTGCGGATGCGCCGCAAGCTGGCTGTACAAGCGCGTTGAGAGCGAATCCTGCAACTTACCGGCTTGCTCAAACGGCCAGTAGTTCAACAGCAATTCGGTGGCTGCTTGCTCCTGCCCCATAGCCACCATTTGGTAGCTGGCGGTTTCCAGTTCCTGCGCGGACAGACTACGCATTTGGCTAATTTTGCGGATCAACTCCATGCTGGCTTGCGTGTCTTTTCGCGCAAAACTTAACGCCAGGCGCTGATCAAGTCCCTGATCGTCCGGGAAGTTACTGAGCAGCGCGTTGGCTCCTTGCCAGTCGCCTTGTTGGATACGGATGGGGACCAAGGTCGACAACACATACTGTTGGTTTTCTGGGTATTTGACCGGCCAATGGGCAACCGTGTTACCCGGGTCCTGGCAGTAGGTTGCCAGTAACCGTAGCCAGTTACGCTCTTCGGCAGGGTTGGTGAACTCCGGCTTATGGCTGGTGAGATAATGGCGCAGTGGTGCCAGCGCGTTACGTTCAGCCAGCGATTGAGCATACGCCAGTTGCATACCAGGGCTGTTCATCACACCCTGACTTTGCAAATCGAGGATCCGCTGGTCGCGCTGCATATGCAGTAAAATGGCAAACCATTGCTGGTACTGCGCCTCGCTCAGGGTGGCATCGCTATCCAACAGTGCAAAACCCTGGTCGGCGGCCGCCCACTGATGCCTGAAGATCGCCCGCTGGATGTAGTTATCCGTTAACGCTTGCGCGGCTTTGGTGTGACGGAATTGAGGGTCAGACAGTTGGGCGCGAGCGATGTCTAACTGGTTGAGTTTGACCGCATAATTCCCTACTTTGCTGCGGCAATCCACCGTAGGCTCGGCATCGCATTTCTTCTGCAACTCCTGCAATTGGCTGAGGGATTTCACTTGCTGCTCGGCAACCGGAATCGCCGCCAGGGCTTGCTGCAAATCAGGGTTTTGCGGATTTGTCTTGAGCTCACGTTTCAGTAAAGCTTGCGCTTTCTTTTCGTGACCAAAATGACGGTAAGCCTCTGCCAACCATAATGTCAGACGCACACTGTCAGGCGCCATTTCATGCGCATGTTCAAAACTGCTCAAGGCGCGCGTTTCATCGTTAACCTTCATGGCTTGATGCGCCCGCTCGATATGCGGGTAAACCTTGAAATAGCGGTAATCGCTCAAGCCCAAGTCTTGTTTTGATCCTTCTTCTGCAGCGAGCGCAGGCGTTGCGAGTAATGTACCGCATATCAACATGGCCAGCGGATTCAGGCGGATGTTCATAACACCTCCCTAGCCAGGCGCGCCTGTTGTAACTTAGTGATACCGGCATTTTGCAGCAGTTTGCTGAGGGACGGTTGCAGTTTATCTTGCTGTTCCAGTGCGCGACTGACCACGTTTGGGTCGACCACACCTTCTTGCACCAGGAATTCCCCAAACATCAAATCGCTACGCTCATAGCGCAATAACACTGCACGCAGAACCGCTTCGTTGAGCTTGAATTCGTTGGTGAGCACTTCGGCAAAAAAAAGTTGACCGGAAACATATTGCTTCCAGAGGTCATCAGCCTGTGCCCGGCTGATAAGATCTTCACTCACCGCACTTTCCAGTATCTGTTTCTCTTTGAGCAATTGCTCTGAGCCGTACCAGTAGCGCAAGCCAATCACGACCTGTCCGCGTGGCACCACCACGTATTTAACCGGACGGCCAACTTTGCGGCTTAGTGCCGAAAGCGAAACCGGGTCGATTGTGTTTTCGCAGGCCAGAGTCAGTGTCTCAACTTCAAGGCGCAATGGCAGCACCGCATGGTGTTGAGCGACTTTTGCCGGGATGCTGTTGACCAGTTGTGGATCCAGTGCCAGTGAGTCTATTGACTCCATCGGCACATCAGCCTGTTTTGCGAGTGCGACCGCAAGTTGTTCGGCGGTGATATAGCCGAGTTGTACCAGGCTACCCCCCAGTTTCAGACCTGGAATACGGTTTTGCAGTGCTTCTTCAAGTTGCTGCTGGGTAAGCACTCCCGAATCCACAAGGATGTAACCCAGAGGCTGAGCGGAACGTTGCTCGCTGACCGTCGGGAAATCGTGGGTAGTTTTATCCCAGGCAACGCGACGCGGGTCGCCGTGCTGGATAACCTGCTTAATCGCCCGCCAGTTAGCGACAAAGTTAATCAGGTTTCCCCAGAACAGACGCGGGATCACCAGCAAACCTTGCCCCACTCCGTAATAGCCGGTGACAAAAATCATGCGCTGGAGTATGCGATTGGACATCAACCCGAAGTTAATCCACAGCAGGGTTGTCAGCCATGGGCCACCCACGAAGATCGACAGAAATTGCCACGCACCATCAACGCTACGCTGATAAATCATGATCGCTACCAGCTGCATCATCACCAGCATCGCAGCAAAACTGAGGAAGTTGGCAATGGCCCCTTTGCGGTCACGCCACAAGAAATAGTTAAGAATCGGGCTTGGGCTCCAGCGGTGTGTTTTAAACCCCTGGAAGACAATACCGATGATCCAGCGCGATTTTTGCCGCACCGCAGTCGCAAAGGTGTCCGGGAAATATTCACGTACACAAATCACGTTGGCGGTACGCGAACGTTGTAAGAAAGGTTTTGCTGAGCTGTCGTTTTCATCCACGACCGGGAAGCGGCAGAAAATTTCTTCCATGCCCTTCTGACGCAAGCGGAAACCGATGTCGTAGTCTTCGGTCAAACTCTGCACGTCAAACGCAATACCATCACCGTCTGCCAGCAGTGCTAACACGGCTCGACGACTGAAACAGGTCCCTACGCCTGCACTCGGAACCTGCCCCGCTAAAGCTTCACGAACAGGCACATCTTTGCCGTGCAGTTCGGAAAATTCATCCAAATAACTGAGGCTGGTGAAATGTGTCCATTTGCGCTCAAACGGATAAACAGGGATCTGAATTAAATCTTTTCTATCGACCAGATAATTGAACAGGCGTAATTCGAGTGGAGAAATAACGTCTTCTGCATCGTGCAGAATAAAGCCGGAGAAATTAAAACGCGCGCTACGTTCAAACTGCAAAATCGCGTCGAGAATGTTATTCAGGCAATCCGCTTTGCTGGTTGGGCCAGGGCGTGCACACACCACTTTATGGACATTTGGAAAACGCGCGCAAACGTCGTCGACATCGCGTTGGGTGTCCGGGTCATTAGGGTAAGTGCCGACAAAAATATGATAGTTTTCGTAGTCCAGCGAGCTGGCGGCCAATCTCGCCATGTTACCGATAACCCCGGTCTCATTCCACGCGGGAACCATAATTGCCAGTGCCTTTTCTTGCGGCTCATACAGGGCTTTATAGTCCAGATAATCGTTGTTGCGGTAAACCGTCGCTGAGCGCCATACCCGGCGAACCCAATATACGACATCGATAAATAAATCATCTATTCCGCTAATTAACATCAATATCGCCAGAGTAATAGCGATGACTTTCAACCCGTAAAGATAGGTTGAAAAGCAATCAACAAACCAATCCATTTTTTACCCCAAAGGTCATGTGAAACCGTGTACTGTCATCCACAAGAGGGCTGATGCAGACACAAAAAAGCCTCATATGTTACCGGTATCATAATGTAACAAGATAAACTCAGAAAGGAGATAACTCTAATATTGCACTTATTTACAATCACAAAGGTTGTATCATAAACAACAAAACCAGTGTTTTCAGCTGGCATTTACAATTGTTACAGGACATTTGAAATGAGTAATGGTTTCTGGTGCCAGTTCTTGCCAGAAACGGCTTTGATCTTTACATTGGCGGGCTGAATACCTGTGGGAGAAACGGACATGACTTACATCTGGCTCATTGTGGCAATTATTGCCGAGGTGATAGCAACTACCTCACTGAAACTATCAGAAGGTTTTAGCCGTTTATGGCCAAGTATCACCACCATTTTGTTTTATGGCGTGGCGTTTTATTGTTTATCCATCACTATGCGCACCATCCCTACCGGGATTATTTATGCGATTTGGTCAGGGGCCGGGATCGTGTTGATTGGTGCGGTAGGCTGGATATTTTTGGGGCAGAAACTCGACTGGCCTGCTCTTGCAGGTATGGCGCTGATCATTCTGGGTGTGTTAGTCATTAACCTGTTTTCAAAATCAGTCGCTCATTAATTCTGCCTTATAATGCCTGGACTGCGCCCTTTTCACTGGTAAAAGGGTTGTAGCATGTCATCTCTTTAATCAACCTATCGTAAACCAAAAGCTAACAATCTGGTCTTTTACACTGCTGACAATTCTTTTGTTTTATTTCTAAAAGTTGAATAGTCACCAGATGAAATCATCTATACAGTGGGCCCGTCACGTTAATGAGATTGAAGATGATGGTTAAACAGTTACGATCAAAACTGGGGATGATTTTGTTAGTCATTGGTGCGGCCTTGTTCTCTGGCCAGACGGCTGCGCAAACTCATGGTCACCTGTATTTGGTCGTCAAAAGTGCTGACATGTTGCTGCGCCATCAGGCTGATAGCGATGAAATCCGTCAAGCCGCCGAAGAATCTGCCGCTGATTTCCGTGAGCATTATTATCACGTTAAAGAGCGACGAGCCGGGACCTTTCAACTTTAGAAAGTATTGATCTCACCGATTCTGCCGGCAAATTAACCGGGAATCGGTGAGATCAATTTAGCGGTTATTTATCGCCGAAATGGATAACGGTACGAATCGATTTTCCTTCGTGCATTAAATCGAATGCTTCGTTGATTTGCTCAAGCGGCATGCGATGGGTGATAAACGGGTCGAGGTTGATTTTGCCAGCCATCGCATCCTCTACCATGCCAGGCAATTGTGTACGCCCTTTCACGCCACCAAACGCTGAACCACGCCATACACGGCCGGTAACCAGCTGGAACGGACGGGTTTTGATTTCCTGGCCGGCACCTGCAACGCCGATGATCACGCTCTCGCCCCAGCCTTTATGGCAGCATTCTAGTGCCGAACGCATAACATTCACGTTACCGATACATTCAAAGCTGAAGTCCACACCGCCGTCGGTCAACTCGACGATGACATCCTGAATCGGCTTTTGATGATCTTTAGGGTTGATGCAATCGGTCGCCCCCATTTCAGTCGCCAGTTTGAATTTTTCTGGGTTGGTGTCGATAGCCAGAATGCGACCCGCTTTTGCCTGTACCGCGCCCTGAATCACCGCCAACCCAATGCCGCCGAGGCCAAACACCGCGACGGTATCACCCTCTTTTACTTTCGCCGTGTTGTGAACCGCCCCGATACCGGTGGTGACGCCACAACCCAGCAGACAAACTTTATCCAGTGGCGCTTGTTCGTTCACCTTAGCCAGTGAAATTTCCGCAACCACAGTGTATTCGCTGAAAGTACTGGTACCCATGTAGTGATAAATCGGCTCGCCATTGTATGAGAAACGTGTGGTGCCATCTGGCATCAAACCTTTACCCTGGGTGGCGCGAACCGCCTGGCAAAGGTTGGTTTTACCCGATTTACAGAATTTACATTCGCGACATTCTGCGGTGTACAACGGAATAACGTGATCGCCAGGTTTCAGGCTGGTCACGCCCTCACCAACTTCCACCACAATCCCGCCGCCTTCATGCCCCAGCACCGCCGGGAAAACACCTTCAGGATCATCACCCGACAATGTGAACGCATCGGTGTGGCAAACACCAGTATGGGTAATTTTGACCAGCACTTCGCCTTTCTGTGGCGGGGCTACGTCAATTTCAACGATTTCAAGCGGTTTGCCTGGGCCAAATGCAACTGCAGCACGTGATTTCATATTCTTCTTCCGTCGTCAGGTGAGAGTGATTTTTATATAACTGTTATTTTAGATAAGAGCGTATCAAATGGCCGACTTCTGCCATGCGCACAGCGCGCTGATCTTCGGATGTCTCCCCCGCGACCAGCTCGTCTTTAAGATGGATTTCCATCATTTCGGCCATCAGGCCATTCGCGGCCCCGCGCACGGCGGCGATTTGTTGCAAGATAGCAATGCAAGGATCGCCATTTTCCAGCGCACGCTCTATCGCTTCCGTTTGACCGCGAATCCGCCGCACGCGAGTCAGGATACGTTTTTTGTCTTCAGGTGAATGTGGCATAGCGACCTCAATATACTATAGGGGAGTACTGTACACTAATTTATAGCCAATTGAAAAACTTGATTATTTTATATTTATCAGTGAGATGGGGATTATACTAAATGGACATATGGGGACATATACAGTCATTGACATGCCCCTAAATCTGCCCCGAATCGAGTTTTAAGATGGTTTTTGCCCCTAAAATGCCCCTGAAATTGGAGAGGGAATTGACTCGAAACCATGAATACGCGGTGGATCTATTATACAAAAGGGCAAATACGATTCCCGCTCCCGTCACCAAAAAAACAAATCCCTTTAAAATCAATTAACTAAAAACAAAATCGATTAAATCGCACTCAAAAACACGTGCAAAAACACGCTAATACAATCAAACACATATCATTTTTTTCGGGTAGGTTCGGGAAAACTTCGTGTGCACATTCGCCTCCTCAATCTTTTTAGTTATTCATAAAAACCAATAAACTCAAAAAAATAATTCACATAATCTATGGCACGAATCGCCCAGGTTAACCCTTTTATAATAATGGTTATCAGTGGAATATTTAACGTATTTTACTAATAAATGAGGGTTCAAATGGATACGATTGAAGAGCTGAATGGAACCTATTTTTACCGTGGTCATTACAACCTTACTGCTAATGAGCTTCTATTCTCTATATTCATTGATGTAACAGCACAGCAGATAGGCGTCAGAGATTACGCCGCTATTGGAGGGATGCTTCTCGGAATACCTGATATTCCTACGCGGGGGAAACCAATCGGCGCAACGCCCGGAACGTCACCGCTGAGTATGTGTTTGCGAAAACTCCTTAAAACCAAGGTGAATAACTGGCCTACGCTTACACTTGGAAGCGTTCGACGAATGAAATTCTCTTACGTCCGAAATCTTGGTGCATTTGTCGGTCGGTGGATTCCAGTGTTAGGGATTGTCATTATCGCTGCTGATGTTTCAGCGATAGCCTATAAAGCCACAAGCAGGTACAACACCATAGCCAGGGGTAATGACAAGATATGGTGACGGATAATGACATAATTCTTTGGTATAACTCGAACTACAACGAGCCAAGAGGTTTATTCAAAAAACGCAGTTGGCCTGTCACTATTGATACCAGCCTGACGACCGGCGATTATGTTTGGGTGTGGGAGACTGGCGAGGAAATCATAGATAACTACGCTAAAACATTTAGCGTAGACATGACAGGGTTTAACTTCGTGAGATACTGGCCTGAAGAATCATCCATAATTTTTATATTTTGTCCTTGCTGGGCGGATGACGATGATCCCGAGCCGTTAACCCTCAAAATGCTGGCTGAGTCGGCACGCGCGGGTAAATGGATCTATGACTAATAAGTAAAAGAAGCCCGATGATTACCGGGCTTGAGAAGTGTTATTGGTTTTTCAGCCCAAGTTTTTCAGCTAACCGATGCAGCGCGCATTGGCTCATCACTTCTTCGGCGCTTGCCGCGAACTCCTGCCTGTGTTTACCTAAAAAGAAGGCAATCATTTCTTTCTCTTGCTCTGTAAATTCTATTCGACAAAGTCCGTTATATGTACAAAAAATGAACCACGGAAAATTCCGGTGTTCTAATTAAAATGGATGGTGATTCAATATCGGCTGCTACAAAGCCTGGCACCATGTCACTTTGATTTTTAACTCAGACTTTGGACTTAAGGGGGTAAGATGAAAAGACATACGGAAAAACGAATAGCAGGCTCTATTCTGGAAGTAAGATGTTTGCGCGTGACCCCTCCCGTTTGTATTCATAGAGTTGCGTTCGAAGATGGTAAATTTGCGGTGGTGCGTTGCGTAACAGATGGTTGTCTCGTTCCCGGACACGTCATCAACCGTGATGCGCAGGGATGGCACTATGATGAGAAAATAATGAAGCTGCTGCCTTTTGAATACGTTAATCAAACAGAATCAGAGCGTGATTTCGCGGAATACCCTTAACGATAAAACAAAGACCCCATGATTTCGATGTGGTCTTTGTCCAATCATCAGTTTGAAGCGACACCCGCCAATAAACTCACTCTTTTTTGCCTGGCATCATGCGCAGCAAAGTGTTGTCTTTCCATACGTAATGGTGGAAAAGTGCCGCAAACGCATGAGTGCCGATGACGAAGTAGCCAATATTGGCGATGAGTTCGTGATAGCTTTTGATGGTGAATTCCATATCTTCATCAGGCTCCATCGCATGTGGCATAGAAATGCCAAATACCGACCAGTCACTGCCTTTGAAGTACACGGTTAAAAAACCGAGGATTGGCAGCGTAATAAACATCAAATAAATAATGGTGTGCACCAAATGCGACACACCGATAATTGCCGGGTGCGGCTTAGGGATAATCGCGGGAGCACGGTATTTAATCCTTACCAGCAGGCGCGCAACCATCAAAAAGAACACGCTGATCCCGCAGGTGACGTGAGTGGCATTGAAGATTGGCCGATAAGAACGAGGTGCAAAACCTTTGAGTTCCATCGCGCAATACGCCCCAACGACCAGTAAAAAAACCAACCAATGAAGCGTTATCTGTAACGCGGTGTATTTGCTACGCATTTGACTGCCCTGCTTTGTGACAATGATTTTGCCAGGATAACGGCAATTACTTAGAAAATCATTAACATCACCTAAAATGACCTAACATTTCCGCTAACAGCGGGAGTTTGCCACCCCCTCATTTCTGAACTATCACTACAGTTGATTAAGATTTAAGCAGCCATCAACAGTTAGACATGAGGTTCTGGTCATGAAAAAAATCGGTATTAATGGTTTTGGACGTATTGGTCGACTGGTGTTGCGCCGCGTTCTGGAAACCAAAAGTGAAGTTGAGATTGTGGCTATCAATGATTTGACGTCGCCAAAGGTGCTGGCTTACTTGCTCAAGCATGACTCCAGCTATCGTAACTTCGACGGCACCGTAGATTTCACCGACGATTCTCTGGTGGTCAATGGCAATAAAATAGCGGTGTATGCCGAGAAAGACGCCAAAAATATCCCATGGGGGAAAGATGGCGTTGAGATAGTGATTGAATGCACTGGCTTCTATACTTCGGAAGAAAAAGCCAGTGCGCATCTGGAGGCTGGAGCGAAGAAAGTGTTAATTTCTGCCCCAGCGGGGGATATGAAAACCATCGTGTTCAACGTTAACTGCAACACCATCACGCCTGAGGATAAAATACTTTCCGTCGCCTCCTGCACTACGAATTGTCTGGCACCAATGGCAAAAGCGCTGCACGACAACTTTGGCATTAAACTCGGCACTATGACCACGATTCATGCCTATACCGGTACGCAATCGCTGGTTGACGGCCCGCGAGGCAAAGATCTGCGTGCTTCTCGTGCCGCCGCGCAAAATATCATTCCCCATACTACCGGTGCGGCAAAAGCCATTGGGCTGGTTATCCCTGAACTGCAAGGCAAACTCAAAGGACACGCGCAACGCGTGCCAACGTTGACTGGTTCAGTCACGGAGCTGGTGTCGATTCTGGGGAAAAAGGTCACGGTCGAAGAGATTAATGCAGCGTTGAAAAAGGCCACCGAGGGCAATGAGTCGTTTGGTTATACCGACGAAGAGATTGTTTCGTCCGATATTGTCGGGACACATTTTGGTTCCGTGTTCGATGCGACTCAAACAGAAGTGACTGAGGTCGGTGATTTGCAGTTAGTGAAAACTGTGGCCTGGTACGATAACGAATACGGTTTTGTGACTCAGTTGGTGCGGGTTTTGGACGCTGTAGCGAAAGAGTGATAGCTACCCTCTCCCTGCGCTTATCCGGCGGGGAGAGGGTTATAAACTTACTTCAGCAAACGCACTTTAACGGATTTGCCTTTGATTTTACCCTGCTGCAATTGCTTCCAGGCATGACGTGCAACGGATTCACGAACCGCGACATAAACGTGCATTGGATGAACATCAATCTTACCGATATCCGCACCATCCAGCCCCATATCACCGGTCAATGCGCCGAGGATATCACCCGGACGCATTTTCGCTTTCTTGCCACCATCGATGCAGAGTGTAGTCATGGTCGCTTCAAGCGGCTTAATGCTGCCGCCCGTTGGGGCTGGTTGCCAGTTCAGAGACAAATTCAGCATTTCAGCTAACACACTGGCACGCTGTGCTTCTTCTGGAGCGCACAGGCTAATCGCCAGGCCGCTTTCGCCTGCACGAGCAGTACGCCCGATGCGGTGCACGTGGACTTCCGGGTCCCACGACAACTCGTAGTTAATGACCATTTCCAGTGCTTTGATATCCAGACCACGCGCGGCAACATCGGTCGCCACCAGCACGCGGCTGCTGCCATTGGCGAAACGCACCAGCGTTTGATCGCGGTCGCGCTGTTCCATATCACCGTGTAGCGCCAACACACTTTGGTTGCTTTCCGTCAGCGCATCGCATACGGCCTGGCAATCTTTTTTGGTATTACAGAACACGACACAAGACGCAGGCTGATGCTTGCTGAGTAATTTTTGCAACAGGCTGATTTTGCCGCTGCGGGAGATTTCATAAAACTGCTGCTCAACAGACGGCAATTCGTCTACTGAATCAATTTCGATAGTTTCTGGCGTGCGCTGCACACGAGAACTGATAGCGGCAATGGCGGTTGGCCACGTTGCGGAGAACAGCAACGTTTGCCTGTCTTGCGGCGCATGGCTGATGACTTCGTCAATTGCATCCGCAAAGCCCATATCCAACATCCGGTCAGCTTCATCCAGTACCAGTGTTTGCAGGGCATCTAAATTAACGGTCTCTTTTTTCAGGTGATCGAGCAAACGACCTGGCGTTGCCACAATCACATGAGGCGCGTGTTGCAGCGAGTCGCGCTGCGCACCAAACGGCTGGCCACCACAAAGCGTCAACACTTTGATATTTGGCATATAGCGCGCGAGACGACGTAGCTCTTTCGCCACCTGGTCTGCGAGTTCACGAGTTGGGCATAACACTAACGATTGAGTAATAAACTGGCTGGCATCAATGTGTTGCAGCAAGCCCAGACCGAATGCTGCCGTTTTACCACTGCCAGTTTTCGCCTGTGCACGGACATCTTTCCCAGCCAGAATCGCGGGTAATGCGGCCGCCTGAACAGGCGTCATGGTGTGGTAACCAAGTTCGGTGAGATTGGCGAGTTGTTCTGCTGGCAGAACGTTTAGGGTAGAAAAAGATGTCACAGTTATACTCTCAATTAATGGGCTGTCAGACAGCGTCTGGCGCGCATGTTAGCAGATTTGAGGGGGCTTCGCGGCAGTTTCCAGCAAAAGGAAGGCAATTAAAGGTACGACCTATATTTAAGTTGCAGCAGTCGATCCTGAATTGAATAAAGCCAGATGTGGGTAAAATATTGTGTTTTGTGCAAACGGTATCCGAAACGGACCAGGTAATAATGGATAAGTTTGGATTTACAGATATTAAACGGTGGTTAAACGAATATAAGTAAATTCTCATACAGCTAATCGCAAGGCTGTAAATCCCTATATTTCAATGCGAGACTACGCGAAGTTCACACATAAAAAATAGGGTTGTTATGAAAAAGTTAATGATAGCGGTAGTAGCAGCAGCGGCATTATCTGGTTGTGCACAGCAGACTTTCACAATTAACAAAGATATTGCTGAGAAACCACAGCAAACAACGACACATCACTTCTTTGTTAGCGGAATTGGCCAGACCAAAACTGTTGATGCGGCGGCTGTATGTGGCGGTGCCGATAAAGTGGTTCGTACTGAAGTTCAACAAACGTTTGCCGATGGTTTCCTGGGCTTTATTACCTTTGGTATCTATACCCCACGTGATGCACGCGTTTACTGCTCTAAATAAGTATCATTGCCGGTGTCATTCACCGGCAGTTAATTATAAAAATAACCTTCCAGAATGATGCTATCCGACCATTGTCAGGCTGGCTGAAACGACAACCGTACTTCACTTGATGTTCATACCTCTTCCGAAACAGCGGTTACTGCAAAACGTGCTGGCATTCGGCGCGCTAATCCGTACCATACACGCCAGAATTACGCGTTATGCGTGTTGGTTTAGCCTGAGAACTTCATGACCAGTCAAAAAGAAACTTACAACCTGAACAAATTACAGAAGCGCCTGCGTCGTAACGTGGGTGAAGCGATCGCTGATTACAATATGATTGAAGAAGGCGACCGCATTATGGTCTGCCTGTCTGGCGGCAAAGACAGCTACACCATGCTGGAAATTCTGCGCAATTTGCAGCAGAGCGCGCCAATCAACTTCAGCCTGGTTGCCGTTAACCTCGATCAGAAACAACCGGGGTTCCCTGAGCATATCCTGCCCCAGTATCTGGAAAGCATCGGCGTTGAGTACAAAATCGTCGAAGAAAACACTTACAGTATCGTCAAAGATAAGATCCCAGAAGGCAAAACCACCTGCTCGCTGTGCTCTCGTTTACGCCGTGGCATTCTTTATCGTACTGCTACTGAGTTGGGCGCGACGAAAATCGCCCTGGGTCATCACCGCGACGACATCCTCCAGACGCTGTTCCTGAATATGTTCTACGGCGGCAAGATGAAAGGCATGCCACCAAAGCTGATGAGCGATGACGGCAAGCATATTGTGATTCGTCCGCTGGCTTACTGCCGTGAAAAAGACATCGAGCGCTTTGCCATTGCTCGTGAGTACCCGATTATTCCGTGTAATTTATGCGGTTCGCAGCCGAATCTGCAACGTCAGGTGATAGGCGATATGCTGCGTGACTGGGATAAACGCTACCCTGGCCGTATCGAAACCATGTTCAGTGCGATGCAGAATGTGGTGCCTTCACACATGTGTGATACCGAACTGTTTGACTTTAAAGGTCTTCAACATGGTGCCGATGTGGTTGATGGCGGCGATTTAGCCTTTGACCGCGAAGAGTTGCCGATGCAACCAGTGAGCTGGCAGCCAGAAGAAGACGACAACGAGCAACCTTTGCAGCGCCTGGATATTCTCGAAATCAAATAAACACCTCGTCCCTCTCTCGCCCGAGAGAGGGAATTCCCTACATGTGCGGTGGCGGATCAATAATCGGCTTTGGGTCGGGGTCTAACGGATCGGGAAGTGGTTGCGGTCTTGGGATCGGGTCTGGAACGGGAGTCGGTTCACTCGGAAAGGTCGGGTCGCTCATCGTTAGGCTTCGATATGCAGTCATGATTGCCTCCTGTAGTACTCCGTTGAAACACGTTCCTTAAGCATAGACAACAAATCGCAGACAAAAAAAAGCCGACTTATAGTCGGCTCGTACGAATCAATTGTGCTATGCAGTAATTCTAAAAAAGGAAGTAAGACAATATGGAGCGCAACGCCCATCGCTTGACGTTGCATTCACCTGCGAGAGAGATAGTGCCTTGAACCGACGTTCCATTTATTGACCTCGCTCAATTATCACCGCCTTTTTTAGTCCGCCTGATGTTAAAAATGTTAAATTTTACAGCCATTTACTACGATGTAACCACCAGGCAACACCACCTATAAGAACCACCAACATGATGCAGAACATGCTGAAACCAAAATGCCAGCCGCCGCCAGGAATTCCTCCTAAATTCACCCCAAACAACCCAGTCAAAAATGTGCTGGGTAAAAAGACCATCGCCATCAACGACATGGTGTAAGTGCGTCGCCCCATCGCTTCCTGCATCACCTGAGCGATTTCGTCCGTCATCACAGCGGTACGCGCAATACACGCATCTATTTCATCCAGTCCGCGTCCTAGCCTGTCGGAAATATCCTGCATCCGGCGACGATGATCGTCGGTCATCCACGGTAAGCGTTCGCTGGAAAGCCGGGCGTAAACATCACGTTGTGGTGCCATATAACGGCGCATTACGATCAGTTGTTTGCGCAGCAGGGCAAGATAGCCGCGTGGCGGGATTTGCTGGTCAAGCAGGTTATCTTCCAGGTCGATGATTTTATCGTGCAGCTGTTCGATAAATTCGCTGGCGTGATCGGTCAGCGCATCACAAACATCCACCAGCCAGGAGCCGCTGTCGTTCGGGCCTGCGCCCTCTTTAAGATCGTTGACCACATCATCCAGCGCTAATACCTGTCGCTGACGCGTAGAGACAATCAGCCGTTCATCGATATACAAACGCATGGCGACAAGCTGGTCCGGGCGTTCATCTGTGCTACCGTTAATGCAACGCAGAGTGATAAGAGTGCCCTCTCCTATGCGTGACACGCGCGGGCGCAAGCTTTCCCCTGCCAGAGCATCGCGAGCATAATTTGGTAGCACTGACGTCTTCGCCAGCCAGTTCGCACTCTCTGAATGGGTATAATTCAAATGCAGCCAGGCAGGATGCTCAGCATCAATAGTGTCGTTACTCTCGATGCTATCGACACCGCCTTTGCCATCCAATTGCCAGGCAAATACAGCATCCGGCACAATTAACTGATGTCCCTTGATGGTTTCCACTGCATTTCTCCACGTGTGACCACATTAATGCAGTTAGTCTAGCCGTCTTCTTTTGTTATGTAACTCGGAAAAATAGGCAAACACGCTGAATTTGCTCAATAAATAATGTTACATTTCTGTTGGTTTTTTAAATATTGCAATGCCAAAGCGGCATACGGAGATAAGCTTTGCGAGAAAGACGTAACGAGAGTCCTGATTTAGACTTTCGCCTTAAGAGCATGCGACAGCGCGCTATCACCGTGAGCGGCCCATGGTTTCTATGGGTTAACCTATTGTTCTGTTTATTTATATTAGGCCGTCATTATTTCTCACCGCTGAAGCAGGTGGCCAGTATTACGCAGTCTTACCCCGCTATGGAAATCATCATGGCGCTGATTCTGGTTATTGCATCGTCGGCAATTTTTATTCTGCGTATGGCTCATGATCAATATGCGGAGTGGTTGAGCAAGTTTCTGCACGGAGCCCTAATGTGCATCAGCGCGTTATGGGTGGGCTGTTTTTACTTGTTTCTCGCCAGCGGTGATTCACGGATTGTTTTTCCCTTCGCAGCGCTACTGATTTTCACTGCGCTAATTTCACTTTATTTTGATGGCCGCGTGTTGCTCAGTTTCACTTTGCCTATTTGGGTGGTGATTCTGATATGTAATTTTGTCTACCCCTCAGAACTGACCGTACTCAATGCCTTACTCTACGTGCTGCTGGCCTGTCTTTTTGAGTCTGGTCGCCGGATTTTACGCGGCTGGTTTGTGTTAGCCATCAACCGCGAGCAAGAAAACAGAGTACTGATTAAGCAATTACAGAATCTGGCGAACCACGACCCACTGACTGGCCTTGCCAATCGCCGCTCTTTCCACTTGCTGTTGGATAAAGCAATGCAACGCCACGAGCAATGCGGTACGTCCGTATCGTTAATTATGTTGGATGTCGATTATTTTAAGAAATATAACGACCATTACGGGCATCAGGCGGGTGACGAGTGTCTGGTGAAGATTGCAAAATGCCTTGAGGCTGCAACACGTTCAATACATGATGTTGCCGCACGTTTTGGCGGAGAGGAATTTATTATATTGCTGCCTGAAGCCAATCAGCAGCAGGCCATTGAAGTGGCAAAACGAATCCAACAAAATATCCAGGATCTGGCGATTCAACATGCCGCCTCGCCTGTTGCACCTTATGTAACCATAAGCCTGGGTATTACGAATTTAACACCTGCGACTAACGCAACGCGTTTTATCGCTCAAGCCGATGCGGCGTTGTATAAAGCCAAAGAAGCGGGCCGCAACCAGTGGCAAATTTTTTCTAACTGACAAATGAGATAAAAATGAAAATTGGCGTTCTGTTTCCTATTGCGATCATCATTGCTGCAATCGTCTTCATCACCTGGTTTATTGTCGGCGGCTACGCAACCTCAACCTCCTGAAACGCAGTTTACTAAGGCTTATCCGCCCTTTTTAGTCGCGCGGATAAGCGTAGTGTTACCGGTTAATGTGCCACGATATACATGGTGCGGCTGTACGCGACATCTTCAGGGTTATTAATCGGATAACCTTTCAGCCACGGTTTGATCAAGCGACCATTGGTGTATTGATAAATCGGGGCGATTGGCGCCTGTTCCTGAATGATTCGCTCAGCCTGGTTGTAATCTTTATTCCGCGCAACATCCGTTGTTTCCTGGCTTGCCTGTTGCATCAGCTTGTCATATTCCGGCGAATTGAAGCGCGAAATATTACCACTGTGAGTAGAAGTTAACAGTGACAAGAAGGTGGATGGTTCATTGTAATCACCAACCCAGGACGCACGAATAACATCGAAATTGCCGGTATTACGGCTGTCGATATACGTTTTCCATTCCTGGTTTTGCAGTTTCACGTCCACGCCAAGGTTCTTCTTCCACATAGATGCCACCGCAATAGCAATCTTCTGATGGTTTTCCGAAGTGTTGTACAGCAGTGTCAGATTAAGTGGTTTGTTGGGGCCATAACCTGCCGCTTGCAGCAAAGTTTTTGCCTGAGCGTTGGCCTCTTCCTGGCTCATTTGCTCAAATGGTGAAGGTTCTGGTTTAAAGCCTGCGGTCACATCAGGGGTAAAGCGCCACGCTGGCTTCTCACCGGTACCCAACACCTTATCTGCCATGATGTGACGGTCAATGGTCATGCTCAGAGCCAGACGAACGCGTGCATCAGCGGTTGGCCCTTTCTGGGTATTAAACGCGTAGTAATACGTTCCTAATTGTGGCGGCGTATAAACCTGGCCTGGAATATCTTTTAGCAGCTTTTGGTAGAGATTTTTTGGGAAGGATTCGGTGATATCGATATCCCCTGCCAGGTAACGTTTGGTCGCTGACGACTCCTGGTTAATCGGAATAAAGGTCACCTGGGTAATGACCGTTTTGCTGTTATCCCAGTAATTTTTGTTCTGCACCGCGACCAGTTTTTCGTTCACAACACGGTCTTTCAGGGTGTAAGCACCATTGCCCACCAAATTACCGGGTTTGGTCCAGTCGTTACCGAATTTCTCTACCACTGCTTTGGGTACTGGATAGAACGAGAAGTTGGCCGTCAGATTGGGGAAATATGGCACCGGTTTATCCAACTGGATGCGCAATGTTCTGGCATCGACTGCCGTTACACCCAGTTTATCTGCTGGCATTTTTCCATCTATGATAGCTTGCGCATTATTGATACCCGCAAGGGCGGCAAACCAGGCGAAAGGTGAAGTGTTTTTTGGGTCAACCAGCCGCTGCCAGCTATAGACGAAATCTTGTGCTGTGACTGGCGTACCGTCCGACCAACGTGCGTCATTGCGTAAAGTAAATGTCCAGGTGCGGTTGTCATTACTTTGCCATTTGGTGGCCACACCAGGCTCCAGTTGCCCTTTTTCATTTTGGTTTACCAGGCCTTCAAACAGATCGCGAATGACCTGAATTTCTGGTAATCCCACCGCTTTTACCGGATCCAGAGAAGCGGGCTCATCTTTGATATGGCGCACCAGACTCTGGTCGGAGGCAAGTTGAGTCCCTGCAGGAATATCTGCTGCCCAGACCTGTGAAAACGAGCAAGCGAGTGTTAATGCACAAGTGGTGATACGAAACCGATTTCTCATCAGTGCCCCTTTAGTTGTTTATTTTTGTAAGAGTAATACCTTGCCCAGATCGAACCATTAATGTAGCGCAATTACTTGTTTTGCCAATAAGAAAAACACTCCCCCAAGATGCAATTTATGTGGAGCATCTCACTCAAATGACCTTTTTACTCTTCCTGCGGGCATAATTTCGAATTCTTCTTGCGCACCGTTTAAACGCATTTTTTAAACCTCTTTAGCTGTCTCCATTTGAAAGTGAGGTGGCCGGATACCCAGCCTTAAGATACATAATGGCCTGGCATACAGTTGTTTCAGATGAGATTTTAACTAAACACTGCTATTAATAATGTCTTGCAACTCGTCACAGTAAGGACATTTATGCCCGGTCATCGCCCTCGCCCGCAACGAGGACATCTCCCTCCAGGAAGCGAACGCTTTGGAAAATCAGTTTTCGGCGCTCCGCTTATCTGGTTCCCAGCAGCACCCAGTGAGCAACGCAGCGGTTTGATCATTGCCGGAACACATGGCGATGAAAACGCAGCGATGGTCACGCTGTCCTGCGCACTGCGCACTCTTGAGCCTGAACATCGCCGCCATCATGTGGTGCTTGCGGTGAATCCTGACGGCTGCCAGCTGGGTTTGCGCGCCAATGCCAACGGAGTGGATTTGAATCGAAATTTCCCGGCGGCCAACTGGAAATCGGGCGAAACGGTTTATCGCTGGAACAGTAGCGCTGACAAACGTGATGTCGTGCTGTCGACGGGTAAAAAACCGGCGTCCGAACCGGAAACCGCAGCGCTGTGCCAGTTAATTCACACCTTGCAGCCCGCGTGGATTGTCTCTTTCCATGACCCACTGGGATGTATCGAAGATCCTGATAACTCGGTACTCGGAGCCTGGCTTGCCAAAGCGTTTGAATTACCGCTGGTGACCAGCGTAGGCTACGAAACGCCCGGTTCATTTGGCAGCTGGTGCGCAGATTTAGGCTTGCCGTGTATTACCGCAGAATTCCCGCCCATCTCAGCTGACGAAGCGAGTGAGCGGTATCTGGATGCCATGATGGGCTTACTGCATTGGCAGAAGTCATAGAAATTTACGGATAAAGTTTGCCGGTTTCGAAGTGCAGCCCTGGCTCGACATCAACGGCCAGCCAGGTTGGACCATCGAGATCGGCAAAACGGACCTTCGCCGCTAGCGGCAATGCGGCGGCGATGGCCCGTGATGTGCACAACATGCAGCCGAGCATCACATCAAACCCTTGCTCACGCGCCGCTTGCGTTAACGCCAGCGCCTCGGTTAACCCACCGGTTTTATCCAGCTTCACATTCACCATTTCGTAGCGCCCTTTCAGCGCCGCCAGGCTTTCACGCGTATGGCAGCTTTCATCGGCACAAATCGGTAATGGGTGAATAAAGTTTGCCAGCTGGCTGTCTTGCCCTGCGGGTAATGGTTGCTCAAGCATCGCCACATTCAAATCAGCCAACAATTGGCAACGCGCTGCCAGACCTTCACTGTGCCAGGCTTCGTTAGCGTCAACAATAATGACAGCCTCCGGGGCTGCTGCACGAATCGCTACCATGCGCTCAGTAATCAACCGGTCATCAATTTTGACTTTCAGCAAACGTGCGCCTTTGTCCCATAACAGTTTTGCGGCTGCCGCCATTTGCTGTGGTTCAGCAATACTGACGGTTTGCGCCGTGGTGACCAACTCTGGTAATTCAACACCGGCCATATACGCCAGGGTACGTTTACTGTGCCGGGCTTCCAAATCCCACAACGCGCTGTCGATGGCGTTACGTGCCGCGCCTGCTGGAAGTGCGGCCTGTAATTGCACTCGCGTCATCCCTTTTTCTAACTCAGGAATCAGGGTAGTAATTTGAGCCAGGACAGAAGCAACGCTTTCGCCATAGCGTGGATACGGTGTGCACTCGCCTACGGCTTTAATTCCATCCTCTTCAAGCTCCACCACCACGACTACGGCTTCGCTACGGGTACCGCGTGAAATCACAAAAGGTGTGTGAAGCGGCCAGGCTTCTTGATAAACCTTAACTGTTCTCATTGTTTTTCCAGTGTTCCAGGACATTCGCTGAGTATAGCCAGAGAACACTTTCACTTGCAGTATCAGTTTTTTATATTCAGAAGCTGAATACTGACATACACTGTTCGCGGCGTTAATTATATGTAAAAAGGAAAATCAAACATGTCACAAATCGTTCATTTCCAGGGCAACCCTGTAGCGGTTGCAGGTCAAATCCCACAAACTGGCAACAAAGCTGAAGCTTTTACTCTGGTAGCAAAAGATCTCTCTGATGTTGCACTGAGCCAGTTCGATGGAAAACGTAAAGTACTGAACATTTTCCCAAGCATCGATACCGGCGTTTGCGCCGCTTCCGTGCGCAAATTCAACCAACTGGCGACTGAAATGGATAACACAGTTGTGCTGTGTGTTTCTGCAGATCTGCCATTTGCACAGTCTCGCTTCTGCGGCGCTGAAGGCCTGAGCAACGTGATTACGCTGTCTACTCTGCGTAACCCGGAATTCCAGCAGGCGTACGGTGTGGGTATTGCTGAAGGCGCACTGAAAGGCCTGACTGCCCGTGCGGTTGTGGTTCTTAATGAGAAAAATGAAGTGGTATTCAGCCAGTTAGTGAATGAAATTACTAACGAGCCGGATTATACCGCAGCACTGGAAGCCCTTCAGGCTTAAGTGTGAATGCCCCGCTAACCGGGGGCATTGTCCAGATGGCTGACAAAGGTCACTAAACAGGTGTTGTAGGGTGGATAAGCGCAAGCGTCATCCACCATTTTCGCCAGTTTTGTCGGATGACGCTTGCGCTTATCCGACCTACGAAAAGGTTTGTCATCAGTCTCGAATGCCCCGCTAACCAGGGGCATTATTCTTACGACTCTGTTTTTCTTTGGCTCAAGCCGTATTCACGCAATTTATTCGCAATCGCGGTATGTGAAACGCCAAGGCGTTTAGCCAGTTTACGCGTACTTGGATAAGTACGATAAAGCTGCGTCAGCACCGAGCGTTCAAAACGGCTGGTAATATCATCCAGCGACCCTTCCATCGCCTCTTCCCCAACCACCAAACTCGCGGTATCAAAATCAGGCAGCAGAATATCTTGTGGACGAAGTTCGTAACCTTCTAACTGGGTTAATGCGCGATAGATCGCATTTTTCAACTGACGCACGTTGCCCGGCCAGCCATAACGCGTGAGCACATTGCTCAAATCATTAGAGAGTTTCGGACGCGGCACCCCTTGTTCATCGGCAAACCGTGCCACAAACAGCTCAGTCAGCGGCATGATGTCTTGCGGTCTGTCGCGCAGCGGCGGCAAATTCAGCGTCAGGACGTTCAGCCGATAATAGAGATCTTCGCGGAACTCCCCTTTTTGTACCATCTCAATCAGGTTCTTTTGCGTCGCGCAAATCACCCGCACATCGACATGGACTTCATGCTCTTCACCTACCCGACGGAAAGTTCCGTCGTTGAGGAAACGCAGCAGCTTGGTCTGCATGCGCGGTGACATTTCGCCAATTTCATCCAGCAGTACGGAACCGCCATTCGCCTGTTCAAAGAAGCCTTTTTTACCTTCTACAGCATTCGCATAAGCGCCTGGCGCATGGCCAAACAGCTCGCTTTCAACCACATCATCAGGCATCGAACCGCAATTCAGTGCCAGATAAGGTTTTTGCGCTCGTGGGCTACCAAGATGGCAAGCATGCGCCAGCAAATCTTTACCGGTGCCGGTGTCACCAACAATCAACAGCGGCGCGTTTAGCATGGCCAGTTTGTGTGCCTGCTCGACGACATGGCGCATTTTCGGGCTGACGGCGACAATCTGGCTGAATGCACCCACATCGGTATTGGAGAGGTTTTGCAGTTGGCGACCCATACGCACCGTGGAGCGCAGCATTACTACCGCACCAACCAGCGAAGGACCGTCGTTTTCGTTATCCAAATGAACCGGCGTGATTTCCATCAGGAAATTTTGCCCGTTGATCACCACGTGTTCGGTATGTGACTCAACCGGCGCACTTTCAAGCCAGCGCATAAAGTTAAAACCGTTCACCAGGCTGGCAGCGTTATGGTTACGCAGTTTGTCTTCGT
This sequence comes from Buttiauxella sp. JUb87, assembly GCF_004361975.1. Classification (NCBI taxonomy): domain Bacteria; kingdom Pseudomonadati; phylum Pseudomonadota; class Gammaproteobacteria; order Enterobacterales; family Enterobacteriaceae; genus Buttiauxella; species Buttiauxella sp. JUb87. Next base: position 474,532 of record NZ_SNVY01000001.1, read on the forward strand.
TTTGCCCAAACAGCGTGCAGCTTGCCGGGTTCGCCAGCTCCACTTTGCTTCTCATATCCAGCGAAAGTACCGGCTCTGGCAGCGCTTCAAGTAAAGCGCTCAGCGCACGATGCTCACGCTCAGAAGGCATCCACGGCACAGTACGCACGTCCGTGACCCCAGGAATACGGCGGATTTCAGCCATTAAACTGCTGAACGTGTCGAAATCGAGGGTAGAGAAATTCAGGTAAATTCGCCCAATTGGATCAATTTCGATCCCTCGCAAATCGATACTACGCAGCACAAGTAAATCAAGTAATTCTCGAGTCAGACCAAGGCGGTCCTCGCAAAAGACTTCCAGACGCATGGAGGTGTCCTTCAAATGCAAATTACGGAGTCATTGGGGATACTAATGATACCCCAGATACCGGGCAGTCTAAAGTGATGTGTGAAGAAAAGTTGACAGATAAGCTGATGATACGGGAGGGTTGTACAATTCCAGGACGGATAAGCGCCAGCGTCATCCACCGTTGTCATCCGTCATTTACATAACGACCAATGACAGTGGCTGGCGCGTACCCGTGTTACGAAGGTGTATTGGGCTTTTTGTTCATGGTCTCTTTGAGCTGCACCAACAGCTGCTTGCGGAAATCCCCGAGCCGCGGTTTATCACCGTCAATCCACGGTAGCGGGCGGCACAGCTCCATCGCTTTAATCCCCAAGCGCGCTGTCAGTAAACCCGCGCCAATTCCCTGCGCTGCACGCGTGGAAAGCCGTGCCGCCAGATCCTGGCCAATCCAGTCCATACCCACTTCACGCACCAGTTCACTGGCACCGGCAAAGGCGATATTCAACAACACCAGGCGGAACAAACGTATACGGCTGAAATAGCCCAATTCGATGCCATACAGCGTGGCAATGCGGTTAATCAGGCGCAAGTTACGCCAGGCGATAAACGCCATATCCACCAGCGCCAGCGGGCTGACCGCAATCATTAAGGTCGATTCCGCAGCCGAACGGCTGATTTCCCGACGCGCCTGGTTATCAAGCACGGGCTGCACCAAACGTGCGTACAGCTCAACTACTTCGCGGTCGTTTTGCGTTTCATGAATCGCGGCATACCAGCGTTGTAATGCCGGATGCCCGTCATCAAGCCCAGCCTGGCGCGCCAGCTTTTCACAAAATGCCCGACCCTTACCCATTCCGTGACTGTGCATCAAATCGCGTGCTTCATCGCGCTCTTCTGCACGCTGGCGTAAACGCCATAAACGACGCCACTCCGTTGCCACCGAACCGACACCCGCGGCGATAATTAACCCACCGGCGATGCCGCCGCCGAGCGCTATCCAGTCTTGCGTAACAAAAGCGTTATGCGTCCACTGGACGCCTTGCGCCACCACGCTGACACCAAACAGCCCAAGGCCCACCTGAACCATGCGCCGCCATATACTGCGTTTAGGATGTAACGCGGCTTCAATAACCGCTTCGGCCTGCCCTTCATCTTCCACTTCATCCAGCGAATTTAAGACAGGAGTAAACTTTTCAGCTTCCGGCTCACTAAAAGCATGCGCGGCTTTGAAACTCGGTTCTTGTTCCACATCCAACGGTTGCGCGAAATCGACACGCGGTTTTAATGGTTCGTTCATCGCAATTTATCCCCAATTAAAAACTCCAGTGCCGCATCCATCCGAATGTGTGGCATTGGCCGGTCCACATCCATGACTTGTGGGCGGAACTGTTCAAACTGAAAACCTTGTTTCTCCCAGAAGGTACTACCAGGCAAACGCGCTGGAACCTCACCAGGATAAACCGTCAGCGCCTCGCCATCACTTAAACGGTTCCCACGCAGCGCCGGAATTTGCTCTCCTTTCACATCAACCAGGCCACTCTGTGTGGCTTGCACCGAGGCAAGACCCATGCAGTCCATGTCGATACCTTCGAACGCGGCATTTTGCCAGGCGTCCTGCACCAGTTGCTGGAGCAGCGCCACCATGTTGGCATGTTGATCAACCGTAACGTGGTCGGCCTTTGTCGCGGCAAACAACAGCTTGTCGATAACCGGTGAAAACAGGCGGCGGAACAAGGTGCGCTGGCCATAATGGAAACTTTGCATCAGTTGCGTCAGAGCCAGACGCATATCGTTAAACGCTTGCGGGCCGCTATTGAGCGGTTGCAGGCAATCCACCAACACAATCTGGCGGTCAAAACGCAGGAAGTGGTTTTTATAAAAGCCCTTCACCACCTTTTCGCAGTAGTAATCAAAGCGCGCGCGCAGCATGCCAATGTTGGTGGTTTTATCGGCCTGCGCGAGTTTCGATTCGCCGACCGCGTCCACATCCGGCCACGGGAAAAATTGCAGTGCTGGCGCTCCCGCCATGTCGCCGGGTAACACGAAGCGGCCAGGCTGGATAAAGTGCAAACCTTCACGTTTGCAGCGCAACAAATAGTCAGTCCAGGCTTCTGAAATCGCCGCCAGGCGGTTTTCATCGGCTGGTGCGAGCGGGTCTAACCCTTCGCATAATTTGCGCCAAAGTGCGGACCATTCAGCGCGATCGCCCTGCAACAGGCCGGTCATTTGACGCGACCAGCTCAGGTAGTTTTGCGCCAGCATAGGCAAATCCAGCAACCATTCGCCAGGGTAGTCGACAATTTCCAGATACAGCGTCGAGGTGTCTTTGAAATGGCGTAACAACGAATCGTTTGAGCGATAGCGCAACGCAAGGCGCATTTCGCTGACACCCCGAGTCGGCGTCGGCCAGTTCGGCGGCGAACCGTAAAGTTGCGCCAGCCCTTCATCATAAGTGAAACGTTGAATACCCAGGTCGCGCTGGGGAACACGTTTCACGCCAAGGAGTCTTTCTTCACGCACCGCATTGAGCAACGGCAAACGCGCCCCGTTATGTACGCTCAGTAATTGATTCACCATCGCGGTAATAAACGCTGTCTTGCCGCTACGGCTTAAACCCGTGACGGCAAGACGTAAATGTCGGTCCACGCCCCGGTTCATCAGGGCATTTATTTCATTCTTGATTCTGTTCATCTGCGTCCTGGTTGCACCCTTTTGAAGCTGTTATGAGGGAGGTTATGGGGGTAAATAGTGGCAAATCAAAGGGTATAGCTCAATTTTATAGCCAATTGAAGGCGGCGTATCATGCATAGACAGCCTCATCGAGCTTAAGTAATATGCGTTATCTTTTGGCGCAGAACAGGACCGGTTCAGTCATGTCGCCCACCATTTATGATATTGCCCGTTTGGCGAACGTTTCTAAATCAACCGTATCGCGGGTGCTTAATAAGCAGACTAATATTTCCCCTGAAGCACTTGAACGTGTTTTAAAAGCGATTGAAGAGTTAAATTACCAGCCTAATAAATTAGCGCGCGCCCTGACTTCATCGGGTTTTGACGCGATTATGGTTATCTCAACTCGCTCAACCAAAACGACCGCAGGAAATCCATTTTTCTCTGAAGTCCTGCATGCTATTACCGCCAGGGCAGAACAAGAAGGATTTGACGTCATATTGCAGACATCCAAAAATAGTAAAGAAGACCTGCAAAAGTGTGTCAGCAAAATTAAGCAAAAAATGATCAAGGGCATTATTATGCTCAGCTCCCCCACTGATGAATCATTCTTCGAGGAACTGGATCAATACGCTATTCCTGTGGTCGTGATTGGGAAAGTAGATGGTGAGTTCAAGCATGTTTGTTCGGTGGATACGGATAATTATCGCGACAGCATTGCGTTAACCCAAACACTGATCAATAACGGGCATCGTAAAATAGCCTGCATTCATGCCCCGCTTGATTATCACGTTTCGGTAGACCGGCTCGCTGGGTTCAGAGATTGCCTGCTTGAGCAAAATATTAGTTTGCCTGAAGAGTGGGTCGTTGATGGTGGCTATACTAATGAAACAGCACTTGAAGCTGCTCAACAATTATTGAGCCATCAGGATCTTCCTGATGCGATATTCGCCACCGACAGCCTGAAGTTAATGAGTATCTACCGTATCGCCCAAGAAAAAGGCATTAAGATCCCCGGGCAACTTTCAGTGGTGGGATACAGCAACGACATGTTGAGTTTTCTGCTCTCCCCACCGCCAGGCGGAATTGAAGTCCCGACACTGGAATTAGGCACTGCCGGTAGCGCGCTATTGTTTGAAAGAATTTCCGGAAAGTATGCCGCTCCCAGAACATTAATTCCAACGAAGATCACGTTGACGGGCTCTATCTCCTGAGATTAATTCACTTCAAAATGGTGGATAATGCTATCGCTTATCCACCTACAACGGCTAAACAGTTTCGTAGGTCGGATAAGCGCAGCGAAATCCGAAACTTAAAACGCGTAATTCACACCAATACCTGCATAGTGGAATTTATCATTATCACCTTCGTCATGGTTTTCCCACTCGAATGCATACTCCAGCGTCATTGACAGGCCGTTCCGGAAATCATAGGCATACAATAAACCCAGACGATTATAGTCATGGTTTTCAGTGTCAATATCCTCAGACCAATCCCAGTTCGTCCAGCGATCCAACCCCAGACGGGTGTATGGCGTCAAAGTGGTATTGCCAAGCGCAATCGGCAGATAGATACGCATTTCCTGGGTAGAAAACTCACCGTTATTTTTATCGCTATCGGTATTAAAGCCGCGTTCTAAATAGTAGTTAGTGCGTAGTGTAACGGTTTCATTAATTCGCCAGCTGAACCCCGTTTCCGTTTCAACACGGCTGTCGGAATAGCCGGTCTGGTCAAGATCGTTATCAAAGCGGTAGTATGCCAACCAACCGCTGAAACTCCAGTCAGGGTTAATTTTCACATTCCAGTCCGGCTGGAATTTATAACGCTGGGTATTTGCCGTACCATTGCTGGAACCATCATCATTTTTGAAATGGTAGCCGTAATTACGCATGCCGCCAGTGAAACCTAATGACCAGTCATCATTGTCGATAATTTGATAACGAATATCGATTTCCGGGCGGTTAAAGTAAGTACCACGGGATAAGTCGCTGTAATCCGCCGAACCTTCCTGATACATGGTTAATGCGATAGACCAGTCACCATAGCTGGCATTAAAGTAGACAGAGGGTTCATATAATCCATCTTTATCCTCACCCTGACCTTCAACGTTTTCTATTTCATACATCGTACCAATATTATAATTCCAGCCGTTATTTTCCGCAGCTTGCACGCAGGCCGCTCCTGCACAGGCAATAAGCACTGTGCATTGCATTAGCTTTTTCATTTTTGTATTCCTTGTGAAATTTACACAGAGAGAAAAAGCCGGGAGTGTTAATTCCCGGCAGGGTACAGAATATTATTAGTTAATCGCGTATTCGGTTTCAGAATCAAAGAAATGACTTTTATTCATATCGAACGTTATTTTTATATTTTGTGCAGCCCGATAATCACTATCTGAATTGGCGCGTAAGGTTAATTCATGGCCACCTACGGTGGCGTATAACATAAACTCCGCTCCGGTTAGCTCAGCCACTGTAATATGAGCATCAATGCCTTTATCCTGTAACACCGGGATAATATCTTCAGGGCGAATACCTAATATTACCGGTTTATGTTGATAATTAGCTAAGTTCATTGCCGCATATTTATCATCCGGGATAGGCAGCTTTAATGTTTCAGTGACAAAGCAGCCGTCATCCAGTGTGCCACGGATAAAGTTCATCGATGGCGAGCCAATAAACCCGGCAACAAACATATTGGCCGGATGGTTATAAACCGTTTTAGGCGCCCCAACCTGCTGAATAATGCCATCTTTCATGATAACGATGCGCGTTGCCATGGTCATCGCTTCGGTCTGATCGTGGGTCACGTAGATCATGGTGGTATTCAGTTTTTGATGGAGCTTGCTGATTTCAGCACGCATTTGTACTCGCAACCGCGCATCCAGGTTGGATAGCGGTTCATCCATCAAAAATACACCGGCTTCGCGTACGATGGCGCGTCCTAGCGCCACGCGCTGGCGTTGCCCACCGGAAAGAGCAGCAGGTTTACGGTCGAGGTAGGTTTTTAACCCCAGAATAGAGGCGGCCCACTGTACGCGTTCATCAATAATGTTGGCGTCGAGTTTCTGCATCTTCAGCCCGAACGCCATGTTGTCGTAAACCGACATATGCGGATACAGCGCGTAGTTCTGGAACACCATAGCGATACCGCGCGACTTGGCAGGCACGTCATTCATGCACACGCCATCAATCAACAGTTCGCCACCACTGATTTCTTCCAGTCCGGCAATCATCCGCAAAGTGGTCGATTTTCCGCAGCCCGATGGCCCAACGAACACGATAAATTCTTTGTCCTCGATTTCGAGGGTGAAATCTTTCACCACATGAACCTGGTTGTTATAAATCTTTTGAATGTGCTGTAACGAGAGTTGTGCCATCACTTGTTCCTTTTTTCACACCGCGTGTGCACTGTGTTTGGTTAACCAGAATGTTTGCAAAAGTGGCCAGTTCAATTCTGCCGTCGTCGGCAGAAGCAAATCGGCGTGTTCAAGCCCCGAGCCAACCCCTACCGAGAGCATGCCGCTGGCGTTAATCGCCTCAATTCCCGCTTGTGCATCTTCAATGCCAATACATCTGGCCGGTTCGACACCCAGCCCTGCACAAGCGGCAAGGAAGATTTCAGGGTCGGGTTTTGAATGCTCGATTTGGCTGGCGTCCGCGCAGAAATCGAACTGACCTTTAAGCCGCAACGCTTGCAGAATGCGTGGCGCATTCAAGGAAACAGAAGCCAGCCCGACACGAATATGCTGGTGGTGAAGCTCTTCGAGCAACGCCGCAATTCCCGGCAGGATCGCCGCAGGATCGAGGTGCTGAAGTGACGCGACATAGAGCGTGTTTTTACGCTCGGCAAGTTTGATTTTTGCCTGGCTGTCAAAACGCTGCTCTGCTCCCCCGCTGCGCAAAATGCGCGCCAGGGAATCCATGCGGCTGATACCTTTGAGCTGCTCGTTAATCCGCTCGTCGATCTCAATACCAATTTCACCAGCAACCTGCCGCCATGCCAGGAAATGCAAATGAGCGGTGTCCGTCACCACGCCGTCTAAATCAAAAATTACTGCTTCAGGCTTCATAGTGGTGTTCCTTTTGTGGTACCGCTCCCAGTTAAAGGTGTGAAAAAATCAGCCAGCGAAAAAGTCGCAGCCCTCGTGATTTGCAGAGCGGTGTTGCCAAGGTGAAGATTGATCGGTTTTTCGGACGATGAAGTCACACTCAACTGTTGGTGAGTTAACGTCAGTTGGATGCGCGCCCCTTGCCAGACAAACGGCAGCGAGATGGATTGCCACTGTTCGGGCAAACATGGGTTCAGATGCAGTTCTCCACATTCCACGGTTAGCCCAGCAAAACCCTGCACCGCACCGAGCCAGATTGCGCCGGTCGCGGCGGCGTGAATGCCGTCGTCACAGCTGTGCGGTTCATCACCGAGATCGATAAGACATGCCTGCTGCCAGAATTGATATGCCTGTTCACGGCGTCCACAACGTGCAGCAATGACGCCATGAATGGCTTTGCTGAGCGAAGAGTCGTGAATGGTGCGCGGTTCATAGTAATCGAGATTGGCTGCCAGTTGGGCTGGCGTAAACTGCCACGGCAACATGTAGGCCAGCATCACCACATCCGCCTGTTTAAGGATTTGCATCTCGTTAACTTCAGCGCGTGAGTAATCCAGCAAGATAGCTTGAGTGCCCTGCTGCTCTTTATAGCCTGTGAGATCAAGGGTCGGTTTACTGAAGAAGCTGTCGTCTTGCGCAATAACATGGTCTTCACGGGCTTCAGGCAACCAAATACGTGCAAGGAAACGATCGGCCTGGCGGAAGAAATCGTCGTCCGGTAACGCAAACTGCTGTAAATAGTGCCTGGCTCGTTCAACGTTGTGATACGCCAGATAGTTGGTATAGGCGTTGTTATCAACATGCTCGGTGTACTCGTCCGGCCCAATGACATCGTGCAGTTCCAGCCTGCCATTAGCCTCAACTGCGCGGCTCATCCAGAAACGTGCGGTTTCAAGCAACAGCGCCACTCCGCGTTCACGCATAAAGCCATCGTCGCCGGTGACTTGATAATATGCGTCTACCGCCCAGGCAATATCTGCCACCAAATGGTGTTCAGCCACGGCTGAGGCGACTTTCTGGCGCAAGCCAGTACGGATATTAATTGCCGCAAACTCTGGTGTTTCTTCTTCCCCGGACCAGGCGCTTTCCCACGGGAACAATGCGCCCTGCCAGCCATTTTTGCGCGCTTTCTCCAGTGCGCCCGCGAGGTTATGCCAGCGATAACTCAACAACTGGCGAGCGATTTCTGGTTGCGTCATCAGATGGAATGGCAGCAAGAACACTTCGGTATCCCAGAAAACATGGCCTTTGTAGCCTTCGCCGGTCAGCCCTTTCGCCGCAATACTGCATTTCTCGTTATGCGCGGGGGTCATCGCAAACAGGTGATACAACGCAAAATCTAACGCAATTTGATCCTGGCTATTTTGGCTTTCAAGCTGCACACGGCTGCGTTGCCAGTATGTCTCCCAAACCTGGTTGGACTCGGCCAGCAGTTGCTCATAACCCCGTTCCACACACTGCATCAGCTTGTTCAACGCCTGTTCGCTGCAACTGGCTGCGTGGTAGTCGCTATCTAACGAGCTGGTAATCCAGCTGGTTTTCACCAACTCGAATGTCTGGCCTTTCGCTACCTTGCCGCTACAGTGCTGGGTCAGACGGCGGTTCTTCGCATAAAAGCTGCTGCAACTCTCCGCTGGCAAGGCACAGAAACTGCTAATCACCACTTCGTTGCTGCCGTCCAGAGTGCGATAACAACCCTGTAAATACCGCTGTTCAAAGACCCGGACACTGGTTTCATCCAGATGCTGACGGCCTGAGTTAGTTTGGGTGGCATCGATACCGGTGCTGATGGTGACCCGTGCATTGTCGTCGAGCGGCGTGATAGCCACACGCGAGCACAACAAGGAATGCTGTGCCGCCGACAGGAATCGCTGGCACACGATCTGATAACGTTTACCGTTTGGCGCATGCCACACCAGGCTGCGACGCAGTTCTCCACAAGCCAAATCAAGCTCGCGATGATAATCAGTCACCGTCCCTGAAAGCAGGGTAAATATTTCGCCATCCAGTTCGATGCGCATTTGCAGCACATCAGGCAAATTCACCAGTTCGGTGGTTTCTACGGCTGAACTGCGATGATAAAACCCCGCCAGATACATACCGTGAGTCTGCTCGGTGTAGGCTTCTTCATGGCAGGCCCGTAGCCCCAGATAGCCATTTCCAGCGGCCATTAAGGTGGCAAATTTATTCAGCGTGTGTTGGCTAAATTGCAGGTCTTGCAGTCGGGTAAGAGTGCTCATAAATCGATGCTCGCTCCTGATTCCGCTGCGCGATAAATCGCCGCAACCAGTTGCTGAATAAGGTAGCCCTGCTCGGCATCCGCGATGCTGACTGGCTCACCAAGGACATGATCGACAAACGCCTGCATGCTTTTGAAATGGCGCTGGCTGTCAGCGGTTTCTCTTTGTGACAACGTCACCAGCTCTCCAGCTTCATCCTGGTAGATATGCGCCGGGAACAGCGTGGCCCCCGCGTTTACCCCACAGAATTCCACATTCATCACCGATTGCTGGGCAATGTTCAGCGCAAACGAAGTTTCAAGACGCAGAATGCCGCCGTTGTGAAACTCGATAGTGGCGAACAGCGCATCTTCTACGGTGTAGGTTTTTGGGTCCCACTCACCGAATTGCCCGCTGTGTTTACGGGTGCCAAGCTTCTGGAACGAGTGCGCCGATACCCGCCGCACTGCCGGAAAACCGAGCACATACATTGCGGCATCGAGCATATGAATACCGATGTCGATAAGCGGCCCGCCGCCCTGTAACTCTTTATTGGTGAAAACACCCCAGCCCGGTACACCGCAGCGGCGCAACGCTTTAGCGGTGGTGACATAAATTTCGCCGAGCGTGCCGGCAACCACTTGCTGGCGTAAAAACTGCGTGTCGCTGGCAAAACGGTGGTGAAAATCGTAGGCCAGCACTTTCCCGGCTTTGCGGGCAGCATCGCGCATTTCAGCCGCTTGCTCCGGCGTCATGGCCGGTGGCTTTTCACACATCACATGGCAGTTGTGCTCCAGAGCCTGCATCACATGTTGATGATGGAAACGGTTCGGCGTGCAGACGCTGACAATGTCGGGCGCACATGTGCGATACATTTCATCTGCATCGCTGAAGGCATGTGGGATACCGAGTTTGTCTGCCAGCGCCTGCGCACGACCGGTGTGGCTATCAACGACAGCCACCAGTTCCAGTTCACTTCTTGTCAGGTAATACGACGCATGGACGGTTTGGGCGACCTGCCCGCCACCGATAATAGCCACCCTGAGTTTTCGACTCATCTCACGTTGCCTCTTAGCAGGTACGCAAAAATTGCAACGACTGTTGGTACGCCGCCGCCGGATCTTCCGCGCGAATGCGACCTTCGTAGACGATGTAACCGTCATAGCCATCCGCGCGAAGCTGTTCAAAATGCTTTTTGAAATCGATGCTGCCGCTGCCTGGCTGGTAACGATGGTTGTCGGCAATATGCACATGACCAAGCAGGTCACGGTTAGCATGAAACGCCGTGCTGATGTCGTCTTCTTCGATATTCATGTGATAGAAATCGCCGATGATTTGCGTGTGTTTTAGCTGGTTTTCTTCGATATACCAACGCGCATCGGCCAGCGTGTTGATCATATGATCCTGGTAACGGTTAAGCGGTTCGAGGTAAACCGTGGTCCCGGTACGTGCCGCGACTTCATCCAGATAACGCAGCGAATCACTAACCGCTTTACGATCCCCTGCCAGGCTGCGCGGTGAGTTCATTGGCGGCAAGCGAAACGTGAACATGCCCCATGCCGCTGGAACCACAATCCCTTTGCCTCCCACTTGCGCCAATGCTTCAAGAATGCGGGTAATTTGTTGCAGGCCATTCAAACGACGCTCTTCAATAAAGTCGCCAATCCAGCCATCGTAACCGCCACATGCGGTAGTGACCGGCAAACCAGTAGCGGCAATCGCCGCTTTCACTGCCTGCACATTTTCGACAAGCAGTTTGCCGTCGATTTCGAAACCATCGAAGCCCATCGCTTTGACGTATTTGAATTTTTCCAGAATATCTGCCGGGAAAAACGCCTGGTTTTGAGTACCGATTTTCATGATTTATTCCTTAATTATTCCTGAAAATATTTCCCTAAGTATTTCGAGGTGCAGAAAGGCGGCAAGAGAGTAAATCCCCTGGAGCTTACTCAAGTAAGTGACTGGGATGCACGAAAGCAGCCAACATATCTGCAACTTGAAAGACGACGGGAAATTAGAAGGTTACGCCCATCTTGATGCTCAAATCCGGATGCTTATCGACATACTTCATGTAGCTTTCGGCGCTGTCATTGAATGTCACTACCGGGTCAATCAGGTCTTCGCAGTTCAGATAACCGTTCATCAACAGCTCCCAGCAGGTTTGTTCAATACGCTTACGATCCCAGCGCGGATAGTCCGGATTTGGTTCGCTGCTGCCGCGGGAAAAGACGATTTTGGCGTTATTGAAGTGAGCTTCGCGACCCAGGTTGAAGTCATGGAAAGGTTTGGCAAAAGCGACGTAAGAGATGGTGCCGCCGTAGGCGATACCGCGCAGTGCGGCTTGCAGCGCCTGGTCGTTGCCGCTGGTTTCGATAATCACGTCCGCGCCAAGCTTATTGGTGATCTTTTTGATTTCCAGGCCCACGTCGGTGCCAATCGGGTTCAGGCAGAAATCTGCGCCGTGACGTTTGGCTATTTCACAACGATGCGCAATAGGGTCAACGCCAATCACGACGGATGCACCAGCTTTTTTCGCCAGTTGAATGGCAATTTGGCCAATAGCACCGAGACCGACGACGACTACAAAATCCCCTACCCGCACATTGCCATCGCGCACACCGCTCATGGCGAACTGCGCCGGATCGTAGCAAACCGCGTTTTTCCAGTTCGCTCCGGCAGGCATTTTGCGCAGTTTGTAGTTGTTAACGCCGTTGGCGATAACCGTTTCCTGTAATGGGCCGTAAGTGCAAACCTGGTTGCCCATTTGATATTCGGTGACGTCAGCACCGCATTCGATGACTTCACCGACGACCATATTGCCGAGCTGGAATTTGCCAAATTCAATACCACGGGCTGCACCTTCTGCGCGTGGCACAAACATATTCCATTCCGTCGAAAATTCTTCGTCGATAAACGGGCTGGCGGCGCGGAAATCCACCACTTCGGTGCCGTGTTTTGGCGCACCGAAGGCCACTTTGATTTTCACTTCGTGTGCCTGTACGGCACGATCTTCATAGTCCACTAAGGCCGCGATACGCGGTGCGGTTGCGACTAACTTCTTCATTTTTAACTCCAGTAATTAAATGTTGTGGTGGATGACGCAGCGCTTATCCACCCTACAAAACAGTGCAAATGAACCTGCTTAACCTTTAACGCCGCCTGCAGTCAGGCCGCTTTTAATAAAGCGTTCGGAAAGTGCGTACATCACCACCACTGGCAATGCAGTCACCAGCGAGGCCGCCATCATTCTTCCCCACACGTAATCCGGGGTGCTGAACAGCGTGCTTAAGCCGACTGGCAGCGTGAAGTTTGCCGAGCTGGAGAGGAAAATAGAGGCAAACAGATAGTCGTTCCACGCCACCATAAAGCAGTAGACGAATACCGAAACCAGCCCGGAAATCGCCAGCGGCACGGTGATGTAGAAGATGATTTGCAGGCGGTTTAAGCCGTCCATCATCGCTGCTTCTTCTATTTCATCCGGAATGGTGTCGAAGTAGCTTTTCAGCATAAAGACCGCAGTTGGCAAGGTCTGCGTCACCATCGTGATGATCAGCGCCAGTTCGGTATCATAAATCCCCAGTGCGGTGATGATTTTGAACAATGGCACCACCAGCAAAATGCCGGAAAACATATACACCGCGTAGAAACTGGCGTTGATGGTCATCCGCCCTTTAAAGCGCAATTTGGAAAGTGCATATGCGCCCAGGATGCCGATCAACACCGCAATGGCAGAGGAAGTCAGCGATACCACCAGGCTGTTTTTGAAATAGGTCAAAAACGGGAAGATGGCTGGGTTAAAAATGTCGATGTAATGCTGCAACGTCCACTCTTGCGGGAAGATGGTCGGATGCAACGAGATGGCCTCTTTCGGACTTTTAAACGAAGTCATCAGCATGACAAAGAACGGGAATAGCGTGATTGCCAGGAACAATGCCAGCCCAGAGTAAAAGCCCACGCGCCCTAACAGTTTGCGATGATTAGCGGTCATTTAAGATTCACCCGTTTTCTGGTCAGCAAGATGACGGCGAAGATAATGACGAACAGCACCACGGAAATGGCGGCTGCTTTTCCTAAGTCATTAAAGGAAAAGGCCGTTTTATAGAGATAGACGCCGAGAATGTTGACCTTAGTGGTTAACAACCAGACATCCGCAAACATGTAGAACATCCAGATGGTGCGCAGCGTCACCACCGTTGCCAGTACCGGCATAATGGCTGGCAGCGTAACAATTTTGAATTTCTGCCAGCCGTTCGCCCCGTCCATTTCAGCCGCTTCGTACAGCGATTTGTCGATGGTCTGCAAAATCGCCAGGAATGAGATAAACGCATATGGGAAGTAGCGCCAGATGGCGAAGAGCACTACTAAAAAGAAGCTGCTGCCGGGGTTGTCGAACCACAACGGCGCTTCGTTGAACAGATGCAGCATGTCGACGCCGAGATAGTTCACGATGCCGTAGCCGCTGTTAAACATATATTTCCAGGCGAACACCAAAGAGATTGACGGTGTCACGTAAGAAAGGATCACCAGCGAGCGAGCTGTTTTACGTAACCGAAACTCGCGGTTAAAGAACAGCGCCACGCCCAGCCCTAACCCTGTACTGCCAAGAACCACCAGCGCGGTGTACCAGAACGTGGTCCATAGCGAGTGCCAGAACGCCGTATCGCTCAGGATGTTGAGGTAATTTTCCAGCCCGATAAACCGCGAGCTGATGTTCGGGTTAAGCGGCAAGCGCAAAAAACTGATTTCGATGTTCGATAGCATCGGCCAGGCCACTAATCCCCCCAGCAATAACAAGCTGGGGGCGAGTAGCATCATGGCAAATGGCATATCAGAGCGGCCTGAGAACCACTTCTTCATAGTGACTTATCCTGTGATTTCAGTGTGGTTTCAGTGTTGTTTCATCAATTCGACGATGCGCTGCTGGCTGTTATCCAGTGCCGGAGCGGTGGCTTGTTTACCCACCGTGACCTGGTTGACCATTTCACTCAAAATGGCTGAGCCGGTGATGTCGCCCATGCGGGTAAAGTTTTTCTCCCCCACTGAGCCAAAGACCTGCACGTTCGGGAATTGGGCAATCAGTTCGGCGGGAAGCGTGCCAAAGGCTTTGATTACCTCGTTATTTTTGTAGCTGTCGGTTTGTGCGACGGCTTTAGTGACCGGTAATGCCGCACCCGGTGACATCAGCACCCAATCAGCCGAGTTCTGCGCAGTCTCCATGAATGAGATAAATTTCTGTGCCGCTTCGGTTTCTGGCTTGCTTTGACCAGAGGTAATGGTCAGCGAGGTGATCATGCCGTACACCGCCGGGGATTTTTCCGTAGGCACTACGAAGCCGAGATCCTGCGGTGAACCGTCTTTATAGAAAGCTGGCAAGATGTAGGTGGAATAAACCGCCATCGAGGTGGTGCCATTCATAAAGGCATCTTTTATTTCCATCACATCGTTGGAACCTGGCATGGTGTACTGCGCCAGCTCGCGGTAATAGTTGAGCGAGGTCAGCATTTCAGGTGAGTTCGCGATGACGTTTCCGGCAGCATCAAAGACGTTGGCACCATTTGAGAGCGCGAATTGCGAGAAGGTTTGTTCGGTCATCACGCTTTCAGCCGTGGGCAGCGCAATACCGTATTTCTTGTGGGCGCTATCGGTCATGACGCCCGCCGCGTTGAGCAATTCCGTCCAGTTGGTGGGTTCGTTCACTCCGGCTTTCGCCAGCGCGGATTTGCGATACCAGATGCCGCCCAACCAGGCGCTGATAGGCACACCGGTAAAAGCACTGCCGTCTTCGGTGCGCACCACGCGTAAAATGCCATCGTAGAAACTACTTTCGCCGACGCCTGAAATCACAGTTTTGATGGCATCACGATCGATAAGCTGCTCTTTATCCATCACTTTGGCGTAATCGTGGCTGACTTCGATAACCTCGGGCAGCGCGCCGGAACGTGCCAGGGTGATCACTTTGGTGTTATAGGCGTCTTCTTCGACAGGCACCTGCTTAACGATGATTTGTGGGTTTTCCTCGCTGAAACGAGCGATCAATTTGGTGATGACCGCCTGGCGTTCCTGTTCAACCGACGAATGCATAAATTCAATAGTGACCTGCTCAGAATCGTCTTGCTTACATCCTGAGAGCAAAGCAGCGGCTACCAGTGCTGTTAACAGCACTGCTTTTTTCGTTTTCATGGTTATTCCTTTATATTAATAGCTAAGCCACAACACCTGATAAGGTTGTATTTTGTAAGATTGCTTTCCGTTAATTTTTATACCGGAAATTAAATCCTTAACATTATTACCTGGCAGAGTAATCTGTTGGCGATGATGGCTCAGATTGAATAATGCCGTAACATGATTTCCCTCTTTCGAGGTTCGTTTTATTTCTAACAAACTGCCATTAATGCATTGCGTAATAAAACTGCTGTCAGGATGGAATGCCGGGTGATTTTTACGAACATTGATCAGATGAGATAATTGTTTATACACTTGCTGGCGTAAACTATTTTCATCCAGAAGCTGGCTTTCAATTGCATGCCGTTCATATTTCTGACGGTTGATAGCGCGGTTATAACCCAGGCGCTCGACTCCGGCTTCATCATTACGTGACCCCAGAATACTTTGCACGTAAATGGCAGGGACACCCGGAAATGCAAGCAATATGGCATGAGCCAGGATAAATCTGGCCAGACGTTCCTCATCACTGCTATCCCGACGGTTTAGCGCATCCATATACGTGACGTTTATTTCATAGGGGCTGCGCGTACCATCAGGATTATTTTTCCAGTTGACTCGTGCACCTTCATCCTGAAGCTGATTCACCAGCTGTAAAATATCTTCTTCCGGTAATATTCCGCGCAACGGATTGAGCCCAATGCCGTCGTGGGAGGCGAGGAAATTAAACCATGTCGTATTGCCATTTGTGGCATCAGATAAAGAGTTTGCCCACTGGCTTAACACCTGCGCAGAACCGGTATGGATCGCGTGTAACACCAGCGGCGGCAAAGGGAATTGATACACCATCTGGGCTTCATCATGGCCGTTACCCAGATAGGAAATATTGTCTTTGTGCGGGACATTTGTCTCGGTAATCAATACGGTACCAGGTGCTACGGTGTCCACAACCGCACGGAACAACTTCACCAACTGGTGGGTTTTTTCCAGGTGAATACAGCTCGTGCCAATGGTTTTCCACATATAGCCCACCGCGTCCAGACGGATATAATCGGCTCCCTCTTGCAAATAGCGCAGCAGGACATCGACCATGGCCAACAGCACCAGTGGATTGGCAAAGTTGAGGTCGATTTGGTCATCGCTAAAAGTGGTCCAGATATGTTGCTGCGAGCCATCAGCCAGGGTAAATGGTGAGAGTAATGGCAGCGCGCGCGGACGAGTAACCGTGGATAAATCTGTCCGCGGTTCAACAGAAATAAAGAAATTCTGATATTCAGGATTTCCCGCAAGATATTCTGTGAACCAGTGGCTTTTTGCCGATATATGGTTGCAGACAAAATCGAACATCAGACTGGTTGATTTATTTAATTGTGCGACGTCCTGCCAGTCACCACATACTGCATCAACCTGATGATAATCAATAACCGAAAACCCATCATCAGATGACCATGGGTAAAAAGGCAGTAAGTGGACATGGGAGAAACTATTGGCTAGCCAGCGATGATAAAAATCATTCAGCGTTTTTAAGGTTTTTTCATTTTGTTGATGAAACTGATCGGCATAGGTGATAAGCACCACATCACGCTCATCCCACCCCTGCTTACGGGTTTTCAGATTCGTATCTTTGGCCTTCTTCACCCTGGAAATAAAAGCATCAATGACTGATTCATCTAACGGGTCATCATAAATAGCGGATAGTAATTCTATAATTTTTTTCATTTTGATTTTCTCATGGGAGCGGTACCACGAGAAGCGAGACTACTCCCGCTTTATTTTTCTGTCAACGCGAGGAAAGCTGAAGATTAATAATTGTGAGGTAACGCAAATTAAAATGAAAAAGCAGAAAGGTAACGGTACAAGAAGCCCCAGTTCGGTTCCAGAATGAACAGAACTGGTTTAAGCGCACTGCCAGCAACATTTTCTGTGGGCGGCCTGAGCGAGTTTCGATTCGCCGACCGCGTCCACATCTGGCCTGGCCTGATTACAAGATATTGACGATTGCCACCGCAGAACCGGTATAGGAACCGGGTAGTAAATCAGAACCGGCTTGTAACTCAGATTGTAAATAAAAAGTGGTTGCCCCATTGACTAATGCAGCCCCGGTTAATGTTCTTGCCCAATCGGTTTGATTTAACGATACAGACAGATAACTGCTTAAACCCGGACCTGGCCCCATATTAACCACCGTATAGGGATCATGAGTGTTATCCATACCCTGGAGAGTAATATCCACGGTGGTTTCGCCATCACAGGTGATAGCAAATGACTCTTGTTTTATATTTCTGTGTGCGTTGTTATATAAAACATTGCCATGTGACAAGGTAATATCTGTTGATGATAAAGAACAAATAACATCTGGGTTACCAGGTTCGCCGGTATCGTCAATGCGGATATCGAGCGGTAAATAAATCGTTTGTTTGTACTCAGGTGTTCCTGCTGGGTTTGTCGTCCACCAATTATTGGCACCCGACATAAACCAGGTACTTGTGCCCGCGAGTAGTATTGGAATGCTAACGGTGTAATTACCCGTCTGGATATTCAGTGCATCAATTAACACATCAATTGTTTTGGTTATTTGAAAATTACCATTACTCGTCACCCCAATCATATATGAACCCTGATAAGAGCGTATGGTTTCAATGATTCTCACTGCACCGGGATCGGTTTCATTCACAATCCTCATCTCTTGTGTTCCGCTGCCGCCGCCTTCCGGAGATAAATAGGTTTTCAGGGTCCCACCACCGACGCTCACATCCTGTGTACGCCCTTCAACAATATGCCCTTCCATACAATTTGATTGATAATCGGGAAGGACACCGGGCGGAAGACTATTTGGTGCCCAGTTAAAATTATTCAGCGAGTTATCATAATATTTAGCACCTTGGTCCATACTAATATTTAATGTTACCCGATATTTTCCCTGGCCGGCTGTGTTACCCATCCATTCTTGTCTTTCTATATTCACATACACCCCAAAATCATCAGAGGTTCCCTTCCACCAGGTGCCTGTCGCATCAACCAGATTGCATTCGCCCGCTGTCGCTTGAACCGCACTGCCCATTCCAATAATGAGGAGCATTAAACGCCATAACTTCATACATTTATAGGGGCTGGAGGACGATTTTCTACCTGCGATGATCACGCTTTTATCTCCTGAAATACAAACTCCGTGAATGCGCGATTCTGGCAAACAACAGACTGTTAAGTGAATAGATGAAAATAACTAAATGATATTTACAATAGCTACAGCTGAACCCGTATAGGAACCAGGGAGGAGATCAGAACCGGCCTGTAAATTAGATTGCAAATAAAAAGTGGAGGCGCCATTTATTAATACCGTACCCGCCAATGTACTGGACCAGGTTGTTTGATCTAACGACACAGACAGTTGACTGATTAAACCTGGACCAGGTCCCATGTTGACCTCTGTATAGGAGTCCTGAGTGTTATTGTTGCCCTGAAGCATAATATCTGCAGTGGTTTCACCATCACAGGTAATAGAAAATGACTCCTGTTTGATGTTACCTTGCGCATTGTTGTATAAAATATTCCCGTGGGACAAAGTGATATCTGTTGTGGACAAAGAACAAATAACATCTGGGTTGCCAGGTTCGCCGGTGTCGTCAATACGAATATCGAGTGGTAAATAAACACTTTCTTTGTAATCAGGTGTTCCTGCTGGGTTTGATGTCCACCAATTATTGGCACCTGACATAAACCAGGTACTTGTCCCGGCAAGATTTATTGGAATGCTCACGGAGTAATTTCCCGGCTGAATATTTAACGCATCAACTAATACATCAATGGATTTTGTGGTTTGAAAATCTCCATTGTTTGCAATCCCAACCATATAATCACCTTTATACAGGTGTATTGTTTCGATGGTTCTTACGGCGCCGGGATCGTTCTCAGAAATGAGCCTCATTTCTTGTGATCCACTCTCCGCCCCAACATCTGCCAGGTAAATTTTCAATACTCCACCACCCACGCTAAGATCCTGGGCGCGTGCGAAAGTGCTATATCCTTCCATACAGTTTGTCTGTTCAAAAGGGACGATTCCATCCGCCGGTAGGATATTCGAACTCCAATTGCTGTTATTTGGCGATGACATGTAATATTTAACACCCTGATCCATGGTGATATTTAGACTCACACGGTATCGCCCCTGACCGGATGCGTTGCCCAGCCATTCCTGGCTTTGAATGTTAACGTTTACGCCATAAGTGGACGTTCCTTTCCACCACATCCCTCTCACGCCAATCATGTCGCACTCTTCGGCAATAGCTTGAGCAGTACCAGTGATACCGATAATCAAGACGACGATGCGCCAAAGCATTAGTCGAAAACTGACTAACGATCGCCCCCTGCTGCTTACATTTTTCACGGGCTTTTCTCCTACAGATAACTGATGCTCATCGTCGCCGTGGCACTGAAGGCACCCGCTTCCAGACTGCCTCCTTGCTTGTACGGCACCGCGGTCAGAGTGAATTGGCTGCTGGCGGTGCCATTGCCCGTCCAGCCTTGGGTGAGTGGATAACCATAGCCGTTACTGCCACCACCCAGTGTTAAAGGGAAACTGCTGTTCACTCCGTTCCCCTGGTACAATGCCACGCCGAGGATGTCGGCATTGCCTCCGGTAGCATCCGTTTTCAGCACATTAGTAGGCGCGCCAGTTAGCTGCGAACCGGTTACCCTGACATACGCGGCTCCGCTGTAATAGGTACAGCTGACGGGCACGGTGATGGATTTGGCGTAGGCCTGGCCATCCACCTTTTGGGCGTCCATATCGCCAAAATCCACGGTAATCAGACTGTCGCCGTTAACCACGCAAGGCGGGATGTAGATTTCGCTGGTGATGGTGATATTAATGTTTGCTCTTGCCGTCGTTGCGCTGAATAGTATTCCTGTCAACAGCAGCGCAGATGCGATTTGCCTGGTTTTCATCACCATCACCTCACTCATAATTCAGCACAAAATTGGCCTGCGCACTGTAATCGCCAGCAACGACACTCTGGTCTGCCAGAGCGTCCGGTGTGGCTTGTACCACCGCTTTAAAGTTCAGCACGATGGTGCTGCTGTCTAACTGAGTACCCGCCCCCTGGTTATGCGGCTCACCGAGCTTCAGTGGTGAAGTCCCGTCAACGTCCAGTATTCCCACCGCCAGTTTTCCGACATTCGGCCCGGTTCCCATGCGTAACCAGTAATCTGACTGGCTTCCCATGTTGGTTTCCCGGACGCCATCAAACGTCAGTTTGACCACGCTATAAAGCGTGGTAGTGGTGCAGTTATTCAGCTGAATGGAAAAACTCTCCTCCGGGCTGCGTCCTGGTGGATATTGAAAATCCTTGAGCGGCCGGTCGCCAAATAGTACGGTTTGCCCCTGGCTTTCTGGCGCCAGTTCACACGGGGATTCCCACAATACCCCTTTGAATTCCATAGGCGTTTCAGCCAGGATTGGCGTCGAAAATATAAAACCCAGCCCGAACAGCACCGACAACTTATTGATATTGATCATTCATACTCCAGACTCAGGCGCAGCAGCGCACCCTGCAACAGCATGTGCTGGCTCAATTTATAGGTCAGTTGGTTATCTCCGGATCGCAACGCCACTGCTTCTTCCGGCAGTTGAAGTTCTGGATACATCGGCTCTTCGCCATCAACCGAATCCTTCAACAATGCACTGCGGATAACATGGATGGGTGCCGCATTGTCTTCACTGGTCACGCCACCTTCACCACAACCTGTCAGTGTCAAATTCACCGGGACGACCCCGCCGACAACCGGAGTCCATGTGGTTTCCTGGGTTTTCAGAGTACAGGGAGAGGTGACTAGTGTTCCGCTGACAGCCAGAAAACCCACCTGACCATTACGCTCATTCACTTGCTGATGATTAGATTCATCAGGGATGAAAATTATTTTTTGGGACTGAACTTCGGCTGCCCGCGCCGCACTGCTTATCGACACCGCAGATACCAGTGTCAGCCCCATAATTATCAGCGTGTTTGGCTTCATTCCCCGCTCTCCTGGTTGATAATTACTTATCCGTTTCCACCGCAGTACAGCGGTTGCTGCTGCACTGGAACGTCAAGGACGGGCGGCCACCGTAATCGTTGATATAAGTCAGAACCGGCGCGTTGTAGTTACCCGCTTTCACACTTTGCGATGACTTAGGTGCCAGCATGACCGCTTCGAACTTTCCGACCTGTGTTTGTTTGGCCCCTTCACCAATGCCAATCACCGTGATGAAATAGGGCGTCGGGTTTTCTATGCGGTAGCCACCGCTTTCTTTGGTGAGAACCAGTTTGTCCTGCCACACCGCATTAGGTTTAGTTTTGATTGATGCCGGGCGGTAGAACAACTTCACACGCGTCTGTAGGGCGATTTGTAGCGAGTTAGCTTTTTCACTACGTGGCGGAATTTCCCGCAAATTGAAGTAAAACAGCGATTCACGATCCTGTGGCAGCTTCGCGATATCCGGAGTGGTGGATAAACGCAGCAGGCTTTTTACCCCAGGCTCAAGGCGCTGGACTGGTGGCGTAACGACTATCGGCCCGGTGGTAATTTTGGTTTGCCTGGCATCTTCTAACCACGCCTGCGCCAGGTACGGTAATTGTTTGTTGTCATTAGCAATATTCAATGTCATCGACTTATCGCCGCCATTAAAAATGACCCGCGTTCGGTCCAGCGAGATGGCAGCGTGAGCGCCAGACAAGGTACTCAAACATAAACCCACTACCGCTGTTGTTTTCATCATCGTGTTCACAATCTGATCTTCCTTACTGTGTTAATTCGGGTTACCGCCACCGCGGGTAAAGCGGTGTGTTATTGATAGATTTGTCAGGCCTTTTCGTTCTGACATGGCAATAAAAGTTGCTGTTCAGGTGGCACAGTTTCTGGCAATGCAATACTGCACTGCTGCTGACCGTCCCAACCGACTTGCAGTGTTTCGCCTAACGCCACACCGCTGAGCCAAACCAGACCTTCGTCACTGACCATTCCAACTTCGGTCCCTTTGGTATTGGTGACGCTTGCGCCAAATGGCGGCACCGTACCGTCTTTTCTTTTCACCACCGCAAACAGTTTCGCACCCTTCAACACCCCGAATTCCCGGTAACCAATAGCCCCTTCAGTCAGTACGGATTCCACCACGGAGCGAGTTGCTTCCATGTCTTCCGGGAGTTTGTTCAAATCAATGCTGGTGGTATTGCGGTAATAGCTACTCATCCCAGTGACGACCCCGGTTCCCCAACGGTTGGTGGTTACCCTTCCGCCATTGACTGGCACACCGGCAACCCCTTCGGTGTCAACCAACAGACGCGTTCCGCCGTTCGTCCCACCTGCATGCAGAGCGGCACCTTTCGCGGTAAGCGTCGCCCCGCCTGAGAGGTTCAGACCGAGCGAGGTGTAATCGTTGCTCACCCACGCAAGGTTGGTTGAAAGGTTGGCCCGCGTTCCCGTATGGCTGTAGTAGCCATTGAACTGTCCGTCCGTCGATTCGCCGCCCCCGGTGTTCACACCCGCATTAATGCTGTAGTTATCCAGGCCCTTATTGAGCGAGTTGCTGTACCCGGCAGTCTGGCTCACGCGCCCTTCCGTGGTGTTGAGGTTATAACTGGCTGTTCCGCCGCCGCCCGTCGGGATCGAGATGCGGAAATAGAGTGAGTCATTGTCCTCATCGTAATAACGCGATCGGGAGGCCGACAGGCTCATCGATATGCCACGAAAATCGCCGATGTCCATGTAGTGGTTGATACTTAGCGTGTAATAGTTGGACTGTTTAGTGTCATCCCAATAAGTCTGGTGGCTAAGTTGTAACCCCACAGAGGTTCGGCCATTTTCCCCAAGGCTTTTGTTCAGCGTGGCGGTATAGAGTTGCTTTTCACGGCCAGTGAAATCATCACGATATCGGGCATCCAGATATTGCTGCATGCTCATGTAATCGTTTTCGGAGAAACGGTAACCGGCAAAGTTAATGTCTGCGTTAGCCTCATCAAAGCGTTTGGAATAACTCATCCGCCAGGATTTCCCTTTCATGGTGCCGTGCTCGTCATCAAAATTGGCAATCGACTGGGTAAGGTCGGTTGATAGTGTGCCTAAGGCGTTCATATCACGACCCAAACCGATAGCTAAGGCGTTATAATCATTACCACTTATGATGCCGCCACCATATAAAGACCAACTGTTGTTGATACCCCATGAGGCTTCGCCACTGACAAAGAACGGCCCTTCCAAATCATGCCCGTTGGTGCGTGACTTCCCGCTAATCAGTTTGTATCGCACTTGTCCTGGACGGGTCAGATACGGAACGTAGGCGGTATCCACCTGGAAGGTTTTCTTCTGGCCGTTTTGTTCGATGACTTCGACATCCAGTCGCCCACGAATCGAGCTATCCAGATCCTGAATCGTAAATGGCCCAGCAGGTACCGTGGCGTCATATAAAATGCGCCCCTGCTGCGATATGACTACGCGCGCATTGGTTTCTGCCACCCCTGAAACCTGCGGAGCATAGCCACGTAATTTAGGTGGCAACATGCGATCATCACTTTCCAGACTCACGCCGGTGTAGTTCCAGGCGCTGAAAATATCGGAGCTTATGTAATTTTCGCCTAACGTCAGGTTCGCTTGTAGCTTCGGGATGGCGCGATACAGGTACACACGATTCCAGTCAAACTGATTGTCATCGCTCTCACCATCAACCTGGGTAATGTTCCCCTGGTAGTCCGCGCGAAGACGCCAGGGGCCAAAGTTGGCTCCTGTTGTACCGTTGAAGCTAAAATTTCGCGATTCTTCCCGTTCCTGTGGTTGGGTGACTGTGGCGTTAAGGTTGTAATCCAGCATCAAGCCTGGAATACCATTGTCCCAACGTGAAGGTGGCAACCAGGTTGCATCGGAATATTCAAGCCAGGCTTGTGGCATATTAATGAGTAGCGTTCCATCGGACAGATCTGCCTGTATTTCAACCCCTGGTAGCTGGCTAAAATCCGCGCATTCGGTTTCGCCAAAGGGTATCCAGAGCAACTTACCTTGTGAGGTCTCCGTTAATCCCATTTGTGCCACTATTTCGCGCGTCAGGCAGGCCTGAGGCAAACTTTTCTTATCCCCTTCCTCGACGGTTTTTTTCAGCTCAGCAAACGTCACCGGAAGAGTGGACGAACTCATTGATTGTCCGTTGATGACCACCTGTAATTGATACTGGCCGGGCATGACATAGCCTGCCTGAGAGAAGCGGCTAACATTGATATTCTGACGGTCGGAGGCATCCAGGACGTCCGTGTTAAATTCGACAGCCTCGGCATCGCGAATGGTTAACATCAACAGCACCGGCGCAATCGGGCAACAGGATAAATAGGCTGTGAGTTTTCGATTAGTTAACATGTTGTCATCGCAAATAATCTATTGATGAGCCAAAACCCCGTGAACCTCTTCCTCCTTATTGAGATAAGGAAAATGTATCGGCGAAACGAACTCGGCCACAGAAAGTCATTACTCGTAATCCACCTTCAGACGTACCACTGCGTAG
This sequence comes from Buttiauxella sp. JUb87, assembly GCF_004361975.1. Classification (NCBI taxonomy): domain Bacteria; kingdom Pseudomonadati; phylum Pseudomonadota; class Gammaproteobacteria; order Enterobacterales; family Enterobacteriaceae; genus Buttiauxella; species Buttiauxella sp. JUb87. The sequence goes on from NZ_SNVY01000001.1 coordinate 499,542, forward strand.
TAATCACCACCCCGCAGGGGCTCGCCATTGCGTATCAACCGCAGAGCGTACTGAAGCCGCTGTTCACTGCCTTTTAATAATTGAGGCGGCATCGCCTTACCGGCAAACGCCCGGTTTCCCTGACTATCGAGGATTTGTAATTCCACGCCTCGAGCTTGCCCCAACACGCCAAATCTATCCGGGGAATGTCCACGCAAGCCGTCAAAGGTGACACGCACTTGGGAGTCCGGCAGTACGGCATCCGGTTTTACATCGTCCTCACTGGTCAGCTCACAATTCTCTAGCCCGAGGTAAAAAATTTTCTCAGGTCCGGGAATACTCGCCTGCATGTCTTTCATGCGCGTGGTTCCCATCTCAATGACTTGCCAAACATCTTCCATACCAAGCGTGCAAGCTGGAGCGATAATCTGACCGCCAAAATTAGCGCTTCCATGCCACCAGACACCTTCTGGCCCCTGGTATTCTGGCGCGTTCTGACTGGATGACTGGGTCGAAGTTGATGTTGCCAATGCCCCTTCCGACAGCACTATCAGCAGTGTCAGCCCGCAGAGATATTCCCTGAGCATTCCGCCTCCTTCGCGTGGCTAACAAAAACGGGACAACCCCGAAGGGCTGCCCCGAAAAATTTTACTGATAAGCGAGGGTAAAGTTGGTCACCGCGGTGAAGTCACCTTCAGCAACGACGCCACCAGTCGCCATTTTTACCCAGCTGGCGTAACGGAGGGTGTTATTGCCATCACCGATAATCTGTGGGTTACCCGGCTGGCCAAATACCACATCGCCACTCGCTGGGGAGTTAATGATGATTGCAGTGCCGGTATTACCGGTTGTGCCCAATTCTGTTGGTGCGGCAGGAATTGCTGCACCGTTGAATGTGACGGTTACGGTTTTGTCGACCAGGCTTGTTGGGTCACAATTTGTCAACAGGATGTCAATATCACGCAGTTCCGAGATGCCGCCGGACGCAAGATGCGTTTTGGAAATCTGACCAAAGTCTATGGTCTGGTCTGCTGATTCAGGCGCAATGCTACAAGCTGCATTGATTACGGACCCGGTGAAGTTCACAACACCTTCGCCACCATTGGCAGCCTGAGCACTGAAAGCCACCAGGGACAAAGCTACTGCACTCGTTAATGTTGTGAAGGTTGTTTTAAAGCTCATTTCTCAATTCCTTGATTAATAATGAATAACATTCGTTATCGCTCACCCGAACACCGGCTCGTTAAAAACGGAACGAGTGAAGTCAACTTGCCGGTGTTCATAGCAAGGCAGAGCGATGTGGATTCTTTTGTTATTTTTTGCCTTCCAGGCGGGGTAATTCTTACCTTCAGGCCGAGTTGGGATTGACAATTAGTTCCAATTTGACAAGTCCAGCCCAAGAGTCCAGAAATGCACGAAAAAGCAGTCAAATAAACTGATTTTAATTTTATTTGTGATTTTTAATTCTTCACGTGGTGACAAATAAGACACGGAAAATTGAGGGTGAGAAATGCCTGGAGTAATATCATGAAGAGGTCTTGTGACTTATCGTTATAGTCAAAAAATTTCCAATACATTGTTATTTAAAAATAAATAAAAACCTCCATTGTTATTTTAATGTAAATGCTAGATTCTAGTTTCGTTATTGAGCGGACTTGTCAAATTGGAACTAATTGTCTACTTTTCAGTTTTCAATCAACAGGTAAATGCACAAGAAACCACCCTCAACCCACCGTATATTATTCACACAGAGAATATCACGGAAATTAATCACGCCTGAATGAAACCAATAAAACCACATTATTTTATTTGCCCAGCCCAATCACTCAGATAGTTTTCTAAGCTTACAGTCATAATTAAAATAATTAGCTATAAATTGCACTGTTTAATTGCATAGCTTTTTCTTCAGTCGCACTAATTACCATTATTAAGTAATGTACAAATGGGCCTTTGTTAGAATAGTCACTAAGTATAAATTAAAGTCAGGAGATGTATTTTTCGAAAAAAGAGGTTACTACTGGTTGTTTCACACAGGCAAGAATGCGCCAGAAAGCATGGGGCACCGCTCCATTGATAGGCTACTGGCACATGGGTGATATTTATCAGGAAAGAACTAATAGCTTGTTTCTGCGCATATTTTTCTCTTTCCAAATCCCCTCAAAACGCGCCGCATTGCTGGCGGTATAACGTACCGTGTGGCGGATGTTACGATGCCCCAGATAGTCCTGTATTAAGCGTGTATCAATCCCGTTGTCTGCCATGGCGAACCCACAGGCATGGCGCAACATGTGAGGATGTGAACATAACGGCAGTCCTGCTCTTTTCCCCAGCGCATTGATAATGTTGTAACCCTGTTGACGTGAAAGAGGTTTACCATTTCGTGAAATAAACAGTGAATCATCATCCAGCGAGGCCCAGTTCTGGCGGGTATTAAGCCATAACTCAAGCAGGCTCACCTCACAAGGAATCATAGGATGAATGGTTGAAAAACCATTCTTCAGACGGTGAATATTGAGCGTCCGTGTCGGTAAATCAATATCTGACAGCCGCAGTTTTAACAGTTCGCTGATGCGGAATCCGTGAAGATAACACATGGCTACCATGCAGCGATTACGTTCGGGATTCAAACCTTGTTTGGCCGAATCAAGCAGGCGTTGAACTTCATCGGTAGTAAGATAGTTGCGTTGGGACATAGCATGACCTTATTGTTGACAACCGAATGCTTTATAAAAAACGCGACATATTGACTCGCTTTTATGGTGAGGGATTAGCACAAACGATGGAGCCAATCCTATTATGTCGATACTTCGCTCATTGATTTTAAAATAAAAAAATCCGCAGCTTATTTTGGTAAACTCCAAAAGCTGTGATTATTTTAACAAGCCATTTTATTATAGTTGAAATCTTACAAAACCCGTCTGGCAAAATCCTTTTAGCCCGAGAAATTATCCATAAATCTAGCTATCGATATGTATTAATGAGTTACACAGTATAACCACAGGCTATGGATTATTTCACGCAATATAATCGACAAAGTTTTCCTGTGAACCGTTTCATGACAAAAGTTGTGAGGCTGGGAAATTAAGAGGTGACGAGTAAACGCTGCGGGAAGATTAGCTATCTTCCCGCAAGGGTGAGGATTTAAAGCGGGGATGTACCATTAAAGCGAGCCGAAACCTTGCGCAACAGACGAGCAAGCATCGGCTCAAGTGTTAGCACCAGCAGCATTTTCAACGGACGACGTGCTACGGATTTTATCGCCCATCCCGCGACGCCCGCAGGGCCATAACGCAGAGCGACCAAAAACACGAGTTTACCGATAATTTTCAGGCCTGGTTTTGCCTTATTGGCAGCCGTCTGGAATTTGGACATGTGTCCTCCTGGGGGAAATAGTCAGCCATATGCCCTCACCCCGGCCCTCTCCCACAGGAGAGGGAGAAACCGAGTTAAAGCTGGCGGAAACGGCTACGTAACGTGAAGGTATCAGAGGTTATATAGCGTTCCATGGAACGCAAACGCTGCTCGCCCGCCGCCAGTTGGGCGTCGACTTCGTCGAGCAAATCTCGGTTGGTCGGTTGCGGCTTTTCTTGCGAAGCCCCCGCAGGCATTGGGTCAAGGATAAAGGTCAATGCGATGTAGGCCACCAAAACAAAGAAGAACAGGCCAAATACCATCGCCAAAACAGTAATCAGGCGTACCAGCTTCACAGGCACATCAAGGTATTGTGCGATACCCGCGCACACCCCTTTCACCATCCCTTTTTCTGGGATGCGCCACAGTTTGCGACCGGAAATTGATTTCACCATTATTTATCTCTCCAGTTCGGATGTTCAGCATCAAGGATCTGTTCCAGCGTCTGAATGCGCTCACCCATACGTCGTGCTTCATCAGTCAGTTGCGCCAACCGCTGTTGTTCGCCCTGAGAAAGTTGCCCGCCATTTTCGGCACGGTTGTTGTAGTGCAGCCACAGCCAAATGGGAGCGACGAACAACACAAAAATCGTTAATGGGATGGCAATAAAAAGCGCGCTCATGTGTACTCCTTACAAGTCAGCCTTGACTATGGCGCCGTTTCCCGACGCCGCAGTCAGTTAATTACCCACGATCCTGGTTGTTCATTTTAGCTTTCAGCGCCGCCAGTTGTTCGCTGATTTCGTCGTCAGCTTTCAGTTCAGCAAACTGTGAGTCGAGGTTTTTCTGTTTGCCAAAGCTGTGGCTTTCCGCTTCTGATTCCATTTGGTCGATACGGCGCTCAAAGGATTCAAAACGGGCCATTGCTTCGTCGATCTTTCCACTGTCTAACTGGCGACGAACATCACGGGAAGAAGAAGCCGCCTGATGACGCAGTGTGAGTGCCTGCTGGCGCGCGCGGGTTTCGCTGAGTTTGTTCTCAAGCTCACCGATCTCTTTTTTCATACGCGCCAGTGTTTCATCAACATGTACTACTTCATCTTCCAGGGTAGCAATCATGTCGGTCATTTTTTGCTTTTCAATTAATGCCGCACGCGCCAGATCTTCTTTATCTTTACGCAGCGCCAGTTCCGCTTTTTCCTGCCATTCAGCTTGCTGTGCCGTCGCTTGTTCTACACGACGGGAGAGCTGTTTCTTTTCGGCCAGCGCACGCGCAGAAGTGGAACGCACTTCAACCAATGTATCTTCCATTTCCTGAATCATCAGGCGTACTAGCTTCTGCGGATCTTCTGCTTTCTCAAGCAGCGAGTTGATGTTGGCATTCACGATGTCGGCAAAACGAGAAAAAATACCCATAATTCAATCCTCTTTAGTCATTATTTCAGGTGCCTGGCACCCTGCACGAAATGAATATTGCAAGTGATGTGCCAACTTTTTATTTTATTGATTTTAATAGAAATGATTAAATTTGACTCGCTACCCACAACGTATATAGTGGTTAAATTCACTAACTATTGGTTAATTTAATCATGGCAGATAGCAAAGATAACCTGATCGGCGAGGCAAACAGTTTCCTTGAAGTGCTGGAGCAAGTCTCCCGTCTGGCTCCGCTGGAAAAACCGGTGTTAGTGATTGGCGAACGCGGCACCGGCAAAGAGCTAATTGCTAACCGTCTACACTTCCTGTCGCGTCGTTGGCAAGGGCCGTTTATTTCACTTAACTGCGCCGCGCTGAATGATAACTTGCTCGACTCTGAGCTTTTTGGACATGAAGCTGGCGCTTTTACCGGCGCGCAAAAACGCCATCCGGGACGTTTTGAACGAGCCGATGGCGGCACGTTGTTTCTGGATGAACTGGCGACCGCGCCGATGATGGTGCAGGAAAAATTGCTGCGCGTAGTGGAGTATGGCGAACTGGAGCGTGTCGGCGGTAGCCAACCGTTGCAAGTCAATGTACGGCTGGTTTGTGCCACTAATGCTGATCTGCCTAAACTTGCCGAAGAGGGTAAATTCCGCGCCGATTTACTTGATCGCCTTGCCTTTGATGTGGTCAAACTGCCCCCGCTGCGCGAGCGCCAGCCCGATATCATGTTAATGGCCGAGCATTTTGCCATTCAAATGTGCCGAGAGTTACAGCTTCCCCTATTCCCGGGGTTTACTGAGCAAGCACAGCAAACGCTGCTTAATTACGGCTGGCCTGGCAATATTCGGGAATTAAAAAATGTGGTAGAGCGTTCGATGTATCGCCACGGTACCAGCGATGAGCCCGTTGATGAAGTGATCCTCGATCCGTTTGCGCGGCAGTCGGTTGCTGTGCTGTATCACGATGAAACACTACCCACATTACCGATGGATTTGCGTGGTTGGCAAAATCAGCAGGAAAAGGAGTTACTGGAAAAAAGCTTACAACAGGCGAAATATAACCAGCGCAAGGCCGCCGATTTACTGGGGCTGACTTACCATCAATTACGTGCACTGCTTAAAAAGCACGACGTTGTTCAACCTGAATAAGGAGCAGCTTTGCCATCAAAACGCTGTAAAAAACAACATCGCCCGGCCTTTTTTACCGGCATTGATTATAAAAAAAGCAAAATAGCCTGACATATTTTGGGAAGCCCTCAAGAGTACGATACACTTTGGCTATCACCCGTGAAAACTCAAAAACTTATGCGCGCAATTGTATCTTCCCTGTTACTGGCAGTGAGCTGCCTGAGTGGCGTAGCTTTTGCTGCACCGCCAGCTGAAACACCTGTCCAAAAACCAGCAGATATCCGTAACAGCGGATTTGTTTATTGTGTCAGCGGTCAGGTCAATACCTTTAATCCGCAGATGGCGAGCGGTGGTTTGACTGTCGACACCCTTGCCGCACAGTTATATGATCGATTATTGGATGTCGATCCATATACTTACCGCCTGGTGTCCGAGTTAGCAGAAAGCTGGGAAGTGCTGGATAACGGTGCCACTTACCGCTTCCATTTACGCCCAAACGTGCAGTTCCAGACCACTCCGTGGTTTAAACCCACTCGCGCACTCAATGCCGATGATGTGGTATTCAGTTTCCAGCGTGTTTTTAATCGCGACCACCCATGGCACAACGTCAACGGGGGTAACTACCCTTATTTTGACAGCCTCCAGTTCCCAGACGCGGTAAAAAGCATCCGTAAACTGGATAACAATACCGTTGAGTTCCGCCTTGAGAAACCTGATGCGTCGTTCCTGTGGCACATGGCGACTCATTACGCATCCGTCATGTCTGCGGAATACGCAGCGCAACTGACCAAAGCCGATCGAAAAGAGATGATGGATCGCGAACCTGTTGGCACCGGGCCATTCCAGGTGAGCGAATTTCGTTCCGGACAATATATTCGCCTGGCTCGTCACCCTAAGTTCTGGCGCGGTGTACCATTAATGCCGCAGGTAGTGTTGGACTTGGGTTCTGGGGGCACAGGACGTTTATCTAAACTGATCACCGGGGAATGTGATGTTCTCGCCTATCCTGCCGCCAGTCAGTTGACCATATTGCGTGATGACCCGCGTTTGCGTCTGACTTTACGTCCAGGCATGAACATTGCTTATCTGGCTTTCAATACCAATAAAGCGCCATTGAATAATCCTGAAGTGCGCCATGCGCTGGCGCTGGCGATTAATAACCAGCGTCTGATGCAATCTATTTATTACGGCACTGCTGAAACTGCTGCGTCTATTTTGCCCCGTGCATCATGGGCTTATGACAGCGATTCCAAAATCACCGAATACAATCCCGCCAAAGCTCGTCAGCAGTTAAAAGCTCTGGGGCTTAACAATCTGGAATTGCGCTTGTGGGTGCCAACCAGTTCACAGGCATGGAACCCGAGTCCGTTGAAAACCGCAGAGCTTATTCAGGCAGATATGGCGCAAATTGGCGTGAAAGTCATTATCGTGCCAGTCGAAGGCCGCTTCCAGGAAGCGCGTTTGATGGACATGAACCACGATCTCACGCTGGCAGGTTGGGCGACTGACAGTAACGACCCGGATAGCTTCTTCCGCCCAATGCTAAGTTGCGCGGCGATTCGTTCACAGACCAACTATGCTCGCTGGTGTGATCCTAAATTTGATGAAGTCCTGCAAAAAGCGCTGTCTTCTCAAGAACTGGCGTCACGTATTGAGGCTTATCGTGAAGCGCAGGATATTCTCGCCCAACAGTTGCCGGTATTACCGCTGGCATCATCGCTGCGCCTGCAAGCCTATCGCTACGACATTAAAGGCCTGGTGCTAAGTCCGTTTGGTAACGCATCGTTTGCGGGCGTATCCCGTGAAAATGTTGAGGTGAAAAAACCATGATCATCTATACCCTGCGCCGCCTGCTGCTGCTGCTGGTGACGCTGTTTTTTCTGACACTTATTGGCTTTAGCCTCAACTACTTTACCCCGCACGCACCATTACAAGGCGCGTCGCTGTGGAACGCGTGGGTGTTCTGGTTTGAAAGTATTCTGGACTGGGACTTTGGCGTATCGAGCATTAATGGTCAGTCGATTAACGAACAGTTGAGCCTGGTTTTCCCGGCGACGATGGAGCTCTGTTTGCTCGCTTTCGGCCTGGCTTTGCTCATCGGTATTCCGGTGGGGATGCTGGCTGGCATCATGCACAACAAATGGCAGGACAGGCTGATCAGTGCGCTGGCTCTGGTTGGCTTTTCGATTCCCGTATTCTGGTTTGCACTATTACTGACGATGTTTTTCTCACTGACGTTAGGCTGGCTGCCAGTCTCAGGGCGTTTCGATTTACTCTATGAAGTGAAGTCTGTCACCGGTTTTGCATTAGTTGACGCCTGGTTGTCGGACTCGCCATATCGTGACGAGATGATTATGAGTGCCATCCGCCATATGATTTTGCCGGTCGTGACGCTTGCAGTCGCCCCCACCACCGAGGTGGTGCGTTTAATGCGCATCAGCACCATTGACGTATTCGACCAAAATTACATTAAAGCGGCCGCCACTCGCGGATTATCGCGCCTGACAATCCTGCATCGACACGTATTACACAATGCGCTGCCACCGGTGATCCCCCGTCTCGGCTTACAATTTTCAACCATGTTAACGCTGGCGATGATCACCGAAGTGGTGTTCAGTTGGCCGGGGCTTGGGCGTTGGCTGATAAATGCCATTCGTCAACAAGACTATACGGCCATCTCTGCTGGCGTGATGGTCATCGGTTCATTGGTTATCATCGTGAATGTTATCTCCGATATTTTGGGTGCTATGGCTAACCCACTGACACATAAGGAATGGTATGCCTTACGATAGCGTCTATCGCGAGAAACGCCCGCCGAGCACACTGCGACTGACCTGGCGAAAATTTTACGGCGACACCACAGCGATGATTGGCCTGTATGGCTGTGGGGCGCTGGTGCTGTTGTGTGTATTCGGTAGCGTTTTTGCACCTTATGGCATCGACCAGCAATTCCTCGGTTATCAGTTGTTACCGCCGTCCTGGTCGCGCTATGGCGACGTGTCGTTCTTTCTGGGAACTGATGACCTTGGGCGCGATGTATTAAGCCGTTTATTAAGCGGTGCCGCGCCGACGGTCGGTGGCGCGTTTGTTGTGACGTTGGCTGCCGCTGTATTCGGCATTGTTTTGGGTGTTTTTGCTGGTTCTACTCATGGGCTGCGCTCTGCGGTGATGAACCACATTCTCGATACATTGCTGTCGATTCCTACCCTATTGCTGGCAATCATTGTGGTGGCGTTTGTCGGCCCACATCTGGTTCACGCCATGTTTGCAGTCTGGCTGGCGCTGCTGCCGCGCATGGTACGTTCAGTCTATAGCGCCGTACATGACGAGCTGGAAAAAGATTACGTGGTTGCCGCTCGTCTGGATGGCGCATCAACGCTTAATATTCTGTGGTTCGCGGTGATGCCTAATACCGCCGCCATTCTGATTACAGAAATCACCCGTGCGTTGTCGATGGCCATTCTGGATATTGCTGCGCTAGGTTTTCTCGATTTGGGTGCACAGCTTCCGTCGCCGGAATGGGGCGCAATGCTGGGTGATGCACTGGAGCTGATTTATGTGGCTCCGTGGACCGTCATGTTGCCCGGAGGGGCTATCATGGTAAGTGTACTTCTGGTCAACCTGCTGGGCGACGGACTACGCCGCGCAATAAATGCGGGGGTGCAATAAATGCCATTACTTGATATCCGAAATCTGACCATCGAGTTTATGACCTCCGAAGGTTGGGTCAAAGCCGTCGACCGTGTCAGTATGACCCTCAACGAAGGGGAAATTCGCGGCCTGGTGGGTGAATCAGGCTCGGGCAAGAGCCTGATTGCAAAAGCCATTTGCGGTGTCACAAAGGACAACTGGCGCGTCACGGCAGACCGTATGCGTTTTGATGATATTGATTTGTTACGGCTGAGCGGACGAGAGCGCCGACGTCTGGTTGGCCATAACGTTTCGATGATCTTCCAGGAACCCCAATCTTGCCTTGATCCCTCAGAGCGCGTGGGTCGCCAGCTGATGCAAAATATCCCGGGCTGGACCTTTAAGGGTCGCTGGTGGAAACGTTTTGGCTGGCGTAAACGTCGCGCCATCGAACTGTTGCATCGCGTCGGGATTAAAGATCACAAAGATGCGATGCGCAGTTATCCCTACGAACTGACGGACGGTGAATGCCAGAAAGTCATGATTGCCATTGCGCTGGCAAACCAGCCGCGTTTGTTGATTGCCGATGAGCCGACAAATGCCATGGAACCCACCACGCAATTGCAGATTTTCAAATTACTGACACGTTTGAATCAGTACAACAACACGACGATTTTGCTGATAAGCCACGACTTGCAGATGTTGAGCCAGTGGGCGGATAAAATTAACGTGATGTACTGTGGGCAAACCGTGGAAAGCGCAACCAGTGAAGAGCTGATTGCCACGCCGCATCACCCTTATACTCAGGCGCTTATCCGGGCGATCCCTGACTTTGGCAGCTCAATGCCGCATAAAAGCCGCCTGAATACCATGCCCGGCGCTATCCCGTTACTGGAACACTTGCCGATGGGCTGCCGGCTCGGGCCACGTTGCCCTTATGCACAACGTGAGTGTATCGAAACGCCACGCCTGACCGGGGCAAAAACACATCTTTATGCCTGCCACTTCCCGCTGAATATGGAGAGTCAGTAATGGTCGAAACGCTGCTCGAAGTCCGCAATTTAAGTAAAACGTTTCGTTACCGAACTGGCCTGTTCCGTCGTCAGCACGTTGACGCGGTAAAACCATTGAGTTTCACCTTGCGTGAAAAGCAAACGCTGGCAATCATTGGCGAAAATGGCTCAGGTAAATCCACGCTGGCAAAAATGCTCGCAGGAATGATTGAGCCAACGACAGGTGAAGTGTTGATTGACGACCATTTGCTGCATTACGGCGACTATACCTACCGTAGCCAGCATATTCGTATGATTTTCCAGGATCCCAGTACTTCGCTGAATCCTCGCCAACGCATTTCGCAGATTCTTGATTTCCCACTGCGCCTGAATACTAACCTTGAGCCGGAAGCGCGCCATAAGCAGATTATCGAGACTCTCAGAATGGTCGGGTTGCTACCCGACCACGCCAGTTATTACCCCCACATGCTCGCCCCAGGGCAAAAGCAGCGTTTGGGTTTGGCCCGCGCATTAATTTTGCGTCCGAAAGTCATTATTGCCGATGAAGCGCTGGCGTCACTTGATATGTCAATGCGTTCGCAGCTCATTAACCTGATGCTGGAATTGCAGGAAAAACAGGGAATTGCCTACATCTACGTGACTCAGCACATTGGCATGATGAAACATATCAGCGACCAGGTGATGGTGTTACACCAGGGTGAAGTTGTGGAACGCGGTAGTACAGCCGATGTTCTCGCCTCCCCGCTCCACGATTTGACTAAGCGCCTGATTGCCAGCCACTTTGGCGAAGCGCTGACGGCCGATGCGTGGCGCAAAGATCGGTAAAGTTATCCCAAACCAGGCTATTAATTGAAGTGTATTTATGAGCGTATGACGCGATATTGCGGGCAACTGCAGAATTTTCTACGTTGCCCGCGGTTCAAATATTCTTGTTACCAGAATACATTAGCCTGCAGACCAACCGCCCATGTGTCGCTGGAATGGCCGTTTTCAAAGGCGTTTCCAGTATCATCCCAGTTATCGGTGCTGCTATCAAAATAACTGGCGAACAGACGTAGTTCAGGTTTGTCTCGACCGAAGGATAACGCCTGGGCGACGGTGTACTTCGAACCACTACGTTCATAGTTTGTGCCATCCACCGTTTTCTCATCATCGAAGTAACCTAGCTCAACATAGGTGCGGGTATAGTCCGACCAGTGATAGGTAACTTTGGCACTGGCGGAAACTGTTGTACCATCCCCTTTTTTGCCATCCCACCGCTCAATATCGTTGGCAGCTGCATAATTGATGGCATGACTCAGATCCCAGTCTTCAGCCAGTGGAATTACACCATAGTTACGCATTGCCCATCCGTTACCACTTTTCACTGTGCCGTTCAATGTATCAGCGGCGCCAAAGGTGACCCCTTGCAGAGCTGAACCATCCGCATAATATTGCACCACGGTATTGTTGATACCCTTCTCAAAGACCTGCTGCTGCAACATGACCATAGCGGTCTGACCATCTGAATAATCATGGTTGTTATGCTGAATTTGCTCATCACTGGCATCAGCATTGAGGTACTTATAGCCCACAGCCAGGCTAGCGCCACGCCACAATGGCTGACTGTCATACATCAATTCCAGTTGGTTGGAATCGACTAAATCATCAATATCTACACTGTCGAGATCGCCATCAGCTCCCATTGAATTATCTTCTTCAATATCACGATGCAGCGCGGCTATTGACAATTTCCCTTGCCCTACCGACATTTTTTCAATACCGCCGCCAACGTTTGTCTTATTCCAGAAAAAATAATCGTTAGCATCGATGCTGTATTTATTGTACTGGCGAATACCGACCCATGTTGTTTCATCAAACCCCATGAAGTTACGGAACTGCATATTCAGATTCTCCCAGCCAAATGGGTTATCCCCATTATTACTGTTAGAGTCGCCATCATACATATTAATCATGGTCTGTATGTAAACAGATTGGCTACCTGCATTATATAACTCTTTACCAAAGCCAATTTCGGCATAGGTATCAAATTCGTTACCAAGACGACCTAGTTTATTTTTCTGGAAACTACCACCGACAGCTTCGTTCATCGAACCACTTTCTCCACCGGCAATCCCTGATCGAAAATAGCCAAAGAAATCAATACCTGAAAGTGGATCTGTGAAAGCTACGCTTTTAGATGCAGGCTCCGCAGCCTCACTTGCAAATACAACTGAGGGGAGTACTGAAAGTCCTACGGACACAGCAAGGGGTAAGAGTTTTATCTTCATTATATTTCTTCCTGAATTAAAATAATCAATGCAAAGTTAGAGCGACTCCAGAATAACAACAGGCATGGGAAATACATTACACAAGCCACAGAACGAGTGCCTGTTATTAAAGTTAGTAATATCAAATTATTTTTACACTATATCTCTCAGCAGGATAAATAAGCCACAACAAAACCATTGAGATTTATTCAAAAATAAATTTCACTAGTTATAATAGTTTTGTGAGCAGCGTAACGAAAATAAGCTTTTATTAGATGCAGGTCTCATAAAACGAATGGGGGGAACACTGTCTATTTAGACAGCCAGGACAAATTTATTAAATCTGCGAATGTGAAGTATTTTAATCATCGTGTACTTAAAATATATAAATCCATTTGCATCACTGCATTATAATTAGCGGGTTAACTTATTTTTGCAAAATGATTGAACACGGCTCAATTGATGTACTCCTATCCACCCTACAACCGCATTGTGCAAGGCGGATAAGTGAAGATGTCAGCCTTTTAAACGTTATGTTTTTGCTTCCACATAACGTGCAAAATTATCCAGAATAGCCTGCCAGCCGCTCTTTTGATGCTCGACGGGATATTGCCCATCAGGATCGAATTCCAGACGAACGTCGACACCCTTATCTACTGGAGTAAACTCCACCTTCGCTTCACGATCGCCAAACTTATATTCTATTAATTTATGCGGCACGATGCGGGTGTAGACACCTGCAAAATCAAATCCCATGCTGCCGTCTTTGGCTTCCATCCGAAATGAGAATGGCCCGCCTTCCCGAAAATCTACCGCTGCAGTCGGCGTGTGCCAGTCCGGTGATGCGGTATTCCACTGTTTGATGGCTTCCGGGTCGATATAAGCCTGCCAAACCTTCTCAACAGGTGCATCTACCTGCGTTTCGACATTTATCTTCATCATTACGCTCTCAGTTAGTGACCAGTGAACAAAAAATATCCTCTAAAGCGTAGTACGTGAATCATGGTCTGGCTGTTCCGACCTCTGGTGACGTGATAGCCAGTCAGCCTGGGCGGTAAAAATAAGGTGACACAACTGCAGTGGAGTGGGATATAATTTCACTTTCGTGTTGAAAAATTGTGACTAACTAATCGTAATTTGATGATTTTAAAGTCATAAAATTAGCAGAAACTATAAGGATTCAAAGCTATGGGTTTTCTTACCGGTAAGCGCATTCTGATCACTGGCGTCGCCAGTAAACTCTCCATTGCCTACGGTATCGCACAGGCGATGCACCGCGAAGGTGCTGAACTGGCTTTCACTTACCAGAATGAAAAACTGAAAGGCCGTGTTGAAGGCTTTGCAGCCGATCTGGGTTCAAGCCTGGTCCTGCCGTGTGACGTGGCTGAAGATGCAAGCATCGATGCAATGTTTGCCGAGCTGGCTAAAACCTGGCCGAAGTTTGACGGTTTCGTTCACTCTATCGGTTTCGCACCAGGCGACCAGTTAGATGGCGACTACGTGAATGCAGTTACCCGTGAAGGCTTCAAAATCGCTCATGACATCAGCTCTTACAGCTTTGTCGCAATGGCAAAAGTATGTCGCGAAATGCTCAATCCAGGTTCTGCTCTGCTGACTCTGTCTTACCTGGGTGCTGAGCGTGCAATCCCTAACTACAACGTTATGGGTCTGGCTAAAGCATCTCTGGAAGCAAACGTGCGCTACATGGCAAACGCGATGGGTCCAGAAGGTGTACGTGTTAACGCCATTTCTGCAGGTCCAATCCGTACTCTGGCAGCATCTGGTATTAAAGATTTCCGTAAAATGCTGTCACATTGCGAAGCGGTTACTCCGATTCGTCGTACTGTGACCATTGAAGATGTGGGTAACTCCGCAGCGTTCCTGTGTTCAGACTTGTCTGCCGGTGTATCCGGTGAAGTTCTGCACGTTGACGGCGGTTTCAGCATCGCTGCCATGAACGAACTGGAACTGAAAGACTAATTCGGTTCATATGGGGTGGGCTGCCGCCTGCCCCATAAACTCCCTCGCCTCGCCCCCACTTTACTTCCATATACCTTTCCGATATTTATTATCACCGATCATTCTTTTGTCGCCTCACGTGGTTAAGCCAGGATAAAGCAGCAAATCAGGCCCTCAGGTGTTTCACCCGGGCTTGTAAACTCTTTGACCAAGGAACGACCATGGAACAACGCCGAATCTCTGGTAAAGGCCACTGGTATCATGAAACACAGTCCAGCCGCAGCGACGCCGCCGTATTACCGTTAGTTCCCGAGGCCGCTTACCTCGAAAACCGTTTTTTACTCGATCTAGAATTGAGTACCGAGCAACATGCTTCCGAAGCAGCCTGGCTTTCTGTCGCCCTCAAGGGCGCGACATGTTTACTGCCTGAAAACAGCCCTGTCACCCGTTTACACACGCTCAGTTGTTATGACAGGTTGAGCACCGCGCTGACTGTCGCGCAAGTGTATGGCGTACAACGGCTGTGCAACCATTACGCCGCCCGCCTTGCACCACAACCCGGGCCAGACTCCTCCCGCGAGAGCAATCGCCGCCTGACACAAATTACTCAGTACGCCCGCCAGTTGGCCAGCCAGCCCACCTTGATTGATGATAATTCTCGCCAGCAACTCGATGAAGTCGCTCTATCAGTAAATGACATAGTGACATTTAACCAATTGATTGGGTTTATCGGTTTTCAGGCTCGTGTGATTGCCGTCTTTCAGGCGCTTCAGGGTCTACCTGTGCGTTGGCTTCCTGGGCTTGATACCCAACAAGATGCCAGCGCGAATTTGTTCCTTGATGGCGATAAATCCTGGCAACCTGATTTACCCCCTGTCGAGCAACGTTACGCGAACACGCAGCAGCTCGATGTTTTGAACCTGAGCCAGTCACAAAGCGTTTTAAACCCGATTGGCTGGCTGCTGGCGCACGATGCTGAACCACTTTCTGTGCTGAGTCAGCTTATCAGCCTGTTACTCCCGCCCGATGGCGAAATCGGTGACGATCTCGTGCTGGTGAACCTGCTGACGGCACGCATTAATGGAAGCGTCAGTTGCTTTAGTCATGCGACTGCTCATTGGCATGCAGAAAATGGTTTACCCGAAGCGATACGCAATGGAGAACGGGCGCTACAGGCCTGGAGCCACAATCATCCTCGGGAGCGCGCGATCATACAGGCTGTTCGCGTATTAACTCGAGCACCAGGCAGCTTCAGTGCCGCCCAGCTTCAACCCTTATTTGAACAAGGTTTTAGCAACGATGATGCGTTGCGATTACTGGTGATTTCAGGGCTGTATGGCTGGTTGAATCGACTGAAAATTGGGTTGGGAAATGCCAGCTAGACATTGTATATCCCACGTTTTTACGGCAATCATCGCTTGCCGCAATGAGTGGTTTCGCGTAAAACTGTCAGCCGCTCTTTTGGCCACGAAAACTAAAATACATGTTCCAGGATAACCCGCTGCTCGCGCAGCTTAAACAGCAACTGCATTCCCAAACTCCACGCGTTGAAGGCGTGGTTAAAGGCACGGAAAAAGGCTTTGGCTTCCTCGAAGTGGATTCCCAGAAAAGTTACTTTATTCCGCCTCCGCAAATGAAAAAAGTGATGCACGGTGACCGCGTGAGCGCGGTGATTCATACCGACAAGGACCGCGAAACCGCTGAGCCAGAAGAGCTTATCGAACCGTTCCTCAGCCGGTTTGTTGGCCGTGTACAACGTAAAGACGACCGCCTGTCTATCGTGCCGGATCATCCGTTATTACGTGACGCGATTCAGTGTCGTGCGGATCGTAACGTGACGCATGATTTCCAGAATGGCGACTGGGCCGTAGCTGAAATGAAGCGCCACCCGCTGAAAGGCGATCGCGCTTTTTACGCTGAATTAACGCAGTTCATTACCTTCGGCGACGATCATCTTGCCCCGTGGTGGGTGACACTGTCGCGCCACAATCTGGAACGCGAAGCACCTAACGGTGTGTCGACTGAAATGTTAGATGAAGGCCTGGTGCGTGAAGATTTAACCGCCCTTGATTTCGTCACCATTGATAGCGCCAGCACGGAAGATATGGATGATGCGCTGTACGTTGAAGAACTGGCCGACGGAAAATTGCAACTGACGGTTGCCATTGCTGACCCTACCGCCTGGATTGCTGAAGGCAGCAAGCTTGACGGCATCGCCAAAGTTCGCGCATTCACCAACTACCTGCCGGGCTTTAACATCCCGATGCTGCCACGTGAATTATCTGATGACCTGTGTTCATTACGTGCCAACGTCACGCGCCCGGTTGTTGCTTGCCGCATGGTTATCGCGCAAGACGGCAGTATCGATGAAGGCATTAATTTCTTCGTCGCCACCATCGAATCTAAAGCCAAACTGGCCTATGAAGATGTATCCGACTGGCTGGAAGAAAAAGGCGACTGGCAGCCGCCAGGTGACGCCATTGCCAAACAAATCCGTTTGCTGGAACGCGTTTGTCTAAGCCGCGCTGAATGGCGTCGTACGCATGCACTGGTGTTCAAAGACCGCCCTGATTACCGCTTTGTATTAGGTGAAAAAGGCGAAGTATTGGATATCGTCGCTGAGTCGCGTCGTATTGCGAACCGCATCGTTGAAGAAGCCATGATTGCCGCCAACGTCTGTGCGGCCATTGTATTGCGTGAAAAGCTCGGTTTTGGCGTTTATAACGTCCATACCGGTTTTGACCCAGCTAACATTGATCAGCTCGCAAACATGTTGCAAGGCCACGGTCTGGAAGTTGACGCCCAGGAAGTGCTGACGTTGAACGGCTTCTGTAAACTGCGCCGTGAGCTTGATGCACAACCAACCAGTTTCCTTGATAGCCGTATTCGTCGTTACCAGTCATTTGCTGAAATCAGCACTGAACCTGGTCCGCATTACGGTCTTGGCCTCGAAGCTTACGCCACCTGGACTTCACCGATTCGTAAATACGGCGATATGATCAACCATCGTCTGTTAAAGGCGATCATCAAAGGTGAAACCGCAACGCGTCCGCAAGATGAGATCACGGTACAGATGGCGGAGCGCCGTCGCCTGAACCGTATGGCAGAACGCGATGTCGGCGACTGGTTATATGCGCGCTTCCTGCAAGATAAAGCGGGAACCGACACACGCTTTGCAGCTGAAATCATTGATGTCAGCCGTGGCGGGATGCGTGTACGCCTGATTGAAAACGGCGCGGTAGCCTTCATCCCTGCTCCATTCATTCACTCTGTTCGTGATGAAATGGTGTGCAGCCAGGAGCTTGGTACAGTGCAAATTAAAGGTGAAGTCGCCTTTAAAGTGACTGACGTTATCGATGTAACTATCGCCGAAGTGCGTATGGAAACGCGTAGCGTGATTGCCCGTCCAGCAATTTAAACGCAAGTTTAAAAATCTTCCTAAAAAGCTGAACCTTGTGTTCAGCTTTTTTATTGGAACTTTTCCACCGACAACTGGATTTCGGGGAATAGTAACAATGGGGAAATGATTAGAGTTGTAACACTTTTTTTACTTGCTTTGACTCCCGAAAAACTGCCAATCTAGCGCCGAAGATTCAGATTTCTCACATCTTCTGCAAAAACAATGTCTTTTACAGACAGTTGTCGCTTTGAGATCGGTTTTATATTGCTAATATAAATATCAGACTGACACGATATGTCGGCCCGGTTCAGGAGAGAGCATGAAAGACGATTTGGAGCAGAATCTGCTCTACCGTTATTTAGGGACAACCAGCCCATATTGGCGTTTGCCAACCGACAGTAATGCGCTGCAATTAGCAGCCAGCGAAGATTCAGATGTGAGTCAGGTCATCGCTTTGGATCCCGAACAGGCAGAGCAAATCCGCCAAATGACGGTGATTACCTCAAGCGTAACCATGTCAATTTCTTTGTTTGGCAGCGAAGTTTCTGTCCATCTGGTAGGACGAAAAGTATCAAAAAAGGAGTGGGCCGGTACGGCCTCAGCATGGAATGATACCCCTTCTGTTGCGCGTGATTTAGTACAAGGCCTCTCTTTTGCAGAACAGGTGGTTTCTGAGGCAAACTCGGTGATCGTCATTCTCGACCGATTAGGGAATATTCAGCGCTTCAATCGCTTGAGTGAAGAATATACCGGTCTTAAAGAACAAGATGTCATTGGGCAAAACGTCTTTAAATTATTCATGAGCCGTAGTGAAGCCGCCGCATCCAAACGCAATATTAGCGGTTTCTTTCTCAACGGAAACTCTTACGAAGTCGAACGCTGGATAAAAACCCGCAAAGGACAGCGGCTATTTTTGTTTCGCAATAAATTCGTCCACAGTGGCAGTGGCAAGAACGAAATCTATCTGATTTGTTCTGGTACCGACATTACCGAAGAACGCCGCGCACAAGAACGCCTGCGAGTGCTGGCAAATACCGATACGATTACCGGCCTCCCCAATCGCAATGCCATTAATGACCTCATCACTGCCGCTATCGATAATCGCGGTGAAACTCAGGCTGGCATCGTTTATCTGGACCTCGATAACTTTAAAAAAGTGAACGATGCTTATGGCCATATGTTTGGCGATCAGCTTTTGCAGGCGGTGTCGTTAGCGATTTTGAGTTGTCTTGATGATGGGCAAATTCTGGCCCGCCTTGGGGGTGATGAGTTTATTGTTCTGGCTACTGACACTTCGCAAGCCACTCTGGAAGCGATGTCGTCGCGAATTTTAACCCGCCTGAAGCAACCTTTCCGTATCGGGTTAATTGAAGTTTACACCGGTTGTTCGTTAGGTATTTCGCTGGCTCCCCAGCATGGTGAAGACCGGGAAAGCGTTATTCGCAACGCAGATACCGCGATGTATACCGCAAAAGAGAGCGGGCGCGGCAAGTTCTGTGTCTTCTCACCGGAAATGAATCAGCGGGTCTTTGAATACTTGTGGCTCGATACCAACTTACGTAAAGCGCTGGAAAACGATCAGCTGGTTATTCACTACCAGCCGAAAATGACCTGGCGCGGCGAAGTCAGAAGCCTGGAGGCGTTGGTTCGCTGGCAATCGCCGGAGCGTGGTTTGATTCCCCCACTGGACTTTATTTCCTATGCAGAAGAGTCCGGTTTGATTGTTCCGCTTGGCCGCTGGGTAATGTTGAGCGTGGTTCAACAGGTGGCGAAATGGCGCGATAAAGGTATCAACTTACGCGTCGCGGTGAACGTGTCTGCACGTCAGTTAGCAGACCAAACAATCTTTAGCGATTTGAAGCAAGCACTCAAAGATCTCAACTTTGAATACTGCCCGATCGATGTCGAACTCACAGAAAGCTGCTTGATTGAAAACGAAGAGTTAGCCCTTTCGGTGATTCAGCAGTTCAGTCGTCTTGGTGCCCAGGTGCATTTGGATGACTTTGGAACGGGTTATTCCTCGCTTTCTCAACTCGCTCGTTTCCCGATTGATGCCATTAAACTCGACCAAAGTTTCGTGCGCGATATTCATAAGCAATCTGTTTCCCAGTCGCTAGTGCGTGCCATCGTTGCAGTGGCGCAGGCTTTGAATTTGCAGGTGATTGCTGAAGGGGTGGAAAACCAAAAAGAAGATGCCTTTCTGACTAAGAATGGTGTCAACGAACGGCAAGGTTATCTGTTTGCGAAACCCATGCCCGCAGCCGTATTCGAACGTTGGTTAAAACGTTATCAAGCCAGAACTGCACGTTAACTGATTTATCAAACAGATAAGTGCCATATCATCCACCTGATATGGCACTTAATAGTGCAGCATAGTTAGTTTTGGTTAGCCCTTTGAGCAAAAACCTCTTTTGCGGCAAACAGCCCGTTAAGTGCGCATGGGAAACCGGCATACACCGCCATTTGCATCATCACTTCAACAATTTCTTGCTCTGAATTGCCAACATTTAATGCCCCTTGAATATGCACTTTGAGCTGTGGTGTCGCATTGCCAAGCGCTGTCAGTGCTGCAACCACCGCAATCTCTCTGGATTTCAAATCGAGACCTGGGCGTGAGTAAATATCACCGAAGGGGAACTCAATCAGCAGTTTTGCGAAATCTGGTGCAATGTCGCTCAAGCTGTTAATGACATTTTCACCTGCATTTCCATCAACTTCTTTTAATTTTGCAAGACCACGTAAGTAGCGTTCGTTTTCCATTTTTTAATCCTTTCAGTTATGGGATGAACGCACTCTAAATTTTCCGCAGCACAGTATCCAATACCCTTTTTGTGATACCTTTTCGGTATGAATGATGCAATCGATCTGCGACAACTTCGTTATTTTCTGGCAGTGAGTGAAGAACTCAATTTCAGCCGTGCTGCGTTACGCCTGCATATTTCGCAACCGCCTTTAAGCCGACAGATCCGCCAACTGGAAGAGCAGCTTGGCGTACAATTATTTCTACGCAGTAAAACTGGGGTGACACTTACCGAGGCGGGTGCAGCATTTTTGCCGGAAGTAAAACTGACTTTGTTGCAGGCTGAAAAAGCGATTGCGGTTGCCCGTGCGTCGAAAGGTCAGGATGGTGGAAGGTTTGTTATCGGCTACACCACAGTGTTCGAACGCAGCATTATCCCTAATGTAACAATTGAATTGACCCAACGTTTTCCTGACTGGCAAATCCTCTCAAAGGGAAACTATTCCGTTAATCTGATTCGTGAAGTGCAAAATGGCACGATGGATGCCGCGTTCGTTGGTTTGCACTCCGATACCCAAGATCTGGCTGTCGAAAAAATCATAAATGACCCGTTAGTCGTGGCTATACCCCAGCATCATCGACTTGCAGCGAAACGTAGCTTAAGTTTCGACGACCTTCGTGGCGAAGCGATATTCTGGTTCGAAAGGCGTATGAATCCTGGTTTTTATGATCATTGTCAGGCGTTTTTCCAGCGCATCAATTTCAAACTTAATTTGATCCCTGAGCCAGCAGATCATCACATCATGCTGGGGCTAATTGCCGAGGGAAACGGGATCGCGCTAGTTCCTGCATCATTGCAATGTATCAAGCGGCAAGGCGTGGTTTTTCGTAAGTTGAGGGAAGAATCTCATCACCTGACGATGGGCATCGCTGTCGTCTGGTCCAGGGAAAATCAGTCGCCTGTTCTGAAAACGTTTCTTGAACAGGTTCATTGTTCCCCTGAACCGCGCAGCAAAAAGAAGACGCCATTCTGAAGAACAGCGCCAACCAACGGCAGAGCCGTATTACAACACTCTTAAACGTTAACTCGCTTTACGCAATACCGTTGCAGTATGGCGGTTTTGCAACTGCACCAGTCTTTCCATATAAGCAATATCCTTAGCTTCGAGGCAGAATGCGGCATCCACCCAGTCTTCAGTGATATCCATTAATTCCGAACGAGGTAACTGGAGGACACGTTGACGGGCGCGCAACATTGCCCGAACACCATTTAGCTTAGGCTGCAAGGTATCGATAAAGGTTCGCGTCGCAAGGTAACCCTGGCCCGGTTCAAATAATTCATCCACCAGGCCAAATTGCTGATGCCACTCAGCGGTATGTGACTCCCCTTTATAAATCAGCTCCTCAGCCAGTTTCATACCAGAGCGACGGGCAACCAGCGAATACGCTCCCATTCCAGGGAACAGGTTAAAGGCGATTTCCGGGAACCCCATGCGCGCATCCCGTTGTGCCAGGACAAAATGGTGCGCAAGTGCGGCTTCAAACCCGCCTCCTAATGCACTCCCTTCGACCATTGCAAGGCTAATCGCTCCACTATCAAAACCGCGGGAAGCCGCATGGACGCAGTCCACACACGCGCGAGCATAAGCACGAAGTGCTTCACGACGGCCTTGCTGAATTGATTCAACAAAGAAGCCCAAATCGCCCCCCGTGTTATACATGCCTTGCACCAATGAGCCGGTCACCCAAAAATCAACGACAAAACCCTCCTGCTGCACCAGATACCGCAGGTTCATGATTTCTTCGATTAATTTATGGTTGAAACAAGGGCGAGGTTGAGCTCGTAACATCATCCATACAGTGCGTCGTTCTACTTCATAATAGCCAGACAATTGAGTGAATCGAGTAGTGTCCGTGAACAATTTGCAAGTTGGCTGGTTAATGACTGTCATTATCTTATCCTCATGTTATGAAAGCGCGTTACACGCAGGATCAGACTAATCCACTACTGCATTGGTATGAATGTATTGGAGTATTTAATAATTATTACTTATGTATTATTCGATAATTGATTGATGGATAAGAGTAAAAAAGCGCCTTAGCACCTTCTCTTTTGAGGGCTTTTTTTGCATTATGACGGTAACTTTTTCCCGAAAAACAGGATGCACTATGCCGACAGTGGACCCTCTGCAACTCGCAAAGCGTATTGATACCGTGCTGGATATTTTAGTGGGAGGCGATCATACGTCAGCCATTAATAACCTGGAGATTTTGAAAGCTGAATTGCTACTCATCGCAAATGGTGATGAACAAAAAGAAAGCGACTTAAAAAAGTCGCCCTGGGAGATTTGATCTGCTGCCGGCGAAAACCGGCACAGTTTTACAAGCTCAGTGAACCAAACGCCCCTTGCCAGTCCTTTTCGAATGTTGCAATCGCAGCATTCACCGCAGGTGTTGTCAGCAATTGCTCAGTGACATCAACCGGTAACGTAATCGCTTCACAACCCGCCAACAGGCAAGACATAGCCTGATGCGGCGTACGGAAACTGGCGGCCAGAACTTTCGATTGTGGTGCATGAAGCGTCAGCAATTGCTGTAAGTCCTGCACCATTTGAATACCATCGCCACCCTGCGCATCCAGGCGGTTCACATACGGTGCGACATATTCTGCACCTGCCAGCGCTGCCAGTAAGCCTTGCGCGGCACCATAAACCGCTGTCCCGAGTGTTGGGATGCCCAGTGCTTTTAATTGCTTCATTGCCGCCAGGCCTTCGACTGTGGTTGGAACTTTTACCACCAGACCCGGAACGCGTTTCACCAACAACTCGGCTTCTTTCACCATGTCATCAGCTTGTGCGGCAATGACTTGAGCAAATAATTTGCCTTCGCCACCCAGCGCATCCTGCAACGCGGGCAACACTTCCCAAAGGGAAATGCCCGCTTTAGCTACAATTGATGGGTTGGTAGTCACGCCCTGCAAAGGCAAAACACGCGCTAAGCGTTTCACTGCGGCAACGTCAGCAGTATCTAAATACAGTTCCATAAACTCTCCAGATTTGTCGAATATCTCATTGCTCACATCATAACGTCACTGTCTGTTCCTTTGCTGATCGAAATCAATAAAACTTTCATTCGAAAGTAATCTAATTTACGAACAGAAGATAAAGGCGGACTTATGCTATTTAATATCCAACGTTACTCAACACATGATGGTCCAGGTATCCGCACCGTGGTGTTCCTGAAAGGCTGCTCCTTAGGCTGCCGCTGGTGTCAGAATCCTGAAAGCCGTGCACGCAGTCAAGACGTTCTGTTTGATGAGCGCCTATGTCTTGCAGGCTGTGAGTTATGCCCACAAGCGGCTCCCCACGCTATCAGCCGTGTTGACGACTCGTTGGTTATCGCACGTGAGAAATTGCTGGCTGACGATATGGCCGCACTGGCCGACTGCTGCCCCACTCAAGCATTAAGCGTGTGCGGTGAGACACAGAGTGTTGATGCCATCATGCAGAAAGTCTTACGTGATAAACCGTTCTACGAACGTAGCGGTGGCGGTATTACGCTTTCCGGTGGCGAACCTTTTATGCAGCCTGATATTGCTGAGCAACTGCTGCGAAAAAGCAAAGAAGCGAGGATTCATACCGCTGTCGAATCTTGCTTGCATGTACCCTGGAAATATATCGAACCGACGCTCGAACATCTCGATTTGCTGCTCGCGGATCTCAAACATGTCGACGCTCAGCGTTTCAAACAATGGACCGATGGCAGCGCCGAACGCGTGCTGGACAACTTCCGTAAGCTGGCGGCACGCAATGTCGAAATGACGATACGGGTGCCATTAATCCCTGACTTTAATGCTGATGAGCAATCTATTCGTGCCATCTGCGATTTTGCCGCCGATGAAATTGGCGTCAAAGCGATTCACTTTTTGCCTTACCACACTTTAGGTATTAACAAATACAAGCTCCTGAATCTCCCTTATACGGCCGCGCACCAACCGCTTGATGCGCCAGAACTGCTGCAATTTGCTGAGCAGTACGCAAGCCAAAAAGGGATGACCGCCTGGATAAGAGGATAAACCGATGACCCAACTGAATCTGAACACCTTAAGCCAACGCATCAAAGATCATAAAGAAGCGTTGATTCATATCGTTAAGCCGCCGGTTTGTACTGAGCGCGCACAACACTATACGGCGATTTATCAGCAACATCAGGACAAGCCATTACCCGTGCGCCGCGCCCTCGCCCTCGCCCATCACCTTGCTGAACGTACTATCTGGATTAAGCATGATGAGCTGATTGTCGGGAACCAGGCAAGCCATGTGCGCGGTGCACCATTTTTTCCTGAATATACGGTAGGTTGGATCGAAACCGAGATCGATGAACTGGGCGACCGCCCTGGCGCTGGCTTCTCGATTTCAGATGCAGATAAAGCGGTAATGCACGAAATTTGCCCCTGGTGGCGCGGCCAGACGGTACAAGATCGCTGCTACGGAATGTTCACCGACGAGCAAAAAGAGTTGCTGGCAACCGGGATTATCAAAGCCGAAGGCAATATGACCTCTGGCGATGCGCACCTGGCGGTCAACTTCCCGCTGTTGCTGGAGCTAGGTATTGATGGTTTACGTGCCAAAGTCGCTGAGCGCCGCTCACGCCTGCATCTCACCGACTGGGAAGATTTGCATAAAGAACAGTTCCTGAAAGCTATCGATATTACGTTTGTCGCGTTAAGCGATCATATTCAGCGTTTTGCGGTGCTTGCTAAAGAATTGGCGGCCAGCGAAAAACGTGTTGCACGCCGTGACGAGTTACTGGCCATGGCCGAAAACTGCGAGCTGATTGCCCACCAAAAACCGACCTCGTTCTGGCAGGCTTTGCAATTAAGTTACTTCGTGCAGTTAGTCTTGCAGATTGAGTCTAACGGTCACTCCGTTTCGTTTGGTCGCCTGGACCAGTTTCTGTATCCGTGGTATCGCCGCGATGTTGAACTCGAGCAAACTTTGGGTCGTGACCAGGCTATCGAGTTGCTGCAAAGCTGTTGGCTGAAGTTGCTCGAAGTTAACAAGATTCGTTCAGGTTCCCACTCGAAAGCATCTGCTGGTAGCCCGCTATACCAAAACGTGACCATTGGTGGCCAAACGCTAGTAAATGGTGAGGCCGTAGACGCGGTAAACCCACTCTCTTACGCCATTCTTGAATCATGCGGCCAGTTACGTTCAACACAGCCAAACTTGAGTGTGCGCTACCACGCAGGGATGAGTAATGACTTCCTCGACGCTTGCGTGCAGGTGATTCGCTGTGGTTTCGGGATGCCAGCGTTTAACAACGATGAAATCGTCATTGAAGAATTTATCAAACTGGGCGTCAGCCGCGAAGATGCTTATGATTATGCCGCTATCGGCTGTATCGAAACGGCGGTTGGTGGCAAGTGGGGTTATCGTTGCACAGGCATGAGTTTCATTAACTTCGCGCGGGTGATGTTGGCGGCGCTGGAACATGGGCGCGATGCAACCAGCGGTAAAATCTTCCTGCCACAACAACATGCGCTCTCCGCAGGCAACTTCACCCAGTTTGATCAGGTGATGAACGCCTGGGATACACAGATTCGCTATTACACTCAGAAATCCATCGAAATCGAATGTGTTGTTGATACCGTTCTGGAAGAAAATGCCCACGATATTCTTTGCTCTGCACTGGTGGATGACTGTATCGAACGCGGTAAGAGCATTAAGCAAGGCGGCGCTAAGTATGACTGGGTTTCAGGTCTGCAAGTCGGTATCGCCAACCTTGGCAACAGCCTTGCTGCGGTGAAAAAACTGGTGTTCGAACAAGGTGTCATTGGCCAGCAACAATTAGCCGAAGCGCTGGCAAATGATTTTGACGGTTTGACGGGTGAGCAACTGCGCCAACGCCTGATTAACAACGCGCCAAAATATGGTAACGATGAAGACGATGTCGATTTACTGCTGGCGCGCGCTTATCAGACGTACATTGATGAGCTAAAGCAGTATCACAATACTCGTTTTGGCCGCGGGCCTATCGGCGGGACATATTACGCAGGGACCTCTTCAATTTCTGCAAACGTGCCGTTTGGTGCTGCAACCATGGCAACACCAGATGGACGCAAAGCGACAACACCGCTGGCTGAAGGAGCAAGCCCCGCTTCAGGAACCGACCGCCTTGGGCCAACAGCCGTAATCAGTTCAGTGGGCAAATTGCCAACCAGTGAAATTCTGGGCGGTGTGCTACTGAATCAGAAACTGAATCCGGCGACACTGGATAACCCACGCGACCGCGAAAAGTTGATGATTATGCTGCGGACTTTCTTCGAAGAGCATAAAGGCTGGCATGTACAATACAACATTGTTTCCCGTGAAACCCTGTTAGATGCCAAACAACATCCTGATAAGTATCGCGATCTGGTGGTTCGTGTAGCAGGTTATTCTGCTTTCTTTACCGCCTTATCTCCGGACGCTCAGGATGATATTATAGCCCGCACAGAACACACACTTTAATAATCCAGGCGGTGCTTTATGCACCGCCCAAAATTTGGCTGACATGAATTCCAGACAACAAATTATTTTACAGATGGTGATTGATCAAGGTCGCATGAGTGTGACCGATCTCGCTAAAAAAACCGGAGTCTCAGAAGTGACCATTCGCCAGGATCTCAATCTTCTGGAGAAAAAAAACTATCTGAAGCGTATCCATGGCTATGCCGTTCCGCTGGATAGCGAAGACGTTGAAACGCGAATGATGAACAATTATTCGCTTAAACGGCATCTCGCTGATTTTGCAGCGACTTTAGTTAACGATGGCGAAACGATTTTTATCGAGAATGGCAGTTGTAATGCGCTGCTGGCACGGGCACTGGCCGAGCAGAAAAAAATCACTCTGATTACTGTCAGCAGTTACATTGCTCATCTTCTGAAAGATACTGACTGTGAAGTTGTTTTGCTTGGCGGCATCTACCAGAAAAAAAGCGAAAGTATGGTTGGGCCTCTGACACGTCAATTTATCCAGCAGGTACACTTCAGCAAAGCGTTCATCGGCATTGACGGTTTCTTGCCTGAAACTGGATTCACCAGCCGCGATATGATGCGTGCCGACGTGGTGAATACCGTGTTGGAAAAAGGCAGTGAAATCATTGTTCTGACAGACAGCACCAAGTTTGGTGCGATGCACCCCTACACGCTGGGGCCGATTTCATGTATCAATCGCGTGATCACTGATGACGGTATTAGCGAAATCACCGGTCAGCAACTGCAAGACACTGGTGTTCAAGTTAATATTGTTAAACAATTTCCCATTACGTAATCACGACGTTTAACTGCCTGCATCCCCCGCAGGCAGTCCTCATATCAGAATTATCCTGCACACCCTTTAAGATTATTTACCTGTTGTAATCCACCGTATAAATTAGAATATTTAACAGCGATATAACAGAACGTGATAATCACTGGCGTTATCTTTTAGGTCTATATCGACATGCAGTTTCACGGTAACTTTCTTTAAGTAGGTTAATTGCCTCTATACTTAAAGTGACTTATTTCCGTGAATCAATAATTCAGGAGAGAGTATTATGACCTTAAATAACAAAAAAATTGCTGCCGTTGCTTTGGCCTTGACCGTTGCGATGTCTTTGAGCGCCTGTTCTAACTGGTCTACACGTGACCGTAACACTGCGATTGGTGCCGGTGCAGGTGCTGTAGGTGGCGCGGTCTTAACCGATGGTAGTGCATTGGGTACCTTAGGTGGTGCGGCGGTTGGTGGTATTATTGGCCATCAGGTGAGTAAATAATTTTTGCTGCCAGCAAAAGCGTAAACGCTTTAATAATTATAAAAGCTATAATATTCAGGTCTGACTCCCGGCAGTCATAATAAAAGGCCACGGTAATTTTACCGTGGCCTAATTATTTTAGATTTCGATAGGTGAATCAACCGCCTGCTAATTTTACCTTCATACCTTTAGCTTCAAGCAGTGATTTAATCAGGTCGCGTTTGTCACCCTGAATTTCAATCACTCCATCCTTTAGCGAACCACCGCAACCACATTTCTTCTTAAGTTCTGCCGCTAAAGTCGCTAATTGCGCATCATCCATATCAATACCGGTTACCAGGCAAACACCTTTGCCTTTTCGCCCGCTGGTCTGACGTTGGATGCGCACCACACCATCCCCTTTTGGGCGGATGGTCGCGGCTTTAGGCTCATCAATACGTCCAGATTCTGTGGAATACACTAAACGGCTGTTATCGTCTTTCATCACGCCCCCTGCTGTAAAGAGGCCCGGATATCACGCAGAGTTTGAGCAGGATCTGTCGATTGGGTGATCGGGCGTCCAATAACCATGAAATCTACACCTGCAATCTGCGCTTGCTGTGGTGTCATAATGCGGCGTTGGTCGCCTGCATCACTACCAGCCGGACGAATTCCTGGGGTGACCAGTTTGAAGTCTTGACCCAGTTCACTTTTAAAACGCACAGCTTCTTGTGCGGAACAAACCACACCATCCAAACCACAATTCTGTGTCAATCGAGCCAGACGTTCTGCGTATTCAGCAGGCGTGGCCGTAATCCCGAGATCGGCCAAATCGTTGGCTTCCATGCTGGTCAACACGGTTACTGCAATCAGCAACGGAGCATCGTTACCAAATGGCAACAAAGCTTCACGAGCAGCACTCATCATGCGCGCCCCACCACTGGCATGAACGTTTACCATCCATACGCCAAGCTCGGCTGCGGCAGCAACTGCACGAGCTGTGGTATTTGGGATATCGTGGAATTTCAAATCGAGGAACACATCAAAGCCACGTTGCTGGATGTCTCGCACCAGTTGTGGCCCAAACAGAGTAAACATCTCCTTGCCCACTTTCAGGCGGCAATCGCGCGGGTCGATACGGTCAATGAAAGCTAAAGCTTTATCGCGATTATCGTAATCAAGTGCGACGACAATAGGAGAATCAGTGGCAACACGGGAGGAGGAGGATGCAGTTGAATTCATGGCTAAACCTTCTGATGTTGGGCAGCAATGCGGCGCAAGAGATAAACGGCAAGCATTCTACCCGCGGGAGACACAAAATTACAGTTGCCATTGCACCTTGCAAGGCACAAACGACACGGTGTTGATGTGAGGATACCAGGATTAACTATTAGTATGTTGTAACTAAAGTATGGTGTTTTTTTATAACTGGGCAATAACTAACCGTTATTGCCCATCTAACCCCCGAATAGGTTTAATCGTCGACCAGGCACGGCAAGACGGACAATGCCAGTACAGCGTGAAAGCGGTAAAACCGCATTTTTGGCAGCGATAGCGTGGTTTGGTACGCACTTGTTCGCCAACCATATCACGTAGCACCATCAGGCTCTCTTTGGCACGCCCTTCTTCCGCTTCCTGCAAGTGATAATCCATCAACCGATGGAACAGACGCATGGTCGGATGACGCTGGAGTTGGCGGTTGATATAAACCTGCGCGACTTCAGAACCTTCTTTTTGCTCAAGGATCTCAGCAAGCATCAGTTCAGCACCTGCCCCGGTATTTTCTTCAACACAACGTTTTAAGAACGCTTCCCACTCTGGTCGTTTGTCTAACTGTTGATAGCAAGTTTGCAACATTTCGAGAGTTTCGCTGACTAACTCGCTGTCTTGATCGATAACACGTTGTAGCGATTCAACGGCTTTAGCGTATTCATTACGAGCCATGAAGATACGGCCCATCATGATTGAAATACGCGCGCAGTTTTTATCGGCTGCGGCCCCTTTTTTTAGCAATGACATGGCACGTTCCAGGTCATCACTGGCAATCAACTGCAATGCTTGTTCACAATAGAAATGGGCAATTTCGGTGCGTTGTTTATCTTTACCAAGCTTAACCAGGCGCTCTGCTACATCAATGGCTTTTTGCCAGTCACTGGTAGCCTGGTGGATAAGCAGCAACTGCTGTAGTGCACCAATGCGGAAATCAGTTTCATCAATCAGTTGCGCGAACATATCTTCGGCACGGTCATACAGACCAGCCGCCATATAGTCACGGCCCAACTGTTGTACAGCCAGCAAGCGCTGATCGTAAGTTAACGAGGCACTTTCCATTAATGATTGGTGGATTCGAATGGCGCGGTCAACTTCACCACGAGAACGGAACAAGTTACCCAGCGTGAGGTGAGCTTCAACAGTGCTGGTATCCTCTTTAAGCATATCGAGAAATAAATCGACAGCTTTATCTTGCTGGTTCGACAGCAAGAAGTTAACCCCCGCCACATAGTCACGCGACAGGCGGTTAGCTTCTTGTTGCTTATCTTGATGCGCGCTTCTGCGCCCCATATACCAACCGTAAGCGGCGGCAATAGGCAAGAGCAGAAACAACAATTCCAGCATGGCAGGTTATTCCTTCACAGCCGGTACCGCCGCTGCTATGGCGTCAGAATCCGTCGTAATTTGCTGCTCAAGGCGTTTGATCTTGCGATCGGCGCGTGTTAGCGAAACACGCAAACGCAGCCAAAACAGGCCACAAATAATCCAACCCAGTAAAAAACCCGCAGCAAAAAGGGTCGCCAGTAATGTGGAGACTCGATATTCGCCTTGTGCCAGCAGATAGTTAAAAGTAACAACCTGATCGTTTTGTGCGCCCAAAGTGACTGAAATCACAAAAATCGCTAGCACCAGTAAGAAAATGAATAAATATTTCACATTACTTCCCGTCATGTGGTCTTACGCGACTATCACCATTAACATTCGAGTGGCTGGCCGGCGGCAAGAAAACTTATCACGATGAGCTTACGTTCGTAAGTCATCCGGTAAGTGAGTGCAGCCAACATCCGCGCAGCTCGAAGGTTGTTGGAGATACATTAAGCGCTAATGTTTTTCCAACTATATAAACTACCATTTCCCGGTTCTTCGTGGAATCCATTGAGCGCGTTCAATTCATAAGAAATGGGGGTTAAATCAATAATCTCAAGGCTCGGCATCCCGTTCGGCTATTTCGTCAGCTTCTTGCGGCGGCGGCGATAATGGTCCGCACAATTTCTGAGCAAGCCAGGTTGCCAGTGTTATCAGCACCCAAGAGATAAGTGTGGCAACGACTAAGTCACAGGGCCAGTGCATTCCGAGCACTAATCGACTGCCCATCACCCCCGTCGCCCAAACCAACAGTAAAGCGATGGTCCAGGTTCTTCGGCGGGGCCACAGTAGCCCTACTCCCAATAATGCCCAACTTGCCGCAAACATGGTATGCCCTGACGGGAAAGCAAAACCGGTCTCTTTTTGCCAGTGTTGGCGTAACCATTCTGGTAATTCTTGCTGCGATTTAAGCTGATTTTTTACCAACTCGCTACGCTGTTTACGTTTTAAATTGTAGAACTCATCTGTCGGAATATGTTGTGTTTTTTCAAGCCATACCACGAAAGGACGAGGTTCCTGCACTTTGTCTTTGATGACAGATTTAACGCCCTGCCCAATAAGAATAGCGGCTCCGAGAATCGCAAACAGCATCAGCGCGGCTTTTAGGCGAAACCTTAGGCACCATAAAAACCAGCCACATAGCAAAACATGGGTAATGATGCCCCAGGGTTGGGTGACGGTCTCCGTGACCCAATACATCATTTTCAACCAACTACCCTGCCCGCCAGGAACCCACTGCCAACCAGAGATCCACACGGCTAAAGGCATCACCAACAGTAATCCAGCACCCATTGTTGTTCGTTTTGCTATCGCTCGCATTGCTTATCCTTATGCTATTTGAATCTCAAGGATACCCGATAAACAGCATCGAAGGGAAAGCGGGAAGTCTTACATAGGGTAAAACCAGGAGTCTGCCCAGTCTATTAGGCGAAGTGGTCGGCGTTGTGGCAAACTAAGCAGTAGTAATTAAACAAGCCAGTCAGCTGGCAGGCACCGTAAGTGCCACTATAAGTACCTGGAGAATCACATGCAGCTTAAACGTGTGGCAGAAGCCAAACTGCCAACCCCATGGGGCGATTTCCTGATGGTGGGCTTTGAAGAATTGGCAACCGGGCAAGATCATGTTGCTCTGGTTTTTGGTGATATAACCGGAAATGATTCTGTTCTGGCGCGTGTACATTCAGAGTGTCTGACGGGCGATGCCCTATTCAGCCTGCGCTGTGACTGTGGTTTTCAGCTTGAAGCTGCATTAACCCATATCGCCGAAGAAGGCCGTGGTGTGTTGTTGTATCACCGCCAGGAAGGTCGCAATATTGGTCTGCTTAATAAAATCCGCGCTTATGCTTTACAAGATAAAGGCTACGATACCGTGGAAGCTAACCATCAGCTTGGTTTTGCCGCTGATGAACGTGACTTCACGCTATGCGCCGATATGTTTAAGTTATTAGGTGTCGATGCAGTTCGTTTGCTGACCAATAACCCGCGCAAAGTAGAAATTCTCAGCGAAGCAGGGATTAATATTGTGGAACGTGTGCCGCTCATCGTGGGCCGTAACCCTAAGAACGCACATTATCTGGATACTAAAGCCGCTAAAATGGGCCACTTGCTGTCTGAAGATTAAGTTATTTTCTCCCCCATCGCTGGGGGAGAATTCTGGCTAGTTCAGCATGTTACGAATCACATAATGCAGGATGCCGTCATTTTTGAAGTACGTCAGTTCATTACCGGTATCAATTCGGCAGCGACATTCAACCACTTCTTTTCTTCCATCCGCAAACGTCAATGATACAGGAACCGAAACGCCCGGCGTAAGGTCGTTCAGGCCACTAATATCAACAAACTCCTCGCCAGTCAGCCCTAACGTTTTGCGCGTCACACCGTCTGGAAACTCCAGAGGAAGAATGCCCATACCAATCAGGTTGGAGCGGTGAATACGCTCGAATGACTCCGCTATCACCACTCTTACACCGAGTAACCGTGGCCCTTTAGCCGCCCAGTCGCGGCTGGATCCCGAACCATATTCTTTACCGGCAAACACGGCTAACGGAATACCTTTATCGCGATAACGCATCGCCGCATCATAAATCGAAATAACTTCATCACCTGGTAGCAAGCGAGTCATGCCGCCTTCTACTCCAGGCACCATTTCATTGCGAATACGGATGTTGGCAAAAGTCCCGCGCATCATCACTTCATGGTTACCACGGCGTGAACCGTAGGAGTTAAATTCTTTACGTTCAACCCCATGATTCTGCAAATAACGCCCCGCTGGGCTATCAGGCTTAATACTCCCTGCCGGAGAAATATGGTCAGTGGTAACAGAGTCTCCCAGCATGGCCAACACGCGCGCACCATGAATATCTTGCAGCGGTTTAGGTGTGGCTTCCATATCATCAAAGAATGGTGACAAGCGGATGTAGGTAGAATCGCTCTGCCAGCCGTAAGTATCTGAGTGAGCGACTTCAATATTGCGCCATTCCGGCGTACCCTCGAACACTTCCGCGTATTCTTTGTGGAACATTTCTGTCGAAACTTGCGCGACTGCGCGGGCAATTTCCAGACTGCTCGGCCAAATATCTTTGAGATAAACCGGATCGCCTTTTTTATCATGCCCCAGCGGATCGGTTGTCAGGTTCACATTCATGTTCCCGGCCAGAGCATAAGCCACCACCAGCGGCGGTGAAGCCAGCCAGTTGGTTTTCACCAAAGGATGAATGCGCCCTTCGAAATTACGGTTCCCCGAAAGCACGGCCCCAACGGTAAGATCGCCCTTCTTGATTGCTTGTTCAATCGGATCGGGTAACGGACCGGAGTTACCAATGCACGTGGTACAACCATAACCCACCAAATTAAAGCCTAAGGCGTTGAGATACGGCGTTAGCCCAGCTTTGGCCAGATAGTCAGAAACGACTTTAGAACCCGGAGCCAAAGAAGCTTTCACCCACGGTTGGCGTTTCAACCCTAAGGTCACTGCTTTTTTAGCCAGTAGCCCCGCGGCCATTAATACACTTGGGTTGGAGGTGTTAGTACAGGAGGTAATGGCTGAAATCACGACCGCACCGTCGGGTAATTGGTACTCACGCCCGTCCATGGTGTAGTCAACTGGAGCACGATCTTTATGAGAGGTGTTCACTTCCAGTTCGTTGCTGGCATTAAACGCTTTAGGAACATCGCCTAACGGCACGCGATCCTGTGGCCGTTTCGGCCCAGCCAGACTTGCTTCTACCTCGTCCATATCCAGTGCCAGTGTGCTGGTAAATACCGGTTCATCGCCAGTATTTCGCCACATCCCCTGCACCTTCGCATAGGCTTCTACCAGCGCGATTTGCTCCTCGCTGCGTCCACTCAGGCGCATGTAATCCAGTGTCACCGCATCAATCGGGAAGAAACCACACGTCGCGCCATATTCTGGCGCCATATTGGCAATGGTCGCACGATCGGCCAGTGGTAAAGTGTCGAGGCCGTCGCCATAAAATTCGACAAATTTGCCAACCACTCCGTGCTTACGCAGCATTTGTGTGACGGTCAATACCAGGTCTGTTGCGGTGATACCTTCACGCAATTTGCCATCAAGTTTAAAGCCGACGACATCCGGGATAAGCATGGAAACCGGCTGGCCTAACATGGCGGCCTCAGCTTCAATACCACCGACACCCCAACCCAAAACGCCAAGGCCGTTAATCATCGTGGTGTGGGAATCGGTGCCGACCAGCGTGTCAGGATAGGCAACCAACTCATTGCCCTGCATTTCGCTCCACACCGCTTTACCCAGATATTCGAGATTAACCTGGTGGCAAATCCCGGTTCCCGGTGGCACCACGCTAAAGCGACTGAATGCCTGCTGCCCCCAACGCAGGAAAACGTAACGCTCGTGGTTACGCTCCATTTCGAGGCGCACGTTTTCCTCGAAAGCTTCGTCATTACCGAAATGATCAACCGTTACCGAGTGGTCGATAACCAGATCAACTGGGGACAGAGGATTGACTTTGGCGACATCGCCACCAAGACGTTTTACCGCCTCGCGCATCGCGGCCAAATCAACAACGGCGGGAACACCGGTAAAATCTTGCATTAGTACACGTGCGGGACGATAAGCTATTTCACGATCGGCATGGGCATTTTTCAGCCAACCTGCCAGGGCATGAATATCGTCCTGAGTAACGGAGTTTTCATCCTGCCAGCGCAACAGGTTTTCAAGCAGAACTTTTAACGACTTGGGTAAACGGGTGATATCCCCAAGTTCCTTTGCAGCCAGTGGCAAACTGTAATAATGATAGGTTTTATTCAGCGCCTGTAGAGTGTCCTTACTGGCCTCGCGTAGGGTTAACGACATAGCTCCTCCTTAAATTTCTTAGGATAGCGGTATCCCGGATGAAGATCAGGGACAGTATTAAAGATAACACAAAGATGTCGTAACGATTTGATAACAACCCGAATTGATAAATCAGAAGGTGTAAAGGGAAAGGAAGAGTGAATCAGCGCCCCGGCAGAGAACCAGGGCACAAGCAAGAAAGTGTTACTGAGTCAGCATCCAGACCATTTGCGCCCAAAAGGCTAACGAAACGGTAAATGCGGTGAACCATGACCAGTACTTGACGCTACAGTGAGTATTCATAAGCCGCTCTCTTTATTTTAGTAAACACTGTGACTGAATAATTAATCAGTCGATTTGAATATTGCTGTGTGTAGTGATTACTTAAAGAGTGTGCTCTTAATCACGCTTAATTATAAAGTGTGACTGACAGCAAGTTAAATAAAGGTAAATGAGAATTATATTTATTGTTTAATATGTTCGTCTGTTGAAAACAGATCGATAAAGTCATTTTGTTGTTGCGTCAGTTGCCACGACTCTGGCACCTGAACTTTTCCAGGTTTCGCTTCTTGTTGTGGTTTGTCATCTTTCTGACGCACCGTTTTCTGCGCTTGTGTTTGAGCAAAGGAAGTCATTGTTACCCCCAAAAATGCCATGCAGCCACTGCAACGACTAGCCAAAACAAACCTGAGACCAGAAACACCGCCATCCAGGCTTTACGTTTCAGCCCTGATTCCCTTTGCGGTTCTTCACTTCCAGAAGGCATTGCTAACCTCATACAATCGGCACCACTTATCATATAAACTCAAACAATCGGTATAATTAATCGCTGACTGGGATTAATCCTAAAGAAACTCTAGTACAAAAGCCAGAGAAATTGCTCCCCGATTGCAGGAAAAGATTTAATCTTTTGACCTCAAATAAATAATTGAAACATTAAATTTGCATGGCGGTAAATTATTATCTACGGTTGTCTCTTAATTGAGACAGATTAACCACTTACATCTTATGGTTAATAAAAATCTGGCGGGGTATTAATTATCAGGCGGGTTGAAACATATTCTTAAGTGCAACTGAGAAGAGGTATCTTTCCCTATGGAAAAGATACCTTGGGATATTATTTTGCGGGTAACTTAATATCTTTGAACATCGCCTCAATATCTTCGTTTGAACGTAATGCGACCGCAGTATCGACAACATCGCGAGTCAGATGTGGTGCGAAACGCTGAATAAAATCATACATGTAACTACGTAAGAACGTGCTGCGGCGGAAACCAATTTTGGTCGTGCTGTGGCTGAATACGCCCTGTGCTTCAATACGGACCAGATCCGGGTCAGAGACAGGATCAACCGCCATACTGGCTATCACGCCCACACCTAACCCCAACCTTACATAAGTTTTAATCACGTCAGCATCTGTTGCGGTAAACACAATACGCGGCGTCAAACCTGCACGATTAAATGCGGTATCCAACTCGGAGCGCCCAGTAAAACCAAAGGTGTAAGTGACCAACGGATATTGCGCCAGCTCTTCGATAGAGACAGACTCTTTCGATGCTAACGGATGATCTGGGGTGACAACGATCGAACGGTTCCAGTGATAGCACGGCAGCATCACCAAATCATCGTAAAGGTGTAATGCTTCGGTTGCTATCGCAAAATCAGCATTACCCTTGGAAACCGCTTCCGCAATTTGCGTTGGCGAGCCCTGGTGCATGTGAAGCGATACTCGCGGATAGCGTTCAATAAAGCCTTTGATCACATTCGGCAGCGCGTAACGCGCTTGTGTATGCGTCGTGGCGACGTACAAAGAACCTTTATCAGGCCAGGTGTGCTCACCCGCGACCGATTTAATCGCATCGACTTTCGACAGCACTTCACGGGCGATACGGATAATCTCTTGTCCCGCAGGCGTCACCTGCGTCAGGTGCTTGCCGCTACGAGCAAAGATCTGAATCCCCAGTTCATCTTCCAACATCCGAACTTGTTTACTGATCCCCGGCTGAGAAGTATAAAGCCCTTCGGCCGTCGAAGAGACGTTGAGGTTGTGATTGACCACCTCGACGATATAACGAAGTTGCTGTAGTTTCATGGTGTTCCATCCGCAGTAAAAGCAGCCCCGATATGAACAGCGACGGGGATTCAGACGTGGTGAAATTTTCTTAAGCCACTATATCAGTTATATCTTCTATGTATAGTTTGAAAGAAAAAATAATAATAAGGTTATATACGCAGATATAAAAAAGCCGGAGCACAGGCCCCGGCTTTCAATGTTAAAGAGAGTTACTTCTTCCCTTCAACCCACTTACCATCCACAAAGAACGCAGACCAACCGGTCGCTTTGCCTTCTTTCTCGGAGGAAACATATTGCTGTTTCGTCTTACGGCTAAAACGAACAACGGCTTTATTGCCATCAGCGTCTTGCTGTGGTGCATCAGCCAGATAACGCAGTTTTTCTGGCAGACGGTCACGGAAGCGATACAGTTCTTCAACCAGTGGCGCACGTGTTTCACGAGATTTTGGGAAAGTGTTTGCCGCAAGGAAAACACCGGCCGCGCCATCACGCAGTACAAAGTACGCGTCTGATTTCTCACAAGGCAACTCTGGTAATGGAACCGGATCTTCCTTCGGTGGAGCCACATCGCCATTACGCAGGATCTTACGGGTATTTTTACAATCGTCGTTAGTACAAGCCATGTACTTACCAAAACGCCCCATTTTCAGGTGCATTTCAGAACCACATTTCTCACACTCAACAATTGGACCGTCATAACCTTTGATGCGGAACTCACCCTCTTCGATTTCGTAGCCATCACAAGTTGGGTTGTTACCACAAACATGTAACTTACGTTTCGGATCGATGAGATAGCTGTCCATTGCGGTGCCGCATTTAGCACAACGACGTTTCGCACGCAGCGCATTGGTTTCCGCATCATCCCCTTCGAGGACGTTGAGGACTTCATTTTCCGGCACCAGGTTAATGGTGGTTTTGCAACGCTCTTTGACGGGCAACGCGTAACCTGAGCAACCTAAGAACACACCAGTACTGGCGGTACGGATACCCATTTGACGACTACACGTTGGGCAATCGATACTGGTCAGAACCATTTGGTTTGGACGCATGCCACCTTCTTCCGGATCCAGTTCAGCTTTACCCAACTGTTCACTGAAATCACTGAAGAAGTTATCCAACACCCCTTTCCACTCGGCCTGATTGTTAGCGACCTGGTCGAGGCTGCTTTCCATTTGCGCGGTGAAATCGTAGTTCATCAACTCGCGGAAGTTTTCTTCCAGGCGGTCGGTAACAATTTCACCCATTTTCTCCGCATAGAAACGGCGGTTTTCCACACGCACATAACCACGATCCTGGATGGTGGAAATGATAGATGCGTAGGTAGACGGACGGCCAATGCCACGTTTTTCCAGCTCTTTAACCAACGAGGCTTCACTAAAGCGCGCCGGTGGTTTGGTAAAGTGCTGTCCAGGGATGACTTCTACAAGCGCCAGTTCATCACCCTGCTCAACAGCAGGCAATGTGCGGTCTTCGTCGCCCTTGCGCAGCGCAGGCATTACTTTCGTCCAGCCATCAAAACGCAGCGTGCGACCACGCGTTTTAAGACGGAAATCACCCGCTTGCACCGTTAGGGTGGTGGAGTCGTATTGTGCAGGAGTCATCTGACACGCTACAAACTGACGCCAGATCAACTGGTAGAGTTTTTGCGCGTCAGCTTCCATATCTTTAAGCGACTCAGCAACCACACTCACGTCAGAAGGACGAATCGCTTCGTGCGCTTCCTGCGAGTTTTCTTTGCTGGAATACTGGTTTGCAGCGGCTGGAAGATATTTCTTACCGAAACTCTCTTCGATATAGCCACGCACCATGCCCACGGCATCCTGGCTCAAGTTGGTTGAGTCGGTACGCATGTAAGTAATGTGACCCGCTTCATACAGACGCTGAGCCATCATCATGGTTTTCTTCACACCAAAACCAAGACGGGTACTTGCGGCTTGCTGCAACGTGGATGTGATAAACGGCGCACCAGGCTTGCTGCTGGTTGGTTTATCTTCACGCTCAAGCACTGAGTAACGTGCTTTTTCCAACTCGCTAACCGCAGACATGGTCTGCTCGCGGTTAACCGGGCGGAACGGTTTGTCTTTATGGTGGCTGACCTGAACCGGCAGACTGTCACCTTTCGGCGTCGTCAGATTCGCGTCAACTTCCCAATATTCTTCTGGCACAAACGCTTTAATTTCGCGTTCGCGGTCAACAACCAGACGTACAGCAACAGACTGTACGCGGCCGGCAGACAGGCCACGGGCAATTTTTTTCCACAGCAGCGGTGACACCATATAACCCACAACACGGTCCATAAAGCGACGCGCTTGCTGTGCGTTAACACGGTCGATATTCAGTTCGCCCGGCTTTTCAAACGCCTGTTGAATGGCATTTTTAGTAATTTCATTAAACACCACGCGGCTATAACGCGTGTCATCACCACCGATAACTTCCCGCAGGTGCCATGCAATGGCTTCCCCTTCGCGGTCAAGGTCGGTTGCGAGATAGATATGGTCTGCTTTTTCAGCCAGTGATTTCAGTTCTGAAACCACTTTTTCTTTACCAGGCAGCACTTCATATTGTGCTTCCCAGTTGTGCCAGGGATCGACACCCATACGATTTACGAGCGCGCCGCGTTCATCCTTTTTGACCTTTTTGGTCCCTTTGGTGGAGGCGGAGTCAGCGCTCTTCTTGGTGGTTGATCCACTGGTCGGCAAATCACGGATATGACCTACGCTGGACTTAACCACGTAGTCATTGCCGAGATATTTGTTGATCGTTTTGGCTTTTGCCGGGGACTCAACGATGACGAGAGCTTTACCCATATTCACCTTACCTAATGTAATTCTTCCAGGAACGTCGCACGTTACTTTCACCTTCCACTGGCGACTCGCTTTTCTATATTGCGACAGCGTCAATGGATATCAACTCTTTTTTCATCACCAGCCTGATTGAGCTAAATGCGCAGGTGATTGAGATAGCGAGTCTTTCGCATCGGTGACATAGCACGACGGAAGTTTGGTTGAATGTCAAGCAATTCCGTTGCCAGATTTGCGAAAGCGTCACACTCTACCTGATAAAATGAGTTAAGCAACTTTATTAGCATGCAGCAGCGATTCCTGCCAGAACAGTAAACGGATTAAATCACCCTGGGTTTACTCAGGAATATTGCCCTTTGCAGTATAGCGGAAGTACACTACTGCCAGTTTTTAAAGGAGGAAATAATGAAACCAACCACTCAACCTATCGATAAACAATCACTACTCGTTGAAGCCAACAAAGTCATCCGCGCACATGAAGACTTCATGCACGGAATGGAAGCAACGGACGTAGAGCAAAAAAACGGGGTGCTGGTGTTCAAAGGTGAATACTTCCTTGATGAGCAAGGCTTACCTACTGGGAAAAGCACCGCGATTTTTAATATGTTTAAGCATCTTGCGCATGTGTTTGCAGATAAATATCACCTGCAAGACTAATGAAAAAAACGAGGCCAAATGGCCTCGTTTTCATTTAATGTTGTTCAGCCATAACTGGCTTACAGCAATGGTTTTTCACCACGCTGCCACCAGCGCATCAGCAGGTTATCAACGCTATTTGCCGCACTGCCGGTAAATCTGTCCATCATTTTCTTGCGGCGCGTATAGTGAACATTAATCACTTCATGATTTTTCATCAGATTGATCAGTAAATCGTCGCTGGTGCTTACTGCATCAATCAAGCCTTTTTCCAGTGCTTGCGTACCGTACCAGTGCTCACCTGTCGCCACCGAATCGATATCAAGTGTCGGGCGCATGTCATGAACAAACTGCTTAAATAGCAGGTGAGTTTCATTGAGGTCTTCGCGGAATTTCTCACGCCCCTGCTCGGTGTTTTCACCAAACAACGTCAAGGTGCGCTTGTATTGCCCTGCGGTATGCAGCTCAACATCTATATCATTACGTTTTAACAGGCGATGGAAGTTAGGCACCTGCGCGACTACACCAATCGAGCCAATAATAGAAAACGGTGCTGCGACAATTTTGTCTGCCACACAAGCCATCATATAGCCACCGCTGGCAGCGACTTTATCCACTGCGACCGTCAGACGGACTTTGTTGTCACGCAGGCGCTGCAATTGCGAAGCAGCCAGGCCATAACCATGCACGACTCCGCCTGGGCTCTCCAGGCGCAGTAGAACTTCATCCTCAGGTTTGACGACCGCTAATACCGCTGTTATCTCTTCACGAAGCGAAGTCACTTCGTGGGCATCCATACTTCCTTTAAAATCCAATACATAAAGTGTTGGTTTATCAGAAATAACCTTTTCACCCCGTTTAGCACGCGCTTTAGCTTGTTTTGCTTCCAGCTTATGTTTTTTCTTCTCTGCTTTATGCCAGATTTTTTGCTGGTGATGGTCAAGCCTTGCCACCTGCATTTCTTCCTGCATTTCCTGATATTGTTCACTTAAATTGGTGAGATGTAATTCCCCACGCTGATGTCTTTTACGCCCTGCCACATTCACGATAATGGTGACAAGAATGCCAATAGCCGCAACGACAGTGACGATTTTCGCCAAAAACAGCCCATAGTTTGCAATTAGATCCACACTTTCCGCCTTCCGTTCAGAGCATTAAATACCTGTCGCCCAGTGTAACCGAGCACTGATTCTACGTCTGCAACCAACTATAAATGCTGCGAGATGCATTCCTGAACGGCTTTAGTAAAAGGAAACTTTTGCAAAATGTTAATCAAAGGTATTGTCTCCTGTTGCCTGATTGAAATAACCGCCTCTTTCAGGCATAAAGCCTGAAGGCCAAATAAACCCAGGCATTTCTGAGAATTAAGACGCGAGCTTTGCATCGCGCGAGGAGTTGAAAGTGCACTATCAACCGAAAACTGATTTACTGCAAAACCGCATCATTTTAGTCACCGGTGCCAGCGATGGCATCGGGCGTGAAGCCGCCTTAACCTATGCGCGTTATGGGGCAAGCCTCGTGTTGTTGGGGCGTAATGAAGAAAAATTACGCACCACAGCCCAGGAGATTAACACCCGCTTCGGTGGCCAGCCACACTGGTTCGTGCTGGATTTTGCCACCGCTACACCTGCAGATTGCCAGCATCTGGCGCAAAAACTTTCCGGGCTCACTCCTCGTCTGGATGGGGTATTACACAATGCAGGGATTCTCGGCGATGTTCGGCCAATGGACGAACAAGATCCGCAAACGTGGCACAACGTCATGCAGGTGAATGTCAACGTCACCTTCTTTCTGACCCAGGCCCTGCTTCCTTTATTACTGAAGTCAGATTCAGGTTCGCTGGTGTTTACCAGCTCCAGTGTTGGCCGTCAGGGTCGTGCGGGTTGGGGGGCATACGCGGTGTCAAAATTCGCCACTGAGGGCATGATGCAGGTGTTGGCTGAGGAATATAAACAGCATAACCTACGCGTAAATTGCATTAATCCAGGCGGGACGCGCACCGCCATGCGCGCCAGTGCATTTCCAACTGAAGACCCCGAAAAGCTTAAAACACCGCGGGATTTAATGCCGCTTTATTTATGGCTGATGGGTGATGATAGTCGCCGTAAAACAGGTATGAGCTTTGACGCGCAACCCAACCGTAAACCAGGAATTTCCGAATGAGTGAAGATCGTTATCAACAACGCCAGCAGCGCCAGAAAGAAAAAGTGGATGCCCGTGTTGCAGCAGCGCAAGAAGAACGCGGTATTTTGATTGTCTTTACCGGAAACGGTAAAGGTAAAACTACCGCAGCATTTGGCACCGCCACCCGCGCAGTTGGGCACGGACAAAAAGTGGGCGTCATTCAGTTTATCAAAGGTCAATGGCCGAATGGGGAGCGTAATTTACTCGAACCTGCCGGTGTCGAATTTCAGGTAATGGCGACAGGTTTTACCTGGGACACGCAAAACCGCGAAACGGATACCGCCGCCTGCCAGGAAGTGTGGCAACACGCAAAGCGTATGCTCGCCGATAGCGCACTGGATATGGTTATCCTCGACGAAATAACCTATATGGTGGCATACGATTATTTACCGCTAGAAGAGGTGCTGGCCGCGCTGACACAGCGTCCTGAGAACCAGACCGTGATTATTACTGGCCGTGGGTGTCATCGGGATATTCTT
Source organism: Buttiauxella sp. JUb87 (assembly GCF_004361975.1). Lineage (NCBI taxonomy): Bacteria > Pseudomonadati > Pseudomonadota > Gammaproteobacteria > Enterobacterales > Enterobacteriaceae > Buttiauxella > Buttiauxella sp. JUb87. The sequence continues at coordinate 543,791 of NZ_SNVY01000001.1, forward strand.
GAAGTGGCGGATACGGTGAGTGAATTGAGGCCGGTGAAACATGCTTTTGATGCGGGTGTTAAAGCACAGATAGGTATCGACTATTAGTAAAAAACCCCTCAGTTGAGGGGTTTGATATTTTAGCTGCTGCGTCCACCACGGCGGCCGCCGCCAGTGGTTTGCGTGTGGCGTTTCACCGCACGACGAATCTGGTTCGCCTTCATGCGACGACGGTCTTTTTCAACCGCCACTTTGCTTTCTGTCTCTTCCGGCAACTCTACCAGCTTACGCAGGTAGTTGGTTGGGCCCAGGTCGAGTTCAGTATAGCCGCCACGTGGCAAGCCTTTCGGCAACTGAATGTCACCGTAACGCACACGGATCAAGCGGCTAACCTGCACACCTACCGCTTCCCACAGGCGACGCACTTCACGGTTGCGGCCTTCGGTCAGGGTCACGTTGTACCATTGGTTAATGCCTTCGCCACCGGTAAACTTGATGGTTTTAAATGCGGCTGGGCCATCTTCAAGCTGCACACCACGACCCAGTTGCTTCACTTTGTCGTCGTCAATTTCGCCGAAGACACGCACTGCATACTCACGCTCTACTTCACGGCTTGGGTGCATCAGGCGGTTTGCCAGCTCACCATCCGTCGTGAAAAGCAGCAGACCGCAGGTGTTCACATCCAGACGACCGACCGCAATCCAGCGCGCACCGCGCAGTTTTGGTAAACGGTCAAATACAGTTGGACGCCCTTCCGGATCGTTACGCGTACACAATTCGCCTTCCGGCTTATAGTAAGCCAGCACGCGACAAATCTGTTCTGCGGATTCTTTAATAGAGATCAGGTGACCATCAATACGGATTTTCAGGGCCTGAGTCACTTCAACACGGTCGCCCAGCTTGGCAATTTTGCCATCAACGCTAACGCGGCCTGCGGAGATAATGGTTTCAATTTCACGGCGTGAACCGTGGCCGGCGCGAGCCAGGACTTTTTGTAACTTTTCGCTCTTATCGCTCATTGAGCTTCCTCGGGTGTCGCCTTCACAGGCGTCGAATTGGGATAATGGGGCACATCAGCCCCATTTTAGGCCGGACAGTATAGCTGTAGATGCACTTATAAGAAAGGTTTTGCGTCGCCCACGCCTTCACGAATAACCACTGGTGCATCATCCGTTAAATCAACCACGGTTGTCGGTTGCTGGCCAAGATAACCACCGTGGATAACCAGATCGACAACCTTCTCCAGGCGGTCTTTGATTTCTTCCGGATCTGACTCCGTAAACTCACTGCCCGGCAGCATCAGCGATGTTGATAACATCGGCTCGTCCAGGACTTCCAGCAAGGCTAAGGCAATCGGATTCGACGGCACTCGCAAACCGATGGTTTTGCGTTTTTCCTGCAACAAACGACGCGGAACTTCTTTGGTGCCTTTGAGAATAAAAGTGTAATTACCTGGCGTGTTATTTTTGATTAAGCGAAACGCCACGTTATCAACAAATGCGTAAGTTGAAAGCTCCGACAAATCACGGCACATCAAGGTAAAATTGTGCCCGTCGGGTAATTGACGAATGCGGCAAATACGCTCCATTGCCGTTTTATCTTCAAGTTTACAGCCCAGCGCATAACCCGAGTCGGTTGGGTAAACAATCACGCCGCCCTTGCGAACAATTTCAACCGCCTGGTTGATCAGGCGCTGCTGTGGGTTATCCGGGTGAATATAGAAAAATTGACTCATAAAACCCTCTCTTTTGCGATGTGGCCGCCACCCCAATTCTGCCAGACAGGCACCACACCTGCCGGGAGCCAAAGCTTGCGTCCTAGCTCAATCCACGCACACGGCATATGGAAATCTGAGCCCTGTGATGCCAACAAATTAAACTGCTGGGCATAACTGGCAAGCTGGGTGCGCTCATTGGGGGCTTGCTGACACTGCGCGACTTCCATGGCATCGCCACCACTTTCGGCAAACTGCGCCAGCAATCTTTTCAGCCATTTAGCCGTCAGGTCATAACGGCCTGGATGTGCCAGAACCGCCTGCCCGCCAGAATGATGAATCACATCAATAGCTTGTTCTATTGTACACCACTGTGGCGGAACGTAACCGGTTTTCCCTTTTGCGAGATATTTCTTAAACACGTCCGCCATGGTCTTGGCTTTACCGCACTCCACCAGGTAACGTGCAAAATGCCCACGCGTGACTTCCCCGCCGTTGGCATGGCGCATCGCGCCTTCTAACGCACCGGGGATATGTGCTTTTTCAAGCCGTTCGGCGATCAACGCCGCACGTTGTACACGGCGCTCACTTTGTTGCGCCAAAAATTCCGCCAGTGCCGGGTGATGTTCATCAACACCTAACCCAACGATATGGATTTCATGATTTTCCCAGAGGGTGGAAATCTCAACACCACTGATTAAACGCAATGGCAATTGCAGACGTGATACTGCTTCCCTTGCCGCGGCAATTCCGGCTACTGTGTCATGGTCGGTGATTGCCAGAATACCAACACGCATATCGACAGCACGTTGCACCAACGCCTCGGGCGTTAACAGGCCATCTGACGCGGTGGTATGGCTATGTAAGTCGTAAATCACCGCAAGTGTGGTTTCGCTCAAAATGGCTCCGGGTGTGTTAGTAAACTTAAAAAACGCCGCTCATCATAGCGATTTTATCGATAACTAAAAATCGCTATTGACTTTGAATCATCGAACTAGTTAACTAGTACGCAAGTTCACACGATAAAGGTATCTGAAAATGAAAGCGATAATCCGCATGCACAGCTGGTGGCGTACTTCCTGATAACGGGCAGTGTAATCGCTATGGCTGTAATTCAGCCCAGATACCAGGCCCGCCAACAAAGCGGGCTTTTTTTTGAACAAAATATGAGAGCAGAACATGCAAACACAAAAACCAGCGCTCGAACTCTTGGTTAATGAAGCGCCCTATCGCGATAACCCTGGCGCAGTTTTCCATCAGCTGTGCGGAGCGCGTCCGGCAACGTTGTTGCTGGAATCGGCAGATATCGATAGTAAAGACGATTTGAAAAGCCTGCTGTTAGTTGACAGCGCGCTGCGCATTACTGCATTAGGTGACACTGTCACCATTCATGCGCTTTCAGACAACGGTGCCTCACTGCTACCCCTGCTTGATGCCGCGCTGCCTGCGGGTGTTGAAAACACACACTCTCCGCAGGGCCGAGTTCTGCGCTTCCCGGTTGTTAGTTCCCTGCTGGATGAAGATGCGCGTCTGTGTTCGCTGTCAGTGTTCGATGCTTTCCGTTTAATGCAGCAACTGGTTACTGTGCCGGTCAATGAGCGCGAAGCGATGTTCTTCGGCGGCCTGTTTGCCTATGACCTGGTCGCGGGTTTTGAAGATTTACCAGAACTGGTGCAAGACAACCGTTGCCCTGACTACTGTTTTTATCTGGCTGAAACTCTGCTGGTTATTGACCATCAGAAAAAACACACCCGCATCCAGGCGAGCTTGTTTACCCCATCAGCCGCAGAAAAACAGCGTTTGCTTCAGCGCACTGCGCAGCTGATTAAACAAATGGAGCAAGAACCAGCTGCATTGCCGGTACAAAAAGTGGAACACATGACCTGCGAATGCAGCCAAAGCGATGAAGAATTTGGCGACGTGGTTCGTAAGATGCAGAAAGCAATTCGCATCGGTGAGATATTCCAGGTCGTACCATCGCGCCGTTTTTCACTGCCTTGCCCGTCTCCGCTCGCCGCTTATCAGACACTGAAAAAGAGCAATCCAAGCCCGTACATGTTCTTCATGCAGGATAACGACTTCACCCTGTTTGGTGCCTCACCGGAAAGCTCGCTCAAATATGATGCCACTTCGCGCCAGATTGAAATCTACCCGATTGCCGGGACTCGCCCGCGTGGCCGCCGTGCAGACGGAACGCTTGACCGCGATCTCGATAGCCGCATTGAACTGGAAATGCGTACCGACCATAAAGAGATGTCCGAGCACCTGATGCTGGTTGATTTAGCGCGTAACGACCTGGCGCGTATTTGCACGCCTGGCAGCCGTTATGTTGCAGACTTAACTAAAGTCGACCGTTATTCCTTTGTGATGCACCTGGTTTCGCGTGTGGTTGGCGAACTACATAAAGATCTCGATGTTCTACACGCTTACCGCGCCTGCATGAATATGGGCACGTTAAGCGGTGCGCCAAAAGTTCGTGCGATGCAGTTGATTGCCAAAGCCGAAGGCGTACGTCGTGGCAGTTATGGTGGTGCAGTGGGTTACTTCACCGCCCATGGTGATTTGGATACCTGCATCGTCATTCGCTCCGCCTACGTTGAAAATGGCATCGCCACCGTTCAGGCCGGGGCTGGCGTGGTTCTGGACTCTGTGCCGCAATCTGAAGCCGATGAAACCCGCAACAAAGCCCGCGCTGTACTGCGCGCCATTGCTACCGCGCATCACGCACAGGAGATTTTCTGATGGCTGACATTCTGCTGCTCGATAACATCGACTCGTTCACCTATAACCTTGCCGATCAGCTGCGTGCCAATGGTCACAATGTGGTTATTTACCGCAATCACGTTCCTGCACAGACTTTAATTGAACGTCTGGCGACCATGGACAACCCGGTGCTGATGCTTTCGCCAGGCCCTGGTGCGCCAAGCGAAGCAGGTTGTATGCCTGAACTGTTAACGCGTCTGCGTGGCAAATTACCGATTATTGGTATTTGCCTGGGCCACCAGGCGATTGTTGAAGCTTACGGCGGTTATGTCGGTCAGGCAGGTGAAATTCTGCATGGCAAAGCGTCGATTATTTCTCACGATGGCGAGGCGATGTTTGCCGGTTTGCCTAACCCGCTTCCTGTAGCCCGTTATCACTCACTAGTTGGCAGCAATATTCCGGCGGGTTTAACCATTAACGCCCATTTTGAGGGCATGGTGATGGCGGTTCGCCACGATGCAGATCGGGTGTGTGGTTTCCAGTTCCATCCGGAATCCATTCTGACCACCCATGGTGCACGTTTGCTTGAACAAACTCTCGACTGGGCGCTGCTGAAATTAAAACAAGCCAACACGCTGCAACCTATTCTCGACAAGCTTTACCAGGCGCAAACCCTGAGCCGCGAAGAGAGCCACCAGCTGTTTGCCGCCATTGTGCGTGGCGAGTTGAAACCTGAACAACTGGCGGCGGCGCTGGTCAGTATGAAAGTACGTGGTGAACATCCGAATGAAATCGCTGGTGCAGCCACCGCGTTGCTGGAAGCCGCAGCACCGTTCCCAAGCCCGGACTATCCGTTTGCTGACATCGTCGGTACCGGTGGCGATGGCAGTAACAGCATCAATATTTCCACCGCCAGCGCCTTTGTTGCCGCCGCGGTTGGGCTGAAAGTAGCCAAACACGGTAATCGCAGCGTTTCCAGCAAATCTGGCTCGTCGGATTTACTGGCCGCCTTCGGTATTAACCTGGAAATGAGTGCCGAATCGTCGCGTAAAGCCCTTGACGATTTGGGCGTCTGCTTCCTGTTTGCACCGAAATACCACACTGGTTTTCGCCACGCGATGCCTGTGCGCCAGCAGCTAAAAACGCGCACCTTGTTCAATGTGCTTGGGCCGTTGATTAACCCCGCACATCCACAGATGGCGCTGATTGGTGTCTACAGTGCGGAACTGGTGTTGCCGATTGCAGAAACGTTGCGTGTGCTGGGATACAAACGTGCGGCAGTGGTACACAGCGGCGGTATGGATGAAGTTTCTCTGCATGCCACCACTCAGGTTGCCGAACTTCACGATGGCGAGATCAAAAGCTACCAACTGGAAGCCACCGACTTTGGCCTGCCAGCTTATCATCAGGATCAGCTGGCAGGCGGTACGCCAGAAGAAAATCGTGACATTCTCACCCGCCTGTTACAAGGTAAAGGAGAGACTGCTCATGAGTCTGCAGTAGCCGCGAACGTCGCTATGTTAATGCGTCTGCATGGGCAAGAAGATCTAAAAGCGAACGCACAACGAGTGCTGGAAGTGTTGCGCAGCGGCGCGGCATATGACCGGGTTACAGCACTGGCCGGAAGAGGATAAGTCATGCAGGAAACCGTATTAAAGAAAATCGTCGATGATAAGGCGATCTGGGTTGAAGCACGCAAGCAACAACAACCCCTGGCAAGTTTCCAGAACAACATTGTGCCGGCGACACGCAACTTTTATCACGCACTGCAAGGTGCCCGAACTGCCTTTATTCTGGAGTGCAAAAAAGCGTCTCCGTCCAAAGGCGTGATCCGTGATGATTTTGACCCGGCACGCATTGCCAACGTCTATAAGCACTACGCGTCTGCTATCTCGGTACTGACAGACGAGAAATACTTCCAGGGCAGTTTTGATTTCCTGCCCATTGTCAGCAACATCGTCACGCAACCGGTGTTGTGCAAAGACTTTATTATCGACGCCTATCAGATTCTGCTGGCGCGTTTTTATCAGGCCGATGCTTGTCTGCTGATGTTGTCGGTGCTCGATGACGAACAGTATCGCCAGCTTGCTGCTGTTGCGCATAGCCTGAATATGGGCGTGCTGACAGAAGTGAGTAATGAAGAAGAGCTGGAACGTGCGATTGAGCTGAAAGCTAAAGTTGTCGGTATCAACAACCGCGACCTGCGCGATTTATCCATCGACCTGAACCGCACTCGCCAACTCGCGCCTCGTTTAGGCCACGGTGTGACGGTTATCAGCGAATCGGGGATCGGCAACTACGGCCAGATCCGTGAACTCAGCCACTTTGCTAACGGCTTCCTGATTGGTTCGGCCCTGATGGGTGAAGATGACCTGAATGCTGCGGTTCGCCGTGTAACGTTGGGTGAAAACAAAGTCTGTGGCCTGACTCGTCCGCAAGATGCCCGCGCCGCCTTCGAAGCCGGGGCAATTTATGGCGGCCTGATTTTTGTGCCTGCATCACCGCGTTTTGTCAGCGATGAAACAGCCGCTGCAGTTATTGCCGCAACGCCGCTGAAATATGTCGGAGTGTTCCGCGACACGCCAGTTGACAATGTCGTGCAAAAAGCAGAGCAATTTAATCTCGCCGCCGTGCAGCTGCATGGCGAAGAAAACCAGGCCTATATAGACCAACTTCGCGCAGCCCTTCCGGCAAGTGTCCAAATCTGGAAAGCGTTAAGTGTCAAAGAAAGCCTGCCCGCTCGTGATTTAAACCATATCGATAAATACCTGTTCGACAACGGCCAGGGCGGTAGCGGCCAACGTTTTGATTGGTCACTCCTTGCAGGCCAGAATCTGGAAAACGTGATTCTCGCTGGCGGACTGGGTGCGGATAACTGCATAGAAGCAGCGAAAGCGGGCTGCGTAGGTTTAGATTTCAACTCAGGTGTCGAAAGCGCACCGGGTATTAAAGATGCTAACAAGCTGGCTGCCGTCTTCCAGACGCTGCGGGCTTACTAAGGAAAATATCATGACATTATTGAATCCCTATTTTGGTGAGTTTGGCGGCATGTACGTGCCACAAATTTTGATGCCTGCACTGCGCCAACTGGAAGAAGCGTTTGTAGCAGCACAAAGCGATGCAGAATTTCAGGCTGAATTTAACGACCTGCTAAAAAACTACGCCGGCCGTCCAACAGCGCTGACCAAGTGCCGCAACCTGACAGCCGGCACCAAAACTACCCTCTATTTAAAACGTGAAGATTTGCTGCACGGCGGCGCGCACAAAACTAACCAGGTGCTCGGCCAGGCGTTGCTGGCAAAGAAAATGGGCAAAACTGAGATCATCGCCGAAACCGGTGCGGGTCAACACGGTGTGGCATCAGCCTTAGCCAGCGCCCTGCTCGGCCTGAAATGCCGCATCTACATGGGCGCAAAAGACGTTGAGCGCCAGTCGCCAAACGTGTTCCGTATGCGTTTGATGGGTGCAGAAGTCATCCCAGTACATAGTGGTTCCGCCACATTGAAAGATGCGTGTAACGAAGCGCTGCGCGATTGGTCCGGCAGCTACGAAACCGCGCACTATATGCTCGGCACCGCAGCCGGCCCGCATCCATTCCCGACTATCGTGCGTGAATTCCAGCGCATGATTGGCGAAGAAACCAAAGCGCAGATCCTTGAAAAAGAAGGCCGTCTGCCAGATGCGGTTATCGCCTGTGTCGGCGGTGGTTCGAATGCCATCGGCATGTTTGCTGATTTCATCAACGAACCTAAAGTCGGCCTGATTGGTGTTGAACCGGCGGGTCACGGTATCGAAAGCGGTGAACACGGCGCGCCACTGAAACATGGCCGTGTGGGGATTTACTTCGGTATGAAATCGCCGATGATGCAAACCGACGAAGGCCAAATCGAAGAGTCGTATTCCATCTCTGCCGGTCTGGACTTCCCGTCTGTCGGGCCGCAGCATGCACACCTCAACAGCATTGGCCGTGCAGATTATGTTTCGATTACCGATGACGAAGCTCTGGAAGCCTTCAAAACGTTGTGTCTCAAAGAAGGGATTATCCCGGCACTGGAATCTTCACACGCGCTGGCTCACGCCCTGAAGATGATGAAAGAAAATCCAGAAAAAGAACAACTGTTGGTGGTGAACCTCTCTGGCCGTGGTGACAAAGACATCTTCACCGTTCACGACATTTTGAAAGCGCGAGGGGAAATCTAATGGAACGTTATCAACACGCATTTGAGCAGTTACAAGAACGCCGCGAAGGTGCATTTGTTCCTTTCGTGACTCTGGGTGATCCATCACCAGAACAGTCTTTGAAGATCATCGACACGTTGATTGAAGCGGGTGCTGACGCGCTGGAGTTGGGTATTCCTTTCTCTGACCCGTTAGCTGATGGCCCAACCATTCAGAATGCCGCACTGCGTGCATTTGCCGCCGGTGTCACCCCAACACAATGCTTTGAAATGCTGGCGGTAATTCGCCAGAAACACCCAACCATCCCAATTGGCTTACTGATGTACGCCAACCTGGTGTTTAACCGTGGCATTGATGAGTTTTATGCACTGTGCGCCAAAGTGGGTGTCGATTCGGTGCTGATTGCCGATGTGCCGATTGAAGAGTCTGCGCCTTTCCGCCAGGCCGCCATGCGCCACAACGTTGCGCCAATCTTCATTTGCCCACCGAATGCCGATGACGCGCTGCTGCGTGAAATCGCCACACATGGTCGCGGTTATACTTATCTGTTGTCTCGTGCTGGTGTAACCGGTGCCGAAACACGCGCTCAATTGCCGCTTCATCACCTGGTGGAAAAGCTGGCTGAGTTTGGTGCAGCCCCTTCACTGCAAGGTTTTGGGATTTCTGAACCTTCGCAAGTTAAGGATGCGGTTGCTGCGGGCGCTGCCGGGGCGATTTCAGGTTCGGCCATTGTGAAGATTATCGAGCAGAATCTTGATAAGCCGGAAGTGATGTTAAGCGAGTTGAAAGCTTTTGTGCAGAGCTTGAAAGCCGCGACGCGCACGGCATAAGCAAACACAGAGGCCGGAGCAATTCCGGCCTTTGTTATCTCAACAACATTAGAAACGATAACCCGCCGAGAACATAAACACCCACGGATCGATACGCGTATTGATGTTCTGCTGCTCGCCACCGGCTTTAAACTTCACTTCAGTGTCGATATCCATGTACCAAACCGACATGTTCAGCAGCCAGTTTTCATTGATCATGTAATCCAGCCCCACCTGGCCTGCCACACCCCACGAATCTTTAACGCTCAAATCCGATAAGCCTGCATCTTTGCCGGTCTGGTTAAAATCAGCATCAAAGAAAGTGGTGTAGTTAATACCCACGCCGACATACGGGCGAACTTTACTTTGCGCATTACCAAAGTACCACTGCGCCATCAGTGTTGGCGGCAATTGGCTCACGGTTGCGATGTCGCCCGTTGGCCCTAAGCCAACGTGATGACGAAATGGAGTGGCGGCCAGTAGTTCGATACCGATGTTATCCGTCACCATGTAATCAAATGTCAGTCCCAGTTGGGTATTGTTGCTGACGCTAAACCCGCCCATTCCCAGCACATTGTCCGAACCCTCCGTTGGACGCACGGTTGCAGAACCGGCGCGCATGAAGAATTCACCTTGTTGATGTGCCAGCGCTTCACCTGACAAACAGGTTAATGCGAGTAACGCCACAGACAGTTTTTTCATAGCCCTCTCCTTGTTATGGTTTTAACAGCGGGCTGAATATACTCATTAATGAGTACAAAGTGATCTAGCATCGATCACACTTCACTGGCTAATTTAACATTTAATGATCTGGATTAATTTTTCCGCATATTGCTTAAAATGCCACTTACCCACTCCAGATCAATTTTTCTTACTGACAGTAACTTACTCAAGGCTTACATCTTGTCGGTGCCACATCCCTTCAACCAGGGTACAATTGGCCGCTGATTTTTAACCGAGCAACATCAAGGAGAGTGCATGTCTATCACGGCGGGTTCTGTGTACCGTGACACGGGGAATTTTCTACGCAATCAGTTTGTTACTGTCTTACTGATCGCGTTGCTTTGTGCTTTTATTTCGGTTGTGATCGGTCACGCCTTTTCACCCAGCGACGAGCAAATGTCTATCCTTAGTGAGGGAGATAATTTAGCCAATAGCGTTGGGCTGTTTGACCTTGTGCAGAACATGACGCCTGAGCAACAGCAAGTGCTACTCAAAGCCTCTGCGGCTTCGACATTTTCTGGTCTGATCGGCAATGCTATCCTCGCAGGTAGCGTGCTTGTACTTATCCAGATGGTCAGTGCCGGACAACGTGTGAGTGCCCTTCGCGCCATTGGCACATCGGCGCCTGTGTTACCAAAAATCTTTATTCTGATGTTCCTGACCACTTTCCTGGTGCAAATTGGCATTATGCTGATTGTGGTTCCGGGTGTGCTGTTAGCGATTCTGCTTTCATTTGCACCGGTTATGGTTGTTCAGGATAAAGCGGGTGTTTTCCAGTCACTGCGCAGCAGCATGCGTCTTGCCTGGGCAAATATGCGTCTGGTCGCACCTGCGGTGATTAGCTGGTTACTGGCGAAAACTGCTCTTTTGATGCTCGCGTCTTCATTTGCAGCACTCTCACCGTCTGTTGGCGCGGTGATTGCAAATACGATCAGCAACCTTATTTCTGCGGTGTTGCTCATCTATTTATTCCGTTTGTATATGCTGGTTCGCCAATAACTTTCACCTGCTCCTGAGCATGGCGCTCAGGAGTCATTTTACGGAACAGATTATGAAGCAGTTTCTCGACTTCCTGCCCCTGATTGTCTTCTTCGCATTCTACAAAATGTACGATATCTACGTGGCTTCCGGTGCGCTGATTGTCGCCACCGGTTTTGCACTGGTGTACAGCTGGTACAAATTCCGCAAGCTGGAAAAAATGGCGCTGATCACCTTCCTGATGGTGGCTGTATTCGGCGGCCTGACGCTATTCTTCCATAACGATGAATTTATCAAATGGAAAGTGACGGTGATTTACGGGTTGTTTGCTGCCGCGTTGCTGATTAGCCAGTTCTTCATGGGCAAACCGTTGATTCAACGCATGTTGGGTAAAGAAATCTCGCTGCCAGAAACGGTATGGTCGCGGCTGAACATCGCCTGGGCACTGTTCTTTATCGCCTGCGGTGCGCTGAACATTTATGTAGCTTTTTGGCTGCCACAAAGCGTGTGGGTCAACTTTAAAGTGTTTGGACTGACAGCTGCCACACTGGTGTTTACTCTGCTCAGCGGCGTGTATATCTACAAGCATATGCCGCAAGAAGAGAAGTAATTCTCAAGCTTTAAGGCAAAAAAAAGCACACCTTTAAAAGTGTGCTTTTTCATTTCTGGCAATGAACAATTACACCGATTTATCCACGGTGGTATTCGAACCTGAAGTCATGATGCGAACCTTATCCCCAGGTTTAAAGGTGGTGCTGCCGTTATAATCCTGTACCACCTGGATTATTTGCCCGCCATTAGTCTTGATCTGCAAATTCACCTGTTGAGGGTTCTGCTGCTGGCTTTGACGGTGGCGTGAGGCTTCTACCCCGGCAACCGCCCCCGTGGCGGTCATAATAGTTTTCCCGGAACCACCACCGAACTGGTTACCAATAGCGGCACCTGCAGCACCTGCTGCAATGGTACGCAATGGTCTGGAATGAGTCTGGGTGGTGATAATTTGGCTATTTTGAACAACGCCGTATTCCACCAGCGTTTTGCTTCCCGCAAAACTGGGCTGGCTGGATAGCGTGAGAAGACTAAGAGCAATAAGTGCGAATTTCTTCATGTTGTCCACTGTGTAGTATCAATTAAACCGCGATTTTGCCAGTCTTAAAACAAAGCCTTTAAGTCAATAATGCTACTTCGTGACTGAATTGTCTGATGCTATTAAACTATAGCAAGATACATAGTAACTGACCCTTAGTAATTTTCAGGAAGACAAATGACTCAGCAAGACACTCCTTCAGGGGAATTGGTATTACGTACGATGGCAATGCCTGCAGACACTAACGCCAACGGCGATATCTTTGGTGGTTGGTTGATGGCACAAATGGATATGGGTGGCGCAATTCAGGCCAAAGAAATCGCCAAAGGTCGCGTAGTGACGGTTCGTGTGGATGGGATGACATTCCTCAAGCCGGTCGCGGTGGGTGACGTGGTGTGTTGCTACGCCAAATGTGTAAAAAGCGGAACCAGCTCCATTACCATTAACGTGGAAGTGTGGGTTAAAAAAGTCTCATCTGAACCTATTGGTCAGCGTTATAAAGCAACAGAAGCCATATTCATTTATGTGGCAGTTGATACCGAAGGCAAACCGCGCCCTATTCCGCGCTAACCCAAGCTGGTCGCTATGAAACCCCGTGACAATGCAGAACAAAACACACAGTTGCTGAGCTCTCAGGCCACCCTCGATTTAGTGGAAAAACTCAGCCCCCATGTCACGTATGTGAAAGTACCGGCGCGCCGTCGCCTTTACTACTCCGCGAAAGGCGTCGACATGTGTTATCTCATCCGATCGGGGTTAGTACACATTCGCCGCGACATCGATGAAATTGTGCTCAGCTTGCTGCCAACGCCCAATATTGCCGGAATCACTAATTTATTGTCTAAAACGGGAGCGGGACTGTTTCTTGAAACACTCAGTGAGTGCGAGATAGCAACGATAACCACCGAACATGCACATAAACTGGTCGATGATCTCAATCTTTGGGAGTTAATGGCGAAACACGTGACTAAAGTTGCCAGTAATATTTACCTTCTTCAGGTCAAACTGACTGCGCCGACGGCCTACGAAATTGTGCGCTTCCAGTTATTTGGCTTAATGCGTGAACCCGAAAGCCTCAGAGACAAGACGTCCGCCGCCAAATACATTATGGACCGGACGCACTTGTCTCGTAGCTCGGTGATGAAGATCCTTGCGCAGTTAAAACAAGGTGACTACGTGCAAATTGAAGACGGCATTCTCAAAGCGCTGAATAATTTGCCCGCCAGGTATTAACCCTGTAACCCCCGGTTTTTCAGCATCGGTTCGCTATATGGCGCGTGTCCCCGCCAGTCGCTGTATAAGGTTTTAAGTTCGCGACTGTTGCCCTGTGCCAAAATCGCATCGCGGAAACGCTGGCCATTTTGCGCGCTCAGCCCGCCTTGTTCGACAAACCACTGATAACCGTCGTCCGCCAGCATTTGCGTCCAGATATAGGCGTAATAACCTGCGGCGTACCCCCCGCCAAAGATATGAGCAAAATAGCTGCTGCGATAACGTGGTGGCACCGTAGCCAGATTAATCCGTTCCTTTTCGAGTGCCTGATTTTCAAACCATGCGACATCATCGATTTCACTGCCCGCAGGCAAGCTGTGCCAGTTCATATCCAGCAACGCGGCAGCGAGTAACTCCGTCATGTCGTAGCCTTTATTGAATTGCGCGGCACGGAATAATTTATCTTTCAGCGCCTCGGGCATCGGTTCGTTGGTTTGATAATGGCGCGCATAGTTGGCGAAAACCTGCGGCTGGCGCGCCCAGTGTTCATTGATTTGCGATGGAAACTCGACAAAGTCGCGTGGCGTATTGGTACCGGAAAGTGTTGCATAACGCTGGGTGGCAAACAGCCCGTGCAAGGTATGGCCAAACTCATGGAACAATGTCACAACATCATCCCAGGAAATCAGTGCCGCTTCGCCGCTGGCAGGTTTGTTGTAGTTACAGACGTTGTAAATTACCGGGTCATTTTCCAGCAACGTGGATTGTTCCACAAAGTTGCCCATCCACGCCCCGCCGCCTTTGCTGTCACGGGCAAAAAAGTCACCATAGAACAGCGCCATGCCACGCCCGTCGTTATCGAAGATTTCCCACACGCGTACATCATCGTGATAAACCGGAATATCGAAACGTTCGACAAACTTCAGGCCGAAAAGCTGGCTCGCCGCCCAAAAGACGCCATTGGTTAGCACGTTGTTGAGTTCAAAATAAGGTTTGATTTGTGCTTCATCGAGGTCGTATTGCGCATGTCGAACTTGCTCGGCATAAAATGCCCAATCCCAGACCTCTGCTTTAAAGCCGCCCTGCTGGGCATCGATAACTTGCTGGATGTCGGCCAGTTCCCGTTGCGCGCGGGCAGTCGCCGCAGGCACGATATCACGCATAAATTGCAGTGCTGCCTGTGGTGTTTCTGCCATTTGGTCGGCAATTTTCCACGCCGCGTAGCTTTCAAAACCCAGCAGTTGCGCCTGTTCAGCGCGCAGGGTTGCAAGGCGCGCCACAATCGCCCTGGTATCATTGCTATCGTTATGTTGTGTGCGTTGCCAACCAGCATTAAACAGCTTTTCACGCGTTTGTCTGTCACGCAGCGATTGCAGCGCGGGCTGTTGGGTGAAATTGAGTAAAGGAATGACGTATTTCCCCTCCAGCCCTTTAGCACTGGCCTGTTGCGCGGCAGCAGCAATTTCTGCCGGAGTTAATCCATCAAGTTGCTGTACGTCATCAACCACCAGCCCCGCCGCTTTATTAGCGGCGTGCAGACGATTATTAAACTGGCTGTTCAACTGTGCGGCTTCTTTATTCAGCACTTTCAGGCGCGCTTTTTTATCGTCGCTAAGGGTGGATCCCGCCAGGGTAAAACTCTGCCAGACCACTTCAACCAGACGCAGGGATTCGTCATCAAGCCCCAGCGTATTACGGCGCTGGTACACACTGTTTAAACGCGAAAACAGTGCGCTATTGAGGCGCATTTCATCGGCTAATTCGGCCAACTCGGCGGCAAACTCTTCATCGAGCTGTTGCAGATAATCATTGGTATTTGCCGCGGTCATGGCAAAGAAAACCTGAGTAACGCGCGCCAGCATGTGGCCGGTTTTTTCCAGCGCCAGATAGGTATTTTCAAACGTTGGAGCCGCTGTTTCGTTGGCAATCGCCGCAATTTCTTCACGCTTAATTCGTTTCGCTTCGTCAAAAGCAGGACGATAGTGACTGTCTTTGATGTCATCAAAGTGAGGGGCTTGATACGGCAATAAACTGATGCGGTAAAACGGATTAACTGACAGCATCCTGAACTCCTGAAATAAGTCCTGCAGGAAGGTGGAACACGCTCACGCTTATCCACCCTACGAAGAAAGTTAAGTGATTGTAGGGCGGATAAGCGTGAGCGTCATCCGCCAGGCTCAACTCGCCGCCTGATACACAGCAATTATTTCGGCGGTGATGGCTACAGCAATTTCGGCTGGCAGTTTACCTTTCACATCCGGCAGCCCCACCGGGCAACGTAAGGTACTGAGTTGTTCCACCGTGATGCCTTTTCCCGCCAGCCGATACTCAAAGCGCTGGCGTTTAGTCTGCGAGCCAATTAACCCGAGATAACGGTAATCACCGCGCTTAAGTATCGCTTCGGTCAACTCCAGATCCCGCGGATGGCTGTGGGTCATGACGATAAAATAACTCTGCGCAGGTGCGGCGTGAACTGCATCCAGCGGGTCTTCTGCGTGAACGGTTTTCACCCCTTGCGGGGCGTCAGAAAATAAATCGGCGCGCTCATCAACCCAGGTAATGTGACAGGGTAACGTTGATAACAGCGCCACCAGCGCCTGCCCGACGTGGCCTGCGCCAAATACCGTGATCTGCGGTTGTGCCTGAATCAACGGTTCAAACAGCACCGTGGTCATGCCGCCACAACACTGCCCAAGCCTGGCGCCCAGATTAAAATGCTCGGTATGCAGCATCGTGCTTTGCTTCTCCAGCATCGCTCGTGCCATGGCGATAGATTGATATTCCAGATGCCCGCCACCGATAGTCAGAAACGTCTGTTCACGGCCAACAATCATTTTGGTGCCACAGTTTCGCGGCACCGAGCCTTTGTCAGCCAACACAGTCAACAACACGCAAGGCTCGCGCCGCTCGCGCAACTGCATCAAAATAGCGATCCATTCATCGTCGTTCATGGCGCCTCCTGACAACCCCAAAATACGCGTTCTGGCGTGGCGGGCGCATCCAGCATTGGGTGTTTCAGGTAATCAGTGACACTTGCCACGGCGTCCTGTAAGGCGCACCACACGGATATTCCCAGCATAAACGGCGGTTCACCGACGGCTTTTGAACGATAAACGGTGTGCTGAGGGTTGGCATAATTCTCCAGCAACTTAACCCGTAAGTCGGCTGGCGCATCGCTTATCGCCGGTATTTTGTAGCTCATCGGGCTGTCGGTCAGCAACCGTCCTTTGACATCCCAGACCAACTCTTCGCAAGTCAGCCAGCCTGCCCCTTGTACAAAACCACCTTCAATTTGCCCGATGTCGAGTGCCGGGTTCAGCGAATTGCCAACGTCATGCAGAATGTCGGTACGCAACAGACGGTACTCTCCGGTCAGCGTGTCGATAATCACTTCCGAACAAGCCGCCCCCCAGGAGAAGTAATAGAATGGCTGCCCACGACCGGCGGCACGGTCGTAATGAATTCCCGGTACTTTGTAGAACCCGGTGGCAGACAGCGGGACCTGGTTCAGCCAGGCAAGACTGGCGATTTCACTAAAGCTAAAATGCCACCCTGGGACTTTCACCACGCCATTACGAAACTCCACTTGTTCGGTTTCGCAACCGTGTAAACGACAGAGCATTTCTACCAGCCGCTCTTTAATGGTCAGTGCGGCAATTTCCGCCGCTTTACCGTTGAGATCGGCACCCGATGAAGCCGCCGTCGGTGAGGTATTCGGCACTTTTCCGGTGTTGGTTGCGGTGACCTGGATCTGTTCGACGGGGATTTGCAACACCTCCGCCACCACTTGCGCCACTTTGGTGTTCAGCCCCTGGCCCATTTCTGTGCCGCCGTGGTTGAGCTGCACCGTGCCATCGGTGTAAATCAGCAGCAATGCCCCAGCCTGGTTGAGGAAACTGGAGGTAAAAGAGATGCCGAATTTTACCGGCGTCAGCGCCAGACCGCGTTTGAGTATTGGGCTGCTGCGGTTAAAATCCGTGATTTCTGTGCGGCGCTTTGCGTAATCTGCGCTGGCCTCGAGCTGACGGGTAATTTCCGTCATGATGTTGTGTTCGACCGTTTGATGGTAGTGCGTCACATTGCGTTCAGTGTCGCCATAGTAGTTACGTTTACGCACTTCCAGCGGATCAAGGCCAAGCTCCCGTGCGATGTGGTCCATAATCTGTTCGATGGCAACCATACCTTGCGGCCCGCCAAATCCACGGTAGGCGGTATTCGATGCCAGATTGGTGCGGCAACGGTAGCCAGTCACGCGCGCATCACCGAGGTAATAAGCGTTGTCGGCGTGGAACATAGCGCGATCGCAGATCGATCCTGACAGATCCAGCGAATATCCGCAGTTAGCCGCCAGATCGATAACCACTCCGTTCAACATGCCAGAATCGGTGAAACCCACGTCATAGCGCACAAAAAACGGATGCCGTTTGCCGGTAATACGCATGTCGTCACGGCGTGCAAGACGCATTTTTACCGGGCGGCCAGTTAATACCGCTACCAGCGCGGCGTGGCAGGCAATACCCGCCGCCTGGGTTTCTTTGCCGCCAAACCCACCGCCCATGCGACGCATATCTACTGTGACTTTGTTCATCGTGACGCCAAGCACTGAAGCCACCAGCTTTTGCACTTCTGTCGGATGCTGGGTTGACGACCAGACCATCACACAGCCATCTTCCCCAGGCTGGACTACTGCAATCTGCCCTTCAAGATAAAAGTGTTCCTGGCCACCGATGTGAAATTGCCCCTGAATGCGGTGCGCAGCGCTTGCCAGCGCAGCATCAGCATCACCGCGTTGATGAACGTGCGGTTCCTGAACATAGTGTTCGCGACGTAATGCCTCTTCAACATCCAGCACCGCTTCAAGCACGTCATATTCGATAGCGATCTTTTGCGCGCCTGCACGCGCGGCTTCTGGGGTATCGGCGGCTACCGTGAGGACAACCTGGCCGTGATACTCAACTTTGTCGCGGGCAAATAGCGGGTCGCCTGGCGCTAACGGGCCAATATCCAGCTCGCCGGGAACATCCTGCCAGCTAAAAACGCGGACTACACCGGGAATGGCGTAACATTCGCGAGTATCAATATTGAGGATGCGCGCGTGGGCGTGTTGGCTGAGAACCGGGCATAAGTGCAACATGCCGGGCAAAGTCAGTTTGTCATCAATGTATTCCGCTTTACCGCTGACGTGTTTATCTGCGCTTTCATGTTTGCGGCTTTCGCCTGCGCCACCGTGCAATTTGCGAGAAAACTGCTCGATCAATGACTGTTCTGACAGGCGCACAGGATTAGTTGACATAATGTTGTACCTCAAGTGCGTAAGCCGTTTCGGCGTGTTGTAGCACCAGGCGTCGTAGCAGATTTTGCGCGAGTTTCAGGCGATAGACTCCGCTGCCACGGAAATCACTTAACGGCTGGAAATCTTCGGCCAGCGCGGCACACGCCTGAGCCAGTGATTGCGAGTTGAGCGGCAAACCTGTCAGCGCGTTTTCAGCCCTTTTTGCGCACGCCGGAACCGCAGCCATGCCACCGAAAGCCAGCCGAGCGCTCTGCACTTTTCCGGCGGAAAAATGCAGGTTGAATGCGCCAAAGACTGTCGAAATATCGTCATCCATCCGTTTGGATATTTTCCATGCGGCAAACGTCGGGGAGACTGCCGCCCGCTCAATAATCACCGCAGTGATAAATTCCCCAGGTTGCAAAGCTGTTTTGCGATAACTGAGGAAGAATTCATCGAGCGGCAACGTGCGCAGTTCGTTACCGCAGCGCAATTCCAGTTGCGCACCGAGCGCCAGCAGCATTGGCGCACCATCGCCAATCGGCGAAGCGTTTGCCAGATTTCCGGCAAGCGTGGCGTGATTGCGAATTTGCGGCGAGGCAAAGCGGTCGAGCATCTGCGAAAACGCCGGGATCACTGGCTGTAAAACCTCCTGACACGCCTGCAATGTTGCCATCGCCCCAATGCGAATTTGGCTGTCGGTGATGGAAACCGTTTTGAGTTCATCCACCTGATTGAGTGCAATAATCAATGGCAGTGTCTGAAATTGCTGGGTGATAGTCAGCACCAGATCGGTACCACCAGCCAGCAAGCGAGCCTGCGGATTTTGCTGGTACAGCGATGCCAGTTGCTCAACGGTCTTTGGCAACAGGCAGCGGTTGGATTTACTAACCTCGGCGACCTGCGATTGTTGCAGCGACTTTAAGCGTGCGACAGTTTGCATCTCAGTGCGAGTAAACTGGTCAGTACGCGTACCGCAACTTTGCTGCATCGCCTGAATAATTGGCCGATAACCCGTACAACGGCACAGGTTTCCGGCGAGTTGTTTTTCTATTTCATGACGGTCAGTCGGGCTATGCGCTTTTTGCAGTGCGAATCCCGACATCACAAAACCTGGGGTACAAAAACCACATTGCGAAGCGTGGCAATCGGCCATCGCCTGCTGCACCGGATGCAACTTGCTGCCGTCTGCTAAATCCTCCACGGTCAGCAACTGTTTGCCATCAAGCTGGCTGACCAGCGTGATGCAGCTATTGGCGCTGTCATAGCGCATTTTCTCGCCATCAACCTGGCCGAGCACCACCGTACACGCCCCGCAATCACCCGATGCGCACCCTTCTTTGCTGCCACAGCGCTGTTCACTGCCGCGCAGCCAGTTCAGCACCGTGGTATTTGGGTCAACGTTATCAAGGGTCTTTAAGGTTTGATTGAGCAAAAATTGAATCATGCCGCGACCTCCAGCGAGCCACGTTGCCAGACGCATTTACCGTTTACCCAGGTGTGCCAGATGTTACGGTCATCGCCGAGCGTCATCAGCACGAACAACTTTTCATAAATATCCCGACTGTTGGCGTAGCGCAGTTTCTGCAATGGCGTTACGGCTAAGTCCAGCACCACAAAATCCGCCTCTTTACCGGGCAGGAAGTTGCCGATTTTGTCATCCAGATCCAGCACGTGTGCACCGCCCAATGTGGCGTGATAAAACGCTTCGCTAGCGCACAGACGGTATCCTTGCAGTTGGGCAACTTTGTACGCTTCGGCCAGGGTTTGTAGCATGTTAAAGGTGGTGCCTGCGCCAACGTCGGTACCAATCCCCATGCGGATCCCCCGCTCATGGCACTGTTTGAGGTTAAACAGCCCGCTGCCGAGAAACAGATTTGAGGTTGGGCAAAAGGCGATGGCCGATTCAGTGCGGTGCAGGCAATCCCATTCACACTCTTGCAAATGGATGGCGTGAGCAAACACGCTGCGTTTTCCGGTGAGTTGGTACTGGTGATAAACGCCAAGATAGCTTTCAGAGTCGGGCCACAGGTTTTTCACCCATTCCACTTCGGCACTGTTTTCACTTAAATGGGTATGCAGCCAGGTATCGGGAAATTCTTCGCGCAGTGTCTGCACCACTTTGAGTAATTCAGGTGAAGATGTCGGCGCAAAACGCGGCGTCAGCGCATAGTTCAGGCGCCCTTTTTTATGCCAGCGCTGAATCAACTCACGCGTTTGCTGATAACTTTGCGCCGGTGTTTCGGTAAGATATTCCGGCGCGTTGCGATCCATCATCACTTTGCCCGCAATGATGCGCATGGAAAGATGTTCTGCCGCGCTGAAAAGCGCTTCCACCGACTGCGGATGAACCGTGCCAAAAACCAATGCGGTGGTGGTACCGTTGCTCAACAGTTGGCCAAGGAAAAATGCTGACATTTTCGCGGCGTACGAACTGTCCTGATATTGGCTCTCAACCGGGAAAGTGTAAGTTTGTAGCCATTCGAGTAACTGCTCGCCATACGCGCCTATCATTTCTGTTTGCGGATAATGCAGGTGGGTATCAACAAAGCCGGGAATGATTAATTTGCCGCGATAATCGAGATAATCACTTTCGCTACGCAAATGCATGCGCCCTTCTTCCCATGGCAACAAAGCCACCACCGTACCACCATCAATAAATAACAACGCATCATCATGGTGACGCGCATTCGCCAGCAACTCGTCAGGACGAGTTCCGGTTTGGGTTATATCGAAGAACTGGCCGCGTAACGCCTGCGTGTAATTAACTGTCATCGCCATGCCTGTAATGGTTTTGTGAAGAATGAGTTAATGATTGCAATGTTGATGCCACATTGAGGTTTGTCTTTAATCTTTTTTATAACAGTAGCTTAGAATACATTTTCCTTTGCTGCGCAACATTTAAGCAACTTTAGAGAAGGCAATCGGTTGCCTTTGGTCGCAATCGGTTGCCTTTTGGTATTATTAGTTGAGGATGCAAAAATCCGCGGGGTCTCATGCACCAGAAAGTTGCACACGGCAGATACCGCTGCACCAGCAGCGTGCAGGCCCTTGCAACGTCGTTTTTAGCACAAAGTTGAATTATCACTAACTGCCTTAGCATGCTAAGGTATTACCAAACAAAAACCTTTGAGGAACAGTGAGATGATTATTTTGGTGACCGGTGCAACTTCCGGATTTGGTGAGAGTATTACTCGTCGTTTCGTACAACAGGGTCATAAAGTCATTGCTACTGGACGCCGTCAGGAACGTCTGCAAGAGCTCAAAGATGAGCTGGGTGAAAGCATCATTACGCTGCAACTTGATGTGCGTAACCGTGCGGCTATCGAAGTGGCGATGGAACAGTTACCGGCGGCCTGGCGCAACATTGATGTGCTGGTGAATAATGCGGGCCTGGCGCTGGGTATGGAACCGGCTCATAAAGCGGACCCGGATGACTGGGAAACGATGATTGATACCAACAACAAAGGCCTCGTGTATATGACGCGCGCCGTGCTGCCTGGCATGGTCGAGCGTGATCGCGGTCATATTATTAATATCGGTTCTACCGCGGCTAACTGGCCATATGCTGGTGGCAACGTGTACGGGGCCACGAAAGCATTTGTGCGCCAGTTCAGCCTGAACTTACGTACCGATCTGCATAAGACGGCAATCCGCGTGACGGATATCGAGCCTGGTTTGGTCGGCGGTACTGAGTTTTCCAATGTACGTTTCAAAGGTGATGACGGCAAAGTCGAGAAAACCTATGAAAACGCCAACGCTTTAACCCCTGAAGATGTGACCGAAGCGGTTTGGTGGGTGGCGACACTGCCTAAACACGTCAACATCAATACGCTTGAGATGATGCCGGTTAGCCAGACGTTTGCTGGATTAAGCATTCACCGCGAAGGTTAATCACCTTGTCCATATTCGAAGGGATTTCGGGTATGGGCGACCGTGCAAATAAATGTTAAATTTGCACGGTTCTTCCAAAAAAAGAAAAATTTAATGCTACCGTCAACATTGCTTAACCCCACTCAGCCCGTTAACCAACAAATCTATCGCATTTTGCGTCGCGATATTGTGCGTTGCCTGATTCCACCAGGTACGCCGCTGTCTGAAAAAGAAGTGGCAATCCGCTTTGAAGTGTCCCGCCAACCGGTTCGTGAAGCCTTTATCAAACTGGCGGAAACTGGCCTGGTGCAAATTCGCCCGCAGCGTGGAACTTACGTTAATAAGATTTCCGTCAGCCATGTTAAGAACGGCTGCTTTATCCGTGAAGCGATTGAGCGTGCGGTAGCGAAGCGTGCGGCAAGTATGGCGACAGACGAGCACCTTTATATGCTCGAGCAATTGCTGAACCAACAACGCACCGCCATTGACCGCAACCAGTTAGACGACTTTTTCCAGTTAGATGACGAATTTCACCAGCAACTGGCGCTGGTAGCCGATTGTAGCCTGGCCTGGGACACGGTCGAAAACATCAAAGCGACGATGGACCGGGTGCGTTATATGAGCCTTGATCACGTTTCGCCACCAGAGATGCTGCTCGCACAACATTACGATATTTTCGACGCCTTAAAACGCCATGATGAAGACGGTGTGGATCAGGCGATGTACCGCCATCTGCATGAGATTAGCCAGTCGATATTATTGATTCGTAAAGAGAAGCGTGACTGGTTTAGTGAAGAGTAATGTTTGAAGAAGAATGATTGAAGTCTCGCCCGTCACCGGGCGAGACTAGTACGCAATATTTAGAACTTAGCTACTGTCGCTTTCGCACCGTTTTCACGTAACGCCAAATAACTCTCAGTGACTCGCTGAACGAATTTCTCGTTAGCTGGCAGATCCTCACCAAAGATAGTTTTCAGCCCCAGCAGAGCTTTAACACGGGTTTCCCCTTCTTTGCTTGACGCCACCGCTTGCTGAATCGCCGGCAGCAATGGATCGCTCACTTCAATTGGATTACCCTGCTCATCAACACCGCCAACATAACGCATCCAACCTGCAACACCCAGCGCCAACAGATCAAACTGACTACCGTTTGCCAGATGCCAACGAATGGAGTCTAACCAACGTTGTGGCAGCTTCTGGCTACCGTCCATGGCAATTTGCCAGGTACGGTGGCGCAGTGCCGGGTTGGTGTAACGGGCAATTAATGAATCCGCATATTTTGCCAGATCAACACCCTGCACGGTTAAGGTAGGTGCTTGTTGTTGCAGCATTAATGCCTTAGCAGTCCGACGGTAGTTTTCATCCTGCATACATTCAGAAATATGCTGATAACCCGCCAGGTAACCCAGGTAAGCCAGGAAGGAGTGGCTGCCGTTGAGCATGCGAAGTTTCATTTCTTCGTATGGCAGAACGTCTTTTACGAGTTCCGCGCCTGCTTTTTCCCATTCAGGACGGCCAGCAACGAAGTTATCTTCGATGACCCACTGACGGAAAGGTTCGCAAGCCACAGCCGCAGGATCAGCAACGCCGGTCGCTTGTGCCACTTGTTCCAGCGTTTCAGCCGTAACCGCTGGCACAATGCGGTCAACCATGGTGGATGGGAATGTCACATTCGCTTGGATCCACGCCGCCAGTTCCGGGTTCAACGCCTGCGCATAGGCAGTAATAACGTTACGGGTGACATGACCGTTTTCAGGCATGTTGTCACAAGACATCACGCTAAATGCTGGCAGACCCGCAGCTTTACGGCGCGCCAGCGCTTCAACAATCACACCTGGCGCAGATTTTGGCTGCTGTGGATTAGCAAGATCATGGGCGATTAACGGGTGGTCCAGCAGGATGGTGCCGGTAGCTGGAGTGTGGCAATAGCCTTTTTCAGTCACGGTCAGGGAAACAATGGCCACTTCAGGTTGGGTCAGTGCACTAAATACCGCTTCCAGACCATCGACCTGCGCATGAATGGCGTCTTTCACCACACCCACTACGCGGCAATGCCAGGCGTCGGCAGACATTTCTGCCACGCTATAAAGGTTGTCCTGCTGCTTCAAATCAGCAATTTGCTGCTCGCCACCAATCAAATTGACTTCGCAGTAACCCCAGTCGCTACCATGTTCATTAGCCAGGATGTCGGCATAAACTGCCTGATGTGCGCGATGGAACGCACCAAAACCCAGATGAACGATGCGTGATACCAGTTTGCTACGGTCATATTTCGGGAGAATAGCTTTTGCAGATAAGAGTTTGTTTTCCATTTTTACAACTCGCTGTGTAGTAACTTGGGGACAGCTACAGACTACCTGCTATGGTAGTCTGCATTTTGATTTGAATTAAACTTTAGCCATTTGGTATGACACGAAATTCAAAGTTGTATAACAACTCATGGTTTGCGCTTTCACACATGCAGGCCTTTTACCGCGCGCTGTGATTTTGGCGTTTCAGCGGCATCTTCCAGTACGCTGAGGTCGCGGTCTCTGACTTCCGGCATCAGCAGTGCTGAAATCAAACCAACGACAGAGTAAGCAATCATCATCACTACAATCGGCCACCAGGAATCGGTCATGTTGACGAAAATACCCGCCAGCACCGGGCCAAAGCCGACGGCTACCAGACCACCTGCCTCTTTAGATATTGCCATTCGGGTAAAGCGATTACGCGAACCAAACATTTCTGCCATGGTGATATTTTCCAGAGCAAACAGCCCCAGTACCGCCACATTATGAATAATGATGATCGAGGCCATAATCACATTCACCTCGTTGCTCTTATCCATAATCATCGACAGCATTGGATACGCGAGAATAATCGAGGAGATACTGACGATAATATAAGGAACACGACGCCCTATTTTATCGGACAGCCAGCCGAGGAATGGAATGGTAAAGAAGCCAATCACGGAGCTAATCATCAGGGCATCGGTCGGTACACTTTTCTCAAACAGCAGTGTCTGTACGAGGTAACCGGCGAGGAAGGTTTGAATCAGCCCTGAGTTACCCGCCTGACCAAAGCGCAACCCTGTAGCCAGCCAGAATGATTTACTGGTGAACATCGCACCCAAAGAATGGGTTTTATCCGCGGCTTGTTTTGCCGCCGCAGTGTTCCCTGCTTCGTCGTTTACTTTCTCAAATACCGGGCTTTCTTTGAGGTTCATACGCAGCCAGATGGCAAAAATCATCACCACTACACTTGCGAGGAACGGCACACGCCAGCCCCAGGCCAACAACTCTTCTTTTGACAGGAAGAAGAACATGATGGCCCAGATAGCGGTCGCAGATAATGTGCCGCAGTTAGTCCCCATCGCCACCAGCGAAGAAATAATGCCGCGCTTACCTTTTGGCGCATATTCAGCAAGCATGGTTCCGGCACCGGATATTTCGGCACCCGCACCCAATCCCTGAATAATACGCAGCAACACCAGTAACATCGGCGCAAAGATACCAATTTGCGCGTAGGTCGGTAACACGCCAATTAAGGTGGTACAGATCCCCATCATGGTGATGGTAATAAACAACACTCTCTTACGACCAATGGTGTCCCCCATGCGGCCAAAGAAGAAAGCCCCCGCGATACGGGCGATGTAACCGGCTCCATAAGTCCCCATCGCCAGGATAAGTGCCATAGCGGCAGATTGTTCCGGGAAGAAGATTTCGTGGAAAACCAGTGCCGCCCCAAGGGAGTACAACTGGAAATCCATGAATTCCAGCGCGGTTCCCAGCCAACCGGAAACCGCGGCTTTAACTAAATCGGATGTACTTCTTTCAGGCTGACTATTATTTAGCTCTATTTTTGTATTCATTTTTCTGTTCTCTGCAATTTGTCGTTGTAGGTACAGCAAATATTCGGGTTCAGAGGTTGTTGCTTAGAATTTCAATAGGACCTTGCAGCATTGCTTTTGGTCTTTCTCGAAGAGTTCCATTGCATCAAGCACCTGTGTGTAGGCGTACTGGTGGGTGATGAGTTTCTCCGGTTGGATCTTCCGCTCAGTCATCCAGTTAATGACCATTGGGAATCGATTACTGTTAAGGCGCGAACTATAAATAGTCAGTTCTTTGCTAGTGATGGCCTGCTGGCTCAGAACACAGGGATCAGAAGAGAATCCCATAATGCCAATACGTGCCGCAGGCGAGGCAATGCCGATAGCTTCCGGCAAAATCGAAGGATGACAGGCAGCGTCAATGATAAGCGTCGGGCGAATGCCCAGTTTTTCGAGTTCGGTTTTCAACTCAATATGAGTGTTGTTGATGACCCGGTCAGCACCATTGGCTTTCGCCATATCCAGGCGTTCATCAATACGATCAGCAACAATGATTTCTTTCACGCCGTAAACACCGCGCAGTGCCTGAATCGAGGTTAACCCCATTGGGCCTGCGCCATAGACAAGCGCCGTATCCAGCGGGCCAGGATTCATCTGGCTACAAATGTTTGCCGCAATGGTAAACGGCTCGACCATGGTGGCTTCGTTATCGGGAATACTGTCTGGCACCCGATGTGCATTGTTGGCAGGCAAAGTGACATATTCGCTAAACCCGCCATCGCGATGTACGCCAATCACCTGAAGTTCAGCGCAAACATTTGGCCGCCCGACTAAACACGGATAGCAATGACCGCAACTCACCACCGGGTCGCCAACCACGCGCTCGCCAATGCGTGAAGACTCAACACCTTCACCCACCGCATCTATGTGGCCGAAAAACTCATGTCCAATGACGCGTGGGTATTTAGCAAACGGGTTATGGCCACGATAAATATGCACATCGGAACCACAAATACCGGCGCTGCTCACACGAATACGCACTTCTCCCGGTTGTGGTTGTGGAACGGGACGTTCTTCAATGACCAATTTTTCAGGCTGCTGTATGGTTACGCTTTTCATAGTTTTCTCTCCTGTTACCAGTTCCACAAGGTGCCATCTTCAAGGCGTGCGACCGGCAAGTAAGCAGGTTCGTAGGGGTATTTCGCGGCCAGTTTTTCGTCGAACTCAATTCCGATGCCCGGTTTTTCACCCGGGTGCATGTAGCCATTGTCGAACGTCCAGTTGTGTGGGAACACTTCGAGCATTTGTTCGGAGTAACCCATGTATTCCTGCACGCCGAAGTTCGGTACCCACAAGTCAAAGTGCAGCGCCGCAGCGTGGCAAATTGGCGAAAGGTCAGAGGGCCCATGCGAACCGGTGCGCACCTGGTAAAGCGAAGCAAAGTCGGCAATTCGGCGCATCCCACTGATGCCGCCCGCGTGAGTGATGGTGGTGCGGATGTAATCGATAAGCTGTTCTTCGATAAGTTGTTTACAGTCCCAGATGCTGTTAAATACTTCGCCCACTGCGATCGGCGTAACGGTGTGTTGACGAATTAAACGGAAGCACTCCTGGTTTTCGGCAGGTGTCGGGTCCTCCATCCAGAACAAGCGGTGTTCTTCGATGCTCTTACCAAAGCGCGCAGCTTCGATTGGCGTCAGACGGTGGTGCATGTCATGCAGCAGATGTTCGTTAAAACCAAATTTATTGCGCACCGCTTCGAAAAGCTTCGGTGTGAAATCGAGGTATTTTTCAGTGGACCACAGCTGTTCTTCCGGCCAGTCGCCTTTGGTTGCTGGTTCGTAAGCCTGCCCTTTTCCTTTTGCCATGCCGTAGGTCGTTTTCATGCCGGGCACACCGCACTGCACGCGAATGGCTTTGAAACCCAACTCTTTGTGACGCGCGTAGTCGTCCAGTACCTCGTCGATGGAATGGCCGGTGGTGTGGCAGTAAACCATCACTCCTTCACGGGATGCGCCACCCAACAATTGGTATAGCGGCATGTTGGCGGCTTTGGCTTTAATGTCCCATAACGCCACGTCGACCGCCGAAATTGCCGACATAGTGACAGGGCCACGACGCCAGTACGCGCCTTTATAGAAGAACTGCCAGATATCTTCGATGCGATGTGCATCACGGCCAATTAACTGCGGGCAGACATGATCTTTGAGGTAGGAGGCGACAGACAACTCGCGGCCATTTAACGTGGCATCGCCCAGCCCGGTGAGTCCATCGTCAGTAGTAATTTTTAGCGTGACAAAGTTACGTCCAGGGCAAGTGACAAAAACTTCTGCTTTTACAATCTTCATTCGGATTCCCTTACAACACATTGGTCGACAGTCTTCAATGCATGTAAAACTACGTCACTGCCAACTACCATACAAGTATGCTTATTG
Source organism: Buttiauxella sp. JUb87 (assembly GCF_004361975.1). Taxonomy (NCBI): domain Bacteria; kingdom Pseudomonadati; phylum Pseudomonadota; class Gammaproteobacteria; order Enterobacterales; family Enterobacteriaceae; genus Buttiauxella; species Buttiauxella sp. JUb87. The sequence continues at coordinate 572,566 of NZ_SNVY01000001.1, forward strand.
AATTTTAGCGTGTTGAGTCACAATTAATTTGTGACTCTTGCGTAGTGTTTCAGTGGGAATGCGAGAAAAGCAGGAAGATTATCCGAAGGGAAATGACGTATCAGGCGCGGCCCCAACCCGCCACGATAATTAACATGCCGCTAAACGCGACGGCCGCCCCCACCCAGTCGTATGTACTTAACTTAACGCCGTCAATCCAGCGTAACCACAGCAAAGCTGTCATCACATAAACCCCGCCATAAGCGGCATACACGCGCCCACTAGCTGCCGGATGGAGGGTTAACAGCCAGACAAACATCGCCAGTGATAATGCCGCAGGAACCAGCAACCACGCCGAACCATCGCGTTTTAACCAAAGCGTCGGTAAAACACAGCCGATGATTTCAGCGAGCGCAGTAACAAAAAAGAGCAAGGTTGTTTTGATCATATTGAACATTGTCTGGAATAATGAGGTCAATAAGTGGGTCATCTGATATATCCCACTCGCCAGTGGTATTTTTTACATCAACAAAAGGGGCTTCACCCTAAAAGGAATCGACAATGAACACAATCCTTCGCAAACGTCTGTCCGTGGCAATTTTGCCGTTGGCAATGTTGCTGAGCGCAGTTGCGTTTGTTCAACCAGCTCATGCTCAGACAAGTAAGCTGATCGTTGAGTCAGGTGACAATGCGCAAACTCGCCAGGATGCGGCGATGGACAAAGAGCAATGGAATGACACACGCCAGTTGCGTCAGAAAGTGAACAAACGCACCGAGAAAGAGTGGGATAAAGCCGACGTGGCTTTCGATGCCCGTGATAATTGCCAGAAAAGCACCAACCTTAACGCCTATTGGGAACCCAACACCCTGCGTTGTCTGGACCGTCGTACCGGTCGCGATGTCGCACCGTAACTGGCAACTGTAGTCAATAAGGCTTCTGCCTGGAAGCCTTACCACTTTGAAAGGAACTCACATGCCCCACGATTTGCAAATCAAACTTCGCCCGCTAGAACGCGAAGATCTCCGTTTCGTCCATCAACTGGATAACAACGCAAGCGTGATGCGCTACTGGTTTGAAGAGCCCTACGAGGCGTTTGTCGAATTGTCAGATTTGTACGACAAACATATTCACGACCAAAGTGAGCGGCGTTTTGTCATTGAATGTAATGGCGAGAAAGCCGGTCTGGTGGAATTGGTCGAAATTAACCATGTTCACCGCCGTGCCGAATTCCAGATAATTATTTCGCCAGACTATCAGGGCAAAGGGCTGGCATCTCGAGCCGCTATACTTGCGATGGATTACGGGTTTATGGTGCTGAACCTGTACAAGCTGTATTTAATTGTTGATAAAGAAAATGCCAAAGCCGTGCATATCTATAAGAAACTGGGCTTTATGGTGGAAGGCGAATTAATCCACGAATTCTTTATTAATGGTGAATATCGCAACACTATCCGGATGTGCATTTTCCAGCATCAGTATCTGACAGAGCACAAAACCAGCGGCAGTCTGTTAAAACCTACCGCGCAGTAAACAAGTCCATCTCACCCTGGACCAGGGTGAGATGTCCTATAAATGCGGGCTATGACAGATTCAGCGTGGCGCGATGTTTGGCAGACTCCATCCCCAGCTCAATCATTTCCATAACCTGAATAGCTTGTGCTGCCGGCACTGGGTTTTCGCCGTGACCGGTAAGAGCATCACGAATCGCCGCATAGTAAGCCGGGTAATTACCAGGCACTGTCAACAGCGTTTGTTCCGCCATCACGTCGCCCTGCGCCAGCGTTAATACGCCATCACGCATATCATAACCCCAGTCTTCCTGCGGTAGACGTTCGCCCGCTTTCAGGCGATCTTCCTGTGGGTCCAGGCCATATTTGATGTAACTGCCACGCGCTCCGTGCACGATATAACGAGCAGTTTCTGCCGCCGCCAACAAAGTGCCGTGTAAGACAACGCGGCGTTGAGGATAGGCCAGTACCGCGTGGAAGTAGTCAGTGGCTTGCGCACCCGGGCGCAACTGGCCTAAATCCACGGTCAGGCTTACCGGCAATCCGAAAAGATTTAGCGCCTGGTCGATAAGATGTGGCCCTAAGTCGTACCAGATACCACTGCCGACACCAGCCTGCTCACGCCAGCGATTGCGAACTTGCGGACGGTAGCGGTCGAAGTGCGATTCAAAATAGGCCACTTCGCCCAAAGTACCGTCTGCCAGCAGCCCTTTCAGGGTTAAGAAATCACTGTCCCAACGGCGGTTATGGAATACTGAGAGTAACAAACCACAGCTTTTTGCCAGTGCATCCAGCTCACGCGCTTGTGACAACGTCACGGTAAACGGTTTATCGACCACCACATGCTTGCCTGCTTCCAGCGCGGCTTTAGCCAACGGGAAATGCGTGTCGTTAGGTGTTGGGATAACAATCAGGTCGATATTTGGGTCGTTGAAAAGATGATGAGGGTCAGAGACAACCGGCATGTTTGGCCAGTCAGCATGAACTTTCGTGGCATCGCTGCTGGAAACACCCGCCAGGACCATGCCAGGCGTACCGACAATTAATGGTGCGTGAAAGGTTTTGCTGGCGTAACCGTAACCGATTAGTCCGACACGAATGTTATCACTCATTTGCGTTCCTCATTATTTTTGACGGTTCATTTGACACCATCCCACAGATTGTAACAACAGGTAATTATATTGTTGCGTGCTAGTTGCGTATTCCACAGCCTACCTGTCCGTAAGACGGCATCCAACTGGCGTTTTTGCCATAACCAGCCGATGAAAACTCCTAAAAATTTAAACTCGGGTTATTCGTAGATAAATAAAAAGCGATTTACGGTTATTATTCGGACAAAACAAACGTACTGCGTGCCCTTTCCTCTTTTATTTTATGGATAACCACCCCCCATGACTGCTCTCGATTATTTAATGAAGTTCCGTAAAATCAGTTCGTCCGAAAGCCTTGAAAAACTGTTTGATCATCTTAACTACACCCTTACAGATAATAATGAACTGATGAATATGTATCGCGCAGCCGATCATCGTCGGGCGGAATTAGTTTCAGGCGGACGTCTGTTTGATTTAGGCTGTGTGCCAAAATCGGTCTGGCGGTATGTGCTCTAGCATCACAGGTAGCAAAGCGCTGAAAAAACCTTATAATCCTCCCGCCTTATGATTCGCATAAGGAAAGTCTCATACTTTTTCGGGAGGTAACATGACGACGACCCAAGAACCCATGCAAGCACCTCGTATTGCAGGCTGGCTTCTGGCCCCTCTCGCCTGGCTTTTGATGACGCTTCTCAGCAGCACTATTGCGCTAGCCATTTATCTTATGATGCTCATCACCCCAGAAAGCCATCGACTTATGAGCGCACAAGGCCCCAAAATGGTGCTCCTTTGGTACACCTCAATTGCCTGTGCCATTGCCATGTGGGGTTACACCATGTGGTTGACTATTGCCTTCTTCAAACGTCGTAAGAATGTGGTACGTCATTATATTCTTTGGTTATTACTGTCAGTACTGTTAGCGATTAAAGCCTTCGCATTTTCCCCAGTAAGTGACAGCCTGGCATTACGTCAGTTGATGTTTCCTTTATTGGCTGCCGCCTTGTTGGTTCCTTACCTCAAGCGTTCACAGCGCGTGAAGCAAACATTTATTAAACCGTAATAACCCTATAATCGTTCTGTTGTCGTCATCGGCCTGTTGGCCGATAATAGGCGGCTTTTTTTTGGTTTCAGGTCTTATTCATGACAGATTATTTGCTGCTCTTTGTTGGAACGGTGCTGGTCAATAACTTCGTATTAGTGAAGTTTCTTGGTCTGTGTCCGTTTATGGGGGTTTCCAAAAAACTGGAGACCGCTATTGGCATGGGGCTGGCGACCACTTTTGTACTGACGCTGGCTTCTATTTGCGCCTGGCTGGTCAATGAGTTGATCCTTATTCCTCTCGACTTAGTCTATTTGCGCACGCTGGCCTTTATTCTGGTGATTGCCGTTGTTGTTCAATTTACCGAAATGGTGGTTCGCAAAACCAGCCCGGCGCTCTATCGCCTGTTGGGGATCTTCTTGCCACTGATTACCACTAACTGCGCGGTGCTCGGCGTTGCGTTGCTCAACATCAATCTTGGCCACAACTTCCTGCAATCCGCGCTTTATGGCTTTTCAGCCGCGGTAGGTTTTTCACTGGTGATGGTGTTGTTTGCGGCTATTCGGGAACGTCTGGCGGTTGCCGATGTGCCTGCGCCTTTTCGCGGGAATGCCATTGCACTAATCACCGCAGGCTTGATGTCTTTGGCCTTTATGGGCTTTAGCGGCCTGGTAAAGTTCTGATGAGTACTATTTGGATTGCGGTGATAGCTCTGGGCCTGTTAGGCCTGGTATTCGGGCTGATTCTCGGCTATGCCTCACGCCGTTTTCGTGTCGAAGAAGACCCGATTGTCGATAAAATTGATGAGTTGCTGCCGCAAAGTCAGTGCGGTCAATGCGGTTACCCTGGCTGCCGTCCCTATGCCGAAGCGGTAGGAAACCAGGGTGCGAATATCAACTTGTGCGCACCCGGCGGTGAGGCGGTGATGCACAAAATTGCCACATTACTTAACGTCGACCCGCAACCTATTGATGGTGATGCCGATGCGCAAGAGCCCGTGCGTATGTTGGCGGTTATCGACGAAGCCAACTGTATTGGCTGCACCAAGTGCATTCAGGCTTGCCCGGTTGACGCCATTGTCGGCGCAACCCGAGCCATGCACACCGTTATTAGTGACCTTTGCACCGGATGCAATTTATGTGTCGACCCGTGCCCAACGCGCTGTATTGATTTGCGCCCGGTCGAAACCACCACAGAAAGCTGGAAGTGGGATCTGCAAACCATCCCGGTTCGACTCATTCCGGTGGAGCAAAATGTTTAAGCTATTTACCCGTTTCAAAAAAGATAAAATTTGGGATTTTGACGGTGGCATTCATCCACCGGAAATGAAAACTCAATCCAACGGCACGCCGCTACGCCAGGTTCCTTTACCGCAAAAACTGGTTATCCCGTTAAAGCAGCACATTGGTGCTGAGGGCGAGCTGTGCGTGAAACCCGGTGATTACGTGCTGCGTGGTCAACCATTGACTCGCGGGCGTGGTCGCATGTTGCCGGTTCACGCTCCTACCTCAGGAACCGTTACCGCCATTGCGCCCCACTCTACAGCTCATCCTTCTGCGCTGGCTGAGTTGAGTGTCCTGATTGAAGCCGATGGCGAAGACCAATGGATTGAACGCGACGGCTGGCAGGACTATACCTCCCGCAGCCGTGAGGAGCTGATTGAGCGCATTCATCAGTTTGGCGTGGCAGGTTTGGGTGGCGCAGGTTTCCCCACGGGGAATAAATTGCACGGTGGCGGCGATAAAATCGAGACGCTGATTATCAATGCGGCTGAATGCGAGCCGTACATTACTGCCGATGACCGCCTGATGCAGGATTGTGCCGCGCAAATCGTCGAAGGTGTGCGCATCCTCGCGCATATCTTAAAACCTCAGCGCGTTTTAATCGGTATTGAAGACAATAAACCGCAGGCGATTTCGATGCTGCGTGCGGTGTTATGTGATACCCACGGCATTCAATTACGCGTCATCCCGACCAAATATCCGTCTGGTGGCGCAAAGCAACTGACTCAGATTCTGACGGGGAAACAGGTACCACAGGGTGGGCGTTCTTCCGATATCGGCGTGCTGATGCAAAACGTCGGGACGGCCTTCGCGGTGAAGCGCGCCATTGTTGATGGTGAGCCTTTAACTGAGCGCGTGGTGACGTTAACCGGCGGTGCCGTTCAACAGCCAGGTAATGTCTGGGCACGGTTAGGAACTCCGGTTCGCCATCTGCTTGATTTTGCAGGATTCCATCCGGGCCATGATCAACAAGTGATTATGGGCGGCCCACTGATGGGCTTTTGTCTGCCGTGGCTGGATGTTCCGGTAGTTAAAATCACCAACTGTTTGCTGGCCCCATCGGCCAACGAAATGGGTGAGCCGCAGGAAGAACAGAACTGTATCCGTTGCAGCGCCTGCGCCGATTCTTGCCCGGCTGATTTGTTGCCACAGCAGCTTTACTGGTTTAGCCGTGGGCAGCAGCACGATAAAGCCCAGGCTCACAACCTGAAAGATTGCATTGAATGCGGCGCTTGCGCCTATGTGTGCCCCAGCAACATTCCGCTGGTGCAGTACTTCCGTCAGGAAAAAGCCGAGATCCGCGAAATCGAGCTGGAAGCAAAACGCACTGCTGAAGCGAAGATTCGCTTTGAGGCACGCCAGGCGCGTCTTGAACGTGAAAAAGCCGCTCGTCAGGAACGCCATAAGAAGGCAGCGGTTCAGCCAACTGCGAAAGATAACGATGCAATTCAGGCAGCTCTTGCTCGCGTGAAAAACAAGCAAGCACAAAGCAATGAACCGATTGTGATTCAGGCAGGTAGTCTGCCAGATAACCAGCATGTTATTGCGGCGCGTGAAGCTCGCAAAGCGCAGGCTCGCGCTCGTCAGGCAGAGAAAGATACGCAAACAAGCGTGGCAGAAACCACGGCGACAGACCCGCGCAAAGCAGCCGTTGAAGCGGCTATCGCCCGTGCTAAAGCGCGTAAAGCGGCGCAAGCTGGCGAATCTGCTCCGGTAACTGAGAGTGCTGAAGTCACTAAAGTCGACGCCGTTGACCCGCGTAAGGCGGCTGTCGAAGCGGCTATCGCCCGCGCTAAAGCGCGTAAAGCGGCGCAAGCTGGCGAATCTTCTCCGGTAACTGAAAGCGCTAAAGCCACTAAAGTCGACGCCGTTGACCCACGTAAAGCAGCTGTCGAAGCGGCTATCGCCCGTGCTAAAGCGCGTAAAGCGGCTCAGGCTACAACCGAATCTGTAGCAGAATCTGCCGAAGAACAAGATCCGCGCAAAGCCGCGGTTGCTGCGGCCATCGCCCGAGTCCAGGCACGAAAAGCAGCGCAACAAATGGCATCAGAGGAATAGATGGTTTTCAAGATAGCAAGCTCCCCTTATACCCATAACCAACGCAGCACATCGCGGATTATGCTGCTGGTGACCTGCGCCACTTTGCCAGGAATCGCCATGCTGTGGTACTGGTTTGGCTGGGGAAGCCTGGTGCAGATTGCATTAGGTATCCTCACCGCCGTCGCCGCAGAGCTATTTGTGCTCAAACTGCGTAAGCAACCCCTGAAAATCCTGGCTGACAATTCAGCTGCGTTAACCGGCCTGCTGTTAGGTATGAGTATTCCGCCCCTTGCACCGTGGTGGATGGTGATTCTCGGTACCCTATTCGCCGTCATCATCGCTAAACAGTTATATGGCGGGCTTGGTCACAACCCCTTTAACCCAGCGATGGTCGGCTACGTGGTATTACTGATTGCCTTTCCTGTGCAAATGACATCATGGCTGCCGCCGCAAACTCTTGCCGCGACGGTGCCGGGTTTTGCTGATTCAGTGCATGTTATTTTCTCGGGTGCGACTGCAGTGGGCGACAGCATGTCGCAACTACGTATGGGCATTGACGGTATAAGTCAGGCGACTCCGCTTGATACCTTTAAGACCGGGTTACGTGCCGGGCATTCCGCAACGTCCCTGATGCAGGCACCTATCTACACAGGCGTACTGGCAGGAATCGGCTGGCAGTGGGTCAACCTGGCCTTCCTGCTGGGTGGCGTGTTCTTATTAATGAAAGGCGCAATTCGTTGGCATATTCCGGTCAGTTTCCTGATAACACTGGCGGTGTGTTCCACTCTGGGTTGGGTGTTTTCCCCGGAAAAATGTGCCTCGCCGGTGATTCACCTGTTCTCTGGCGCAACCATGCTGGGAGCATTTTTCATTCTCACCGACCCCGTCACTGCCTCGACGACGAATCGAGGACGCCTGATTTTTGGCGCACTGACCGGTGTGTTGGTATGGCTCATTCGCACCTATGGCGGCTATCCGGATGGCGTGGCATTTGCCGTACTGCTGGCAAATATTACCGTCCCGTTGATTGATTATTACACCCGCCCTCGTGCTTATGGGCACCGCTAAGGAGTCGTCATGCTGAAAACAATGCAAAAACATGGCGTGACTCTGGCGCTATTTGCCGTAATGGCGACCGGACTTACGGCAGTCGTCAATGCGTTAACCAAAGACACCATCGAGCAACAGGCCGTGGCCCAACAAAAGCTATTGTTTGATCAGGTGATTTCCCCCGATCTCTACGACAATAATATTCAGTCCAGTTGCCTGGTCGTCAGTGAGCCACAATTGGGCAAAGGTGAACGCCATATTTACGTGGCGCGTAAAGGCCAACAGCCCGTTGCCGTGGTGATGGAAGCGACAGCGCCTGACGGCTATTCTGGCGCCATTCAATTACTGGTTGCGGCCGATTTTAATGGCAAGGTACTGGGGTCACGTGTCACAGAACACCATGAAACTCCGGGGCTGGGCGATAAAATAGAAACCCGACTGAGTGACTGGATTACCCATTTTGCCGGTAAAACCATTGGTGGCAGTGATGACCCAAGCTGGGCGGTGAAAAAAGATGGTGGGCAGTTTGATCAATTTACCGGGGCCACTATCACACCACGTGCAGTCGTCAATGCGGTAAAACGAGCGGGACTGTTCGCTAAAACATTACCATCGCAAATTGATAACCTTCCTGTTTGTGGAGCACAGCCATGAGCGAAGTAAAAGATATTGTCGTTCAGGGGTTATGGAAAAATAACTCCGCACTAGTGCAATTGTTGGGCCTGTGCCCACTGCTGGCAGTAACATCAACCGCCACCAATGCCCTCGGGCTTGGTCTGGCAACCACACTGGTGCTGGTGCTGACTAACAGTGCCGTTTCTGCCCTGCGCCGCTGGGTTCCGGCAGAGATTCGCATCCCCATTTACGTGATGATTATTGCCTCGGTTGTCAGCACCGTACAAATGCTCATCAACGCCTATGCTTATGGTTTATATCAGTCTTTGGGGATATTTATTCCGCTGATTGTGACGAACTGTATTGTCATCGGTCGCGCCGAAGCGTTCGCCGCCAAAAGCAGTGTGCCACTGGCCGCCCTCGATGGGCTTGCCATTGGCCTGGGTGCCACAAGTGCCATGTTTGTATTAGGCTCCCTGCGCGAAATCATTGGCAACGGAACGTTATTTGATGGGGCTGATGCGTTACTTGGCAGTTGGGCTAAGGTGCTGCGCATTGAAGTCTTCCACACCGATACCCCTTTCCTGCTGGCGATGTTGCCACCGGGTGCGTTCATCGGCCTGGGTTTGATGCTGGCGGTGAAGTATCTGATCGATGAAAAAATGAAAACGCGCCGTACCGCGAAAGCGACGGCACCGGAAGGGAATCCAGAGAAAGCGTAATGAATAAAACCAAGCGGCTAGAGATCCTGACACGTCTGCGTGATAACAACCCTCACCCGACCACGGAGCTGCATTTCAGCTCCCCGTTTGAATTGCTGATCTCGGTTCTGCTGTCAGCGCAGGCCACTGATGTCAGTGTCAATAAAGCCACGGCAAAGTTGTATCCAGTGGCGAATACGCCACAAGCCATGCTCGATTTAGGAGTGGACGGCGTGAAGTCGTATATCAAAACCATTGGCCTGTTTAACAGCAAGGCGGAAAACGTCATCAAGACCTGCCAGATGCTCATTGAGCTACATAACGGTGAAGTCCCTGAAGACAGAGCGGCCCTGGAAGCCCTGCCTGGTGTAGGGCGTAAAACCGCCAATGTGGTGCTCAATACCGCATTTGGCTGGCCCACTATTGCCGTCGACACCCATATTTTCCGCGTTTGTAACCGCACCAATTTTGCACCAGGTAAAAATGTTGAGCAGGTTGAGGAAAAGCTGCTGAAGGTGGTTCCGGCAGAATTTAAAGTCGATTGCCATCACTGGCTAATCCTTCATGGCCGTTACACCTGCATTGCTCGTAAACCGCGCTGTGGCTCATGTATCATTGAAGATCTGTGCGAATTCAAAGAGAAAGTTGAACTCTGATTTCCCGCCTGCTTCTTAAGAAGCAGGGCATTCCATTCCCTTATACACTTCCTCATAGCTGCCAATACCAATAAATCCATTCATTTGTTCTGCGTATTGTTACCACTTCACTTACTTCATCTGGTGAATAATCACCCGACCAGGTTAATCGTTTTTTTACGATAAGAATTTTCCATAAATATGTGACAAAGATCACACTGATAACTTGATGTTAAATTTTGGTCATCAAAATGAAACAAATAACCACGTAATACACAGTGATAACTCCAACCAGGCAGGACAATTACCTGTACAAATCTTTACACCTGGCCTATATCACTACACATTTGCCAGTAGAGCAGAACATATAACTAAATTGCCGTTATTTTATCATTTTATGAGAGAATAAATTGGTAAAGCGCATTTTGATAAAATTTAACGCTGAATAACAATTTGGTTTGCGGAGCTTTATCTTGCACGGGATAAATGTAACAGATCATTACAAACCTCTTGCCTGAAGCCTCAGGATAGTGAACATTACCCGCCGTTTCCCCTTTCTTATAACTAAAAAAGCGAATGCACACTCGGCATAACGCTTAAAAAATTCCTGTTAAATTGGGATGTAAAAAAAGAGGTATATGTGTCGACTGCAAACAAAGAACCAGCAGAAAGCATCAGTCTGAATGCTTTCAAACAACCTAAATCGTTCTACCTGATTTTCTCTATCGAATTATGGGAGCGTTTTGGCTACTACGGCCTCCAGGGCATCATGGCCGTTTATCTGGTCAAAATGCTTGGGATGTCCGAAGCTGACTCCATCACCCTGTTCTCTTCCTTCAGTGCACTGGTCTATGGCTTAGTAGCAATTGGTGGTTGGCTGGGCGATAAAGTTCTCGGCACCAAACGTGTCATTATGCTCGGTACTATCGTACTGGCTATCGGTTATGCGCTGGTGGCATTTTCCGGTCATGATGTGGCAGTGGTGTACATGGGTATGGCGACTATCGCTGTGGGTAACGGTCTGTTCAAGGCTAACCCGTCGGCCCTGCTTTCTACCTGTTATGCGAAGGATGACCCGCGTCTTGATGGTGCATTTACTATGTACTATATGTCCATCAACATTGGTTCGTTCTTCTCTATGCTTGCCACACCGTGGCTTGCTGCGAAGTACGGCTGGAGCGTTGCGTTTTCCCTCAGCTTCGTCGGTATGCTGATTACTCTTGTGAACTTCATGTTCTGTAAGAGATGGGTAAAAGACTACGGCTCCAAACCAGACTTTGAACCTGTTCACTTCGGTAAACTGATTGCCACTATCGCGGGCGTCATTGTGCTGGTAACAGCTGCAACCTGGCTGCTGCACAACCAGGGTATCGCACGTATGGTACTGGGCGTTGTGGCTCTGGGCATCGTGATTATCTTTGCTAAAGAAGCCTTTGCCATGCAGGGCGCTGCGCGTCGCAAGATGATTGTTGCGTTCATCCTGATGGTTGAAGCGATTGTGTTCTTCGTGCTGTACAGCCAAATGCCTACTTCTCTGAACTTCTTTGCTATTCGTAACGTAGAGCACGCGATTCTGGGTATTACGTTCGAACCGGAGCAGTTCCAGGCACTGAACCCATTCTGGATTATGATCGGCAGCCCAATTCTGGCCGCTATCTATAATAAAATGGGCGACCGTATGCCGATGCCGCATAAATTTGCCTTCGGTATGGTGCTGTGTTCCCTGGCCTTCCTGGTACTGCCTGTTGGCGCTAAGTTCGCATCTGACGCCGGTATCGTATCGGTTAGCTGGTTGATTCTGAGCTATGCGCTGCAGAGTATCGGTGAGCTGATGATTTCCGGCCTTGGCCTGGCAATGGTTGCACAACTGGTACCACAGCGTCTGATGGGCTTCATCATGGGTAGCTGGTTCCTGACTACCGCTGGTGCAGCAATCATTGCCGGTAAAGTGGCTAACCTGATGGCGGTTCCTGAGAACGTGACTGATCCGCTGCAATCTCTGGCTGTTTACGGTCACGTGTTCATGCAGATCGGTATCGCTACTGCTGTTATCGCTGTTCTGATGATGATCATTGCACCAAAACTGAACCGTATGACCTTCAGTGATGAAAAAACTGAAACCTCTACGGAAACAGCTACCGCGTAATGTAGCGGGAAACATAAAATTTTAAGCCGTTAGCTTCATGCTTAACGGCTTTTTTTTTGCCGGTAAGCGCACTAACATAAGGTATCTTAGCGCCCAATAGGAGTTCAGTAATGAAACTGTATTATAAAGCTGGTGCCTGTTCCCTCTCCCCTCATATTATTCTGCGTGAAACGGGTATTGATTTCTCTCTGGTTAAGGTCGATTTAGCGGCGAAGAAAACCGAAGCAGGTGATGACTATCTTGAAGTCAATGCGAAGGGGCAAGTCCCTGCGTTGCTGCTGGATGACGGTTCACTGCTAACTGAAGGCGTGGCGATTGTTCAGTATTTGGCGGATAAAGTACCTGACCGCCAACTACTCGCTCCGGCAGGCAGCATGACGCGTTACCACACTCTCGAATGGCTGAACTACATCGCGACCGAGTTGCACAAGGGCTTCTCCCCGTTGTTCAACCCAGCAACGCCTGACGAATACAAAACCATTGTACGTGCCGCACTGGAGAAGAAATTCAAATACGTTGACGAAGAGCTGAATGATAAACAGTGGCTGATGGGCCTGCGCTTTAGCGTGGCAGATGCGTATTTGTTTACCGTGCTGCGCTGGGCGAATGCGGTGAAACTGAATCTGGAAGGGCTGAGCAACATCGAAGCGTTTATGGAGCGCATGAAAGCGCGTCCGGCAGTGGCTGCTGCATTAACAGCTGAAGGGATTTAATTAATACGGCGGATAGGCGCAAGCTTCATCCGCCATTTTTTATTACAGTTTCACTGCAGTGAAATAATGCTCAGGATTTGCAATACCTTCTTGCGCTGCCACCAGTTGCAGTTCGTACTCTTCCATTTTCTTGGTTACTACCATGATGTCGTATACCGCGGCGGTAACATGCTCCAGCGCTTCGCGTAACGTGGCACCATGCAGCAGATTCACCAATAACAGTCCACTCGTCACATCACCCACCCCGACTGGCTGACGGTCGCCAAAGTCGACCAATGGGCGGTGAATATGCCAGGCTTCATCTGCCGTCACCAACAACATTTCAAAGCGGTCATGCTGGAACGCAGCACGCGCCAGGTGTTTCACCAACACAATTTCTGGCCCCTGGGCAATCAGCTCTCTCGCGGCACTGACCGCTTCTTCAACGGTGTTTACCGTATGACCGCAGAGAATCTCAAGCTCAATTAAGTTTGGGGCAATAATGTCACTGGCTGGCATGGCATAACGAGTATGGAATTCGGCAACACCAGGTGCAACGATACAGCCCTTTTCTGGATGCCCCATTACCGGGTCACAGAAGTACTTCGCTTGCGGATTAGCTTCTTTAACTTTACGAACAATAGAAAGAATGTGCTCGCCCTGCTCGGCAGAGCCAAGATAACCACTCAGTACTGCATCACAACGCTTTAACTGCCCAATATCTGCAATCCCCTGCACAATCTCGCTGAGGTGGCTGGCTGGCATCACGCTGCCTGTCCATTTACCGTATTGGGTATGGTTTGAGAATTGGACTGTGTTCAGCGACCATACGTTGGCGCCCAGACGGCGCATCGGGAATTCGGCAGCACTGTTACCTGCATGACCGAAAACGACATGAGACTGGATGGCAAGGATATTTTTCATTTCTCTACTCGGAGGCAACGATTTTTTTAGGGGTTGCGAAATGACAACGGGTGGCAAAAATAAAGGGCGTGGTTTCCCACGCCCTTTAAGTTTATTCTCAATTACTTCCAGCAAACGAGGCAGTAATTTTTCTTACCCCGGCGCAACAAGGTGTAGCGATTGAAAAGAATATCGCTATCAGCAAAGGTATATTCCGGGTCAGACTGCTTCTCGCCATTAATGGTGATCGCGTTCTGTGCAATGGTTTTACGTGCCTGGCCGCGTGACGGTTGCAGTTCAGAATCAACCAACGCCTGTTGCAGGTCAGCACCACGATCCATTTCCACCATCGGTACGCCGTCTTGTGCCAGTTGCTCAAGGTCAGCTTCGGTCAAATCGCTCAAGTTGCCGTTGAACAGGCTGCTGGTGATACGTTTTGCTGCTTCCAGGCCTTCTTCGCCGTGAACCAGACGAGTCACTTGCTCGGCAAGCACGTATTGCGCACGCGGAGCGGTACCGCTGTTTTTGTCTTCTTCTTCCAGTGCGTCAATTTCTTCGAGGCTCATGAAAGTGAAGAACTTCAGGAAGCGATACACATCGGAGTCTGCGGTGTTAATCCAGAACTGGTAGAACTTGTACGGGCTGGTTTTCTTCGGATCAAGCCATACTGCGCCACCTTCAGTTTTACCGAATTTGGTACCGTCAGATTTGGTGATCAACGGAACGGTAAGACCGAACGCTTGTTGCTGGTGCAAACGGCGAGTCAAGTCGATACCAGAGGTGATATTGCCCCACTGATCAGAACCGCCAATTTGCAGCACCACGCCGTGCAGTTTGTTCAGGCACGCGAAGTCATAACCTTGTAACAGGTTGTAGGAAAATTCGGTGAAAGAGATACCAACATCATCACGGTTCAGGCGCTGCTTCACCGCTTCTTTGTTAATCATCTGGTTAACAGAGAAGTGCTTACCGATATCACGCAGGAAGGTCAGAACGTTCATTCCGCCAAACCAGTCGTAGTTGTTAGCCGCGATAGCTGAGTTTTCACCGCAGTTGAAATCGAGGAAAGGTGCAACCTGACGGCGGATTTTTTCCACCCACTCTTGCACTGTGTCTTCGGTATTCAGTTTACGCTCTGAGGCTTTGAAGCTAGGGTCACCAATCAAACCTGTCGCACCACCCACCAGCGCAACCGGTTTGTGGCCAGCTTCCTGGAAGCGTTTCAGGCACAGCAGTGGAACCAGATGGCCCAAATGCAAGCTGTCAGCGGTAGGATCAAAGCCGCAATACAGAGCAATTGGCCCTTGCGCCAGTCGCTGTGCTAACGCTTCTTCATCCGTTACCTGGGCGACTAAGCCCCGCTCTTGCAATTGTTTTATCAAATTGATGCTCGCCATCAAATTCTCCATCTATATACGACTGCACCTTGGCCGGTACACGGCTTTCCGCCTGTTGGCGAAAGGAGTTAATTTCTTAGGGGACATAGGATAAAGCGCCAACAGCAGGAGTGCCAGCGCTTAAAACAACAATTTCCCTATGTTATGGCGCCAAACGGTCTATTTTCCAGGAACTGCCTTCGCGCTGGTATAAAAAACGATCGTGTAGACGATGTTCGCCGCCCTGCCAGAATTCCATTTGTTCAATTGTTACGCGATAGCCACCCCAGAAACTGGGTAATGGAATGTCGCCTTGCTGGAATTTCTGTTTCAGCTCGAGGAATTTACTTTCCAGAATACCTCGTGCGGAAATTCGGCTGGACTGTTTGGAAACCCAGGCACCAATTTGGCTATCGCGCGGGCGACTGTGGAAATATTTCATCACTTCGAGGGTAGATAAACGCTCCGCAGTGCCTTGCACCATCACCTGGCGATCAAGCATATGCCAGGGGAAATGCAGGCTAATACGCGGATTATTTTCCAAATGATGCGCTTTGCGCGAACCAAGGTTGGTGTAAAACACCAGCCCGCGTTCATCATAGTGTTTGAGCAAAACGATGCGCTGATATGGCTGACCGCTCTCATCGACAGTAGCCACCACCATGGCGGTAGGATCAGCAAGTTTTGCCTCGCAAGCTTGAGCTAACCAGCGCTCAAACAAGGCTAACGGTTGTTCAGTAAGATCATTGCGGCGCAAACCACCTTTTGTGTATTCGCGGCGCAGATGCGCAATTTGTTGCAAAGAGTCGTTATCAGACATGGCGTTACGTCAGGCTATCGTAAGGTGGAGCTATTGTGCGCTCCACCCTTAGAAATCTCAACGCTTGGGATTTTGTAATTGGCAATTATCTAACACAACAGTGTCTTTCCGATAAACCGTGGCGGTATCGCCTTTCGACCAGAACACGTAAACCCCATCAGTATAACGAACACCCGATGCCGATAATCCCTGAGTCAGGGACAAGTATTCATTGTCGTAAACGAAATTCACCATGCTTTTCTGGTTATTCAATTTAACGGTGAGGGGTTTATCATCGCACTGATACTGCAAAGTATCGGTCTGCATACGCTCAACAAAAGTGTTGTAGTAGCTACATCCGGCAAGCATGAAGGGGATGGTGGCAATAAGTAGTTTTTTCATCTGCATATCCTGAAGTTCTTATTATTTCTTATAAAGGGGGAGCATAACTTCCCCCATTCACTTCAGTTTAGAGATTTAGTGCTTAAGTTAATTTCAGTTAACTCTGATTTTTCAGGGAATATTGTACAGTGGGTTGGCAGGAAAAATTGCCCCTATCACGCTAGCAGCCGATGCTCCCGTTACCGAAGGTAAATTGCCCGGTAATCCAGATAACGTTCGATAGGCAAGCCAGGCGAAAGCCAGCGCTTCCATGTCATCGCCACTGATTCCTGCTTCGTCAGTTGTCGTGACTTCGATTCCTGGCAGAAGCCCTGCCAAACGAGCCATCAATAAAGGATTGCGACTTCCCCCACCGCACACCATCAAGCGCTCACAACCACCGCTCAACAATACTTGTTCTGAAATCGTTACCGCAGTCAGTTCGGTCAGCGTTGCCTGGACATCTTCTCCGGCAAGCCCAGGGAATGCCGCGAGTTGCCGCTCAAGCCATCCATAATTGAAATACTCGCGCCCGGTACTTTTTGGTGCTGGCATCGCAAAGTAAGGATCACTCAACATTTGCTGCAGTAAGGGGATAATCACCTTGCCGCTGATCGCCCATTGCGCATCTTTATCATAGGCTTTCCCGCGCTGACGCCAGATCCAGGCATCAATCAGCATATTTCCCGGCCCGGTATCGAAACCGCGCACTGGTTGTTCAGGAATCAACAAAGAGAGATTAGCGATACCACCAATATTGAGCACCATGCGATGTTCAGTGGGATGGCCAAGTAAAGCCTGATGGAAGGCAGGGACTAGTGGAGCGCCCTGCCCACCCAGAGCCATATCACGGCGGCGGAAATCACCGACAACGGTGACTCCGGTACGGGCAACAATTTGGTTGTTATCGCCAATTTGCATAGTGTGCGCCGCTTCACCTTGTGGCTCATGCCATACAGTTTGCCCATGGCAGCCAATAGCGGTGATATCCGTATACGTCAGGCCTTGTTCGGTCATCAGAGTTTGTACTGCCTCAGCGAACAATTTACCCAGTCGATTATCGAGCTGACCGAGTTGAGAAAGAGTTAATTGCTGGCCCTGGCAGATTGCCAGAATGGCATTTTTAATATCCAAAGGAATGGGATGGCTGTAACTCGCTTGCTGAGCAACAAGATGTTCATCAATCGCAGCAAGAACGACATCAATACCGTCCAGGCTGGTGCCTGACATCACGCCGATATAACGCCCTGATTTCATCTGTTACTCCTGAAAACTCGCCAAATTGTGGGATTAAGTGCCCCATAAACTAACATTCAACACAGTGATTGATTAATAGTTTTTAACCACGTTGCGTCACAAAATGATATTGAAAGCGCTGTTATACCTCAACAATGGCAAATGGTTTAAGCCCGGTTAAAACTCACTTATCTAGAATCAATGCGACCATGTGGCTGAACTAATATTAAATTCGGCACCTAAATACCATATAATTAGGCCCGATGGATGCTCGGTTGGGCGTTTTAAGATGATCAGGAGAGTCACAAATGATTTCACGTATACTGGCGGTCTCGTTAGTAGGTTTAACTTTGGCTGGTTGCGCTAACACCAGTACGCTTTCAGGCGATGTGTATAGCGCCTCAGATGCTAAGCAAGTTCAAAGCGTAACTTACGGCACATTGGTCTCCACTCGCCCGGTACAAATCCAGGCTGGCAATGATTCAAATGTGATGGGCGCGATTGGTGGTGCAGTTCTGGGTGGTTTCCTGGGTAATACTGTCGGCGGCGGTTCGGGCCGTTCACTGGCTACAGCTGCAGGTGCTGTGGCAGGTGGCGTAGCGGGTCAGAGCGTCCAGAGCGCCATCAACAAAACTGATGGTGTTGAGCTGGAAATCCGTAAAGATGATGGCAATACTATTCTGGTCGTGCAAAAACAAGGTAAGACCCAGTTTGCTGCTGGTCAACGTGTAAGAATCGCCAGCAACGGCAGCCAAACGACTGTATCACCAAATTAATAATGAAGAGGTGGCTTGCTTGCAGGTCGCCCTACTTTATTGCGGTGGAACAAAGTTTGTAGCGCGAAGTTTGCTAAAGAGTAAGCCTCACCGAAAGATGAGGCTTACTGAGAGAAATTACTCTTTAGTCTGAAGATGAACGATGTTTTGTTCCAGTCGATTAATCAGATCAAGAAGTAGCGCTTGCTCGTCGGAACTGATCCCCAACAAAATCTCATTGCGCGTTTTTTTAATCACCGTTTCCATCTCATTGATGATTGGCTCAGCGCGTTCAGTAAGCTTAATACGTTTTGCCCTGCGGTCATTCGCGCAGGTTTGACGTGAAATAAGCCCTTTCTCTTCAAGCTGGTCGAGCGTTCTTACCAATGAGGGTTGTTCGATACCAATCGCTTTCGCCAACTGAATCTGTGACTGCTCGGGCGGCAACTGATGAATATTGTGCAGCGTAACCCAATGCGTCTGTGTCAACTCCAGAGGTTTTAGACGATGGTCAATCAGAGCACGCCAAATGCGCACTAACCTTGCCAGATCTGATCCTAGTGGCGATTCCAATTTCATCTCCTTATAATTAGCTTGCTAACTTATTATACTGATTTTAAACTATTGTGCAGGCATTCATTGAAAAATTAAATTCCTTACTTTTGCTGATGTTAAGCAACCAGCTATACTTTTAGTTTACAACTAAGTCAGGGGAAACGGCAGTCATCCCCAGTAATTTAAAGGATTATCTGACGTGATATTCAGTTTTATAACATCAGGCTTACCTCTTCAGGACTTGGTTGTCGGGGCTTCCATCTACTTTCCCCCTCTTTTCAAAGCCGTTATCCTTGGCTTTTTTATCTGGCTCATTCTGCATCATTTGCTGCGTGACTGGATGTATTCAGGCGATATCTGGCATCCGACATTAATGGATTTGTCATTATTCTCGCTGTCCGTTAGCGCAGGACTTGTCATTTTAGTGATGTGGTAAGCAATAACATGAAAACAATAAAGTACTTCTCCACGCTGCTGATTTTCGCTGTCGCCATTATTGTTGGCTGGATGTTGTGGAATTATTACATGCAATCCCCGTGGACGCGAGATGGGAAAGTGCGTGCCGAACAAGTCAGCATCACTCCTCAGGTGTCGGGAACCATTACTCAGTTGAATGTCGAAGATAACCAGTTCGTTAAAGCGGGCACCGTGCTGTTCACTATTGACCCCACGCCTTATCACATTGCCCAACTCAATGCACAAGCGCAGCTAGCCCAAACGCAGTCTGAACTGGCGAAAGCCAGCAACGAAGCACTGCGCCGCAGAAATTTACCGCGTAATTATATTTCTGCTGAAGATATGGATACGGCGAATATCAATGTCAAAGCCGAACAAGCCGCAGTTAAAGCTGCCGAAGCCACACTTGAGCACGCGAAATGGCAACTGACTCAAACAACCGTCAGCGCGCCAGTTGATGGTTGGGTCACCAATCTCTCG
Source organism: Buttiauxella sp. JUb87 (assembly GCF_004361975.1). Taxonomy (NCBI): domain Bacteria; kingdom Pseudomonadati; phylum Pseudomonadota; class Gammaproteobacteria; order Enterobacterales; family Enterobacteriaceae; genus Buttiauxella; species Buttiauxella sp. JUb87. The sequence continues at coordinate 592,287 of NZ_SNVY01000001.1, forward strand.
ACCCGTACCGGTAACTATGCCACTGTGGGTCAACCGGTCTTTGCGCTTATCGACAGCCACTCTTTTTACGTGGTCGGTTACTTTGAAGAAACCAAGCTGCGCCATATCCAACCCGGTGACACTACGCAGATTGTGCTGTACAGCGGCCATGTCCCGCTAAGCGGCAAAGTGCAAAGTATCGGCCGCGCTATCTACGATCAAAGCGTGGAAAGCGACAGCAATTTAGTTCCAGATATCAAACCCAATGTGCCGTGGGTGCGCCTCGCCCAGCGCGTTCCGGTGCGCATCAAATTAGATAGAATTCCCGAAGGCGTTACGCTGGTTTCCGGCACCACCTGCACAGTTACCATAAAGCATTAATCGGCTGATGAAACTCTCCGCCCTGCAATGGCAAAACACCCCGTGGGGAAAGGCGAATGCCGGGCAATGGCGTTATGCGCTGCGTAACGCTATTGCGATGTGTCTCGCATTAACTATTGCCTATTATCTCGATCTGGACGAACCGTACTGGGCGATGACTTCAGCGGCGGTGGTCAGTTTTCCCACCGTAGGCGGTGTAGTCAGTAAAAGTTTGGGGCGTGTTGCAGGTAGCCTGATTGGTGCGACGGCTTCGCTAATCATCGCGGGGAATACGCTGAACGACCCCTGGCTGTTTACCTTCGCAATGGCGTCCTGGCTGGCGCTGTGTACGTGGAGTTCGAGTCATTTCCAGAATAACGTTGCCTATGCGTTTATGCTGGCAGGTTACACCGCCGCAATCATCGCTTTCCCTATGGTGAATACCGTCGATACCACGCAACTTTGGGATATCACTCAAGCGCGTGTTTGCGAAGTGATCGTCGGGATTTTGAGTGGGGCATTTATGATGATGGTGCTACCCAGCACATCGGATGGCACCACCCTGCTGACAGCTCTGCGGAATATGCACGCCCGGCTGTTAGAACACGCATCTATGCTGTGGAAACCAGAAACCACCGATGCCATCCGCACCGCGCATGAAGGTGTAATTGGGCAAATTTTGACCATGAATTTACTCAGGATTCAGGCATTCTGGAGTCATTATCGTTTCCGCCGCCAGAACAATTTGCTTAACTACCTCATTCATCAGCAATTGCGCCTGACCAGTGTGATCTCCAGCCTGCGCCGGATGTTGATGAACTGGCCAAACCCACCTGAAAATTTGTGGCCAGTTCTCGAAGCTTTAATCAAAGAGTTGGCGCGGGAAGAAGTTCATAAGTACACCATTGCACAACTGCTTGCGCAGATCGCCCCCAGTACTGAAGATGATTACCGGCATCAGGCTTTCTGGCATCGCCTGCGCTACTTTTGCTGGCTCTATCTCAACAGCAGCCGCTGGTTACGCGAGCTGGAAAATGCCACGCCGGTCGCTGAATTAAGCCCGCCAAAAACACCGCCACTGGCTCGTCATACCGACAATACCGAAGCGGTCTGGAGTGCTTTGCGCACGTTTTGTGTAATCACCGTTACCGGTGCCTGGTGTATCAGCACCCAATGGGACGCCGGGAGTGGTGCGTTATCACTGGCGGCCATTAGTTGTGTGCTCTACTCGTCAGTACCATCGCCGTTGAATTCGCTGACTCTGCTAATGCGCACCTTATTGTGGCTTTCGGTGTTCAGCTTCCTGGTCAAATTTGGCCTGATGGTGCAAATCACCGATCTGTGGCAATTCCTTGTTTTCTTACTGCCGCTGTTGGCAACCATGCAGTTACTGAAGCTACAGCAACCCAAGCTAGCTGGACTGTGGGGACAACTGATAGTTTTCATGGGGTCGTTTATTGCCGTCACCAATCCGCCAGTCTATGACTTCGCTGATTTTCTGAATGACAACCTGGCAAAAGTGATTGGCGTGGGGCTGTCGTGGGTTGCGTTTTCGGTGCTGCGCCCCGGTTCTGATACACGCAAAGGCCGCCGCCATATTCGTGCATTGCGCCGTGGCTTCGTCGACCAACTTAGCCGTAAACCGCAACATTCTGAGAATCAGTTTGAGTCATTGGTTTATCACCACATCAGCCAGCTCAGTAGCAGTAAAGATGAAGTGGCACGCCGCTGGCTACTGCGTTGGGGTGTGGTGTTGCTAAATTGTTCGCATGTTGTCTGGCAATTACGCGGATGGGAAACTCGCTCGGACCCGCTTTCTCAGGTACGTGATGTGTGCATTCATACTTTGCGTGACGTGATGAGTGAGCGTGGGGTTCAACAACGTTCTTTAGCCACCTCGTTGCAGGAATTGCAGCGGATGTCGGAAACACTCTCGCATCATCATAATCCGGCAGCGCGCGAACTGGCGGGGATCATCTGGCGGCTTTACTGCTCTCTTTCACAGCTAGAACAAGCGCCACCTGCCGGAACGCTGGCAGGCAGCCACTGAGTTTATTGAATTACACCGCAGGCGTAACGCGCACCACCACCACCCAGCGGTTTAGGTTGATCGGACATATTATCGCCGTCAACATGAACCATCAGCGCCTTACCTTTGACTTCATCAAGGGTTTTCATGCGCGGTGCCGTGACTGGTTCAGTTGCGCTGCCATCATTATCGACCACCAACACCGGTAAATCACCCAAGTGTCCAACCCCCATCGGCCCCATATGCTTACCGGTTTTGTCAGGATCAAGGTGACCACCAGCGGCCTCAGCAGCCGAAGGCTTACCGTTTTTCATTCCGGGGTCACAACTGCCATTGGCGTGAACGTGAAAACCATGTTCACCAGGAGGAAGAGTTCGAAGGTCGGGCGCGAAAACCAGCCCTTTATCGGTTTCGGTTATTTTCACCGTACCAAGAGAATGGTCAATTCCCTTTGACGTGACGAGATTCATTTGAACTTCAGTGCTGGCAGCCTGAACAGCAGCACAGCTAAAAAGCGTAAGAAAAGCCAGACTAATTCGCTTCATAATATCTCCCAGATTGACTTTCAGCCTGTTAAGCATAGGCCATACCAGTCGAATGCTCCGGGAGATCGCTATTTTTGTGGTTATGGCACGTCGTAACCCAGCGCAGCTTTACGAATGCGGAACCACTGTTGGCGGTTCATATCGAGGCTTAAAGAGTGAATCGCTGAACGTACGCGCTCAATCTTACCGGAGCCGATAATTGGCAACGGCTTCGCGGGTAAACGCATCACCCAGGCATAAACCACTTGTTCGATAGTTTCCGCCCCCAGTTCATCTCCCACAGCACGCAGCTCATCACGCAACGGTTGGAAAGCTTCATCATTAAACAAGCTCCCGCCGCCCAGGCAGGACCACGCCATAGGATGAATGCGCAGTTGCTGGCATTGATCCAGCGTGCCATCAAGAATCGTTGGCTGATGCACTGGGGAAATCTCTACCTGGTTCGTCGCCAGCGTAAACGGCAGACGTGATTGCAGCAGACTAAATTGCGCAGGAGTGAAGTTAGAGACACCAAAATGGCGCACTTTGCCGCTCTGATGCAGCGAGGTAAACGCCTCAGCCACTTCGTCAGCATCCATAAGCGGATCCGGGCGGTGAATTAACAGCAAATCGAGGTAGTCGGTAGCCAGTTTTTGCAGTGAAGAGTCGGCACTGCTGATGATGTGTGATTTGTCAGTAATGTAATGCCCCAGTGCATGGCCTGGATTTGCGGTGGTGGCAATCCCGCACTTGGTGACAATTTCCATTTTCTGCCGTAGGTGTGGCACCAGACGCATCGCATCGCCAAAGGCAGCTTCGCACTGATAACCACCGTAAATATCGGCGTGATCGGCTGTAGTGATTCCCAGGTCGACATGTTCTTCGATAAAACTGGCCAGCTGGCGAGCGGACATGTTCCATTCCATCAAACGCCAATAGCCCATAACAAGCCGAGAAAACTCAGGTCCCTGCGGGGAAATCGTAATGCGCTGTACCATAAAGCCTATCCTCAGTAAGAAACGAATTCTGCGAGTGAGTATAGCGAGATCAGCGAATTAAAAAAGTGAGGGTTGCTGCGGTTCTTCGGGGGGAGTGGACTTGCTTGCGCGTAATTTGCGTATCAATCTCTGGCGGCATAAGCGCAGTACTTCCTGCTTTTGCCCATCGCTCATTTGCTGCCACTGAAAACGCTCATCGCGGCTACGCATACAACCACGGCAAAAGCCGCGCTCATCCGACTGGCAGATCCCGCGACATGGGCTTTGTATCGGGAAAAACTCTAGCTGTTCAGACACCCTCACCCCCGTAATCTTGTGTTATTTCAATTGAAGCCCTTCATCCAAAATGTTGCAAGCGCGGCGGTGAATATTCTCAACACGTATCCCGAATAGCGGACGATGACCGTTTTGCTTAAATTAAGGTTCACCTAATCTTCATTCTTTAGTCTGTGCCCATTACTTATGAGCACTTATGGCTGTCATGGAAACCCTGAAAAAGTTACAGTGTAACGATTCAAAGTTTAATCTCTACTGCGCGTTCTTCTTCACCATAATCAATTTCTTGTTGATCAAACGCAGCTGGGAAATTATTGAACCAAATTCGTTCCACAGCTGGATTTTCGCCATTTCGGTGCCAGTGGTTTTATTTAGCGCCTGGTTGATAATCTTTAGCCTGATTAACCTGCCGTGGTTGCGTAAACCATTACTGGTGATTTTGGTGCCTGGCTGCGCGGCCTGTAACTATTTTATGTTCACCTGTGGCGCAGTTATCGACAAAAACATGATGACCAACGTCGTGACTTTGGTTACACCGCAATTACTGATGTGGACTGGGCTCACCGGTATTGTATGCGCAGTGTTTTTGGCCACGATTAAAATCAAACCTTCGCGTTGGTGGTACACCCTGCTATCGCGCACCGTTGGCGTACTGGCGGGTCTGCTAATCATTATTCTGGTGGCTTCCGTATTTTATAAAGACTACGCCTCGCTGTTCCGTAACCACAAAAATATCGTAAAAATTCTGCCACCTGACACTTGCATTAGACCGACTGGTCTATTACAGTTCTTTCCATGAACAGACATCCCGCACATGACACTCGTGAACATCTTCTTGCTACCGGCGAGCAGCTTTGTCTGCAACGTGGGTTTACTGGCATGGGATTAAGCGAACTGTTAAGCACCGCCGAAGTACCGAAAGGTTCCTTCTATCACTACTTTCGCTCAAAAGAGGCGTTTGGCGTGGCGATGCTGGAGAGGTATTACACCGCTTATAACCTGCGATTGCAGCAGCATTTTTCGCAAGACAGCGGGAATTACCGGGAGAAATTAATCGCCTGGTATCAGGAAACTGTCACCTGGTTTTCGCAACATGGCAGCCTGATCAGTTGTTTGACGGTTAAACTTTCGGCTGAAGTGTGTGACCTTTCAGAAGATATGCGCACAGCCTTAAATAAAGGTTCGGCGCAAATCGTTTCCCAGATTGCAGATGCACTGGAGAAGGGGCATGCCGAATCAAGCCTTAAATTAACCGACTCGGCGTTAAGCCAGGCACAAGTGATTTATGCCCTGTGGCTCGGAGCCAGCTTACAAGCGAAAATTTCACGTAGCGCGATACCGCTGGAATGCGCCCTCGCCCACGTTAGCCAATTATTAGCGGAGCCTGTCTCCTGACAGGCTTTTTTATTTACTCAATTACTAGACGACCGGTCTATTCAAAGGATAACCCATGTCAGCAGATAAATTATTTACCCCACTGAAAGTCGGTGCCATTACCACACCAAACCGCATTTTTATGGCGCCATTAACTCGTCTTCGCAGCATTGTGCCTGGCGATATCCCAACCCCATTGATGGGCGAATATTATCGCCAGCGCGCAAGCTCCGGCCTTATCATCAGTGAAGCCACGCAAATTTCTGCGCAAGCTAAAGGTTATGAAGGCGCACCCGGTCTGCACAGCGATGAGCAAATCGCTGCGTGGAAGAAAATCACTGCCGGTGTTCATGCGGCAAAAGGTCGCATTGCGGTACAACTCTGGCACACCGGCCGTATCTCTCACTCCAGCATTCAGCCAGGCCAGCAAGCGCCTGTCGCGCCATCGGCAATTTCTGCGGGTACGCGCACCTCACTGCGTGATGAAAATGGCCACGCGATTCGCGTCGACACCTCTTTGCCACGCGCGCTTGAGCTGAATGAAATCCCGGGCATCGTCAATGATTTCCGTCAGGCGGTAGGTAACGCCCGTGATGCTGGTTTTGACATGGTCGAACTGCACTCCGCGCACGGTTATTTGCTGCACCAGTTCCTGTCACCGACCTCCAACCATCGTACGGACGAATATGGCGGTAGCCGCGAAAACCGTGCGCGTCTGGTACTGGAAGTGGTCGATGCCGTGAGCAAAGAATGGAGTGCCGACCGAATTGGTATCCGCGTCTCGCCAATCGGTTCATTCCAGAACGTGGATAACGGCCCGGATGAAGAAGCCGATGCGTTGTATCTGATTGAAGAATTGAACAAGCGCGGCATCGCTTATCTGCATATGTCAGAGCCTGACTGGGCTGGCGGCAAACCGTATAGCGAAGAGTTCCGCCTGAAAGTGCGTGAACGTTTCAACGGCGTGATCATCGGCGCGGGCGCTTATACCCCAGAGAAAGCGGAGTCGTTAATCGAGAAAGGTTTAATCGACGCTGTCGCTTTTGGCCGCGATTACATCGCCAATCCGGATTTGGTCGAACGCCTGCATCACAATGCCGAACTCAACGCCCAACGTCCTGAAACCTTCTATGGCGGCGGTGCTGAAGGTTATACCGATTACCCAACTTTATAAGACCTGTCGATTGATAGCGGCGTGAATTCGCCGCTATACTTACCCTCACATTTAGAAATTAACCCTTTAATTTTACCCAAATAATTCTAGTTGTGGCCAGGCGGCAAGCTCAGGAATCCCCGGGAGCTTACTTGAGTAAATGACTGGGGTGAGTGAGTGCAGCCAACACCGTCACAACTTGAAGAATGAAGGGGAAAAGAGGAATTTATGCGCTTACTTCATACCATGCTGCGCGTTGGCGATCTGCAACGCTCTATCAATTTTTACACCAACGTACTAGGGATGACCCTGCTGCGTACCAGTGAAAACCCAGAATATAAATACTCTTTGGCGTTTGTTGGCTACGGCCCGGAAACCGAAGAAGCCGTTATCGAACTGACTTATAACTGGGGTACCGAGAGCTACGATCTGGGCAACGCCTACGGCCATATCGCATTGAGCGTTGATAACGCCACCGAAGCTTGCGAGCGTATTCGCAACAACGGTGGCAATGTAACCCGTGAAGCTGGCCCGGTAAAAGGCGGCTCCACCGTTATTGCTTTCGTTGAAGATCCAGACGGCTACAAAATTGAGCTCATCGAGAGCAAAGATGCGGGTAAAGGCCTGGGTAACTAATACTCAACTAACGGGCGGTATACCTGCCCGTTAGCTTCCCTTCTTAAAATTTGCCATAATGCGCGCTGCTTTTTCCCCGTATTAAGAGATCCTGATGTCTGACAACACGCAACTGCAAGGCCTGTGTGACCGCTTTCGTGGTTTTTATCCGGTAGTCATTGACGTTGAAACCGCTGGGTTTAACGCGAAAACCGATGCTTTACTGGAAGTCGCTGCCATCACCTTGAAGATGGATCAGGACGGCTGGTTAATGCCTGATGAAACCCTGCATTTCCATGTCGAACCTTTCGAAGGCGCTATCCTTCAGCCTGAAGCGCTGGCCTTCAATGGTATTGACCCGCACAACCCGTTGCGTGGTGCCGTCAGTGAATATGACGCGCTACATGCGATTTTTAAGATGGTGCGCAAAGGCATCAAAGACAGTGGGTGTAACCGTGCAATTATGGTGGCGCACAATGCCACCTTTGATCACAGCTTTATGATGGCCGCGGCAGAACGCGCGTCATTAAAACGTAACCCTTTTCATCCGTTTGTCACCTTTGATACCGCCGCACTGAGCGGACTGGCATTAGGCCAAACGGTGCTGGCGAAAGCGTGTATTGCTGCTGGTATGCCGTTTGATAGCAGCCAGGCGCACTCTGCACTTTATGATACCGAGCAAACCGCGCAGCTATTTTGCGAGATAGTGAATCGCTGGAAGCGTTTAGGTGGCTGGCCGCTGCCACTCCCTGCAGACCCCGAATCGTGAGCATAAAAAAAGCGACCTTAACGGTCGCTTTTTAATAACTAATAGCAAATTACTCTGCGTCTGGCTCTTCAGATTTATGCTTAGCAGCAGATTCTTTAATCAGCGCCTGCAATTCACCACGTTGATACATCTCAATGATGATGTCGCAACCGCCAACCAGCTCGCCATCAACCCACAATTGCGGGAAAGTCGGCCAGTTGGCATATTTTGGCAACTCAGCACGGATGTCCGGGTTCTGCAAAATATCAACGTAGGCGAAACGTTCACCACAGGCAGACAGCGCCTGCACAGCCTGGGCTGAGAAACCACAGCTAGGCAGTTTCGGGGAACCTTTCATATAAAGAAGGATTGGGTTTTCAGTAATCTGTTGTTGGATTTTTTCAATAGTGCTCATTGCTTGCTTCCTCAAACCTGGTCTCGGCAGTAGCCTGCCATTGTAGCGATCGATACCCTCTCCAGAAAACACCAATTTTTGCAGGGTTTCTGTGTACTACGCGATGGAGGGATAACATGTCTCAAGAATAACACTTTTCCGGTAGCTGCAAATCAGGAATTAACCCTATCCCTGATCAATAAATCACCTTATGACCTTAAGTTTGATGATTTTTTTTGCGACTGGTTACGAAACAGCACGACGATAGGTAAAAGGTTGTTAACTTTATCTCACTTAATAGATTAGAATCGGCGGGTTTCGCAAAATCATACACGGGCATGATGGTAATTATCATGCATTCATTTTAACCAGGGGATTGTCGAGTGGCGCGGATAACAAAAATTTCTATCACGCTCTGTGCTCTGCTATTTACCTTGCCGTATACACCATTGACGCAGGCGTCTGAGCACGCTCGTCCCGTGGCGGCGCATAAAGCGCACGTTGTGAAAAGCACAACCAAGAGCACAGAAAAGAGCAGTAAGAGTAAAGATAAAACCACTACCGCCAGCAAGAAAACCAACACCACCTCCAAAACAACCAGCAAGAAAAAAGAAACCACTGCCTCAACGAGCAAAACCGCTAAAAACTCCAGCAGTGCTAAAACAAAAAATCTTGCCAGTAAAGACCGCAAAAAATCCTCTCAGCTCGCGAAAGTCCAGCCTGTTGCTCTCACCGAAAAATGCAGTAAACCTCGTAAAGGTTATAAAACGCATTGCGTGAAAGTCAAAGCAGAGCAACCAACGACGATTGCCGCTGCGCATAAAGTCCGGGTGCAAAAAGCACAGAAAACGGCGATGAACAAATTGATGGGCCAGATTGGCAAACCGTATCGCTGGGGTGGGACTTCACCGCGTACCGGTTTCGATTGCAGCGGTCTGGTTTATTACGCCTATAAAGATTTGGTGAAGTTCCGTATTCCACGCACTGCCAACGAAATGTATCACCTGCGTGATGCCTCTTCGGTGGATCGTGGTGAGCTGGAAACAGGTGACCTGGTATTCTTCCGTACACAAGGTCGCGGTACTGCGGATCACGTAGGCGTGTATGTAGGCAACGGTAAGTTCATTCAGTCTCCACGTTCTGGCAGGGATATCCAAATCACTTCCTTGAGCGAAGATTACTGGCAACGCCACTATGTTGGCGCTAAACGTGTCATGACCTCCAAAACCATTCGTTAAAAATTCGTCGAAAATCTGCGCCTGCCCTTCATTGGGCAGGCGTGTTCCTCTTTTGCTTACCCTTTCAATTTGTTACCCTAAACCCGCACTAAAAGTGTTGTCTAGATGTAAACAATAATAAGGAGTTAGCAATGTCGTTCGAACTACCTGCACTACCGTATGCAAAAGATGCTTTAGCACCGCATATCTCCGCCGAAACCCTGGAATACCATTACGGTAAACACCATCAAACCTATGTCACTAACCTGAATAATCTGGTTAAAGGCAGCGCGTTTGAGGGTAAAACCCTCGAAGAGATCGTTCGTACTTCCGAAGGTGGCGTATTTAACAACGCCGCTCAGGTCTGGAACCACACTTTCTACTGGAACTGCCTGGCACCAAATGCTGGCGGCGAGCCAACTGGCGAACTGCTGGAAGCCATCAATAAATCTTTTGGTAGCTTCGCTGAGTTCAAGCAGCAATTTACTGATGCTGCTATCAAGAACTTCGGTGCTGGCTGGACATGGCTGGTTAAACAGGAAGATGGCGCATTAGCGATTGTTTCTACCTCTAACGCTGGCACCCCACTGACGACTGCAGCTAAACCGCTGTTGACTGTGGATGTGTGGGAACATGCGTACTACATCGACTACCGCAATGCTCGTGCTGGCTACCTTGAGCATTTCTGGGCGCTGGTGAACTGGGCGTTTGTTGCGAAGAATTTAGCAGCTTAATGCAAAAGTAAATGGGCCGCGATTTGCGGCCCATCTTGATCAAAGCGTAAAAATCAGTGCAGTACGGCAGTTAGTGCGCCGAAAACAATCAAAGCCAAAACAATTACCGTCGTCGTGATTGAAAATTTCAAATCGGTGCTCATCATTAAACTCCTTTTATATCCATACAATCGATGTGTCAGGGTGATTTTCCCACAACCAGAGATAAAAATCCTCCAGGTTTTAATCTGATATCAATTTTCCCTCTTCCACTTTTCGCCTGGATAGGCCAAAATCCCTCGCTAATTTGTTGCGTATCGTCAATTCAATGCCCTCCTCCCGTTTTATGTCGCAATCCCGGCATACCTGCAACCATCATGTTGCCTGTGGAGTCAGCGTACGCAAACGTTTAACATAATAGCAATCAAGGGTTTACGATATAGCCCGGAGTGAATTTTAATGGCGACAATCAAGGACGTGGCGAAGCGCGCAAACGTTTCCACTACAACCGTATCACATGTGATTAACAAAACCCGTTTTGTGGCGGAAGAAACGCGCAATGCGGTGTGGGCAGCAATTAAAGAATTGCACTACTCGCCAAGCGCCGTAGCACGAAGCCTGAAAGTTAATCACACCAAAACGATTGGTCTGCTTGCCACTTCCAGTGAAGCACCCTATTTCGCCGAGATAATCGAAGCGGTGGAAAATAGCTGCTTTGAAAAAGGCTACACCCTGATTTTGGGCAACGCGCACAACAACTTTGAAAAGCAGCGCGCTTACTTATCGATGATGGCACAAAAGCGTGTCGATGGCCTGTTAGTGATGTGCTCTGAATATCCTGAATCATTGCTCACCATGCTTGAAGAGTACCGTCACATCCCTATGGTGGTGATGGACTGGGGCGAGGCTCGTGCCGATTTCACCGACTCCGTGGTCGATAACGCTTTCCACGGCGGTTATCTTGCTGGACGTTATTTGATTGAACGCGGCCACCGCGAAATTGGCGCCATTCCCGGGCAAATGGAACGTAACACCGGTGGCGGCCGCCATGCAGGCTTTATGAAAGCACTGGAAGAAGCGGGAATTTCCATTCCGGAAAACTGGATTGTTCAGGGTGACTTTGAACCTGAATCAGGTTACCGCGCCATGCAGCAGATCATCGGCCAGTCTCATCGCCCAACAGCGGTATTCTGTGGCGGCGACATTATGGCGATGGGTGCTATTTGCGCTGCTGATGAAATGGGGCTGCGCGTGCCGCAGGATATTTCCGTTATCGGTTACGACAACGTACGCAACGCGCGTTACTTCTCACCAGCATTGACCACCATCCACCAGCCGAAAGATTCGCTAGGGGAAACGGCGTTTAATATGCTGCTGGATAGAATCGTCAACAAACGCGAAGAGTCGCAGTCGATTGAGGTTCACCCGCGTCTGATTGAACGCCGCTCTGTGGCTGATGGCCCGTTTCGCGATTATCGCCGCTAAGTGTGTGTCGGATGTCGCGCAAGCGACATCCAGCAGACTTACAGCGGCTCCTGTAACCACTCCTGATTCATCGTGTCACTATCGCCTAAGTAATCCAACAGCCAGGCCAACGCTGGCGATGCATCGTTTTGCTGCCATGTCAGGCAACATGCCGCGTCAGGGAATGGATTATCCAGCGTTAATTCGCGCCATTTCCCTGAAGCAACCCACGGTTTGGCAATATGTAACGGCACCATGCCGATACACAACCCCGCGCTCAAGCAATCCGAACCGGACGCCCAATCAGGCACTACCACGCGGCGCTGGTTATCTAACAGCCAGGTAATTCGTTTTGGTAATGAACGCGAAGTATCTTCCAGAACTAGCGATGGCCAGGCACGCAGGTCATCATCGCTTAACGTCCCGTCGCACTGTGCCAGTGGGTGCGAGGAAGCCACCACGCAACGCCAGCTCAACGTTCCCATATCACGGAAGGCATAACGCCCCCCAACCGGAATCGCCTGAGTCGCGCCAATCGCCACTTCTACGCGTCCATCCGCCAGCGCATCCCACACGCCGTTGAACACTTCCTGAAAGATACGTAATTCGATATCAGGAAAATGGCGATAGAAATCCAGCACCAGTTGCCGCGTTCGCTCCGGTTTTACAATGTTATCAACTGCAATCGCCAGGTGACCGCGCCATCCATTGGCGATCTGTTGGCACTGTTGCCGTGTCGTCATCATTTTTTTGATAACAGAGCGGCCTTCTTTGAGAAAAAAGACGCCAGCAGGGGTTAATTCAACATCCCGATGACGACGTTCGAATAGCGGAACGGCTAACCAATCTTCGAGTTGCCGCACCGTATAACTAATGGCAGACGGAACGCGGTGCAACTCTTGTGCTGCACCGCTGAAGCTGCCATTGCGCGCTACCGCATCGATGACTTCCAGCGAGTATTCTGACCACATTTCTTTGCTCACAAATTTTTTGAACGCAACCTACAAATATTAGCGTTTCACAAGCGTAATTGCACTCCGTACACTCTCGCGGCGATTAACCTGCAAGATAAAACAAGAGAAAATTATGCAACCATCAAAAGGATTTCTTATCTGGCTGGCCGGATTAAGTGTGCTGGGGTTCCTCGCCACAGACATGTATCTGCCTGCTTTCGCTGCCATTCAGCAAGATTTACAGACCGACGCCTCTGCCGTCAGTGCCAGCCTGAGTCTGTTCCTTGCCGGCTTTGCGTTTGCCCAGTTGATGTGGGGTCCATTGTCAGACCACTTCGGTCGTAAACCGGTATTACTGGCGGGTTTGAGCCTGTTCGCCATCGGTTGTATTGGCATGCTGTGGGTTGAAAGCGCCACCGCGCTACTGGTACTGCGTTTTGTTCAGGCGGTTGGCGTCTGTTCTGCGGCCGTCAGTTGGCAAGCTTTGGTGACCGATTACTATCCGGCGAATCGCGCTAACCGTATTTTCGCCACCATTATGCCACTGGTTGGCTTGTCTCCGGCGTTGGCACCGCTGCTCGGTAGCTGGATTTTGACTCACTTTGACTGGCAGGCGATTTTCGCCACTCTGTTTGCCATCACGCTGGTGCTGATGATCCCGACTTTACGTCTGAAACCCCGCACTCAGCACCATCCGCAAACCGAAGATAATAAAGTCAGCTTTACCTCTTTGCTGCGCTCACGCGTGTACAGCGGGAACGTATTGATTTATGCCGCCTGCTCCGCCAGCTTCTTTGCCTGGCTGACCGGTTCGCCATTCATTCTTAACGATATGGGTTATAGCCCGGCGGTTATTGGCCTGAGTTATGTGCCGCAAACCATCGCCTTCTTGATTGGCGGCTACGGCTGCCGTAGCGCGCTGCAAAAATGGCAAGGCAAGCAAATGTTGCCATGGTTACTTGCGCTCTACACCCTGAGCATTTTCGGTACCTGGGGTGTGGCGGTCAGCGGCCATGCCAGCCTCACGCTGCTATTGATTCCATTCTGCGTGATGGCGATTGCTAATGGTGCGATTTACCCGATCGTCGTTGCTTCAGCCTTGTTGCCATTCCCACAGGCCACCGGTAAAGCAGCTGCATTGCAAAATACGCTGCAATTAGGTTTGTGCTTCCTGGCAAGTTTGATGGTGTCATGGTTGGTCGCAACCCCGTTGTTGACCACCACCAGCGTCATGCTGGTGACCATCGTCTTAGCCATGTTGGGCTACTTGCTGCAACGCCGTAGTCATGTCAAAGTCTGGCAACCTGCTGAATCCGATGCACATTAATGTATCGTTTGCGTGACAGCAATGTAGTTAGCTTGCTAACAATATTTCATTGAATCACCGCCTGGGCGAGCCTATACTTATTTACGGCTTGACCGTCAGCACAATAATAATGACGTTTTGACGGGAGCCTTTGTGCTCCCGTTTGTTGTTTTAGAAGCTTTTTTTGTGGGCTCTCGCCCCCCTTTCTCTGTTCTACGTCGGATATCAGGCTCGCGGTATTTTCCGTGACATTTCTCACATGCCCAAAATAGCGTCTACGCTGTTTTAAGGTTCCTCTCACAATGGTGATGGAGAAGCTATGAGTTCATCGTGTATAGAAGAAGTCAGCATAAGAAATAACCCGTGGTATCGAATCGTGAGCGAAATGCTCACGCAGGCTGGCGTGGAAATTAACGGCCCGCGCCCTTTCGATATCCAGGTTAAGCATCCCGATTTTTTTAAGCGCGTGCTGCAAGAAGGCACCCTCGGGCTGGGTGAAAGCTATATGGACGGCTGGTGGGACTGCGAACGGCTGGATATATTTTTCAATAACACCATCCGTGCCGGACTTGAGAATCAACTCCCCCGCCATTTAAAAGACACCCTGCGCATTGCTGCAGCCCGAATATTAAATCTGCAATCCAAAAAACGCGCCTGGATTGTCGGTAAAGAACATTATGATCTTGGCAACGACTTATTTAGCCGGATGCTCGATGAACATATGCAATATTCCTGCGGCTACTGGAAATCAGCCACTACCCTTAGCGATGCGCAGAATGCCAAACTGAAAATGATCTGCGATAAGTTGCATCTTGAGCCAGGTATGACGCTGCTGGATATCGGCTGCGGCTGGGGTGGGCTTGCGGAATATGCCGCACGGCATTATGGGGTCGTGGTTCATGGCGTGACCATTTCTGCCGAGCAGCAGAAAATGGCTCAGGAACGTTGTCTCGGGCTGGACGTGACTATCTTGCTGCAAGATTATCGCGATTTAGAAATGCAGTTTGACCGCATTGTTTCAGTTGGCATGTTTGAACACGTCGGGCCGAAAAACTATGCCACCTATTTCAATGTGGTTGACCGCAACCTGAAACCGGAGGGTATTTTCCTGCTGCACACTATTGGTTCGAATAAAACCGATAACTGCGTTGACCCGTGGATAGACAAATACATTTTCCCGAACGGTTGCCTGCCGTCCGTGCGCCAGATTGCCGATGCCAATGAAGGCCATTTCGTGATGGAAGACTGGCATAACTTTGGTGCCGACTACGATAAAACGTTAATGGCATGGCACGAGCGTTTCCAGAATACCTGGCCGGAATTTGCCAGTAACTATTCAGAACGATTCAAACGGATGTTTAGTTATTACCTTAATGCGTGTGCCGGAGCCTTCCGCGCCCGCGATATTCAGCTGTGGCAAATCGTCTTTAGCCGCGGCATCGAACACGGCTTACGCGTCCCGCACTGATTTAATACCCCGGCTAGTCCGGGGTTTAGCATTTTCTTAACAAATCGTGAACTTCTTCACGTTTCCAGCTCTCCTTTCCTCACGAGTTTGATCTCGCTAACACTTATCTCTTTATTCAATGGAAACCGGTTTCCCTGTTGTTTCACAATCAATCCACTTACCCCGACAATAACAAGGATACCGCCATGAGCATCTACCAAAAAATGGTCAATGTGATTGAGCAAAAAGTCACTCCCATGGCCGGAGCGATGGGCTCTCAGCGCCATGTCATCGCCATCCGCGACGGCTTTATCTCTGCCCTACCGTTTATGATCATCGGTTCTTTCTTGTTAGTATTTATTTTCCCGCCGTTCTCACCTGACAGTAGTTGGGGTTTTGCCCGCTCGTGGTTGAGTTTTTCTCTCACCTACCGCGAACAGCTGATGTTGCCGTTTAACCTCAGCATGGGTGTCATGACATTCTTTATTTCGGTCGGTATTGGTGCAAGCCTCGGAAAGCACTATAAGCTCGACCCGATTATGACCGGCTTACTGGCATTTATGGCTTTTTTACTGGTCGCAGCACCGTATAAAGACGGGCAGATTTCAACACAATACTTCTCTGGACAGGGCATCTTTACCGCTCTGCTGACGGCCATTTATGCCAGCGAAATGTATGCGTTCCTCAAACGCCACAACATCACTATCCGCTTGCCGAAAGAAGTCCCAACCGGTGTTGCGCGTTCGTTTGAGATCCTGATTCCGGTGGTGGTGATTGTCGCCACGCTCCATCCGCTGAACTTATTTATTGAATCGACCACCGGAATGATTATTCCGGAAGCGATCATGCACCTGCTGGCACCGCTGGTTTCGGCCTCTGACTCATTGCCTGCGATTCTGATTTCGGTGTTTATCTGCCAGATCCTGTGGTTTGCCGGTATCCACGGTGCACTGATTGTCACCGGGATTATGAACCCATTCTGGATGGCCAACCTTTCGGCGAACCAGACCGCACTCGCCGCCGGTAACGTGCTGCCACATATCTACCTGCAAGGTTTCTGGGATCACTACCTGCTGATTGGCGGCGTCGGTTCAACATTGCCGCTGGCGTTCTTGCTGCTGCGTAGCCGCGCCATTCACCTGCGTACTATCGGTAAAATGGGCGTGGTGCCAAGCTTCTTTAACATCAACGAACCCATTTTGTTCGGTACGCCAATCATCATGAACCCGCTGTTCTTCTTGCCGTTTACTTTGGTGCCGATGATTAACGCAACCCTGGCTTACATCGCGACTAAATTAGGTTGGGTGGCACAAGTTGTGTCGTTAACACCGTGGACAACCCCGGCACCCATTGGCGCGTCGTGGGCAGCAAATTGGGCGGTAAGTCCCGTAATCATGTGCCTGATTTGTATGGTCATGTCGGCTGTGATGTATTACCCCTTCCTGAAGGCTTACGAGCGCACCCTGCTAAAACAGGACGAAGAGCGCAGTGCACAGGAAAACGAGAACCCGATTACTGTAAGTTAATTTTTTATAGCCTGCCGGTCTGGCAGGCTCGTCAAATGAGGAACAAAAATGAAATACCAATTTCCTGATAATTTTTGGTGGGGCAGCGCCAGTTCAGCACCACAAACGGAAGGCGAAACACTCGGATTTGGCAAAACGGCCACCATCTGGGATCGGTGGTTTAAAGAGCAACCGACCCGTTTCCATAACGGCGTAGGCCCGGCAGAGACTTCCACCTTCTACAAGAACTGGAAAGAAGATATTGCGCTGCTCAAAGCGCTTAATCACAACACTTTCCGTACCTCGATTTCCTGGGCTCGCCTAATTCCGGAAGGCCGCGGTACGGTCAATCAGGAAGCGGTGACCTTCTACAATCAAGTTATTGATGAATTACTGGCGCAAGGCATTAAGCCGTTCATCAACCTGTTCCACTTTGATATGCCAATGGTGATGCAGCAGCAAGGCGGCTGGGAGAATCGTGACGTTGTCACGGCTTATGCTGAATTTGCCAGCAAGTGTTTCGAATTGTTCGGCGACCGTGTAAAGCATTGGTTCACCTTCAACGAGCCAGTAGTACCGGTTGAAGGCGGCTATTTGTACGACTTCCATTACCCGAATGTAGTGGATTTCAAACGTGCAGCCACCGTGGCTTACCACACTATGATTGCGCACTCTCTGGCGGTGAAGGCCTACCACGAGCGTAACGACGGCGGCGAGATTGGCATTATCCTCAACCTCACGCCATCTTATCCACGCTCACAAAACCCGGCAGATGTGAAAGCGGCAAATATTGCTGACCTGATGTTTAACCGCAGCTTCCTCGACCCGGCGCTGCGTGGTGAATATCCGCAAGAACTGGTGGCGCTGTTGAAAGAACACGGCCAATTGCCAGTCTGCCGGCCAGAAGACAAAGCTCTGCTGGCGGCGGGTGTGGTCGATTTATTGGGTATCAACTACTACCAGCCGCGCCGCATCAAATGCCGCGACTCGCTAGTGAACCCTGACAGCCCGTTTATGCCAGAGTGGTTCTTCGAAGCCTACGAAATGCCTGGCCGCAAAATGAACCCGTACCGTGGCTGGGAAATCTACGAGCAAGGGATCTACGATATTCTCACCAATCTGCGTGAAAATTATGGCAACCCAAATTGCTATATTTCAGAGAACGGCATGGGCGTTGAGAACGAGCAGCGTTTCGATGAAAACGGCCAGATTCAGGATGATTACCGCATTGATTTTGTACGCGACCACCTGAAGTGGCTGCATAAAGGTATCAGCGAAGGCAGCAATTGCCTCGGTTACCACATGTGGACGTTTATTGATAACTGGTCCTGGTGTAACGCCTATAAAAACCGTTACGGTTTTGTCTCGTTAAACCTTGAGACACAGCAACGCACTATCAAGAAAAGCGGTGAGTGGTATCGCACGACCGCTGCAGAAAATGGCTTTAACGACCGGACGTAATCTCAGCACTCGGGCCGCAAGGCCCGTTTCTGGCTGAGAAGTGGGAAACAGACTATGTCGAATATTAATGATGTTGCACGTCTTGCGCAGGTTTCCAAAGCCACGGTTTCGCGCGTATTAAGCGGCAGTCGCGGCGTCAAAGAAGAGAGTCGTCAGGCGGTTTTACGCGCCGCCGAAATTCTGAATTACACCCCTAATGCCATTGCGCAATCGTTGAGCAGCCAGTCGACGAACTGCATCGGTGTGATTTGTGCCACCGAACATATTCAGCAGTCTACCGGTTACCTGCAAGCGCTTGAAAAACAGCTCAATCAACATCACAAGCACTTGTTATTACGCTTCGCCAATGACCACAACAGCGTGGTACAAGCCGCTCAGGAGTTATCGAAGGGGTTATGCGACGCACTGGTAGTGGTCGGCGCGCGTTTCCCACTGCCGACGCTTGCTGACGACATCATGCTGATTGACTGCCTGAGCGGTTCCGAAAATTTCAGCGTTCAATGCGATCATGTTTTTGCCGCAGAAACCGCCGTGCACTATTTGTGTAACCAGCAACGGCGGCAAATCGCCTTAATCAACTTTGCCAGCGGAGAAGCGGCAGCGTTAACACTCGAGGGCTATCACCAGGCGCTGCACAACCATGTGGTGCCTTTTAACCGCCAGTTAGTGATTGAAGATGAGTCATCAGTACGCATTGCGCTGCAACGCCTGATTAACCGTGGGGTGAAGTTTTCCGCCCTGTTAGTTACAGACGATACCCAGGCACAAGAAGCCGTGATGATGCTCAACCAGTACCAGTTAAAAGTGCCCGAACAAGTGATGGTATTTAGTCTGGATGGCTCCACCCGAATGCCGGGGTCGAACACCATTCCGGCGATTCAATACCCGCTGGAAAGTATGGCGCGTCGGGCGGTGGAATTACTGTTAGGGGAACGCCAGACCAGCGATGTGGTGCGCGGCAGTTTATTGATTGCGTAAGAATGTCGGATACGGCTCGAAACTGTAGGGTGGATAAGCCAAAGGCGTCATCCACCGTATAATCCTTATTCCTTCGGTAACAGCGCTTCCAAAGTCGCTTCACGTTGTGCCAGCACACGCTCAACGGTATCGACAATCGCCTGCGTTTGCGGGTCGATTTCAATATTAATGCGGTTGCCCAATTTCTTGCTGCCTAATGTGGTGCGCTCAAGCGTTTCTGGAATTAAATGTACACAGAAACGTGAAGCCGTCACTTCGCCCACTGTCAGGCTAATACCATCGATGCCGATATATCCTTTATGCAGGATATATTTCATCAAGGTTTTATCGCGCATTTTAAACCAGATCTGGCGGTTATTTTCCGACGTCAGGATCTTCGCCACTTCTGCCGTGGTCATAATATGCCCCGACATCAAATGCCCGCCGATTTCATCATTAAATTTGGCGGCACGCTCGACGTTAACGCTGTCGCCCACCACTAACTCGCCGAGGTTGGTGATACGCAGCGTCTCTTTCATTAAATCAAAGCTGACGTGATTGCCATTGATTTGGGTGACCGTCAGACAACAGCCGTTGTGCGCCACCGATGCCCCAGTTTCAAGGCCTGGTAACATCGCATCTGGCATTGCGACAACGTGCGTACGGAAGTTAGGTTTCTCATCAATGGAGACCAGGGTTGCTGTGCCCTGCACAATACCTGTAAACATCGTAAAGCTCCTGGTAATTAACGGCAGCTGAAAATTATATGGCAGCACTTTAACAGTTGGAAAAAAACCTTGCCAGTCATCCGCGCTACCCCACCATTATTTGACTGGCGTATTCGTTTTCTCCCGCTACAATAGTCAGGCTATTTCCCCTGCTATTCCTATTTTCCTGCCTCTTCTGGCGGTCTTGTTGTCTATCTAATAACTAAAAATAATCAGGTGTATAAATGCAGAAGTACATAGTTGAAGCCCGCCAGTTGCTAGCGCTGGCGATACCCGTAATGCTGGCGCAAATTGCACAAACCTCAATGGGTTTTGTCGATACCGTGATGGCCGGTGGCTACAGCGCAACCGATATGGCCGCAGTGGCAATCGGTACCTCTATCTGGCTACCTGCGATACTTTTCGGCCATGGTTTGTTAATGGCTCTGACGCCCACCGTCGCCCAACTCAATGGTTCTGGCCGTCGTGAGCGCATTGCCCACCAGATTCGCCAGGGCTTTTGGCTGGCGGGCATCGTCTCGGCAATCATCATGATTGTGCTATGGAACGCGGGATATATTATTCACGCGACCAAGAATATCGACCCGCAACTTGCCGATAAGGCCGTCGGCTATTTGCGTGCGCTGTTGTGGGGTGTCCCGGGCTATTTGTTCTTCCAGGTGGCGCGTAACCAGTGTGAAGGTTTAGCGAAAACCAAACCCGGCATGGTGATGGGCTTTATCGGCCTGCTGGTCAATATTCCGGTCAACTACATCTTTATTTATGGTCACTTTGGCATGCCAGAACTGGGTGGCGTGGGCTGTGGCGTTGCCACTGCTGCGGTGTACTGGGTAATGTTCTTCTGCATGATCTCTTATGTGAAGAAAGCCCGCTCAATGCGCGATTTGAAGCTGGAAAAAGGCTTCATCAAGCCCGACTGGAAAGTGATGAAGCGCTTAACTCAGCTTGGGTTGCCGATTGCGCTGGCGCTGTTTTTTGAAGTGACGCTGTTTGCGGTTGTAGCATTGCTGGTTGCGCCATTGGGGATTATTAACGTCGCCGGTCACCAGATTGCCCTGAACTTCAGCTCGCTGATGTTCGTATTGCCGCTGTCGCTATCAGCTGCGGTCACTATTCGCGTCGGCTTCCGTTTGGGCCAGGGTTCAACGCTTGATGCCCAAACGGCGGCATGGACGGGGATTGGTGTTGCAATGTGTATGGCGACGCTCACCGCTATTTTCACGATAGTGATGCGTGAACACATCGCCCTGCTCTACAACAGCAATCCGGAAGTGATTGCCCTGGCAGCACATCTGATGCTGCTGGCGGCGGTTTACCAATTGTCTGATTCTGTTCAGGTCGTCGGTAGCGGTGTGTTGCGTGGTTATAAAGATACCCGTTCGATTTTCTTTATCACCTTTATCGCCTATTGGGTTCTGGGCTTACCGAGTGGTTACATCCTGGCGCTGACCGATTGGCTGGTCGAACCGATGGGCCCGGCAGGATTCTGGACCGGTTTTATCATCGGTCTGACGTCAGCGGCAATTATGATGATGCTGAGGATGCGTTGGTTACAACGCCAGCCATCCGTGACAATTTTGCAGCGCGCTGCACATTAAACCCGAATAGCCGCCGTTATGGCGGCTATTTTTCCATCGAGTTGCGCAGATGCGCAGCAAACGAGTGAAATATGGAAGAAAATTGCGGTTTAACGCTTGCAAGGTTTAAGGGGTGCCGCTAATATTCGTCCCCGTTGTCACAGACAACACAGTGCGTCCGTAGCTCAGTTGGTTAGAGCACTACCTTGACATGGTAGGGGTCGGTGGTTCGAGTCCACTCGGACGCACCATTTTCTAGTTTTACTGCAATATGTAGTACCGCAACACACAGTGCGTCCGTAGCTCAGTTGGTTAGAGCACTACCTTGACATGGTAGGGGTCGGTGGTTCGAGTCCACTCGGACGCACCATTCTTAGTAGTAAACACCTTTATTCCCTCCCCACAGCAAAATCAACCCCTAAGCTATAACTTCTGTATTAATCAAATGACAGCGGCAATTCAAACGCGAAAGTAACGCCCAGTTCACTCTCTTTTGTCGAGCTACCCTGCGTATAACCCACTCCACTGTTCAGCGTCATCTGTTTATACAGCGGCGTTTGCCAGCCCAGTTCGATGCCCTTCAGCGTGTCTGAATGCGGGAAGGCCTGGTTTATGGGCTGTGACAGACGGTTCACCCGCGCCCAGACTAAACGCGTGCTCAGGCGCTGCTGGTTTGCCAGTACCAGTTCGAATTTTCCCGAATAACGAGTACCGTCGCCGCCCATCGCCTCACCCAGCGGCGAGCCCTGCTGGTAGTAACCCTGCTGATAGCAATAGTGGTAATAGATAATGCCGGTTTTCTGCATCCCTGAGCGGGTATCGGCCCCTTCGAGGGTCCAGTTAAGCTGGCTTTCACCCCACACATTTACGGCATGATGACCTTCTATTCCGGCAATAAAAGTATTGTGCGAGGGCAAAACGCCCGCCTGATCTTCACCCGTCACCTGCCCGTAAACGCTCAGTGGCAGGTCGATCAGCGGCGCGAGTTTCAGGCGAAAATCCACCCCGCCTAACTGGTCACCGGGATCTCTGTCCTGGCTACCGGTATTGTCACGGCCAATAAATGCATCGCCAAACGAGTGGAAGGTATTGGGCCGCCCTTTTCCGCCCCACATCATGATGCGCGAAGCCCCCAGATCCAGCGCGCTGAACGGGGAAATAGTCAAGCGACCGCCAATCAGCTTCGGTTGTTGCGGACGTTGATACTGGCGTAATTGCCCGGCCGATAGCTGATACTGCCAGCTTCCCAGCCACGACAACCACGGCGTTTCAAAAGGCGACTGGTCAGCGCGTTGCACTAAAAAGCCCACCACCGGGCGCGCCGCATCCGAGCGAATGGTGCTGCCGTCGTTACCCGGCCCCCACCATTGTGGGATTTCACCAAATGCCAGCCACTGATTAAACAGTTTCACCCCCGCGTAAGCGCCGTTAAGGTTGATGTTGGCAGAGTCCGCAATGTACTGATGGCTTTCAAACTGCGCCTGCAAATTCACATCCCAGAAATCACCATTGCTGGCAAGTGCCGCACCGATCCCATGTGCACTGGCAGGCGTGTCGGCAAAACCCAGGGGTAATGGCGGGTGGTCGGATTGCGTCCAGCCCTTTATTCTTACCGGGGCTTTCAGGAAAGCCAGGCGCTGCTCAACACGTTGAAGTACGGCCTGGTTTGCGGCACTGCTCTGCAATTTTGCCTGTGAAATAGTGCGGGTTATTTCTTCCTGGCTTAACGGCCAGGTGGAAAGGTTAATGTGAATAACGTCCCTGTCCGCCAGCCAGGTCAGATCGCTGCGCAATTGCGCGTCATTACTGACAAGCCCTGCGGCAACGCTGTTACTGCAATAACAAACTAACGCCCAGCACAGACTCTGCCGGCATAATAGAGCCAGAGGTTTCATTGCCATTCCTTTGAATTATCGCCCTGAGAAAATCCTGTTTTAATTCGCTTCCAGACTTTGATTAAATAATTCGAGCGTGCGTTTTTCTTTTAATAAATTATTTAAAAAGGTCAATAACTCAAAATCCGTATTCAAGTTAAATTTGGTCATAATCATGCGCTTGTGCGCGCCAACCGTTTTCGGGTTGATCTGTAAATCACTGGCGATCTTTTCTGTGGTATCACCACGATAAAAATGCGCCGCAATTTTGACCTGTTGCGGTGATAACGTGCGATGGCGGCAATCCAGGCAGCTCCATTGTTTCTTTTGCTCCTGTGCGGCCCGGCAATCCTCCCAGCCGCGCATAATCGTGGTTTTAGTTTTATTCACCGGCTCAGCGCGGTTCACAAAGGCAATATCAGTAATGCATAACGGTAACTCTGCGTAGCGCGGGTTTTTACTACCTTCATATAAGCCAATGACCAGGCTGTTTTTCCTGCGGGTGTGCAGTAAGGGCTGGCAAATACAGCTGACGCCGACATCATAATTTTTAAAGATAATATCCGCCGTGGCGATATTGGTTTCGTTTAACGTAACAATCTCGACTGTTACATTCATTTCTGCTGAAAATATCTGCTTCAACAGCATTTCCAGTCCATGGCGATATAAAGCATTTTGCTCATCAATAACAATTTTTAACATACCACTGCCCCAGCAAGAATCGACAACAGCAATTTCCTCGAACACCCGTTATTGATTAAAAATCAACGCCAGATTCCGGCAATAAACTCCATACCATGCACCCTATAAGCGTAGCGATAATTAATCCTTTAATCAGATATGGTCCATAGCGATATAAAAAATACATATCAATATTCCTTACTCTTTTATTACTGCGGCTACTGGTAGGTGAACGTCATGGTGACCACACTATTAATGGCTCCTGAACCCACATTCCCGCCAGGCGTGATGACCCGAGCAGCCAGGCCAAACGTGGCGGTACGCAGAGTGGGATCAATATTTGACGTCATGGTGGTGCTGTTGCCTTTCGCCAGTGTACGGTTGCTGTTATCCACCATTTGAATCGCCATGTTTGTCGCGCTGCCTGACGATGTGGCATTTTGATAGAGCGTGGCATCCGTGGGAT
Organism: Buttiauxella sp. JUb87; assembly: GCF_004361975.1. Classification (NCBI taxonomy): domain Bacteria; kingdom Pseudomonadati; phylum Pseudomonadota; class Gammaproteobacteria; order Enterobacterales; family Enterobacteriaceae; genus Buttiauxella; species Buttiauxella sp. JUb87. Next base: position 617,086 of record NZ_SNVY01000001.1, read on the forward strand.
AAGGTGTTCCCTGGAATGTGACCGTTGCTGTGACAAGTGCTGCCGGGCAATTGATCAGTTTAACGGTGAACGGTACCCACGCTGAAGCCGAGCCCGCCGTTCTGAGATCGGTACCAAGTAGTTGCCCAAAGTTAATATTCTGACTCACTGAACCTGGGTCAACCACACAAGGTGTGGGCAGTATTCGGCCTGTCACATTAATATTCACTATATCTGCGGCAAACACTGGCCCAACAGAAAATACGCTGGACAAGGCAACCATTAAATACACTTTAAGTGGCAGCATATTCTTCCCTTTTTATTATTGATAAGCCATGGTCACAGTGGCCGTTGCATTGGCTGTACCGGGCACCACCGTACTGGCGGTCTGATAATATCTGGCGGTGAATGGCACATTTAATGTGTCCCCCGCATTAACCACATTGCCGGCTGAGAAATAATTATCAAACACCGCTGGGCTGCTGTTATAGAGTAATTGGATACCAATCCCGCTGGCATTATTCGCACCCGCTGTTAATGCCATCACCGCATTGGGTTTCGAAATATAGGCCGCAGAGGTCATATTCATCATCACATTCACTGGCGCATTACAGGTTACCGGCACATTAAAAGCCTTATCCCCGGCGGTTGATCCAATACCTGAAAAATTAGCCACGATCATATCGTCTAATGGCACCGGAATATTGGCATCCACTGAACAAGAAACAGCGCGATAATAAAGTGTGCCGGTATAGGAAACCGAACTATCAGTATTGCTACCCAGACCATAACCGGTGTTATACATCCCGATACCAAACTTGGTTTGTCCTGGGGCCATAGCACCACTGCCAATAGTATTGCTGGTTTTAACTAATGCCAGAGTCATACTAATTGAATAGGTTTTGGCACTGGTGTTAGAGATATAACCTAATGGAGTATTTCGTGTATCACACGACGTCCCTGCCCCCGTTACTCTCTGACCACTCGAGTTAATGAGGGTAATACCCACGCCAGCCACCCCGGTATTATAGACGCCAGGCATACCCGAAACTTCAGTTCCCGTTCCGTAATAACAGGTGATAATCGCAATCCCCTGCGGCACCGCCGATATTGTCGAACAGTTGCCTGAGAAACTGAATACGCGTTCAGTACCGGGTATGGTTGAACCTATTGGCAAGGTTGAATCCACCGCCGTTGACGATAACGTCGCGATACCCGGTATCGCTGGCGTAGAGACACATCCGGTATTAGCAGCGAATACATTGGGGGAGATTAAACACAGCCCCAATAATAAACTGCATAGCATCATTATTCTTTTGGCAATAATAAATAAGCCCATTTCATTCCTCACTTGCACTGGCCATTAACGGTCTGGATGCCAGCCGTGTTATTTGTCTGTTTTGACAGGGAATAGGTCACCTGGCATTTTTGACTGGCATCGCTACCCCAGGTGACATTCAACGTGCCGCTGTCCGCCATCCCGGTCAGGTAAACCTGCCCTGCATCACCAACGATAAATGCCTGTGCGATTTTTTGAGTGGGGTCGCTCACCATTGCGCCAAACGGTACGGTTTGACTACCCGGACGGAGTAATGTCATCAGCACACGTTGGCCGACGTTCGCTTCAAAGTTTGCCCGCACCACCGCACCGCGCGTTGGCACCACGTTCTGGTCGGTGAGTGTCAGATCCACATTGTCCGGCAACGTTTCTGAATTTAATTGCAGACGGTCTTTGCGATACGGGCTGGTGTACGGAACAATCGCGTAGCCTCGCCAGTCGGTCTTCACGCCAGTTTGGTTATTGACTCCCACACCGCTGGCACCCGGCGCTTTCACCAGCGCAATGGTTTCACCTAACGGCTGACCAAACGTCACGCCATCCTCATGCACGACAACCCCGCCTTGCACGCCGTAATTCAGGCGTTGGCTGTGGCGGTCATAGCCATAACCCCCCTCCACTTCGCCGTAAGTACCACGGTAATCGGCATTCATGTTGCCGCTGTTACCCGTCCCCTCGGTGCCATAACCTTCCTGCACGCTCCAGCTCAGGTTATTGTCCGCAAGTGCCGTTCCGTTAAGGCCAACGCTCTGGGTGGTATTACCCTGTTTGCTGGTATTTAAGTTGTAACTGGCCCAGGTATTGGGCAAGAAACGACTTAATGGCACGCTGATATTTAAACTAAATATCTGGTCACGATCGTAAATACGCCCGTGGCCTGCTGCATCACTGCTATTACTCGCCTGTGAGTTTTCGTTGTAGCTGTAATTAAGCCCGTAACTGACGTCATTCCAGTTGTTGTTATATCCAACCCCAATTGAACGCATGGTACGATGGCTATTCCAGTAGTTTTCACTGACCCAACTTAATGATAATGAACCTGCGTTTTCCCACAGATTCTGGCTAATCGTCATCTCGCTACGGTTGCGGCGTCTTTCAATAATTGGGCTTGGGGTGCCGTCGCGCCAGGTATCCATCACTTCCTGGAGGGTATAAAAACCATTGGTCGAATAACGGTAACCGGCGATAGCAAAGTTAGTGCCGGTCTGGACGATATTCTTGCTATAACGCACGCGCCACGACTGGCCGTTATCTTTTGGCTTATCCTGCATGGTTGACCAGGCCTGAGTCACGTCAGTTGAGACGGCGCCAAAATCACCAAAGTTTTTCCCGACACCCAGCGCCAGTGACTGATAATGGCTGGCAAACTGCCCGCCGCCATAGCCCGTGAAACCAGCAGGTAAACCATAAATAGCCGTCCCCTGGGTGAATGGGGTTTTATCGACGCTGCCGTCATAAGAGCGATACTGGCCGCTGGTCAGACTGTATTTCAGCCGCCCTTCACGTTGCAGTACCGGCAGCGAAGCAAATGGCACCACCAGCTGCTGTTCACTCCCGTCAGCCTCTTTAATAGTGACGTACAAATCGCCAGACCCACCGGTTGGGAACATATCCGTGATTTCAAAGGCACCCGGTGCGACATAACTTTGGTAAATGATGTAACCGTTTTGACGGATGATCACCTGCGCGTTGGTACGCGCAATACCGCGAACAACTGGGGCATAACCACGCATGCTGTCGGGTAACATGTCGTCATCGGAGGCAATTTGCGCGCCTCTGAATGGCACGCTGTCAAAAACATCACCTGGCGATGAGCTATCACCGAGGGTTAATTGGCTTTTTAGCGAAATAATATTGCGCTGGGCGTAGGTGTATACCGTGTCCCATTTATCCTGGCCATTAGTATCCCGATTCCAGGTGGTATAGTTACGCAAACGCCACGGCCCGATATTAATACCCGGACGCAGGTTGGCATATTGTGTATTACTGTCATTGCCACTGCTGTCCCGCGAGGTATTATTCGCACCACTGAGATTGTAATTAAGCAGGAAAGCCGTAATACCATTATCCCACTGGCTTTCGGGTACATATCCGCGTGCTTTTTGTGAGATGGCTATTTGCGGAATACTCAACAATAACTGCTGAGCACTAAAACGAAATTGTGCTGAAGCCTGAGGGATCGCCGTTAAATTGGCACATTTCTCGTCGGCTGCGCCTAGATCGGGGAACTGCGGAGTTTTAACCCCCATGTCGCTGAGGTCCGCCACGCTCAGGCAGGGTTGTAAACTCTCTTTGCCCTGTGCATCTTTTTGCAAACTAAACTCAACATCACGCGTCTGTTGTTGTTCGTTATTAAGATAAATATCGACGCGATAAGTACCGGGGAGTTGTCCTGCCCCATCTTCAAACACAGAAAGATCCGTACTCCCCAGAGCTGTATTACCTTGTTCCAGTAAAGCGGGGTTAAATACATCACGGGCTTGCGCATCGAATGAAAAAGCATTCAATAAAACCACATAGCCAGAAATTAAATATGCCAATTTACTGATATTAAATGAAGGGACAGGTTTGTTGCTCCCTTTAATAATAAACATCAATTAACTCCTTGTGCAAAAGGCATGAGATACCCTGGTAATGTGGTAAACATTTATTGGTGGTTTATCGGTTTATATGTCTGCTGAAGATTTAAAGGGAGCTTTTATGCTCCGGCCCAATCGCGCCGTAGTCACTGATAATCGTCCAGGTGACGCTACCGGAGCTGGCACCCACAGGCATTGCGAAGCTCGCGGTACCGCCGGGAGCGACATAAGTCACATCCTGCACGCTTTTACCCGCCACTTTCACATCCATGAAATTCATATAGAACGGCGTCGGGTTGCTGACTTGTATATTATTCCCGCTACGGTGCCAGGATAATTTATCGGTCATCTCTTCCGGAACCCCTTTCAATCCCTGCGGGCGATAGATCAATTTAATGCGCGTTTTCACGGCAATTTGCAGTGTATTAATATTCGCCGCGACATCAGCGGAAGGAATAGCTTTGATATTCATCCAATAAAGCGATTCTTTATCGGAAGGCAAGTTGCCTCCCGCACGTACCACGCGCAAGACGTTATTTTGCCCGCCATCAAGACGGAACAGTGGCGGAGTCACCACAAAGGGGGCTTTCTCAGCGCCACCCTTTTCCATTTCCACCCACGACTGGATGAGAAAAGGCTGTTTGTCGGGGTTGCTGACGCTGAGTGAAGACTCCTTTCTGGCGCCGTCATAAATCAAGCGCGTGCCACCAACAATCACACCAGCCTGGGCTGCGCAGGTGCTAACCAGCAGGGCAACCAGCAAAGTTCCAGGGATAAATTTCATTACTACACTCCAGAATAATCAGGGATAAAAGCCGGTAACAGTAGCTACCGGCCAGCTGTTCAACTCTCAGCCCGCACAAGGCCTCAAATTGAATTAGTTGTAAGTGACAGAGAAGTCAGCGGTAGAGTTCGCAGGGCCCGCGGTCACAGTGGAAGAAGTCGCGATATAACGCGCAACGAATTCCAGGTTGTTATCAGCAGTGCTGGACAGCGGATACGCTTTAGAAGTGGTGAACAATGGCAGCACGGTATTCGCATCATCAGAAAGCTGAATACCTACGCCCGTTGCCACACCAGATTCCTGTGTCAGAGCCAAAACTGAGGTATCACCGCTAACGTTAGTACCATCGAATTTAACCATGGCGTTATGTACGGTCGCTGGGCAGTTAGTTAATTGAAGAGTGAATTTAGTAGCAGCTGCTGTAGAGCCTGCACCTGTGAATTCAGATTTTGCCACGCTACCTAAAGTCACTGTCAGTGGGTTAGATGGGGTATTCACAATCGTACAGCCGGCATCGATGATTTCACCCTGAAAATTAACCTGGCCACCCGCAGCGAAAGCAGAAGCAGTAGACAGAATGGCAGTAGCGGCGAATGCAACAGCGATTAAATTCTTTTTCATAACACTTTCCTTGAATATATTTACCGTTAATAGAAAGCCATAGCCCTTTATCTTTAATAAGGTAAAAGGGCTATCTCTGTTTAATGATCAACATTTATTGCTGAGCAATTCTCAGGCTTTCAGATAGTTAAATAGTGAAGCTAGTTATTAATTGCTTTTAGTTAAATACAGCAATTTTTACCCTTACTATTTACAGGGCAGATTTTGATATAAACACAGAGATCATTTCAACATATTTTTGGGTGTACTTTTACACCGCTAATTTCTTTTAAAAATATTTTGTTTAAGCATAATCCCAACCATCAAATTTTATTATTTTTCAAATAACGGCAAGCCTAAAATGAAAGACTTTCAATACGAAAATCCTTTTTTTTCAGAGAATTACCTATCCAAAAGCAAGAAGCCTGTTGATGACATTATGGCTTTAATAAAATACCTGACCCCCATGAGCAACAAATTAGAAACAACTGACAGACAATTCATTAACCATAAAGAAAGCGATAAGCGTATGTGCTTTATCCTACATAAAGGCAGCGTGACACTTTACCGCCGCAACGATGGGATAATATTAAACTCAGAATCTGCCCCCTACATTTTCGGGCTTAGCACCCAACACCTTGCGCAGGATTATCTTTCTATACGCACTAATGAAGACTCAGAGATCAGCTTTTTATCGATTGATGACACCAACAAAATCATCGCCCGCCATAATTTATGGAAGCAGTTAAGCTACTTGATGATTTACACCATTACGCGGATTTATGATCATTGCAGCAAAATATCGTCACTGTCGTCCTATGAGATAATCTGCCACCAACTCTATGAATTGATGAACGAACCTGAAGACGTCAGAAATCAAGTGAGTGTCGCCACTTATATCAAGGACAGAACGTTTTTATCGCGCAGCAGCATTATGAAGATTCTTGCGCAATTAAAGGAAGGGGGTTACATCGTGACAGACCGCGGGGTGTTAATTGAATTGTTTACCCCGCCGAAAAAATATTAATCACAGCAAGGTCGGTGGATTAGCGCTAGCGACATCCACCATTTTTTTGCCCGCAGCCAGGTTTAGCGTTTTTTATCGGGAATACAGACCAGCAATAAGCCGATGAAAATCACCCCAACCCCGACCAATTTTCCGGCGCTGAAACGCTCATGCAGCCACGGCAACCAGATAGCCGCCGCCCAGACCAGCACGTAACTCAAACTGAGCAGTGGGTAAGCTTTGCTGAGCGCCACGCGGCGTAATGCCATAAACCAGCATGCCATCGAGCAGACATACGCCAGCAGTCCAATCACCAGTATTTCAGCGCCAGGGCTAATTCCCCAGAATGCCGAAAAAAGCTCGCGTGGGCGGTCAATTGGCGGCAGCGCCATCATCGCCCATTTCATCATCAGCTGCGCGCAAGTGACCAACAGCACGCTCATTAAGGCCCAAACGTAGCCCATCAGGCGGCACCTCCCAGTATGCTGATGCCGCAGATGATCACCACCACGCCCAGCCAGTGCCGCAGTGACACCGGCTCATGCCAAATAAAACGCGCCGCCAGGGTGATAAAAATAAAGTTCAGGCTCAACATCGGATACGCAACGCTCACCGGCACGCGTTGCAAAACCAGCAGCCACAGCAACATCGCGCAGCCCAGCAACAGCACGCTTAACGCCAGCCAGCCCAATAAATGCAGCCGACCGCGTTTGTAAGTGGCCTGCTTCTGACAAAGCTGGCCGCCACAACTCAGTAAACTCGCCAGCACTATCAGCAAATAACTCATAAGACTGATGACAGACCTTTTTCGGGGTTCACTTCAAAATGGTGGATGGCGCTGACGCTTATCCACCCTACAAAACCAGATTTTCTGCCTTTGTCAGCACGCTATCATGGCGTTTTTTCATAGAAGAAAAGCACAAAGCGGCCTTTGCGATAAATATTATCGGGCGGTGGTACATCCTGGTCTTCCGGCACTTTATCTTTCGACAGCAACAGCACCAACGAAACATTGCCTTGTTGGCGATGTTCCGCCAGCCAGCTGGCGAAATCCTCGCGGGAGACAAAGTTATCTTGCGCATCGACGAAATTCGTCAGGCCGTAATTGAGCTCCCCCGGTTTGGCGTACATCGTAATATCGCTGCGCTTTAACTCCCAGGCGATACCCGCGCCTACCCCGACGCTATCGGCAAGAATATAACGGCTGCTCTCCAGCTCCGGGCGCACTACGTCGATGAACACTTGCGGATGTTTGGAATCGATAACTTTGTCAGGAATCACGCCGCCAACTAACAACGCCAGACCCAGCGGGCATATTGCCGCCCACTGCCAGTGCCTGGCGTTATTGCGCAGGGTAAGATAGCCGACCAGCGCCCAGACCAGGAAAGCCACTGCCGCCTGTATCGCTTTGAGCACTTCGTGACTGGCATAAAGCGGATGTTTTGCCACGCCCCAGGGCGCCAGTACCACCAGCACGGCTAAGGTACAAATCCCGCCGAAAGCGACGTTTATCCAGCCGTTGATTTTCAGGGTGCGAGTCGAAGCCAGTAATTGCGTAGCATGGCGCGCCAGCAAAATAGCCAGCGGGGCAAAACACGGCAGAATATAAGTCGGTAATTTGCCTTTCGCGATGCTAAAGAACAGCAGCGGCATCACCACCCAGCCCAGTAAATAGAGCGAGCCGCTTTCGCTTGAACGCTCCTGCCAACTGCGTTTTAGTGCACCCGGCAGCAACGCCAGCCAGGGTAAGCAACCGGCAATCAGGAAGGGAATGTAATACCAGAATGGCGCTTTATGCTGCGCGTCTTTCTCGGCGAAACGCTGAATATGCTCAACCCAGAAGAAATAGTTCCAGAATGTCGGCTCCGCTTTGGCAATAGCCAACGCCCACGGCAAGGTAATAACCACCGCGCTCAATACCGCCAGCGGGCCAAACAACAGCACCTCTTTCCAGCGTTTTTGTGCAATCACCCACGGCAACACGCCCAGCACCGGCACCGCTAATGCAAGGAAACCTTTGGTCATCACCCCCATGCCGCAGGCCAGGCCGAGCAGAATATAGCCGCCCGCCTTTCCGGCGCGGGTCTGCGCATGGGTGCCAAGCCAGAAGCTGCACATCGCCGCTACAAGCCACAGCGTGATCATCGGGTCCAGCACCGCGTAGGTGCCCACGCCATAAACCAGCAGACAGGTCAGGAAAATCACGCCAGACAGCACCGCAACGGTCTTGTCACGCCAGATACGCAACGCCAGCCAACACACCATCAGTGCGCTTAGCGTAATAGAAAACACCGAGCCAAAGCGCACCGCGAAATTGTTATGGCCGAAAATCAACTGGCTGAGATTATTGATCCAGTATCCGGCAACCGGTTTTTCGAAATAACGCACGTCGAGAAAATGCGGGACGATCCAGTTACCCGCCGCCAGCATCTCGCGGCTGATTTCCGCATAGCGTGTTTCGTCCGGTTGCCACAGGGCGCGGAATTCTAGCGGCAGCAGGTAAAGCAGAGCAAAACCTAATAACAGAACAAGCGAGTACTTTGCTGATTTCATCCGTTTAGCGCCCGATAAGTTGTTGGCAGCCTAACCAGCCTTCACGACCTGGGACCACACCGCGCACCACTCTCCCCAATGGCAAAGTGGTTAAATCTTGCGGTAATAGTTCGCTAAGTGGGCAAAACTGAATACCTTCCCGTGCTGCCATGGTCAGCAGTTCATCAAAGTCTTTGCGCATCACCATCCCTTCCACTTCGGCGTGAATGGTGTACACCGGCGTACCGCTATCTTGCTTAATACGGTCAAGGATAAAACGGTTGTAGCCTTCACGACTGACCCCTTTACCAATCACTTCATCCCAGGTCGGTAGCGTCACCGGAATTTGTACCGTTCCGCTGCTACCATCGGGTAATAGCGGGCGAAATGGTGTGGTTCCGCGGCAGTCGCTGTTGTAAGTGAATTTGAACGACTCTTTTGCCCGCACCACGCGCTGGTCAGCACGCCATCCGGCAACCGCTGAACAGCTCACCGGTTGCTCGACAATTTGGCCCAATGATTCCAGGCCAAGGCGAATTTGTTTCTCAAGATGCGCGTTCTCCCAGACACCCGCCCAGGTTTGCCAGGCAAAGTGATCCCAGGCGTGCAACCCGACTTCATGATGATCCGCCGCCGCTGCAATGATCTCCACATTGCCGTCACCGATTTTGCGGCCCGGCCATGCGGTACCCGCCAGCAAAATATCCCAACCGTAGAGCGATGCGGCTTTCGAACGCAGCATCTTCCACAGGAATTGCGGTTTCACCAGGCGCCACAAATGGCGGCCCATGTTATCCGGGCCAACGCTTAAGAAAAATGTGGCCTGAATACCATGCAAACTTAAGATCTCAAGAAGATGCGGAACCCCTTGTTGGGTGCCCCGCCATGTATCTACATCAATGCGCAGGCCAACTTTTCTCATGCCTGAGGTTCCGTCAGTTCAACTGTATTAAGGAAGAAATCCAGCGTTTCGTCGATGGTTTTTCCCATCTCGACCGTTGGCGTCCAGTTTAGTAAGCGCTGTGCATTGCGGATGCTTGGCTTACGGTGTTCCACGTCCTGATAACCTTTACCGTAATAGGTGCTGCTTTCCACTTCACGGAAGCCAGCGAACGGCGGGAAATGGTTGCGCAGCGGGTGTTTTTCAAAGCTCGCCAGCAGCATTTCAGCCAGATCTTTGATACTCGCTTCATTGTCCGGGTTACCGATATTGACGATTTGCCCATCGCAATTGTTGTTCTTATTCTCGATAACACGGAACAACGCTTCGATACCGTCGCTGATATCAGTGAAGCAACGTTTTTGACGCCCGCCATCAATCAGCTTAATCGGTGAGCCTTCTACCAGGTTGAGAATCAACTGGGTAATGGCGCGTGAACTACCGATACGTGCAGCATTCAGGTTATCGAGGCGTGGCCCCATCCAGTTAAACGGACGGAACAGCGTAAAGCGCAAACCCTCTTTCTCGCCATAAGCCCAAATCACGCGGTCGAGCAGTTGTTTGGACACCGAGTAAATCCAGCGCTGTTTGTTGATGGGGCCAACAATCAGGTTCGAGTTATCTTCATCAAAGACCTTATCGGTACTCATGCCGTACACCTCAGAGGTAGACGGGAAGATAATGCGTTTTTGATACTTCACGCAGTCGCGAATAATCTTCAGATTCTCTTCGAAATCTAGCTCAAAGACGCGCAGTGGATTACGGGTATATTCAATCGGCGTGGCAATCGCCACCAGCGGCAGCACCACGTCACATTTCTTAATGTGGTATTCAATCCACTCGGAGTGAATGCTGATGTCGCCTTCCACAAAGTGGAAGCGCGCGTTGCCGAGGAAACGGCTGATGGCATCAGAGCTAATATCCAGCCCGTACACTTCAAAGTTGTCGTCCTGCAACAGGCGCTCGGTCAGGTGGTTGCCGATAAAACCGTTTACTCCAAGGATCAGCACGCGAGTGCGGCGTTTAATAGCCGAAACCGGTTGGCTGCTGAGTAACGCCCCCGCGACCAGACCCAGAGTTTGCGCCAGTTGCGCGCCCTGCATGTATACGCCGTTGTCCGTTTGCCCGGTGAGTATTTCAAGTGCACCGCCACCCGTGGCGATCACCAGCGGGCTGACGGACAGCACGGTTCCGGCTTTCGCTGCCTGCAACCCTTCCAGCACACGGCTTTTCCAGACGATAAATTTGCTGCCGCCAACATAGCTGAAAGCACCCGGCCATGGGTCGGTAACGGCTCGCACCAGGTTATTAATTTCCTGCGCCGTGGATTGCCAGTTAATGCAGCCATCTTGCGGTGTCCGGCGGCCAACTAAGCTTGCTTTGCTGTGGTCTTGCTCAACCTGCGGGAAATGTCCGGTTTTGATGACTGGCAGAATATCTTCCAGCAGTTCAGTAGCCGCTTCCGTCAGTTTCTTGTGCAGGGTTAGCGCGGTGTCTTGTGGCGTAATCGTGACGCGATTTTGCTCAACGATGGCACCGGCATCAGCACGCTTAACCATACGATGCAGCGTAACGCCGGTTTCGGTTTCGCCGTTCACCAACACCCAGTTCAGCGGCGCGCGGCCACGATAGGCTGGCAATAACGAGCCATGCAGATTAAATGCCCCGACCGTTGCGCTTTGCAGAATTTCTTCGCACAACAAGTTGCGGTAATAGAACGAGAAAATCACATCAGCCTGTGCCGATTTAATACGATCGACCCACAGCGGGTGATTGACGTCATCCGGTGCATAAACCGGGATACTATGTTCCGCTGCCGTTCTCGCCACTGAGCCAAAGAAATGGTTTTCAGAAGGTGAATCAGGATGGGTATAAATAGCCGCGATGTCATAACCGGCGGCAACCAGTGCGTTAACACCCGCGCAGCCCATGTCGTGATAAGCAAAAACGATAGCTTTCATTGTTGATTTTCCTCAGAATTTGAAGCTGACTCGCGGCTAACCACCCGCTGAATAAAGTAACGTGGCCGGGCACGGACATCGGTGTAAATCCTGCCGATGTATTCCCCTAATAGCCCCATGCCGACAAACTGTGCGCCGATGAACATAAACAGCACCGCGAAGAGCATGAACACCCCTTCCGCCGCCCATTGCGGCCCGAAGGCAAGTCGTAAAACCACCAGCAAAACGGACAGCGCAAACCCCATTACCGCGATGATGCTGCCAAACACACTGAGCATGCGCAGTGGTGTGGTCGTCAGGCAGGTGACCAGGTCGTACATGAGATTAATCAGGCGCATAAAGCTGTATTTCGAATCGCCAAATTCGCGTTCGGCGTGATGCACCGGGATTTCCGTGGCTTTACGCGCAAAGGTATTCGCCAGAATGGGAATAAAGGTGCTGCGTTCGTGGCAATTGAGCATCGCGTCGATAATGTGGCGACGGTAGGCGCGCAGCATGCAGCCGTAATCGCCCATCGCTTTGCCGGTGGTGCTCTGAATCAGGCGGTTGATCAGCCGTGAAGCACGTTTGCGAAACCAGGTATCCTGGCGATTCTGGCGCACGGTGCCGACCACGTCGTAACCTTCATCGGCCTTCGCCACCAGGCGGGGGATCTCTTCTGGCGGGTTTTGTAAATCCGCATCCAGCGTGACAATCAAATCGCCGGTAACATGGCTAAAGCCCGCCATAATCGCGTTGTGTTGCCCATAATTGCGGTTGAGTAACACCGCAACAATATGGCTGCCTGGCGCTTCGGCGGCATCGCTTAGCATATCGGCTGAATTGTCAGTGCTACCGTCATCAACCAGCAGGATTTCGTAATCTTTACCCAGCGTTTCACACGCCGCGGTAGTGCGTTTGATAAGCTCGGGCAAGCTTTCTTGTTCGTTATAAACAGGGATCACCACAGAGACTTTGTGGATGGCTACTGGTTTGGTCATATTATTTTCCTGCGACTTCACGCAACGCGTTGATCACGCGGGAGACATCGTCATCAGTCATCGTTGGGAACAACGGAATAGAGCAAATTCGCTCACTGTTCCATTCGGTATCGGGTAAAGAGAGAGTTGGGTATCGTTCGCGGTAATACTTCTGGGTATGGGCGGCGCGGAAATGCAAACCGCTGCCGATGCCTTTTGCTTTCAGGGCTTCCATAAGTTCGTTACGTGAAATGCCGCAACGCGCTTCATCAACGCGAATAATAAATAGATGCCAGGCGTGCTGGTGTTCCCACTCTGGCTGGATAAGCGGCAAGAAAGGCGTGTTCGCCAGTTCAGCTAAGTAACGTCCGGCGATTTCTGTACGGCGAGCATTGTTTTGCGCAAGTTTGCCTAACTGCACCAGCGCGATAGCGGCATTAATATCGGCAAGATTGTATTTGTAACCAGGCGCTATCACTTCGGCTTGCGGCGCACGGCCAAGCGTCTGGCGGTCAAAGGCATCAACACCCAGCCCGTGGAATTTCAGGCTACGCATGCGGTTGGCGAACGCCTCGTCGTCGGTGACGATTAACCCGCCTTCTGCGCAAGTCATGTTTTTAATCGCATGGAACGAGAAAATTGCCGTCCCACGGTCGCCAACATGTTTGCCTTTATAGTACGTTCCCGCCGCATGTGCCGCGTCTTCAATCACCGGAATTTGGTGGCGCTCACCCACGGCGCGGATCGCGTCAATATCCACTGGCGCTCCGGCATAATGAACCGGAATAATCGCGCGAGTTCGCGGGGTTATCGCGGCTTCAATGGCGGCGGCGGTCACCATTAGCGTGTTGCGGTCAACATCAATCATCACCGGTTCAGCGCCCAGTAACACAATCATATTCAGGGTGGAAACCCAGGTCAGCGAAGGCGTAATTACCTCGTCACCCGCACCGATGCCCATTGCCATCAACGCGACGTGCATTCCGGCGGTGGCTGAGCTGACAGCAATCGCATGTTTATTGCCGGTTAACTCGCAAAAAGCTTGTTCAAGTGCCTGATTTTTTGGGCCAGTGGTTATCCAACCGGACTGCAAAACTTCACTCACCACGGCGAGTTCTTCTGGCCCGATAGCGGGACGTGAGAAAGGCAGAAATTCACTCATTGAATATTCCCATTATTAGCAGCACGAATTAGCAGCACGGTGTTCACTCCTGGAGTGACTCCAGATTAAGACGTTGCACGAATGTATTTATCATGACCCTGTGTTATTAAATAAACGTGCAACATGACTGATTCAAAATGCAGTTATCTAAACCGCGATTAAATTGAAATCAACTTAACAGAGTTTTCTTAGCTCAATATTAAGATTGCACCAGCCAGAATAAAAATCACCTTAATGGAAAATACTGACAGACATCCCAAAACCACAAAAACCAACACAACACCATGAATACATTAACTTTTAACGAAAATACCATCTATAGGGCTCATGTTTTTTTAAGTGTTTTTAATCTATTAAGGTTAAATTAAGGTTTGTAATGAATAAATAACCACTCTTGAAACAGAAATCGTGAGTTGTTTTTTGGGATATTTAAGAGGGTATTTCTTAACTTCACTGCAACTTATTTGTTCTGAGCAAATTTCAAACACTTGGTAAAAAATTGCCAGCACGTTTTAGATTCCAAATGGTATTTACTTTGGCGGCAATTATTCGGAGATATTAATGCCCGTACTTTTCAGGATTAAGCTTATCCCACTGGTTTTACTGTTGGCGGTGGTTTTTGCCTTCTTGCTTAACTGGCCCGTATTACTGCATTTTTACGATATTTTGACGCACCTTGAGCACGTCAAAATGGGTTTTGCCATCTCCATAGCGTTTGTATTGGTTGCGGCACTTAACTTTGTCTTTATGCCCTTTTCGATTCGATTTTTGCTGAAACCGTTTTTTGCCCTGTTATTTGTGACAGGCTCAATGGTCAGTTACTCGACGCTGAAATACAAAGTGATGTTTGATCAGTCTATGATCCAAAACATCGTCGAAACCAATCCACAAGAAGCCCATTCTTATCTGAATGGCTCGATCATTTTATGGCTGCTGCTGACCGGGATACTTCCGGCTATCTTGCTGTTTTTAATTAAGATTGAATATCCAGCCAAGTGGTATAAGGGCATTACATACCGTTTGTTGTCTATGGCGGCATCACTGTTGCTAATTGCGGGTGTGGCCGCACTTTATTACCAGGACTACGCCTCTGTCGGGCGCAATAACTCAACGCTAAACAAAGAGATTATCCCGGCGAACTACGTCTACAGTACCGTCCGCTATCTGCAAGATACCTACTTCACCACCAAAGAACCGTTCCAGACATTGGGTGATGACGCCAAACGTGTTGCCAATAAAGACAAACCGACACTAATGTTCCTGGTGATTGGCGAAACCGCACGTAGCCAGAATTTCTCGATGAACGGTTATGAGCGTGATACCAACGCTTTCACCAGCCAAAGTGGCGATGTTATTTCGTTTAAGGACGTTCATTCGTGCGGCACGGCCACTGCGGTTTCCGTACCCTGCATGTTCTCAAATATGAACCGCACCGAGTACAACGCCAAAAAAGCGACTAACAGTGAAAACTTCCTCGATATCGTGCAAAAAACCGGGGTTTCGCTGCTGTGGAAAGATAATGACGGTGGCTGTAAAGGCGTGTGTAAACGGTTACCGACTATCGAAATTAAACCGACCGATAACCCGAAATTGTGTAATGGTGAAACCTGTTTCGACGAGGTGATGCTGGAAAATATCGATGAAGAGATGGCAAAAATGGCCGGGGATAAGCTGGTTGCCTTTCATATCATTGGTAGCCACGGGCCGACCTATTTCCAGCGTTATCCGGCTAAACAACGCCACTTTATGCCGGAATGTGCGCGTAGCGACATTGAAAACTGTACGCAAGAACAACTGGTCAATACCTACGACAACACCATTCGTTATACCGACTATGTCGTGGCACAAATGATTGAAAAGCTCAAACTTTATAGCGACAAGTACAACACCGTGCTGCTGTATGTGTCCGACCACGGCGAGTCTCTGGGGGAAAGTGGCCTGTATCTGCACGGCACGCCGTACAAACTGGCACCGGATCAGCAAACGCATATACCGATGCAGGTGTGGATGTCACCCGGCTTTATCGCGGATAAGCACATTAATATGACGTGTCTGAAAAATAATGCTGCGAAGAACCCGTACTCCCATGACAACTTGTTCTCATCGGTGCTGGGGATTTGGGACATCACCACCCGCGATTACCACGCGGATAGTGATTTGTTCCGCGGGTGCCGGAGTTAATCCAACGTCAGACAGCTGAAAATGTCGGATGGCGCTGCGCTTATCCGACCTACTCGGTTTCATAAGGCTTTGTTTTGTAGGGTGGATAAGCACTAGCGTCATCCACCATTTACGCCAGTGGTGTCGGATGACCCTGCGCTTATCCGACCTACGCGGTTTCATAAGGCTTTGTTTTGTAAGGTGGATAAGCACTAGCGTCATCCACCATTTACGCCAGTGGTGTCGGATGGCGCTGCGCTTATCCGACCTACGCGGTTTCATAAGGCTTTGTTTTGTAAGGTGGATAAGCACTAGCGTCATCCACCATTTACGCCAGTTGTGTCGGATGGCGCTGCGTTTATCCGACCTGCGCGGTTTCATAAGACTTTGTTTTGTAGGGTGGATAAGCACCAGCGTCATCCACCATTTACGCCAGTTGTGTCGGATGGCGCTGCGCTTATCCGACCTACGCGGTTTCATAAGGCTTTGTTTTGTAAGGTGGATAAGCGCCAGCGTCATCCACCGCTTGCGCCTGTCGTTACACCTGAAAATGTCGGATGGCGCTGCGCTTATCTGAGCTACGCGGTTTCATAAGGCTTTGTTTTGTAGGGTGGATAAGCGCCAGTGTCATCCACCGCTTGCACCTGTCGTTACACCTGAAAATGTCGGATGGCGCTGCGCTTATCCGACCTACGCGGTTTCATTAATGCTTTGTTTTTGTAGGGTGGATAAGCGCCAGCGTCATCCACCATTTACGCCAGTGGTGTCGGATGGCGCTGCGTTTATCCGACCTACACGGTTTCATAAGGCTTTGTTTTGTAGGGTGGATAAGCGCCAGCGTCATCCACCGCTTGCGCCTGTCGTTACACCTGAAAATGTCGGATGGCGCTGCGCTTATCCGAGCTACGCGGTTTCATAAGGCTTTGTTTTGTAGTGTGGATAAGCGCTAGCGTCATCCACCGCAGGACTCTATTTCGCTATCGCACTAACCTCATCTTTGGTCGCCTGCGACGCGCCATTGCCCCACGTTCCTCTGACGTAATTAACCACATTGGTCATTTCATCGTCAGACATCACCTCTTTATATGCCGGCATTTTGAAAGAAATATTGCCGTGGGTTTGCGGTGTTTCGGCGCCCTGATAAACCACGGAAATCAATGATGACGGGTCTTTGGCGTTGACTACCGTGTTGTTCACTAACGAAGGGACGGTGAAATCTTTGCCTTTTCCGTCATCACCGTGGCAGGTGGAGCAATACATCGAATACAGCGTTTTACCGTCTGTCGGCGCATAAACAATGGCTCCATCGGCAGCCACCGGCACGCCATTTTTGTGGTTAAAGTTCAGCAAATAAAACGCTATCGCATCCAGATCTTTGTCGGTCAGATACTGCGTGCTCTGCGTCACCACCTCACTCATTGGCCCGGAAAGCGCATCGTGCTGGCTGCGCCCCATGCGCAGCAAGTCTTTTAATTCATCTCTCGACATAGAAATGTTTCGCAACGAAGGTGCATACCAACCTTCAATCATCGCCCCCGTCAGATATTCAGCGCTGGAGGCGTCATAGCCTTTTTCCTGCATCGTCACACCTCTTGGGGTATGACACGCACCACAATGCCCCGGCCCTTCCACCAGATAAGCACCTCGGGCTAATAAATCAGTGGGCTGCCCGGTTTTATTTTCAGGGGCCGTCTCTTCGACGAACAACCAGTTCCAGACATGCAAAGGCCAGCGGGCCGACAAGAGCAAAGGGATCTCATTGTCTTTGTTTTTTGTATCCGCCGCCGGAACCTCATTCATGAAATAGTCATACAGTGCGCGAATATCTTGATCCGTCATTTTGGCGTAGGACGGATACGGCATCGCGGGATATAACGGATGCCCATCTTTTGCGATGCCCTGCCTGACGGCTTTTTCGAACTCTTCGTATGAATAATTACCAATGCCGAAGGTTTTATCCGGCGTGATGTTAGTGGCGTAAATATCGCCAATCGGCGTGGAGAACTTTTTCCCGCCCGCCATCGGCGCTCCGCCTTCGGTGGTGTGGCACGCCACGCAATCTGAAATCTTTGCCATATATTCGCCTGCCGAACTCGCGGCGGCATTCCCCGCGACGAACAAGCAGCCAATAGCCAATAAAGTCTGTTTCATGTCGCTCATCCCATCGCTTTAAGTTCGTTGACCGCGCGCCACGCCTGGTCAATCGCGGTATGCGCGTAGGCGTCCCAGTCGGAATCAGAGTTGGCTATCGCAATGCGGCCAATGGGTTGACGCGCGCGCTCAATGATTTCGGGCATTTTGTCCATATCATCGAACAAGGCGGTGGCGTAGTAAGAATAACCGTGCGCCCAGCGGTTAACGGTGATGGCAGTAATATCCCGTTCATGGTCAAAACCGGTTTGCCCGAGCATTTCCTGCAATTGTGTACGAATCATTTTTTCATGGGTGTCGAATGGCGTACCCAGTAAATACGCCCGCCCCTGGCGGAATTGTTCGCGCGCACTCAATTTGCTTCCCGGATACGTCGGTACATAAACCATATGCAGACACATCGGTTGATCGGCATTTTGCGGATGCTGGTAACCGCCCATGCTGACCGGATAATCCAGCTTCACGCGGCTATATGGTGCGGCGGGTGAATAAAATTCGTGGATGCCTAATTGCATGAATGACTGCCAGTTTTTGACCACCACATTGGTGTACACCAGCGGCGCTTTAACGTTGAGCCGCAGGTCAGCCTTTTGCTGTTCCGGCGTTTCAGGCACCAGATACGGGATCATCATGTTGTAACCCGCCATGATGGCTTTTCTCCCTTTCACGCGATGCGCTTTACCGTCATTCACGTAAGTCACCACCACACCGTCTTCGCTATTGGCCGCATTAATCACCATGCTGTTAAGGCGCAGGCGTGTGCTGTTTTCCGGCAGATCGAGCTTTTCATAATGAAGCCTGGCGGTAATGGAATCCTCCATGGTGTTACCCGGCAGCGCATCTGGAATCAGGTGCCTGACGATCAGCCGCGCAAGCCCGGCGTTACCATCAGGAAAATGATAAACATAGGGTTCATCGAGATCGGCCTGTGCCTCTTCATCAAGCGGCGGTAAATCCATGGCATCCATTCCCGGAAGCGCGCAGGTTCGGGCATCGCTACAACTTACGCCTTCAATACCGATGGCAAAAAAGTCGTTGGTGCGTTGCTGGAAATACATCAGCGCCATTTTGCTCAAGCCGACTTTTTCTACCAGGAAATCGCGGTAACTGTGGGTGTCCATCCACGCGGATTTTTCGTCGGCGGTCATGCCTTTCAGGTAATCCACTGGATTCACATGCAGATCCAAAATGGCTTTGCGATCGCTTTCGCTCAACGGGAAATCATTAATGAATGCTTCAAGGGGGCGACCATTGAGTTTATCGCGCGGAATATCATCAGCGACGGCGTGCCCAGGATCACCGCTGACAATTTTGGTTTCACCAAAGTTCTTTTTGTCGAAGAAAACGCCACGGCTGAGTTTTAAATCGGGGTAGAAATTAACGTCAAAGCTTTCCTTCATTCTGACGACGCTTACGCCGACGGTAGACAGCAGCCCATTTACCTCATCGCTAAAATTGCGGCTCGGCGATTGAAAGGCTTCACTGCCGCCATAGCCAATGATTTTTTTGCCGTCCGCTTTAAATTCATTACGTTTCGCGTGACCGCCAAAATCATCATGATTATCGAGCACCAGCACTTTGCTATTCTTACCCGCCAAATCATGCCAGAAGCTGGCGGCAGATAAACCACTTAGCCCGCCGCCAACAATCACCAGATCATATTCTTCTTCGATGGGCAGATGGTCGGTACTAAATTTTTCATGATCGCGGCCAATCGCATGTGCCATTTCAAAAGAACCGGGATGATTCCCACGCAGCCCAGTGAGCTGCGGTGGATAATAGTCATCGCCAATCATCACACTGGCTTTTCCGGCAGCTTTTGCAAAATCAAGTGGTGTCATCCCTGCGGCAATAGTAATTGCCACTCCATTGAGAAAATCACGTCTGGTGATAGACATATCAGTCCTTATTTAGCTTGTGGCTTTAGTTCTTCGTCGAGCTTTTTGGAGTCGTAGTAATCGCCCTGCCAGGTTATTTTCCCGTTATTGACGGTGATATAACTGACTCCTTCAAATTTAATCGGGTTATTTGTGGCCGGGCTTCCCGCCCATTCGCCGCTATTTTTACCGCTGAATTCCCAGCGAAAAGCGATAGTGTCGTGATCGTAAACTGGCTTGCTGGTCATTTTCCAGGTTAAATCTGGCACCGCTTTAATAAACGCGCCTATCACCTCTTTTTCGGCGTTACTTTTCCCTTTCACCGGCGTACCGCTGGCGGCATCGTAATACACCACATCATTGGATAAATATTGCGCGGCCTTTGCGGCGTCATGGGCATTCCACGCCGACATATAATCTTTAACCACCGTTAACGGAGACACTTCCGCTAATGCCAAATTTGAGAACAGCGCCAGGGACAGAACAGCGACTTTCATTGCTTTCATTTCATCACCTTAAAGTCTAATCGGAGCGGCGTTAATTATTCAGAGATGTCACACATGATGTGTTTCACTCGCGTGTATTCATCCAGTGAGTAGGATGATAAATCTTTGCCATAGCCAGATTTTTTGAAACCGCCGTGAGGCATCTCCGCACACAGAGGAATATGGTTGTTAATCCATACGGTGCCGAAATCCAGGCGAATGCTGAAACGTTGGGCGCGGTTGTGGTTGCTGGTCCAGATGCTCGCCGCCAGGCCATATTCCACATCATTGGCCTTCTCCAGTGCTTCCGCCTCGGAGGAAAACTTCTGCACTGTCATCACCGGGCCAAACACTTCGTGCTGGATGGCCTCGTCGCGTTGATCAAGCCCGGAAATAATCGTCGGTTCAAAATAGAAGCCTGGGCCATCCCCCGCTTTGCCGCCAGTTTCGATGACGGCGTGTGACGGCAGGCGGCTGATAAAACCTTTGACCTGTTCTAGTTGGTTGCGGCTGTTTAACGCGCCGTACAACGCGTCTTTATCTTCCGGCGTGCCAAATTTGATGGCGCGGGTTTTGGTGACCAATTTTTCGAGGAATTGCGCATAGATAGAGTCTTCAATCAAAATTCGCGTCGCCGAGGTGCAGTCTTGTCCAGCATTGAAGAACCCTGCGGTGGTGATGACCTCCACCGCTTTGGCAATGTCGGCATCGGCAAAGACGATGACCGGAGCCTTACCGCCCAATTCAAGGTGCGCTTTGGTCAAATTAGCCGCAGCAGAGGCAGCAACTTGCAACCCCGCACGAACCGAACCGGTTATCGAAACCAGTGACGCTTCGGTGCTGGACACCACCAGCGAGCCGGTTTCCGCTTTGCCGAGCACCACGTTAAATACCCCTTGCGGGAAAAGAGGTGCTGCCAGTTCCGCCAGAATCAACGTGCTGATGGGCGTGGTATCGCTGGGCTTTAACACCACCGTGTTTCCAGCGGCCAGTGCCGGTGCGATTTTCCACACCGCCATCATGAAGGGATAGTTCCACGGGGTGACCTGGCCGACAATCCCCAGCGGTTCGCGGCGAATCGTCGAGGTTAAGCCCTCGGCATATTCATAGGAGGCTTTTCCTTCCAGGCAACGCGCAGCACCAGCAAAAAAACGCAGCGCATCACAGGATGCCGCAATCTCTTCTTTTTCAATGAAATGCCGTAGTTGCCCGGTTTCTTCGCTTTGCGCCTGAATCAGGCGTTCAACATTACGTTCAATTTCATCCGCCAGTTTCAGCAGCGCACGCTGTCTCTGCGACGGCGTGGAGTGCTTCCACACCGCAAAAGCTGTTTTCGCCGCCAGATAAGCTTGCTCGACCTCCGCACGACCGGCGCTCGGCGACAGTGCGTAGGTTTCACCATTCACCGGGCTAACCAACTCGAAGAGGTTCTCCTGCGAACCCGCGACATATTGCCCATTGATAAAATGCTTCAGAATCTTCATCGTGCTCTCCGCTGGTTTAAACATATATTATATTATGTAATATGTTTGATGAAGTTTAAATTCAATAACATTTTGCTAACAATATGATATACATCCCATTCCGAAGTGATTCTTTACGCAGCGCTTGTATGCTATGTTCAGTGGCCTTATTCAAGGAGTCTCTCTTCAGGGAAAATTATGATTACGCATGCGGTGATATTCGCGCCAATCGGTCAGGCCAGCCGTTCCGATCAGATAGTTCAGCGGCTTTCCAACGCCATTATTACCGGCCTGCTTGAGGCAAACGAGCAGCTACCGAATGAAGCCGATCTGGCAAAAATGATGGGGGTTTCGCACATCACCATCCGGGAAGCGTTAAACACGCTGCGCGCGAATAATTTAATTCATACGGTGCGTGGGCGTAACGGTGGCAGTTTTGTGTGCGAACAAGCGTGGGAATTAAGTCACTCTCTTAATCCTTTTAAAACCCTGAGCACTGATTACCTGTCTGATTTGGGCGAGATGCACTGCGCGATTATTAGCCACAGCGCAAGGCTTGCGTCGCGCCGTATGACGAACGCCGATATTACCCGCCTGCGCGACTTTGTTGCAGTACTTGCCGCCTCCACCACGCCCGAGGCACGTACTCAGGCCGACATGCGCTGTTTGTTAGCCATTGCCGCCTGTTCACAGTCAGCACGTCTGGCAAACCAGGAGCTGATTTTGCAATCTGAATGGTCGTCACTGGTGGCGATGCTGTTCCGTTCAGAAAATATACATCGCGAGATTGTTGATCTGTATATCTCGTTAATTGACACGCTGGAATCTCACACTGAAATCGAGTCAGTTAACATTGCCAAAAAATTAATCGACACGTTTACTTTCTATCTGATAGAAAATAAATTGAAGCACAACGTAAATAATAACCAATAAAAACAACAGGCATAAATATGCTACAAACAACATCACTCCGTACTCTAAGCACCAAAATTGATAAAATCATTAACTCGACTATTGAATCCACCGTGTTGCTTGCCAGGGAAATTGAAGCTTCGCTGGCTGAAATTAAAGACGTTAAGCTGGAGCATCTGCTTGAGCCGTCAGTCAGAAAAACCATTCAGGATCATATTAAACAAACTCTGAATAGTAATGGTTACTGTGCGGGTGCCGGTTTTGCCAGCCATATTGAAAGCAGCGTCAGCAATAAGGAATTCTGGCTTCTGGAGTGGTGGTATAAGAAAGCCGATGGTGTAAAACAGGTGAATCTGGATTTGGACCAGGCCACACAACAGCGCCTGGATTTCCGTACCTTTGAATGGTTTAAGCAAGCGCCATCGGTGGATAACGCCTTTATCCATGGCCCCTACGTCGACTATATTTGCAATACTTCGTACACCCTCACCTGCGCCGTCCCGGTTCATTTTCAGGATCAGTTTTTAGGTGTTGCGGCGATAGATTTATTAGTCAGCCGTGTAGAGGATGAGCTATTACCTTATGCGGCTAATGATAAAGTTATTCTAACCAATAAAGAGCGCAGAATTATTTTCTCTACCCATCCACGATTCCGCGTCGGTGATTTACTGGATGCCAGTGTGACGAGTATTGTCTTTGAGAATGATTATTTTAATTTATATATGTGAATAAGTCGGATGTCGCTACGCTAAGCGACATCCGACATTGATATTAACCTTGTTCGGTATTTAATTTACGAGCGTATTCAATCGCATCATTCTCGGGTGCACTCGAGCGACCAAACGGTTTGCTGACGAACATATAAATCAGGCCCGAACCAATCACAATCGCCAGTCCTATCAGCACCGTCCAGCGGTCCATAAAGTTTTCACTCTGGGCCGGTTGCGCCAGTAACCAAATACCGCACAACCCGTAAGCCAGTGCCAGAATATTGACGATAATCCCCCACGAACCCACCGTCCATTCACCGGCAGGTTTCCACCCTTTCAGGCGCTGGCGCAATGCCGCCAGTACCACCATCTGGAAGGAAATATAGATACCGATGACCGCAAATGCGGTAATACGCGCCAGGCTATCAGGCTGGAAATAGACCCACACGCAGATAATCACCGGTAACAAACAGCTCACCATCATGGCGTTATCCGGCACGCTATGTTTGGAGATTTTCGACATCCATTCGCTGCCAGGTAGCATGTTATCGCGGGAGAAGGAAAATATCAGACGGCTCAAGGCAGCTTGCAAAGAAAGAATACAAGACAACATCGCAATCACCGCGACCACAATAAAGACCGTAGCACCGGTTGGCCCCAACGCTTCGTTGAGAATCGCCGGAATCGGGTCGGAAATTTTACCGTTTACAATATTGACTAAATCTGGGGACGATAACAAATAACCCATAATCGAAATTACCGCAGAGATGGCACCAAACACGATACTTAAAATCATCGCCACGGGAATTTTCTTACCTGGGTTTTTCACTTCTTCTGCCACATTACCGCAGGCTTCGAAGCCGAAGAACATAAACAACCCCATCAAAGATGCTGACATAAAGGCGGTGGTGTAATTGCCGTCGTTAGCCAACACGCCCATCGAGTCAAATACCACGGAGAAAGGTTGCGAGCGATGGAATATCAGCAGATAAATGCCGAGTGCAATAACGCTGACGATTTCACACCAGAAACCAATTCTCGCCACGCGAGCCAGGTTTTTGGTGCCTGACATATTCACGACCATCATAATCAGCAGCAAGACGACCGACGTCACCATCATATTGCCCGCACTAGTGGCGTAGTGGAATAACGAGGCCACGAAGGTAGAGGTGTATTCCGCAATCGAAGTAATGGTAACCACTAACGCCCAAAGATAGATCCAGGCGG
Organism: Buttiauxella sp. JUb87; assembly: GCF_004361975.1. Classification (NCBI taxonomy): domain Bacteria; kingdom Pseudomonadati; phylum Pseudomonadota; class Gammaproteobacteria; order Enterobacterales; family Enterobacteriaceae; genus Buttiauxella; species Buttiauxella sp. JUb87. The sequence continues at coordinate 641,912 of NZ_SNVY01000001.1, forward strand.
CAATCCAGGCATATTTTTTACCCCAAAGTCTTCTCGCCCACGGATATAAGCCACCGGTAATCGGATATTGCGAGGCCACTTCACCAAAGACTAACGCCACCAGTAGTTGCCCGCACGCCACAATCAATATCCACCAGATAGCCGGTGGCCCCGCGAGCGTCACGGCCAACGCAAACAGCGAATAAACCGCAGTCAGTGGCGAAAGGTAGGTAAATCCCAATGCGAAGTTAGACATCAGCCCTATCGAGCGGTTGAATTGCTCGCCTTTAACTGGCTGATGTTGGTGATGTTGTTTGTCTGTCGTCTGGTCCATATCTTTTCTCTTTATGTGGCATAAGGGCAGGCAGTGTGTGTATTTTATAAAACATAATATGTTATATGTATACGCTCAATGTCACATAATTGTTAAAGATTTTGAGCGAGATTTTAACAAGAGAATTGTCGGATGACGCTACGCTTATCCGACCTACGATTTGGATTTTGTAGCACGGGTAAGCGTAGCGTCCCCCACCAGAAATTTGGATTTTGTAGGGTGGGTAAGCGTAGCGTCACCCGCCAGAAGTCAGGATTTTGTAGAGCGGGTAAGCGCAGTGTCACCCACCAGAAATTTGGATTTTGTAGAGCGGGTAAGCGCAGCGTCACCCACCAGAAGTCAGGATTTTGTAGGGCGGGTAAGCGCAGTGTCACCCGCCAGAAGTCAGGATTTTGTAGCACGGGTAAGCGTAGTGTCACCCGCCAGAAATTTGGATTTAGTAGAGCGGGTAAGCGTAGTGTCACCCGCCAGAAATTTGGATTTTGTAGCACGGGTAAGCGCAGCGTCACCCGCCAGAAATTTGGATTTTGTAGGACGGGTAAGCGCAGTGTCACCCGCCAGAAGTCAGGATTTTGTAGAGCGGGTAAGCGCAGTGTCACCCACCAGAAATTTGGATTTTGTAGAGCGGGTAAGCGCAGCGTCACCCACCAGAAGTCAGGATTTTGTAGGGCGGGTAAGCGTAGCGTCACCCGCCAGAAGGTTGTAAATGTGAATGGGTTAAGCGAGGTTAACGCAGACGTATTTCATCTCTAAATACTCATCAATCCCAAAGCGTGAGCCTTCGCGCCCCAGCCCTGATTGCTTGATGCCGCCAAATGGCGCAACTTCGTTGGAAATCAGCCCGGTGTTGACCCCTACCATGCCGTATTCCAGTGCTTCAGGAATTTGCCACTGGCGCTTCGCATCCTGCGTGAATATATACGCGGCAAGGCCAAATTCGGTATCGTTGGCGTAATTCACTACTTCGTCGTCACGGTCGAATTTAAACAGCGCAGCCACCGGCCCGAAGGTTTCTTCACGAGCAAAACGCATCTCTTGCGTGATATTGGCCACCACGGTCGGAGCGAAATAATTGCCACCCAACGGATGTTTATGGCCGCCAGTTAACAGCGTGGCGCCCTTTTGCAGCGCGTCATTCAGATGCAGCTCAACTTTTTCAATCGCTTTGGCATTGATAAGCGGCCCTTGTGTCACGCCGTCATCCATACCATTGCCGACTTTCAGGGCTTCAACCGCTTTCACCAGTTCATCGCACAACTTTTGATAAATCCCGCTCTGCACGTAGATGCGGTTGGCGCACACGCAGGTTTGCCCGCTGTTACGGAATTTCGACGCCATAATGCCCTTTACGGCAAGCCCAAGGTCGGCATCGTCAAAGACAATAACCGGCGCATTTCCGCCAAGCTCCAGCGAGAGCTTTTTGATGGTCGGAGCACATTGCGCCATTAATAAGCGCCCTGTTTCCGTGGAGCCGGTGAAACTGAGTTTGCGTACCGTGGCATTGCGACACAGTTCACCGCCAATTTCTTTGGCATCTCCGGTAATGACCTGCAACAGGGCTTTTGGCAAACCTGCCAGTTCGGCAAGTTTGGCTAACGCCAGCGCGGTCAGTGGTGTTTGTTCCGCGGGCTTAACGATAATTGCACAGCCTGCGGCTAATGCCGGAGCTACTTTGCGGGTGATCATCGCCGCCGGGAAATTCCACGGGGTGATTGCCGCACAAACACCAACAGGTTGTTTCGAGACGATAAAACGTTGATCCGGGTTGGTCGGTTGCAACAACACGCCATCGACTCTTTTCGCCTCTTCCGCAAACCAGCTAATGAACGAGGCAGCATAGTTTACTTCGCCACGCGCTTCAGCCAGCGGTTTGCCGCCTTCACTGGTAATCAGCCGCGCCAGATCTTCAGTATTTTCCTGAATCAGGCTCACCCAACGATGGAGGATTTTTGCGCGGCTTGCCGCAGTCTGCATCTTCCACGCTTTTTGCGCGATCTCTGCCGCCGCGATTGCCTGCTGAGTTTCAGCTTGCCCCATCAACGGCACTTCGGCGATTTTCTGCCCCGTCGCGGCATTGACCACCGACATGGTTTTACCCGACTGGGCGTGGCTCCACTCGCCGCCAACCGGGCAACTGTCGAGCAGCAGGTCTGTATTGTTTAAATTGATCATCTTGGGTCTCACATTTGCGTCGCGGTTTTAATGATATCCAGCGCTTTATCGAACTGAGCATCAGGGATGGTCAGCGGATAAAGGAAACGGATCACGTTGCCATTTTGACCACAGGTCAGTAGCAGCAAGCCTTGCTCCAACGCACGTTTCTGCACTTGCTGGGCAATTGCCGCAGACGGCTCGCCAGTTGTGGTGTCGTAAAATTCTGCGGCAATCATCGAGCCAAGGCCACGCACTTCCGCTAAGGCCGGGCAATTTTGTTTGATCTCGCGCAGCGCAGATGTCAGCCGTTCGCCCAGTGCTTCGGCTCGTTGGCAGAGTTTTTCCTCAGCAATAATATCCAGCACCGCATGGGCTGCCGCCACCGACAGCGGGTTACCGGCGTAAGTCCCGCCCAAACCGCCAGGCGCAGGTGCATCCATAATTTCCGCTTTACCCACCACGCCAGATAACGGCATGCCGCCTGCCAGGCTTTTCGCCATAGTCATCAGGTCAGGTTGATGCGCGTAATGGTTCATGGCAAACATTTTGCCGGTGCGCGCAAAACCACTTTGCACTTCGTCAGCAATCATCACGATGCCGTGGGTATCACAAATTTGGCGAATCGCCGCCACAAATTCAGGCGGAGCCACATTGAAGCCGCCTTCACCCTGCACAGGTTCGAATATAATCGCCGCTACCTGAGTTGCCTCAATGTCGGATTTAAACAGGCGTTCGATGGATTTCACCGCATCGTGAGTGGAAATCCCGTTCAGTTCGGACGGATACGGCGCATGGAAGACGGACCCAGGGAATGGGCCAAAACCAATTTTGTAGGGAGCCACTTTGCCGGTTAACGCCATGGTCATGTAAGTGCGACCATGGAACCCACCGCTAAAAGCAATCACACCAGGGCGGCCAGTATGGGCGCGGGCAATCTTCACCGCGTTTTCTACCGCTTCAGCCCCGGTGGTGAAAAAGGCCGTTTTCTTACGCCCAGCGATTGGCGCGGCGGCGTTAATTTTCTCTGCAAGCTGAACGTAGCTTTCGTAAGGGACAATCTGATAAGCGGTGTGAGTAAACGCTTGAAGTTGCTGCTCAACCGCCTGCACCAGGCGAGGATGCCGATGGCCGGTATTCAGCACGGCAATCCCGGCGGCAAAATCAATGTACTGCTTGCCTTCAACGTCAGTGATGGTGCTGTTTTCAGCCGATTGGGCAAAGAAATTACACATCACACCTACGCCACGTGGAGTAGCAGCCAGACGACGTTGATGGAGTTCGTTATTACTCATTTTTTTATCCCTCACACATTTATCAAATAGACAGGTTGTATTACCTGATTCATTTAGACAGTATCTGGTACCTTAATCGAGAGCCAAATCGTTTTAATAATAGGATCCAAATGCGTTCACTTGCCGTAGATGTGATCAAGCAGGCATTTATCCACACGCCTGGCGAGAAACTTCATAAGAAACTCTATGTTGCGATATGCAACTGCATCCTCGAAGGGAGTTTACGTCCAGCAGCGCGCATGCCACCGACCCGGGATTTGGCAAATGAACTGGCACTGTCGCGAAATACCGTATTACGGGTGTATGAGCAGTTGCAGGCAGAAGGTTATATTTCAACACGCACCAGTAGCGGCACATTCGTCACCGAAAGTGTGCTGGATAATCTCACCACGCAAGTCACTAAAACGGTACAAACCACACAGCCTGACGCACCTGCAACTCTTTCAGACCGTGGCCTTGAACTGCTGGGAAATGCCAGTGCCAGCCCCGCGCAATGGGGGGCTTTTATTCCTGGTGTGCCCGATGTGAATAGCTTCCCGCACCGCATATTTAAGAAGATTTATGATCGCGTCGCCAGGTCCCCTGACCCGCAATATCTGACTTATGACGCAGACGGCGGGCTCGAGTTGTTGAAATCCGCGTTGTCTGATTATTTGCGTACCGCGCGTGGAGTAAAATGTTCCACCGACCAGATATTAATCACCGAAGGGATTCATCAGGCTCTGGATTTAGTCACCCGCACGTTATGTAACCCAGGCGACCATGCGTGGATTGAAGAGCCCGGCTATTGGGGCATTAAGAATATATTACGCATCAATGCCGTCAATATGACGGCGTGTGATGTCGACGATCAGGGATTAGTTCCAGAACCGGCCCCCGCCGTGCGGCCAAAATTAATCTTCGTGACCCCTTCCCATCAATATCCGCTTGGTTCGGTGATGAGCCTGCCTCGACGGCAGTTATTACTTTCGCAGGCCAGGGAATTTAAAAGCTGGATTGTCGAAGATGATTACGACAGTGAATTTCGTTTTTCAGGCCAGCCGATACCGTCACTACAAGGGCTGGAAGAAAACAGCCCAGTCATTTATATCGGCACCTTCAGTAAAACGCTGTATCCCGCACTGCGTCTGGGTTATGTCGTGCTGCCCAAGCAGTTAGCGGCGCCACTTAAAAAGGTGCATAACGAGCTTTATCGCGGTGGTCATCAGATAGTTCAGGCAGCTTTAGCAGAATTTATCCGTGAAGGTTATTACGCCGCGCACATTCGCAAAATGCGCCAGTTATATAGCAAACGCCGCAGTTTATTGGTGGAACTGATTAAACAGTATCTGGGTGAAGCCTATCTTGGTTATTTTAACAGTAACGCCGGTCTGCATCTGATTATTCAATTCCCCCTTGAAGCGGATGATATTGGTATCTCAAGACTTGCGAATGCTGAAGGGATTCTCGTCAGGCCATTGTCGCGTTATTATTTTAATCAACAGAAAATGAAAGGATTATTAGTCGGTTTCGCCAGCATTCAGGATAGCGATATGGAGGCCTCGTTTATTCGTCTGGCGGAGATCATTAAGCAGAACGTCTGAAGCGAAAGCAGTGATTGAATTACGATAATGTTATGTTATAACGTTTTATAAATTCACATACCCACTGGAGAACTTCATGACTAAACGCATTTCCGCCGCGCTGCTGGGCGCTGGCATTTTACTGAGTAGTGCTCATGTACTGGCGCATAGCCATTCACACGGCAAGCCGTTAACTGAAGCTGAACAGAAAGCCAGCGCCGGAGTTTTCGACGATAACGACGTCAAGGACCGCACCCTCAGCGATTGGGATGGGATGTGGCAGTCGGTGAATCCTTACCTGTTAAACGGCGACTTAGATCCGGTGATGGCGAAAAAAGCCCAAAAAGATGGCAGTAAAACGGTGGCGCAATACAAAGCGTATTATCAGAAAGGTTACGCGACGGATATCGATACTATTGGCATCGAAAACAACACTATAGAGTTTCACACTGGCAAAACGATCTACACCTGCCACTACGCCTACTCTGGTTTTAAAATCCTGAATTACGCCTCTGGCAAAAAAGGTGTGCGCTATTTGTTTGAGTGCAAAGATAGCCAGTCAAAAGCCCCAAAATATGTGCAATTTAGCGACCATATTATCGGTCCGCGCAGATCTGAACATTTCCATATTTACATGGGTAATGATTCCCAGCAGTCATTATTAAAAGAAATGGACAACTGGCCGACGTTTTATGAGTACTCATTAAGCAGCAAGCAAATTGTCCACGAGATGCTGGAACACTAAAAAGCTATCGATTTTGCTCAGCGCATTCATCGGTTTACCGGGTCCTGGCTGAGGGTGAATGTGCGCCTTAATCTCAAACATCGGTCATCATAGCGCCGGAGTCATCACCGCTTCCGGCGCACTTTGCGCAATACAATTGCAGATATCGGGCAATAACGCTTCCATCTTCATCCTTAAACCTGGGATTGAAACCCTGTTTTATGATCTATGCTGAAGGCTACCAGTCAAGCAAGATGATTCACCCGCTGAATCACCGCTAGCAGTGTGCTTCTTGTCCTGCTTAACACTTAATAATGTCAATCAGTTACATCAGCATTGAATTGTTAATCAGGCGATGTAAAATTAACGTTAATATGTATTGCTGATGTGAATCATTCTTCAGATTCCTGGACTTCTTCTTCGCCATATCACCTCCTTCTCGGCGACCAGGTTTGAACCATTTTTTCAGGGAACGTTACGATGAAATTGCGAAATCTGTTGATCCTTGCTGTTGTTGCGACGGTTGTGGGCTGTAAAGCGCCCCCACCAAAAATGACGGACGACACTCTCGTCACCAGTGAGATCAATGGTGTCACATTGACGCACCGTTATGCGGTTAGCGCGCCAAAAGAATTCACCCCAGTCAACGCAAGTTTTAGGGCGCTGTATGCAGGGTCAATTATGAGCAAACCGGACTTCGGCGGAAAAGTCGTCAGCACCCTTGATAATGGGCAAAGTTACACCGTTTTGGGGCAAGTCGAGAATAATTGGCTGGCCGTTGCGCAGCAGGATAAACAGGAAATGTTGGGTTATGTTCCTGCACGTGCGCTGGTGAAAAGTGAACTGTATGCACAAACGCTGAAAAAAGATCGCCCTCGTCCACGCAAGGCCACCAAAAAAACCACCTGCGTTGCGGTCGATGGCAGTAGCAAAGCCTGCCAGAATGCGAACAGCGGCACCTGGATCATTGATTAACTGTCGACGTTTTACGTCATACCTTGTTGTTTAAAACTGTTCGGCTAAGAAGGATTTCTATGAAACTCTGGCTTTCGAGTCTGGCGCTACTGCTGGCATCTACTTCAGTGTGGGCGGCTGGTAACTATCGTATCGTCCAGTCTCCTTCGCAAAAGCTGGATGTCTGGATTGACGATGTGCAAAACAACACGCCGCAAAGCTGGTGTGCGCAAGAACTTCCCCTGCGAATCGTCGCCAATGGCGATAAAAATCCGGCGCTGCTCAATGTTTTTATGCCACGTCTGGGAACACTCCTGGAAAGCCAATGTAGCGCGGTGCAAATAGTCAGTTGGCGGATGGAAGACCCACAGGGTCAAGCACTCGCGGTTGGCACTGCGAGCAGAAGCAGCGACTGGACGGTGATTATCGCGCCGGTTGTTTCCAGCGAACTCAACACCCAACCCGCTCGCGAAGAAAACTCACCGTTAGCGGACCGCACGCCATGGCAGGAGTTTACGCTGCAAGACGGCTGTCATTTGCGCACTTTCTGGCAGGGTGATGCTAATTCGTCAGCGATGTTTATCCCAAATGGTAAATGTGAAAAAGGCGGCTGGTTGAATGGCCACAGTGAAATCATTCAGAGCGGCGCTAAAGGCGAAACACGCAATGTGATGACCTTTGTGCATGGCTTCCCGGTCAGCGGATTAAGCGCCGATGCCGGTTCTGACAGCCTGCTGATTACCAGTCTCAATAACGAGCGGATGGTGGTCAGTAATGAACATGCTCCGCAGAGTTGGATGATTTTGCCTTATCACTCAGAGCTGAATGGCTGGAAAGCCACTGGCATGGTTGCCGTTGAAGTACCACGCGAACTGGCAGTAGATGAAGCCGCTATCCAGAAGCGTTTAAATATTGTGCGCAAAGTTTGGTCGGCGTGGCTCGCACCGGATACCCCTATCACCTTGTTGTTGATTGATTCCCTGCGTCCGCAATTGCGTGATCCAGCGGTTGGCGCATGGCGCTCCCAGAAGTAACCCTGAATTTTCGTCGATTTCGAGCAGAGTAAGGCCATCATGACTGATAAAGATTACAACTCCGAACTACCCGACGCTCTGCCGCCTGGCTTCCGTTTCGACGAGTTTGAAATTCAGCAAGTGACTGAATCCACCAATACTAACGTGGTGTATAAAGCGTGGGACCACCAGCTTGAGCGCCCGGTCACTATCCGCGAATTTATGCCGCGTGCGCTGACGGTACGCAGCGATAATATGCAGCTGGTGTTACGCAGCAAGCAAGACAGCCAGGCGTTTAATGTCGGAATGAATCGTTTTGTGCAGTCTGCTCGCCAGCTCGCACAATTTAACCACCCCAATTTGCTGCAAGTGTTTAGCTTCTGGACACAAAACGAAACCGCCTATGCGGCGACACGCTACTCCAACGGCGTAACGCTGGCTGAATTGCATCAGCATCAGCCTGAAGTGATTAATGAAGCCTGGATTCGGCGCATCTTGCCGATGTTGTGCGGAGCGCTGGCAACATTACACGATGAGGGGTTTATCCATCGTGACCTGTCGTTAAGAAGCATTCAAATTCAGGATAACGGCGCGCCTTTGCTATTGAATGCTGGCGCTCCGCGTCCAGGAAAAACCGAAAATGGCGATGAGATTAAAACGCCACTCAATCCAGGTTTTGCGCCGCTTGAACAATATGCTGATGACCTCGAAAACCGGCTCGGGCCATGGACGGATATTTACGCACTGGGGGCGATTCTCTACACCCTGATCACCGGTACTTGTCCACCGGCCAGCGTTACCCGCACCATTCAAGACCCGTGCGTGAAGCTGGCAAAAAATCGGCCTGAAGGTTATTCCCATAGCCTGTTGCAGGCGGTGGATAACGCGCTGGCGTTAAAACCGGAAGACCGCCCGCAGTCTATTGCAGAATTTGCGGCGCTGGCGGACATGCCGTTAAGTGGTATCAACGGCGCGGCACCGTTGAAACAGCCTGGCACCATGCTGGTCGCGGTGGAAGATGCGGAAATCACCCATCTCTCGCCGTTCAAAAAACGCTACAAATTGCCGCTACAGATTGCCGCCAGTTTACTGGTAGGCGTGGCGATTGGCGGTTTCATTTTTAATAACAACGCCCCTTCTGTTTCTACTACCCAGACGGCCAAAACCGACAAACCGGTTGCGGAAAAAGCGGAAGCTGCCGGGACTAAAAGCGTGGTGCCTGTAGCGGATGGCGCGATAGCGCGCATTTATGTACGCATGAATGATGGCGAACAACTGGATGTTAATGGCAAGGCCGAAAAAGTGACACCAGGCGCCAATGGCTATGGCTTCCTGCAACTGCCTGCGGGCCAATATGAGCTTACGTTGCGTGATAAAAATCTGTCGCGAAGCATGACGTTATCGGTTGAAAAAGCGGGGACATGGTTGGTCAATCCGCAAGGGTAAATGGACGTTTAGCCAGGCGGTAAATTATCTGCTTTATCAGATTATGAGACATCTCCCGTAGCACTAGCCAGAAATTCGGCTAAGGTTTTCATAGGGTTGATCGCGGTAAACTTTCGCCGCGGTAGCCTGTAAAGGAGAACGATTAATGATAAATCCTGTTTTGCGCCGTCCTCGCACGTTATTTTTTGCGATTCAAATAGCTATCGGTTGTACGTTCGTCACTTTGCCTGCCTCAGCCGCAGACAGCCTGCCACAACCGCCTGATGTCATCCTTGGCCCGCTGTTTACCGATGTCCAGACGGCAAAATTATTCCCCGATCAGAAAACATTTGCCGATGCGGTTCCCAAGAATGATCCGTTGATGATCCTTGCGGATTACCGCATGCAGCGCAATCAATCGAGTTTCGATTTACGCCATTTTGTCGACGTTAACTTTACCTTGCCAAAAGAAGGTAAAAAGTATGTCCCGCCTAAAGGCCAAACGTTACGCGAGCACATCGACGGTTTATGGCCGGTGCTGACGCGCACCACTGACAGCACCGATAAATGGGATTCGCTGCTACCGTTGCCGAAACCGTATGTGGTACCAGGCGGGCGCTTCCGCGAAGTCTATTATTGGGACAGTTACTTCACCATGCTGGGGCTGGCGGAAAGCGGCCACTGGGACAAAGTTCAGGACATGGTCGATAACTTCGCCCATGAAATCGACACCTTTGGGCATATTCCTAACGGCAACCGCAGCTACTATCTGAGCCGCTCTCAACCGCCGTTCTTTGCCTTTATGGTCGAACTGCTCGCCAGCCACAAAGGTGACGAAACCTACACCACCTATCTACCGCAGTTGAAAGCTGAGTATGCCTGGTGGATGCAGGGCAGCGATACGCTGGCAGCAGGCGCTGAAAACTTGCGGGTGGTGAAACTGAAAGATGGCTCGGTGCTAAACCGTTACTGGGACGATCGCGATACACCGCGCGCCGAATCGTATCTGGATGACGTGACCACCGCGAAGAACAACCCCAACCGCCCGGCGACGGAAATCTATCGCGATTTACGCGCAGCTGCGGCTTCGGGTTGGGATTTTAGCTCGCGCTGGATGGATAACCCGCAGCAACTGGGCTCGATTCGTACCACCTCTATCGTTCCGGTTGATTTGAACGCTCTGCTATTCCAGATGGAAAAGACCCTCGCGAAAGCAAGCCATGTGGCGAAGGACAGCGCAGCTGCCACGCAATATCAGCAACTGGCCGATGCCCGTCAAAAAGCCATCGAAAAGTATCTGTGGAACGATAAGCAAGGCTTCTATGCGGATTACGATCTCAAGAACCACGCGGCTCGTTCGCAACTGACCGCTGCCGCGCTATTCCCGCTGTATGTTCATGCCGCTTCGAAAGATCGCGCTGAAAAAATGGCGGCCATCACCCGTTCGCAATTGCTGAAAACTGGCGGGCTGGCGACCACCAACCTGAAAACGGGCCAGCAATGGGACGCACCAAACGGCTGGGCGCCATTGCAGTGGGTGGCCACGGAAGGCCTGCAAAATTACGGCCATAACGATCTGGCAATGGAAGTCACCTGGCGCTTTATGACCAACGTGCAGCAAACCTATAACCGCGAGCAAAAACTGGTGGAGAAATATGACGTATCCACCACGGGTACCGGCGGTGGCGGAGGTGAATATCCGCTGCAAGATGGATTTGGCTGGACTAACGGCGTCACCTTGAAAATGCTCGATTTGCTGTGTGGCAAAGAGAAACCGTGTGATTCCACACCGGACAAATTGCCTTCTGCAACACCGGGGCCGGTGAAAGAGACGATTCAGCCTGCTAGTTCTGCGAAGTAGTTTTCCCCTCACCCTAACCCTCTCCCGAAGGAGAGGGGATTGTCTGGTTTCTCTCTCAGCCTCATCCTCTCCCGAAGGAGAGGGGATTGTTTTGTTTTCGCCTTGTCCTTCCCCTTCTCCTGGGGGAGAAGGACGGGATGAGGGCGCCCACTCCCCCGCCAAAATTGGCACTTGAAACAAAAAACAATAACGATAATAATTCGCATTCAATTTATTAGCACAAATAGCTAAATCAATACCTCCTGGGAATATAACTAAATGAAACTGGCATTTACAGTAAAGCGCTCTGCTTTACTCTGCGCGCTGGCACTCGCGGCACCCACTTACGCATTGGCAGAAGACACCGTCGTCGTTACCGCCTCCCCCGCACAAACCTCCACCAGCCCAACCGAAGGTTACAGCGCAACGGTCAGCCGTGGAGCAACCAAAACCGATGAGCCGCTGATTACTACCGGTCAATCGATTTCGGTGATTACCCGCCAACAAATCGAAGACCAGGGCGCGCTCTCGGTTAATAGCGCGCTAAATTACACTCCAGGCGTATTTACCGGCTTTGCCGGTGGTGCAACGCGTTATGACACCGTGGCTTTGCGCGGTTTCCACGGCGGCGACGTCAATAATACCTTCCTCGATGGCCTGCGCCTGATGAGCGACGGCGGCAGCTACAACGTGATTCAGGTTGACCCGTGGTTCCTCGAGCGAATCGATGTGATTAAAGGGCCATCGTCGGCACTTTATGGCCAAACCATACCAGGTGGACTGGTAATGGAAACCTCAAAGCGCCCGCAATTTGTCGAGGAAGGCCACGTTCGTGCGATGTACGGTAATCACAACACCAACGGCAGCGCATTTGATTACACCAATGCGATTAACGAAGAATGGGCGTATCGGATTATTGGTTTAACCAAAAACAGCGACACTCAGTACGAGAACACGCGGGACGAACGTTATGCGATTTCCCCGTCCCTGCTGTGGCAACCCGGCGAAAATACCTCGCTGTTGCTGCGCGCCTATCTGGAAAAAGATCCATCAGGCGGATTCCACGGCTCGGTTCCGGCTGATGGCAGTATTTATTCATCCACCGGGCGCAAACTCAGCACCGGTTTCTCTGACGTCGAACCGGGCAATGACGCTTTCAAACGCCACGAGCAAATTTACAGCTACGAGTTTGCACACAGCTTTAACGATGTGTGGGCGTTCCGCTCCAACGCCAGTTATACCCACTCGAACGTCAGCCTGAAACAGGCTTACCAGATTGGTTGGGCAGACGTGGCGCATGACGAACTGATGCGTTATTACAGCGGCGAAACTTCATCACTTGACGCTTACGCCATGGATAACCAACTGGAAGCCGATTTTGCAACTGGCGAGCTGGATCACAAAGTGGTGCTCGGCGGCGAATTCCATAAGTTCACCAACAATTTGTCCGATGACTCCGCTTACACCACCAACCTCAACCCGTGGACGGGTGAGTCTGGCGGCCCTGGCGGTTTCTATTATTACGACCCACGCGATCCCACGTATTCCACCATCAATCAGGGCCTGCTGACCAAAGCCGGTAAACGCCAGTATGAACAAACGGGTGTCTATCTGCAGGATGATATGCAGTGGAATCAATGGCACATGACGCTTTCTGGCCGTTACGATCACATCGTGACCAAGAGCCATATTGTGGCAGATGCCATTGATAGCGTCGTCACCGATAACCGTACTGACGATCACTTCAGTGGCCGCGCATCGTTGCTGTACGCATTCACCAATGGGATATCCCCATACATCAGCTACAGCCAGGCCATCACGCCGCAGGTTCTGCCGGATGCCGAAGGCAAGCTGCTGAAACCGACCACCGCTGAACAGTATGAAGCCGGGATGAAATACCAGCCGCTGGGTACGGCGGATCTCTACACCCTCGCCCTGTATGACCTGACGCAGAAAGATGTCGGGAACCGCGTGGTTCAGGGCAGTTACTATGAGCCAGCGGGTAAAGTTCATTCGCAAGGTGTTGAGCTGGAAGCACATTCTCAGTGGCATCCACGTTTCTCGACCGTTGCCGGATACACTTACAACAAAGTGCGCTTTAAAGATGCCATCGACGGTAACGATGGCAACACGCCATACGTCACACCAGATCAGATGGCCAGCCTGTGGGGAATGTTCAAAGCCGACTTCGGTATTAGCCTGGGTTCAGGTATTCGCTATATCGGCAAGCAATGGGCGGACAATGAAAACACCCTGCGCGTGCCTTCTGTAACGCTGCTTGATGCAATGGTGCGTGCTGAGATGGGGGCGTGGACGCCGTCACTGAAAGGTGCCTTCGTGCAAGTTAACGCCAATAACCTGACGGGCCGTGATTACGTTGCGGGTTGTTACGGCACCGGTTACTGCTACTGGGGCGCGGAGCGTTCTGTGATTGCTACTGTGGGATATGATTTTTAATCAGTGAAGTGGGTGTCGGATGGCGCAAGCGCCATCCGATATTTATTTGACCTTTTACTGAATGACACTCCCGGCAATATTCACTTCAGCCTTTGCACCCTGCTGTTTTTCCAGCGCGAGCTGCGCCAGTGGCGTATCGGCTTCATAACGCCCTTTCGCATCGAGGGTTTTCTCGTATTTGTTGTATTTCCACCAGGCATAGCCGAGGAAAATAACCAGACCGCCAACGTTATAAAACACAATGGTCATAATGCTCGCCCCCGTCGGGAAGGTAGAAGCAATAAACCCGACGGTGAAAATAACAATTAAGACGCTAACAATAGCGATGCCCTGCATTCGTGAACCCATGCGGAAATCACGGTTCACTTCATCGTATTTCAGGCGCAAGTTCAGGTAAGCCAGCATGATAAACAGCGGTGGCAACATTGACGCCGCCGCCGTCATGTTAATCAGGGTGTTCATCAACTCCTGCACGTTACCCGAACCAATAGTTGGGATAAGCATCAACGGAATGACAATCAAGAACTGAATCCAGGCCGCGCGAGTCGGTACGCCATGCTGGTTCAGGCTAACCGTTTTCGCACCAAAGATACCTTTCGGGATCTCAGTAAAGAAGATTTTGACCGGTGCCGCCGTCCACATCAGCAATGAACCAAACATGGCAGTGAACGAAACAATTCCGACAAAGCGATTCATCAGTATCACTGGCAGGCCAAAGTGTTGCGCCAGGCCGCCAAATACCTGAACCGTGCCACCGGTGTAGTGCAAATCAGCCTGGTGGACAAAGACGTTAATCAGCAGCGATGAAACGGTATACAGCACGCCGATAAACAGCCCAGAAAGAATGATCACTTTGACGAACGCTTTGCTGCCGCCCTTAACGTCATTGACGTACACCGCCACGGACTCTGCGCCACCCGCAGCCTGGAAAATCCACGCAATAATGCCGAGGAACGCCCAACTAAATTGCGGAGTAATGGCCTGCACGTTAATTGGGTCAGCCGGTTCAACACCGCCAATGACCGCAGCACCTGCCAACACAATGTAGGAGAAAGTGAGTAATAACATCAGCGTAGAAGTTACTGACGTCATCGGCCCGAGCAGTTTCGCCCCGTGGTTTGAAATCCAGGTGGAGAATGCGAACAGGATAATACTGATGATAGCCGTGGTTAATGGCGTGAAAATATAGTCATATCCGAGGAACGCATACGAGGCGTAGGCAATGACCCTTGGCAATAACGAGGTGAAGAAAAACAGGTTCACAAACCAATAGGTGTAGGCGGTGATAAATGCCCAACGGCCACCAAGTGCACTTTTTACCCAGGCGTAAACCCCGGCTTCTGAATTACGGTTTAACGAGACAAATTCAGCGATGATTAAACAGAACGGAATAAAGTAAATAAGCGTAGCCACCAGGAAAACCGGTGCCGATGCAATGCCAAGTTGCACGTTATTGTTAATGACGTTATTGAAGCTAAAAACCGCCGCAAATGTCATTGCCAATAAGCCAAACTTGCCAATGGTATTTCTGTTTGTTGAAGCCATGAGAACTCCACATTGTGTAGGGTATATTTTTTATAACTGCTTTTTGTAGGTCGGATAAACGTCAGCGTCATCCGACACTAAGCGGTGCTTAACACCTTATTTATTAAGGAAATAGGTTTCCTCAACCGTCACTTTTAAAATTACCTTTCTCATGCCCTCGCCATGTGAAAAACGGTGCGCCTGATGATTTTCAAAAATAACCACATTGCCAGCTTTGAGACGATAAGCCTCGCCCCGCCCGCGTAAATGCTCACGGTCAGTTTCGTCGCGATAAATCATTTCATGGGTTAAGTCGCTTTTATCCGCTATTTCAACGGTTTCTTGCCCAGCGAGGTAATAATGCACGTCGAAATAACGGCGATTCCCTTCAAATAATTCGCTATTTTCGCTGTTGCCTTCCGCCAGGCGATAGACCAGCGAATCGCCAATTGAATAAAAAACATTGGCTTTAATATTATTACGGTTATTAATCGCTTCCATGCAGCGTTGCCATTTCTTTCCGGCATGATAGATGCGTTTAAAATCTTCTAAGGTGTTTAAAATAATCATTCCACTTCCCTCGCTGGTGAAGCCTGCTGGAAATCGTATTTCGCCAATTCAACCGGGGTCATTTGTGACTGACTGAATGGCACCATGGTGAAGCCGTAGCTAAACGGTTTTAGATAAACCCGGAACGAATCCAGCACTTCTGAACCCCAGGAGTTAGAACCTAAGCCGAGAGTTTGGTCATCAAGATTCAGCGTCAGATAGTCGCTTTCCACAAGCTCATTGATGTGTTGCGCCTGCTGCAGCATGTCGGCGCTGTACGGCCAGAGACTGAAGTTAATCGGTTTACGCGGCTGAATAAAAAGACCATTCCCCTTTGCATCTTCAACAGTTAACCAACGCACCTGCTGGCGGTTACCGTTATCTTGTGGGAACGGATAGTTTTCAAACAGGCTGTCTACCGGCTGACGATAATGCCCAATCAGGTTGTTCTGGCAGCTATCGCCGTAGTTTTCACCCGGCCCACGGCCATAATATTCCACTTCGCTGAAACGCTTGCTGATGCCAAAATCGAGGCCAATTTTTGGAATAATCGCCTGATAATTTCCGTAAGGTGTGCCCGAAAGTTCAAGCGACACATGGCCCGCAGGGGTAATCCGCCACTGGTAGGTGCAACGCATGCCAAAATCGAAAACTGGCGGCGCAATCACGCTATCCACTTCAATGACCAGATCGTCACCTTGCGTGGTTTGGCGCATTGCGCGGAAATGGTGCTGCATCAGGTGGAGGTGATACGGCTGCCACAACCCTTCAAATTCCTGCTTATGGTTATCAATCGTCGGCTTGAAGAAGGTGAGATGCGGTGCGCGACCGACAATCTCTTCACCATTCACCAGCCATGAAGTCAACTCACCCGTCAGGCGGCAGAAGGTCAGGGAAAAATCTGCACCGCTGACGATTTGCTGATGCCCGCGCGTTTCGCTGTGCAGCGAACGGGAGGGTTTCACTGGCAGCGCTTCACGCGCGCCTGCCGCCTGGCGCAGGATTTGATAGTGGCCGAGCAAAGACATCGCTTCGCTGTATGGTGTTGCGTGACGTTTGTAAACTTCGACATTAATAAACACTTCGCCAGCTGGCAGCGACGGAGCGTTGAGGCGCAATTGTTCTTTTTCACCGGGTTGTAAACAAGGTGCCGCCACAGTCTGTTGCGCGAGGGTTTCACCATCGAGCTGATAACTGACCTGGAGTTCGATGTCGTTTAACGCGCTGAACCAATAACGGTTTTCCACCAGCAACACATCATCTTTTTCGGTTTGCTGCACCGCAACCGGACACAAAACCTGCTTATATTCACGCAGCCCTGGCCCTGGACGCTGGTCGGGATAAATCAGCCCATCCATGCAGAAGTTATAGTTGTTTGGGAAGTCGCCGTAATCGCCACCGTACTGATAACGCTCACGTCCTTGCTCGTCGTGCACCAACAAGCCGTGGTCGCACCATTCCCAGATGTAATGCCCTTGCAGGCTTTTATGTTGATTGATGACCGCCTGATATTCCGCCAGCCCGCCCGGCCCGTTACCCATCGCATGGGCGTATTCGCACAGAATGCGCGGCTTCGGATGCGGGTACTCGCCAAAGGCATTCATCATTGAGACGCGGGAATACATGGTGCTGATGACGTCCACCACTTCGGCATCGCGATCTTCTTCGTAATGCACCAGGCGTGTCGGGTCCAGCTCCTTACAACGTGCGGTCATCGCGCGGATGTTGCAGCCGTAGCCGGATTCATTACCCAATGACCAAATGATGACCGACGGATGATTTTTCTGTGCCAGAACATGGCGTTCGATGCGTTCGACGTAAGCCTGCTCCCAGGCGGGATCATCGGTAATGCGGCTAATATCACCTACGTTAGCAAA
Source organism: Buttiauxella sp. JUb87 (assembly GCF_004361975.1). Taxonomy (NCBI): domain Bacteria; kingdom Pseudomonadati; phylum Pseudomonadota; class Gammaproteobacteria; order Enterobacterales; family Enterobacteriaceae; genus Buttiauxella; species Buttiauxella sp. JUb87. The sequence goes on from NZ_SNVY01000001.1 coordinate 659,596, forward strand.
ACCGTGGCTTTCCAGGTCGGTTTCCGCCATTACAAACAGCCCGTACTGGTCGCACAAGGCATAAAAGCGCGGGTCGTTAGGATAGTGTGCGGTGCGTACCGAGTTGATGTTGTGCTGCTTCATCAGAATGATGTCGCGCTCGGCGCGTGCCATATCAATGGCGCGGCCTTTTTGATGGTCATGATCGTGGCGGTTGACGCCATGCAGTTTCAGGTAGCGACCATTCACGTAAAACAAGCCGTCGCGCACTTTGATATCGCGGAATCCGACCTGCTGCGGCACCACTTCGACGATCTCGCCACGGTTATCGCGCAAAGTTAGCAGCAGCAAATAGAGATTCGGCTGTTCTGCGTTCCACTGTTTAGGTTGTTTGACCGGTAACACCAGCTGGCAACGCAAATCGCTGTGGACAGACAGCGCATCGTGTTGCTGTTCGGCGATACACTTTTCGCCATCAAATAGCTGTGCCAGTAGTTGATAGCCTTCGGCAGGTGTCGTTGCGATGTTACGTACATCACAGGAAAGCTGGAGTTCGGCATCACAGTAGTTTTCGTCAAACTCAGTGACGACCGTAAAATCATGCAGATGCACATTCGGCTGACCGGTCAGGTAAACGTCACGGAAAATCCCCGCCATCCACCACATATCCTGGTCTTCGATGTAGGTTGAATCCGCCCACTGCATGACGCGAACCGAGAGTAAGTTGTCACCGACTTGCACGTAAGGGCTGATGTCGAACTCTGCCGTCAGGCGGCTGCCTTTGCTGAACCCAACGTAGTGGCCGTTAACGTACACTTCAAAGTAGGTTTCTACGCCATCAAACTTGATGAGGATCTGGCGTTGTAGCCATTCGGAGGTCAGGGAAAACTGGCGCTGGTAGGCACCGGTTGGATTGTTGGTGGGAACAAAAGGCACATCAATCGGGAAAGGGAATCCTTCATCGGTATACTGCAAATGACCGTGACCTTCCATTTGCCACATGCCCGGAACGGTAATTTCGCCCCACTCTGGCATCGCCTGACGGTAAAACGCTTCAGGCACTTTTGCAGGATGGTCAAAATAGTTAAACGTCCATTTCCCGCTAAGTAACATAAAGCCGAGGCTTTCTTGCCGATCAAGCGTTTTAGCCTGCGCTTCGCTTGCGTAACGATGAAACCAGGCGCGTGGTGGCAGCCGGTTCTCAGATTGTTTGTTTATGTTTTCCCAGTTATTCACGCCAACATCCTCATTACGTGTGTATGAGGAAAACAATAGTAAATATTTACTAAAACTTAAAATCGAATTTTACTAAATGACGAGGGGATCACAATAATAGAGCCAATCCCCTAAATAATTCGAGTTGCAGAAAGGCGGCAACGCAGTGAGTCCCCAGGAGCTTACTCAAGTAAGTGACTGGGGTGAGCGAGGAAAGCCAACGTATCTGCGGCTTGAAGAATGACGGGGATTTTATGAGGTTGTAGTATCTCGCAACTGCAACGAGCTTGGGACAAACACCGAGAGCGGAATAGTACGTTCATCACGCAGGCGTTCCATTAAAAGATTTACCGCCTGGGCACCCATCGTTTCAGAATGGATACGCACGGTAGACAACGCGGGGAAAACAAAGCGTGCGGTAGGAATATCGTTAACGCTGATTAACGCCATTTGCTGCGGGACTTTAACCCCGTGTTCATGCAATGCACGCAACACACCAATGGCAATGGAGTCGGTAGCAACGAATAACGCTGGCGGGTAATCACCTGATGTAGCAAGCATTTTCAACGCGCACTGGTAGCCAGACTGGCTGCTAAAGTCGCCGTAATAAACATCTTTTGCGCTGACCACTTTCTTACTACGCCCATACTCTACGAAAGCTTCTTCACGCTGGTCGGCATAGGCTGGGTCATCGCGGCCACCAATAAAACCAATCCGCATATAGCCGCGCGAGATGAAGTAATCGATAACTTTACGGCTGATTTTGTACAAGTCCACGTTAACGCAATCAAAACGAGGATCATCAGTCACGCCATCAAGGAACACCAGAGGGAGTTCTTGTTGATCAAGCCATGCCCTGGCAACTGGCAGAGGTTTACCAATTATTAGTAAACCATCGACGGCGGCAACAACCGGACGTTCGCTTTTAAAGTCGTAACAAGAAACCAGAGTAATGCCTAATTTTTCGCATTGTGTTTCAATGCCATAGCGCATCGCCAGATAATAGGGGTCATTAATCTCGAGCTCTTGTCCGTGGGTATACAGTGCCGCAAACGTCAGCCGCTGACTTGCCTGCCGTTTCGCGCTGGGGACTTTGTATTCCAGTCTTTCTGCGGCTTCGAGGATTTTTTGCCGTGTCTGTGTTTTGACGCTCAAACTCGGGTCGTCATTGAGCACGCGTGAAACGGTCGCCACAGAGACCTGAGCCGCCTCAGCAATTTCCTTCAATGTAGCCATAACACCCCAATAATCACCTGATGAAAACAACAGCTTAATGTCATAACTGACCCGTGTATACCCATTCGTTTAACCTGTTTCACGGCAATCTGAAGTTGTGAGCCAGCTATCGCTTTGCTGCTTCAAGTGTATTTTTTAGTAAAATATTATCTAAGATAACTACCGTTACCCTGCCGTAACAATAATGCAAGCAAACGGCATAACCATTCGATACTTCTGATGCACTCTTTTATTGGTAAGGAAACGGCATGAAACCAGTACTTCGACTTGCCCCACTGGCGGTGTTGCTCGCGTTGTCGGGATGTCAGTCAACAGACCATGACTCGACAACCCTCAAAGCTAATCAGTTCCACAACGTTATTGACCGCAGCGGCGCGCCGCAAGCGATGCTCGATTACGATTTTGATGAGCATCAGCGCTTTAACCCGCTGTTTGATGATGGTGCGTGGCACGGGCATTTGCTGCCCGCAAACAGCGAAGGTATGGGCGGATTCCCGGGGCCTGCGCTACTGACCGAAGAGTACATCAACTTTATGGCGAATAATTTCGACCGCCTGAGCGTGTATAAAAACGGTGAGAAAGTGGCGTTCACCATGCAGGCGTACAGCATTCCTGGTGCTTTGATTCAAACGCTCTCCGCACCAGGTGTGACGGTAAAAATGACGCTGCGTTTTGTCATTTCCCGCACCTCTTTACTGGCGACAGAAATCACCACCGACACACCGCTTGAGCTGGTGTGGGATGGGCAGTTGCTGGAAAAATACCATCTACAGGAACAGAAAACGCAGTCAAACGAGACGATTGACCAGGCATTCCCTGCATATGGCCGCACACTACACGCCACCCAAGACGGACTGAACGTGAGCTTTGGTAAAGTGCGCTCCGACTCTAATCTGATGACGTCTGGCGAGTCGCAATACCAAATCCACAAAACGCTACCGATGAGCACGCAAATCAACGGGCATAGTTTTGTGGCAAAGGCGAATATTGCCCGTTCCACCACTATTTATACTACCTACTCGCACCTGCTGAATGCGGCGGAAGTGCAAAAAGAACAAGCCAAAATCACCGATATTCTTCAGCATCCACAGCCATATCTCAGCGCCTCGGAACAACGCTGGGAAGGTTATCTAAAGAAAGGGTTAAACAACCCTGATGCCACAGCGGCTCAGACTCGCGTTGCAGTGAAATCGATTGAGACGCTCAATGGCAACTGGCGCGGTGTTGCCGGAGCGATGAAGTTCGACTCCGTGACGCCATCGGTGACCGGACGTTGGTTCTCCGGTAACCAGACCTGGCCGTGGGACACATGGAAACAGGCTTACGCGATGGCGCATTTCAACCCGGATGTGGCAAAAGATAACATCCGCGCCGTATTTGCCTGGCAAATCCCGGCTGATGACCCTGTGCGCCCCTGGGATGTGGGCTTTGTGCCGGATCTGCTGGCGTATAACACCAACCCAGAGCGCGGGGGCGATGGTAGCAACTGGAACGAACGCAATACCAAGCCAAGTCTCGCCGCCTGGTCAGTGATGGAAGTGTATAAAACCACCGCCGATAAAACCTGGCTGGAAGAGATGTATCCGCATCTGGTGGCTTATCATGACTGGTGGTTACGCAACCGCGACCATAACCACAACGGTGTGCCGGAATACGGCGCGACTCGCGACAAAGCGCATAACACCGCCAATGGCGAGATGATATTTACCGTGAAACGCGGCAACAAAGAGCAAAAAATGGTCGGTCTGGAGAATTACAACCGCGTGTTACGCAGCGGAAAGTATGACAGCATCGATATTCCGGCGCAGGTGGCGGCAGCCTGGGAATCAGGGCGTGATGGTGCAGCGGTATTTGGTTTTATTGAACCAGACCAGTTGCAGCGTTATCTGGATAAAGGCGGTAAGCGCGAAGACTGGCAGGTGCTGTTCGCGGAAAACCGCGCGCCAGATGGCACTTTGCTGGGCTATTCGTTGCTCCAGGAGTCGGTTGATCAGGCCAACTACATGTACAGCGACAGTAGTTACCTGGCGGAAATGGCCGATATTCTGGGCAAAAAGGATGATGCGCAGAAATTCCGTGGTCACGCCAAAAAACTGGCTGATTACATTAACACCTGTATGTTCGACGACGCGACCGGCTTCTATTACGACATCCGCATTGAGGATAAACCGCTGGCAAATGGCTGCGCGGGGAAACCTATCGTCGCACGTGGCAAAGGGCCGGAAGGCTGGTCACCGTTATTTAACGGTGCCGCCACCCAGCCACATGCTGACGCCGTGGTTAAGGTGATGAAAGACCCGAAAGAGTTCAACACTTACGTGCCTTTGGGCACCGCAGCCCTCACCAATCCGGCATTCGGGCCGGATATTTACTGGCGCGGACGCGTGTGGGTGGATCAGTTCTACTTCGGGCTGAAAGGAATGGAGCGCTATGGTTATCGTGCTGATGCGGTCGAAATGGCTAATCGCTTCTTTGCGCATGCTAACGGGCTGATCACCGACGGGCCAATTCGTGAGAACTACAATCCACTAACCGGTGAACAACAAGGCGCACCTAACTTCTCATGGAGTGCCGCGCATCTTTATATGCTGTACAACGACTTCTTTACGCAAAAACAGTAAACATGAAACGGCCCCAGAAATGGGGCCGCTGAGAATAGCTTTTGTCGGGTGACGCTACGCTTACCCGACCTACAAAAGTAGTTGTAGGTGGGATAAGCGCCAGCGTCATCCACCATTTGCACAAATTATCGTCGAACCATGCGGTAAATAATTAGCACAATAATCGCGCCCGCAACGGCAACCAGGAAACTCGGTAAGTTGAAGCCCGTAACACTGCCACCAATATGAAGAAATGTCGCTATCCAGCCCCCTACAACGGCACCGATGATCCCTAAAATACAGGTAAGGATAAAACCACCACCGTCTCGACCAGGCATAAGAAGTTTTGCAATAACACCCGCTATCAAACCGAAAATAATCCAGGCCAGAATACCCATGTTAAACGTCCTCTTCATTATTGTGTTGGTCGTAACAAGTCAGAATCCACGTCAACATGACCACGGCTTCTGTTTGTCGGTACGCTAAGTATAATCAAGTGTTAGAAAAATGTGACTGACGTCACCAACATATTGAATTTGTGAAGATAAAAAACCGAGATTTATCTTAAGTTTTTCACTTTTGTGCCGATATAGTTTCTTACAGCTTTCAAAACACAACATGGACCTGGCCTTGAGTAACTATAACGAGCAGTTTCTGAAACAAAGTCCTCTGGCAGTATTAGGCGTGTTACGTGATCTCCATAAAAAGCAGGTACCGATTCGTCTGAGCTGGCAATCCGGGCAATTCATCAGCAAGATTCTTGAGGTCACTGCGGCAGGTTTGATTGTGGATTTTGGTAGCCAGGCGCAGGAAAACCAGGGCGCGCAGAAAGCAGCAAACATTCAATTCACCGCCGAAACCGAAGGGGCGAAGGTTGAATTTATCTTGCCGAAAATCACGGCGATAAATTACCTGAACTTACCGGCATTCCACGCCCCTATTCCACCGGCTTTATGGTTTGTTCAACGCCGCGAGTACTTCCGAATTTCAGCCCCCTTGCAGCCGTATTATTTGTGCAACACAACGCTACCCGATGGTTCTCCCTTCCGGTTCAGGCTGTGTGATTTGTCATTAGGTGGAATGGGTGCATTGGTTGATGGCCCACTGCCGGAAGGGCTGAAAGATGGGATGCGTTTTTCTCAGGTGGAACTCGATTTAGTACAGTGGGGGAAATTCCATTTTGATATGCAGTTGATCACCTTATCTGAACGGAAAGTGATCGACAGTAAGAACCAGACTGTCAGCACCCCGCGCCTGAGTTTCCGCTTTCTTAACGTTAACCCCGCCGTGCAGCGCGAATTGCAGCGTATTATTTTCTCGCTGGAACGGTCGGCCCGCGAGAAAGCAGGCCGGGTGAAATAGCAAAACTCATCGGACAGTTACATCGCGTTTAACGCTTTAGAGACCTTATACAAATACCGTGGTGCCTGTGGTGCCGGGTGGTTCTTCGCGATGTACTGGTAAAACTCGTCTGGGCTTAGGTCATTGATCTCATCAATGGCCTTTTTGCGATCTGAGGAGAACGTCCTGAGCAATGCCCCCGCACCGTTAGCATACGAGGCCAGTAACGCATATTGCATCGTTTCCGGGTCCTCAATACCGGCCAGAATGCCGTGTTCGAGAATGCTCAAATACGCAGTACCAATTGAGATGTTACGAGCCGGGTCTTTCAGCTCACTGGTTGACGGCTGCCCGCCCCACCCCAGATGGCGATAAACATCTTTGCCAGCTGTTGAGGCTTTAATCTGCATCAGACCCACAGCATTGGATTTACTGACCAGCGCAGGGTTACCGCCGGACTCCACAGCAATAATGGCTGTCACCACGCGTGGACTTACGCCCCACTCTTTTGCCGCTTGTTCGGTAATTGGCATCCATGTTAATGCGCGTTGTACCGGTTTTGTTGGATCCCACTCGGGTTGTTTGGTTGTGTGGCTCGAACAACCCGCTAATACCAGAACCAATACAATCAGCCATCTTATATTCACGCATCTATCCTTATATTACTAAGCCGTAGTTACCGCGATTCGTCGTTGTCGACGGGTGACAACCACCGTTTCAAGCGGCATGATAACCAATTCACTTTACGCAAGGAAATGCCATGTCGACGATTCGTTTAATTGCCCCCTCTGGATTCTGTGTTAATCAGGCTGCTGCTGCCCGCGGCATCGAACGTTTGAAAGCCGCAGGTCACCGGGTTGAGAACCAGTCTGTGGTGACGCGACGCTTCCAGCGTTTTGCCGGAACAGACGAACAACGACTGGCCGATATTCAGGATTTATCTGCACTGCCGTCAGAATGCGATATCGTGCTGGCGGTACGCGGCGGCTATGGTGCAACGCGTCTGCTTGAAAAGATTGACTATTCGAGCCTTGGACATGCCTTTGCTGAACGGACACCGATCATTTGCGGGCATAGCGATTTCACCGCAATTCAGTTAGCGCTCCTTTCCCAAACCGGGACGGTTACCTTCAGCGGGCCAATGCTTGCCGGTAACTTTGGCGCTGAAGAGTTGAATAGCTTCACCTGGCAGCATTTCTGGCAAGCAATTACTGAACCGAAATTTACCGTGGACTGGCAAAGCCCTACGCCAGCCTGTACCGCGAGCGGTACGTTGTGGGGGGGAAATCTGGCGATGCTGGTGTCGATGATTGGCTCGCCATGGCTCAAGGTTATCGATGGCGGCATTTTAGTGGTTGAAGATATTAACGAGCACCCGTTCCGCGTGGAGCGCTTGTTGCTGCAACTTCATCACGCAGGGATTCTAGCGCGTCAAAAAGCGCTGATTCTGGGCAGTTTTAATGGTGCAACGCTAAGTGATTATGATGGCGGGTATGATTTCGACGAAATGTGCCAAATGTTGCAACAACGCTTATCGATACCGGTCCTGCGGGGTTTACCGTTCGGCCATGAACCCGAAACAGTTACCCTGCCACTGGGTGCCTGGGGTGAACTGCATCACGATGGGCAAACTGCCAGCCTGACCGTCAGTGGTCACCCCGTTATGAGGCAAAAAAAGTAACTTTCGCCCTGCAGATAGCACAATTAATCAATGCCTTCCGTGTTAACATATGTACACGTTTGGCACAGGCAAAAGGGGAAAGATAATTTTGGACGCAGGGGCGATCGTCAGTCTGTTTATTTTAGGTTCCGTATTGGTAACTTGTAGCATCTTATTAAGTTCTTTTTCCTCTCGTCTTGGTATCCCCATTCTGGTTATTTTCCTCGCTATCGGCATGTTAGCGGGGATCGACGGTATCGGTGGCATTCCGTTTGATAATTATCCTTTCGCTTATTTGGTCAGTAACCTGGCACTGGCGGTGATCCTGCTTGATGGCGGAATGCGCACCCAGGCCAGTTCGTTTCGTGTAGCCCTTGGCCCCGCGCTTTCGCTTGCCACTGTTGGCGTATTGGTAACATCGGGTTTAACCGGTATGGCGGCCGCCTGGCTGTTCAATCTTAATTTAATCGAAGGCTTACTGATTGGCGCTATCGTCGGCTCAACCGATGCGGCAGCGGTGTTTTCATTGCTTGGCGGCAAAGGGCTTAACGAACGTGTTGGCGCCACACTGGAGATTGAATCTGGCAGTAACGATCCGATGGCAGTGTTTCTGACCATCACGCTGATTGAGATGATTCAGCAGGGGCAAACTGGCTTGAGCTGGATGTTCGTGGTGCATCTTATTCAGCAGTTTGGGCTGGGAATTTTGCTCGGCCTCGGCGGCGGTTATCTATTGTTGCAGATGATCAACCGCATCACTTTGCCACAAGGTTTGTATCCGTTGCTGGCGTTGAGCGGCGGGATTATGGTGTTTGGCATCACCACGGCGCTGAACGGTAGTGGGATTCTGGCGGTCTATCTTTGTGGTTTCCTGTTAGGTAACCGCCCGATTCGCAGCCGCTTTGGTATTCTGCAAAACTTTGACGGGCTGGCGTGGTTTGCGCAAATCGGCATGTTCCTGGTGCTGGGATTGCTGGTGAACCCTACTGATTTGTTGCCGATTGCCATTCCGGCGTTGCTGCTTTCCATCTGGATGATTTTCTTTGCCCGCCCGCTGTCTGTGTTCCTCGGTCTGCTGCCATTCCGTGGCTTTAATCTGCGTGAACGTGTGTTTATCAGTTGGGTAGGATTACGCGGTGCGGTGCCAATTATCCTCGCGGTATTCCCGATGATGGCGGGCCTCGAAAATGCTCGTTTGTTCTTCAATGTGGCGTTCTTCGTGGTGCTGGTATCGCTGTTGTTACAGGGCACGTCTCTGAGTTGGGCGGCTAAAAAAGCCAAAGTTGTGGTGCCGCCAGTCGGTTGGCCGGTTTCCCGTGTCGGTCTGGATATTCATCCGGAGAATCCATGGGAACAGTTCGTGTATCAGCTAAGTGAAGATAAATGGTGCATCGGTGCCTCCCTGCGCGACCTGAAAATGCCGAAAGACACGCGAATAGCGGCACTGTTTCGTGACAATGTTCTGATGAATCCTGGCGACCGCACGCGGTTGAAAGTCGGTGATGTGCTCTGTGTTATTGGCCGTGAGCGCGATCTGCCTGCACTCGGTAAAATGTTTAGCCAGTCACCTCCTGTGGCGCTTGATCAGCGCTTCTTTGGGGACTTTATCCTCGAAGCCAGCGCCCAGTTTGCCGATGTCGCGACCATTTATGGGCTTGAGCTGGATGACAGTGTGAACACGCAGCAAACGTTGGGTGAATTTGTGGTAGGCATGCTTGGTGCAGCGCCGGTCGTCGGTGACCAGGTAGAATTCGCTGGCATGATTTGGACGGTTGCCGAGAAAGAAGATAACCAGGTGCTTAAAATCGGTGTCAGAGTCGAAAGCGAAGAAACCGAGTAACAAAGTGGGTGTCGGATATCGCTTGCGCTAATCCGGCATCCACGTTTTGTAGGGCGGATAAGCGTAAGCGTCATCCGTCAGCTTTTAAGGTTGTGTCACAACAGGCACTCGCGGTGCCAGTGCACACATCAGTTCGTACCCTACTGTCCCTGCAGCATGAGCGACATCATCAATTTTAACCTCGTTACCCCACAACTCAACCGGGCTGCCGATCCCAGCCTGTGGGCATGGTGTGAGGTCAACAGCCAGCATATCCATGGATATCGCCCCGACAGTGTGCGTTAACACGCCGTCGACACGCACTGGCGTACCCGTCGGTGCATGACGCGGGTAACCATCCGCATAACCACAAGCGACGATACCAATTCGCTGTTCAGCATCAGTGCGATAACGGCTGCCGTAACCGACGGCATCGCCCGGTTTGAGATTCTGGATACCAATAATTTCACTTTGCAAACTCATGACCGGCTGCAAGCCGCTGGTGGCGACATCGCACCATTGGCCGCTCGGCGATGCGCCATACAGCACAATACCAGGACGAACCCAATCGAAATGCGCTTCAGGGTGCCACAGCGTTGCCGCAGAATTCGCGAGTGAGCGAGGGCAATCTAAACCTTCGGCTGCCTGCTCTACCCGCTTCATCGGTTCAACAATCCCTTCAGGCTGCTCCGCATCGGCAAAATGTGCCATCAGCGTTAACTGGCCGACGTTGGCAATAACCCGTAATTGCTGCCAGATAGAATGCACCCGATCAGCGCTGAACCCGAGTCGGTTCATGCCACTGTTCATTTTCAGGTAAACATCGAGTGGTGCGTTAAGTTTGGCATTCGCCAGAGCCTTCACCTGCCAGTTGCTGTGCAAACTGGTGGTGAGACGGTACTGGTCAAACAGCGGCAGTTCATCGGCGTGGAAAAAGCCTTCGAGCATCAAAATCGGCCCTTTCCAGCCGCGTTCACGCAGCAAAATAGCTTCTTCAATGTTGAGCATCGCGAAGCCATCAGTTTCATTTAATGACGACCAGATACGCTCCAGACCATGACCATAAGCATTCGCTTTGACGACCGACCAGACGCGTGAATGAGGTGCTGCCCGGCGGACAACTTTTAAATTGTTACGCAGCGCGCTGAGATCCAGCGTCGCAAGAACAGGACGGGTCATGTCCGCTCCTTGTTTAAAATTAATTATGAGCGTTATGCAGACGCTGTGAGCCTGTCGGATTGAAGCCTGGGGAGTAACGCGCTACCGCGAGATCATCAAACGGAATCGCCGGTGTTCTTCCAGAAATTAAATCACTTAACATCTGACCTGAGCCGCAGGCCATCGTCCAACCCAGCGTTCCGTGCCCCGTGTTGAGCCACAAATTCTTGAACGGTGTCCGCCCGACAATCGGTGTGCCATCTGGCGTCATCGGACGTAAACCGGTCCAGAATGTCGCCTGTTCAACGTGCCCACCGCGCGGGTAAAGATCGCGGACGACCATTTCCAGGGTTTCACGACGTGGTTGCCGTAATTCAGTGTTGTATCCAACAATTTCTGCCATCCCGCCGACGCGAATACGCTGGTCGAAACGCGTGATAGCAATTTTGTATGTCTCATCGAGAATAGTCGAAACCGGAGCGCCTTGCTCATCGGCAATAGGTATCGTCAGGGAATAGCCTTTGAGCGGATACACTGGAATATCAACGATATTTTTCAATAAGCCCGTGGAATACGAACCGAAAGCGACAACATACGCATCGGCTTTCACCACCTCTTTACCGCACTGCACACCAAAAATATTCTGGCCTTCATACAGCAAACGATCGACTGGCGTATTAAAACGAAACACTACGCCCGCTTCGGCGGCCATGCGGGCCAGATTTTGCGTGAACAACTGGCAGTCGCCAGTTTCATCATTAGGAAGACGCAGGCCACCCGTCAGTTTATGGGCGACATCAGCCAGTGCAGGCTCTACTTCGGCTAAACGACTGGCTTCCAGCAATTGGTACGGCACACCGGCATCTTCGAGAACCGCAATGTCTTTGGCCGCGTTTTCAAACTGCTGCGCGGTGCGGAACAGTTGCAGCGTACCGCCCTGCCGTCCTTCATATTGAATATTGGTGCTCTGGCGCAGTTCTTTCAGGCAATCGCGGCTGTACTCTGCCAGGCGCACCATGCGGCCTTTGTTTTCCATGTAATGGCGCATGTCGCAATTGCGCAGCATTTGCAGCATCCACTTCAGCTGAAATTGCGTGCCATCAAGGCTAATGGCCAGTGGAGCGTGGCGCTGGAACATCCATTTAATAGCTTTAAGCGGCACACCAGGAGCCGCCCAGGGGGCGGCGTAACCCGGTGATATTTGCCCGGCATTGGCCGCGCTGGTTTCCATGGCAGGCCCCGCTTCCCTGTCGATAACCGTGACATCATGCCCAGCCTGACGCAAATACCAGGCACTGCTGACACCAACAACACCACTTCCCAGCACCACAACACGCATATCCATTCCACCATTTAGCTAAAAGAATAATCTTCTGATTACAAATTGATAACCCAGATGAAAATGTTATTCAACATATGGCTTTATTATAGTGACTTTCCTCACATCCTTAGCTGATACAGCAGGATGGCGATAATTAGAATCTCCTGCGATGATTCTATTTTACGCAGAATATTATTCTGCATTTCTCGTCAAATACGGGGTGTTAAGATGAGTAAATCGTGAGGAAAAAATTTTGCTTGCAGCGGCTAAGTTTCAGGAGTTGTCTATTCTTGAAGGTGAGGCTTTCCATCCAGAGAGAGCCGCCAACAATGAGGGCGCGCTGATGGCTATTGTTACTGATTCCGCCACAAAGGATTCTAAACGTCTTAGTGATGGACCTGACTGGACGTTCGAACTGCTTGATGTCTATCTCGCTGAGATTGACCGTGTCGCTAAACTCTATCGGCTGGAGACTTATCCTCACCAAATTGAAGTGATTACCTCCGAGCAAATGATGGATGCTTATTCAAGTGTCGGGATGCCGATTAACTACCCGCACTGGTCATTTGGTAAAAAATTCATTGAAACGGAGCGGCTTTATAAACATGGGCAGCAGGGTTTGGCCTATGAAATCGTCATCAACTCGAACCCGTGTATCGCTTATTTGATGGAAGAAAACACCATCACAATGCAGGCACTGGTTATCGCGCATGCCTGTTATGGGCACAACTCTTTCTTCAAGAACAACTACTTGTTCCGTAGCTGGACGGATGCCAGCTCGATTATTGATTATCTGATTTTCGCCCGTAAATACATCACCGAGTGTGAAGAGCGTTATGGCGTAGATGAAGTAGAGCGTTTGCTCGACTCCTGCCATGCCCTGATGAACTACGGCGTGGATCGCTATAAACGTCCGCAGAAGATTTCATTGCAGGAAGAAACCGCCCGGCAGAAAAGCCGTGAAGAGTACCTGCAAAGCCAGGTCAACACGCTCTGGCGCACCCTGCCACGCCGTGAAGAGGAAAAGACGGTTGCTGAAGCACGTCGTTACCCTTCTGAGCCGCAAGAAAACCTGCTCTATTTTATGGAGAAGAATGCACCGCTGCTGGAGTCATGGCAGCGTGAAATTTTGCGTATCGTGCGTAAGGTCAGTCAGTATTTTTATCCGCAGAAACAAACACAAGTGATGAATGAAGGCTGGGCGACGTTCTGGCACTACACCATCCTTAATCATCTGTATGATGAAGGTAAAGTGACCGACCGCTTTATGCTGGAGTTTTTGCACAGCCACACTAATGTGGTGTTCCAGCCGCCGTACAACAGCCCGTGGTACAGCGGGATTAACCCGTATGCCCTCGGTTTTGCAATGTTCCAGGATATCAAACGGATTTGCCAATCGCCGACCGAAGAAGATCGCTACTGGTTCCCGGATATTGCCGGTAAAGATTGGCTGGAAACACTGCATTTCGCGATGCGTGATTTCAAGGACGAAAGTTTTATCAGCCAGTTCCTGTCACCAAAACTGATGCGCGATTTCCGTTTGTTTACCGTGCTTGATGATGACCGCAATAATTACCTGGAAATTGCCGCTATTCATAATGAAGAAGGCTACCGGAAGATCCGTGCTGAACTGTCCGCTCAGTACAATCTCAGCAACCTTGAGCCAAATATTCAGGTGTGGAACGTTGATTTACGCGGCGACCGTTCGCTCACGCTGCGTTATATCCCGCATAACCGAGCGCCACTGGATAAAGGGCGTCGTGAAGTCCTCAAACATGTGCATCGTCTGTGGGGCTTTGATGTGACGCTCGAGCAGCAAAATGAAGATGGTAGCGTTGAGTTGCTTGAACGTTGCCCTCCACGGCTCAATAGCCTGTAACCGTCACTGCACCGGCATAAAAAAACGCTTCCTTCGGGAAGCGTTTTTCGTATTAAGTGGGTTGATATGAAAATGCCAGATTAACGGCTGTGCATCGCCAAATCGCCCGGTAAATTTTTCTGCATCCGATGCCAGATTTCACCACTTTCACGGCCATAGGTACGAACGGTATCAAATACCTGGTCGTGCAGGCCTTGTTGGCAAATTTCTGCCAGACGGTGGTAGAAGCCTAATGCCAGGCTGCGCGCTTCAGGGCTTGAGAAATAGTGACGACCGATACGGGTATATAATCCTTTCATTCCATTGAGGATTAGCCCGTAAATCGGGTTGCCAGAAGCGAACGCCAGGCCACGGAAAATGCTGTAATCCAGCTTTGCAAACGCATCAGCGTGGTCTTCAACACTATTCGCCGTCGCCAGGACTTCTTGTGCTTTATCCGGATGCTGACGAACAGCGGTGCGGATAAAGATCGTCGCAATGTTGGTACGAACGGATAACAGATTATCAATCAGCTGCGGCACGCTGTCGTGATCGAGACGTGCCAGCGTTTCCAGAATGTTTAAACCTGAGGTTTCCCAGAAGTTATTCACTTTGGTCGGCTTGCCATGCTGAATGGTTAACCAGCCATCACGCGCCAGACGCTGAAGCACCTCGCGCAATGTGGTACGAGTGACGCCAATTAGCTCGGATAACTCACGTTCAGCGGGAAGAATTGTCCCCGGAGCGAAGCGGTTATTCCAGATACTCTCAATGATGTATTCTTCCGCGAAACCCGCTGGGCTCTGCGCCTTAATGACCATAGTATGCTTTCCATTACACAGGTTTTGCTAAAGAGACTCATCATACCAGATGCCTTGCGGCGCAGGTAGCAGCGACAGCCGCCAAATGTGGAATCGTGGTTTAATTTTGCACGTAATCACACATCCAAATAATATTCCAATACCTTGATTGAAATCTTGTGCGCGGTTAACCTGAAACACCTCGATTAAAACGCAATTTTATAATGTATCCGAAATGTTTCATTTTTAACGCAGGCTGATAACTATCCGCTCTGTATCTGAGACATGACGGGTCACAGGAGCATGATAATTCAACGATGGAAATGTCTACCGGGCGTGCGCTGTTTCGCAACTTCTTAGGCCAGTCTCCGAATTGGTACAAGCTGACTTTATTGACTTTTTTAGTCATTAACCCTTTAGTTTTTTGGTTTGTTAGCCCATTTCTGGCAGGCTGGTTACTTGTAGCAGAGTTTATCTTTACCCTCGCGATGGCGCTGAAATGTTATCCGTTAATGCCAGGCGGTATGTTGGCGTTTGAAGCGGTGTTCATCGGCATGACCAGTGCAGACCATGTGCGCACAGAAATCGCCGCCAACATCGAAGTCTTGCTGTTGCTTATCTTTATGGTGGCTGGCATCTACTTCATGAAGCAACTCCTGCTTTTGGTCTTTACCAAGTTGCTGTTGGGTATCCGCTCGAAGATTTTACTCTCGCTGGCATTTTGTCTCGCTGCGGCTTTTTTGTCAGCATTTCTCGATGCCCTTACTGTGGTCGCGGTGGTCATCAGCGTAGCAGTGGGTTTTTACGACATTTATCACCGTGTGGCATCCGCTGGCGACATTGACGGGGATCTTCAGGATGACTCGCGCCTTGATTCCGAGAATCGCAATACGCTTGAAGAGTTCCGCGCTTTCTTACGCAGCCTGATGATGCACGCAGGTGTCGGCACGGCACTGGGTGGCGTGATGACGATGGTGGGCGAACCGCAAAACCTGATCATTGCGAAAAATGCCGGTTGGCATTTTGGTGATTTCTTCCTGCGTATGGCACCCGTTACCCTACCGGTTTTCGTCTGCGGACTGCTCACCTGTGTTCTGCTTGAGTCCACCAAAATCCTCGGTTACGGCGAAAAACTGCCGGAAAAAGTCCGTGGGATTTTGCAAGACTACGATACCAGGAGCGCGCAGAAGCGCACGCGCCAGGACCGTATGAAGCTCATCGTTCAGGCATTGATTGGTGTTTGGCTGGTTATTGCGCTGGCACTGCATCTGGCTGAAGTCGGGTTAATTGGTTTATCGGTGATTATCTTCGCCACTGCACTTTGTGGTGTGACTGATGAACACCAGATAGGTAAAGCCTTCACCGAAGCGCTGCCCTTCACTGCCCTGTTAACGGTGTTTTTTGCGGTGGTCGCAGTGATTATCGACCAGCATTTGTTTACGCCGGTGATTCAATTTGTATTGCAAGCCGAACCGCAATCGCAACTGGCGCTGTTCTATTTGTTCAACGGTATTTTGTCATCGATTTCCGATAACGTGTTTGTTGGCACCGTGTACATCAACGAAGCGAAAGCCGCGCTAACCAGCGGCATTATCGATCTTAAACAGTTTGAGTTGCTCGCGGTGGCCATTAACACTGGGACTAACTTACCATCAGTTGCGACACCGAACGGCCAGGCAGCATTTTTATTCCTGCTCACTTCGGCGCTGGCACCACTGATTCGCCTATCTTATGGTCGCATGGTGCTAATGGCTCTGCCATATACGCTGGTGCTAACTGTGGTCGGCCTGTTATGCGTAGAATTTACTCTACTGCCAGCCACGGAATGGATGATGCAAACTGGTTTGATTTCCTCCCCCGCTATAGACGCCATACCGCACTAAGCTAAATTTACGGGCAGCCTGCTGCCCGTTTACCTTTTTGTCTGATAAACATTCAATTAGCATGTTATTTTGATGTGCGTACTGGTGCTGAAACCGAATTCGTTTACACTGCCGACTAAAAGCATGTTGCAGGGATACTGATTATGTTGCGATATTTGAACCAATGCTCCCGTGGGCGCGGTGCCTGGCTTCTTTTGGCATTCACGGCTTTCGCCCTGGAGATGGTGGCATTGTGGTTCCAGCACGTCATGTTGCTGAAACCTTGTGTAATGTGTATTTATGAGCGCTGTGCACTGTTTGGTGTAATGGGTGCGGGAATTGTTGGTGCGATTGCGCCGAAATCACCGTTGCGTTATGCCGGAATTGCACTGTGGATTTATAGTGCCGGGAAAGGTCTGCAGTTAGCATGGGAACATACCATGCTGCAACTTCACCCTTCTCCGTTTGTAACCTGTGACTTTGCCGCTCGTTTCCCAGGCTGGTTGCCACTCGATAAATGGTTACCACAGGTTTTTGTGGCGACAGGGGACTGTTCCGTGCGTCAATGGGAATTCCTGTCGCTGGATATGGTGCAGTGGCTGGTAGGAATTTTTGCTGTGTTCCTGGTGATTGCTGTGCTGGTGTTGATTGCTCAGCCATTCAAACCAAAACGTCGTGACCTATTCGGTCGTTAAGTCCAGGTCTCCAGAAAACAAAAACCCGCCGAGGCGGGTTTTTTATTATTAGTGGTCGCGACGATAAAGCTCCCACTGGTCCATACGTTCACCGCTCGGCAATAAGCAATCACCACGCTCACCCAAATCGGTTTTCACCGTCCTTAATTCACCGCCTTTGTCTTTGCAGTAAACTGACGCCGGGTTCGGCATGCCGATAACCTGAGGCGGTTTGGGTGCAGTGGGTTCTGGAGATGAACAGCCACTGAGTATGATCGCCCCAAGCACTAGTGTTATTTTTTTCATTATTCCTCCGTTATGGAGGCCGAATGGTAACAGTGCAGGACTGGGGAAAGCAAAATCAGCGGCAGACGTTTTTAGCGAGCAGACACGCTATGTTGATGAATCGCACTCATCGCTTGATGAAGGAGGTGCATCCCTGATTTACAGAAGATACAAACAGCGCCATGGGGATTTGTTTCTCGGACATCGTAGGGGGAAGTGCGATACTGTGAACCGCCACATGACGGACACTTAAATGTTAAATATTGGATAAAAACCTACTTTTACTTGTTATTGAAAGGGTACTGTATCAGGGAAAAACAGGTTTGTACGATTTATTTTTGCAAATCGGACAAACCTTAGCAATTGCTTCTACAACGCCCCATTCTCTCAGGAATGGCTAATCAACAGAGAGCTTATATGAAGCCTACGATACGATTCTTGCCGTTGTTTTTAGCCTCATAAAGCAACTTATCAGCCTGCTCCAGCATGTTATCCAGACCGTACGCAGAATCAGCTTCTACCATTCCACAGCTAAACGTCACTTTAAGTGATTCTTCGCGCCAGATTCGTTGAGCAACTTCATTTCGCCACTCATCCATCAGTTCGTAAGACTGCTTAAAAGTGATACCAGGGAAAATCACCACCATTTCTTCGCCGCCAAAGCGGTAAATTGAATAATCGTCCCCCAATATTCTTGCCCCAATACGACAGACATTTTTAAGCACCGTGTCACCGACGGGATGACCAAACGTGTCATTGATTTGTTTGAAGTTATCCAGGTCGATGATGGCCAGGTGGAAACTGATATTCTTGTTATGTAAATCAGCGGCATCTTGCTCAAATTTACGACGCGTACCTGCTTGAGTCAAAGTATCGGTTACAGAAAGAGTTTCAACTTCTTTAAGATGCTTATGTTTTTGCACCATACCTTCATAAAGACTTTCAAAGTTATCAACCTGACTATTAACCTCCAGTCCATTACTACTCATGTATAACAGGCTAATCAAGCGTTTGAAATAGATTCTAAACAGCGCAATAACCACAAAGTAAAAAATAGAAGATATTAAAATAACTAAAGCCAACAACTTGTATTCAGATTCAAAGGTATTGGTATAGGTTGATATGTTTACAGATGTATAAGCTATCCAACCAGGATTATTATAGGCACGATAATAAACAACCTTCCCTGTTTCTTCATCGACAAAAGATCCATATCTTTCGGTGGTTTTATCTAACCATGACTTTGGTACGCTTCTTTTAAACACAATATCTGTATTTGAATACATGACAACAACGCCGCTGCGCGATGCGACCTCAAATCTGCCATCATAAGGTATGGAGACATCCTGAAGCATTCTGCTCATGTTCTTCATATCAAGATCGAACGCTACGTTTCCGACCTGTTCCGAATGTGAGTCGAATATATTCATACTGACGGAGACAGAAAGTTTGGACTGATCTTTTGCCCTGTCGAGTTTCAATGTTTCATAGGGGTCTGAAAAAATTATTTCATCTTTTATTCCTGCGTGGGGGTACCATGGCCTCGCACTTGGAACAAATGGACTTAGTCTAATTTCTGGGTAAATTTTGTAATTTTCAAAAACATCAGAAACCAACGCAGAACTAAAAAACATTGTCGAATCAACAATTGAGGGGATAACCATGTTGAGATCGATGTATTCTGAAGACAAATACTTTTCAATTGCATTCCCTTTCATATTATCTGACAGCGAAAGCAATAATAGTTTCATCTCGTCCACCGGACGTTCCACGCAGGATTTTGCAGAGTTATCGGTAAACCTTCTCATCGTATCTCTAAAATCGTTTTCTTTTTCGTACTTAATGTAGAAAAGTGCACAAGTGCAGAGGAAGATAAAAGGAATCAACATGACAGACATGTGGATCATTATGGCTTTGTTTGTCGATATTTTCTGCATTTCTTAAATCGCCATGAACACTAATAAAATCACATTCTCAATTGAGAAATAGTGCTACTTTGTTAAAACGGGCGGCAATTATATACAAATTATCGAAATATACATTATTTATTACAGTGAAATTTACTTTACAATAATTTATCAAATAAAATACAAACGTGATGTGTGACGTTAATAATGAGAATTATTATAAAAGTTAATATGACGAGAATTTAAAGAATTGGATATTGTGAAAATACGGTCTACAGGTCATTTGGCGCTATGACACATTGCCATAGCGCTATTCAACCGTACGGGTCAATCAGCCCACTCAGGTTTGTTTAAAATGTGGTCCTGCCAGTCGCGCACTTCGGATTCTTTCACTGCGATATGACGCACAGAAATGCGTTCGCCGTGCATTGCCGCTTTTGAGCCAGTCAACAACGGGTGCCATGCCGGCAAGTCTTTGCCTTCAGCTAACAGACGATAAGCGCAAGTATGCGGAAGCCATTCGAAGGTAGGTAAATTGTCACGCGTTAGCTTGATGCAATCTGGCTCGTAGTCAAAGCGACGGGCATAGTTTTTACACTGGCAAGTTTTGATGTTTAACTGCTTGCAGGCAACGTTGGTGAAATAGATTTCATCCGTGTCTTCATCCATCAATTTATGCAAACAGCACTGGCCGCAGCCATCGCAGAGAGATTCCCACTCCGCATCACTCATTTCGTCAAGAGTTTTGCACTGCCAGAACGGCGCTGTTGTCATGATGGTGTCCTGTAATAAAAACAAGCGCACCTTATAAACAGTCTGAGCCGCAGATGCAAGTTTTGCCGCCCACAGGCGGCAAATTGATTATAGAACACGCGTAGTCAAACTACGGTTAGCAAAGCTCACTTCTAGTTCATCACCGCTGTTGAGCGGCCCAACACCTTCCGGGGTCCCGGTGAGAATGACATCTCCGGCACGCAGGGTGAAGAACCGACTCATATAGGCAATGAGTGGCACGATTTTATGGATCATATCGGAGGTACTGCCCTGCTGGCGGATTTCACCGTTGATCTTTAACGCAAGCTCTGAGTTTTGCGGATCGCCGCTAAATTCACTGGCGAGAACAAAACCTGAAATCGGGCAAGAGTTATCAAACCCTTTGGACTTTTCCCACGGCTGGCCCGCTTTTTTAAGTTTGCCTTGTAAATCACGCAACGTAAGATCAAGCGCTACGCCATATCCTGCAATGGCTTTGGTCACATGCTCTTCCGTCGCCTTTCTCAACGTTGAGCCGATCAGAATTGCCAGCTCCACTTCATGGTGAACGGAACCCAAATCCTGCGGTAGAACCAACGGCTGACGAATATCGCACAGCGCACTCTCGGGCTTAATGAACAACACCGGCTCATCGGGCGTCGCACTGCCCATCTCTTTGATATGTTTTGCGTAGTTACTGCCTACACATACTACTTTGCTGACCGGAAAATCCAGCAGCGCCCCCTGCCAGTTATGATGCTGATACATGCTTTCCTCTGCCTCGTTGCGTATATTGGGTATATAAGAACTGATGAGTCTGGGTTACTGCACAATCGCATCCGCCATTGTGCCGATACTTATCGCAAAGTAGTAAGAACGGTTCCAGTGCATAATTGTGCGGAAGTTGTTGTAGACCAGGAATGAGCGCCCCTGATTATCATCCGGTGTCACAATCCAGGCTTTTTTCTTCGACAGATGCAGTGGTGTGCCGTCTTTCTGTATGACACCTAATTTTCGCCACTGAGTGACGGTTTTGCCCTGGTTTGATTTAGTACCTGCAAGGGCACTATTGAAACCTTTGGGTAAAGTTATTTCTTTACCCCATGAGCCACCTGCTTGCCAACCTTCTTTTTTCAGGTAATTAGCCGTGGAAGCAAAAACATCGCTAGTGTTCTGCCAGATATCAATTTTCCCGTCACCATCGCCATCAGCACCGTAGTGCAGATAGGAAGTCGGCATAAACTGGTTTTGCCCCATCGCGCCTGCCCACGAGCCTTTCAACTCTTGTACCGGGATATGCCCCTGGTCGAGGATTTTCAGCGATGCCATCAACTCTTTGGTAAAAAAGGCTTCACGCCGCCCTTCAAAAGCGAGCGTTGCCAGTGCAGAAATGATGTCCTCTTTCCCTTGTATTTCACCAAACAAGCTTTCCATGGCCCATAGAGCCACAATGTACTGGCTTTGTACGCCAGTCCGCTCACTGACCTGGTTTAATTCACTTTGATGCTGGCGATACTGCACACGCGCTTTTTCAATCTTTTTCGGCGTGATCACTCGTGCCAGATATTCATCAAGCATGATTTTCTTTTCAAGCTGGTTCTGGTCAGATTTTATGACCCGATCAACAAAATGGACGTTGGCAAAAGCGCTGTTGATGGTGCGTTCACTGATACCCTGTGCTCGGGCCTGGGTCTTAAGGGTTTCAACAAAAGCGGGGAATTCGGCGGGATTACGCCCTTGTTCTGCAAGCGTGGTCGGCGCGGGCTTAGCCTCAGGCTGCGGCGCAATCGGTGTGTTTACAACAGATTGCGTCTGCGCATCGGCGGATGAAACGCTAAAACCACCCAGGATAAAGGCGATGACCGTTAAACAAATTGCTGGAGTATTCATTATTTTCCCCGCGGTTATTTGTTCTAAATATCATCTACCTTTATACCCGTCATACTTCAAGCTGCAGGGGTGTTGGCTGCACTCACAAACCCCAGTCACTTACTCAAGTAAGCTCCAGGGGATTTGCTCCCTTGCCGCCTACCTGCAACTCGTAGTATTTAGAGTATATGTATAGGAAGAATTGGGCACTAGTCTGAAACTTATTTTTTCGGACTACTTTCGAGGTGCATTTTTAACAAACTTTCTGGGGGCGGTGGCAATTGTAAATAATAGCCCTGATCTTTGAGTGCTTGCTTTACTTTATCAAAATCAGCGTTAGCCAGTTTTTTACTGCCATCAAGCGGCAATATCATCGCCAATTGGGGTGTACCAAAACCTTTCATCAATTCTTCAGGAACCCGAGAGAAATCGTCTTTTTTTTCGACATATAGATATGTCTGGTCACGCTTGCTACTTCTGTAGATCACACAAAACATTTTTTTTACTCTATTTTCGCCAGATGGTGGCTTGCCTGAATATACCTGTGACTATAACATGCCAGATGTACTTCGGAATATCGTCCCACAGCAGTGGGGATTAAAACTGAATTGAGTAAGGCCAGGATGTCAAACACGCCAATCGAGTTAAAAGGCAGCAGTTTTACCTTATCAGTGCTTCATTTACATGACGCACAACCCGAGGTGATTCTCCAGGCCCTCCAGGAAAAAGTATCTCAGGCTCCAGCCTTTCTGAAAAATGCCCCGGTGGTGGTGAATGTTGCCAGTCTCGATGGTTCAGTTAACTGGAAAAAAGTCCAGCAAGCAGTGGTTTCTTCCGGTTTGCGTGTCGTCGGTATTAGTGGCTGTAAAGACGAAGCGCTGAAAAAAGAAATTGAGCGTGCGGGCTTGCCACTTCTGACGGAAGGGAAAGAAAAAAATTCACGTGCTAAGGCCGCGCCCGTTGAGATTGCCGCCCCTGTCGAACCCGTTGTTAACTCGATCACAAAAACACGTTTGATTGATACCCCGGTTCGTTCCGGTCAGCGCATTTATGCACCAAACTGTGATTTGATTATCACCAATCACGTCAGTGCCGGTGCAGAACTTATAGCTGATGGTAATATTCATGTTTACGGCATGATGCGTGGCCGTGCCCTGGCGGGTGCCAGCGGCGATCGTGATGCACAAATATTCTGTACAAATCTTGCTGCTGAGCTGGTCTCAATAGCGGGTGAATACTGGCTGAGTGAACAAATACCAGCTGATTATTATGGGAAAGCAGCACGCCTGAGTCTGGCGAGTGGTGCTCTCTCCGTTCAACCTTTGAATTAAGCCCTTTTAACAAGGAATTCCTTTATGGCACGCATTATTGTTGTTACATCGGGTAAAGGGGGCGTCGGTAAGACCACGTCCAGCGCGGCCATCGCTACAGGTTTGGCCCAGAAGGGAAGAAAAACCGTCGTAATCGATTTTGATATTGGCCTGCGTAACCTGGATTTGATTATGGGCTGCGAGCGTCGGGTGGTATACGATTTCGTCAACGTTATTCAGGGCGATGCCACATTAAATCAGGCGTTAATCAGAGATAAACGCACCGAGCAGCTCTATATTCTGCCGGCATCACAGACTCGTGACAAAGACGCACTCACGCGTGAAGGCGTGGCGAAAGTGCTTGAAGACCTGAAAAATATGGACTTCGAATTTATTGTTTGTGATTCCCCTGCAGGTATCGAAACTGGCGCATTAATGGCGCTCTATTTTGCTGATGAAGCGGTTATTACTACTAACCCTGAAGTTTCATCAGTACGAGATTCTGACCGAATTCTTGGTATTCTTTCTTCTAAATCTCGCCGTGCAGAAAACGGTGAAGCGCCGATTAAAGAACACCTGCTTCTTACTCGCTACAACCCAGGCCGTGTTAATCGCGGCGACATGCTAAGCATGGAAGATGTGCTGGAAATCCTGCGCATTCCACTGGTCGGGGTTATCCCGGAAGATCAATCTGTTCTGCGTGCGTCAAACCAGGGTGAGCCGGTCATTCTTGACCAGGAGGCTGATGCTGGTAAAGCTTACGCAGATACTGTTGAGCGCCTGCTTGGCGAAGATCGCCCTTTCCGCTTCATTGAAGAAGAGAAGAAAGGCTTCCTCAAACGCCTGTTCGGAGGATAAGTTATGGCATTACTAGACTTTTTTCTCTCACGGAAAAAGAACACCGCCAACATTGCAAAAGAACGTCTGCAAATTATCGTTGCAGAACGGCGCCGTGGTGATAGTGAACCGCATTATTTACCGCAGCTAAAACGCGATATTCTGGAAGTGATTTGCAAATACGTCAAAATCGATCCAGAGATGTTAACCGTCGTTCTTGATCAAAAAGATGACGATATTTCTGTTCTGGAGCTTAATGTCACGTTGCCAGAAGCACAGGAAGCAACAACAAAATCTGCGTGATGCAACTGCTCAAAATAAGCCCTCAGAATTAATCCTCGGGGGCTTATTTATTTTTACGCACAGACAACTTTTTAATACAGACTATTCTTAAATAGTTAATGGTTTTATTCCATTATTACTCAACACATCCCTGTAATTATTCCCAGTAACTATCAACAAATATTAAAAATCAGCCAACAGCGTTTTTAATGCTTCACCCATCACTCGCCCACGCCAACCACTAATTAATTCCGGTTGTGTTGATGGTGATTTTAATTTCCAGTGCCAGTTCAACAGTTGGTTAATTTGTCGACGTGAAGCCAGCAATTCAACGCTTAAACCACAATCCTCGCTCACTTGCTGTACCAACGCTTTAATCGCTTTAAATACGCGGCGATAGCCCGGCATATCAACCAGATTGCTTAACGGTTCTGGCAATTCATCATCAGATAGTGCCTGAGCTTCAACGACCATCTCTAACAGTGCTTTGCCGTGGAAACGGATTTCACTCCCGCTCAGGCCAAGATGTTCCAGTTCCCCCAACGAACCAGGCATGTAACGCGCGACCTGCCACAGATGTTCTTCACGCACCACAAAATTGACAGCCATGTCGCGCTCGCGCGCTTTGCGCAGTCGCCACGAGGCCAGTTTCTTCAGACAAGCCAATTGACGTGTTCTCAACTGCCATGCGTTACCAATTTCGCGCCAGGCTTCTTCCGGGTCCAGCACATCCTGACGACGCGCTGCCATCAAGTTACACTCATCTAGTGCCGCTTCCATCCAGCCTGCAGCTTGTGTCTCTTCCATCAATTTATGCGCAATGGGCAGCAAATAAAGGACATCTGCGGCGGCATAGTCACACTGACGCTCGGTCAGCGGGCGAGCAAGCCAGTCGGTACGTGATTCACTTTTATCCAGGGCGATCCCCGTGAAGGACTCAACGATGGTGGCAAAACCACACGAGAGTGGGCGTCCACTAAACGCTGCCAGGATCTGCGTATCAATAAACGGATCGGGCAGCATGCTATACGCATTGAGGAATACTTCCAGGTCTTCGCTACCCGCGTGCAGGAATTTAATCACTGCTTTATTTTGCAGTAGCGCTTTAAACGGTGACCAGTCAGTGATGGTTAACGGGTCGATAAGCGAAGCTGTTTCACCGTCAAATAGCTGGATCAAACCCAGTTGCGGGTAGTAAGTACGGGTACGAACAAATTCGGTATCCAGCGCTATCGCTGGAAAGTGACGAGCGGCCTCACACACTGTGGCAAGGGCTTCATCGGTAACAATCATTTGGTAAGTCAAATTCAGTTCTCTTAGGTTTGCGCCCATAAAAAACGCCGGTTTACCGGCGTTAGGGCGACGGACTCGGAGCTCAGGCGTTATTGTTGCCTTTACTGACCGATTCGTCACGTAGTTCTCGTCGTAATATTTTGCCAACGTTTGATTTTGGTAGTTCTTCACGGAACTCAACAAGCTTAGGTACTTTATAACCTGTGAGGTGGCGGCGACAAAAAACAACCAATGCCTCTTCAGTTAAAGCTGGATCTTTTTTCACTACGAAGATTTTTACCGCTTCACCGGACGCGCCATTTGGAACGCCAACCGCCGCGACTTCAAGTACGCCGCTATGTTGCATAACCACGTCTTCAATTTCGTTTGGATACACATTAAAGCCGGAGACCAGAATCATATCTTTCTTGCGATCGACGATACGCATAAAGCCCTCCTCGTCCATCACAGCAATATCACCGGTACGTAGCCAACCGTCATGCATAATCTCATCTGTTGCATCCGGGCGCTGCCAGTAACCCAACATCACCTGCGGGCCTTTCACACACAGCTCGCCGGGCTCGCCCGGAGGCACTTCTTCGCCTTCGTCATCAATCAGTTTCACTTCGGTGGAAGGCACCGGTAAACCGATACTGCCACTGTGGTAATCCATGTCATGCGGATTAGCACTGACCAGCGGTGCACATTCCGTCAAACCATAACCTTCAAGCAGGAAGCGGCCGGTCAGTTTCTCCCAGCGTTCAGCCACCGCGTGTTGTACTGGCATCCCGCCGCCAGCCGAAAGATGCAGGCTAGAAAAGTCGAGTTGCTGGAATTCTTTATTATTGAGCAGCGCATTGAACAATGTGTTAACACCGGTCATGGCGGTAAATGGATATTTCGCCAACTCTTTCACCAGCCCCGGAATATCACGCGGGTTAGTGATAAGCAGGTTCTGCCCACCAAGCTCAATAAACAGCAGGCAGTTCATGGTGAGCGCAAAGATGTGATAAAGCGGCAGGGCCGTCACCACCAGCTCTTTGCGTTCGAATAACAATGGGCTGTAAGCCGCTCTGACTTGTTCCAGATTCGCCAACATATTGCGGTGCGTCAGCATCGCCCCTTTGGCAACGCCTGTCGTGCCACCGGTATATTGCAAGAACGCGAGGTCGGCATTCAGAATTTCAGATTTAATATACTGGAGACGATAGCCGTGTTGCAGGGCACTGCGGAAAGAAATGGCATCGGGAAGATGATACTTCGGCACCAGGCGTTTGATGTACTTAACCACAAAGTTGACTAACGTCCCTTTTGCCGCAGAAAGCTGGTCGCCCATACGGGTCAAAATAACGTGTTTTACCTGAGTTTTATCGACAACTTTTTCTAGCGTATGCGCAAAGTTCGAAACAATCACAATGGCGCTGGCACCGCTGTCATTAAGCTGATGTTCAAGCTCACGTGGGGTGTACAACGGGTTGACGTTCACCACCACCATGCCCGCACGCAAAATACCGAACAACGCGACGGGATACTGCAACAGGTTTGGCATCATTAACG
Source organism: Buttiauxella sp. JUb87 (assembly GCF_004361975.1). NCBI lineage: Bacteria > Pseudomonadati > Pseudomonadota > Gammaproteobacteria > Enterobacterales > Enterobacteriaceae > Buttiauxella > Buttiauxella sp. JUb87. The sequence continues at coordinate 687,191 of NZ_SNVY01000001.1, forward strand.
CAACGCGGTCGCCCTTTTGCAGGCCAAGACCTTGTTGTAAATACGCAGCAAAAGCACGGCTTCGCTCTTCCAGCTTACGGAACGTCATCACTTCGCCCATATTCACGAACGCAGGCTGATCCGCATAGCGTGCCGTTGCTTGCTCAAACATATCAACCAGGGACTGATAACGGTCAGGATTTATCTCAGCCGCAACATCGGCTGGGTAGCGGTTAAGCCAAACCTTCTTCAAGGATCCACCTCTGAATTTATTATTCGTCGTCATCACAACCCCAATATATAAACACGCTGTTAACATAATATTAACTCAGCGTACCAGTTTATTAATTAGACTGATTTAAGGTTGCGAAGCACATCACTAATTATTTTTTATCGATTGTAGAAAAAAATAGACAGCGGACATGCCGCTGCCTATTTAACTTGTTAAAACAGTGAGTTACTCAGTTACGATAGTCTGAACCTGTGCCGGACCTGGATTATACCATCCGCCGCCCCACATCCCGCCGTAGCCGTAACGCCCACGATAAGGGTACGGCCCGCCCCAGAACCACGGGTCGATTGGCTGTGGCGGCATGACCACTTGTTGTGTAACACGCCAGCGTTTATAGCCATTGACCTGCATCACCATAAACTTGTAAGCGGTTTCGCCCACTTTGCCTTCCACCACACCAGTGATGGGACCCACAACGGTGACCAACTGGCCACGGAAATCGACCGGGTCGAGGAAGCCATTCACGTCAGCGTAAATACGCCCTCTGGAAGGCTCACCCAATTGCGGGCGCGCTCCGTCGTCGAGGCTGACGGTGGCAATTTCCAGACGTGTTCTGCCTTGTTTGTTATCGATGTTCACCACTCGCCCACCGAAACGCGCTTCTTGCCCAACGTAGAGTTGCGGTGCATTCATCACTCGCGCTAAATCTTGTTGCGGCGTGGCACTGGTGCCCTTAATCGCATCAGGGATGGTGACACAACCACTCAGCATAACTACGGCAGCAACTGCCAGTAATCGGCTAACAATTCTGAGATTCAAACCAGCCATAACCTTTCTCCTTGACGCAGTTTCGGCTTCCCAAAAACGTTGGGAATTATTCTCTGCCTGGAAGCTTCTTCCATGTCACTTCATTACGCAGATAAACCGGCTCGGCATGTTCTACCGCCACCGTACAACCATCATTTAATGCCTGAATTGCCAAAGGCAACATATCTTCTGCTGCAGGAAGTGTGACTTCACCATCACGGATCTGCAGTTCACTGCTTTGCGCCATATCTGGCCAGGCTTGCCAGCCCGTGCCTACTGTCGCCCATTCGCCCTGAAGATGCTTCAACCGTTCAGCAACCGCTTCTGGTTTTAACACAGCTTCAGTTTCTTCACCGTGCCAGACACCCAGTTCATCACGCTGGTATTCAGCCCAATACACTTCACCCATGCGCGCGTCGATAGCTGCCAATACACGGGTCGCTCCGGTCATACGCCAGGCACCCTGCGCCATGGTGGCCAGAGTCGAAATGCCAATCATCGGCAATTCAGCCCCCAGCGCCAGCCCTTGCGCAATACCAATACCGATACGCACGCCGGTAAAACTACCTGGGCCACGGCCATAAGCAAGCGCATTCAATGCGGTCAGACCAACACCCCCTTCATTGAGGATGTCTCGCACCAGCGGCAGGATACGTTGGGTGTGTTCGCGTGGGCAGAGCTCGAAATGGGCAAGGGTCGCCCCTTCATTATACAGGGCAACCGAACATGCTTCTGTCGCGGTATCGATGGCTAAAATTCGCATGGTATTGCCAACCTCTGGCAGGAAAATAAGGTCAAAAATCGGCGCGCATCATACCATAGCCTGGCACAAATTACTGCGCCGAGCGGTGGTTAAGGAATTCAACTGCCCGATTAATATCCCGTGTGCGCGGTGTGGGCGGCAGGCTGTTGAGGAATACAGCACCATAAGGGCGCATCACCAGGCGATTATCACAAATCACCAGCACACCACGGTCATCAACATCACGGATTAAGCGTCCAACGCCTTGTTTTAAGGTAATAACGGCGTCGGGGAGTTGCACGTCTTCGAACGGGTCGCCCCCACGCAGGCGGCAATCTTCCATGCGTGCTTTCAGCAAAGGGTCATCCGGCGAGGTAAACGGCAGTTTGTCGATAATCACCAGTGACAGCGCATCACCACGCACATCCACACCTTCCCAAAAACTACTGGTCGCGACCAACAATGCGTTACCTGCGTCAACGAACTGCTGCAACAACTGGCCTTTGCTGGTTTCACCCTGCAACAACACCGGTAATGTCATAGTGGCGCGGAATTGCTCGGCTAAATCGCGCATCATCGAATGGGAGGTACACAACATGAAGCAACGACCATTGTTAGCTTCGATAAGCGGCTTGAGCATTTTTGCCAGATGTTTGCCTGCTGCCGGTTGGTTAGGCGTTGGTAAACCACGCGGCACACACAACAACGCCTGGCTGGCATAGTCAAACGGGCTGGCTAATAACAAGGTCTGCGCATTGGCGATACCCAGACGTTCGGTAAAATGGCTAAGCTGGTCGTTTACTGAAAGCGTTGCCGAAGTAAAAATCCAGGTACCTGCTTTTTGGCTGATCACTTCCTGGAATTTATCGGCGACGGAAAGCGGTGTTAGCGCCAGCGTGAAGTTGCGCGCGTTACATTCATACCAGTAGCTGTAACCCGGGGTATCGACCTCTTTGAGGCGTTTGATTCGCCCACGTAAAATCACGATGCGTTCGAAAGCCGCGTCCAACAATGCAGAGCGCCCAAGGGAAAGTTTGGATACGTCGTAACACAGCTCAAGCGCATCATCGAGCAACAATAACGCACGTTGTACCGACGGTTCGGCCAGTAATTCTCGCAAATTGCCGCGGTAACCTGGGTCACCCATTTGCAGGCGAAAATCTTGCGTGCTTTGCGCCAGACGGTCCGAACTTTTTTGTAATTGCTGGGCGTCACGCACTTCAGTGCGATAAGCGATGGAGATATCTTTGGCTATGTCGAGTAACTGGCGGCTGGAGACCGATTGCCCAAAATACTGGCTGGCGATGTCGGGGATTTGGTGGGCTTCATCGAAAATCATCACTTCTGCTTCCGGAATCAGCTCGCCAAAACCGCCCTCTTTGACCACCATATCGGCCAAAAAGAGGTGATGGTTAACCACCACAACGTCTGAATCCATGGCTTTTTTACGCGCTTTCACCACAAAACAATCTTTGTAAAGCGGGCAATCTTGCCCCAGGCAGTTATCGTTGGTGCTGGTCACCATCGGCCAGACGGCAGAGTCCTCGGCAACACTGGCGCAAGTGCTGATATCCCCGTCCACCGTTTCAATCGCCCAACCCCGTAATTTGACGATGTCACTTAGCGTCTGGACTTGCAGATCGCCGCCCGCCAGCGCTTGCTGTTCTAAACGCTCAAGGCATAAATAGTTCGAACGCCCTTTTAACAGCGCCAGCCGCCCTTTGAAATCCAGCGCCCGCGCCACTGTTGGTAAATCGCGTGAGAAGAGCTGATCCTGTAAGGCTTTTGATCCCGTAGAGATAATGACTTTTTTGCCTGAACGCAGAGCCGGAGCCAGATAAGCGTAGGTTTTACCCGTACCGGTACCCGCCTCCACCACCAGCTCACGCCCGGAAGCGATAGCCTCAGCCACGGCTTGCGCCATCTGGCGTTGTGGTTCACGCGGTTTAAAACCCGTTATCGCCGTAGCGAGTTGGCCGTCTGCTGCAAAATCGTCTGTCACATTACCCCCTGGGTTTATTGACAGTGATTATGTCAGCCTGAGCGGTGTTAAGCCAGTGGAAGCCTTCTGTAGATTGTGGCAGGCTGTGCCACAGTATGAACAAGCTGAAAAGGAAACAGTGATGAGTATTGTGCGTATAAAACCGGAAGCGCGTTGGTCGGATGCGGTCATTCATAACAACACGTTGTATTACACCGGTGTGCCAGAAAACCTTGATGCGGATGCTTACCAGCAGACCGCCAACACGCTTGCGCAAATTGATACTGTGCTTGAAGAACAAGGCAGCGATAAGAGTAAGATCCTCGATGCCACCATTTTCCTGCCGGAAAGTGCCGACTTTGCCGCGATGAATAAAGCCTGGGATGAATGGGTTGTTGCGGGTCATGCGCCGGTGCGTTGTACCGTGCAGGCAAAATTGATGAACCCGCGCTACAAAGTAGAAATTAAGATTATCGCGGCAGTGTGACACTAAGCGGGCTGTAGCCCGCTTTACTTATCGTCGTCGTTTTCTTCGTAATGGTCGACATATCTTTCTTCTTCATCGTTTTCATCCGTGTTTTCTTCGTCACTCTCAGCGTTACCGACGTCGTCATCTTCAAAACGGACCGCGACCATCTCGCCAGTATGATTGGCACGAATTTCTGCGGCGACCAGTGTAATCGCTTCACCACTGCTCATGCCCTGGGACATCAGTTCCTGAATACGTTCTACAGCTTTCTGCTGTTGCTCATGGGATAATGCGGGTAATCCTGAAAACATTTTCGACTCCTGATACATTGCCTGGGTTAATTATTTCACGCTGCTAACAGGGTTTCCAGCGGGTTCACTGGTATAGCAGGATGATCACTCTCTTTTTTTAGTTGTGGTTTATAACGTTGCAGACTCTCACTTTTCGAACTTTGCCGTGGCATGCCGATGCTGTTCAACACGCTTTCAAAGCGACTGCACAGCAGCCATGGGCCATGCTTCTGCATTCCGGCTTCGCTGACCATCCTCATAATCGCTTTGATATTCTGGTTGCAGAACCTCGGGCAACATTAGTGACGCGTGGTCCTGAAACAACAATTTGCGTGGACGGTATCAGTTCAACGCATCACGGCGATCCTCTGCATCTACTACAGGAAACTCTGGATAGTTTTGGTTATCAGCCAGAGATACACCCGGAACTCCCCTTTTTAGGCGGTGCGTTGGGGTTGTTCGGTTATGACCTCGGTCGCCACTTCGAAAAATTACCCGAGCGGGCACAACGCGATCTTACTACACCCGATATGGCGATAGGCATTTACGATTGGGCGTTAATTGCTGACCATCAAAATCAGTGCCTGACTCTGCTGTGTTGGGGGGATATTGATGCTCGCCAACAGTTTCTTGAAACGCTGACCGCGTACAGCCCTCGCCAACCGTTCCGCCTGACGAGCGCGTGGCAGTCCAGTATGACCCGCGAGCAGTATGGACTTAAATTCCGTCAGGTACAGGAATATCTCAAAAGCGGCGATTGCTACCAGGTGAACCTCGCGCAGCGCTTTAACGCCAGTTACGAAGGCGATGAATGGCAAGCATTCGAATGCCTGAACGCGGCGAATCGGGCTCCGTTCAGTGCGTTTATTCGACTTCCTGACAGCGTGATTTTAAGCCTGTCGCCTGAGCGGTTTATTCTGCTGGAAAATCACAACATACAAACGCGCCCGATTAAAGGCACTTTACCGCGCCTGGAAGATCCTCTGGCCGATGCGCAGCAGGCTGAAAAACTGGCGAATTCACCAAAGGATCGCGCAGAAAACCTGATGATTGTTGATTTGCTACGTAATGACATTGGCCGTGTTGCGGTACCGGGCAGTGTAAAAGTCCCTGAGTTATTTGTTGTTGAGCCCTTCCCGGCAGTACATCACCTGGTGAGTACCATAACCGCACAATTGCCTTCGCATCTTAAGGCAACAGATTTACTGCGCGCCTGTTTCCCTGGTGGGTCGATTACCGGTGCACCAAAAGTTCGCGCTATGGAAGTGATTGAAGAACTCGAGCCGCAGCGGCGTAATGCCTGGTGTGGAAGTATCGGCTATTTAAGCTTCTGCGGAAATATGGACACCAGTATTACCATCAGGACTCTGACCGCCGAAGGAGGCAAACTTTACTGTTCGGCGGGAGGTGGAATTGTGGCTGATAGTGTTGAATCTGCGGAATATCAGGAAACTTTTGATAAAGTTAATCGTATTCTTCCACAACTAGAGAAGTGATGAGATGTCTGGTTCGTCCCTGAGTATGAACGATTTTTTATCGCGTTTTCAGCTGTTGCAACCGCCCGTAACGCGCACGACGAGTAATCATCGCCAGGCTGCGGTGCTGATTCCTATTGTACGCCGCCCACAGCCTGGGCTGCTGTTGACCCAACGTTCGACCATGCTGCGTAAACATGCCGGGCAAGTTGCCTTTCCAGGCGGTGCGGTGGACGACACTGATGAGTCATTGATTGCCGCGGCACTGCGCGAGGCATGGGAAGAAGTTGCCATTTCGCCAGAGCATGTTGAAGTGATCGGCACTTTGCCGCCGGTCGATAGCGTCACCGGGTTTCAGGTTACGCCAGTTGTCGGCATCATCCCTCCCGATTTACCTTACCAGGCCTGTGAAGATGAAGTTGCAGCGGTTTTTGAGATGCCTTTAATGGAAGCGCTCACCCTGGGTCGCTATCATCCGCTGGATATTCACCGTCGTGGTAACGCCCATCGCGTTTGGCTTTCCTGGTATCAACACTACTTTGTCTGGGGTATGACTGCCGGAATTATCCGTGAGTTAGCTTTACAGATAGGTGTGGAACCGTGATCACTCTTTAATTCTGCAAATACGGCTATATTTAGCAGAGTGTCTTGCTGTAGTTTTATTCCCCCATAGACATAAGGGGCAATAAAAAGAGTGGTTGATCTGACTGATTACTCCCTGGAAGCGCATTCTGCGGACCGGATTAGTCAAGTTATGGTTAACCATTAGTTTAATTCATGTGAATAGTTTACTACAGTGACCAATAAATTTTTAAACTAGCTAGCTGCGGTTTTGCAGCAGCAAATTTTATTTAGCCGGTGTCCTGAAAGGAGTTTAGTGTGATTAGCATATTCGACATGTTCAAAGTCGGCATTGGGCCATCCAGTTCCCATACCGTCGGTCCGATGAAGGCCGGTAAGTTGTTTGTCGACTCGCTGCTCGAAAATGGATTACTGGAAAGCACGACGCGCATCGCCGTCGATGTTTACGGTTCCCTGTCGCTGACTGGTAAAGGGCACCATACTGATATCGCTATCATCATGGGTCTTGCAGGTAACGAACCTGCCACTGTTGATATTGACTCCATTCCTGCGTTTATTCGCGATGTAGAAACGCGTGAACGTCTGTGGCTTGCCCAGGGTCGCCACGAAGTTGATTTCCCGAAAGATACCGGCATGTGTTTCCGTAACGACAACCTGTCGTTACATGAGAACGGCATGACTATCCATGCGTTCAGCGGCGATCAAAAGATCTACAGCAAAACGTATTATTCCATCGGCGGTGGTTTTATCGTTGATGAAGAGCATTTCGGCAAAGAGGCAGCAGATGAAGTTGTCGTGCCCTACTCGTTCAATTCCGCGGAAGAAATGCTGAATCACTGTAAACAGACCGGCATGTCCCTGTCTGGCGTGATCATGCAGAACGAACTGGCTTTGCACAGCCGTAAAGAAATTGAAGAGTATTTTGCCAACATCTGGCAAACCATGCGCGCTTGTATCGACCGTGGCGTCAATACTGAAGGTGTGCTGCCTGGCCCATTGCGTGTACCGCGTCGTGCTTCCGCATTGCGCCGTATGCTGGTATCCAGCGATAAACTCTCCAATGACCCAATGAACGTGATTGATTGGGTGAACATGTTTGCGCTGGCGGTGAACGAAGAAAACGCCGCGGGCGGGCGTGTGGTTACCGCTCCGACCAACGGTGCCTGCGGCATCGTCCCTGCAGTGCTGGCGTACTATGACCACTTTATCGAATCAGTCAGCCCTGACACCTACATCCGTTATTTCCTCGCATCCGGTGCGATTGGTGCGTTGTATAAGATGAACGCGTCAATTTCTGGTGCTGAAGTGGGTTGCCAGGGTGAAGTCGGTGTGGCCTGTTCAATGGCGGCAGCCGGCCTTGCTGAAATTCTCGGGGCCAGCCCAGAACAAGTTTGTGTTGCGGCGGAAATTGGCATGGAACACAACCTCGGTTTGACCTGCGACCCGGTTGCGGGCCAGGTTCAAGTGCCGTGTATTGAACGTAATGCGATTGCTTCTGTGAAAGCGATCAACGCCACCCGCATGGCAATGCGCCGTACCAGTGAACCTCGTGTTTCTCTCGATAAAGTGATTGAAACAATGTATGAAACGGGCAAAGACATGAATGCGAAATACCGCGAAACCTCTCGCGGTGGCCTGGCAATTAAAGTCCAGTGTGATTAATCCCTTCCGGCCCTCAGTGATGAGGGCCAGGCTAGTGCGGGTCATTCACCTGAACTTGAGAAGCCAACTGCTTGTTTAACCATTAAAAGGTGCTGCGTCTGCTCAACGACGCGGCTCCTGAACAACGAAACGCAAAAAAAAGGTTATTTTTCCAGCGCTCTACAAATCCCCCACTACACTTTGAATGTTCTGTGTGCCGATTTCGGTCGCGGTTCTACACAAGGTGATCACGGATGCAGACAGCTCAACGTATATTACGAGGCTACCGTCGCAGGCGTTTAATTGTCTGTATCGGCTTAGCTGTTCTGGCACTCGTGTTGACTCTGAGCGCACGCTATGTTGCTGAGCGCAAAGTGAATGAACAGCATTTGCAGGCGTTTAATCAACGTATTATCAGCACGCTAGAGAGTATTCTGATCCCCCTTGAACAAGGCAACAAAGAGCTTATTGCTTTAGTGGGAATGTCTTGTGAGGCCGCGCAACTCAAAATGCGCGAACACGCAGCACGCCTGCAAACAGTGCGTTCAATCGGGCTGATTAAGGATGATATTCTTTATTGCTCAAGTATTTTTGGCAGCCGCCACGTCCCGATTAATTTGCTACAACCCAAATTACCTTCATCTCTTCCACTGCTGTTTCTCTCAATTGACCGTTCATTACTGAAAGGCACGCCGATTCTGTTGTCCTGGACACCGTCATCCAACAGCAGTCACGAAGGCGTCATGCAGATCATTAATATTGAATTGCTGACCGGATTAATCCTTGAGCCTGAACGCCCATGGGTATCGCGTGCTGTACTTAATGTCGCGGATTCGCACCTCGAATATGGTGCAGGACTTTTGCAGCGAATTGTTGTTGAAGATGGGCAAGTCATCCATGAAATGGCTTCCGAACACTTTGCGTTTTCCATCACCACCATTGGCCCCTCACCTGGGGCATTGGCATTAAGCAATTTGCCAACTCAACTTCCACTGGCACTGATTCTCAGTATGCTGATTGGTTATATCGCCTGGCTTGCAACCGCCAATCGCATGAGTTTTTCATGGGAAATTAATGTTGGTATGGCCTCTCATGAATTCGAGGTCTTCTGCCAGCCACTAGTGAGCGCTCGTAATCTGCAGTGTGTCGGTGTGGAACTACTATTGCGCTGGAATAATCCACGCCAGGGCTGGATCTCCCCCGATGTATTTATTCCCCTCGCTGAGCAGCAAAACCTGATTGCCCCGTTGACCCGCTATGTGCTGGATGAAACCGTTCGCCACCTTGATATTTTTCCCAAATCACGTCATTTCCACATCGGGCTAAACGTGGCGGCCAGCCATTTCCATGAAGCTGAGATTATTGCCGATTTGCGCCGTTCCTGGTTCCCTGCACACCCGCTGCAAAAATTGACTCTGGAGTTAACGGAACGAGATGCGTTGCCAGATGTTGACTATCGTGTGGTGCGTGATTTGCATCGTATGGGCGTGGGTTTGGCGATAGATGATTTCGGTACGGGGCAGAGTTCCCTGGCCTATCTGGAAACACTGAATCCAAATGTACTGAAAATTGATAAGTCGTTTACTGCGGCTATCGGGACTGATGCGGTGAACTCGACGGTGACCGATATTATTATCGCACTGGCGCAGAGGCTGGGAATCTCTCTGGTGGCCGAAGGCGTTGAAACGCCGCAGCAGGCAGAGTATCTGCGCAGCCACGGCGTGAATGTCTTGCAAGGTTATTTGTATGCGCGACCAATGCCACTGAGCGAATTCCCTCGCTGGTTAAGGGGGAGCACACGCCCCCCGCGCCATAGAGGTCATCCTATTTCTGTCGTTCCGCTGCGCTGATTACTCTTCTTCATCTTCATGTTCGGAGCGTTCTTTCACCACACGGACCAGGTCCACACGGTAATCGTTCGCTTCGACAATCTGGATGCGAAGCGGAGCAACTTCAATGACATCACCCGCTTTCGGGATTTGGCCATTCACCGAGATAACCAATCCGGCAATCGAGGCGATATCTTCGCTGTCGTTAACCAGAGTATTGATATCCAGATGCTGCTGAATCGCATGCAGGTCAGTGGAACCTTTCACCAACCAACCGTCACCGTCGCGCACAATTTCTGGTGTTTCGTCAGCATCGGGGAATTCACCCGCAATGGCTTCCAGGACATCCAATGGTGTCACCAGACCTTGAACGACGCCGAACTCGTTGTTGACGATAACGAAGCTACCGCGAGCACGACGCAGCACACCCAGCAAGTTGATAGGGTCCAGCGTTTCCGGAACCACAATCGCCGGATATTGGGCCGCAATAGCCGCAACATCGCCACCATTTTCCAGCGCCACCAGCAGCTCTTTAGCCCGCACGATCCCGATGATTTCATCAAGCTCACCGCGGCATATCGGGAACAGACTGTGTGGAGATTCCAGCAGTTGTTCACGAATTTCAGCCGTCGATTTATCGGCATCAACCCAGGAGATTTCACCACGAGGCGTCATAATGCTACGCAATGAACGTGAAGCCAGCGTCAGTACCCCGTTTATCATGTAACGTTCTTCTTCAGCGAAGGATTCCGCTTCAATCGGGGTGATGGTTTTGTTGTCTTCATTCTGTGAGCGCGCCTGGCGCTTGCCATTCATTAAGCGCAAAATCGCATCAGCTGTACGAGCACGTAGCGGTACATTTGACTGATGGCGAATAAAGTTGCGACGCGCAATCTGGTTAAAGAACTCGATGATTATCGAGAAGCCAATCGCTGCGTACAGGTAGCCCTTAGGAATATGGAAACCGAAGCCTTCAGCAACCAGACTCAGGCCGATCATCAACAAGAAGCTCAGGCACAGCACCACGACCGTTGGATGCTGGTTAACAAAATTCGTTAACGGTTTTGACGCCATCAGCATCACACCCATCGCAATCACAACCGCCGCCATCATGACAGGCAGGTGATTCACCATCCCTACGGCGGTAATGACCGCATCTAGCGAGAACACCGCGTCCAATACAACAATCTGCAGTACTACGACCCAGAAACTAGCGTAGCCTTTCCCATGCCCATCATCATGCTGGCGGTTTTCCAGCCGTTCATGCAGTTCGGTCGTGGCTTTAAACAGCAAGAATAAGCCCCCGAATAGCATGATGAGATCGCGCCCGGAGAACGTCAAATCTGCGACGCTAAACAGGGGTTGGGTCAGTGTCACCATCCATGAGATCAATGACAACAAGCCTAGTCGCATCACCAATGCCAGAGATAAACCGATAAGCCTCGCTTTATCCCGTTGTTTTGGTGGAAGTTTATCCGCAAGAATCGCAATAAAGACCAGGTTATCAATACCCAGTACGATTTCCAGAACAATAAGTGTCAGTAAACCCACCCATATTTGGGGATCCATTAAGAGTTCCATGACAAGCTCCAGCTTTGGGAATCACTGCGCGGCAACCCGCAAAATACGGACGCAGAAAGTTGAATTAAGGTATTAACGGGGCGTGTTACGCCATTATGAAAGGCTGAGGATTCAGACCTGAAAATGAAAAGACGTCGGTGACGGTCCATACGGTGGGCTACTGCCCTTTACTCCTTAGTTATTAAACGGGATGCAAACAATATCAGAGCAAATTACCCTTTTGCAAAGATTTACCTGATTTTGCAATTTTACTGTCATTGACCAAGCGCATAATTTGCTCCGCGAAACAATATGTGTGAAGCAAAGCTAAATTACGGATCTTCATCACATAAAATATTTTTTTCACTGACTAAAATAAATCCGTCTTCAGTTACACATCTTTACTCATACCGTTATCTGAATCGATTCGCTCAATGAAACGGATAATCTACAAAACACCCATTTTAAGGGTGTGGTTATGTCCAACACAGGAGGTAGCAAGTGACTATTGCTATTGTCATAGGCACGCATGGCTGGGCAGCAGAACAATTGCTGAAAACCGCTGAAATGCTATTAGGCGAACAAGAAAATGTTGGCTGGATAGATTTCGTTCCCGGTGAAAACGCCGAAACTTTGATCGAAAAATATAACGCTCAATTGGCAAACCTGAAAACCGACAAAGGTGTGCTGTTTCTCGTCGATACCTGGGGCGGTAGCCCTTTCAATGCGGCTAGCCGTATTGTCGTCGATAAAGAGCATTACGAGGTCGTCGCCGGGGTCAATATTCCGATGCTGGTCGAAACCTTGATGGCACGTGATGATAACCCTTCATTTGATGAATTAGTGGCTTTGGCAGTAGAAACAGGTCGCGAAGGGGTTAAAGCCCTGAAAGCAAAACCTGTTGAAACTGCAGCACCTGTAGCGCCCGTTGCTGCACCAAAACCTGCGGCACCGCTGAAGCCAATGGGTCCAAATGACTACATGAACATTGGTCTGGCACGTATTGATGACCGTTTGATTCATGGCCAGGTGGCGACTCGCTGGACTAAAGAAACTAACGTGACGCGCATTATTGTTGTCAGCGATGAAGTTGCCGCCGATACCGTGCGCAAAACTCTGTTGACGCAAGTTGCGCCTCCAGGCGTAACAGCACACGTGGTTGATGTGGCAAAAATGATCCGCGTGTGGAATAACCCGAAATATGCAGGCGACCGTGTGATGCTGCTGTTCACTAACCCAACTGATGTTGAACGCGTCGTGGAAGGTGGGGTGAATATTAAGTCAGTCAACATCGGTGGTATGGCGTTCCGCCAGGGTAAAACTCAGGTGAACAACGCGATTTCTGTCGATGAAACGGATATTGAAGCCTTTAAGAAACTGAACGCGCGTGGCATTGAACTGGAAGCGCGTAAGGTTTCTACCGATCAAAAATTGAAAATGATGGACCTGATCGCGAAGGTGAAAAACTAATTACTAATGTAATTAGTTTGATTCTACGTTTTGCTCAGTTTTCACACATAAGTCACTCGTTTAAGGAGAAGTACAATGGAGATTACCACTCTTCAGATTGTGCTGGTGTTTATCGTAGCCTGTATTGCCGGTATGGAGTCGGTGCTCGATGAATTTCAGTTCCACCGTCCGCTGGTCGCCTGTACCTTAATTGGTCTGGTCCTCGGTGACATGAAAACCGGTATTATTATCGGTGGTACACTTGAAATGATCGCGTTGGGTTGGATGAACATCGGTGCGGCGGTTGCTCCCGATGCGGCTCTGGCGTCAATTATCTCGACCATTCTGGTTATCGCCGGACATCAGGGCATCGGTTCTGGTATCGCTCTGGCCATTCCACTGGCAGCAGCAGGCCAGGTTCTGACCATTATCGTTCGTACTATTACCGTGGGCTTCCAGCACGCAGCAGATAAGGCCGCCGAAAATGGCAACCTATCGGCACTCTCCTGGATTCACGTTTCCTCCCTGTTCTTGCAAGCAATGCGTATCGCCATTCCTGCCGTTATCGTCGCGGTTTCCGTGGGGACTAGCGAAGTGCAGAACATGCTGAACGCCATTCCTGAGGTGGTAACCAGCGGTCTGAACATCGCCGGCGGCATGATTGTGGTAGTGGGTTATGCGATGGTCATCAACATGATGCGCGCAGGCTACCTGATGCCATTCTTCTATCTGGGCTTCGTTACTGCGGCTTTCACCAACTTCAACCTGGTTGCATTGGGTGTGATTGGTGCTGTGATGGCAATTCTGTACATCCAGCTGAGCCCGAAATACAACCGTACTGCCGGTGCTACAGCGCCTGCTGCCGGTGCTAACGACCTCGATAACGAATTAGATTAATAGGTGAGCGAAATGGTTGATACCACTAAAACAGTAACTACCGAGAAGAAACTCACTCCGGGCGATATTCGTGGCGTGTTCCTGCGTTCTAACCTCTTCCAGGGGTCATGGAACTTCGAACGTATGCAGGCGCTGGGCTTCTGTTTCTCAATGATTCCGGCAATTAAACGCCTGTATCCTGAGAACAACGATGCGCGTAAACAAGCGATTAAACGTCACCTGGAATTCTTCAACACCCATCCCTATGTAGCCGCTCCGGTTCTGGGCGTTACCCTTGCGATGGAAGAACAACGTGCGAACGGTGCAGAAATTGATGATGGTGCCATTAACGGTATCAAAGTTGGTTTGATGGGGCCGCTGGCGGGCGTGGGCGACCCAATCTTCTGGGGTACTGTACGCCCAGTATTTGCAGCGCTAGGTGCCGGCATTGCCATGAGCGGCAGCCTGCTCGGCCCATTGCTGTTCTTCATCCTGTTCAACGCAGTCCGTTTGCTAACCCGTTACTACGGTGTGGCTTACGGCTACCGTAAAGGGATCGATATCGTTAAGGATATGGGCGGCGGCTTCCTGCAGAAATTGACTGAGGGGGCGTCAATCCTCGGCCTGTTTGTCATGGGGGCACTGGTAAACAAGTGGACGCACGTTAACATACCGCTGGTTGTGTCGAAAATTACCGACCAGACCGGCGCAGTTAAAGTGACCACGGTTCAAACCATTCTTGATCAGTTGATGCCAGGCCTTGTGCCATTGCTGCTAACGTTTGCTTGTATGTGGCTGCTGCGTAAGAAAGTCAACGCGCTGTGGATCATCATGGGCTTCTTCGTTATCGGTATTGCCGGTTATTCTATCGGCTTGCTGGGTCTGTAATTACCATGTTATGCAAACCGGGGCCCCTGCCCCGGTTTTTTTATTGTTTAGAATGAAGGTAGTGTTATGACGTTGACGGATGTGGTTTTACTCGTTTTCATTGTGCTGTTGCTCGCGTGGTCAATCTATGATGAGTTCATCATGGATAAGCTCAAGGGCAAAACCCTACTCAAAATCACCCTGCTGCGCCGTAATCGTATCGACAGCACCATCTTTGTTGGTCTGGTTGCCATCCTCATCTATAACAACGTCACCACTCACGGCACACCACTGACAACCTGGTTATTATCTGCACTCGCGTTACTCGCTATTTATATTTCGTGGATCCGTCAGCCTAAATTATTGTTTAAAACAGAAGGTTTTTTCTTCGCAAACGTGTGGATTTTATATTCACGAATTAAAGAAATGAATTTATCTGAAGACGGAGTGTTGGTGATGCAACTAGAGCAACGCCGTTTACTGATTCGGGTTAAAAATATCGATGACCTGGAAAAAATTTATAAACTAATGGTTGATAATCAATAAGTTATAAATATAGCAAAGTCTATATTTTGATATTTTTTGTACAGTTATTTAAATATAGCCGATGCTATTTCGCACAATTAGTGTGCTATTATTTTAACGTTTAAGTTACTTATTAAGTTAAATGAAAATCGTTATCATTTAAGCGTCTGGAATAATAGTTTCCAAATATTGTTTTATCTTTGAATAATATGTTAAGGTTGCGCCCGTCGTTGGGGAGTAGCCGATTTTCGCCATTGCGAAAATGTACATGTCAACATACTCGTTACTTGTTTTAGCAGGCTTTTTAAACAAGAAAATAACGTGGCATGTACGACTCAAACACTGAGTAGGCGAGACCATAGGCACGTAGCCATCGTTTTAGTTGGGGATGGTCGACGTGTATATGGATATTCCCAACTGAGGCGTTTGTATGAATCTCTCCGCTACAATTATTCTTGCTTTTGGCATGTCGATGGATGCGTTTGCTGCATCAATCGGGAAAGGTGCCACCCTCCATAAACCTAAGTTTTCCGAAGCCATACGTACCGGCCTGATTTTTGGTGTTATTGAAACGCTCACACCGCTGATTGGCTGGTGTCTGGGGATGTTGGCCAGTAAAGTTGTGCTGGAATGGAACCATTGGGTTGCTTTTATCCTGCTCGTTTTCCTCGGTATCCGAATGATCTATGAAGGGATTCGCGGCAACGATGATGAAGAGACACCAAAGCTACAACGTCATGGATTTTGGTTATTGGTCACGACAGCTATAGCAACCAGCCTTGATGCAATGGCGGTGGGCGTCGGTCTGGCATTTCTGCAAGTGAACATTATTGAAACTGCGCTGGCGATTGGTTGCGCGACCATGATCATGTCTACGATGGGTATGATGCTGGGCCGTTTTATTGGCCCACTACTGGGTAAACGCGCCGAAATTCTCGGCGGCGTGGTGTTAATTGGGATTGGTTGCCAGATCCTTTACGGCCATTTCAGCGCGCTAAGTTAAATATTCAAGCTACCTGGGCTTCGCGTCGCCAGACGCGAACCACAAAGTCAGTCTCACATTCAAATGCCGTTTCAGCCGCTAAGGCTTGCCACACTTCCGGGCGAGCGCGCCAGGCAAACGGCGTCATTTGTAGCAATGCTACCGCTTTATCACCCTTTAATGTCATCGGCCAGCTAATTTGCTGAGTCTGTTCTGCAATAAAACCAGGCAAAGATTCAGACTCAGAGCTGTGCAACACAATATTGTCGTAAATTAGGCCTTTCAACTGCATTAAATGACGGGGACCAGGGGTCGCCGTAATGACGATACCGCCAGGTTTTACCACCCGCGCCAGTTCTTCCGCTTTGCAGGGCGCGAAAATACGCACAACAGCATCAAGGCTATTATCGTCAAACGGTAAACGGTGACTTGAAGCAACGCAGAATTGCACCTGCGGGTAACGTTTAGCCGCGTAGCGAATCGCCACTTTCGCGACATCTAACCCCCAGGTCGTGCCATTTTGTTTTGCGACTACCTGTGCAAAACCGGCAGTGTAGTACCCTTCCCCACAACCAATGTCGAGTAAAGTCACGGGTGACGCTTGTTCAAGTTGTTGGCAAATGGCATCACGCAAAGGCTGGTAATGCCCGGCATCGAGAAACTTTCTGCGTGCCTGCATCATCTCGCTGCTGTCGCCAGGATCCTTAGAACGCTTATGCTGTACTGGCAGCAAATTGACGTATCCTTCTTTTGCCTTATCGAATTGGTGGCCTTGTGGGCAAAGATAACTCTTGCCAACAGCGGTAAGCGGCGCATGACAAAGCGGACAAAGATAGGACATGGGAACTCCAGGCAATCATAAAGGGCGCAAGTGTAACGCTAAACGCCCTGTTTCGAAAAGCAACTAACCGGCGGAGTTATCTGCGACAGGCTTATTTAACACCATTAAATTTGGGTCACCGTCCGGAAGACCATCAGGCTCAATATTTTCCAGTCGTAACACATCGCTCATAATTTGACTAAATACCGGGGCTGAAACTGCTCCGCCATAATAAGCCCCATTTTCTGGATCGTTAATCACCACAACCAGCGCAAAGCGTGGATTACTGGCTGGCGCAACACCGGCCGTGTAAGCAATGTATTTATTGATGTACTTACCGTCATCACCAATCTTCTTCGCCGTGCCCGTTTTTACCGCGACACGATATCCGTGCACCGCCGCTTTTACTCCACCGCCGCCAGGCAACGCCACGCTTTCCATCATATGTTCAACCTGATGAGCAATGACTTCAGACATCACGCGTTTCCCAACGACCGGTGGGTCAACACGGGTAATCGACAGCGGTCTGGAAATACCGTAACTACCAATGGTTGCGTAAACATGGGCCAGTTGCAGCGGCGTGACCATCAAACCATAGCCAAAAGAGAAGGTTGCACGATCCAGTTCTCCCCAGAACTTACGATGTGGTAAATAACCGCGGCTTTCTCCTGTCAGGCCCAGCCCCGTCGGCGAACCAAAGCCAAACTCTTTGTAGGTATCCAAAAGTTTTTGGATAGGCATTGCCAGCGAAAGACGTGATACCCCGGTATCGCTCGATTTTTGCAGGATCCCGGTCAACGTTAGCTGAGGGTAATAACCCACATCCCGAATCCGATGCCCGTCAATGGTATAGGGATGGGTATCCACCACACTGTCGGGTTGCACAATACCTTGTTGCAGCGCGGTCATCACTACCATGGGTTTGACCGTTGAGCCGGGTTCAAAGGTGTCACTTATTGCCCGATTGCGGAAATCGTTCAACGTGGCACCATCACGGTTATTCGGGTTAAATGTCGGGCAACTTGCCATAGCCAGAACCTCACCGGTATTAACATCAAGGATAACTGCGGCGGCTGATGCGGCTTTATTCCACGAAACCGCGTTGCTTAACGCATCTTCAGTCACCGTTTGCAGACGCTCATCAATGCTTAACATTAGGTTATGCGCGGGGCTTGCCGGATTTTCAGTGATATTTTCAATGACGTGACCGTGTCGGTCTTTGCGAACTAATCGTTCCCCGCCCCTCCCCATCAATTGTCGATTGAAACTCTTTTCTATGCCCTCAATACCCTGATCATCAACATTGGTAAAACCGAGCAAATTTGCTGCGACATGCCCTGCCGGGTAAAAGCGGCGTGACTCATCGCGCAACGAAATCCCCGGTAGTTTCAAACTCTCAATATATTGGGCTTTTTGTGGATCGAGTTGACGGGCAAGGTAGATAAATCGGTCGGAAGGGTTACGACGAATACGGGCGGCGATCTCATTGAGCGGCATATTGAGCGTTGTCGCAAGTGCCTGCCAACGGCTATTCACTTGCACACCACCTTTTTCCATCACCGTTTTGGGGTCAGCCCAGATAGCTTTTACCGGTACGCTGACTGCCAATGGTCGGCCCGTACGGTCTTCAATCATGCCACGTGGAACCGTAATCGTCTCTTCGCGTAGTGAACGCATGTCCTCTTGCTTGACAAGATTCTCTGGCGAGATGATTTGCAACCAGGCTACACGTCCTAATAAAAATACCAGACACATAAGAATAGCACTGCAAAGCAGAGCAAAACGCCACTGAATAAAGTTACCCACGACTCCAGGGGCAATTTTTCTCACTTTCAATCCTTCACAACAACTAAGCAATTGAAAATTTAAACATAATGATGAAATTAACCGGACAGGAACAGTGCTACAAGATGCACTGCTTTGCTACAAAACATAACTAGTCACGTCTTGTAGAAACATATGGACAAGTAGTGCATAAGATTCAGACATGAAAAAGCCCCGCTACATGAGCGGGGCTTTCATCAAAATTTGGCGTTATTCGCGCCAGGTCTAATTCAACGGAATTAGATAGCAGTGACGTTAACTGCTGCTGGGCCTTTCTGGCCGTCCTGGATTTCGAACTCAACGTTCTGGCCTTCAGCCAGAGTTTTGAAGCCGTTACCCTGGATTGCAGAGAAGTGTACGAACACGTCTTTGCTGCCGTCAGCAGGAGTAATGAAACCAAAACCTTTAGACTCGTTGAACCACTTAACTTGACCTTTGATCTTTGCCATTTTGCAAAATTCCTTAGATTGTTTTCTTTGCCCGAAGGCATAACTTAGCTAAAACAGAGACATTACTGCATGAGGCACTAATATAAGGCTCGGCAGAGAAGCGGTATTCAACGTCAACGTGTTTACTCAGAACTTCTTTACTGAAAATGCCACACATAAACAGAACTGTACCTCGTTTAACCCAAAGTGTTATCACATACAACGCAATCAATGGCAAGCCATTTTTCGGCGTGAATCGATCTGTCGCACAAATTCTGAAACCAATATTGTTCATAAAAATGAAATGCACAAAATGTGCATAAAATTAACGGCGAACAAACGTGATTCCAAGCGTTCAGGCGATGACCGCAGACAACGTTTTTACCATAGCCCAAAGCTAACTTTTCGTCCAGACGAAGGACGAAAAAGTCGACACCACAGACATTATCCTTATGATTTTTTTAGCATAGCTATTCAAAAAATGAGCAGCACAGAACGTCTCAAGACAGATTGAAATAGGCGATGGAAATAACGCGATTACCAGAATGAATAAAGTATGAACAGTAAGCTCTTTATATTGCACCAAAATAATGAAAGTTTAATGACACTCTGCTACACAATGAGGCAATAAAAACGTTTCACTATATTAGCCATATAATAAAATTATCTTAGGTTATCCAAAATAACACTTTAACTTTCTGGATAATATTTAAACTATTATTTTAAGCAAGAGTAAAGTTTGACCTACATGTCGTGGCATGAACAGCGATTCACCGCCATAGTCTTGCCAGAGGGTTGGTGTATTCCCTGCTCTTTCCATGCTTTCGTCAAAGCGTAACATCAGCCGATTTTCGTAACTGTGGTGACACATTACGAAAACCGTCGATTTAAAGATGAGATTTTAGAGGATCAAACCAGGGATTCATCCAACGCATGAGTCACGACAAAGCGGCGTAAACGCTTATGCAAGGATTAGCGTTCTGCCACCAGACGAATAAAATCGTCATCCTCTGCAACTTCTTCCTTAATCTCTTGCGGTTCTTCCTTCACAACTTCCGGCTCATTGGCTTCACACAGACGGCGTAGCAGAGCATTTTGTCGTTTCTGCTGTTCCAACAACTCTTCAAGCAGCTCGATCTGTTCATTACTACGGCTACTCGCTCGGTTAACAAAAAACCACATTACGAGGCCGATAACCAGCACCACCAGGGAAACTGTCAGGGACACGATATTCAACGCGCCAACACTTAATTCGTTCATCTTACCACCTCAGTAAAACGCGCTATTCTACACCTGCTGCGCCCGAAGGTAAGTATCGTGTGGATAAAAAGAGTCTACCAGGGAATAAATTTGTTAATTGTACAAACCCCGCTGAAAAATTGTACATCCTGATCGCACATCACGTTGACCATCTGCGTCCAGAGTAGTAAGCAGACAAAAAAAACCGCAACTAAGATGAACCATCTGTACTTTTTCACTACATTCTCCACATTAAAAGCTTTAGAGAGTAAGTCTGGCATACGCAACCTAAACCAGGCATCACTCAACTCAGATTTTATTTAAGAATCATCACATTGATACTTTAGTGCTACGCGCTACGCTTAACACTCTAATAAAGTAATAATAAGAGGTAGATATGCGTGTCGTGATCCGCACTATTCTGGTGATAGTGCTGCTGTGGATCGGTTTACTCCTCTCTGGCTACGGAGTATTGATTGGGAGCCATCAAAATGCAGCGGGTATGGGACTGCAATGCAAATACCTCACTGCACGAAATATCACCACTGCACAATTCATTCATAGTGAAAGTGGTATTATCGGACTGAGTGATTGCCCTGTATTGCGTAAAAGTGACAAGGTTATTGATAACGGACAGTAGATAATCGAAGAGTAAAAAAACGCCGCTATTTAGCGGCGTTTAATTTTTCATCAGAATGGATATTCGTGATAACCCATTTGCTCAGAAATAGTGCGCGCAGCGTCATGTAGCATAGCGACATATTCGTGAAGGCGGTCTTCAGAAAAACGCAAAGTCGGGAATGAAATACTTAAACCGGCAATCACAACACCAAAGCGGTCAAATACCGGCACGCCGATGCAGCGCAAACCTTCTTCTTGTTCTTCGTTATCTTCGCCAAAACCTTGCTTACGCACCGTATCCAGAACATCCATCAATTCGTCGGTGCTGGTAATGGTACGTTCAGTGCTGCGGGTGTACTCCACATCGGCAAGAATTTCACGTACTTCTTCACGGTCACGCCAGGCCAGAAGCACTTTACCAATTGCAGTACTGTACAACGGGTTACGACGACCAATGCGCGAATACATACGCAAGTTGTACATTGAGTCGATCTTGTGGATATAGACAATACTGTCTTCATCCAACGCACCCAAGTGGATCGTTTCTTTTGTCAGACGCGACAGTTCACGCATCTGGATGTCAGCACTACGAATCAAATCAACATTTTGCAACGCACGCGCGCCAAGTTCGAACAACTTCAGCGTAAGCGAGTATTTCTCAGATTCGCCTTCCTGAGCCACATAACCCAAGGATTTCATTGTCTGCAAAAAGCGATAGACGGTGCTTTTTGACATCATTACGCGTTGCGATAATTCAGTAATACCAATTTCGCGTTCTTCGCCAAGAGCCTGTAAGATGCCAAAAACTTTCAGGACAGAAGAGACAGAATCAGGTTGTTTATCCAGATCTGCGATTGCCATTAAATCACCTCGATCGCATTTGTTTTATAAAAATTAGAACCGGTTTTTAGTATAAGTTGACTACCATGTCATCGCAATGAATCTATTCTATATCGTTACAAATCTGCGACATATCCCGTAAATTTAGTGCTATTATTATTTCTCCCCGAATACAGCCCCGTGAATTCAATCTTTCCTATGGATAAAACCCTTGCTGATGGGCTGCCATTACCGCGGCGCTATGGTGCTATTTTAGCCATTGCGTTAGGTATTACTATGGCCGTGCTTGATGGCGTAATCGCTAACGTCGCCCTTCCCACCATTGCCCGCGAACTTAATGCCAGTCCGGCAGAATCCATCTGGATTGTTAACAGTTACCAAATAGCGATAATTGTTTCATTACTTTCCATGTCGTTTCTGGGGGATATTTTTGGTTATCGCCGGGTATATCAGTGCGGGCTAATGCTGTTTTGTGTGACATCCCTTTTTTGTGCGTTATCGAATTCTTTACCCATGCTGACATTTGCTCGCGTACTGCAGGGATTCGGCGGTGCGGCATTAATGAGCGTAAATACCGCGCTCATTCGGCTTATTTATCCACAAAAACACCTTGGCCGCGGCATGGGAATTAACTCATTTATTGTTGCCGTTTCATCAGCTGCCGGGCCGACTATTGCTGCCGCCATTCTATCCGTTGCTTCCTGGAAATGGTTATTTTTGGTTAACGTGCCCATTGGCATCATTGCACTATTATTGTCTCTGCGTTTCTTGCCAGCGAACCAACAAAAATCCCAGGGGCAGCGCTTTGATATTCCAGGCGCCATCATGAATGCCCTGACGTTTGGCTTATTGATTTCTGCCATCAGCGGGTTTGCTCAGGGCCAGTCTGGCTGGCTTATTCTCAGTGAACTGGCAGCCTTGCTAGTCATTGGATCTTTCTTTATACGCCGCCAGTTAAAACTCCCTTTCCCATTATTGCCGGTCGATTTACTGCGTATCCCGGTGTTTTCTTTATCCATTGGAACATCAGTGTGTTCTTTTACCGCGCAGATGCTGGCAATGGTTTCTTTACCCTTTTTCCTGCAATCGACATTAGGTCGTAGTGAAGTGGAAACTGGCCTGCTACTGACGCCGTGGCCCATCGCAACCATGATTATGGCTCCGGTCGCTGGTCATTTAATTGGACGAGTACATGCGGGATTATTAGGTGGAATCGGACTTGTAATGATGGCTTGCGGTCTGTTTGCTTTGGCGCTGTTGCCACATAACCCTTCTGACATAGATATTATCTGGCGCATGTTCTTGTGCGGTGCAGGTTTTGGCTTGTTCCAGTCCCCCAATAACCACACCATTATCTCTTCTGCTCCGCGTCACCGCAGCGGTGGTGCCAGCGGCATGTTAGGCACGGCCAGGTTACTCGGCCAGAGTTGTGGTGCAGCTTTGGTAGCACTGATGTTCAACCTGTTCACCACTCACGGAACGCACGCCTCGTTACTTCTGGCCGGCAGTTTTGCTACCGTCGCGGCTATTGTTAGCAGTTTGCGGTTATCTCAACCTACTGCTTCGCAGGCATAAAAAAAGCGTGCCAGCGATGGCACGCTTTTTTATCAATATTTATCACTACTTCAGATATTCGCCGTTACGCAGTGCTTCAATACGTTTGTCCAAAGGTGGGTGAGTCATAAACAATTCGCTCATTGACTTCGCCTTACCGTTGATACAAAACGCCATCATGCTACTGGCTTCTTGCGGTTCATAGCTGGTTTTCAGACGCTGTAAAGCAGCAATCATTTTTTCACGGCCGACTAATTTTGCAGATCCGGCATCAGCGTGGAATTCACGGTGACGTGAGAACCACATAGTAATGATGCTGGCCAGAATACCGAATACCAACTCCAGTACGGTCGCAATTGCAAAATAGACAAACGGGTTACCGTTGTTACTTTCACCTTCATCCCGATTACCTGACAGGAAGCCTGAGGCAACCTGTGCAATGATTCGCGAAATAAAGATAACGAAGGTGTTCACCACACCTTGAATCAGCGTCATGGTTACCATATCGCCGTTCGCAATGTGGCTAATTTCGTGAGCAATTACCGCTTCTGCTTCATCACGGCTCATGTTCTGCAACAGGCCGGTACTGACCGCAACCAACGAGGCATTACGGCGTGCGCCAGTAGCAAACGCGTTGATATCTGGCGCATGGTAAACCGCCACCTGAGGCATAGCGATACCCGCCTGCTGCGACTGCTGACGAACGGTTTCCATCAGCCAGCGCTCAGTTTCATTACGTGGCTGCTCAATCACTTCACCGCCAACTGAACGTAATGCCATCCATTTGGACATCAGTAACGAGATGATTGAACCACCAAAGCCAAACAACACCGCCATGATCATCAGACCCTGTACGCTGCTCGACTGGATCCCCGTCAGGCTTAGCACTAGCCCGAATACGACCATGACTGCAAGGTTGGTCAACAGGAAAAGCCCGATACGCATCATAATTTTCTTTTTACCTCGGTTAAAAATACGCATTCTGCGTTACCCCACATCGTAGGGGCAAGCCTGCTATTTTCAAGCATTCATCGTTGCCAAGTGGTTAATAATACATAACTTTACATTTAGAAAGAGCTAGGTTTACGCGGCTTGATAGAGGTAAAAAAAACAGGCACAAAAATTTGTGCCTGTTGGGGAGTTACTTAGCAGGAGCCGGTTGCTCGGCTGGCTTATCTTGCTGCATTTTTGCAAGGTCCAGCGCGATATGAACCGTTTCATCGAGATAAGGATCTGGTTCCTGATAATCCTTCGGCAAGTCTTCCAGTTTCTTCAACGGAGCTTTACCTTCCCGCTTGTAGCGATCGTTGATGCGTGCCAGACGCGTCGCATCGTCTTCCTGGTTTTCTTTCTCACGTTGAGCAAGATTCAGGGAAACAATATTGCGCTTCTCTTTCAGGGCATTGAAGCGAGCAATGTCCTTCATGATGTACTGGAACTCAGGATCGGCTGCAATTCTGTCCTGGTGCAGTTTGAGCAGTTGCGGTTCGAACGGTGTCAGATCGCCTGACTTGACGTAAGTTGCGGCATTAATGCTATCCCATGGGAGCGCGTTATCTTCGAACTTCTCGCCAGTTTCTGTCTCTTCCGTACCGGTCGGCATCATCACGTCTGGCGTAACACCTTTACGCTGAGTACTGCCGCCATTAATGCGGTAGAACTTCTGGATGGTGTATTGCACAGAGCCTAATGCAGGCCACTCAGGGCGAAGCATCTGATCGTAGATACGGTTCAACGAACGATACTGCTGAACAGTCCCTTTACCGAAGGTCGGCTCACCGACAATCAACGCACGGCCATAATCCTGCATTGCAGCGGCGAAAATCTCAGATGCGGAGGCACTGAAACGGTCAACCATAACAACCAGTGGGCCTTTGTAGTACACAACGCCATCGGTATCGCTGTCTTCACGCACTTTACCGTTGTTATCACGTACCTGAACAACTGGGCCACCGGGGATAAACAGGCCAGAAAGCGACACAGCTTCGGTCAATGCACCGCCACCGTTAGAACGTAAATCGATAATCACGCTCTTCACATTCTGTTTTTCCATCTTCTGCAACTGGACTTTGACGTCATCCGTCAAACCAACATAGAAGCCTGGAATATCCAGCACGCCGACTTTGTCTTTACCAACCGTTTTAATGGTGAGTTTAACGGCACGGTCTTCAAGACGAATACGTTCACGCGTTAACGTGACGATGCGTGTTTTAGTGCCCTTGCCCGCAGGTAAGACTTCAAGACGAACCTTACTGCCTTTTGGTCCCTTGATCAGCGCAACCACATCATCAAGACGCCAGCCAATCACATCAACCATGGCTTTGCCGGTTTGACCGACACCCACAATACGATCGCCTACGGTAATCGCTTTGCTTTTCGCCGCCGGACCACCCGCAACCATCGAGTTGATCACTGTGTAGTCATCATCCATTTGCAGCACCGCACCAATACCTTCCAGAGATAAACTCATTTCAGTATTGAATTGTTCAGTATTGCGTGGAGACAAATAGTTAGTATGCGGATCGATTTCGTGAGCAAAGGCGGTCATTGCCAGAGAGAAAACATCTTCACTGTTAGACTGCGCCAGACGGCGAATCGCAAACTGGTAGCGCTTAGTCAGCGTTTCACGAATTTCCTGATCGGTTTTACCGGTCAGTTTCAAACTTAATTCGTCAAACTTAACTTTGCTGTCCCACAGACTATTTAACTCGGCGGTACTTGCAGGCCACGGAGATTTGCTGCGATCCACATTGAAGGTGTCATTGCCGGTGAAATCCATCGGCTTTTCCAACACTTTCAGCGCGTATTGATAACGTTCAAAACGGCGCTTCTGGGCCAGATTATAGAGATCGTAAAATACGTCCAGTTTACCGGTGCGCAATTCATCGCCAATCTGTTTTTTCCGCGACACAAACTGCTCAACGTCACTGGCAAGCAGCACGTTGTGGCTATAGTCGAGGAGGTTTAGGTAGCGATCGAAAATTTTTGCGGAAAAATTTTCATCCAGATCAAACTGGCGATAATGCGAGCGAGTGAAGCGCGAAGTTACACGCTCACTCACCGTTGCATGCTGTGTCTCTTCCTTTAACTGCGGGATTTGAGAAGCTTGCGTGATATTTTCGACGGCCAGTGCGCTACCTGCAAGAAACAACAGACTAGCGACTGCCGTACGCTTAAAGAGTTTGTTCATGCCCGGGTCTGGCCTCCGTTTCAGAACTGCAAGTGTTCTGCGCGTACGATCATTGCCATACCAGAAGTTAGCTGTACACGTACGCCATCTTTGGTAATTTCCAGTACGGTGGCATCCATCGCGTTGTTACCCGCTTTGACTTTGATTGCCTGACCCACCTGCAATGCAGAAATGTCCGTAACCGGAGTGCGTTTTTCTTCACGCGGAACCTGAGGAGCCGCCGGCTTTTCTGCACGAGGTTTACGTTCTGTAGTCTCTGGACGACGCGGTGCAGGACGAGGTTTGCGATCGCGACGAGGCTTATCGGTAACGGTTTCACCGTTAGCAATAGCCGCTTCACGTTTCTTCGCTTGCTGCTCTGCACGCTGTGTCTGAACACGAGCTTTTGCTTCTTCAAGCTGCTTACGAGCATGCTCAACGTGCTGCTCATCGAGTTCACCACATGGGTTACCGTCGAGATCAACACGGGTCGCGCCGACTTTGATACCGTACAGGTAACGCCAGCTTGAAGTATAAAGACGTAACGCGGAACGAAGTTGAGTTTTACTGAGGCTCATCTCCCCTTCAACGCGCGCGACTAAATCCTGGAAGATACCAATCTTCAGGGGGCGGGCTTCACCTTCAGCGCTAAAGCACTGTGGGAAACGCTCTGCCAAAAAGGCGATGACTTCTTTGCTACTATTCAACTTAGGTTGATTTTCCATGAAATTTCCTGATTACAACGGAGTTGCCAACAATCCGCAGGCATGAACAGGCGACATTATAATGACGCTATCAGCAAATGCCACGTTATCCGTTGTTTATCATGCTATCGAGTGAAGAATTTTTTAAAATCCGTGTCGGCAAGCGTCAGCGAAAGCTGCGTTACCAGTTGAGATAAGCCGAGTTGGTCTTCAGGTGTAAAGCGCCCAAACTCAGTGCTATCAATGTCCAGGACCCCGATTAACTCATCGTTTACCATTAACGGCAGAACGATTTCGGAATTGCTGGCGGCGTCACAGGCGATGTGACCATCAAAAGCATGCACATCTTCAACGCGCTGAATGCTCCTGGTGGAAACTGCTGTACCGCATACACCTTTACCTACCGGGATGCGCACACAGGCAATTTTGCCCTGGAAAGGCCCTAAAACCAACGTATCGCCTTCCAGTAAATAGAACCCGGCCCAGTTAACACCTTCAAGACGTTCAAACAGCAAAGCACTGGTATTTGCCAACGTTGCCAGAAAACTTGTTTCACCTGCCATTAACGCACTAAAATCGCGGTTCAAGTCCGCGTAAAATTGTTCTTTGTTCATTGATTAACCATAGTATGTTGTCTTACTCAACTGCATAGCATAGTAAAATAAGCATTAAATGCCTTATGCCACAAGGTGTATCATTCCATGAATTAATATACGCTTAACGAATATTTGATTTTCTAAAGAGATACCCAATGCGCCAACGGTATTCCTTGCATATGACAACACATGAAAATACACGCCATTAGCAATGCTGTACCGCAGGCACGTTATCAGCGTTGCCCCGAATGCGATACACTTTTCTCGTTACCGCTGGTTAAATCGTCGCAGAGCGCGTATTGCCCACGTTGTGACGCTAAAGTCTTCCATGGTCGTGATTGGTCACTCACACGTCTGGCCGCTATGGCAACCGCCATGCTGCTACTGATGACAGTTGCCTTTTCAGAGCCACTGGTCCGCATCTATTTATTAGGTACGGCCATCGATGCCAATCTATTTCAGGGCATCTGGCAGATGACCAAACAGGGCGATCCGCTTACGGCCGCGATAGTGATGTTTTGTGCCGTTGGTGCCCCCGCCACACTGGTCGCGGGTATCATCTATCTCTACTTTGGTAATATTCTTGGGATGAATTTACGCCCGGTCTTACTGATGCTCGATAAGCTCAAAGAGTGGGTCATGCTTGATATTTATCTGGTCGGCATTGGCGTGGCCTGCATAAAAGTCAGAGAGTTCGCCTACATCCAGCCCGGCATAGGTTTAGTGGCGTTTATCGCGCTGGCCATATTGAGCTTATTAACCCTGATTCACTTAAACGTAGAACAACTGTGGTCACGCTTCTACCCGCAACGCCCGCCGCGCGCCTGGAATGCGCAACTGCGTGTATGCCTCGGGTGCCATTTTACTGGTGTGCCGGATAAACGTGGCCGCTGTCCGCGTTGCCATGTGCCATTAAGAGAACGCCGCCGCCACAGCCTGCAGAAATCCTGGGCCGCGTTAATCGGCTCGTTAATCTTTTTACTTCCTGCCAACTTGCTGCCGATTTCAATTCTGTACGTCAATGGCTCGCGTCAGGAAGATACTATCCTCTCTGGTATTATTTCCCTCGGCAACAGTAATGTTGCCGTGGCGGCAGTGGTTTTCATTGCCAGTATTTTGGTGCCTTTTGTCAAGGTTATCGTGCTGATTTCATTGTTGTTAAGTATTCATTTCAAATGCGAACGAGGGTTGAGAACGCGCATTTTATTACTACGCTTTATTACCTGGATTGGCCGCTGGTCTATCCTCGATCTCTTTGTTATTTCGCTTACGATGTCACTGGTTAATCGAGATCAGTTATTGGCATTCACTATGGGGCCGGCTGCGTTTTACTTTGGCGCGGCGGTTATTTTAACTATTCTTGCAGTCGAATGGCTGGATAGCCGACTACTTTGGGACGCACATGAGTCAGGAAATGCCCGCTTCACCGACTGAAGCGCGAATTAAAACAAAACGCCGAATTTCGCCCTTCTGGTTGCTGCCGATTATCGCATTGATGATTGCCAGTTGGCTCATTTGGTCGACATGGGAAGAACGTGGTACCACTGCGACCATTGATTTCCTTTCAGCCGACGGTATTGTCGCCGGGCGAACACCTGTACGTTATCAAGGCGTAGAAGTGGGAACCGTGCAAAGCATCAGCCTGAGCAAAGACCTGCGCAAAATCGAAGTCAAAGTCAGCGTGAAAAGCGATATGAAAAATGCGCTGCGTGCGGATACTCAGTTTTGGCTGGTGACGCCGAAAGCTTCACTGGCCGGCGTTTCCGGCCTGGATGCACTGGTCGGCGGGAACTATATCGGTATGATGCCTGGCAAAGGCAAACCCCAGGAGCACTTCACCGCTCTGGATACTCAGCCCAAATATCGATTGAATAATGGCGAGTTGATGATTCATCTTCACGCCCCTGATCTAGGTTCGCTCAACAGCGGCTCATTGGTTTACTACCGTAAAATTCCTGTTGGCCGGGTTTACGACTACACCATTAACAACAATACGCAGGGCGTCACCATTGACGTACTGATCGACCGCCGCTTTACCAAACTGGTGAAAAAAGGCAGTCGTTTCTGGAACGTATCAGGGGTAAAAGCCAACTTCAGCCTTTCCGGAGCACAAGTTCAGTTAGAAAGCCTCGCAGCGTTAGTGAATGGCGCAATTGCCTTTGATTCACCGGAAAACTCCGCTGAAGCGAAGGCTGAAGATGAATTTGGGCTGTATGAGGATCTGGCACATAGCCAGCGGGGAGTGATCATTGATCTTGCCCTGCCAAGTGGCGAAGGCCTGAAAGCAGGCTCAACCCCGCTGATGTATCAAGGCCTTGAAGTCGGTACGCTAACCAAGCTGAACCTGAATCCTGGTAGCACCGTCACAGGCCAGATGACCGTTGACCCAAGTGTGGTCAACCTAATGCGCAGTGGTACACGTATTGAGCTACGTAACCCTAAAATCTCGCTCAGCAATCCAAACCTCAGCAGCCTGCTAACCGGTAGCACCTTTGAGTTAGTGCCAGGGGAAGGTGACCCACAGAATCACTTTGTCGTATTCCCAAGCGATAAAACACCGCTACAACAGCCGAACGTTCTGACGCTAAACCTGACTGCACCTGAAAGCTACGGTATTGATGCTGGGCAACCTATCATTCTCCATGGCGTGCAAGTTGGGCAAATTCTTGAACGCACACTATCCGCTAAGGGTGTCAGCTTCTCTGTCGCCATTGATCCTGAATACCGCCAACTGATTCAGGGCGACAGCAAGTTCGTCGTCAACAGCCGTATTGATGTCAAAGTTGGTATCGATGGTGTTGAATTTTTGGGTGCCAGCGCCAGTGAATGGATCAATGGTGGGGTCAGGGTTATTCCTGGCAACAAAGGCGAGATGAAAAAGAGTTATCCGCTGTATGCCAACCTTGAAAAAGCGGTCGAAAATAGCTTGAGCGACTTGCCGACAACGACATTAACGCTAACTGCCGCCAGCCTGCCGGATATCCAGACCGGCTCAGTGGTGCTGTACCGTAAATTCCAGGTAGGTGAGATTATCAGTGTCCGTCCACGCGCCAATAGCTTTGATATCGATGTGAATATCAAGCCGGAATACCGCAACCTGCTGACAGACAACAGTGTGTTTTGGGCTGAAGGTGGCGCACGCGTGCAACTCAACGGCAACGGCCTGACGGTGCAAGCCTCCCCGCTCTCTCGCGCTCTAAAAGGTGCAATCAGCTTTGACAACCTGAGCGGTGCCAGCGCCGGTCTGAAAAAGGGTGACAAACGCATACTGTACGCGTCTGAAACTGCCGCGCGCGCCGTCGGTA
Source organism: Buttiauxella sp. JUb87 (assembly GCF_004361975.1). Classification (NCBI taxonomy): domain Bacteria; kingdom Pseudomonadati; phylum Pseudomonadota; class Gammaproteobacteria; order Enterobacterales; family Enterobacteriaceae; genus Buttiauxella; species Buttiauxella sp. JUb87. The sequence goes on from NZ_SNVY01000001.1 coordinate 718,577, forward strand.
GCCAGATTACCTTGCATACCTTCGATGCCGGGAAACTGTCTGCGGGAATGCCGATTCGCTATCTGGGAATTGACATTGGGCAGCTCGAGTCACTGAATCTGACAGCGTCACGCAGCGAAGTCGAAGCGAAAGCGGTGCTCTATCCTGAATTTGTGGATACTTTTGCTCGCGGTGGCACACGCTTCTCGGTTGTGACACCGAAAATCTCAGCCTCGGGTGTTGATAATCTCGACACTATTCTCCAGCCGTATATTAACGTTGAACCAGGGCGAGGCGCACCACGACGTGACTTCGAGTTGCAGGAAACCTCGATTACCGACTCTCGTTACTCTGATGGCCTGAGTATCGTGCTGGAAGTCCCTGAATCGGGGGCATTGAGCATTGGTACACCCGTTCTGTTCCGTGGTGTTGAAGTCGGTACGGTAACCGGTTTAACCCTCGGCAATCTATCAGACCGCGTGATGGTCGGCCTGCGCATCAGTAAACGTTTCCAGCATTTGGTGCGTGATAGCTCAGTGTTCTGGCTTGCCTCGGGCTACAGCCTCGATTTTGGCCTGACAGGTGGCGTGGTGAAAACCGGCACCTTCAACCAGTTCATTCGTGGCGGTATCGCGTTCGCAACGCCACCGGGAACACCGCTCGCGCCGAAAGCGGTCACCGGTAAACACTTCCTGCTTGAGGAAACTGAGCCGAAAGAATGGCGTCAGTGGGGAACTGCACTACCACGTTAATGCCCGCGCCCCGGTGTCTCACCGGGGCGAAATTGTTACATATCAACAAGTTAATAATTAAAGGGGTGCTATTGGGGTGCTGGAATTTGCAATAAAATAACCCAAAAAAGTCATAATATCTATGTTCGGTCAGAGTCATACCTTGGCTTTTCCCATGAAAAGCTCGCCCATAAAAAATTTTCACTCCTACTACTTGCCCAATATCAAAAGAATCATTACTGTATATTCATACAGTTCAATAATGAGAAGGTATAAGCAATGTACGTAGAACTCGTTTATGACAAACGCAACGTGGAAGGTTTACCGGGTGCCAAAGACCTCATACTTGCCGAACTGACAAAGCGTGTGCATGGGATTTTCCCTGCTGCTGATGTTCGCGTTAAGCCGATGCAAGCCAATGCCGTTAACAGCGATTGCACGAAGACCGAGAAAGAAAAGCTAAACCGTTTGGTGGAGGAAATGTTTGAAGAAGCCGAGTTCTGGCTCGTTAGCGAATGATGCTATGGACAACATGATCATTGCCGGGGTGAGAATTTACTTTCCTCGCCCTGGTGAGAAGCTTCCAGTTCCATCGGCTGACATGCGAACCTTTGCGATAAAGGATACTACTGGCGATCGCTGTTGTGTACTTGGTTTCTGGGATGGGAAATGGCGCGTTCTGTCGCTGCCGGAGTACGAAAGTTCGGGTAAAGCCATCATGGCTGCAGTAAGACAAGGGAAGCGTAATTGGCAATAATGATTGATAGTCTACAATCATAGTCCTGTTGAAATAACCAGGTTATCCGCGCAACGTATATGGACTAATATCAGATTATCTTAAATACTGGAAGAAATGGATGTTCATCGTTCTATACATGAAGAATCTCTGTGTATGGTTGAAATCATTCAGACGCATACCAAATTGTGCAACCGCCGTCTGTTAAAGCAACACACACCGCATTATCAAATAATTAACATCCGAAATATCATAACAAATAAATTATAATTTCATTTATTAAAAGACAAATTAATTGAAAACGCAATATAAATTGCATGTTATATATAATCATCTATTTTTACTAGAATAAGGTGGGATGAAGTGTTTTTGAAAGCCTGTGCAATTTTAATTGCGCTGCCACTCCCTCTTGCTGTTGCTGATGCTGATGCTGATGCCATCCACCACCCACAAACATTTAAATTTAATAACTACGATACCAATTCATTAAAAATAGAGATCGAAAACCGATGTGACAACATCTCAAATTCAGTGAGATGCCTTTCAAAAGAAACAAAAGAACACCCAGCAAGCAGTCCTATACAATACAGAGTAAATAGAAGTGGGTTCAGCATAGGTAAAAAATCAGTTATTGACATAAAACCTACCGGAGCTGTTTATAAAATAAATGACACTTGGATGACTTCGCTTCAATGGCATCCAGGTGTTAAAGTGGATGACAACCCTCGAATCAAATACCGAAAATACGATAGACTAAACTGGAAATTCATCTACGCTGATAAAAGACTATCCATCGCCAGTAATTTAGAATACCGATACACCAATTATGAAAATCATGAAAAATATGAAGGAACTCATTATTATTGGTTATATACCACAACATTCAGCTACGATTTAGATAGACACTGGAAGCCTTACACTAGAATTGGGTACATCCCTCGCAACAATGAAAACCATGAAAAAGACGCGATGGAAATTAATTACCACCTTGGTTTTAAATATATTTTCTAGTACTAATGCACAATTAGTATGCACCATCATTCGCATTCCGTCGCCAGACTGATGGCTATCAGCCAGGTGTTGCTGTAAACATGCTGTCATTGCACACAGCAATTCTGTCTTAGCGCTCAGCACCTGCCAGATGTGAACAACGGCCGGGACATCCCCACTGAGTCAGCACCTGCGCCAGATACTTAAAATCAAGGTAAAGAACTGGCCTACGTTTACAACTGGAAGTGTTCGGCGTTTGAAATTCTCTTATGTGAGAAATCTTGGAGCGTTTGTTGGAAGATGGATTCCGGTATTAGGGGTTGTCATTCTCGCTGCTGATGTCTCTACGATAGCTTACAAGGCTACAAATAAGTACAACATCATCGCCAGAGGTGACGATAAAATATGGTGACAGATGATGAAATTATTTCCTGGTACAACTCGAACTACAATGAGCCAAGAGGTTTGTTCAAAAAACGAAGTTGGCCTGTCACTATTGATACGAGCCTTACAACAGGTAGTTACGTCTGGGCACGGGAAACTGGCGTAGAAATCATGGATGACTATTTCAAGACCTTTCGCGTCAATCCTGAAGGATTTGAATTCTTGAAATATTGGCCAGAGGAATCAGCTATGATTTTTATACTGTGTCCTTGCTGTACGGATGACGACGAACCAGAACCTTTAACCCTCAAAATGTTAGCAGAGTCAGCCAGAACGGGGAAATGGCTCTATGGGTAAGCTTGATTGATACTCAGAGTAGCACTACTCAACACGCCAACTTTGATGGTCACAGCTTCATTGTGCACGTTTGGAACGGTATAGGTAATATTAATGAAACCATATCAGCTCGCACTATTTTGGTTGGTTTTTTTCGGGAGTTACTTAATTATTGTTTTTTTGGATACGTCCTGATACCAGAGGGAACGCTGTTAGAAGCAGTATTAAAAGTTAAACCTGATATTAACAGCGAAGAATGGGATAATTTTATGGGTTATGTCATTTTCATTGGCTCGGCTGTTGTTTGGGGAGTGACAGCAAGCCTGAGCAAAACTTGGGGGGAACCTCATTAATCCCTAAATTATAAATACAACAGAACCAGCACATAAAACCCGGCATCCGCCGGGTTTGGAACGATGTGGGAAAATTAATGAAGTTTTGTCCTTTTTCTGTGAAAAGGTCATCAGTATTCCGGGTGTCTTTATTTATTCAAGCCACACATCAACGTAAGTAATGGTGAATTTATAGGGGCCTGGGAATGTAAGCGGATCAATCTTGTCGAAAAGTATTTCCCCGGTAACCTCCACCTCCATCACATGCGGCGAAAATCCAAAACTAATCTTGGTCTTGGGTCGCGCCCAGTCCGGCAGTATTAAAATGGGCAGGGTGTTTGGCGTGCTGTTGTTCACCCCGTCACAAATGAGAGTAACAACGCCATTTTTTCGGGTCACAGCCATGCTGTAGATGTACCAACCGTTTAACAGCGTGAAGGTAGTTAAACGGTTATCCAGTCCATCGCCAGCAGGGACCCATTCACCATCCTGCCGCACGTATGGTGTACCATCCATTGGTGCTTCTTCTATTCCTCCACCTGAAGTTGGCGGCGACCCAACGGATGCGGTTCCAATATATGTGGCGGTGAAACGAATATACTGACCATTCATTCCCGCCTGAGGATGGAAAAAGTGAACTGTTCCATCATTGTAGATCGCGACATGTGCGGCGACATTGTTGTCAGAAACCACGCCAGCCTGTAACCAGTACGTTCCAGGAACCGCCCAGGCTGGTAGTTCAAAAATGGGCGTGTCATCGACCACAGCCTTTTTGACGCCATCACATGCCACTGTCACTATTCCGTTTTTTCTCGCACACAAGGCGGAATGAATTTCCCAGCCGTTCAGCGCAATGGTAATGGGTGTCCAGTCATGATCCATTCCGTCACTACCCGCTTCCGGGTTGCCAATAACTCGCGCAATTGAAGGCCCGGTAAACGGGAATACATCATAAATGTGCTGTTCATTATCTGGCGGGAACGGTATCACAACATCCGCAGCAGGCACCCGCTCGCCATCAGGCATCGTTATCTGCATGCCTGAATCACCCTGAATTTTAAACACGTTATTTACGGCACTGCTGCCCGTCAATATAACCCGCAGCCGGTAGGTAGAAGCGAAGTAAATACTGGACGTGATATTCGACAAATCAAGCAACGCGATATTGTTATCACTGCCTTCACTCCAGCTTCTGGAAAATACTTCTTCCTGATACTTTAGGTCCCATGTCGGAGTGAAAGTGAGCGTCACACCCTGCCCGCCAGCCTGACCTCCCGTGATGCCGGATGAGTGTCTTGATAATGCCAGTACCCCCTCTTCCGAAACAGTCAGAATATTCGCGGTATTAACATCGAGATGAAGCTCGGCCATCAAGGGATCGGCGGTAGTTCCTGAACCGGAAATGTCCACCGAATCGGTAGAGGCCGTAATTAATTCTGATGCGCCACTGCCCCCTGCATCTGAAGAAATAATAATCCCACGCCGGGCCGCTATTCCACCGTTAGACTGAGCTTCTCTGCTATCTTTAACGTCTTTTGAATCTTTGCTGTGCTGATTGTCATTTAATTTATTTTGCATACGTCACCTGCTACGAATTAAGACCACTGTTTCAGAATGATGGTGTAATCGCTCGCCGCCGCATCCGGCGTAAAACGCAGCGTCTTCAGACTGTAATCAGTGAGTTTGATTGTCGATACTGCGGCAAGCCCCAGGGAGATAGCCGTGGTGTCGCCAGACTGCGCCAGCACCGGCTCAAACGGTGCGTTTAAATCCACCTGCGCCTCAAGCATCACCGCACCGGCTGTGCCAAACGCCGTTATCTGGCAAATATCCATGGCGGCATTCACCTCCACTTCAAACGTGTCGCCGGCGTTCACCCGGTATGTAATTGACGTTCCCATTAAATGATCCCTTGTGGTGGCGTTGGCCATGCAGCTGGCATGACGGAAAGATTGACGGCCATCAGTGCGACTGAGTACATCTGAAGCTCTTCCAGCGTGTGGACTTGTTCTGCGGTTGCACCGCCATAAACTAAAGCTGACTGGAGAGGGAAAGCAGATATTGCCGCATCACTGAGCAGGCGTTTCTGCGTGGCTGTATTTTGTGAAACGATTTCCGACTGGGTTAACGGTGGCGGCGGAATATAAGCAGCAACCACACCATATTCACCGGCAGCGGCATTGGCATAAATATCCTGTCCATATTTTTCATGGTCATTTGCTGAGGCTGTGAATGAAATAGCCGCCCCTACACCATCAATATCAGCCACAATATTTATCGTGGTGTTATCAGCGCTGGAATAAACGAGGGCTCTTATATTGCTGAATTTTGAAATATCCATAATGTCCTCAGGCTACCCGAATAAAAATACCAGCCACATTCGCGGTACCAGCTCCGTCGTAAGAGAAAGAGAACAGCGATTTCCATGAGCCCGCAGGCGGGTCTATTGGGGTGAGTGATGCAGGATCGGTGAAGAGTAAATTGCCGTCATTGTCCATGAGGCCACAATAGGAAAGCCGACTTCCGACAACAATAGTCCCAACGTATATATCGTTATAAGGGTCCGTTGCTCTCAGCGCGAACATGCCAGTACTGCCCAGAGCGCCAGGCTCAGGAATGCCGCCACCTATACCCGCAACTATCGAATCAACTTCCTGTTTGGTGTAATAGTTGGTCATGTCCGGAGGCGGGCCTGCTGGCCCCGGTGGGCCTTCTGCGCCAGGATTGCCCGGCGTGCCTTGCGGCCCTGGTGGCCCTTCAGGTCCGGGTGTACCTGTTCCCGTATCGCCTTTATCTCCCTTATCCCCTTTCTTCGCCATTAACGACCAGTACGCGGTTTCCAGCCCGACATCGGGTATCTGTCCGGCATTGTCAGCCTGGCAATAAAACGCCGAGCCGAGATACTGCACCGCATCACGGAACAGGTAGGCCACATCGGCATACCATGGCCCCATCCAGTTGATGTTGGTATCGGTATCGAGCATCTCCTTTGCTTTATGCGCCCAGTGATAGGCGGAGAACTCAGGGCCTGCCCCTTGCTTGAAATCCAGTACTGGCACATCAACGGGGTTTTCAGCCCACTGCCGTGCACGCAACATGGCGGCGGTGGCTTCTTCATACGCCGCTTTGGTTTCCAGTAGCATGACCGGCGTTAGCTGATCGGGCGTTGGCGACAGCATAAAGCTTTGCAGGGAGCCCGGCGCACTGTCGGCATATATGAGAATATTCTTGATACGCTCGGCTTTTTGTAACCAATTAATAAAGACAGCGTACTTCCCGGGCGTCACCTGAAAGTCATAATTGCCCTGTGAATCGGTTATGGTTTCGTTATGGCCACCGTGGATTATTGAGGTTGTTGTGGTAATCGTGCGCAGGCTGATTTTGGTGTTAGCTACCGGCTGCATCATCGGGCCAAGTAGCTGGCCGTAAATCCTGATCATCGGCAGATTAACCGGCGGCAAGTCCAGCGGCCGCGGCTGTGTGGTTCGGATCCGCATAGTTAAAGCCCCAGGTCTTCGAGTTGATACGGTGCACCATTCTCTTTGAACCATTTGTTCATGAGGGCGCGCTTCTTTCCCTGCTCCATCAGTTGCTGATTGGTCTTTTCACGCTGCTGTTTTGCAATCACTACGCGCTGCTCCTGCTGCTGTTTGCGCTGCAGGTACAAGTTTGCATCCTGCATCCAGCTGCCATTGCGGAATACGGTGACCGTTCCCTGCACTGGCTCTGGCGGTGTTGCCTGTGTAGCGTGTGCAGGCGTCAGCCACACACCCGGCTCACGCGGTGACGGGCGGGCAAGAACAGACGTTACATGTTCGCCGGTTTCCGGATTAACGAGATGCACGTAGGGGCGTGAAAAAGCGTATTGGGGCTCAGCCCACCAGGTGGAGACTGCCTGGCTGGCCTTAACTGCCCAGATGATCGGAAGCTTTGGGACCGTCATCGGCATAGTCTCAGCACCACCAGCTGCATCTGTTGGTAAAGGAATGTCGTTTCCCGTGCCGTACAACCCCTCATTTCCGCCGCTATTGTTACCGTCTGCGGCCCAGTTCCCGGCAAAGGCATTATGCGAGTGCGTCCTGAACATATCCTGGTAATACACAAACAGGCTGGCGTACTGCGAGCGGCCCGCACCGTTATCCACGCCACGCACATAACGGCCACGCATATCGGGCACAAAGAATGAAGCTGAATCCGGTACCAGGCCGTTAGCGAGGGCAACCTGATCGCCAATGATGGCGTAAAGGTCGGGATAGGAGTCTTTTAATAATTGAGAGCCATCTTCAACAACTGCATTCAGCGGCGGCGTGCTGCTGTTCCACCATGCCGATGTTCCCACTACGCCCGTAGACTCAACCTTACCCACCTCATTACTTACAAACTCAGTGGTGGCCAGCCGTGTTGAACTGTCTTTAGGAGGTGGTGTAACGGCTCGCGGCTCACCCTCAAACTCAGGGCTCAGAATGGGTGCAGCACCCGCCACCATGTGTACACCGTGAATATCAGCAGGGTCATAGTGCAGACCGTCTGGTGTTCGGGCGGGTTCCGTAGCCAGGTCAAGCCGTAGCCAGTAAGTCGGATCATCGACATAGAACGATGTGTAAAAGGTTGAACCATCGTAGCCAATAATCGTTATGGAATACGCACCATCCACCCAGGGGGTAACCGGCATGCCCTCGTAAACAATGACGCCAGCACTATTGGTTTTGAGTGGTTGGGGAAGCGGCACCTTGGTAAATCCTCCTGCTTCATTCGCCAGTTGCATCAGATAAACATCCTGGCGATTGTCGGGATTCATGGCATCAGTATTGGAAAGCCCGACATATATTGTTGCATTTTCAGCTATGCTACCGAAATAAGGATTGATAAATTGCGAAGCTGGATTTGTGATTAGGCTGGACATAGGGCCTCTTTATTTAAAATAAAATAACCGAGTGTTTGCGATGAATTACGATTTACTGTATGCGAATATAATTATTATTTACTACACCTCACTCACATACTGCCAGTACAAAACATTTGAACAATTAAAACCAGGTACCCTATGGGGCGTACTTGCCTTCATCCCATTCACTTTTTTATTTGCGCATATGTGCGAATTTAAAAAATTTAATAAAAACACAGTTAAAAGGAATCAAACATGAAATCAATTCTTAAAAAATTTATCGGCTGGTCTTTATTGCTAATACTTTCCGGCATTACCTTTACTAACTCGGCCTTAGCTCACTCGGGAGGCACTAATTCCGAAGGTTGCCACACAAAGAAAAGCACTGGTGAATATCACTGTCATAATAAGAAGTAACTCATGAAAAAATTAATCATTACCTCAGCAATTAGCGTTCTAATTATAGGCTGTGACGCCAAAGCAAAAGATACGTGGCATTATTCAGACTTCACACCAACCAATGAAGAGCAAGGGCAACATCTTTACTTATACCGAAGTTCAGGGACGGTGACCCACAGGGCTAAATTTGACTACGCTCAAGATTGCGAGTTATTGCAACGCGCAATTCAATCATTGGAGCCTGGTGTAAAATGGTTCTGCGACGGAGCAGCAAGGTAGCGTAGTTGACACTAAATCCAACACTGTCGTATAGCCCTGCCCGTGAGGCGTCGAAACCTCTTAACGCGGCCAGAACCAACCCCGATAGTGTTGGATTTCTTATGCCTAAAATTCAGTGGGCGCATCGAGCGAACACTACCCGATTAAGTCGGGAGGGCGACTAATACAACTAATACAACTAATACAACTAATACAACTAATACAATACCCGAAAGGGAAATAAGTCCGCGGTTTCGCTAAGCCGTTTCGAACCTCCTGGCACCACTTTAATAGTGGTACTTCGAAAAAATTAACGAAGTCATCATGACTACTCTTATTGCAGATCCTCAATCAGTCGCATTCAGCTTCGAAAAAACCATCAGATTCGCACTGTCACGATTGACGCCAACCGCATCGAGTTAATTTACCACCAGGACTACAAAGCTATCTTCTGCCGTACCCTGCAACCAGGAGAAGTGGTGATCACCCACGAATCCATGATGGACTGGTTAAGATGCCAGGGTATGGTGTTCTTCACCCGCGAAGAGCTCAGGAACCTGAGGCTGAGTGACTTACTGGCTATTGCGGGTTGAGTTGCTGGCCCCGCAAGTGCGGGGCTATTTGTTATAGCCTTTGGTGATGGTAATGCGCGGCTCTTCGTCTGAGTCGCTTCTTTCAGGTGTGATAGCCCAGAATGCAAACGTTCGGATTGGGCCTGAGCGTTTGATCAAGGCTTGCTCCATTGGCTCCAGGGTGCTGAGCCATTTGGTGTATTTATCCGATAGAGCGAGTGCTGTTTCGGATTTTCTAATAAGCGCCTGACTCACAATCCTTCTGTTTGCATAATCTTTGGCGTGCTGCTGAAACTCTGGCCCCGCCATCATCTCAATGCCTCGCTTCATTCTTGTATCCATTGCGCCACCAGTGATTTGTTCAAGCGCTGCCTTGCCAGTCCCTTTTGCTATCCGTGCAGGAATTGCCACCATTGGTGTGTACTCAAGAACCTTAGCTGCAAATTTAACGGGTGCAGGAACGTCACCAACAAGTATTCTTTCAGCCAGAGTGTCAGCCTCTTTAAACTGGCTTGATAGCGTACTCACTATACCTGTCTTAGGTACCGAATTGATGGCATTTGCCGCCCCTTTAGCTACCTGGTAATACTTATCAAGGTAGTTTCTTGTTTCTGGGGTCAGGTATTTGAATAATTCATTTCTGGCTAACTTGTTTCTCATCAGCCCTTCATAGGAATTAACAAATCCATTGAGTGATACAGCTTGCCCCGCCTTTCTCCCTCCGCCAGTGAAAAGAAAGTGCAAAGCACTGGATGCCACTTCGCCGCGCATTTCGCTGGGGATATTGTCCATGATTTCTTTTATTTTTGTTGCATCACCCTTAGTCGCAGCGGTTACCGCCCCTTTTAATGACGGTATAAGGGATTTGCCGATATCCCTACCAAAGAGTTCTTTGGACTGGTATTCGAGCTGCTTTCTCTTCGCTACCAACTGCTGAGCTAAGTCAAATACAGAATCAAGGCCATTGGTGTTATCCAGGGATGTCATTTGATCCCCTCGCAGGGCTGAGCCGATGAGTTTTAGTTTACCGCGATCAGTATTTGCGTACGGGTCGTTAATGCCTCTTTTTGTTTTTTCCACATCCTTTCTGAGTTTATCAAGGGCGTGATAAGTAGGATTAACCTTCTTCCCATCAATTATTTGTGGTGACAAATAACGGAGCACATCTTTTTCAACCGGATCAAGTAAATCAGCTCGCCCTCCAAGCCTGGCTATCTCATCGGTAACCAGTTGCAATACCCCCTTCGCCTCAACCTGCATGTTAGCTGGTACGCTTGAGGCTATCCTTTTGTATAAAGAATCGGATTCAGTCGTTAGATCGGTGATCGCCTTATTGATGCTGCTTTTTACACTAAAATCCAGCGCAGACAGGTCTTCCACCCCACCTGCATCCGCAATTAATTTATCTGCCCGCCTGGCTATCTGCTCGACGGCTTCCCCCTCGACCGGTGACAGAATGCTTGCAGGCATCTGTTTAAGGGCTTGATAAAATTCAATGAATTGCGTATTACCAGAAAAGAAACTTGCAGGTATTAAATCAGGATTCAAGCCTAACGCCTCTGCTGCTTTAATTCTCGCCTCAATAGGCATAGCTTCCTGAGCTAATTTACTAAAATCACCTCGTAACCCCTCTTTTGTTGCTGCAATCATACTGGTCTGTTGTGCCGCTGGAGATAAAATTTCTCTTAATGCCTCTGGTGACAGCCGGGCGTTTATTTCACTCAGGGCAACATTAAGATCGCCAATCTCACGCAATGCAGCAGCCTGTTCGGCTGCGCTGGCTTCTGGCGAGAGGCTGGATAATATCCTTGACGTTTCCGCATCAACCGCTTTCTTTAAAGCAGTGGCAGCATCTTTAGCGGAGGTGCCTGCTTTCCCCCTGATTGAGGAGACAAGCCATTTTGCACTATTAATAACACCGGGTGGCAATGCCCCCAGCACAGTGAAGAGCGCCACATCACTGGCGCTAATATCCTCGCCACCCATCGCTTGCGTAGCTGATTCCAACCCCAATTCAGTTACGCCTGTCAATGCGGCAATCTTGGCAACCCCCATAATTCCAGCGCCTGCAATTCTTGCCACCGGAGCGAAGGCTAGAAGTTCAGCAATAACACTCGCAACATCCTGAGGTGATAACCCTGGCTTGTTTAATGCATATGAACCAGATGGTAAATCAACGATATCATTGCCCATCCCGTCTTTGCGCAGCTTCCCGCCCATTTCTGCGAGAATTTTTCTCTGTGACTCATCGCTTCCAAATAACTGCATCCAGGTCATTTTCGCAGCTAACGCTGTGAGCGTGTTGAGTTCTGGTGCATTACCTACTGCCTGTAATGTTTCCATTTCCTTAGTCATTCGACTTGAGCCGGTCACCACGTCCAAAGCCTTATCGATCCAGCCAGGCTCTTGAGGAGCTGGAATATCCGGTAAATCAATGCCAGATAATTTGGCTTTTAAATCCGGATTACTCATCAACCCGCGGCGCACAGCTTCTTCATACCGTGCTTTTTTGTCCTCTGGTAAAATTCCGCGACGATAGGCCTCTGCATAACGATCTTCCTTAGTAATCATTACAATCCTCCAAGCAATTCGTCATCACCTATTCTCGATAATGCAGCCTTTTTTCTGGCCTCGACCTCAGATTTAGCTTTTTCTTCAGCCTTGGCTTCAGTCTCAGCTTTCGCTCTAGCCTCAGCATCTCTGGCGGCTTCATCTTGCAGATATGCATCAAGCTGCTCCAGGGAGTACCCCATAGCCGCAGCCTCTTGCGCGTTCGCCGCAATGAGCTTGCTGTATTGAGTCTCGATATCTTTGAGGGACTGAAGAACAACCTTATCCCCCTGAGTAACATCAAGCTTGGCGATTAAGTTTAAAACTCGCTCACCCTCAGCGTTGGATAACGCCCCCATTCCCTGAAGGTTTTTAACGTTCGCCAGAAATTGCCCTGACTGCATCGATGCAACCAGGTTGCGGACGCGAACGCCTTTATCACCCAGAAGCATTTCAGGCAAGCGGCCCGTATATGGACCCACACCTTCAGAGAGCATGGGGATAATCTCCTGTATTTGCTTGAGCCCGCGGTGCAATCCCATTTGCGCAGTGGTAAATGCAGCGTCTCCAGCCTTCCAGTCTTTGGCGGCCTTAAGCTGTGCGCCAGTAGCGGTTTTCCCGGTGCGTGGGTTTACGCCAGTTTGCAGCATCTGAGTGTTATATTTATATGAAGAGAGTGGATTGCCGTTGATATCGGCCATCACATCGAGTCCGCCAGCTTGATCAAATTTCATTTTCTGGAAATCAAGCATGTCTCTTCTGTAGTTATTGAGATTTGCCGTGTTCGCATTACGACTAGCCTGGTTAGAGTATCCCAGCGCAATTTGCTGCTGCCCCAACGAAAGTTGCTGTGCAAGTTGCTGCTGACTTATGCCGTAGTCCATGATTTCTTTTGGTGCAAGCGTGCTCAGGGAAAGCTTTTGCGCCCAGCTTTTCCAGGCATCCAGCCGTTTTGGATCAGCGGCCGCCGCCCCCAGTTCGTTTACCACTCCCTCAGCGCTAAACGGGCCGGATTTATCAAACAAATGTGAATTCTGTTTAACGTATTCCTGCGCACCGGCCACATTGCCACTTTCAAGCAGGCCGCTGAGCTGGATAGCCATACTGCCAACCTGCTGGCGATGCTGATCATCACGTACACCCAGTGATTGCTGAATTTTCGCCGCGTACTCAGGAAACTTTGCAATCACACGCTGCACAGCATTAGGGTCATTTGACATCCAGGCAGCATCAAATTCCTGCCGGGCGCTTGTCAGACGGTCGCGCTCATCCATTTTCACAGACATGTCGAAGCCGCGCTGAAATAAGTCAGCAGCACCTTTTGCCGAGTTCAGACCAGACTGATCAGCCTGGCTTGCCATGCCGATGTAATTCGTCGGATTATATCTGCTTCCAATGGCCATATTATTTCCCCTTCCCTTTACCCATACCGAAGTAATACGGCATCTGGAACAGACTACGCTGCATGCCATAGTACGGTGCGGCGGCGGCTTGCCCCTCAAGTTGTGCAGCGCCAGCCATAAGGTCAGTCGCATCAGAAAGATTATTCGATGCCCAGCCGCCCATGGTTTTCGTTGCACTCAGGCCTTGCTGGCTGATATCACCCAGGGTGTCTATTTGCTGGCCTCTGGCGGTATTCAGGCTCTTAAGGTAAGTCTGCCCCAGCTGTGTGGCCGATGATGCCAGCACGTTTGAGGTGGCGGTATTACCCATCGTGCCAGCGGCTTCGGCACCCGCCATCGCGGAATAGGCTGCCTGGTCTTGCTGTATAGCGTATTCCGGGCTGGCGTAATATTCCGAGAGCGCTACCTGGCTGTTGATCGGGTTGGCTATCATCTGCATCTGAGCTGTCAGCGCCCCCTGTCCAGCCTTCATATACGGCGAAATGGCGCCATATTGCTTTTCGGTCAGCGTCCCATAGGCAGGAGCCAGGCTTTTAAGTGCTGCTGCTTCAGTTTCCGCGCCTTTTTTGGCTCCGGCACTGCTGAGAATTCCCATAGCAAACCTCTTATTTATTCTGCTGCTTCATGGTGTTGATTTCATTTTCAAGGCTGTTTATCCGCTTCTTCAGTGCGGCCTGCTCCTGTGTGAGTAGCTGTATTGCCTGACTGGCGCTGCTGAGGCGTTTTTTTACCTCGTCATTGAATGCAGGCTGGCGACTGAAGAACGATTTCAGCTTTTCTGAAAATGTCGGGGGAAGCTCAGAGAGATGGATTTTTACAGTATTGAGTGACAATGGATCAGACATCAAACAACCCTCACATGGCAGGCAGACACCGAGAATGGCGCAGCGGACACAATGCGAAAACGAAACACAATCTCATCACGCACAAAGCCAACCCGCGCCAGTTTCGGCTTGATGTTGTGATGATGTGGCGCATCAAAATGCATCTGCGTTTCGACCGGGAACACCACGCCATCCGTGGAGGCAGCCGCAAAGATGTGCTGAGGATGTTTTGCCAGCCCCGTGGCCACCGACAATTCAAGGTCAAACAGTTTTGAGTTCAGCAAAGACAGTGTTGAGGTGTAAAACTGGTGGGGCTGCGGCTTACCATCCTGATCGGTTGATTGCTCACTGAGCTGGCTCACCGTACCGTGATGGGTATTCCCTGCTGTGATCACGCCGCCACGGGCAATAAAATCAATGGCTTTGTGCGGGGTGTTGACGTTGTCACTGCAAAGCTGAAACCAGGCTTTGCTGGTTTTGTCATGACAGAAAACATGATGGCCGAATCGCACAATGATTAAGCGGTGAATGCCGGTTTCCAGATATTCAACCACACCGGCGGCCAGCTCATCAGGGGTCGCTTTTGCCAGGGCATCAATGACGGCCGGTGACGCGATATCTGTCGCACGACCGCTGCCCAACAGGTAAACCGACACGCGGCCACCGGCGGGATGGCTTATCACCGCAAACTCTTTCCCCGCCAGTGCCTTGCTGTGTGGGCCTGCGATGCCGACCGCAATCATTGCGCCGGGCTGGCTACGGTAGATAGGTTGAGACGGGTCAGACTCGCCGGATAGCGTGAAGAACTCAGTGGAAACCGTACCAAACAGGACAATGTCGTCGTTCAGCTCACCAATGCCTACAGCCGGATCGGGAAATGACTCAGCCGTTGTGAACGGGCGATAACGGTCGGGCTTTGCTTCGTTCGCTTCGGCGCTGATATCCGTCACGCCGAACGTATTGGTGCCTTTTTTAACCCAGGCGTAACGCGCACCGGCGTGAACGATATCCGACACATAGCCTAAATCGAATTGCGCGTTTTTAACCGTCGTAGGGCTGACAATCTGCATCCACAGGTATTGGGTATCATCCTCGCCGTCTGCACCGTTCGCATTAAACGTATAGCTCACCGTAACGGTTGTGCCTGAGATATAGAAACCGTTAACCATTGCATCCGTAATATACGGGGTTCCCGGTGGTGCAGGCTCCTGGCTGAAAGGCTCCAGGGCCAAATCCAGCTCAAGGGGTTCACCCACAGCACCAGTGGTTGTGGCCGGTGTCAGCGTCAGAATGATTTTCCCTTTAAGCGCCATAGACTCCGTGATGTCGAGTGTGCCGTCATAACCAAATGCAGCACTGCCCTTGCCCAGGGGAATTTGCTCGCCAGGGAAGTATTCAGATTCAGGCCAGTTCTCAAGCACGCTGTGTGAGCCATCACCTTTAAAAACGTGCATCTTCCCGAGGCTGGAAACCGCCACTGACTTGATACTGCCCGCCATCGATACGCGGTCATCACCCTCGATTTCCGCCATTGGCTCATGATTGCGGTAGAGTTGCTTTCCACAGACACGCATCACAGCGGCATCAGCAGGATTCAGCAATGCGCCCCGCGATACTCCGTCAACATCGGCAATATTCTCCGTGCCAGGGAAAGCCCGCAGGACACTGGCGGTGTTAATAATTTTCGGGGGATCATCAGCACATTGACCGGTAACAGCTCAACATACTGCGCATTCAGGGGGTTCTTGCCCATTCCCCGCCCGAGCTGGAGTGTCGTGATTTTTCCGTTTCTCATTACCATTTTTTCGCATAACTCCCGGAGCCGCCAATTGCCCACGGTGACGCAGGTTTATCCGGCACGTTGATAAAGTACGCCGCCAGTTGCAGCGTGCCGTTATAGGCTTCTGTCGCAAGATTGGGGGAAACGGGAAATTCAAACAGCAGGCAGAGCCGCACCGCCAGATTACTGGCAACAACCGACTTCCAGCGCAGTTCGATCATCG
Organism: Buttiauxella sp. JUb87; assembly: GCF_004361975.1. Taxonomy (NCBI): domain Bacteria; kingdom Pseudomonadati; phylum Pseudomonadota; class Gammaproteobacteria; order Enterobacterales; family Enterobacteriaceae; genus Buttiauxella; species Buttiauxella sp. JUb87. The sequence continues at coordinate 734,959 of NZ_SNVY01000001.1, forward strand.
AATCCTGGCCTGGTAGCGGGCTGTTATCTTTGGCGGTGTCATCCGGTAACGTGAACTGATAATACAATTCCCATCCCTGCCCCTGCCATTCCGCCATCATCGCTTCAAGCTCTTTCAGGCTGTCTGACATCGTCACGCCGGAAAATCCGGTCAATGACTCACCCCGCCCCACACCTGTCTTTGCCAGCGCTGCATCACACAGTTCTTGTTTGGTTATCATCCGTCACCTCAGAAAAAGCCCCTTTCGGGGCCGTGAGAATTAACCTTTTTTAGACGCTGTGCTCATCGTCGCGGTTGAAATCTGGTTAGGGAGAATGATGCCGTTCATCTCCGGGTTCAGGTTGTTGACACCGAAGAAGACCAGCCATTTAACGGCGTAAATCACGCTCTTGCCGTCCAGCCAGTAGAGCATGGCAATAGGCAGGCCGAGTTTTTTGGTGGTCGCCTTCATAAAGCGAGCGCCGCCGCTGATATTACCGAGGTTGTCGAAACTGCCGAGAATGAGCTCAACGGAATCTTTACGCCAAAAAGAGGTAGGAGCCTGATCGGTGTTGTTGATGACGCTTAGCGCCACACCGGCCGCTCCTTTGGTCGTCACGTTCTGGTATGGACCATCTGGAATGATTGGTGGGCAATAGGTGACAATCGCCCCTTCAACTTTAACGACGCGGAAAGTCTTCAGGCGTGGTGTGGCGGTTTTCTTAATGTGATGGACGGCGTACACATCCGCAACGGTAAAGGCATCACCCGGACGGAGTTCGCCCGCCGTAATATCAACCGACATGGTGGCAAAGCGGTTATCAACCGGAACCTCACCATTGCCGCCGTTGTTTGTGGTCATGGCTTTAGGCACATAGGCCACATCTGCCGTTAACGTTGCAGTCACGGCCACTGTCGGAGCTGGAATGTAGCCGGTGTAATCCGTCTGGAAGGTTTTGAAGCCGGCGATGTTAGGAATGCGGGCTTCATCCCAGGCCGTCTTCACATCCCCCTGATGGAATTGCTTGGATTTTAATTCGTCAGCAATATCAACGTAGTGCTGTGGAGACAGGAACATAGAGCGTTCCGATCCCATCTTCACCCCCTGCTCATTCATGACTGCATCAGCCGTCGCCCCCATTTTCCAGTTCATCGGGCCGTTGCCGGTGATCACCAGTGAACCGGTGCGAGCGACTGTTTCAGCGACAGCCAAATCAACGTGAGCGGCAAGCTGCAGTTGCGCTGCGGCGGTTGCGGTGGCCATATTGCTCGGGTCCTGCATCTCCTGAAGGTTTAGCGCAATCTCGATATTGCCCGGACTGTTAAGGGAGGCAGGAACGCTGAGTTTTTGTAATGTTTCTGGATCAACGCCAGTGGTGTCCCAGCCAGAACGAACCTGCAAAATAGCAGGCTGCGGGCGCCAGAACGTATTGTTTGCGCGAGACATGTCTGTCGCTGGCGGGGTGTGTTTTGCCGCCTGCTGAGCAAGCACGACTGACGCGTCAAAACCTTCCACTGTCTGGTCAAAATACACCTGGAGGTTTTTAGTTAAATCATTGGTAGTTGGCATAAGTATCCTTAAATAAAAAAACCCGCACGCGGCGGGTTGGGAAATTTTGGGGTTAAAAAAACCGGCGATTGCCGGTGATTATTTTTTCTGGTCGCGTTTTTTAGCGCGGAGCTCGATGACTTTCGTTCTGTCCCCCGTGCGTTCTGCTTCCTCCTCTGCCTGAGCCAGTTCGGCATCGAGAGACTGAGGACTGCCGCCGGATACCTCCGGAATGGCATTCACCTGCTTACCCGGTGCATCAGGTGCACGTTGAGATTTCTTGCTGATATCCAGGAGCATGGCGCCAGCAAGGAAGGGGTTGTTGATTTCGTTGAGCTGCTTCATCAGTGCAGGATTACGGCCAATGGCGGCAATCATTTCCGGTGCGTTGGTAAATGTGCCGTTTTGATTGCCAAACAGAATGGCCGCCAAAACGCCCGGATTCAGGTTGTCATCGACATACTTTTCAATGCGGTCAAAATCCTTCAGCTTCAGTGCGGCATCTGCACGCTGTTGCACATAATGACCAACCGCCTCTTCAAATTGTGCTTTATGGGCTGCTTTGGCCTGCACCTGGCTGGTTTGCTGCTGTTTAAACTGCTCACGATCAGTGATGTATTGTTCAAACGCCTCTTCAAATGCTTCATCACTGTAAAACTCATCACGCTTTGGCTTTTGAGGTTCAACAACCAGCGCCTTGTGCTGGCCTGCATCCGCGCCAGTCTGTTGACGCAGCGCTTCAAGCTGTTCGCGCAATTCTTTTTCACGCGGTGTTTCATCCGGGATATTGAAATCGGGCAGAGGTGCGCCATCAAAGACGAGATCGGCAACCATGGTAATGATTTCAGGATTGTCGACGGTTCCAGGGATAGTTATTGCGCCGCTGTTGTCACCGTCACCAGGAGGCAATACAACGTCATCGCCTGGCGGGGTAATCGTGATGACCGGATCGGTTACGGTGATGTCACCTGTGGTGCTGCTGATGTCTGGATTATCCATTGATGTCACCTAAGAATTGGAGTTGAGAAGTAATGAGTGACTGCTGTCGCTCATGTAACGAATTAGCAATTTCAGTAATGGCACCTGCACGCGATACCTCGATATCACTGAGGTTTTTCAGCATTTCAGTACCTTTAAGCTGAATATCAGCTTCGGTATCAAAGACGCCGATCCCCGTGTCAATCAGCTGAGCTACAGACCGGAACATGTCGGCCTGTGCTTTCATAGCTGAAGACTGAGCAATAATATTTTCAGGGCTGTTTTGTGCGGCGGCGGCCTGCTGTTGCTGGAACTGCTGCACTTGTTTGGCTTCGGCTGGCGTTTCAGGCTCTTTTGCACCGGTCAGCAGTAACTGGCGGTTGACGGCGTTCTTCAGGTCGTCCAGCCCTTCACCGGCAATCTCATCGACCATATACAGCGCCATCTGAGACTGTATTTCAGGCGGGAGCGGGACGGCGGCCATGATGGCTGTCAAATTAGCGATAGCTTGCTGGCGGGAGCTGGCAAATGCAGGACCCACACCGACGACCACGTCATACTTACCCTGGCTGAGGTCATTGAGGCCGATAACTTCACCGGTTTCCTCGTCCTTCACCTGCGCATTCAGTGTGATTAGCTCGTCTTTGCCGTTGGGCTTCACTATACGGACAACACGATCAGAACCGCTGACATCGCGCAGCATGGACAACCAGACGCGCCCGAGATGCCGGGTGGACTTCTTCAGGTTGTCGATAAAGTTGTAATCCTGCTGATCGGTTCGGCCTGCGATGGTGTTGACCGCCCGGCCTGAGGTGTTATTGGGTACACCCTGCTCTGTAATGGCATTACCGGTCATCTGCGTGAGCAGGTTGTCAGCAGTAGCAATCAGTTGCTGTACGGCGGGGCTGGTGACCGTGGGCTGTGTCTGACTAAATGCAGGAGGAGAATCTTTGGGTAATGGGCCACCTGGCGGTAATGCTGCATCGTGCATGGGCATATAGGCTTTATCAGACGGGTCACCCCAGATAGTCTCAAGCCCGGCAATGAATTTTGTATTGACGATCATCTTCGCCGGGCGGGCTTCAATGGCCTCTTTGGTCAGCATGGAAAAACCGATGTTCAGCGCCCGCTGCGGGTCCATTGCCTTCTGCGTGAATCCTTCAACCTGTTCTTTGCCTTCGTTATAGAAGCGCTTTCCATAGTAGGGTACGAGGGGGATCATCGTGCCAGGCAGTAGAACGGGCTCTTCTAAAATACCTTCACCGTCAATGACCGAGCAGTAAACACGCCAGCGCTTTTGCAGCTCTTCGCCCGTCTTTTGATAGCCATAATCAGCCAGCTCATCCTTCACCTTTTCAATGTCTTCTTCCTCGTAGACAACACTGTGACCCGTGAGGGGGTTCAGGTAAGTGATAATGTTGACCTCTTCCTGGCGGCGCTCGTAGTAGCGTGCGATATACACCAGGTCTGAAGCAAACCAGTCGAAGTTGAAAGCGCTAGGTGATTCGAGAGAAGCGGGGTCTTTCTTGTACTTCTGCTTATAGGCTTCATGCGACATCGTGAACTGCTCGAAAGCGTGCGTGCCGTCTGATTTGTCGTAACGTTTGGCAGCGGCATCAAACCAGACAGTGGTGTAAGCCTCCGGCACATACTCCATCACAATACGCTTTACACCCTGCTGATCGGGTATGGCATCCTCGTTGTCTGGTGCTGTGGTCAGGCGCAAACAACCAAACCCACCGGCTACCGCATCTTCATAGGCTGTATCGCTGGCCTCTTCCCCTTCGCATCCGTTGAAATCAGCACGAAACTTGCCGTTAAGTTTCTCAGCCAGTTCAGCAGACGCATCCGAATCACCAGGCCGAAACTTCACACTGATTCGCGCATTCTTCCCTTCTGCAGTGATACGCTCGATGGAGTTGGCGGTTTTGTTAACCTCCAGCATGGGGCGCTTCTTCATTGTTTTTGAAGGGGTCCAGCCAGATGCGGTGTCACCTTCCCACTGAGCGCCGCTTTTACGTGCAAAACGAATGGCCCTGCGGATTGATTCACGTATGCCGGTTTGCGGAGTGTAGGCAGCATCGAACCGCTTGAGCGCGATTTCGTGAAACTCTTTCTTGTTTTTCATTAGCCGTAATCCATCGTGTTGGGTACGTGGTAACTGGTGTAACCAGGCTGCTGTGTGACTGGTGCTGCAAACGTGAGCGCCAGTGCATCTGATTTATTGGGAGATTTAACGCCGCGCTTCTTTGCATCCTCTTTGGACTCAATCAACAGCACACCGTTGCGGTAAGTGTATTTAAGGGCGCAAAGCTCAGCCTTCAGACCATCAACGCGAGGTAATGAAACAGGGGAGTCTTTGAGCCAATCCAACATGCTGCGCCATATCGCTGCACGGGTATTAAAGTTGCGACCATCACTCAGGCGAGTGGCGGAGTTCACACCAATGGTTATGTCCTTTGTCTCCGGGAACTCAAGAAGGCGATCAACTACGCCAGCACCAAGACCAATGACATCAACTGCAACTTGCTCAATACGATTTGGCGAACTCGTCACCCTATCCCGGACAAGCCCTGCAACAGCCATGGTGTCCATATGAGTAAACTCTTCAACCCAGAACACAACGCGGCCCTGCCTGAGGACAAGGCATGTTTTATCATCCCCAAATCGGGCAACATCGACACCAAGCTGAAGTGGGCCAATCGGCTCAACATCCATGAAGGAATTAGACTGTGCAGCTTCAACGAGTGGACCGGGGATATAAGCGTCATTTGTTGAGGCGTCGTAATCAATATCAATTTCCTGCGCCACGACAACCGGATCGAGTTTCCCGCACTGCTCTTTATACCAGGCCTCATCCTTGCGGGGATCATCGCGCCAGTGAAACGTAAATATCGATGTTTTACCGCTGTGCCTGCGACGGTAGAACGGGTTGCCGCTGCCGTTAGGTGTTGATACATCAATACGACAGTTAGACGTCTGAGACAGCGCCGCTTCAATAATTTCGGGGCGCTCATAGAATGCTGATTCGTCTTTGAAATATATCGAGGTACGCGCACCACGGCCGATATTGTCCCCCGCTTCACCTACTATCATCGCGCCATTTTCGACGTTCTGAATCTTCATGAATGGCGCGTGTTTCTTCTCGTTCCAGCCAGCAGGACGGAATTCGACAGGCAACATGCTGATAAACTGGCGCGCTTTCCAGAACAGTGATTTAGGGTCACTGGTATTATCAACGTACTCCTCTTTACGGGAGCCAAAGCCAACAACCGTGCCAGGGTAAAACAGGAACATGTGAACCGCTGCACCCACACAAAGCCAGGATAACCCCATATCGCGGGATTTCTCTGTCAGTCCGTCTTCCCTTCCCTGCCAGCGCTCATAAAGCCAGCCTAACCACTCCTCCTGTTTAGGGAATAACAGGAACGGTATGGTTGTCGGTAATCCAATTTCAGCGTTGCGGGGATCAAACGTCATACCCCAGTCATTAATAAAGTCGGCGGGGTGAGTTTTGTAGTAGGCCTTGAGAGCGGGTAAACAATCCGGGTTCTCTCTGATGGCTTTTAGTTTTTCAGCTCTGCGAGCAAATACAGCGGAATAATCGGGATTGCGGAAATCAAAAGAAAGCACCATGTGGCTAGCCCATAATTTTTTTGTAGGCCTCAGCGGCCTGCTCCGGTGTAGCGTCTGAAGATACGGTGATATTTAAATCCGGCTTATTCTCACCATTTGCAGGCGCGTCAACACCGTAAGCCTCTCGTTCAAGACCTATCAGCGTTTTGAGGCTATCGCTTAAATCTTTGACTGACTTAACTCTGGAAGGAAGGCTGATAATTTTGTGGTAAAGGTCATTGAGCTTATCCATGCCTTTATCGTCTGGATTGCGGAGTAGTTCGCCGAGCTTATCCAGTGAATCCACGTCCGAGCACTGTGCTGCCAGCTCATCGAAGAGCACATTAGCCAGCGCTCTGGCGCGGCGAATATCACCGCGATGCTCCATGCGAACCGTGGCAATAACCTCAGCAGTTGCCTCGATAAGTTCGCGTTCTGAAATGGCTGTTTCGGTGCGAACCTGCGTGCGAACCTCACGTCTGCGAACCAAATCGTCAGCCTTTGACTGAATCTTTGCGGCAAGGTCTCTTATCCACCCATCCTTTTTGGCTCGCTTACGGATTGCGGTATCGCTAATGCCATGCTGCGAGGCGATTTCTCGGACAGAGAGCAGGCCAGCACGATAATCAGCCTCTATCTTTTCCCAGTCCGGTGTTGCCATAATTACTCCGAATTGCTTTTCTGGGCTTCAATATGATCCATCATAAAATTGTTCACCTCGCGTGACAGCCAGCCGGCGAGATATGCGAGTGGTTCCTGATTGTCAGCGCTGACAGTGACGCCAACCAGTTCCAGAATTCGCCAGGCAGCATGGACACATTCATGCGTCAGACATTCAGCGTTGTACGCATCCGGATCAGCGAAAGTGATGACGATGAAGTCAATTCCGGTGTTTGAGTCTTCTATCGTGGATACCTGGGCGGTGAAGTTCTTATACAGAAACCCTTTACCAAATCGCTTATCGGCAGCGGCAGCGCTGGAACAAATGACGACCTGCACTCGATAAAGGGGAACAGTTAATTCTTTACAGGGGCGCAAAGCCATTATTGAAGCTCCGGTGTGAACGCACCCGCGGCAGGTGCTGGTTAACTTCCGCTTCCTCGACTGCCAGCAAGCTGGCAGTACTTCGGCGAGCGTTGCAGGGGTTTATGCTGGTTATTTAATTTTAGCCACGGGAATAACGAATACCGACTTACACGGAAACAGCGCGTTTGTGCTGTTTTCTTGATGTGGCCAACGCAATTAACAGCATTTAATAAAATCAGCTTAGTGGTGTGAGTTGGTCAGCTACACTTAACATGTACTTTTTCAGTAAGTACGATGTTCTTTTTAAGCTCCCGGCACAGTGAATTAGTGCCGGGATTTTTTTATCTATATCTTTTTGCCATTCAGGCGGGATAACAGTTTCTTTTCAAGCAAATTAACTACCGTTACGCCGGACCAGGATGATATTCCGCAAGCAACCGCCGTTCCGGTGTAGTGCCACTGAAAGCGCACAGCGAGCATCAGCACAAGCGCACTCGCAAAGGTTGAGATGATGATTTGGCATACCGCGCCCCAGAACGACGTCGGCATGCCAGAAAGAATGCTGTGGGCTATCTTCGATAACACACCGAGACCTGTAAAAATGGCAACGAGGATATACCCCGCAATTTCGTCTTCTGGGGGTTTGAATGGCATGGGATTTCGTCCATAAAAAAGCCCCGCGATAAGCAAGGCTTGAGGGTCATAGCGTAACAATGCCAGCGGCTATGACTTGGTGATGTTTTTTGAAATAAAAAAAGCCCCAACAGAGTGAGGCTGAGTAAAAACGAATACTCGATTAAGAAAGCTCTAAGGAGATACCGGGATAGGTATCAGACTGAACGCTGAGCGGCATGAACCTACAAGCGTATAAAGCAATATGGGAACACCCAGCGTTCAGACTGATACGCTCTCCAGTCGCTCCGGGTTAACCCATCTTCGTAGACTGAAAAGCATATGGTGCGGCCGGTGGGAATCAAACCCACCCAGGTGCTAAAGAAGGTAGTACACCTGAATATCAATTGACCGCACTGGTACCGGTTAACGGAGTTGAACCGCTGTCATCCTGATTTTGCAATCAGGCGTTCTGCCTGCTGAACTAAACCGGTAAAAAAGGCCCCGCAACGACGAGGCCTGAGCAAATCCTGGACTCAAAGCAAACGGTTCTCACACTACATGTCGCCAATAATGCGACAGGGCAAATCCTACATAGTTTATGCGTGTAATAATTCACATTTCATGCTGAATCGATTCAATTCAAAATGCCTTTTCAAAAATAACGAAACGCACAGAAAACGGATGACCTTAGCATTGGCTAAATACTGGAAATTTAAGTTGGAGCGGTCAGCGGGAATCGAACCCGCATCATCAGCTTGGAAGGCTGAGGTAATAGCCATTATACGATGACCGCTTTTTTGGTGCCGACTACCGGAATCGAACTGGTGACCTACTGATTACAAGTCAGTTGCTCTACCTACTGAGCTAAGTCGGCTTTGGTGGCCCTTGCTGGACTTGAACCAGCGACCTGACGATTATGAGTCGTTCGCTCTAACCAACTGAGCTAAAGGGCCGATGTATATTGCGCCGGAGGGAATCAAACCACCCAAGTTTTATTACGGTGGCAAGACCTGAATATCAATTGACCGCACTGGTACCGGTTAGTGGAGTTGAACCGCTTCCATCCTGATTTTACAATCAGGCAATCTGCCTGCTGAACTAAACCGGTAAAAAAGGCCCCTCGACGAGGCCTGAGTAAATCCGGGACTCAAAAAACAACTACGATTACCCTACAAAGTGTCACCTGCAAGCGACGGGATGAATCGTATACAGTTCACATGGGTTACTATTAACATTTCATGCTGAATTTCTTCGTTTTAAAACGCCTTTTCAAAAATAGACAGAAGCAATACAAAGCGAACGGGATTTAGCGCTGACGGAGTGCTGGAAAATGTAAACCGGGCATTAGCAAAAAATCGTCCCCGCATCATCACCTGCCTGGAAGACTGGGGGTAATAGCCATTAATCCTATCTCGCCAACGGTTTGATTAAACCTCTCCTCCTCGATCTCCACACCTATCACCCTACGCCCCAGAGTAAGAGCTGCTTTGATAGTTGAACCTGACCCCATAAAGAAATCAGCTACCACATCTCCGGGTTTGCTACTGGCATCGATAATCTGCTTCAGCATGTCGGCAGGCTTTTCACAGGGGTGCTTTCCTGGATAGAACTGAACGGGCTTGTGTGTCCATACATCGGTATACGGAACAGACACTGATACCGCAAAAGGACGCCGGAGCGCTTTAAACTCACCCAACAGAGCAGAATATTTCCGGTTTAACGACTGCCATGTTTCCACCAGTTGGTGATGTGGCTTATCCAACTCGTGCTTCGCATGCTTATCGATGGCTACCTGATTGAACAGCGCCTGGAGCTTTAAATAGTCTGTCTCATTTGGCAATTGCCACTGGCTGGCACCGAACCAGTGCGAAACCATGTTTTTCTTACCCGTCGCTTCCGCAATCTGTTTTGAGGTCACCCCCAGAGCTGCCCGGGTATTACGGAAGTATTCAATCAACGGGGTAAACACATGCTGTTTGGTGTCGTTGCACTGCTCTACATAACTGTCGGGCTTATACGGTCCAGGGTAATGCTCTGCGAACAGCACGCGCTCGGTCGCAGGGAAATAAGCCCGCAGGCTTTCTTTATGGCAACCGTTCCAGTGTCCAGAAGGTTTCGCCCAGATGATGTGATTCAGAATATTGAAGCGATGTCGCATCAGCAGCTCGATATCAGCCGCCAGTCGATGACCACTGAACAGGTAAATGCTGCCATTAGGTTTTAACACCCTCCAGAACTCAGCCAGGCACGTATCAAGCCAAGCCAGATAATCCTCATCGCCCCGCCACTGGTTATCCCAACCGTTTGGTTTCACCTTGAAATAAGGCGGATCGGTAACGATGAGATCGACGGAATTATCGGAAAGGGTAGCAAGAACTTGAAGACAATCAGCGTTGAATAACTCAACACTGTTTAAATTTACAGTATTTTTCATAGATCAGTAAACGAGTCTCTGATAGGCTCACTTTGCTTTAGCGCTAAAGCGGTGGGCCTCGGTTCGCTTGTGACCTTAAGACATGAGCGAATGGCTGGCTGAGTGCTACAACACCCACCAGCCGCCCATTTTCACTGCAGAAGCCTCCGGTTAATGGAGGCGCTTGTAACATCCAATCTGGTATTCCGATAAACCCGCCATTACTAACTGCGTCAGTATTAACTGGCATCGTTCACGCGTCAGATGTGTATTCTGGGCGATTTCCCCAACGGTTGCAGGTTCGTCGCTTAGTTCATTGAAAACAACCTTTGCTATTTCTGTCATATCTTGCTGTTTTAGCATGTCTTTTTACCCTTTAATTATGGCGTGACATACAGATAACTCTGGTCGGGTGAGCCAGCAAGATGAAATTCAGTATTCCCGTCTGACAGCGCAGTAAATGCGCTTATAAAGCGACAAAACCCCAGCATGATGCCGAGGTTTCTTGTTTGATAAGTGCTGTCTCTTAGTGACGACTCTTATCACGTTACACACAAAAATGCGGACCGCATTAGTGATTTTTTCGCTATTTTCTTATATCGTTCTCTAAATGTTGTCTGTAGTCATTGCCGCCATACCTTTAACTCCGTCTCGAGTGGTGATGTGGTATTTATTGATAAAGCTTCCGTTAAGGATTGTGGATGTTAAAACAAAGCCGTCAAAAAGCGATTCACTACAAAAGAGCCGCAATCGCCAACTGCAACGCAGATCTTCAATCAATTCTAGAATCCATCATTTCCGCCAATGGAACAGCATCCAAAGTTGGCATGAGACGAGAACAAATTTCCCCATCTGATAGTGCTAGTGGCTATCGTTTAATTAATCGAAGTAACACCTACCAAACAATATTATTCGGTCAATTAATATTATTTGAGCAAGGCAAAAGCCAAGCACTGATGACTATCAGTGATGATGTCAGTTTTTATGACATAAATGCAATCACATCCCAACAAATAAAACTTGATGCTGATGAAAACATTTCTATTGAAGAAAAAGAAAAAATAAAGAGAGAGTTTATTGATTCAATACTTTATTTCGGAGTATTGAAAAACCATATGATTGTTATTCAATCCAGCTCCCTTAGGGCAAGAGATCTAGAAACTCACCTTAATTGGCTTATACATAGCTTTGGTAGTTCATTTTCAGATGACAGCATTCTTATTTTAAAAGATAAACCAACTGAAGAAACAATCCAAAAATTGGAAAATAATCCAGTCAGAAAAATAAACCTCGGCAGTGTACCTGTGAAAAGTAAAACAGAAAGTGATAGCATTCAAATAACTCACACGCCAACCCCCTCACCTACCACTTCTATCCAGAAGGTGAGGAAAATGAAATTCATGCCCACTGGCAAGGGTGGGAATATTCTAAAAGCAGCCTTTGGTGAGCAGTGGTTCAATGAATTGAGACTCGAAGATTCCTTAGATGAATCAAATCTTCAGGTAAACTTAGAAATAACCTACTTTAGAAAGACCAATAAAGATGGTCAATTACTTATGGATACTTTAGCTACATCACTAAGAAATATGGATGAAGATGATATTGAAATATCACTCCAAGGTGGTGGAACTATTAAAGGTGGAGAATTGAAGTTATCTGGCTCGATTAACGTCCAATATAATAATGGACTAATGGACGAAAATCACTTATATTTACAGATGCACAAATGGCTACATTCTAAGATAGGCTCCGGAGAAGTAGCAGTGAAATAGCGGCATACTACAGAACGGAGGCTACAATGAGTTTCAAAGCATTTTTAATGCAATTTATTCTAGCCTTCCTTTTGGGTTGCATTGCATTTTATTATGTTGTTAATAATACAGCATTAAATTCTGCCCCGACCCCTTGGATCATTCTGACACTACTTCTTTTTTCTTCAAGCTACTGCATCCAAGCCTTATTCAAAATCCCAGAAGTTGATGAACATCCATCCTTAACCTCCGATGAACTTCGACGCTTGAGGCCAATAATATCCATAAAAAGAAGAAGGCTTACAGTTATTCTTTGTTATCATATTATTGCTGCCGTTGTCGTTGCTGTCGGTTTTTTTAGTATCAAAACATGCTCTGAGTATTTCCAGTTATTTTTCGTTATAACTGGCGGCCTTGTAATTTCATCGCTTTATACATTTTTATTTATAAAATCAAACATGGATGAAGCTCAAAGATTTAAAAGTATATTGATACATAGATCTGACACCGAAAAAAGAAGAAAAGATATTCTCGACAGTCTAAATAAAAAGTCCGAATAATCGAACCTTTTACTGGAGCTATACATTTTCAATAGTTAGAACTCTACATCCATATCGAGTGTTACATCTAACATACAAAGACAGCCGTCAATGAATCCTTCAGCCATTTGTATCTCTATTCTTATTAATTTTTCATCTTTTTTCTTCGCCTTAGCTATTTTCCGTTTGGACACGCCATAGAAGTAATGAGCTACAAGTAATGAATGTTCATAAGGTTTTTTATTCTTCAGACGAGCCATGCAACCTTCAATAACCAAGGCATCATCATCAGTGCAGGACAACCGATTTTTGCCCGTCTGAGGAAGCAGACCTTTAAACCCAGCAGCTATAGGAGAGTAATCGATACCTGAGTTATCGCTCGCGGCCCAACCTCCCCAGCGCTCTAATACCAGTTGAATATCACGCATTATTATTGCCCCCCCTTCTGTTCGTAATAAGCAGCTCCTGCGGGCTGAAGTGCTTTAAGGATTCTTCAAATTTCATGCGGCCACCTGCTGTTTTTTATAGAAAACCTGCTCACGAACCTGATCGCCGTTCATCAGCATGTCGTTGAAATCGCCGTTATCCGGCCAGCGTACGCTGACTTTAATGATGTCATTTTTCGCCATGAGATTGGCATGGGCACACTCGAACGCCGCCGCCTGACCAGTGGCAGAGTGCTTGTCCATGTCAGCAAAAATAACCAGATGTTTTACCCCTGCCGGCGCGCGGAATTTCTTCATGAAATTGCTGTTCATCACCGCCCAGGTATTGACGCCGTAAATCTGATAGCAGGACAGCGCCGTTTCGATGCCCTCCGCGATCCCCAGCGTTGAGGAAACGGGAAACATACGGATGGCTACAGAGCGTGCATATTCGAGATAATTTTCTTCCTGCAGGGATTTTTGCCGTTTGGCACTTTCACCCAGTGGCGCTTTATGCTCTCCCTCCAGTAAGGTGCGGTGGAGATAGCACAGTTCCCCTTTGTCGTCTGTGGCGAGGGCGTATAGAGCATGGTAAACGCGGCCTGCGTGGCGCTGGCGTTCACAGAATTTGATGGCATCAGAGGGTAATTTGTTGATCCCGCGTTGTCGCAAATATCCGGCACCTGGCGTGCTATGCAGCGGAAGCAACTTCGCGAATTTACTGATGGTGCGCTGGCGCAACTTCGCGGCAGAGCTGTGGGAAGGGATTTTTTCGCGCTGGTAGTCATTGCCAATAAGCTGATCCACCTCGGCACAGAGTGCCGAAAAGGTTTTGTTGGTCTGCGTGGCTGAAAGCAACTTCATGCCGTCACCGCTACCGCATACGCAGATCCATGTACCGGCACCGTCGCGATCGTCTATACGGAACTTACCACGTGCACTGCATACCGGGCACTCGCCTTTGTAGTGATTTTTCCCGGTTATTGGTGGCAGGCCGTAATGTTCAAGAATTTCGGGCCAGCGGCCTTTCGCCGCTTCTGCTGTCTTCACGCTGTTCTTCTCCCCAGCATACTACGAATGTTAGCAACCTGATGTCTGGCGTTGATGATCCGGTTTGTAGTCCCGGCATTGTCGGTGGATTCCTCCGGCTGACTGCCGGGCCTTTCCCGACCCTTCGCAAATTTGATGAGTTTGTGCTTGATGTAGTTATTTACCTCCGGGGTAATCTCCATCGGAAAATCGCTCAGCCCATTGGGCCACTCGTTGAATTTGTCGCGGAATGTATGAGCGCACCACCCGTCACCGATCGGTTTCCCCATTGATTCGCGCTGACGCTGATAAAATTTGATCTGGCTCCACCAGGACTGTTTGTCCGATTTGGTGTAAACCTTTCCGCCCTTTTTGAGTTTTTTGATATTGCGCTGCGTATCGGTTTCCACGTCCTCGCCGATGAGCGGTTTAAAGCCACATATCGGGCAGACATAGACACCTGCGGGCTTCATGAAGTGACATTCCGGGCATTCCTTCGGGAGCTTTTCCTCCCGTTCCTTAGCCTGGCGGACTGCCGCCTCTTTCATACCGTCACTTTTGGAAGGGAGATCGTTGTACTCAATGGCATCCGGGAACCCGAGGCGATGAACGGTGCCGCTGTGATCGAAGATGAGACAGGCGTCTTTTCCCGGCGCAGTACGAAGTCCGCGCCCCAGCGCCTGTAGCCAGCGAATTTCGCTTTTCGTCGGACGGGCGTAAATGACACAGCGAACGTCACTGTCGAAGCCAGCCACCAGTACGCCAACGCTGACAATGATTTTTGTCGCACCGGTTTCAAAGCGGTGGATCATCAGCTGGCGTTCTTCATGCGGAGTTTCGGCCACCATAACCTCAGCATTCACGCCCGCTTTGTTAAACTGCAGCGTGACGTAATTGGCGTGGGCCTTATTGACGCAGAACGCCACTGTCGGAAGGTCCCGACCGTTACGCAGCCAGTTATCGACAATATCGCCCACCAGGTCAGAGCCACACATGATCTCTGCCAGCTGTGCTTCGTCGTAGTCACTGCCGTATTCCAGTGATGCTTTGGTTTTTACACCCTGCAGATCCGGCTTCGTCGGCGCATAAAACTCAAACTTGCTGAGGTCACCGCGCTGAATCAGCTCACCGATAGTTGTTGGCTTAATCAGGCGCTGATAGTAATTCCCCAGGAACGGTGAGAACGGGGTTCCGGACAGACCGATTACTTTTGTCTTTGTCTCAGTGGTAAGGCGCTCGATCTCTTTCAGGATGCGGCGTTTACGCAGGTGTGCCTCGTCGATAATCAGCAGGTCGATATCCTGAGGAAATTCGCGGCGGATCAGAGTGTCAGCACTGGCGATCTGGATTTGGAGGGTTGGGTCATAGTTCGGATGGTCACGCCAGATAAAGCTGATCTGGTCTTCCGGAAGCCCGTACTGAGCGAAGCGTTGCGCCGTCTGGTTAATCAGAATGGTGTAAGGGGCGACAAACAGAACGCGCATACCACGGGTTACCAAACCAGCGGCAACAAAAGCAGCCAGCCCAGTTTTGCCGCTGCCGGTCGGCATGTACATCATGAACGACTCGTAAGACTTCCAGTCGCGACGCAACATGTTAAGGGCACGTTCCTGTGCAAAATTCGGTGTGATGGTCAGCATAATCAACCCCTCTAAGATTCACTCTTCCAGGAAAAACGATTCCCGGACTCATAACCCTGCAACGGCGTATCACCTTGCTAGTACGTCGCCATTTTTAACGTAGGCTTCAGAGATCGGCATCTCCCTAACCTATGGAGTTGCCTGTTGGAAAAGACCTATTCCCATCCCTCTCCGATCTCCCCCCTTACCCCCCTCTTACCTCTCCCTTATTCATGTACTAGCTATCTAGTACATTAGAGTGTAAAAAAGTAAGTGGGTGGTTCTGCTTCATCTGCAGCTGACGCCTTTAAGTCAGACTGCAACCATGCACCTTTAAACCTGTATCTGTCCGGGTACCTTTAAACCCGGAAACCATCAGTAACGCGGTTGCGTTTCAGCCAGGGGAGGTTCGGCTGTATACCCCTGTAACGCCCTGCCGTGATTTCTCACGAACAGGCGAAGTCGTACATTTGCTTCGTGCCGTGCTCGATTCTCTTTGCGAAAGGAAACCGGCTCGACTTCAAACGTCTCCACATATACGGCTGCATATCTGGCAACAGCCTTTTGACGGGCCGCTGGTGCTAAACTCAACAACTGTTTCTGAATCCACTCGCCATCTGCCTCGCTGAAAACTGGAGGCATAACAGTTCGGTGATAGTCAGGCATGGTCTTTCACACCATTGAGAAGCCATTGTGGTGAGCAACTAAGAGCTTCCGAAATCTCAAGCAAATGCCTGGGTCTATGCGAGGTTCCGGCTTCAATTCTTTGAATTGTTTGCTGCTTAATACCGGCCATAATTGCCAGCTGCTGTTGAGTTAATCCCAACTCCAATCGCCTTTCCTTCAAGCGCATAGAAATAGTCATGTAGCAATCCTCACATACAACGTTTGCGGTATTTCAATACACATTTTGTTGTTTGTCAAATACAATGATTGTTGTATGCTGTTTTGGACAAATTTATTTGGGGTGTGAAAATGCAATTGGCAGACAGGATCAAGCAACGTCGACTGGCGCTGGGACTTACTCAGGTTGAACTAGCTGAACTCACTGGAACTACCCAACAGGGAATAGTGTCCGTTGAATCTGGAAGAACCAAAAGACCACGCTACTTGCATGAATTAGCTAAGGCACTTCAATGCGATCCTGAATACCTAATTTCTGGCAAAGAAGCCGCAAATGTTTCCTTTGCCGGTAACTATGCCCCTGGTCAAAGATATCCAGTCCTAAGCAAGGTTCAGGCAGGCTGCTGGAACGAAGCCGTAGAGGCTTATACGCTTAAAGACATAGATTTATGGTTGGAGTCTGATGCGCACATCCAAGGAGATGCCTTCTGGCTTGAAGTTGATGGTGACTCTATGACGGCTCCTATTGGTTTGAGCATTCCCGAAGGTACTTTTGTCTTATTTGATACTGGCCGTGAGCCAGCCAATGGAAATTTGGTAATTGCCAAACTCACTGATTCTAACGAAGCCACGTTTAAAAAATTGATAATTGACGGGAGCCAACGCTATCTGAAAGGGCTTAATCCGGCATGGCCTTTAGTGCCAATTAACGGGAACTGTAAGATCATTGGCGTTGCCGTAGAAACCAAATTACGTCTCCTTTAAGACTCACATTTCAGTAAAACTAAATGATGAGCTCCCTAAATAGGGGGCTTTTTTTGGTAAATTTCCATCGATCACGACTAATATCCCACCCTCGCTTTGAGTATAAAACCCCTTCCCACCAAATTAATTAATCTGTAAATACAATACGTTATAGTAATTACAACAAATAAAACAACGTTTGTAGTTTACATAATACAACGAAATGAGTATTCTCATTTCATCGGCAAACAACGGAGCCAATGAGATGACCATCGTAGATAAAAATAGATATTCACATATCAGCCTTAGAGCCAAGGCAGGAGTCTATGTTGATTTCCCCATCATAGATAACAAGGGTTTATTTGAGCATTTTTACCGCTCAGGAAAAGAAGATGGTTATATTCTTGAAACCTTTTACTGCGATGATGTCAATCAATACGGAATTTATAAAAATGATGCTGGCATTTCATATCTAATTTCAACTTTTTCTTCCAAGGAAGATATTAACGTTAACTCAATGGTAGTTATTGTTAATTACTTTCCTTATATGCTAGATACTCTTGATATTGAATTTAAGTATGATTTACACACCAACATCGAAAACCTACCTAAATTTCATTATGAACTTTATGCAAGAGTGAAAGATGCTTTCATACCTGTTGCTGTTATTTCTGACATAGAAAAACTTAAGCGTTCAGAGATAGAAAAGATCTCCAAGTTCCCAGGCGCAAACGAATCCATTAAAAAGTTCAATGACTACATGGCAGACAAAACAGCCAAAGCATTCAAGTAGCCATATAAATGTAATTTACAGCCTAACGACTGGGGTCAAACTCAGTCGGAGGAAATAAACATGAATATTACCCCCGATAAGAAATTTAATAAAAAATTACAAGCTTGCAATGCTGGAATTATCCCATTTAATTTACAGCCTTATGGCATTGAGCAGCAATTTGTTATCAACATGCCTGACGACTCTATGTCTGGCACCATTGAGGCTGGAGAGCAATGCCTCGTAAAAAAGCATCAGGGTAATTTGTGGGATGCGGTCTACTTATATGAGCTTGACGGCCAGCATTTTATTAAACGCTTTCAGACGGTAAAAAATAAATTACTGATAATTTCTGACAATAAGCTTTATGAAACTTGGGAAGCGAACGAGGAAATTAAAAAGCAGATGAATATTATCGGAATGGTGACAGCTTACCTTCAGATTCATCGTATTGGTTGAGGTGTAATCATGAGTTTTATTAAAGATATCGCAGCATATAAAACAGCTCTGCTTTACATGAAGAACGGGCAAGAGGTTATTGCTCATCTTTACCTCAAAAAAGCATATGGATATTCATCATGACAAACATGATAGAACGCAACCGGAAAAGAATTCTTAACGCAGCGTTAATCAGGCTCCAGCGTAAAACAGGTGGCAATCTCCTGATGGTTAACTTACCAGATGGAAAAATCGAAACCGTAGAAATTACTGAAAGTTTCATGAATAAATTATTGCTACGTTTCGAATTTTTAGTTTATGGCGAATACGGAAAAAAGGAAGGTGAAGATTTTATTAAATCGACCTATGAAAACTCCATCGAAATAAACAGAGATACTGAATATCTGACTGAAGCCGGAAAAATGATTATCGACAATTTATTAAATGAAATAGTTGATTTCGTAAAAGATAAACAAGCTCGCGGGGAATTAAAAAATGGCGACTGAAAAGATACCAGCAGTAGTACATGCACCAATCAACGTCGTGCTGACAATCGAAAACGGAAAGGTGATCCACACGCGTCCGGTCCAGAACGGTGAAGTAACCGCTTCAATGGAGACGTTTTTATGGATGGCTGAACGTGCAGGTTACACGGTAATTCCACCAGAAAAAGGCGATATCGATGGCTCTGACAGCAATTCGTATACCTGAGTGGGTACATGCCCAAGCTGTTAACACTCTCGGCAGATACAGAAAGCGGCGGGTGATTCCCAGCCGTATGCATGGCTCGGGAAATCTTAGCCTGAAGGTTAACAGGCGCTGGAGACTTCTCTCCAGAGATGGTGGCCAGAACTGGGAAGTCATGAGCCACGAGCGCTACAGCAAACTGAAGGACAGAAAATAATGACCACCAGCAAAGTTAAAACAGGTATTGACGCAGCATTCAGTCGCCCTCTCCGCCCGGTGTATATCGTGATGCGTCACGGTTTTCGTAAGCGTTGCCTGAGCCGTAGCGCGGCGTTAAATAACCTCGCCAACTACATGACCTCTCATGCCTTCCGGCTGGCGCGAGTTGATACTCATTACCCGGACACGCCAGTCATTCGCGACGGTATGACGGTCCACCAGCTCGGACATTTCACCGAAGAATACGTGGATGCTCATCGCCGCTGTGTTCGCCGTCTGCGTCGCCTGCTGGCCCGTAAGCGCGAGATCCAGCAGTGGCAGGAAAAGCACGACGCACTAACTGATCGTTACCGCGATTTCATGAAAACGAAGCCGTTTTAAGGGGATGGTATGGCAAGCCAAGATAACGCAAACATTTTTTCGGTGGAGTCCACACATAAGATTCCGAATGTGAAACACCTTCGTCGGCAATCGAAAATTTACAGTCCAGAAGAATTTCTCGCACTGCCAATGGTGCAGGAATACATAAAAAACAATCCGAACCAGTATTTCGTCAATGAAGAGACTGGCGAGCAAATGATGGCTCAGGAACTGGCAGAGCTTTACTGCTCGGTTAATAACGGCAAGAAAATGAAGAAAGCCCTACGTCGCGCATTTGGAGGTAAATCGTGAGTAATTTAATAACTAAAAATTTTCGCCTAAACGCGCTGGCTAACCAGTATGCAGCAGCAGTTCATAGCCATCTCATTAAGCAGAACGCCGGCGAATGGTTTAACGTTAACGCCGATTCATTCCCTATCAGGGTGAATATTGTTGGAGGTATTACAGGAGTCAGGCAGCTTGTCGATGCTTACTTCCTCGAGGCACTGCAATTGAACTATCAGGAATGGGAGGCGGTAGCCATTGCACTGCTTGATAAATGTTTAGCGAAAGATAAATCGCTCAATCAGACGGGAATTGAAATCTGGGAAAGCATGATTTCCGATATGGGATCAACTGTTTCAGGTGATGGTAATGGCTGAGCATGCTGACCTGAACGACACGCTGGTGAAAGCCAGCGTCCAGATTGACGACGGATGTGACCATACAAAGCAGCTGGTTTGGAAGATGAATGCCAGGCGGGATATGCGGAACGGCATCAGTGTACCGAGGCCACCAGCTCCCAAGGTAGCAGCGGCGAAGATCGGACCGAAGAAGAAGCCCCGGAAACGGGGTTATCGAGTAGTGCAAAAAGCGATTGGCGCAGTGTGAGGTAAATAATGAATACAGTCTTTTTATTGCTTGCGGAGTTTGGCACCCCCACGATTCTTCTCGCGGATGTCTCAGAAAAATATTTTGGCATGAAACCAGCGACGGCTGAAAAGAAAGCTCTATTGGGGGAGCTTCCAATTGCCACATTTCGTGCATCTGAAAGCCAGAAAGCTCCAAGGATGATTCACGTTCAAGACCTGGCCGACCACATCGATCAGCAGAGGAAAAAAGGCAAAGCATTGTTCGAACAAATGCGTGCAAACTAAATATCACTACTGTCCCGATTTTGGCTTTGTTGCTTCAGGCGATCAAATTTCTCGTGAAGGGTATTCGGAAACATTTCTCTGTAAACTTTCCATAATGTATTCAGAGACCGATGCCCTGTCACCTGAGCGACATCTTCAATACTAAATCCGGCTTCAAAGAGCCGACTAGCACCCTCACGACGTAGATCATGATATCGAAGATCGGTAATAAATAAGGTGTCACGAACCTGGCGGAATGTTTGCGTGATACTTCGCTCATTAAACGGGAAGATTCGCTCATCTAGTTGGGGTTGTCTCTGAACAATATCCCAAGCCTCACCCAGGAGAGGTACCGTCATGTGATTACCCGTTTTCTTCTTTGGGTCCTTCCTGTCACGGACCAATACACTACGCTGTAGATCGTCAATATCATCCCAACGGATTTTACAGAGCTCACCTATACGGGTACATGTCAGTACTGATAAAAGGAATATATCGCCGAATGGTGCCTTACTGTGTGCTGTATTTTCTTTCTGTTTAAGCCCTTGAAGAAGAAGCTCAAACTCTTCGACAGAAGGCCGTCGATTACGCTGGTTTGACGTTCCAACCATCTTCATCTGCTTTAAAAAGATCCTGGCCTCGGCCATATGCTTCAGGTCAATTTCTATATTAAATAGAGGTTTCGCGGCTTGTAGCACAGAAGCGACATACGAAATGTCATCTGATATTGTTTTCGGTGAACAGCCCTGAGCCTTGCGAAAATGACAGAACTCGATATAAAGCTGTGAAGTTAGATTACTCAACTCGTTGGCTGCCAGTTCGCTTTTTGCTAATCGGCGCAGGACATCTTTTTTAGAGCGACCGAGCGAAACATCCCGGTGATTTATATATCTTGTTATCAACTCTGCAAGGGTTATGGTTTTCTGCGATTGCCCTATAGGATTAGGGAGACCAAACTCTTCAATGTACGCAACACGCTTAGTCCCCCAAGATTTCGCCAAAGTCTGTTTTGAGAATGTTTGGTTTTCGCGATAAATATACTTCCCATTCTTTTTCACACCCACAGTGCAGCGATACCGCGTTGTACCATCAGCCCTCAAGCGCCTTTCAACCGTATAAAATGCCATTCCTCTTAATCCTCATGGGGTGCTGGGTGGGGGACTGAGAGCAATAAAATACAATTAAATGACTTAAAATGCACCATAATAATACTGGACATCAATACAGCCAAATGACTTTATTTATTGAAATATATAATAATTATAATTTCACACTATTTACACCCTTCGGTGTCTCACCGGGGCGTTTGTGCTAGACTCCACTCTTCATTTTTTTCTGGACTTCCTTCGTGGCTCACTCTCAAAACGCCTTTCTCCCGCAATCCTTTCTTGATGTTATTCGCGATGCACTTCCGGCCGACCAAACGCTCGAAAGCTTTATCGAGTATTGCCAACGTCCTCTGCGGCGTAGCTTGCGAGTCAATACCCTCAAAATTTCAGTCAGCGATTTTCTCGCCCTGGTTGCACCTTACGACTGGCATCTGACACCTGTTCCATGGTGTGCTGAAGGGTTCTGGATTGAGCGAGATGATGAAGAAAGCCTGCCACTCGGTAGCACAGCAGAACATCTGAGTGGATTGTTCTACATCCAGGAAGCCAGTTCGATGTTGCCCGTTGCGGCGCTGTTTGCGGACGGCAACCAGCCAGTGCGCATTATGGATGTCGCTGCCGCACCTGGTTCTAAAACCACGCAAATTGCCGCACGCATGGGCAATCACGGTGCGATTCTTGCCAATGAATACTCCGCCAGCCGGGTGAAAGTGCTGCATGCCAATATCAGCCGCTGCGGAATTAGCAATGTGGCACTGACGCATTTTGATGGCCGGGTATTTGGTGCAGCCTTACCGGAATGTTTTGATGCGATCTTGCTCGACGCCCCCTGTTCAGGCGAAGGCGTAGTACGTAAAGATCCCGATGCATTGCGTAACTGGTCACCAGAAAGCACCGCCAGTATTGCCGATACGCAACGCGAATTGATCGCCAGCGCTTTCCATGCCTTGCGCCCCGGAGGCACGCTGATTTATTCCACCTGCACTTTAAACCGTGAAGAAAACCAACAGATTTGCCAGTGGTTGCTTGATGAATGGCCCGATGCCGTGGAAATAGCCCCGCTTAACGACCTGTTCCCGGAGGCAGGGAAAGCCATCACTGCTGAAGGCTACCTGCATGTTTTCCCACAGATTTATGATTGTGAAGGCTTTTTCGTCGCGCGCCTGCGCAAAACAGCATCAATCGAAGCACTCCCGGCCCCAGGGTACAAAGTAGGTAATTTCCCGTTCAGCCCCCTATTTGGCAAGCAAGCCGCTGAAGTCACCGCGGCTGCCAAAAAATCTGGGATAAGCTGGCAAGATGACCAACAGCTTTGGCAACGCGATAAAGAAATTTGGTTGTTTCCGAAGGAGATTGTTTCGTTATTCGGCAAGGTCCGTTTTTCTCGGATTGGCATACGTCTGGCGGAACAGTACAACAAGGGATACCGCTGGCAGCATGAAGCAGTGATTGCTTTAGTGCCCGGGGATTCGCCGCTGGCATTCGCGCTGACGGAGTTTGAAGCTGACGAATGGTATCACGGGCGCGACATTTACCCATATGTGACACCGTCACTTAATGAAGTGATTGTCACCTGGCAAGACCAACCATTGGGTCTGGCCAGGAAAGTGGGATCGCGACTGAAGAACAGTTACCCACGTGAACTGGTACGCGATGGCAAACTGTTCGCGACGAAGGCCTAATTCGCAAAATATTGTCGCCATGTGATTTGCAGTTTTGGTACGTTTGTCTACGCTCTAGTGTGGGAGGCCTTACTGGTCATACCACATGCACCCAGACCCAAGGAGAGTAAGATGACGAAAACTAACGTACGAATAGGCATCTTCGAAATTGATGATGCTGAATTACATGGCGAGCAACAAGGGGACCGCACTTTGAGCATCCCTTGTAAATCTGACCCGGATTTGTGCATGCAACTTGATGCCTGGGATGATGAAACCAGTATTCCCGCCGTCCTTGATGGCGAACATTCAGTCCTCTACCGTCAACATTACGACCAAAAATCTGATGCCTGGGTCATGCGTCTTGCATGATTCCAATCAACCCGTCGCTCAGGCGGGTTAATTAATCTGTACTGATTTCCCCTCTTCCCATGGCTTCCCCTACAATTAAACCAAACGGTGAAACTCTGAGGCGTTAATGTTTGCGTTAGTCTTATTTGTTTGTTACCTGGACGGTGATTGCGAAGATATTGTTGTGGACGTTTTTAATACCGAGCAGCAATGTGTGGTGGCCATGGATGACCAACGGATCCGTTATGGCGGATGCTTCCCAATAGAAGATTTTATCGATGGTTTCTGGCGCCCGGCTCATGAATACAGTTCGCTATAACTACTGTACCTGCACCATCGTTAGCTTGTTACCAAACACTGCGCCGGTATCAATATAGTTTTGGTTGTAAAAATGACCGACTTCTTTGAGTGGTGTATGGCCGAAATAGAACTCATCCGCCCCTTCTATTTCTTCACCGCGTCCCTGTAAATTTTTATTGAGCCGATCCCGGCTCCAGACCAGCAAATGCTCATCAACTGGCTGATTCCAACTGTAATGTGATGCTGGATAATCGGCATGAGCAATAACCAGTACTTTCCCATGGGTATGAAGCTCAATCACTAACGGCAAATCACGGCAATGTAATAAAGCCTCTTGCACATTATGTTGGCGCAGTGCTGGCAACTCCCGGTACCAATCGCCACCGTTCATTTGCCAAAGAATCCCCTCGCCCTCATCCAACGCTTCTAAAGCCATCTCTTCGTGATTGCCTTTCACCGCTTTAAACCACTTGCTACCCAGTAAGGCCAGACAACCGGGGCTATTCGCACCGCGGTCGATAAGATCCCCCACCGAGATAATAAGATCCTGATGGTAATCAAAATGCTGGAGTTTAAGCTGGCTAATTAACTCAGAAAGGCAGCCGTGTAAATCGCCAACAACAAAAATATGCCGCCAGTTCTCACCTTCAATTCGCTGATACATACTGACCCCACACCGCTTATTTATTGCTCAATTATAAACCAGTGTGCGGCGATGGTTAGCAGGTTGGGCGAACGAACATCTTTATCCGTTTACCGTGGTATTCCACAGGGTGTTCAAACCGGAAGCCAAAACGCTCGGCGAGGTGAATGGAGCGATGGTTATCATCATCAATAATGCAGCAAACGGGCGTGGTAAATTCACGGTCTGCCCATTCTAAAATCGCACCCAAGGCTTCATTGGCGTAGCCTTTACCGTGTACGGCTGGAATGAGCGTCCAACCGGCTTCAGGGAATTCAAGGGCTGGCATTAATTCACGTTGTGCATCTTGAAAACCGAACGCCCCGACAAAACGCCCTTTTGCTTTTTCAAACACCCCCCAGTAGCCATAACCCAGTGCCTGCCAATGACCGATGTAACGTAACAGGCGACTCCATGTCATTTCCTGCCCTTGCGGTTGACCACCACCGATAAATTTCACCATTTCCGGGTCAGCCCAACAAGCCGCTAAATCCGGGAAATCCTCCAATGCAAAGTGCCGCAAAACTAAACGTTCAGTTTCCAGACGTGGTGCTTCTTTAACCATTTTCATTTCCTTCTGAATCTTTTTTAATGATTCTGCCGCTATACCGCTCATGAAACAATAAGCACAGGTTAGCTGCTGTGAGATAAGAGAAATTGAGCGGGAGATAAAAATAGAAAAGGCTGCAAATTTGCAGCCTTTAGAGAGATGATACGAGTTATCTGGTAAATTTTTCCGCTTCTTCAAGCGTTTCAATATGGTTTATACCAAAGAGTGCGTGGTAATCAGTCCCACCACGTACCCCACCAGCTTACTATCGAGGATCAGTTTCAAACTTTCTGGCACCTCCGTTTCACTCTGGGACTTAGATTAATCTAGCAGTCCTGACGTTCGAAAAGTAACGGCAGATTCACAGTTTTGCCATCTGCTGGTCAAAATGCCAAATTAATCCTTGCACGCTTTGATCATACTTTACCGCTCAGCCGTTCATGAAAATCACTGCTGCGCAAATCCAGCCCCACAATTTTCACTCTACATTCATAGCGTTGGTAGCGAGTTTCAATCGCATCAAGCACCGCGACCGTCGAGACATCCCAGATTTGTGCCTGAGATAAATCAATAATCACCTGCTGCGGGTCATCGGCATACTGAAAATGTTCGAATAAATCATTACTACTGGCGAAAAACAGCGGCCCGGTCACCGTATACCGAACGGATTGCCCATCATCAGACAATGACCGTTGTGCATGAACAACATGAGCAATACGTCGGGCGAACAAAATCATCGCAAAGATGACTCCGCCAACGACACCCAAAGCCAGGTTTCCTGTCGCAACGGTGACTGTCACCGTCGTCACCATCACCAGAGTTTCGGGAAGCGGAATTCTTTTCAATGTGGCGGGTTTCACACTGTGCCAGTTAAGAGTTTTCACCGCCACGATGACCATGATCCCCGCCAGAACAACCATCGGGATTTTTGCCATCAGTTCGCTTAAACCGGTAACCAGCAACAGCAGCACCAGCCCCGCGGCAAGCGTAGAAACTCGTGTACGCCCTTTACCAAGCTCGACATTAACCATGGTCTGGCCAATCATGGCGCAACCTGCGATCCCACCGTAGAAACCGGCGAAGATATTAGATATCCCCAATCCCCAACATTCACGGCGTTTACTGGAGGGTGTATCTGTCAATTCGTCCACCAGCTTAGCTGTCAGCAATGACTCCATTAATCCCACAAATGCGATACTCAACGCACAAGGCCATATTATCCGTAATGTATCCAGGTTTAACGGCACCATTAATTCCGTTAATCCTGGTAAGCCGGCATCCATTGGCCCTGATTCTCCGACTGTCGGGACTGATAGCCCCATGCCGATACAAAGTGTAGTAATGACAATTATCGCCACCAGCGGCGAAGGCACCATTTTGAACACCCGTGGCAACAGGAGAACAATCAATAATGTCAGTGCAAACAACCCCCACACCAACGGGTTATTTCCCCAAATATGAGGCACCTGTGCAAAGAAAATCAGGATACCTAATGCGTTCACAAAACCGGTCATCACCGATAAGGGAATGTAACGCATCATGCGAGCTAGCCCGCTTACGCCGAACACAATTTGAATCAACCCCGCCAGCAATACGGCAGGGAAAATATATGCAACACCATGCTGATGCACCATTGGTCCGATAACCAGAGCAACTGACCCTGCAGCTGCGGTCACCATTGCAGGGCGACCACCAAAAATTGACATGGATAAACACAGTACAATGGAGGCCACCAGACTGACTTTCGGGTCAACCCCTGCGATAACTGAAAATGAAATGATTTCTGGAACTAACGCTAATGCTGTAACCACTCCCGCAAGGGATTCCCGGGCTAACAGGCGTGGACTACGCAAAACATACGCCAGAGAATTCTCACGGCTATGGTTTTCGGTTTGAGTGGTGGTCATATTTTTCGTCTTTGCAGGTTTATCGTTATTCGCTATGGCCCATTCAGGCCGGGCGTGATTGTACAGAGACGTTAGTGAGGATGCTAATTAATGTGATGTATAACATTCTGAACACTGAATGGCTTGCCCAATCTTCATCATGAATGTCGATTAATACCTATTATTCAAAAACGCTATCGATAGGAACACAGCATAAAAACACTTACAATAATGATGGCTTTTTAAAATTCTATAAAAATTGTTTTAGTTTGTGTATTTATTGAGGGATTCATTTTGTTTAGCTACTTAACTAATTGTAAATCGACAGGTATTTTCCTGTTGACTACCATGATGCTATTTTGTGGGAATGTTTTTGCTGACCCAGTACTGAACAAAATACTCAGCACCCATAGCATAACCCTGGCATGGGTCGATAACACCAGACCCATTGCCTGGCAATTAAATAACAAACCCTCTGGCATGGTGATAGATATCTGCCTCGATGTCGTACAAAGTATAGAAAAACGCTACAACACCAAATTAGATGTCAAATGGATAAAAATCCCCGCAGCCGCTCGCTTTGAGGTTATATCCCATAATCAGGCGGATGTTTTATGTGCAGTCGCAGCGAACTCCGGGCAACGTCATAAAATAGTTAAATTCTCTATTCCGTGGTTTTACACCAAAATGAATATTCTGACCAAGAAATCAGAGCAAGTTTTGAATGAAGAATTACTGAGTGGGCATACAGTCGGTGTTATCAGTGGCGGTACCGCCGCATTAGAATTGGCAAAGATGAATGAAAATTACAATTACTCAATTTCGGTGAAGTTAGTGCGCGATTTTAATGATGGTTTTGATTTGCTTGCCGATGGTCATATTTCAGCCTTCATCACTGATGACGTTATTATCCGTGGTAAATTGGCTGAAATGCCAAATAAAGAAGATTACCAGATCAACGCCAGTGGTTTTGGTAATACATTAGAATATGGTTTGGCCGTGGATAAAAATGCGGATGAAATGGAAGAAATCATTAATACCAACATAAAGACCATGTTTGCCACAAAACGATTTGATGAGCTCTATAACAAGTGGTTTATGTCTCCACTCACCTCCCCTGATGACATCGTACAACTGCCGATGTCACAGCAACTTATCAATGATAAGCTTCGCTATCAATTGCGTTAGCAGAACTGCTGATTATCGTGAAATCATCGGGTAAGATAACGGCCTGTGTACATGTCGACCTCAAGGAGATTAATTATGAAAAATAGAAACATAATGGCTATTTTTTGCGCAATAGCTCTGGCAGCAACAACATTGACAGGATGCGCTGGTTCCTCAAAACAAGAAAGTACCGGCGGCTATATCGACGATACGGTTATTACAACCAAAGTTAAATCGACTCTGCTGGCAGAGAAATCACTGAAATCTACAGATATCAGTGTCGTCACGTTTAAAGGGCGAGTACAACTTAGCGGCTTTGTCGCTTCATCCGCTGAGGCAAATAAAGCTGTTGCGCTAACCAAAACGGTTAAGGGTGTACGAATGGTTGAAAATGACTTGCTCGTGAAGTAACAGGCTTATTGGTCTTTACCCCAAGACTGTAGACAATTCTGCCCTATAGTTTGAGCATAGGAAGAGTCTATAGGCTTGGGGTACTCCACTTAACCTGCACCAGGACTACAGGACAAAAACTTGATTTATTCAACAACGCTCTTCATTTCCTAAGTACTATTCTATATAAAATGATTCTTACTTGCTCTTAATGATGGAAGAAACGGTATTATAAATAACAGAGTTATCAGGGATGTCTTTATTTACAAAAGTCATTGCACCGATAGTCACGTTATCACCAATTATGCAACTATGAGCTCCAATATCTGCGTTATCCCCTATGAAGGTAATGCCAATATCACCTCGTGAGCTTTTACGACCAATCGTAGTATTTTGTCGAATATTCATGTTTTTACCAATGATACACTCTGACCTAACTACAATTGTAAGTATCCCGCTTAACCGAACCATTCACTTTTAGAGATCTTCCGACATACTGATTATGTCCTTCGAGGAGATCACCATGCGAAAAGCCCGATTCACTGAGCACCAAATCATCGCCGTTCTGAAATCCGTCGAAGCCGGACGCACCGTCAAAGATGTCTGCCGCGAAGCGAGAATATCTGAGGCCTCGTACTACAACTGGAAAACAAAGTACGGCGGGATGGAAGCCTCTGATATCAAAAAGATGAAGGATCTTGAGGACGAAAATCGCCGTCTCAAAAAAATGTTTGCCGATCTCAGCCTTGAATGCCGTGCACTGAAAGATGTCATCGAAAAAAAGCTTTAAAACCAGCGATAAAGCGTGAGCTCGTCAACTATCTGACCGCGCAGTTTACGATGAGCATACGCCAGGCATGCAGGACGTTATCGCTGAGCAGGACGGTGTATTGTTACCAGCCCGATACCCGGCGTGATGAAGCGGTGATCCAGGTGCTGACCGGGATGGCAGAGCGCTATCCCCGCTACGGCTTTAAGAAGCTTTTTCAGGTGCTGCGCAGGCAGGGGTACGTCTGGAACCACAAGCGCGTACACCGGATTTACTGCCTGCTGAAACTGAATTTTCGTCGTAAGGGGAAGCAACGCCTGCCGGTGCGTAATCCGGCGCCGCTGGCGACGCCAGAAGCACTTAACCAGAGCTGGTCCATCGATTTTATGCACGATGCGCTGGTGTGCGGCAGGCGCTTCCGAACCTTCAATGTGGTGGATGATTTTAACCGCGAAGCACTGGCGATAGAAATCGATCTGAATATCCCGGCTCAGCGGGTAGTAAGGGTGCTGGACAGGATAGTGGCGAATCGCGGATATCCGCTGAAGATGCGGATGGATAACGGCCCGGAACTGATATCACTGGCTCTGGGGCAGTGGGCCGAAGAGCATGGTGTGTTGCTGGAATTTATTAAGCCGGGTAAACCGACACAGAATGCCTTTATCGAACGCTTTAACCGGACGTACCGGACAGAAATCCTGGATTTTTATCTGTTCAGAACGCTGAATGAAGCACGGGAAATTACAGAGCGCTGGCTGACGGAATACAACAGCGAGCGGCCTCATGAATCACTGAATAACCTGACACCGGAAGAATACCGACTGATGGCTGAAAAACCGGAAACCTCAAAAAGTGCGTGGAACTAAAACAGGTGTGCTTACACAATACCCAGATAGTGATTAATCTTCATACCAGCACCAATGTGCGCTGCTATGCTCATATCAGCCCCATATTTATGACGAAGATTATCATTAATTTTCCGAGCTAATTTCTTATAACGGTTATTAGGTAAGCTATATAGATAGTTGGCAATACGCCACCAGAAGTAAAACCGCTTCTTTCGGCTAAAAATAACCTTATGAAAAACCTTAAACCATGAGAATTGCTTATTCCCACTTCGGTTTATCACTTCTATTTGTAAACACTCTTTGAGATGGTCTATTGTATTTTTGATTGAATGTTGCAAAGGTGGTTGCTGTTCATAGATAAAATTAATCCATTAAAAATCTTTAGTGATAGTTTGTCTTTTTGTATAAACAGACTTTAAAATAAACAACTTCAGTTTAATCACTTCTTGACTCTCCCTGATTTAGGAAAAATTATAACGATAGTGAACACAACAATCCATTGATTTTGTGAATATTATGACGTCTTACATTCATGAATGTAAGCTAACAATCAAACCAAGAGCCGCCACTCATTCAGCGCGTTTTTTTCTTACCTGGTTTTGGTGAACTCATAGGCTTTAAAGCGATTAATCTCCTACCCAGCCAGCTTGGTTTACTCTTGCAATGGATCCCGTCCCCCTGCTACCAATCAACGCAGTGACGATGCGCACTAATGAAATTTTCTGAGTTCTGATTAGTTCCGGCATAAAAAACAGCCAGACAAGTAGAGTGTAAGAAACGGGGCACAGAAAGGAATTCACCCAGAAACTTTTGGGTAATAAGTCTCAAAAAATGACAGAAAAATATTTGGATTCGAGGGAAAAGGAGTTTATGTTGTTATGACTGTGTTACGGAAATCCAAAAGGACTGAATATCGATTTTTTGGATATTTTTGGATGTAGCGACATAAGCTATTGATTTGAAATACAGATAAAAAAAAGACCGAATACGATTCCTGTTCTTGTTCAAAGACAATTTAATTCTTATTTATCAGTATATTACCTCGCAGTTAGTTCATAAAATAGCCATCAAGGGATGCATTTGCGCACTCTAAAAATCAAATACTTATCAGAAATTTCGGACATCTTCGGACGAGTTTCGGACATGTTATCGCCACTTTCCATACTTCAACTATTCATTCCAATGATCGACCTATTCCATGTGACGGAGCAGCAGAGAAAAAAATTAACCATATCTGATTAAATTAATTAATAAATATCATCACTACTACGAGTATTTTCATATCAAATATCAGCTTTTTAACTAACTGAATTTGTTGAAAAATAAATGAGTTTTGCAGAAGCGTTTTCAGTCACATTTTTAGTTTGCTACCAATCATGGGGTCTCAGGTGCGGAAGTTCATATCCTGTCATGGCTGTTCTTTATGCCTGCAAATTGAACAAGTAAACGATGGGAATTACGAGGGGAAAACGTTGTCATTCTGACGTGATCTATACTTTCAGTTTTACGGGAGGTGACCATGTGTGGACGCTTCACTCAAATACAATCACGTGACGACTATCTGGCGTTTCTCGTCGAAGAAACCGATACTGATATCCCTTACGATCCCGAACCTATAGGCCGTTACAACGTGGCGCCTGGCACTAAAGTTCTCCTACTGAATAATCGTGAGGACCACCTTCACCTCGATCCCGTTGTCTGGTCATACGCACCTCAATGGTGGGACAAGGCTCCACTGATAATACCCGGGTAGAAACTGCGGCCACCAGCCGGATGTTCAAATCGTTATGGAATCATGGCCGGGCTATCGTGTTTGCTGACGGTTGGTATGAGTGGAAAAAGGAAGGCGACAAAAAGCTGCTGTATTACATCTACAGGAAAGACAGGAAACCGCTCTACTTTGCCGCGATTGGCAAGCAGCCGTTTGATTCAGGGGATGAAGCAGAGGGTTTTTTGATTGTGACTGCGGCGGCCGATAAAGGTCTGGTCGATATTCACGACCGCAGGCCGCTGGTATTTACACCAGAAGCTGCACTGGAATGGATGGATCCGGAAACTACCGGTGCACAGGCCAGCGAACTTACCCTTGATGCCGCTGTGCCAGCAGATGAATTTACCTGGCATCCGGTTACACAATCGGTCGGAAATGTGAAAAATCAGGGAGCAGATCTGATCAAGAATACTTCGGATAAAATTTGACAGTCAGCTTCTAGCGAAAAGCGGAAGTCGCGGTTGTGTTCAGAATGGATAAAAATTTGCTCAAAACATAGTGTATTAATCAATGGGGAATGGGTCATGACTATTGTAGATAGTGAGCCAGATTTTTTACAGATCTGACTCACACCGTCATGAAATTTCAACTAGTGCATATTCTTCCAGTTAAATTTTTTCCCCGTTGTATCCATAACTATAATCGGTTTTTGATATTTCTGCAGCCACTCTTGCATGCTAACGGTATTCCGATCAGCCCGATGTATGCCGAGCCATAACTCGGATAGCATATTAGCATCATCTGTAGACCATGGTGTTTGGTAATCTCCAAGCCACTTATTCTTTATCTCAACTTTAGGGCTATACCAAATGAAAGCGGGTATAGCCAAAGCCTCTTTGGGCGGATTAGCCCCAGCATGAGAATATACTACTGCGCGTGAAGGATCTCGTATTAAGGCGTGGTCAGAAAAATAGAAAACAGAAGAGCGCGTATGCGAAAGTTGGCTAAAAACCTTGCCCATAATATCGTCCGTGAAGCGTACAGAGTTATCATAGCAATCATCATCTGTACTTCCATTTTTAAAGACGGAAGCACCCTCAGGGAAACGTGAACAAGCTGGTTCGTGACTACCATATAGATGCAGAACAATGAGTTTCTTACCTGATTTTGTAAGAGTTGATTCAAGCTCTGGTAACAAAGCGTCATCGAATCCTTGATCAATCCACTGATGCTGTTTAGTTTTCATTGCAATACCAGTGATCACATTATTATATGCGCCACCTTTCCCCTGGCGGCTATACCAGTAGGTATCGTACCCGGCTTTGTTCGCAATACCAATGATATTGTCACCGTACTTAGCTGGCGTCGTTTCCTGTACTGAAGCCGCTGTGAGAGCAAGTGGTAGAGCCATGATGGTCACTGGCGCGGGGCTAATGGCATGTTGGAACAACAGAAGATTTTTCCTTTCTGCTTCCAGTTTAGGCGTCGTGTCTCTCTCATATCCATAAATACTCATATTTTCACGGCGCTCAGATTCCCCGATAATCAACACATAATTATCAATTCCGGTATCTGATACTGATATTGTGTAGTTAGGCGTGTTTTTATTAATATCGGAAGCAATACTCATATCGGAGATAGCTTGCATAAAGACCGTACCTGTACTAAGCGGAGTTGAATTTATAACTCGTTGAGCAAGGCTATCAACATTGCTTTTTCGTAATTGATGCAATATACCTTGTACAGTATAGCCAGTCAGTAATAACACCAATAAAATTACAGGGTATCGTTTATATTTTGAATGGATAGTATTTATACCACAGTTGATAGTTAGCATAAATAAAATCAGCAGCCCCACAAAGACAATACAACTTCGCCAATAAACGCCTAACATCGAAAATGCTTCGCCACCTGTAGTATTCATCACACTTAATGCAAAACCATAGGTAAATTTAGTATTAAAGTTATTCCAGGCATACAGCTGAAGGGATAAATCAACAGCTATGAATGTTAAAGCGATAAAGCCAAGTAGGTTTTTTAATAGTTTATTATTAATGCAGAGCAGGGTTAATAAAAGCAATACAAAAACCAACGTGCGATTAATAACAAAATTGTAACGTGCGCCAATAAAATTAACTATAACAACAATGGAGACTGAAATTACAAACAACATCTTACTTAAAACAATTTTAATATTTTCATAACGAATTTGTTCAGAGATTAATGACATTTTACAGTGCCTAAATTTTGGATTTTTTATACGATTTTTTAAAATAAAGAGGAGTATCTTGAGCACAGATTATCATATAAGCTGCGTGAATTTAAGCTACCTAAATTGACTGGTTAAAACAAATACGTATTCATAATACTATAGTGGATCGCATAATCAGGACACTGGAATAATTTTTTCCAATTGAGAACCTCTGACCTGCTCCCGGCTATTTTTTACTCATAATTGCTGCCTGTCCGATGGGTTATGAACGGAATAAGGAAGAAAGAAGAAGGAAGGCGACAAGAAACAGCCCTATTTAATCCACCGTGCTGATGGTCAGCCGATCTCCATGGCAGCGATCGGCAGCATTCCGTTTGAAGGACGAGTCGATGAGTCAGAGGGATTTTTGATGGTGATGTCAGCATCTCATAAAGGGCTGGTTGATATTCACGACCGCCGCCCTCTGGTTCTCTCATCAGAAAATGGATGAGGCAAATTGTCAGCGGGAGGCAAGCAGAAGATATTATCTCTAACAGTACTGTGCCAGCAGACACGTTTATCTGGCCCGCTGTTTTGCGCGACGTAGGGCACGTTAAGAATGAAGCGTCGGAGTTAATCAAAACCATCCGGTGATGCGCAAAGAGAAGCTTCGGGCATGTCTGCTGTGAGCGAACTGCGGACATAAGAGTGATATGTAAGGTAAAATAGAAATGAAAATCAAAAAACGGATGCCACTTCCAGTGAAAGAAAACAATTGCCAGACCTGTAATCAGCCAATGAGTAAAACACCAGACACACTGAATTTAGACTGTGGCGGAGATTGTTTAAGTTGCATGGCCTGGCATGGTGATCCTGACGCAATAGATGCGGTTGAGAGACTTACTGGCGAAAAAGTTGATGTCTGTGAACATCGATAACGTTCATGTGAGATTGAAGGTCAGCCATGAGCGAGGAGCAGACATTGCATCCTCGATAAAGCCAGGGAGCAGCGTTGTCCCATTACCCGTTTCGGAATGATGATTTTTCAGGCAGGGTACTTTATGCTGGTTAAACTCCCTTTATAGGATATAACCATGATAACCGTAGAGAAATCAGATCCATTTTCTTCAGAATCCCATCGCTTAATCGAAATGCTGTCCGCTGAACTTGCCGCTATTACTGGCGATAATGGCAAAACCAACTTCACCGTTGAAGCAATGAATGATGACAAAGCATTATGGGTATTGGCAAAAAATGTACATGGAGATGCGATAGGATGCGGCGCAATCCGGCCATTAACGCAAAATATAGCCGAGATTAAAAGAATGTTTTCAGACCAAAGCTTGCCAGGTGTGGGTAGTGCTTTACTTACTTTTCTGGAAACCTCCGCAAAACAAATGGGATATCGCGAGTTAAAACTGGAAACCCGGCATATCAACCGTCGGGCCGTGAATTTTTACGAGAAAAATGGATATGTCCGTATTGAGAATTATGGCCCATATATAGGTAGAGAAGAAGCTGTCTGTTTCGCAAAGGCATTGTGATGATTGTATTTGTCGGCCCTGACTTCCGCTTCTGGCACGTAGCTGTACTTTCAGTCTGCTATGAGCGATCTATAGTCATTCGCACCCTGAGAATTACACTTTGAAGTGATTCAGGGTATGCGCTTACTGGTTACGAATATTGAGCGAGAATCATGTGATGTTGTAGCCATCGCCGCCAATAAACGCAAGGCTGTGCTGGGCATCATTGCATACGGTGATGATTTCAGGCTGTACTCAGTCAGCTCAAGCCAGAAAGAGTATAACCATCTTACCTGCAACTCGGTGATGATAAAGGGTTAGACCCCGTGAGGTATGTCTGGCTATTGTACAGGATATACGTATCCGTTTACCGAACGAGAACCTCACGAGCGTCTTTCTTCAGGGTCAGAATCAATAACGATTCATTATGGCCGTTTATAGTACCCCAGTCTCTCCCCTTTCTTTTTACTGAAGAGCAGACAAGAAACCGTAAACGCCGGCGTTGACGCCCTTATAGTACAATGATTTTCTATATCCAAACTGACCTCAATTAGAGCATTACCATCGAGAGCCCTAGCATAAGTACATAGCCAACACCTAATTGAATGCAGTTCCTTTTGATAATCTGGAAAGGCGTTACACCAACGAATCCAGATACCGCAATAATTACTCCAGATATCGGGGAGAAGGTTCGACCTAAACTTGCAGAAAAATGTAATGGTACAAGCATTTTAAACACTGAAATACCCGCACCTTTCGCAACCTCAGCGCTCAATGGAGCAAAAGCGTTGAATACTGTGCCCGTCCCCATAATAAGAGAGCCAAAGAAAATCAGCAAACTAAAGATAATGACCATTATATAAGCAAAATGCCCATTACTTGGAATGAAACTAAATAGTGTATCAATGAACCCGATTTTTATGATACCAGCCACCAAAACCTGTGCGCATAATAAAATAGATACTACGGTAATAAAAGATTGCCCCATTTGGTCGAATAACCCTATAACCTTATCAGTTGATTTCTTGAGATCAAAGGTGCGGATCGTATCGGTAATAAAGGCGATGAAAAATGACAAAATGATTGCTGAAACAACATCAATTTTAATCTGAAGAAACTTGGGTAAATTTTCTTCTACCAAGCTTGAGAAAGTAAAGAGAAGGATCATTGGAACAATAGGTAACAGAGCATAATAAGTAGGTACATGTTTGGCAATCTCATTCTCACTAACTTCATTTTCATCCTGTTCTTGGGTTATACCTTCTTTTCTGTCCCAGTATGCCTGCATGAACATATGCAAAACACCAATGGCAACAAAAAGTATAGCTACGATAGGTAGCTGTTTATCTACGAAAACAGAGAATAAATCATAACCAGTGATTTCTGAAATGAGAACGCTACCCGTAGCTGCAGGACCATAATCAATACAGATACCAGATGCGATAACTGACGCAACAGCCGCTTTTGAACATCCAATTGACCGTAAAACCGGATAGAGTGTTGTCAGCATGAGTAATGCTAATCCAGACGGGCTTGAAATGAATAGTGCAAGAATCTGCATGAGGATATAGCAACTACCCAGAAGAATGTACTTTGCATTTATCTTCTTAAGCGGTTGAATACACAATTCAACAAGTTTAGCTGATGCTCCAATATCATTCATATAGCGTGAAAAACCAGCGATCACCATAATAATCAAGCCTAGTTTTGCAATGCTGTCCGAGAAAATTGATTTTATTTCTATAAAAATATCAATGAATCTGGAGCCAGATACAGCTTTTGTTATGCTTACACTCGGGAAATATAAAGCTGTAATAAAGAGGAGGAAAATACCACCGGTTAAAATAATCGACTGCGCATAGTATTGTTTTGCAATACCAGCACTCACCAAAATTATTACAAGGAAAGATGCGGCTAGAACAAATGTTTTGTCACCAAATGCGTATTTCAACGCCCAGAGCGCTAAAAAACACGACATTATAAACAAAATGGTTTTTGCTTTTTTGAACATTGCATTTTGCATGATATATCACTCTACATAGTATGTGGCATTACACATATGATATGGCTCCATAACCTATAAATTATGTTAACCTGATCTCAAAAGTGAAAATCGTCAAAAAAATAGCCAAAACACGTTGACTGCAGCACTTATGCGCAATCATAATTAAATAGTTATGAGTGCATAATTTAAATGACATATGGAGTTTATTATGAATACTGGTATGTTTGAATCCTGCATTACAGGGCACTGGTTCAATGCTGAAGCTAAAGCGCTCTGGTCTGACGTAGGCACTATTCAGGCATGGCTGGATGTCGAATCTGCTCTAGCGCAAGCGCAGGCCAGATTGGGCATGATCCCCCAGACAGATGCAGATAAAATCACAAACTCTGCTAAAGCAGAGCTTCTTGATATCGAAGCCATTAAAAAAGGAATTCGTGAAACATGCCATCCATTTGTTCCTGTATTGAAGGATTTCGAACGAGTGTGTGGCAAAGAAGCTGCAGGTTATCTGCACTGGGGGGCAACTACTCAAAACATTTTTGATACTGCAGCAGTTCTTCAGTTGCGAGCCAGCCATAAATTGATACTAGATTTTCTTCACAGGACTCTCGATACCATTGCGGCTCTTGCGGAAAAATCAAAAAGTTACACTCAGGCTGGACGTACTCATGGGCAACATGCACTTCCTATCACGTTTGGTTTTAAAGTGGCAGGCTGGTATGCAGAATTACAGCGAATTAAAATGCGTTTAGATGATGCCACTGCTGATGCATTTATTGTCAGCATGGGTGGAGCTGTGGGTACATTTTCAGCTATGGAAGGGAAGGGACGTGAGATCCAGGAAACGATCGCTGAAATTCTTGATCTGGGTTCCAATATCATACCTGTTCGTACATCCTGTGATTCCCAGACGCATTACGTTAATGTTTTGGGACAGCTGGCCAGTTTTGCAGAGAAGGTTGCACAGGAGCTTATTTTCCTGCAAAGAACAGAACTCGCTGAGCTCGAAGAGAGTTTCCACCACGGAAAAGTTGGAAGCTCTACGATGGCACAAAAACGAAACCCTCAGAATGCACAGAACCTTGTTGGTTTAGCACAACTCATGCGTTCACGCATTCCTCTTTCATATATGTCTATGATTCGAATGAATGAAGGAGATGCTGCAGAGAGTAATATCATGGATGTTACTCTCCCTGAGATTGCAGTTATTTCAGTTTCTATCAGTGAGAATTTGTATAATCTTTTAAGTGGTCTTCAGGTTTACCCAGAAAAAATGCTTGAAAATATAAAGATCACAAAGGGATTGATTTTGTCAGAGTCAATTATGATGGCACTTGCAAAATCTATTGGACGTTCAGATGCTCATCATCTTCTTTATGAAGCTGCGATGGAATCAGTGCTTAACAATGCACCATTCTCTGATTGTATCCGTAATCAACTTAACAAAGGAGATATAAAGGCAGAGATTAACATAGAGGAATTACTGGATGAATCAAGTTATATTGGTGAAGCTGAAAGTTGCGTTGATTTTGTGTTGCAGCAATATAAGTCGTAACAAGTTTTAATGTGAAAACATTGCTTATTTTTAAGAATATAGAGCCTGAGTTCTACTCCAGGCTCTATAATAAACAAGTGTAAACATATATGCTTTAGTGTTATGCATTATTTTAAATCACTAACTGATTAAAATAAAGAGAGTATTTATAACACGTTTTTTTGCAGTTCAGTTGTTTTCACAGTTACATATTCGATGTAATCAGAGATGTGAGGGTTTAAAGAGCTATTTAATGAAAAAAGCACCATTTCATCATAAATATCAAGATCAATGTCCTTTACAATAAGGTTTTCATTTAACTGTGACATAACAGGAAATGAAGATGCAAGGAAAATTCCTGTGTTTTCTCTTGCAAAACATAACGCTAGCATCGTATCAGAGACTTCAGCTACAACATTTATTTTAACCCCAGCATCGTTGAATTTTTTTCTTATTTTTGTTGATAGAATGTTCCGTTGTGTATACATGATGATATTTCTAAAACTGAAATCATCAACATGTAATATTTCTTTTTTTGCAAGTTCATGATTTATGTGCATGATGCAAACAATTTTTGACTTAAGTAAAGGTTGGACTGATAATTCAGCCAGGCTGTTGTTAATATCAGTGTTACCAAGAGCAATATCTGCTCTTCCTTCCCTGAGCTCATTAATCATATCAACAGAGTTAACAACTGAAAATGAAACATTAAGGTTACTTTTTTCTTTAAAATAACTAGCTGTTAAGGGACCAAGAAAAGAATATGCAATAGATGGTGTGGATATTATTCTAATTGTTTGTAATCGACGACTTTCCCAGTTGCCATCATCGATGCGTTGTAATGAAGAAAATATATTATTGATTTCTTCATAGATAAACAAGGCATCTGCTGTAGGTGTTAACTTTCCTTTTTCCCGTAAAAAGAGAATTTTACCTGCCTTATCTTCAATATTAGATATTGATTTACTCACTGCTGGTTGGCTAATCCCCAGTTCGTCTGCAGTAAGAGTTACAGAGCCTCTTTCAATCATAGTTTTGATGATTTCCAAATCTCTGAAAGACGCCCAACGAATGGATGATGTTTTTTTCATATTGCTAGCTAGCCTGTTTTAAGTTTCTTTTGGAAATACTTTCGTGGATTTAATTCACGATGTAGTACGCCTCGCCTATCTAATTATATAATTCACCGATATAAATCACAACATAACTTTCTCAAACCTAAATAACTGTTCCGAATAGTAGATCACAGGATGGTGGTTGGCTCCATCGGAACATTTAGCACATACACAGATGCAAGTCTTGTTGTGCCTAGTTTTGCGAATCGATAGATGACATGCCTTGTCCGACATAGCTTAAACCAATATGTAGCACTATTATGATCAGTTATTTAGGCTTTAATGGTCTATTATGTTCTAAGAAGCGTAAGTTGTTGTGAATTATAATTATTTATTGGGCTGTAAATAGTCTTTTTTAACCTGGTAAATGTTACTGTTTCAACATTTGTTATGTGACATCATTCAAGTTAATGTAATATTTTTATATCTCTTCTTTAAATTTGTCAAGGAGACTTAAGTAGGGTGCAAAAGATTCACTAATCGTGGTTTGCCACCATCGAAACTATATGGATATAATTTTCTATTATTTGTCGATAGACACTTGCTCTCACCTTCCTTAACATTCAACATGCCAATTTTATATATTCAATAACCATTATATTATCTTTTAATGAAAATGGAATTCATTGAATAAATAAGATTAAGGTAAATGGGGGCAAGTATCCAATGCATCGATGAGTGAGCTTCCTGGACAGTATGAAAAACGGCACTGTTGCAACTTTCCATATACACGGTATTCCACAGGGAGATGGCAGCGTCAACCCGCTGGCGCGATAGCTCTGATTTTCCGGTTTTCTGTCCCTGATTTCTCCCAGTCGGTGCATGAAGGGGTCCGCTTGGAAAAAGGAATCTACCATATTAGATAACTCCCTCGAAACACTTAATGTCCGCTGTTGGCACACAGCAGACGTTATGGCATTTAGCAATCAGCTCAACAAACTCAATCTATCTAACCTTCACCACCAGCAAGTCTTCCCAGCGAGTGGTGTAACGTGGTGAAAGCATATCCCTTTTCATCTGCCACTGTTGCTGGATACCCTGCCCCGCAAAATACAGCGCCCCTTTCCCGTTTTTGTGGTTCAGATGGTCCAGCACTTCCATTAATGCCGCACTGTTTTGTCGCGGCGCGTTGTCGTCAAACAAATTGAGCTGAGCCACGCCCTGGCTGAAAAAGTCGCCCAGCATAATCCCTGCTTTCTGATAGCGGTACCCATCTTTCCAGATGACATCCAGACAACGCATCGCCGCCGCAATGATGTCACGAGTGTCCTGCGTGGGCGTGAGTAGCTTCACTGCAGCCTGATTCCCGTAGTAGGGTTCATTCAGTGCAAAGGGGCTGGTTTTGATGAAGGCTGAAATGTAGCGACAGTACTGATGCTCACCACGAAGTTTTTCAGCACCACGTGATGCATAACTGCAGATAGCCTGGCACATTTGCTCGTATTCAGTGACGCGATCCCCGAATGAACGAGAACAAACGATTTCCTGTTTGGTGGGAGCAAATTCTTCGAGTTCAAGGCAGGGTTCGCCACGCAGTTCACGAACCGTGCGCTCGAGCACCACACTAAAATGCTTTCGTATAAAACGGATATCAGTGTCAGCCAGTTGCAGGATGGTCTTGATACCCATCGCTTCAAGCTTTTTACTGATACGACGACCTATTCCCCACGTTTCATCGACAGGTAATACTGCCATAAGTTTGCGCTGCTTATCCACATTCGACAGTTCCACAACGCCGCCGGTCTGCTGTTGCCATCTTTTCGCTGCATGATTAGCGAGCTTTGCTAAAGTCTTGGTTTGCGCTACCCCTACGCCCACCGTCAAATGAGTACGCAGCAAAAGCGTGGCTCGAATCTCCCGACCAAAGTCCTCAAGATCCCGACAACTTCGAACGCCGGTCAGGTCACAATAATGCCTCGTCAATTGAGTAAATTTCACAGCACGGCGACATCTCCTCAAGTGTAGTCATCACCCGATCTGACATATCGGCGTAGAGTTCATAGTTCGAACTGAAGCAGGCAACCCCGAATCTCCGGAATAAATCCTTTTGTTTGAAATAGGGGTCACCCATTCTGACACCGATGGCTTTAGCTTCAGCGCTTCGGGCAATGACACAGCCGTCGTTGTTCGAGAGCACGACGACCGGTTTCCCTTGCAGATCAGGCCGGAAGGCAGTCTGACAACTCGCATAAAATGAATTTACATCGACCAGGGCAAACATACTCAGCTCGTAGACTTGATGATAAAGGTGACTACACCAAAGATATCGAGCGTTTCTTCGCTACCGATGAGGATCGGAGAGTATGCGCTGTTCATTGGGTTAAGCTGTACAGTGGGACGAAGTTGCAGCCGTTTAACCGTAAACTCGCCATCTACTGATGCCACTACGATGTCATTATGTTCAGCTGTACGGGAGCAATCAACGACCAGTAAATCAGTGTCGTTAATCCCCCCTTCTATCATCGAATCCCCCGCAGCTCGCACAAAGTAAGTGGCGCTGGGATGCTTAACAACCAGGTCATGAATGTCTAAGCGTTGCTCGATGTAGTCCTGGGCCGGAGATGGAAACCCACACGGTACCGGGTCACTGAACAGAGGTAACGTAATAACTTCCCGCAGTAATACCGGATTGATAAATTCCATAAGATAGCCCCAACAAACACTGTATTTATATACAGTATGCCTATCAATGAAACTGATCAAGCGATCCGGCGTACCTGGCTGACGTGGTCCTGAGCAAAAGGGGATATCGATCGCTGTCGCCTGGTGAGTCGTTGTGATTATTTGATTAGTTCCGGTATTAGAAAAAACAGCCCTGACGGCAGTGTCAATCTTGATGGGTTAACGAAGGGATTTGTGAAGGCGAGGAATGCATCCGGAATAGAGTTTTCTGAACAGCCGCCGACATTCCATGAGATCCGGAGCC
This sequence comes from Buttiauxella sp. JUb87, assembly GCF_004361975.1. NCBI lineage: Bacteria > Pseudomonadati > Pseudomonadota > Gammaproteobacteria > Enterobacterales > Enterobacteriaceae > Buttiauxella > Buttiauxella sp. JUb87. Next base: position 778,414 of record NZ_SNVY01000001.1, read on the forward strand.
TGGCCGGTAGATTGTATGAAGCGGAACGCGGGAAGGAATTTACTCAGAAACTTTTGGGCCATAAGACTCAAAAAATGACTGAAAAATATTTGGATTCGAGGAAAAAGGAGTTTATGTTGTTATGACTCTGTTAAGGGAGAAATCGAAAGACCGAATATCAGTTTTCGGACATTTTTCGGACATAGCCATTTAACTCATTGATTTAAAATACAGATAAAAAAAAGACCGAATACGATTCCTATATTCGGTCCAGGGAAATGGCTCTTGGGAGAGAGCCGTGCGCTAAAAGTTGGCATTAATGCAGGCAGACTTCGCCTTGCCTTCTAAGAATAGTTTACCGGCGCAGCTTTTCCAGTCGGGCGCTAAAGTGTTCGAAAAAAAACTGTGTTACAGGTGACATTTAAGACAAAAACCGCCATATCCGGCTCTCGGATATGGCGGTTTTTTATGACAAATAAAGAAGTTAGCGTGTTTAGTTACATAGCTTCTGTGCACGCTCAATAAATGGCGCGAGGCTCTTTTTTTGCCCTGGCGCCTGTGGATCATCTATCTGAATGACAGAGATTGGCTGGCCAGTGGTCTTGCCGCTCGCCACTTGTTGCTCAGCAATATCATTTAGCGGGTACTGCATCAGTGTGCTTGGGTTGATGACAAACAACGCCTGGCCCGCACGGCAACTCAACATCACCTCTTCGCGGTTAAACGCCCAGTTATCTTTACCCATTTCAAAACGGCTCACGGTGATAATTTGTGGTGCCGCAAACGCACCACCTGCGCAAGCCAGCAACAGCAATGTCAAAATACTTTTTTTCATGAATTTCTCTTGAGCAAATAATGTCTTCAGTACGGTTCCCAGGTAGCGAAAATGCTAACCGCAAGGAGTACCACCACCGACAAAATGATTTCCAGCCAGGTTAACCGGACAAACTGTTTTGTTGCCGTTGGAGCACGGTTGAATCGGGGCACCAAATAATAACGGTTATACAGTGCGATGATAATCATCACGGCGACAAAGACAACCTTCACCAACAAGAAACGCACATAGTCGCTTTCCAGTGGCAATGACCAGCCCAGAATCATCAGACTGTTGATTAATCCGCTTAGTAGCACAGCGGCAACCGCCAGATGCCCGTAACGGGAAAAACGCATCATCGCGGTGATCGCAGCCCCCCGCCAGCGTGGTTTTCTAGCCATGCGCATGCACATAATCAGCGGCAAAAGGCCTCCGACCCACCAGCCAGCGCTCAGTAAATGCACTGCGTGGTTCAGGCGCTGTAAGCCACCATAAAAATCTTCGCGCATTGCGGCATGCCCAACACCAGCCAGCAAAATGAGTTGCCCTGCGGCGAGGGTTAGCAATAAAGATTGCAAGTTGCGCGGTTTTAACATCAGCACCACAACCGTCACGACACCGAGTGAAATCTGCCACAGCCACACAGAACCAAAACGCGTGCCCAGCACGGCTAGCCAAACCTGTGGATTGATGGTGTCCTGCCATCCACTGCCCATCATTCCCGCCTGGGCACATAACAGCAATACTGCGCTAAGCATTGTCATCCAGACTGCAGAATGCCACTGCCATTGCAGACGGCGGATGAGGACCGGCTTAAATGCCTGAGGCGCTAACATTGAGCATGAAATGGTGCTGCCAAGCAGCACCATAAGGGCAGCAAAATGGATGAATCGCAGCGCGATATAGAAAGAAGGTAGCATCCCGCTTATTTCACCGAGAACAGGTACTTCCCTTTGGTTTTATGTCCGTCAACCGACACCACATGCCAGTCGACCTGGTAAGCACCTGGTTTCAGTGCCTCCTCGACTGGCACGATGAGCTGTTTTTCGTCTTTTTCGTTACGTTTTGCCATGCCGGTTTTCACGGCGACTTGCTGTGGCCCGGTCAGCGTAATCCCGCTAAAATTAGCTTCTACTCCTTCAGAAAAATTGAGGGTAATTGCCTGCGGTGACGCCGTGACTGAAGCATCTGCCGCAGGGTATTGATGCTCAAGATGCGCATGCGCAAATGCTGAGCCAGAAGCGGTAAGAGCCGTTAAAAGAGTCGCGAGGGTAAAAAGACGAGATCGAGTGAAAGCCATATCAACTATTCCTTTTTCTTATTCAAGACGGCAAAAGGATAACCTTGAGCCCAGGTGAAGTCGAGATGAGAACAGCTATCAATAAATGTAAAGACTTGTCATCAACTTCATCTGCAAGTACCTTTGCGGCACAAAACAGGAGACCAAAATGAATCACAATCTTGCTGAATTACCCCAGGACGAAATGGATAAGATCAATGTGGATCTTGCTGCGGCAGGCGTGGCCTTTAAGGAACGTTATAATATGCCGGTGATTGCCGAAGTCGTTGAACGCGAGCAACCTGCCCACCTACGCGATTGGTTCAGAGAACGCCTGATTGCGCATCGCCTGGCATCAGTTAATCTTTCACGTCTGCCATATGAGCCTAAAGTGAAATAAATATTCACAACCTTAAACTTCCTGACAAAATTGATGTTAAGATTTTTCTTGGGTTTTAGAACCAAACACAGGAATTACCTGTTGCGGCCATAGGAAGATGGCTGTTAGGTAGATTGATTAAGGAAGAGCATATGCCTGTCTGGAATGTTGCGGCGGCGCAATACGGCGCCACCCCCGATGACCTCGAATCTAATATCTCACATCACTTAGACTTTGTTCGTTGTGCAGTCCGTGAACAAATTGATCTCCTGATTTTTCCCGAACTATCCCTCACTGGTTTCAACATAGAAAATCACCACGACTGCGCACTACCCTTCACTGATGAACGTCTTAATCCTCTGCAAAATGCCGCCATAGAACACAAAATGACTATCGTCGTGGGTTTGCCCCTGCGGTGTAAAGGAGGTGTTTCACCCGGTTCTGTAGGCTTTTTGCCTGATGGTTCGCGCGTCGCCTGTTGCAAACCTCTTTCAAGCGATATTGACCTTCCAGGCCAGCATACCCCTTTGGTTGGTTTGCATAATCGTAGCGTCGCGATGGGGTTCAGTACCGGCAGCGATGAAGAAACCTGGCCACGCAGCGCTGCTGAGATGGGCGCAAGTCTTTACGCCACAGGCAAGTTCATTAACGAAATCAGTTACCAGCACGATGAAATGTATCTGCAACGTTGGGCGCGTAAATACAATTTGCCGGTATTGCTGGCTAATCATGCTTTTTCGACCGGCAAATACCGCTCCGCGGGACGTAGCGCCTGTTGGGATGATCGCGGCGAGTTAGTGGTGCGCGCCGATCATGGCGAATTGCTGGCCGTTGGTCGGCGCGATGAGAAAGGTTGGCACGGAGAAATCATTCCATTACGCTAGCGCGTTATTGAAACCAGCGAAGTTCTGATGGAGTGAATATGCTGCGCATTATTGATACGGAAACCTGCGGTTTGCAGGGCGGCGTGGTGGAAGTGGCGTCTGTCGATATCGTCAATGGTGAGATTGTTAATCCAATGAGCGATCTGGTGCGTCCGGATCGTCCCATTGGTCACCAGGCGATGGCCATTCATAAGATTACTGAAGAAATGGTGGCGAATAAACCGTGGATTGAAGATGTCATTCCGCGCTACCACGGCAGCCCCTATTATGTTGCCCATAACGCCAGCTTTGACCAGCGAATGTTGCCTGAACTGCCTGACAGCGAATGGATTTGTACCGTAAAACTGGCCCGCCGTTTATGGCCCGGTATCAAATACAGCAACATGGGTTTATATAAATCGCTCAAGCTTGAAGTGGAAACACCGGCAGGCTTGCATCACCACCGCGCCCTGTTCGATTGCTACATTACCGCCGCTTTGCTGTTGCGGATTATGGAAGAATCCGGCTGGACACCCGATCAGATGGTGACTATTACTGGCCGTCCGGCGATGGTCACCACCATGGCGTTTGGCAAGTATCGTGGCCAGCCCATTGCTGAAATTGCGGATAAAGATCCGGGCTATTTACGTTGGATGTTAAATAACATCAAAGAATTAGCACCGGATCTCAGAATGACGCTGAAACATTATCTCGAAGGGTAAAAACGCATTACTCCACACGCCCTGGTAAGGTGCCTTGCGCCAGGGCAATCAAGAACGCGAACTCCAGCGCCACACCTTCGTATGATTTGAATCGCCCTGATTTCCCACCATGCCCCGAGTCCATATCAGTACATAACAACAGCAAGTTATCGTCGATACGTGTTTCGCGCAATTTTGCGACCCATTTGGCGGGTTCCCAATACTGCACTTGCGAGTCGTGCAAACCCGTGGTCACCAGTATATGCGGATAAGCCTGCGCGGTGATTTGGTCGTATGGGCTGTACTGTTTGATGTAGTGGTAATACTCAACATCTTGCGGATTCCCCCATTCTTCAAATTCACCCGTGGTTAACGGAATTGACTCGTCTAGCATGGTGGTAAGCACGTCAACAAATGGCACTTGCGCGACCACACCGTGAAACAAATCCGGACGCATATTGATAGCCGCGCCCACTAATAACCCGCCTGCGCTCCCCCCCATGGAATACAACAGATTTTCATCGCCGTATCCCAACTTCAGCAAACCATCACACACATCCAGATAATCATTGAATGTATTCATTTTCTTTAGGTATTTGCCGTCTTCATACCATTGTTGGCCAAGCTCACCGCCGCCACGCACGTGGGCAATCGCATAGACAAAACCACGGTCTAACAGGCTCAAACGGCTGCTGCTGAAATCAGCATCCATACTGCTGCCATACGAGCCATAGCCGTACACCAAAAGTGGATTTTTCCCACGGATGAAATGTTCACGGTGATAAACCAGTGATACCGGCACCTGGACGCCATCTCGTACCGTTATCCATAAATGTTCACTGCGATAGTGACTGGCATCAAATCCCGCCACTTCGCTTTGTTTAATGACGCGCCGCTCGCCGGTATCCATATCCAGCTCGAATAAGGTATCAGGCGTAGTCATTGACGAGTAACCGTAACGTAGTCGGGAAGATTCCGGTTCAGGATTGTAGCCAACCCAAGTTACGTATGCCGGATCGTCAAAAGCAATTCCGGTCACTTCGTGCGTTTTACGGTTAATTTGCCGTAGGCTGGTTAGCCCTTGCTGGCGTTCTTCAACAACCAGCCAATCGGTAAACAACGTAAACCCTTCCAGCATGACGTTTTCACGTGGTGGAATCAGCTCTTCCCATTGGCTTTCGTCGCGCACTTTTGAGCGATACAAACCAAAGTTTTTGCCTTCACGATTCGAACGCAGATAAAAATGATGTTGATAGTGATCGAGAGTGTATTCGTGGTCTTTACGGCGTGGTGCAAAACTTTGTGGCTGCGCATCCACCAGCTCGGCATCCAGCAACAACACTTCGCTGGTCGTCGCGCTGCTCAGGTAAATCAGGACAAAATGCTTCGAAGTCGTTTTATGCACGCTGACATAAAACATTTCGTCCTTCTCTTCGTAAACCAACTCGTCGGACGTGGAAGGATGCCCTACCGTATGTCGCCAGACCTGATATGGCAGCAGCGTTTTAGGGTGCTTGCGGACGTAGTAAAGCGTGGCGGAATCATTCGCCCAGACAAAACTGCTGTCGACATTTTCCAGCACTTCCGGGTACCAGTTCCCGGTTTCCAGATTGCGGAAACGCAAACCGTACTGGCGACGCGAAAGAAAATCTTCCGCCAATGCCAGCACAGTATTGTCAGGCGTGATGCTCATCCCGCCCATCGTATAAAATTCACTGTGGGCAGCACGGCGATTACCATCCACCAGCGTGCTCCACTCTTCCCATTCAGCCAGCATCACCGACTGGCGCTGATAAATGGCGTATTCATTTCCGGTTTCAAAAACCTGGCGATAACGATAGCCATTTTGCGTATAGGGCGCGGAGACATCGCGTTGTGGGATACGGTCGATCATCTCTTTGAGCAAGCGTTCTTGTAGCGCCTGTTGCGTGCTCATGACTTGATGGCCGTAATCATTTTCCTGATGCAGATAATCAAGTACTTGCGCATCTGCGCGCTCGTCGTCGCGCAACCAATAATAGTTATCGATGCGGGTATCGCCATGAACTGACATGGTGTGAGGAATTTTTTTAGCTTTTGGTGGCATGTCGATTTTCATTTTTGAGTTAACACCCTGTAAGGGTGGCAAATTAAGACAGCCTTGCAAGCGTAACGTGGGATTTTGAGAAAAATGCCGGGGTTAACCCGGCAGATTGAGTTTCTGTTGCTGAATATCTTTTTCAATACCTTCGCGCACATCTTGTGGGATTTTTAGCGCATCACCTAACGCACTGAGATAGCTACGTTCCATAAAGTGGTCGATGTCGATTGCCGCACAGCTGAGGAAATAAAGTTCCAGAGCTTCTTCTTCGTTATTAACGCCTTGTACCAAACGCTGTGGATCAAGCGGTTGATCGATAGCCTGTTGAATCAGCGTACGGCCTGACTCTTCAATACCCGCATCCCGCAACTGTTGTTCGATTATCTGGCGCTCTTTGTCATCGATATGGCCGTCACTTTTCGCGGCAAAGACCAATGCCATTACCAGACGCTGGGTCCGCACATCAACTGGCGATTGTTGCTGCCCAAATTGCGGCTCCCCCTGATGGGTTTCACGGACGCGATCTTTATATTTGCTCCACATCACGCTTCCAGCGACTGCCCCACCGCCAACCAACAGCGCGCTGGTTCCGTATTTAGTGAGTAATTTACGCGATGATTTACTTGCCAGCAGTAACCCCGCTAAGCCACCCAGCGCGCCAGGTACCAGTAATTTGCTCAGCCCCTGAGGATCTTGAGTGGGTTGATTGTGCCTGGAAGATTTTTGGCCGGGCTGTGTCGCTTGCCCCAGCATAGACTGAAGCTGCTGTAACCAATTACTCATGAGAGACACCCTTGTTTTAGAACATAGCCACTGAGGTTAGGTGAAAGGCTGTCAAGAAGTGTCTGATAAGACTAAAGATGAGAAAAGAACCGCGCCGGTATTCCGACGCGATAAAACTTAAGCGGCTTTGGTGCGTTTACGTGGATGTTCGGCTACTTTATCATCAGAAGCCTCTTCTTCAGTAACGACTTCAGGCGTTTCATCTGCTGCTGTTGCCGTTTCCAGCTCTGGCAATTTTCCGCTTTTCAGTACGGTCGAAAGCACATCTTTGTTTTCTGCCATCCACATGGCCAGCACGTCATTTTGGCCTTCTTCGAGAGCAATTGGGCTTTGAGTGAGCCAGTCACTCAACACTTCGGCCAGGTCGAGCATTTTGTCATAGGCGTCTGCGTCCTTTTTACTGGCAAATGACATTTTTTCTTGCCCCTCTCGTACTACAACGTATTTGATTTCAACCGCCATTTTGCAGCTCCGGCTTAACTGTTTATTTAAACAGTATAATAATATTACCCTTGCATCGCAAGCGGGAAAGTCGCTGCGTACGCAAACGTTTTCGTTTATAATTCGCCGGTCTATTTTCTCCGTTTGGGTATACAGATTATGTCAATGTTGGGAACAGCGCTTCGTCCTTCAGCTACACGTGTGATGTTGTTGGGTTCAGGCGAATTAGGAAAAGAAGTGGCAATTGAATGTCAACGTCTGGGGCTGGAAGTGATTGCCGTAGACCGCTACGCTGATGCCCCAGCGATGCACGTCGCGCACCGTAGTCATGTCATTAATATGCTTGATGGTGCCGAACTTAAAAAGCTGGTCGCTGCTGAAATGCCCGATTTTATCGTTCCCGAAATTGAAGCCATTGCCACGGATATGCTGGTAGAACTGGAGCAGCAAGGCCAGAACGTTGTCCCGTGCGCCCGAGCCACTAAGTTGACCATGAACCGCGAAGGTATTCGTCGTCTGGCAGCTGAAGAGTTAGAACTGCCCACTTCAAGCTACCGCTTTGCCGATAGCGAAAGCGCTTTCTTGCAAGCCGTCGAAGAAATTGGCTTCCCTTGCATCGTTAAACCGGTAATGAGCTCTTCAGGCAAAGGGCAAAGCTTTATCCGCAATGCCGACCAGTTAGCCAAAGCCTGGGAATACGCTCAACTCGGTGGCCGGGCAGGCAAAGGACGCGTCATTGTCGAAGGGGTGGTGAATTTTGATTTTGAAATCACTTTGTTGACCATCAGCGCAATCGATGGCGTGCATTTCTGCGCGCCAATTGGTCATCGTCAGGAAGACGGCGATTATCGTGAGTCGTGGCAGCCACAAAAGATGAGTGATGTTGCGATTTGTCGCGCGCAGGAAATTGCCGAGAAAGTCGTGAAATCCCTGGGGGGCTTCGGGTTGTTTGGCGTTGAGCTGTTTGTCTGTGGCGATGAGGTCATTTTCAGCGAGGTTTCCCCGCGTCCACATGATACCGGCATGGTGACGCTGATTTCTCAGGATTTGTCAGAGTTTGCATTACATGTCCGCGCCTTCCTCGGCTTGCCAATTGGCGATATTCGCCAGTATGGCCCGGCGGCTTCTGCGGTGATCCTGCCAGAATTAACCAGTGATAACGTCCAGTACGGTAACGTCGCGGGTGCGGTAGGTGCCGGTTTGCAGGTGCGTCTGTTTGGTAAGCCGGAGATTGAAGGTAAACGCCGTATGGGTGTCACGCTGGCAACAGGTTCTAGCGTGGAAGATGCGATTGCGCGTGCGATTGCCGCAACCAAAGCGGTTATCGTCAAAGGATAAAAAAACCGGTCACATCGTTATCTATGTGACCGGTTTTACGCAGCTACAACTTAAAGAATGGCGTATTATTTCGCGCCTTCAACCGCTTCACGAGCAAGCTGAGTAATACGGTCGTAATCACCTGCTTCCAGTGCGTCAGCCGGAACCAACCATGAGCCACCGATACACAGAACGCTTTTCAGTGCCAGGTAATCACGGTAGTTAGCCGGTGTGATCCCGCCAGTTGGGCAGAAACGAACCTGAGAGAATGGGCCCGCAATAGCTTGCAGTGCTTTGGTGCCACCATTCGCTTCAGCCGGGAAGAATTTGAATTCTTTCAAGCCGTAATCCAGACCCAGCATCAGTTCAGAAACAGTGCTGATACCCGGAATCAATGGAATTGAGCCTTCGGTTGCCGCTTTCAACAGTGGCTCAGTCAGACCCGGGCTGATAGCGAACTGCGCGCCAGCTTCGGTCACTTCTGCCAGTTGCTCTGGGTTCAGAACGGTACCCGCACCAATAATCGCTTCTGGTACTTCTTTAGCGATAGCGCGAATCGCGTCCATTGCACATGGAGTACGCAGAGTCACTTCCAGAACGCGCACGCCACCAGCAACTAATGCTTTAGCCATTGGTACTGCGTGTTCCAGTTTGTTAATTACAATAACCGGGACAACCGGCCCTGTTTTCAGGATCTGTTCCGCAGTAGTTTTCCAGTTTTTCATCTAATAAGGCCTCTTCAACCAACTTTATAATTCGTTTCCAGTGCGGCAATTGCTACATCTGGTCCTTAAAATTTAATGCAGGTCGCGCCCTGTTCCGCGCCAGATAACTGTTCGCGTAACGCGCTAAATAGTTCACGGCCGGTTCCAACGCGATCAGCGCTGAGGTCCGGGTGATATGCAGTGCGTTTTGCAAGCTCTGCATCATCGACCAGCAATGTCAGTTCACCCGTTTGACCATTGACGCGAATCATATCGCCATCACGGACTTTCGCCAGCAACCCACCATCATAGGCTTCTGGCGTAACATGGATTGCTGAGGGCACCTTACCTGATGCACCCGACAGTCGTCCATCAGTGACTAACGCAATTTTGAAACAGCGGTCCAATAATACCCCAAGTGGCGGCATAAGTTTATGTAATTCTGGCATGCCATTCGCTTTTGGCCCTTGATGGCGCACAACAACCACGCAGTCACGGTCCAGCAGACCTGCTTCAAACGCTGGCAAAACGTCATGCTGGCTTTCAAAGATGACGGCGGGAGCTTCGATAATTTGATTTTCTACGGGGACTGCAGAGGTTTTCATTACTGCACGGCCGAGGTTACCGCTAAGCACTTTGGTGCCGCCGTGTTTGGAGAATGGTTTTTCAAAGGTTGCAATGACATCGGTATCGAGTGCGGTTGTCGCACCTTCACGCCATGCAAGCTGCCCATTATCCAGCCATGGTTCCATGGTGTAGTGATGCAGACCAAAGCCCGCAACAGTGTTCACGTCTTCATGCAGCAGGCCACCTTTGAGCAATTCGCGCATTAGCACTGGCACACCGCCCGCGGCCTGGAAGTGATTGATGTCCGCCGGGCCGTTCGGGTACAGGCGCGCCAGCAAAGGCACCACATCAGAAAGATCAGAGAAATCATCCCAGTTAATGATGATACCTGCTGCACGCGCCATCGCGACCAGGTGCATCGTATGGTTGGTAGAACCGCCGGTTGCCAACAACGCAACAATGCCATTGACCACTACTTTTTCGTCAATCATTTTACCGAGTGGCATCCACTCGTTGCCATTTCCTGTCAGGCGCGTTACCTGACGTGCCGCTGCCGCCGTTAGTTCATGGCGCAGAGGGGCATCCGGATGAACAAACGAAGAACCCGGGAGCTGCATCCCCATAAACTCAACCACCATTTGGTTGGTATTGGCGGTGCCGTAAAAAGTACAGGTGCCTGGCGCATGATAAGAAGCGGCTTCAGATTCCAGCAATGCCAGACGGTCAACTTTGCCTTCAGCATAAAGCTGGCGAATGCGTACTTTCTCTTTATTGGCCAAACCACTGGCCATTGGGCCTGACGGCACAAACACCGCTGGTAAATGGCCAAATGAGAGTGCAGCCATAGTCAAACCGGGGACAATTTTGTCGCATACGCCCAGGTACAGCGCGCCGTCGAACATGTTGTGGGACAGGCCGATAGCGGTGGACATCGCGATAATTTCGCGGCTCAGCAATGAAAGCTCCATGCCGTCCTGGCCCTGAGTCACGCCATCACACATTGCTGGCACACCACCTGCAACCTGCCCTACGGCACCAACAGAGTGCAACGCTTTACGAATCTGATCAGGGTAATACTCATAAGGTTGATGCGCAGAGAGCATGTCGTTGTAGGAGGTAATGATCGCAATGTTGTTACGCAGCATACTTTTCAGCGAAGCTTTATCTTCCGGCTGACAAGCAGCAAAACCGTGGGCCAGATTTCCGCACGCCAGCTCAGATCGGTGGACTGTGTTGGACTTCGCTTTTTCGATGCGAGCCAGATAAGTTTCACGGGTCTGGCGGGAACGTTCAACGATGCGCTTTGTTACGCGTAACAAAATTGGATTCATAAAAGATCCTCTTTAAAGTGGCTGCCGTCGCTTTGGGCAGGTGGTCGAGGTTACCGGCTCTTTTCTCTCAATGAGGCGGCAATCCGTACCATCAGGGCAAAATCGCTTCAGCTAGTGTAAATAAAAAAGCCCTGCTGGTGAATCCAGTCAGGGCTTTTATATTAAAAAATTTTCACCACTTTGGCGCTAGATCATGTTACCGGTAAAATACGAATCGTTTGTTACACGATTTTTACACAATGACACCGATTCCATCCGCTAAATCAGTCGAGTTGCAGGTAGACGGCAAATGACCGAATCCCCAGCAGCTTACATTAGTAAGTGACTGGGGTGAGCGAGTGCTGCCAACCCCCCTGCAACTTGAAGGATGACGGGGATTACTCAAATTCGTTCCATGAACGCCCATCACGGGTAATCATCGCCACCGATGCCACTGGTCCCCAGGTTCCGGCCTGATATGGCTTAGGTGCGTCATTGTCCGCAGCCCATGCTTCAGTGATGGAGTCGACCCATTTCCACGCTTCTTCTACTTCGTCACGACGCACGAACAGTGCCTGAATACCACGCATGGTCTCCAGAAGCAGGCGCTCGTAAGCATCTGCCAGATGTGTTTCGTTAAAGGTTTCGGAGTAACTCAGATCCAGTTTGGTGGTTTGCAGGTTGTGCTTGTGATCAAGCCCTGGCACTTTGTTGAGCACCTGGATATCCACACCTTCGTCCGGTTGCAGACGGATGGTAAGTTTGTTTTGCGGCAAATCTTGCCAGGAATCTTTAAACAGGTTCAGTGCAGGGCTCTTGAAGTAAACCACGACCTCAGAGCATTTTGTCGGCAGACGTTTCCCGGTACGCAGGTAGAATGGCACGCCAGCCCAACGCCAGTTGTCGATATCCACACGGATAGCCACGAAGGTTTCAGTGCCGCTCGTTTTGTTGGCACCTTCTTCTTCCAGGTAACCCGGGACTTTTTTACCCTGTGCAAAGCCCGCCGTGTACTGGCCACGAACCGCTTTCTCGCGCACATTGCTACGGTCAATACGGCGCAGGGATTGCAGAACTTTCACTTTCTCGTCGCGGATATGGTCGGCAGTCAGATCGGATGGTGGTGACATGGCAATCATGCACAGGATTTGCAGCAGGTGGTTTTGAATCATGTCGCGCATTTGACCGGCCTGGTCAAAGTAACCCCAGCGCCCTTCAATCCCGACTTCTTCCGCTACGGTGATTTCCACATGATCGATAGTTTTGTTATCCCAGTTATTGGCAAACAGGGAGTTCGCAAAACGCAACGCCAGCAGGTTCAGTACGGTTTCTTTACCTAAGTAGTGGTCAATACGGTAAACCTGGCACTCTTCAAAATACTCACCAACCTGATCGTTGATTTGCTGAGAAGTCACCAGTGAGGTGCCGAGTGGCTTTTCCATCACCACACGAGCAGGTTTAGCGTTAAGTTTCGCTTTACCCAATCCTTTGCAGATGGCACCAAAAGTACTTGGTGGCATCGCAAAGTAGTTAATCGTGACACGGTTTTGCTGATCGAGCATCTTACCGAGTTTGGTAAACGCCGCAGTATCGTTAACATCCAGGTTGCAAAAATCGAGACGGCTACTCAATTTGTCCCACAGGCTTTCGTCGATCTTTTCCTTCATAAAGGTTTCGATCGCTTCGCGTACCACTTTGGTATACGCCTCTTTATCCCAGTCTGCGCGGCCTACACCCAGGATGCGAGTGTCCGGGTGAATCTGCCCCGCCTTTTCCAACTGATACAGGGATGGCAGCAGTTTCCGACGCGCAAGGTCGCCTTTTGCACCGAAAATCACCAGGTCACATGCCTGAGCTGTCTGCGTTACCGCCATGTCTATTCTCCTCGTTTCGGATGTCCGGGGGGATTCACCGGCCCGTTTGTAATTTTATTACAGAATAATGTACTGCTTTTAGTGAATTCAGGTAAACCTTTGCCCATTATCAGATCACATTCATGGGCAACATTTGCCCGTCAGTGCCACTTTTAGCGATGTGCCGTGGAATTTTCTGACGATTTATTGTTGATGTATATCATGTCTAAAGTTAGACGCTGATCATGTAATGAAAAAAAACAACATCATTACACCTATTCTCCCGCCCAATCGATGATGGGCAAGCGTATATTCTTGCTAAATCGTGTCGCGATTTCTCCTGTTAGTGAAATCGACAAAATCCATGAGTGCCGGACACCTATGAATATGCTGGACAAAATCCAGTCCCAACTGGAACACCTTAGCAAATCAGAACGTAAAGTCGCAGAAGTGATTCTTACCGCACCGCAAGATGCCATTCACTCAAGCATTGCTACCCTCGCCCGCAGCGCTGACGTTAGCGAACCGACAGTCAACCGCTTTTGCCGCCGTCTTGAAACCAAAGGCTTCCCGGATTTTAAATTACATTTAGCGCAAAGTCTGGCGAATGGCACTCCTTATGTAAACCGGAATGTTGACGAAGATGACAGTGTAGAAGCTTATACCGGCAAAATCTTTGAATCAGCGATGGCAAGTCTTGACCAGGTCAGGCAATCACTGGATATGGCTGCCGTTAATCGCGCAGTAGATTTACTCACGCAGGCGAAGAAAATTGCCTTCTTTGGTTTGGGTTCCTCGGCCGCGGTCGCACATGATGCGATGAACAAATTCTTCCGTTTTAACGTGCCAGTTATCTATTCTGACGATGTGGTGTTACAGCGTATGAGCTGCATGAATTGCAGTGAAGAAGATGTTGTCGTGCTTATCTCGCATACCGGACGCACCAAAAATCTCGTTGAACTGGCGCAATTAGCGCGTGAAAACGACGCCATTGTGCTGGCCATTACCTCTGAAGGCTCACCACTGGCTCGCGAAGCCACCCTCTCTTTACTGCTGGACGTGCCGGAAGATACCGACATTTATATGCCTATGGTTTCTCGCCTCGCGCAATTAACGGTGATTGATGTACTGGCAACCGGTTTTACTTTACGTCGTGGCGCGAAATTCAGAGATAACTTGAAGCGAGTCAAAGAAGCGCTCAAAGAATCGCGTTTTGATAAGGAGCTATTCGTTTCTGGCGATAGCCAGTAAAACAAAATTAGTCTGCTTAAATCGTTTGAGTTGCAGCCAGCACTCCCGCAGCTCGAAGTAAGACAGATATAACAAAGCTGTAACTTTTTAGGTCATTCGGTTAAGTTGTTACATTGCGTTTTTCAACGCATTCCGATTTACCGAATCTTTTGTTAACACAACACCAAAGTTGTTTCAGTCAACGGAGTAATACATGTCCAGACGGCTACGTAGAACCAAAATCGTTACCACTTTAGGCCCGGCAACCGATCGCGACAATAATCTGGAAAAGATTATCGCAGCCGGCGCAAACGTGGTGCGTATGAACTTCTCCCACGGTACTGCAGAAGATCATCAGATCCGTGCTGATAAAGTTCGTGAAATTGCCGCGAAACTGGGTCGTCATGTCGCTATTCTGGGCGATTTGCAAGGGCCAAAAATTCGTGTCTCTACCTTTAAAGAAGGTAAAGTTTTCCTCAATATCGGCGACAAATTCTTACTGGATGCCAACCTGGGTAAAGGTGAAGGCGATAAAGAAAAAGTCGGTATCGATTATAAAGGTCTGCCCGCTGACGTGGTCACCGGTGACATCCTGCTGCTCGATGATGGCCGTGTTCAGCTAAAAGTACTCGAAGTTCAGGGTATGAAAGTGTTCACCGAAGTCACCGTAGGCGGCCCGCTGTCGAATAATAAAGGCATCAACAAACTGGGTGGCGGCCTGTCAGCCGAAGCGCTGACCGATAAAGACAAAGCTGACATCATCACTGCAGCGAAAATCGGTGTCGATTATCTGGCGGTTTCCTTCCCACGTTGTGGTGAAGATCTGAACTACGCTCGCCGCCTGGCGCGCGAAGCAGGCTGTGACGCGAAGATTGTCGCAAAAGTTGAGCGTGCTGAAGCGGTATGCGACGAAGCGGCAATGGATGACGTTATCCTGGCTTCTGACGTGGTTATGGTTGCCCGTGGCGACCTGGGCGTTGAAATCGGTGACCCTGAGCTGGTCGGTATTCAGAAAACCCTGATTCGCCGCGCACGTAAACTGAACCGTGCGGTGATCACTGCGACTCAGATGATGGAGTCAATGATTACCAACCCAATGCCAACTCGTGCCGAAGTCATGGACGTGGCGAACGCCGTTCTTGATGGTACCGATGCGGTGATGCTTTCTGCAGAAACCGCTGCGGGTCAATACCCGGCTGAAACGGTTGCTGCAATGGCGCGTGTTTGCCTGGGTGCAGAAAAAATCCCAAGCATCAACGTCTCTAAACACCGTCTGGACGTGCAGTTCGACAACGTTGAAGAAGCGATTGCGATGTCGGCAATGTATGCGGCAAACCACCTTAAAGGTGTTACCGCCATCATCACCATGACCGAATCAGGCCGCACCGCGCTGATGACTTCCCGTATCAGCTCTGGTTTGCCAATTTTCGCCATGTCCCGTCATGAGCGTACGCTGAACCTCACCTCTTTGTACCGTGGTGTGACGCCTGTACATTTCGATAGCCCAAGCGACGGTGTTGCTGCTGCAAATGATGCAGTGAATTTGCTGCGTGACAAAGGCTACCTGATTTCCGGTGATTTGGTTATCGTGACCCAGGGCGACGTGATGAGTACCATTGGTACCACCAACACGACGCGCATTCTGTGCGTTGAGTAATTCAATCGCTGTATGACAAAGGGGCCAAATTGGCCCCTTTCTTATTTCTTCGGATATAACTCTTTGCGACGGTAGGGTTCTGTTTCCCCTTCCTTGCGGGTTTTGAGCAATTTTAAAATCCAGGTGTATTGTTCAAGATTCGGCCCCACCAGAATTTCGACTTCTTCATTCATTCGGCGAGCAATGGTGTTGTCATCCGCATCAACTAAATCGTCCATCGGAGGACGAATATGAATGTCTAAGCGGTGAGTTTTGCTGTTGTACACCGGGAACAATGGCACAACGCGCGCACGTGCTACTTTCATCAAGCGGCCAATTGCCGGTAATGTCGCTTTATAGGTGCCGAAGAAATCGACGAACTCACTATGCTCAGCACCATGGTCCTGGTCAGGCAAATAATATCCCCAATACCCCTGACGCACAGAGCTGATAAACGGTTTAATCCCGTCATTACGCGCATGTAACCGGCCACCGAAACGGCGACGCACGGTATTCCACATGTAGTCAAATAATGGGTTACCCTGGTTATGGAACATGGCGGCCATTTTTTGCCCCTGCGACGCCAACAACATCGCCGGAATATCCACGCCCCATCCGTGCGGCACCAGGAAAATCACATTTTCTTCCCGCTGCTTTAACTCGTCGATAATCTCTTTGCCATGCCAGTCAACACGCTGCATGACCTTTTGCGGGTCCTTGATCGCCAACTCAGCCATCATCACCATCGCTTGAGGAGCAGTAGCAAACATCTCGTCGATGACAGCTTCGCGCGAGGCTTCCGGCATCTCCGGGAAGCAATACAGCAAGTTAATTTGTGCGCGACGGCGGGCACTTTTACCAAAGCGCCCGGCTATACGCCCAACTTTACCCAGCAGAGGATCGCGTATTGACGGCGGTAACATCGCAATACCAGCGAAAGCGCCAACGCCTAGCCAGGCGCCCCAAAATTTCGGGTGCAAGAAGGCCTTTTGAAATTCAGGAATGAACTCACTGTGACTTTTTTTAGTTTTTTCCATTCATATTCTCAGTACAGCATCAAATCATTGATGACATGAATTTATCAGTATCTTAGCGGGGTAATGCCTTTCAGACAAAGAAAAAGCCGGTTACTGGGAACCGGCTTTATTCACAGCACTGGATTAATTGAAACTGAGCTGTGGAGTGACTTCACGAACCTGAGCCAGATATTCGTTACGATCGGAGCCTGTCAGCCCTTCGGTACGTGGCAGTTTCGCGGTCAACGGATTCACCGCTTGTTGGTTAACCCACACTTCATAATGCAAATGCGGCCCCGTAGAGCGCCCGGTATTCCCTGACAGTGCTACACGATCGCCGCGTTTCACTTTCTGACCTGGCTTCACTAACAGTTTCTTCAAGTGCATGTAGCGGGTGGTATATGAACGCCCGTGGCGAATAGCCACGAAGTAACCTGCCGCACCGCTACGTTTTGCCATCACCACTTCACCATCACCGACAGCCAACACTGGCGTACCTTGCGGCATCGCAAAGTCGACACCTTTGTGCGGCGCAACACGACCGGTGACCGGGTTAAGGCGACGAGGATTAAAGTTTGACGAAATACGGAACTGTTTAGCCGTCGGGAAGCGCATAAAGCCTTTCGCGAGACCCGAACCGCTTCTGTCGTAGAACTTGCCGTCTTCTGCACGAATGGCGTAATAATCTTTACCGCCACTGCGTAGACGCACGCCAACCAAACGGCTTTGCTCACGTTTGCCTTCAAGCATTTCGCGAGACATTAACACCGCGAACTGATCGCCTTTTTTCACTTTGCGGAAGTCCATTTGCCACTGCATGGCCTTGATAACTCCGCTGATTTCAGCGCTGGTTAATCCAGCATCTTTCGCGCTGCTAACAAAACTACTGCCTACCGTGCCTTTCAAAACATTGTTAACCCATTCGCCTTGCTGCATTTCGCTGCTGAGCTTAAAGGCCGTACCTGAACGGTCGTAGGTGCGTGTTTCACGGCGCGACATTTCCCAGGTCAGGCGTTGTAACTCGCCATCAGCATTTAACGTCCAGGAAAGTTGTTGACCGATTTTCAGGTTACGCAGATCTTTATCAACCGCGGCAAGCTGGCTGATATCACCCATATCAATACCGTACTGGTTCAGGATGCTGCTAAGCGTATCCCCGGTAGACACGACATACTCATGAACCCCAGCTTCACCGGCGGTTTTATCATCCAGTTCATCTTGCGGAATGGTGTCGTCTTCAGCGTCTGGAGACTGGTCTAAAGGTTCACTGGCCTCAGGAAGCAACGAACGGATCTCGTTTTTCTCAAGCTCAATGGTTTTGATAACAGGGCTGGCTTCAGGATGATAGACGTACGGTCGCCAAACAGCGACCGCAAGTGTAAGAACTGTAAGCGACCCCAGCATAACGCGGTGGGGCCGGGACAAATTGTCGAATGCCAGGGCGACAGAGCGGGCTATCTGTTGCACGTATTCACTTCCTCGTTAATCTCCTTTCAGGCAGCTCGCATACTGGTTCGCAAGCCCGTTCAAAAACTGCATATAGCTGTCTTTGCCGAGCTTAACCTCAATCCCCAGTGGGTCCAGCGTTCCGGAACGGACGTTAGTACCACGGGCTACGGCATTGATCACGGCTGGCCTGAATTGTGGTTCAGCAAATACGCACACGGCTTTTTGCTCAACCAACTGTGTTCTGATGTCATGTAAACGCTGCGCACCGGGCTGGATTTCAGGGTTCACGGTAAAATGACCAAGAGGTGTTAGACCGTAGTGTTTTTCAAAGTAGCCATAAGCGTCGTGAAAAACGAAATACCCTTCACCTCTGAGCGGTGCGAGCACGTTAGCCACTTGCTTGTCGATGTTGGCTAATCCTAACTCGAAAGATTGCAAGTTGGCGTCAAGTTTGGCTCTATTTTGGGGCATAAGTTCCACTAATTTATCGTGGATTGCAACCGCCGACAGCCGCGCTACCTCTGGTGAAAGCCAAATATGCATGTTGTATTCACCATGATGGTGATCTACATCACTATTTTCGGCTGAATTGTCATGTCCTTCATGACCATGGTCATCGTCGTCACCGCCTTTCATGAGCAACGGTTTCACACCCGGCAATACAGCCAATTGCACTTGTTTTTGTTCAGCTAATTGATTAACCGACTTCTGCATGAAGGCTTCCATTTCTGGGCCAACCCACACCACTAAGTCCGCGCTTTGTAAGCGTTTTACATCCGATGGGCGAAGTGCATAATCATGCTCAGAAGCGCCATCTGGCAGTAAAACCTCTGTCGGTGTCACGCCGTCAGCGATCGCTGCGGCAATAAAACCTAATGGCTTGATAGAGGCAACCACGGCGGCCTGTGCGGGCACGGCTGCGGTAGCCATAAAAGCAGTTGTTAAAGCTGCGCAAAGAAATGAGTTTTTATGTAACATAATGCGACTTATCATCGTTATGAATCAGAGATGTGTGATATTATAACATTCGCTAACTTCTGCAACCCCTGAAATTGTCATGACAAATCTGGTATCACTGGAAAATATTTCTGTTTCTTTCGGACAACGCCGTGTGCTGTCTGATATTTCACTCGACCTCAAGCCAGGCCGAATTTTGACGCTGCTCGGGCCAAATGGCGCTGGAAAATCAACGCTGGTGCGTGTGGTTCTTGGGCTGGTAGCACCTGACGAAGGAGTTATCAAGCGCGACCGCGACCTGCGTATTGGTTATGTGCCGCAAAAACTGCATCTGGATGCCACCCTGCCGCTCACGGTAAGTCGTTTTATGCGCCTGCGCCCTGGCGTGAAAAAAGCGGATATTCTGCCAGCGCTTAAACGCGTTCAAGCCGCTCATCTGATTGAAGCCCCGATGCAAAAGCTTTCCGGCGGTGAAAACCAACGCGTCCTGTTGGCACGCGCGCTGCTCAATCAACCG
This sequence comes from Buttiauxella sp. JUb87, assembly GCF_004361975.1. Lineage (NCBI taxonomy): Bacteria > Pseudomonadati > Pseudomonadota > Gammaproteobacteria > Enterobacterales > Enterobacteriaceae > Buttiauxella > Buttiauxella sp. JUb87. The sequence continues at coordinate 798,289 of NZ_SNVY01000001.1, forward strand.
CAATTGCTGGTGCTTGATGAGCCTACGCAAGGTGTTGATGTGAATGGCCAATTGGCACTGTATAACCTGATTGATCAACTGCGCCACGAATTGGATTGCGCGGTGTTGATGGTTTCCCACGACCTGCATCTAGTGATGGCAAAAACTGATGATGTGCTGTGCCTTAACCACCACATTTGCTGCTCCGGTACGCCAGAAGTGGTGTCGATGCACCCGGAATTCATTTCGATGTTCGGCCAGCGTGGTGCGGAGCAGTTAGGCATTTATCGTCACCACCATAATCACCGTCACGATCTTACCGGACGTATCGTTCTGCGCAGAGGGAATGGCCAGTCATGATTGAATTGTTGTTACCCGGCTGGCTTGCCGGGATCCTGCTGGCGTGCGCTGCTGGCCCGCTTGGTTCGTTTGTTGTCTGGCGTAGAATGTCTTACTTTGGCGATACCCTCGCCCACGCTTCTTTATTAGGCGTGGCCTTTGGCTTATTGCTCAATGTAAATCCGTTTTATGCGGTGATCGCCGTTACGTTAATGCTGGCTTTCGGCCTGGTCTGGCTCGAGAAACGCCCACATCTGGCATTAGATACCCTCTTAGGTATCCTGGCACACAGTGCTTTGTCGCTGGGTCTGGTGGTCGTGAGTTTGATGTCTAACGTCCGTGTCGATTTGATGGCCTATCTGTTTGGCGACCTGCTTTCAGTCACCATGCCAGACATTATCTCAATTGCGTTGGGCGTTGCGGTGGTCGTCGGCGTTCTGCTTTGGCAATGGCGCAACTTGTTGTCGATGACTATTAGCCCGGATCTCGCCCATGTAGATGGGGTTAACCTGCAACGAGTGAAGATGCTGTTGATGCTGGTGACAGCCCTGACGATTGGCGTTGCAATGAAATTTGTTGGTGCGCTGATTATCACTTCGCTGCTGATTATTCCTGCGGCAACCGCACGTCGTTTTGCGCGCACGCCTGAGCAGATGGCAGGTTTCGCGGTGATTATCGGTATGCTTTCCGTGACGGGTGGGCTGACGTTCTCAGCATTCTATGACACGCCCGCAGGGCCATCAGTGGTATTGAGTTCGGCGGTGTTGTTTGTGCTGAGTATGGCGAAAAAGCAGGCTGCATAAACCATTATTTAGCACCCGGACTGCTGGCAATAGTTCGGGTGACAAGAACAGTTGAGTCGCTCTTTGGCGCTCAGTTCAAAGAGCGGCGACTAAATCTCCAGTAGTGATCATCAACGTCATCGGTTCTACTGGTGAGGGTTCAAACCCGACGCGTAAATAAAAATCCCTGGCTTCCTCAGAGAGAGCGTGAACCAGCATCCCACGGATACCAATCGTTTCTGCTGTCTGAATGACCCGTAGTCCGGCATCACGCACCAGCGCCCTGCCGATGCCCTTCCCGTGTAACGATTTATCAACTGCCAGACGCCCCAATATTACTACCGGGATCGGGTCAGGCATATTACGACGAAAGCGACCTGGCGCTGAGTTCGGTGCAACCGCACTTGATGCCAGTGAATAGTAAGCCAGCACCCTTGCTTCATCACAACAAACGAAAGTACGGGATGCACCGGTTAACTGATTTTTCATCGCCCGCTGTCTGAGCCAGCTATCCATAGACTCCACTCCGCAACAAAACTGGCTAACAACATGTTCAGCGCGTAGAGGTTCAGGAGCGGCAATCATTTTTTATGATTCCAGGGTGCGATTGTCTGCATGGTTTTACGCAGTGCCGCATTGGATTCCGGCGCCTGATCAAGGCGAGCAAGAAACTCCTGATAAGCTTCGGGGTCCACCATAATAATACGCTGTTCAAGCAGCGTTTCTTCAGCCGCTGCCCGAGCAGCATCCAGAACAAAATCAGTACGATTTTTCCCTCTGACTTTTGCTGCACGGTCGATCAGGTCGCGCTCGGTGGACTTAATACGCAAATTTAACGTTTCACGCTTAACACCGATGTTTTGTGCACCAGGCATGATATCTTCCTCATAGATGTTTGTGGGTAATAAGTATACAGCTTGCGTAACGTTGATGTCATTACACACCAAAGAAAATGTACAACAACTTCACGGCCCGGCTTCTGCCAGCCATTCTCCAGGAAGAGGTATTGAAGGCGTATCGTGAATTCCCTGAGCAGGCACGTAGCTGACGGTGTAGCGGCGATGGGTTTTAGAAAGCGTTGATGATGGGTGAGTCTGGGTTGAGGTCGTAGCCATTTGGCAACCTCCGATAAGAAGATTTAACTTCCACCACCAGAGGTTCCAATCCCGACGCCTGATTTTGCAGGTGCGCAGGAAAGATACCGCTAACTATTACCGACGACTAGAGTTTTTCTCTATGATAATTAAGACAATTTCACAAACTGGAATCTGTCTCGTAAAAGCCTATGAAACTCATTTCACAGTGACCTGACCGTTCATTAGCATCGGGAGAAGCCCTGTTGATATCATATTGCTGCCTGTTCAGACTTTACCGCAGCAACAGCGTCAGAACGATTCTGATTGAAAACGGTTCGATATGTTACACATTCCAGTAATACCAACCGAGTACTTTAGATAGGATTATCTACAAACGACCGTAGTTAAAAACAACCCCGACTAAAGCCGGGGTTATCAACAATAGATGAGCAGCTTTTTATACCCGTCATACTTCAAGCTGCAGGGGTGTTGGCTGCACTTCTTCACCCCAGTCACTTACTGAAGTAAGCTCCTGGGGATTCACTCCCTTGCCGCCTAACTGCAACTCGAATTATTTAGGGTATAGATCATTCAAGGCTGTGCGGTTGGCACAATCCCAAAATGAGTCCAGGCTCTTGGCGTTGCCATTCGCCCGCGCGGCGTACGTTGCAAGAAGCCCTGCTGAATCAGGAAGGGTTCGAGTACATCTTCAATCGTTTCCCGTTCCTCACCAATTGCTGCCGCGAGGTTGTCCAGCCCGACCGGGCCGCCAAGGAATTTGTCTATTACCGCTAACAATAGCTTGCGGTCCATATAGTCAAAGCCTTCGGTATCAACATTCAGCATATCCAGCGCTTGCGAAGCGATGTCACCATTAATGGTGCCATCGTGCCGTACTTCCGAAAAGTCACGCACACGACGCAATAAACGGTTAGCAATACGCGGTGTACCACGCGCACGACGCGCCACTTCCAGCGCGCCCTCTTCGCTCATCTCAAGCCCCAGCACGCTGGCACTGCGGCCAACAATGTGCTGCAAATCGGCAACCTGATAAAACTCGAGGCGCTGCACAATGCCGAAACGGTCACGCAGTGGCGAAGTCAAAGAACCCGCTCGAGTTGTCGCGCCAATCAGGGTAAACGGGGGTAAATCAATTTTGATTGAACGCGCCGCCGGGCCTTCACCAATCATAATATCGAGCTGGTAATCTTCCATCGCCGGATACAGTACTTCTTCAACAACCGGTGAAAGGCGGTGGATTTCATCAATGAACAAAACATCATGCGGTTCGAGGTTGGTCAGCATCGCTGCCAGGTCACCTGCCTTTTCCAGTACGGGGCCGGAAGTGGTTCGCAGGTTAACGCCCATCTCGTTGGCAACAATGTTAGCCAGCGTGGTTTTACCCAAACCTGGTGGGCCGAAAATTAACAGATGATCAAGCGCATCCCCACGCAGTTTTGCCGCCTGGATGAAGATCTCCATTTGCGATGTAACCTGCGGCTGGCCGACATAATCCGCCAGAAAACGCGGGCGAATGGCTCGGTCAATTAACTCATCAGGGGTGATGGTGTCTGGCGATACCAGACGGTCTGCTTCAATCATCCTTCATCTACCTCAGGGGCTTCAAAGTGCTGCGCGGAGTGCTTCGCGGATCAGCGTTTCACAATCAGCACCGGCACGCCCTACTTTGCTAATCATACGGCTGGCTTCTTGTGGTTTATAGCCCAGTGATACTAGTGCCGCAACCGCTTCTGCTTCTGCGTCGTCAGCCACGCCACTTTCCGGAGCGGTGAGCACCAGATCAGACGCCGGAGTAAACAGGTCGCCGTGCATACCTTTGAAGCGGTCTTTCATTTCAACAATCAAGCGCTCAGCGGTCTTTTTACCTACGCCTGGCAATTTGACCAATGAACCAATTTCTTCACGCTCTACGGCATTCACAAATTGTTGTGCAGACATACCGGAGAGGATGGCCAGCGCCAGCTTAGGGCCAACGCCATTCACTTTGATGAGCTCACGGAACAAGGTACGTTCTTGTTTGTTGTTGAAACCGTAGAGCAACTGCGCGTCTTCACGCACCACGAACTGAGTGAATACCACCGCTTCTTTACCGATATCCGGTAATTCGTAGAAGCAAGTCATCGGCATGTGGACTTCATACCCTACGCCACCGACTTCCATAAGTACCAGCGGCGGTTGTTTTTCAAGGATGATGCCTCTGAGTCGACCAATCACGATATGCTCCTGCGTTTAGCGTTTATGCCAAAAATTTTGCTTATCATATTAAAAAGGCTGGATAGATATCCAGCCTTATTTATTTTAATCGTCCCCGTGCCAGATTAAGCCGTGTATCACTCATCTGCATCGAGTTCTGCGTCACATGGCAATGCGTAATGGCAATTGCCAGTGCATCGGCCGCATCCGCTTGTGGGTTAGCAGAGAGTTTGAGCAAAGTGCGTACCATATGCTGCACCTGGCTTTTCTCCGCACTGCCGATACCCACTACCGTCTGTTTTACCTGACGGGCGGCATATTCAAACACCGGAAGCTCATGGTTTACCGCCGCAACAATCGCAGCACCTCGTGCCTGTCCGAGCTTTAAAGCAGAGTCGGCATTCTTCGCCATAAACACTGATTCAATAGCGAAATACTCTGGCTGGAACTGGGTAATGATTTCGCTCACCCCCGCGTAGATGAGTTTCAAACGCGAGGGTAAGTCGGTCACCTGAGTACGAATACAGCCGCTGCCTAAATAGGTTAGCTGCCGGCCAGTCTGGCGTATAACGCCATAACCGGTAACGCGTGACCCCGGGTCGATGCCGAGAATAATCGCCATCACGCGTCCCTCATAAACAGCTGTAAGGTTTCAGACAACACCATTACAGGGTTGCCGCAACCTCGTCAGAGATCTCACCGTTGTGATAAACCTCTTGCACGTCATCGCAGTCTTCCAACATATCGATAAGGCGCATCAGTTTCGGTGCGGTTTCTGCATCCATATCCGCTTTAGTGGATGGGATCATAGAAACTTCGGCTTCATCAGCTTTCAGACCTGCTGCTTCCAGTGCATCGCGGACAGCGCCCATGTCTTCCCAGGCGGTGAACACGTCGATAGCACCGTCGTCATAAGAAACGACGTCTTCGGCACCCGCTTCAAGCGCGGCTTCCATTACGGTGTCTTCATCTTTGCCAGGAGCATAAGAGATAACGCCTTTTTTGGTGAACAGATAGGCTACGGAGCCATCAGTTCCCAGGTTACCACCGCATTTGTTGAACGCGTGGCGTACTTCTGCCACGGTACGGTTACGGTTGTCACTCAGGCATTCAACCATTACAGCTGAACCGCCAGGACCGTAACCTTCATAAATGATGGTTTCCATGTTCGCGTCTTCATCGCCGCCCACACCACGTGCAATCGCGCGGTTTAAGGTGTCACGCGTCATGTTGTTAGACAACGCTTTATCAATCGCTGCACGCAGACGCGGGTTAGAACCCGGATCACCACCGCCCAAACGGGCTGCAGTTACCAGCTCACGGATAATTTTGGTGAAAATTTTACCGCGTTTGGAATCCTGCGCAGCTTTGCGGTGCTTTGTGTTGGCCCATTTACTATGACCTGCCATAACTATCTCCAAAAGCGCCTTTTTCAGGCGGCATTAATTACAAACTCTTCAATCGCTTGCCGGTTGCTCCACGACTTTGTCATAGCCGCCGCAGCATGTGCGTCCGTCCATTCCCAGGCCAGATGTTCCGAAATGGTTATCTGGCGTTCGTGAGGCAGCGCAAGGCAGAACCAATATTCCGTATTGCGCGTAATTCCCGGAGCATAGCGATGACGCAAATGTGTAAAAATTTCAAACTCCACACAGCGTTGGCAGTCAATCAAAGCCAGTTGTTCTGAAACAACGTCGATATCAACCTCTTCCTTTACTTCACGCTGTGCGGCATGCAGCGCAATTTCCCCTTCTTCCAGGCTGCCGGTAACCGACTGCCAGAAATCAGGATCATCGCGCCGCTGTAGCATCAGCACCCGCCCGGTGTCTTGTGCAAAAATCACCACTAATACCGAAACGGGATGCTTATAGCCCATTATTCTTTCTCAGCCTTTTTAATCACCGCGACACCCAGTTCAGCCAGCGCTGTTGGGTTGGCGAAGCTTGGGGCTTCAGTCATCAGACACGCTGCTGCGGTGGTTTTCGGGAACGCGATAACATCACGGATGTTGTCGGTGCCGGTCAACAGCATGGTCAGACGGTCCAGACCAAATGCCAGGCCTGCGTGCGGTGGTGTACCGTATTTCAGGGCATCGAGCAGGAAGCCGAACTTCTCGCGCTGGTCTTCTTCGGCGATACCCAGAATGCCGAACACGGTCTGCTGCATCTGGCCGTTGTGGATACGCACGGAACCGCCGCCCACTTCGTAACCGTTAATCACCATGTCGTATGCGTTCGCAACAGCAGCTTCCGGATCTGCCGCCAGTTGCTCTGGGGACATATCTTTTGGTGCAGTGAACGGGTGGTGCATCGCGGTCAGGCCGCCTTCGCCATTGTCTTCAAACATTGGGAAGTCAATAACCCACAGCGGTGCCCACGCTTTATCATCGGTGATACTCAGATCTTTACCGATTTTCAGACGCAGTGCACCAAGCGCGTCAGCAACCACTTTCTTATTGTCCGCACCGAAGAAAATCATATCGCCATCTTGCGCACCGGTACGGGCCAGAATAGCTTCAACGATTTCTGCGTTCAGGAATTTAGCGACCGGGCTGGTGATCCCCTCGATGCCTTTAGCACGCTCGGTCACTTTGATGTAAGCCAGACCTTTCGCGCCGTAAATCTCAATGAACTTGCCGTAATCGTCAATCTGTTTACGGCTTAACTGTGCGCCACCTGGCACTCGCAGTGCTGCAACGCGGCCTTTAGCATCATTTGCCGGGCCGGCGAACACTTTAAACTCAACGTCTTTAAGCAGGTCAGCAACGTCCACCAGCTCCATCGGGTTACGCAGGTCTGGTTTATCAGAACCGTAACGACGCTCAGCTTCAGCGAAAGTCATGATTGGGAAATCGCCCAGGTCGACGTTTTTCACATCTAACCACAGTTCACGCACCAGTTTTTCCATCACTTCACGCACTTGCGGAGCAGACATGAAGGAGGTTTCAACGTCGATCTGAGTAAATTCAGGCTGACGGTCAGCACGCAAGTCTTCGTCACGGAAGCATTTAACGATTTGATAGTAACGGTCAAAGCCAGACATCATCAGCAGCTGTTTGAACAACTGTGGGGACTGCGGCAATGCGTAGAATTTACCTTTGTGAACACGGCTCGGCACCAGGTAGTCACGCGCGCCTTCTGGCGTGGCTTTGGTCAGCATTGGGGTTTCGATATCCAGGAAACCGTGGTCATCCATAAAACGGCGCACGAAACTGGTGATTTTCGCACGGGTTTTCAGGCGGTTCGCCATTTCAGGGCGGCGTAAATCCAGGTAACGGAATTTCAAACGCGCTTCTTCGGTGTTGACGTGGTTGGAGTCCAGCGGCAACGCTTCAGAGCGGTTGATAATGGTCAGGTCGGTAGCGAACACTTCCACCGCGCCGGTTGCCATATCTTTGTTGATGTTTTTTTCATCACGCGGGCGAACGGTGCCGGTGATTTGAATGCAGAACTCATTACGCAGTTCGGAAGCAAGCTGGAACGCGTCCTGACGGTCCGGGTCGAAAAACACCTGCACGATGCCTTCGCGATCGCGCATATCAATAAAGATAAGGCTACCGAGGTCACGACGACGATTGACCCAACCACACAGTGTTACTTGTTGTCCCACATGGGATTGATTGAGCTGCCCGCAATATACTGTACGCATGAGATATCCCTTAAATTAGCCGCTCACTGTGTGCAACCTGCACCGGTGGCCACTATTTTTGTATGTCAGATATAGTTGAAAAAAGGGGGCTATTATACTGGAAATATTGGCCCGCGATAAGAACTGACGCGTTTCAATGCGCCTTGTTTGGCCTATTCTCACAAAAATTAACAAAATTTGTAAACTGTCGAACATATGTTCCGTCGTAATGTGTTGCGAGATAATTCAATTTTGAACCGGAGTCACCGAATGTTAGAACTGAATACTTCCAAAACCGCACTGGTCGTTATTGATTTGCAGGAAGGCATTTTGCCATTTGCAGGCGGCCCGCACAGCGCACAGGATGTGGTGGCTCGTTCAGCCAGGCTGGCTGAAAAATTCCGCGAGAATAACGCCCCGGTTATTATGGTGCGTGTTGGCTGGTCTAAAGACTTTGCCGAAGCACTCAAACAACCGGTTGATGCACAGGCAGGCGCTCATGCGTTGCCGGAAAACTGGTGGCTTTACCCGCAAGCGCTGGGCAAAAAAGACAGCGACATTGAAGTCACTAAACGCCAGTGGGGAGCCTTCTACGGCACCGATCTGGAGCTTCAGTTACGCCGTCGTGGCATCGACACCATCGTGCTATGTGGGATTTCCACCAACATCGGTGTGGAATCTACTGCCCGTAACGCATGGGAATTGGGCTTCAACCTGGTGATTGCTGAAGATGCGTGCAGTGCTGCAAGCAGCGAACAACATCAAGGCAGCATGACGAATATCTTCCCGCGCATTGGGCGCGTACGCAGCACTGACGAAATCCTCGCTGCACTGTGATTTATATCGGCCTTCCCCAATGGTCGCACCCTAAATGGGGGCGTCTTGGTATAACTTCTCTGGAAGATTATGCTCGCCACTTCAATTGTGTGGAAGGCAATACCACGCTGTACGCCTTGCCTAAAGCGGAGACGGTACTTCGTTGGCGCGAGATGACCGACGACAACTTCCGCTTTTGCTTTAAATTCCCGGCCACCATTTCCCATAACGCCGCGCTTCGTCAGTGCGGAGATTTGACCGCCGAATTTCTTGAACGCCTGTCTCCACTGGTACAGCGCATCGGGCAATACTGGCTGCAACTTCCCGCAAAATTTTCCCCTGCCGACTTACCTGCGCTGTGGAATTTCCTCGACGCTTTGCCAAAAGAATTCACCTACGGCGTCGAAGTTCGCCACCCTTCTTTCTTCGATAAGAGTGCCGATGAGCAAGCATTTAATCGGGGTTTGCATCTGCGTGGTGTTAACCGGGTTATTCTGGATAGCCGTCCGGTGCACAGCGCTATCGCCAACAACGAAGCGATGCACGAAGCCCAGCGTAAAAAACCCAAAGTACCGGTTCATGCCGTCGTCACCGCACATCACCCGATGGTGCGCTTTATCGGCAGCGACGATATGGTGCAAAATCAGGCGCTTTTCGACGTTTGGCTTAAAACCTTGCCAAAATGGCAACAAAACGCCACGCCTTACCTGTTCCTGCATACGCCTGACATTGGGCAAGTCCAGGATTTAGTCCATACACTATGGCGCGGATTGCAGCAGGCTCTTCCCGATTTGGGCAATGAGCCTGCCATTCCTAAGCAAAACTCCCTATTTTAGGGGTAGCGACAGCTTATAGGTTGCACTGCTATTATATGCAGTGCTGGAACTATCTCTAAAGGATGTGAGTATGGTAAGCGCGCTCTACGCCGTTTTGGGTGCTTTGTTGCTGATTAAGTTCTCGTTTGATGTTGTCCGTATGCGTTCGCAATACCGGGTCTCTTATGGTGATGGTGGCTTTAGCGAACTTCAGAGTGCGATTCGTATTCACGGTAATGCAGTGGAATATATTCCTGTCGCATTACTGCTTTTATTATTGATGGAAATGAACGGCGCTGAAACCTGGATGGTGCATGTTAGTGGGTTGCTGCTGATTGTTGGCCGCCTGATGCATGCGCACGGTTTTCACCACCGTTTAATCCGCTGGCGTCGTTCCGGCATGAGCGCCACCTGGGCTTCATTGATCCTGATGGTGCTGGCTAACCTGTGGTATATGCCATGGGAGTTGGTTTTCTCGCTGCATTAACGCAAAATATGCCCCTTTCGAAATTTCGAATTTCCGGATTTAACATTATGTCTGACCGCGATACCTTGTTTTCCGCCCCGATCGCCAAATTAGGTGACTGGACCTTTGACGAACGCGTAGCTGAAGTGTTCCCCGATATGATTCAACGTTCGGTACCAGGCTACTCGAATATCATTTCGATGATTGGCATGCTGGCGGAGCGCTTTGTGGCACCGGGTAGCCAGGTTTACGATCTTGGCTGTTCACTTGGCGCGGCAACGTTATCGGTGCGTCGTAACATCCAGCACGACAACTGCAAAATTATCGCGGTAGATAACTCCCCTGCTATGGTCGAGCGCTGCCGCCGTCATCTTGACGCCTTCAAAGCGCAAACTCCGGTCGAGGTCATCGAAGGTGATATCCGCGATATCGTTATCGAAAATGCCTCGATGGTGGTGCTGAATTTCACCCTGCAATTTCTTGAACCCGATGACCGCAAACTGCTGCTGGAAAAAATCTATCAGGGGCTGAACCCTGGCGGCGCGTTAGTGCTGTCGGAAAAATTCAGTTTTGAAGATGGCGAAGTCGGCGAATTGCTGTTCAATATGCACCACGATTTTAAACGTGCGAACGGCTACAGCGAGCTGGAAATCAGCCAAAAGCGCAGCATGCTGGAAAACGTGATGCTCACCGACTCTGTCGAAACACATAAAAAACGCCTCAAACAAGCCGGATTTGACCACGCAGAATTATGGTTCCAGTGCTTTAATTTTGGCTCTTTGGTTGCACTGAAATCAGGAACGCCTGCATGATCGACTTTGGTAATTTTTATCAGCTTATCGCAAAAAGCCCGCTGGCCCCGTGGCTGGAAACACTGCCGGCGCAAATTGCCACCTGGCAGCGCGAGAACCTGCACGGTCAATTCAAACACTGGTACAACACCGTTGAATACCTGCCTGAACTAGCGCCATATCGCCTGGATTTATTGCACAGCGTAACGGCAGAATCTGAGGCACCGCTCAGCGATGGTCAGCGTCTGGGTATTGAAAAACTGCTACGCAACCTGATGCCATGGCGCAAAGGGCCATATTCGCTGTATGGCGTGGACATCGACACCGAATGGCGTTCAGACCTGAAGTGGGATCGTGTTTTGCCACACATTTCTCCACTTACCGGGCGCACGATTCTGGATGTCGGCTGCGGGAGCGGTTATCACCTGTGGCGCATGATTGGCGCGGGCGCGCATCTGGCTGTGGGTATCGACCCAATGCAACTGTTCGTTTGCCAGTTCGAAGCGGTGCGTAAGCTGCTGGGTAATGACCAACGCGCGCATGTCCTGCCACTTGGCATTGAGCAACTGCCAGAGCTGAACATCTTTGATACCGTCTTTTCGATGGGGGTGTTGTATCACCGCCGTTCACCGCTCGACCACCTTTACCAGTTGAAAAATCAGTTAGCCAAAGACGGTGAACTGGTGCTGGAAACGTTGGTGGTAGAAGGCGACGAAAATACGGTACTGGTGCCTGGCGAACGCTACGCGCAAATGCGTAACGTCTATTACATTCCATCGGCATTAGCGTTGAAAAACTGGCTGGAGAAATGTGGTTTTGTTGACGTAAAAATTGTCGACCATTGCTACACCACCAGCGAAGAACAGCGCCGCACTAGCTGGCTGACGACCGAATCGCTGGCCGATTTCCTTGACCCGAATGACAGTAGCAAAACTATCGAAGGCTACCCTGCCCCGCTACGTGCCGTTCTGGTGGCGCGCAAACCGTAATATTATCTGCACAATCCAGCCCCGATAAATCTCGGGGCTTGAGACTGATGACAAACTTCTTCGTAGGTCAGATAAGCGCAGCGTCATCCGACACCACTGGCGTAAATGGTGGATGACGCTAACGCTTACCCACCCTACAAAACACATTTATCACCCTTTGTCAGCAATCTGGGCTTTTTATACCTCAGGCGTTTTCTTCAATCCATGCCGCAAGCGTTGCGGGTGTTTTCAACACACTGGCAACGTCCGTCGGTGGAATAGCACAGCCAAATTCTGCCTGCACTTCCAGAACGATATCTACTGCAGTAATTGAATCAAGAATATCGGATTCAATAAGCTCGTCGTTAAACGCGACTTTGCGGGACAACACATTTTCAAATATCGCTAATACTTTCTGTTCCATATATATGCCCTTAGATCTTCAGCAGGTACGCGCCTGAACATCGAGTAATTTACGGTCAATTTTGCCGTTAGTGTTAAGAGGTAAGGTATCCATGATGACAATCTGCGAGGGCACCATGTAAGACGGTAAAATTTGCGTGAGGTTAGCTTTAATCTCTTTTTCCGAGAGCTTTGAAGCGCAAAAGGCAGCCAGGCGTAATACAGCACCATCTTTTTTGGTCAGCGGTAAAACCACTGCTTCACTGACGCCTGAAAGCGCAAGCAATCGGCTTTCAATTTCATGAATTTCAATACGATAGCCATTGAGTTTAATCTGGCTGTCGTTACGCCCCTGGCAATATAAATACTCTTTACCCGCGCGCCCTAAATCACCGCTTTTGTAGCCGCGCCAATGCTTACTTTCATTCCACAAAAGCTTTTCAGCATTCTCTTTTGGTAATCCAAGATAGCCTCGCATCACATTTTTACCCCAGATAATTAATTCGTTATCTGCGGTAATTTCCATTTCTGAATGCGGCATCATCGCGCCGATAGGCAATAGATCTCCTTCTTCGTGCAGGATCTCATCGCTTATCTCAATCACTGTGGTGGCAATCGTTGCCTCTGTTGGGCCATAAGAGTTGAGTATTTTTGCCTCAGGGAAAAGACGGCGCAGATGTTTTACCAGGGTTTTACTCAGCACCTCACCAATAAAGACAAAAACTTTCAGATCGCTGAGATATTCTGCACGAAATTCTGGTAGCAATAATTTTTGATAAGCGAAAGATGGAGTAGAAACCCATACAGAGACTTTTTGCTGTTGCAAATGGGCTAGCCAGTTATCCGCAGTAATATCCTCTTTAGCATTAAGCACGATATGACCTCCAGTCGCCAAATTGCCGAGTAATGGAATTAACGATAAATCAAAACTGAATACCGCGTGATTCATCAGCACCGGATGCGCAGGCAAAGAAAAATCATTGCGAACCCACTGCATGAAATTCCAGACGCTTTCGCGACCAATCTGCACTCCTTTAGGTTTACCGGTGCTCCCCGAAGTAAACATAATGTAGGCTAAATCCTGCTCTTCCAACTGCTGAGCCGTGACTCCGGTTGCTACAAATACCTTTTGCTGAACGTCGTAATAATAAGGCGCACGGGCTAATTCACAGATTTCTTTCAGGCGTTCTGCCGGATAGATATTATCAACTGGAATATAGGGGATTTGATGTAATAAACAACTATAGATGGCGCTGGCAAACTCTGCTTGTTGATGTCCATAAAGCACCACAGGAACATTCTTAGCGAGTTTTAGCACAGCAAAACGTTCCGCCCAGTCAAGCACAGTACAACCGAGTTGCCGCCAGCTCAAACTATCATCGCTGCCACTTATCGCCAATTGCTGAGCGTTTTTCGGTGCAAGTAACACAGCATGTAGATAATCACTTAGCTGTTGTAATTCGTCATTATTCTTCATACAGGAGACATTCCGCTAAAAATATAAAGAGAGGCTGCTGCACTTGCCAGCGTCAACATTCGCCCCATAAAGACAATTAAAGGCATTTTTAACCATGTGGACATTTTTTGGCTGCGCTTTGCCAGCCAAAGGATCATATTGTGAATAACCGATATGCCACCAAACAACGCACCGCTGACAACGTAATTCAGCTCCAGTCCATTCCAGGCTCCCATGCAAAACAGCGTGCAGAAAATACCGATATTTTGCGCTATCACTTTGTGGTTTCTGAAAAACTCCACCTTCATCAGATTCATATAAATCGGCATAAAGACTACGTCTCGCAACCACTCCGATAAGCTAATATGGAACCGACGCCAGAAATCTTGCGGGTTTTTTGCCAGTATCGGTAAATTGAAATTGGCGGGTAAATTCAGCCCAAACAAACGCCCGGCGCCTATCGCCATATTGCTGTAACCCGCAAAATCAAAATAGAGATAGAAGCTATATGCCAGCGACATCACTACGCCAACAGTCAGCGTAAAAGGCCGATGGCTCCAGTGGCTAATCACCAGGTTATCAATCAACATGGCAAACAAAAATTTCTGCACGATGCCATAAAAGATTTGTTCCATAGATTGCAGGAACACCGCAGTTGTCAGCCGAAATTTAGGTTGAGTGATATCCTGAACCCAGCTTCGCCAGCGATACATCGGCCCGGCGAGAATAACAAAGGGTAAAAAGAGGTAACTAAAGTACTGGAAGAAATTGCGGGAATCTTTCTTATTGCGATAAAGTAAAACGTCCACCGCTCTGAAAGTCATGAAAGAAAGACCTAACATTCCCCAATGATTATTCAGATGTAATTTAACCAGAACCAATGGCAGCAAACTCAATGTCACCGGCTGCCAGGTTTTCAGCCACGACTTATCTTTTAAAGCCGCAATCACGTATAAATACGCAAACATCAATAATGGAATGGTTATCTGGTTTTTGAAAACGTATCCCCAGACAGCAATTAATGCAAACGCAGAAAACAGTGAAGCGTAGGTCAATCGGTTACCCAGCAAACGATTAACGCCCGCAAACAATAGCGAACTGGCAAACAACACAGCAAAGAAAGGTGCACTGGTATACATTCACTGACTCCTAAAATTGCTGATATTCAAAATGCAGTTTGATATTCATGCTGTTATCCACTGAAGACCATGTCACGATGGTTACCAGCAGAAACAGATAAAGGAAAAAGAGTCGGATGGCTTTTTTCATTTTTTGAATGCCTCAGAAATAAAACGGTCCATGGCCACCCATGCCAGTTCAGTAGGATGAAGACGATCCCAGTTCCA
The DNA here is from genome assembly GCF_004361975.1 of Buttiauxella sp. JUb87. NCBI lineage: Bacteria > Pseudomonadati > Pseudomonadota > Gammaproteobacteria > Enterobacterales > Enterobacteriaceae > Buttiauxella > Buttiauxella sp. JUb87. The sequence goes on from NZ_SNVY01000001.1 coordinate 813,366, forward strand.
TCCCGGTTGATAGCTTTGGTCGTACATATCAAAATAAGGCGTGTTATATTTTTTCAACGTCTGCTGGATAAAACGATCTGTCGGCTGGAATTTATCCGTATTCTTTAGCGCCCACGGATTAAGCGGATCGATAATGACGACGACATTAACCTGGCGTTCATGCAGCAGCTTCATCATTGCTATAAACGACTCTTTTTCTCGACCCGATGGAGGCGCGGTATACCAATCTTCTGGCGTTTTATCTTCGGCAAATATCTCTTGATCCATCCATAACGTGGCGGCACTTTCATGACGAGCACGGTTAAGTTGCTGGGCTTGCTGTAATTCTGCATTCCAGTCAATATTTAACTCGTTAGCGGGCGCCACCGGCCACGGCTGCGTATTTGACTGGCGAATATGTGCCAGTGATAAGAAATAATCTCTGATCATTTCGCAGAATGAAGAGAACTGATATTTAATTTCACGCCAGACAATTTTTGTGTGCCAGCCAAAAATACGCATCTGGCTAAAAGTGAGATGATCCACATCTTGCGCATCGATATGGGTTAAATAATGGGTCAAAACAGGACGCATAGTGGCATCTGACATTAATGGTTTAAACACCGAGTCCGGGAAATGGTCAGCGAAAATCGTCGGAGGAATACCATCAAAAAAGAAACTATCGGGTGACAAGAGCAATACCAGTTTCGTTTTTGGTGACAGATCTTGTTTAAAGCGCGTCAGCAAGGCGAGTTGCGTCATGTTATCGACGAAGCTATCACCGTAGGCCACAGTGGGCTGATGCAGTTTGGTATTAAAAAAATTATATACCGCAAAATGCTCATCTTCAGACGTGGCAACTTCCGATGCTCCGAGGAAGAAAATGGCGTGACCATTCAGAGCATACGAAATGGTTGCCATTTTCTCTGCCTGAACTTTACGTGTACCTTCCATTGTTTTTATTAATGGTAGAAATTTTAATGCCGGTTGTAAGCTATCGATAAAAGGTGGAATGGTTAAAACCAAAGCAGCAAGGATTGCCATGGAAATGTGCAATAAAATAGCTTTATTTATTTTCATGATCGGCACAACTTTATCGAAACCAAATAAAATAGAAAATATTACTCTATCAACATATTTCTAAAGGGATTTTGATAATAAAGAAATGGACCACTCTATTCATTGAGTGATTGGTATCCGTATGTAACGCTATGTACAAAGCAACAAAAACAACCAATATTTAACAAATTAGCTACAACCACCCATTTTATTGCTGTCATTATGTATATCGAGAATCAAAGTCTCAGAGAACGGCTATGACGCAGAGAACATCTCTATGCTGGGTCGCCATGCATAACGCTCACAGCATGTCTATTTCACTAGTTGTTTATGCAACTGTTCAGCTATTTTCTCGATGCGTTCTGTTAGCTCTTTAGTGACATTGGTTAGCTCAGTATTCATCTCAATCAATTTGATCATCTGTTCGGCTTGTTCTGCTGCAAATTTTAATCGTTTTTCATTGGCCTGCGCTAAATCTTCCCGATGCAAAGCATCAGCTTCCCCGTGTGCTTTATCCCTTTCAGCCTGGCGCGTTTGCGCAAGTAAAATGAGTGGAGCGGCATAAGCAGCCTGGAGACTAAATGCCAGGTTTAACAAGATAAATGGATAGAGGTCAAAATGGCTCACGCCCGTAACGTTAAGAACGATCCAAACTAAAACAATAAGAGTTTGTGCGCCAAGAAAAAAAGGCGTGCCAAAAAACCGGGCAAACGCTTCAGCTTTTAATGCAAACCAACTTTCCCCGAAGGTTGGCGTTAAATGCTGGTGAATACGATGGAAACGTAAATGATCGCGATTCGTTATTTTGCCAGATGGCTCTTTGCTGGATAACGTCATTTTCACTACTCCTCAGCCATTAATGGATATTAATAAAACTAAAGTCTAGCAGAGGATTAAAGCGCGTTTCGGGGAGGGTTTCGGGAAAAAAGTGCACAGGAAAAGTCTGAGAAGAAAAAGATGACAGGATCTGCCCATTCAAAGAAAGAAGCATCAAGCCTTTACTCAACAATGCCGATATCTGAGATCAAAGGCACAAATTATGATCATGTTTTGAGAAATAACTTGCCGTTTCATCAGAATATCTTACCGTAGGGAAAAATTGGTTTATACCAGTCTGGCGAAAAATGAAAAATATAAGCAATGTAGATATCAACAGAGAACGCCTGGAAAGGTGGTTATCTGAGACAAATTTGACACCGGGTTCACGGCTTCCTTCAGAGCGGGAACTATGTGAATTGCTGGATACCCGAAGAATGACATTACGGCAAGTTTTGCTGGAGTTGGAAGTTGCATCCCTTATCTTCAGGAAAAATCGTAGCGGCTGGTTTATTGCCCCCAAGCGATTCATCTATAACCCTAAAGCACAGTCCAGCTTTAATGCAGAAGCCCGGGCGCAGGGGCGGCAACCATTTTGGGGATACCTGGAAGAAGAACAGTGCGAAGTGCCCCCCCTTAATGTGGCAAAGGCTTTCTCAGATAATTCTCGCAGTTATCGAGTTACTGGCTGGTGTGGCCTTGATGGGCACAAAGTTTTTTATCACGAGTCTTATATTGATGCTGACTTTGCCCCTGACTTTATCAAAAAAATACACAATCAGTCATTTGCAGATGTCTGGGAAAAAGAATATGGCCAGTTTTTGAGTATAAAAAGCATGCTATTTAAGCCCGTAAAAATACCCGACCAGGCTTGCAAGGAATTAGGTGTTGCGCCAAATTCGTTCGTTATTCTGGTTGAAAAGCATCGGGCAACGCGTGAAAAAAGAGTCGTTCAAGTTGACTTCGAATACTGGAGATTGGAGTCCGTTGAACTATATATCCAGGATGAATGAGGGTAAAAATGAAAACATCTGAAAGAGTCTGCCTTGCTGAGCGAGCCAGGAATATCCCCCTATATTTACATGCCTACGCATTTCATTTAAATATGCGATACGAACGAATTTTGCCAGGAGATCTACTGGATATCGCACATCAGAACCAATTACGGGGTGTGAAAATTCATGTTGAAGATGGTGAGTCTCAGGCATTACAAATGCTGAGTGACCTTCAGTTAATTGATTTCAGGAAGAAAGCAGAAAACTACGGCCTTGATGTTAATATTGAGACAAGCGCTTCTGATCAAAAAACTCTGAATGATGCCATCAGGATTGCCCACCTGACAGGCGCATCATCAGTACGTTTTTATCCTCGCTATGAAGGGCATCTGCAAGATGTAATGAAAAAAATAAGCCTGGATATAGAATACTTATCTCAATTTGATGATTGCGGCTTAACATTCACAATTGAGCAGCATGAAGATTTGAAAGGGGAGGAACTGGTCAGCTTAGTAAAACATAGCGGGATGAAGAATCTCTCAATTCTTTTTGATTTTGGCAATATGATCAATGCTAACGAAAAACCACTCGACGCCCTACGCGCAATGGCTCCTTATATAACACAAGTACATGTAAAAGATGCCAAAATCATTAAGGATAATTCCGGATGGGCGCATGAAGCATGCCGCTCGGGGTATGGGGAATTACCAATGGAAGACATGCTCAGGGAGTTACTGCTGCTTGGAGAAGATAAGCCCCAGGTAATTTCTTTCGGACTGGAGGAAGAAGTCGAATACTTCGCCCCTGCTTTCCGTTTCGATGATGAAGGCGATAATCCATGGATACCCTGGAGAACCGCAAGTTATACGCCACTTCCTGAAACCGATAAAGTTGATGAACGCCTTGCTCAGGAAGCAGAACACGCAATAGAGCAAATACACTACGTCAGAAATATATGTAATAAATTTATTAACGAAAAATAATTTAAAGTATTTCCAATCAACATCACAGGCACAATTTACATAACTTTCTAATCACAGTGACATTGCTCAATCGTGAATATAGAAAGTTAATCTCTCTACGCTTCTATGTAAGTGAAGGAATAATTATGTTCATGAACAAGTGGGCACGACTGTGTTTTTTAGTCCTTGGCGGTGGAACGATATTTAAGCTTTCAAGTATGAAGGATGTATTTTACGTCCCAATGCAAAATGATTGGGGTTTAACTAACACACAGATTGGTCTTGGTTTTACTGTATATACAATAGTCCAGACAACAGGACTATTTCTTTCTCTTTATATTGCTGACCGCTACTCTAAGAAAATACTGTTACCCTTTGGATTGATTGGTGTTGGACTATGTGGGTTGTATTTATCAACCCTGCCTTCATTTACAGGCTTCCTGCTTTGCTTTGCGGCAATGGCCTTCTTTGGGGATGTTATTTTCTGGCCCGTGTTATTAAAAGCGGTACGCCTGCTGGGAAATAAAGAAGAACAAGGACGAATGTTTGGTTTTCTTGAGGCTGGACGTGGCGTAGTGGATGTCATTGTCGCATCAGGAGCATTGTTTATTTTTGTTCAATTCGGCGAGGGAAAAGCAGGCATGCAGGCTGGTCTACTTTTCTACACGCTAATAACACTTGCTGTAGGTGTTGTTACATACTTCATTGTTGATGATGATGACAAAGTTACCACTCAGGATAACAGCAATGCGAATATGGAAGTCATCAGAGGTATCAAGCATGTCCTTTCCTGTGCAAACGTCTGGCTGGCTGCATTTGGCATATTCTTTGTATATGCGGCTTACTGTGGATTAACTTATTTCATTCCTTTCTTAAAGGATATCTATATGTTACCCGTTGCCCTTGTTGGGGCTTACGGTATCATCAACCAATATGCGTTAAAAATGGTCGGTGGTCCTATTGGTGGATTCCTTGCCGATAAAGTAACCAAATCTCCGACAGTCTATTTGAAGTGGACATTCCTGCTCGCTGCTATTGCCATGATCTGCTTCATTCAGTTACCTCACCAATCCATGAATGTCTATGTAGGTATGGCGGTAACGTTAGGATTTGGCGCAATAATATTTTCCCAACGTGCGATATTCTTTGCTCCGATGGATGAGATCGGAATATCACGTCAGTATAGTGGTTCAGCAATGGCATTTGGTTGCATCATAGGTTACATGCCAGCAATGTTTGCTTATACCCTATACGGTGCTCTTCTGGATAATTTTAAAGGAATTACCGGATATAATTATGTATTTAGCATGATGGTAACCTTCAGCCTGCTTGGCTTCGTGTGCTCTACAGTTCTCGCCAGAAGAATTAAGAAGCAAAAAGCGGTATTAGAAATAACATCCGCACAATCTTAGTTTTCCATTTATTATTTCTCAAAAATCAACTGTATTTATGACGAGAAATAGAAAATAAGCTTATAGATATAAATAAAAAAAGCCCCAGCAATACGCTGGGGCCTGGTACGAGCGAGCATCACATGGGCAACATGATGCACGGTCAAAAACTTTCAGCCTTCATCTTTCAAGTTGCAGGCTCACTTGCAACCAACACAGCCTTCATTGCAGCCACCACGTCGCCATCAACGCAGTAACGGTTAAATTCATCAGCTTCGGCATCAGCACTCATTGATACACCCGCTTTACGGTAACGCATCGGTGAAGCCACTGTCTGCCCGGCAGAGCTATGCATTTCATCAATGCCGCCTTCGACAAACTTTTTCAAGTTGCTCAGCCTGACGCCTGCACCCGCCATTATTATTGGAGCACGGGAAAGCTGTTTTAGTTCCCTTAGTAGTGAAAGTCCTAGTTCAGCATTCTGCTGCTGGCCTGAAGTCAGGATGCGTGCCACGCCCAATTCGGTTAATTGCTCCAGCGCCTGATGAGGGTTATGGCACATATCGAACGCACGGTGGAACGTTACCGCCATTCCTTGAGCTTGTTCCATCACCCGCTTCATGCGAGGAACATCAATATGCCCTTCACCATCGAGCATGCCGATAACCAACCCCGGATACCCCAATTCACGCACGAACGCGATGTCTTCGAGCATGGTTTCAAATTCAGCATCTGTGTAACAAAAATCGCCGCCGCGCGGGCGAATAATTGGATGTACGGGGATCGAAACTCGTTGCCTCACCTGGCGTAATACGCCCGCAGACGGGGTCAAGCCCCCCTCTTTTGGCGCGGCACACAACTCAATTCTGTCCGCTCCTGCTTGTTGCGCCGTGACTGCACAGTCAATTCCATAACAACATATCTCAAGCAAAGGCATTGATTACTCCTTAAAAATCTTCAGCCAGGTGGTTGTGCCACAGGTTCAGAATGATAATCTGAAACGACGCTCCCAAAAAGGTAGCTTTACTCTAAATAGTTCGAGTTGCAGGTAGGCGGCAAAGGAGATTATCCGATGAGCTTACTTGAGTAAGTGATTCGGATAATTGAGAGCAGCCATCACCCCTGCAACTTGAAATATGACGAGTATAATCATGGCATTCAATTTTGATGAAGGCATCGACCGTCGTCACAGCGACAGCTCGAAGTGGAATAAATTTGGTGATGAGGTTTTACCAATGTGGGTGGCGGATATGGACTTTCGCTCACCTCCTTGTATCCTCGATGCGCTCCATCAGCGGGTTGAACACGGCGTTTTCGGCTACGGAGTCAGGCCGCGAGAGTTAATAGAAGTGGTCATTGAACGCATGGCTAGCCGCTATCAATGGCAGATTAAACCTGAGTGGATTGTCATTTTGCCCGGCGTGGTTGCGGGGCTGAATTTAAGTGTCAGAGCCTTCACTTCACCGAATGAATCAACGATTGCCCCCACACCAATTTATCCCCCGTTTAGAAAATCATCCGCTTTTGCCCAGCGTCCACAGCTCAATGCGCCATTACGTCTGGAAAATGGCCGCTGGGTTATAGATTTACCGTCACTCGAACCCTTGCTCACCGGCAAAGAAAAACTGCTGATGCTGTGTAATCCGCAAAACCCAGGCGGTACCGTTTATCGTCGCGACGAATTGCAGCAGCAACTCGAGTTTGCACAACGCCATGATTTAATTGTCTGTTCGGATGAGATCCATGGTGATTTGTTACTTGAGCCTGATGCGAAACATATTCCTTTCGCAACACTGAGTGCAGACGCTGAACAACGTTCCATTACCCTGCTCTCGCCATCCAAAACCTTTAATATCGCTGGTCTTGGCGCATCACTGGCGATTATCCCTGATCCGAAATTACGTAAGCAATTCAATACCACGCGTGATGGCATTGTGCCGAGCGTTGATGTGCTGGCATTGACCGCCGCGACCGCAGCCTGGCGTGATGGTGAATCCTGGTTGCAGGAGTTATTACCGTATTTGCGTTGCAACCGCGACCGCCTGGTAAGCGCGATTAACAATATGCCTGGTTTGACCATGGCAACACCGCAAGCGACTTATCTGGGATGGGTCGATGCAACGGCTTTACCGGTCGACAACCCTACGTTGTTCTTCCAGAAAGCCGGCCTGGGCTTCTCGCCAGGCACCGACTTTGGCGAGGCAAAATTCGTACGGATTAACTTCGGTTGCACATCGGCAAACCTTGAAGAAGCGATTAAACGAATGAAGGCGGCTGTACAATCAATCCGCTAGCTCACTGGCAACAATCTCTTCAATACTCCACGGATGGAATTTGATGGTCACTTTGCCGTCCGTGACCGCCAGTGTTGGGTTTGGCAAGCGTTCACGTTCACCTTTTGGCGAACTGGTTTTCACCGAAATTCCCGTCTGGCGCAACCCCGCGTCAGACATTAAATCCAGCGCCCGCGCATTCAGTGTTGCAGGCTCGCCCGGCAGCACAATTTCCACATGTTCCCAACCTTCATGCGGGTAGCGTTTTTCACCCGGCCACGGCAGTTCAACGACGCTAAATTTCCAGTGTGCAACACAAATCGGTTCATCGAGCTTAAACAGGCAAATTGGCCGGTCATTAATGATATTTTCTGAAAGCAACGTCCCACATTTTTCCAGACCTTCGCGCCAACGTTGCGCCGTTGTATTTTGATGGCAACGCAATGAAATGTGATCGGCGTCAAGCGGAGCTATTTCCAGGTCAAGGCGCGCAGCAAGGTTAGCTAACGCTTCGGTAAAACGCGGGAGATCCGCTGAAATATCATTCAGTTGTTCAATTGTCTGCCAGTTGGCCATCACCCTATCCTCTCAAATCACGAATGGGGGCTAATCTACCTTTTTCATTCAGCATCACCAACACCCATTGGGCGGCTAATTTTCTGAATGGTTAAACCCTATACCGTTAAGAGTAGTACAGGGCGCACTGGGCAAGGCTTTTGCTGACTCAAGGGATTAAATACAGTTATACTTACGCCCTAATTTTATCCCCAACGATACGGCTGCTGTAAATTAACGGCTGCCATAAGCAAAAGTAAGGTATCCCGGTGAATATTCAGGCTCTTCTCTCAGATAAAGTCAGTCAGGCACTGATTGCCGCAGGTGCGCCTGCGGATTGCGAACCGCAAGTTCGTCAGTCAGCAAAAGTTCAGTTCGGCGACTATCAGGCCAATGGCGTGATGTCAGTTGCGAAATCACTGGGCAAGCCACCACGACAAGTCGCAGAGTTGGTGATTGCGAATCTGGATTTGACCGGCATTGCCAGCAAAGTTGAAATCGCCGGCCCTGGCTTCATCAATATTTTCCTCGACCCGGAATTCCTGGCGAAAAGTGTCGATGCGGCAGTCAGCTCAGATCGCGTAGGCGTGACCATTTCCGAACCGAAAACCGTGGTGGTTGATTACTCTGCGCCAAACGTGGCGAAAGAAATGCACGTCGGTCACGTGCGTTCCACCATCATTGGTGATGCCGCGGTGCGTACTCTGGAATTCCTCGGCCATAAAGTTATCCGCGCTAACCACGTTGGTGACTGGGGTACGCAGTTCGGCATGCTGATCGCGTATCTTGAAAAACAGCAGCAAGAAAATGCCGGTGAAATGGCGCTGTCCGATCTCGAAGAGTTTTATCGCGCCGCGAAAAAGCATTACGACGAAGATGCTGAATTTGCCGAACGCGCTCGTGCATATGTGGTGAAACTGCAAGGCGGTGATGAATACTGCCGCACCATGTGGCGCAAACTGGTCGATGTGACCATGACGCAAAACCAAATTACTTACCAGCGCCTGAACGTGACCCTGACCCGCGACGACGTGATGGGTGAAAGCCTGTACAACCCAATGCTGCCGGGCATTGTCGCTGACCTGAAAGCAAAAGGTCTGGCGGTTGAAAGCGAAGGCGCAACCGTGGTCTTCCTCGACGAATACCAGAATAAAGAAGGTGAGCCGATGGGCGTCATCATCCAGAAAAAGGATGGCGGCTACCTGTACACCACGACCGATATCGCGTGTGCGAAATATCGTTATGAAACCCTGCATGCTGACCGCGTGCTGTACTTCATCGACTCCCGCCAGCACCAGCACCTGATGCAGGCGTGGACCATCGTGCGCAAAGCCGGTTACGTGCCAGATTCTGTACCGTTAGAGCACCATATGTTCGGCATGATGCTGGGCAAAGACGGCAAACCGTTCAAAACCCGTTCCGGTGGCACCGTAAAACTGACCGACCTGCTGGATGAAGCGCTGGAACGCGCACGCCGCCTGGTGACTGAGAAAAACCCGGATATGCCTGCTGACGAACTGGAAGCGCTGGCAAATGCAGTCGGTATTGGTGCGGTGAAATACGCGGATCTTTCGAAGAACCGTACCACCGACTATATCTTCGACTGGGACAACATGCTGGCCTTTGAAGGTAATACTGCGCCGTATATGCAGTATGCCTACACACGTGTGCTTTCCGTGTTCCGCAAAGCCGCTATCGACGAAACAGAACTGCTAAAAGCGCCAGTCGTGATTCGTGAAGATCGTGAAGCCCAGTTGGCGGCACGTTTGCTGCAATTTGAAGAAACGCTGAATGTGGTTGCGCGTGACGGTACGCCGCATGTGATGTGTACTTATCTGTACGATGTTGCCGGTCTGTTCTCTGGTTTCTATGAGCACTGCCCAATTCTGGCCGCAGACTCTGAAGAAGCACGTAACAGCCGCCTGAAACTGGCGCTGCTGACAGCGAAAACGCTGAAATTAGGTCTGGATACTCTGGGTATCGAAACCGTAGAACGTATGTAACAGTACAAGGCTCGCCGTTTTATACGGCGAGCCTGCTTTGAATGAGTTTAACGAATAATCCCACGCGCTGAATGCGCAAAAAACCGTTCATAAACAGCCGCAATAGCGAAATCGCTGAGCGATGCTTTTACCGCGATCTTCACTTCATCAATCGATAAAGACTGCTGATACAGCATGCTATAAAGCGTATGCACAAAATCCTGCTGCCTGGCTTCTAATGCCAGAAAGGCTGCTGCATTAACATCTACGCCGGTAGGACTCGCATGGTTACCATAGGCCATCACGAATGGTGGAATATCCTGCACCACGCCCGACTGGTCTGCCACTCTGGCATGTGCGCCCAACACACAAAACTGGTGAATGGCACACAGGAAACCAACCTGCGCCCCATCATCAAGAATCACATGCCCGGCTAATCCGCTGTTGTCGCCCATCAACGTGCCGTTACCCACTACGCAATCATGGCCGATGTGAACACCATCGAGAAAGCGATTGTCATTGCCAATCAAGGTGGTACCTTGCCCCTGAATTGTGCCGCGATGAAGTGTGGATTTTGTGCCAATCTGATTACGGTCACCAATGACTAGCTTTGTCGGTTCGTTAGCGTATTTAAGATCCTGATTAACTTCACCTATAGAAGCATATTGACCAATAGTGTTATCGCGCCCAATGGTGGTAAGCCCATTAATGACAGAATGCGAGCCGACTATGGTTCCCTCGCCAATAACTACACCTGCGGAAATAACACAAAATGGACCAATGCTCACGTGAGCGCCGAGCACAACACCAGGCTCAACCACACTGTTACTGGCCACCCGAGCTAACGGGGAAATTGACATCAAATGTTTCCTGATGAAGGCACAGCAAAAACAACGCCAGCATCGGTTAATTATTAATCCAGAACGTGGATTAACAAGCAGGGAGAGATGAACGGGAAGCGCAGCCTCGCCATTCGAATATCGTTAAGGGGGGAAAGCAGTGGAAGGCTTATCGACGACATGAATAATAATGAAATGCGCGACACAATACGCCATTTATTTATTATTAAATTGGCGGAACTTTGCAGTAATGACGAGTCTATTTGATTTTATGAAAAATTGCAGACCCGGTTCCCCAGGCCTGCACGATGAACTTACAGATAAATGCGCAGATACTCACCCAGACAGAGGATCGCCATCGCCTGGCCGTATGGCATAGACGTCAGTGGGATCTGGCGATAGAACTCCAGATTACTGCCCATTCCCGTACCAAATGAAACCTGCAACAACTCCCCATCTGGCGAGATATTTTTCACAACACCCTTCATCGCCTTTTCCGCCACTTCGGCATACTGTTTGCCGATATAGCGCTTACGGATACCTTTCAGAATGCCGTAGGCAAAACCTGCCGTCGCTGACGCTTCCAGATAGGAATTTGGGTCATCAAGCAAGGTGTGCCACAAACCGCTCTCATCCTGGCATTTTGCCAACGCAGCCACCTGGCTTTCCAGTACTTGCACCAGATAACGACGCACCGCGTTATTTTCTGGCAAATCGACAAGCTCAAGGAAGTCAGGAATCACAATGGTCAGCCAGCTATTGCCACGCGCCCAACGCGCCTGAGCAAAGTTATGGTTACCTTCGTAATTCCAGCCGTGGAACCACAGCCCGGTTTCACGGTCCATCAAGTTCTGTACGTGCAGCAGGAACTGATAAGTTGCTTCTTCGACATATTCCGGGCGATTAAGCAATTTGCCAATTTTCGCCAGCGGCAACACGGTCATCATCAGCGTGTCATCCCACATTTGCTGATGATTTTCTTCCGCCAGCGTAATGTGTTGCATGCCACCGTGTTCGGTGCGCGGCATTTCGTACATCGCCCACTCCGCCCAGCTTTCCAGCCACGGTAAATAGGACGGATCGCGCGTTTCTTCGTAGCGATACGCCAGCGTCAGGAATGGCGCCATAGTATTGACGTTTTTGGTGGTTGCACCTTCAGCAAAACGGTCGGTGAACCAGTCATCAATAATCTCACACATCTTCTTATCGCCAGTCTGACGATAATATTGATAAATGCCGTACAAGCCGACCCCATGAGTCCACTCCCAACCTGCCCAGCCTTTGGTATCAATGACTCGTCCGTCATCCAGACGCAGCAAGAATTGGCCCGTTTCATCCTTAATATTAATCAGATTGTCCGTCACCTTGTGGATCAGGGTATTAAGCTCATCCCGGGCAATAAAATGCTCCGGCTGGCACAGTAATGGGCTGTGTTTGACGGGATAAATGATCATTAACTTAACCTCTGTGATGTATTCGAATTTAATGCTGAAGCCTTTTTCAACGATGGTGCTGCAGGCTTGTTACGATTGAGATAACCAATATTGTTGTTGCCCCATAGCGAGTCATATGGCATGCCTGCCAGCAGTTCTACAGTCGCTCGCGCTTCTGGGGTAATTGCTTCCGGCACCGCGCGGCCAGCCTCACGCATCTTCGCTGTTTCTTCACGTAGCACACTGTGAGTTTGCATATTCAATTTAAAGCGTAAGGAAATTAAGAAACCGCAAATCAGTACCGCGACCGTACCAAAACTCAGAATCATTAAAATGGTATGGCTTACCGCAGGTGGCTGCGTGGTCTGCCCGGAAACAAAACCGGAAAACTGCATCACAATACCCACCAGCATCACCGCACCAGCCTGAGAGGCTTTACGCGTCAGAGTCATAATCCCGGCGAAGATACCTTCACGGCGTTGGCCGGTAATAACTTCGTCCACATCTGCAATGTAAGTGTAGATGTTCCACGGTACGTAGTTGATACCGCCGCGGCCCAGACCAGCAAGTGCAGAAACCAGCAACAGCAACGAGAAGACGTCGCTTAAACCGGCGTAATACAGCACCGCGAAAGAAATGGAGCTCATGCCGAACAATGTCACCACTAAACGGTAAGAAGGTGCCGGGCCGTACTTAATACACAGCGGGATCATGCCGATAACCGCGACAAATTGCAGAATGGCCATCGTACCCATCAGGCTGGATGCCATCGCTGCACTTTGCATCAACACAAACACCACGTAATAGGTAAACACGGCGTTGAACACGTCCTGCGCGATGTAGCCGCCCAGATACATACCGAGGTGTTGACGGAAAATCTTCACTCGCAACGTTGAGGTAAGCTCAACGTTCAAACGTTTCATACTCTGAGCAAAGGTCAGGTTTTTCTTCTCTTCTTCGGCGCGCAGTGCGGCTTCCGTCCACTCGCTACGCGGGCGTTCCCAGGTAAAGAACCACACCAGAGTCAGTACAATTGCGCAGATTGAAGCGAAGACCAGGCTTGAGTAGAAGAAGGAAATCGCGTTGTCTTTACCAAAGTGACTTAACAGAATACCCGGCAGGAATGCGGCAAGAATTGCCGACAACTGTGCCATTGAGATACGCGCACCGGAGAATTTCGTTTTCTGCTTAAAGTCATCTGTCATTTCCGGTACCAGTGTTTCGTAAGGCACCAGAATCATGGTGTAGACCACGTCAAAAATCAGATAGGTTACCAGGTAATACCAGTAACTCATCTCACCAACCCACATGAAGCTGTAGCTGAAGACTAATGGAATGCCGAGCAGAATAAAGAACTTACGGCGACCGAAACGTTTACCAAGCCAGGTTGAACCAAAGTTATCGGTCAGGAAGCCCATCAACGGACTAACGACCGCATCAAGCACGCGGGCCAGGGCGAAAATGAATGTCGCCTCAATCGGTGTCAGTCCACAGAAAGTAGTATAGAAATAGAGTAGCCATGCAGCGGTCAACGCAGTTGTGCCTGCACCAAGAAAGTCGCCCGATCCATAGGCAAGATAGTTTGCTAATCCAATCTTACGTGTTTTCATTGCCGTCAAACCCCATTGCTTTTGTTATAAGAGATTGCTCGTTCTGGCGCCTTTTGGTGCCTGCGAGAATCTTAGGAAGCTAAGGTAAAATGACCCGGCAATTGAAACCTTTCCATTTTTGCCATGCCCTGGCGGATATTGGCAAAATCACAAAGAGTCCTGGCACCTGCCTCACCATTTTATAAAACAATGGTTTATTTTTATCAAAAGAGAGTGTTATAAATGAGGTACTGAAAGGAAAAAACCGCACAAAATGCGGCTTTGAGGGTTAATGATAATTTACGATAACCTGATTACTACGGACCTTTAGTGGCGGAAAAAGGGAACCACCACCGGGTACTTCCCAGACAAAACGCAGCGGTTCATTTGCCGCCACATTGGTTAACCCGCGCGTATTACCACTCTGCCCTTCTATCTCAACGCAGCGCGACAACGAGCATAATCTGACCAGCAATCCTGCGGGCGTTGGCCCAATCAACTCATAGCGCCAGGCGACCATTGTCATTACGCCACTTACCGCTTGTGACGGAGCCAACGCACGCGATGACGCAGCAACTCCGCGGTGGCTGAGTGTCGCGCCCACGCCACTTGCCTGCCATGCCCCTTCGCCTGCGGCATGGGCCATAAAGGGTAAAAATATGAGCATCCACCAGCGACCCATCATTTCGCTCCGATAGTCGCAGTCATACGGATGTTACGATTTTCCGAAAGCTCAAGGCTGGAAAGCACCATTAATTGCGGCAGGCTACGGCGCAAGAAGCGCGCCAGTAGTGGGCGCAATGCGTGGTTGACCAACAACACTGGCGGTGCGCCGAGCATTTCCTGGCGCTTCAGGGCATCCTGAGCCTGCTCTAGCAGACGATCCGCAAGCCCCGGTTCAAGCCCACCGCCACCTTGCAACGCCTGCAATAACAAGCGTTCCAGCGCTGCATCAAGGCCAATAACCTGGACTTCGCCATTCCCCGGGAACCACTGTTGGGTAATCGCGCGGCCAAGTGCGACACGCACCACTGCGGTTAACTCATGTGGGTCACTCTGCACTGGCGCGTGCTCCGCGAGGGTTTCCAGAATGGTGCGCATATCGCGAATAGGGACTTTTTCAGCCAGCAAGTTTTGCAGCACTTTATGCAGTGTGGTCAGCGTCACCACCCCAGGCACCAGATCTTCGGTTAGCTTAGGCATTTCTTGCGAGACACGGTCGAGCAATTGCTGCGCTTCCTGGCGGCCAAACAACTCAGGGGCAAACTGTCCAATCAGATGATTCAGGTGGGTAGCGACGACGGTACTGGCTTCCACCACTGTAAAGCCCTGAATCTGCGCCTGCTCTTTTAAGGCGCTTTCAATCCAGGTGGCCGCAAGACCAAAGGCAGGATCGGTGGTCGTTTCGCCCGGCAGCGTACCTGCGGCAGTACCAGGGTTGATGGCGAGCCAACGACCCGGATAAGCATCACCGCTACCAATTTCGACGCCTTTCATCAGAATGCGATAACGCGCTGGCGGCAAATCCATGTTGTCACGGATATGCACCACCGGCGGCAGAAAGCCCATATCTTGCGCGAATTTCTTACGGATACTACGGATACGCCCTAACAACTCGCCGTCTTGCTGGAAATCGACCATCGGGATCAAGCGATAACCGACTTCCATTCCCAGCGAGTCTTCGAGCTGAACATCATTCCACGTCGCTTCAACTGCCTGCGGGTTTTCGTGCGGTTTCACGGGAGCCGCTGGCGCTGCAGGTGACTCCATCTGTCGGCCACGCATCCACCAGGCCAAAGCCAGCAATGCTGCGGTGAACAGCAAGAAGACGAAGTTAGGCATTCCAGGCACCATGCCGAGCAACCCTAACACGGCCGCACTGAGCATCATCACTCGCGGGTTGTTGAACAGTTGGGTCACCATCTGCTCGCCGACGTCTTGATCGGTTGCCACGCGGGTCACAATGACGCCTGCCGCCGTTGAGATAACCAGTGCAGGGATCTGCGCGACCAAACCATCACCAATGGTCAGTAGCGTATAGCTTTCTGCCGCAGCTCCCACAGCCATATCATGTTGCAGGACACCCACCAACAAGCCACCGACCACGTTAATCACCATGATCATCAGACCGGCTACGGCATCACCACGTACGAACTTACTGGCACCGTCCATCGAGCCGTAAAAATCCGCTTCCTGAGTCACTTCAGAACGGCGTTTTTTGGCCTCTTCTTCACCAATCAACCCGGCATTCAGGTCGGCATCAATCGCCATCTGCTTACCTGGCATGCCATCCAACACAAAACGTGCCCCCACTTCGGCAATGCGCCCGGCACCTTTGGTGATAACCATAAAGTTGATGATAACGAGGATGATGAACACCACGATACCGATGGCAAAGTTCCCACCCACCAGGAAGTGGCCGAAGGCTTCAACGACTTTACCTGCCGCCGCACCACCGGTGTGACCATCCATCAAAATGATACGCGTGGAAGCCACGTTCAGCGCCAGGCGCAATAACGTGGTAAACAGCAAAATGGTCGGGAAGGCGGCAAACTCCAGGGTCTTCTGGGTGAACATTGCCACCAACAGCACCATGATGGACAGCGCGATGTTAAAGGTGAACAGCAAATCCAGTACAAACGCGGGGAGCGGCAGCACCATCATCGACAAGATCAGCAGGATAAGTATCGGCCCGGCAAGAATTTGCCATTGCCCTGATTTCATTGTGGCAGGCAGACGCAACGTAGCGAGCAAATTAGCCATCGGAGTCCTTCTCGTTTGCAAAGTCCAGTGCTTCAGGCACCGGAAGATTTTCAGGTTTTTTCGGGATTAAACCACCAGCGACACGCCAGCGTCGCAGTTGCCATACCCACGCCAACACTTCTGCCACGGCGGAATACAACTGGCCGGGAATTTGTTGACCTATTTCCGCGTGGCGATATAACGCACGTGCCAACGGAGGCGCTTCCAGCATCGGAATACGGTGTTCGTTGCCAATTTCACGGATACGCAGAGCAACCAAACCCGCACCTTTCGCCAGAACTTTGGGCGCACTCATTTTGTTTTCGTCGTACTGCAACGCCACGGAATAGTGTGTGGGGTTGGTGACAATCACATCGGCCTTTGGGACATCAGCCATCATGCGGCGGCGCGCAATTGCCCGCTGCTGCTGACGTATACGGCCTTTTACGTGCGGGTCACCTTCTTGCTGCTTAAATTCGTCGCGGATATCCTGGCGGCTCATGCGCAATTTTTTCAGGTTGCTGAAAATCTGGAAAAACACGTCAAAGCCAACCATTGGCGTCAACCCCAGCACAATCAACATGCCGCACACCGCCACCATATTTAGCGCGTGGCCTAACGCCGCCAACGGAGGTTCACTCATCAGCCGCATCATTTCCGGCCATTTGTGCAGCAAATACCAGGCCGTGACGCTGCCCACCAAAATGGCTTTCAGGATGGCTTTGAGTAATTCAGCTCCGGCTTGCGCGGAAAACATGCGCCCTAACCCAGCGATCGGGTTCATTTTGCTGAACTTAAACTGTATTGATTTGCCACTAAATAACAGACCGCCCAGCAGCATCGGTGCGGCAATGGCCACAATCACCAAACCAAAAATCAATGGTAACAATGCCCACACCGCCTGTTTAATCAACAAACTGATCTGGCCGACGATTAGATTTGGGTCGTTAATTATGCTGTGGTCAAAGTGCAAACCAGCTGACAACATCGCAGCCAGTTGCCGTGCCAGTGGTTCTCCTCCCAGCCAGATAATGCTGATTCCCACCAGCAGCATCAGCAGTGAGGTTAATTCACGGGAACGGGGGATCTGCCCATCTTCGCGAGCTTTTTCAAGTCGGTGGGGTGTGGGTGCTTCTGTTTTATCGTCGTCGCTTTCTTCAGACACCGCAACAATCTCATGGCCGCAATTACCAGCACAGCATGCCAGAGGGGGATAAAGCTAATGGGAGGAAAACGGGGGGATTTGTGGGTTTGTTTGCGGCGTTAACGGTGGTGCGATGAATTTGAGACAGGTAATTTTAGGGGATGATTGCCGGTAGCGAGTGGGCTACCGACAATCATCATTAATTCATTATGCGACTGATTGTTGCGAGGCTAATAACAACTCTTTATTCATCATCAAGAAAATACGTCCCTTTTGCATTAATTCAACATTGCTTGAAATACCCATTTTCTTCATTGCGCTTCGTTTGTGGTGGCTGACTGTTTTAAAACTTTTATTCATTGATTTTGCAATACACATGACCGATATTCCCTGAACATACAAAGACGTCACTCTTGTCTCACTGGGACTCAGTTTATTTGTGTTAGCCACCTGGCGGCGCGAAACCAATAACTCCCTAAGGGTCGGATTAATAAAGTCAGCCAATGATTTACGAATCATATTCAACGCGACATCAAAGCGCCCAAAGGAGATGTGGCCCGGCAGCATCAACGAAGAGAAGAAACCCAGCAATGCCTCGCGGGCAAAGACTATCACACGCTCAGACTTACAGTTGAGTAGCATGGTGAGTTCAATTTCATTAAGCCATGTTTTTTCGAAAACAAATACCGACAGACCACCATCAGAATAATGACTATTTTTAATGCAACCAATAATAGAACACACCGCTTCCCTAACATAGCAGTTATCGCAATAGACAGAGATATTATCCATTTTATGACTCTTCCGAAAAAGGGGAGGCTACCCTCCCCTTTATTGAGTGACAGTTATTTGAAGTTATATTTAATGCCGATCATCGCAGAGGCATCGCTATAACCTTTATCACCGACCTGGTTTGTGACATTGCCCCAGACATTGAGGTTGTTATTAATTTGTCCCTCAACACCGACTTTCAATTCAGCAATGTTTTTTGTCCCCGTCATTGAGGAAGACACATCATTCATCACCGCACCAAAGTTATTGGTATTGTGGATCCAGTTGGCCTCGATAAATGGCTCAAACTCACGGTCTTTACCATTATCAATTTGGTTATGGCTTTTGAGATACGCCCTGACGCCCAAACGCGTCATCACGTTGCCATCGCCCTGGGACTCCACATGAGTACCATTCGCTTCGGTATGTTGATCCGCTTTAACGCCCATCCAGATAGCCTGCGCCTGCGGTTGAACATACACCTTGTTGGTGGTGCCTTTACTGCCTTTGAATTCGCCAGTTTTAAAGGTATATCCGGTCTCAACCGAGGCCGTTAAACCATCAGACTTGTAGGATTCAGAAGCTAATTCGTCACCCTTAACACTGTTATTAAACCAGTTGTACTGTGCCCAGCTATCAACATATGCCCCGGTGTTTTCCGCTTCATTGGCAAGCCAGGTGCCGTAAACCCCAACGCTATAACCGTTGACTGAGCCATCCGCACGGTAGTTTGTGACGGACGAACGGGTATTGCTTTGGTTATTACCGTAACCGGCCATCACGCCAAGATGGGTACGGTTCTCGCCTTCCGTACCCCACTGCGCAATGTCGCCACCCATTTGTAAAACGTAGCGGTTGCTTTGCGTTTTTAATTGGCCCGAGTCATCACGGAACCCTGTGTGACCACCAATGTTACGCATCCACATGCTGGTGACGTTGGTTTCACCCGTCAGCGCATCCACATAGTTTGTCTCTCCCAAACGATCGTGGAGAGTGGTAATAAACATGGTATTCGCCGCTGCAATATTAGCGGTATACGCTCCGGCTTCCGGACGCACTATCGGACTGTCTGAATGCGCCGGATCGACTGGCGTATCAGGGGAAACCGGTGTATCCGGATTATCAGGAGTGAAAGGAGCCGGAGCCTGAGACGCCAGGTACCAGTTGCCATCCGCTTGTCCTTTATTCAGGAAGTAGTCGTATGCCCCAGCGACCGCACGCCCCTGCAAGGTGAAATCACCTTGTGATGCCCCGCCCACCTGCACCACTTCAATCCCTTTTTCGGTCAGCGCGCCATTACCGCCAAGGTTCGTGACCTGGACACGCGTACTGCCAGAAGTATCCCCTGTCACCACCAGTTTATCGGTCACTGAGTTGTCATCACCCAGCACGGTATTTAACGCAAGCAGCCCATTGTCACCGTTGTAATGACCATTGACGATCAATGTGTTACCAGCAGTAGCGCCCGCCAGATTTATCTCACCCTGGTTATTAAGATCCCCGACGTTCAAAGTGCTGGCCGCCTGATTTTCATAGCCACTGAGCGCGTTGAGCGCCGCTAGCGTTCCCTGGTTGTTAACCGGTCCAGTGACTTCACCGTTACCGCCAAGCGCTGCTCCTGAGGCGATATTCACTCTGCCATTGCCGGATAACTTACCGTTTGCCTGTTCGTTACTGCCCAGTATCAGACGGCCATTTTGGAC
Organism: Buttiauxella sp. JUb87; assembly: GCF_004361975.1. Taxonomy (NCBI): domain Bacteria; kingdom Pseudomonadati; phylum Pseudomonadota; class Gammaproteobacteria; order Enterobacterales; family Enterobacteriaceae; genus Buttiauxella; species Buttiauxella sp. JUb87. The sequence goes on from NZ_SNVY01000001.1 coordinate 833,599, forward strand.
ATCCGTGGTACCGCTGTAAGTCTGCTCGTTGTCGATAATTAGCGCGGCATTACCTGTTTTCTCAAGGGAACCGGTGCCCGTAATCACGTTGGATAATAACCAGTCGCTATCAGCCGTCAGATGCACAACACCGTTGTCCAACACGTCTGCATCACCGAGGTTTTCAGCCGCTGAAGCACGCAGGTCGCTGCCGCTGTCGACTGTGAACTCCCCGGTAAAGGCGCTGTTATCCGCCGTGAGTGTGATATCTGAATTATCTTTTAACTCAACCGCCCCAGCACCTGCCAATTGCTTACTAAGTTGCCCAACTACAGCAGCATCGCTTGCCAGTTGTTTTGCAAAGGTTAAGCGGTCTTGTGCCGTTGCCAGAGTCACCGTGCCGGTATCACCAAAACCTGAAACATTATTCAGCAGCGCCTGTGAACCGCCTTCCAGTGTGACATCTCCGCTAAAGCCGGTGTTGGCTCCGTTTACGGTCAATACGCTTGGGTCGATAACCAGCTTCCCGCTGCCGTTCAGAGTGCCAGCATTAATTGTCCCGCCATCGGTATCACCCGCTACCCGCTGGGTGTCCGAAATGGTGAGCTCGCTTCCGGCTGTTAACTGCAACTGGCTTGCCGCTGCGGTGTTTAGCGCCCCGACTTGCTGGCTGTGGCCCTGCATCTCGACGGCGGCATTTTCTTCAATGCGCAGGTCACGGGTTTGGCCTAACACACCGTCATTTGCCAGTTGCAACGTGCCGCTTTTAACCACGGTCTGCCCGGTATAGCTGTTATCCAGATTAGAAAGTGAAACCGCACCCGTTGGGCTATCGATATGCAAATCGCCCGAGCCGATAATTTTGGCGCTTAAATCACTGGCAGGGCCGCTCTTACCGTTGCTGTTAAGTACCAGCGCGTCGTCCCCAACGCTTTGTAATTCAACCTGCTTGAGGCCATAGTTGATATACAAACCGTCAGCGTTGTCGCCGCTGGTCAAGCGGTAATCCCACGTCCCTTTCGCCACCGTCGCACCCTGCTGGGTGATGTCCACGGTTACAGAGTCGGAGATAACGTTATCGTCCTGGTCTCTCAGCTCAAGATTGCCACCGCTTCCGCTTACCGAACCTGCGCTATCGGCCAGTTTGACCAGCGTTTGTGCATCGTCTTGTTCCATCAGAGAAAGATGATTCTCCGGCAATGGATTATCGTTAATGGCTGAGGTCAACGACACCGCTACGACACCCGGGCCGCTGATACCAAGGCTGTTTGTAGTATGAACGGTGTTCTCTGCCACCGACATGCCCGGGTTCAGCGCCCCAAATTTTGCCGTCCCGCCATTGAAGTTCAGGGCGCCAATAGTCTGCGTACCCGCACCTACCATCGCAACGCTTCCGGCGCTCAATTTCAGGTTGGCATCACTTAACGCTTGAGCGTTGATCCCCTCCAGCGCGAAGCTGCTGTTTGTCAGCTCCAGCGTCCCAGCAAAAGCATCACCTTTGTTGTTGTCGGTAAAGCTAAAGGCTTTATTGGAAAGGTCAGCTTTGACCGTGCCGGAGCCTTTAAGATGGCTCTTTAACGCCACATCCTGGGTGTTGTTTAACGCAAGGATGCTGTTGGTATCGATATTAAATGTCGTCCCGCTTACATCATCGACGGCATCACCCAGCGCCAGCAGGGTATTTTGCTCCGTAAAGGTGGAACCATTGGTCAGATTAATGGTTTCAAAGCCAGTCAGAGCGTTGACGTTTTCCAGAACATACGCTGAGTTATCCAGATTCAGCACATCATCAACACCAGCCCCCGCATTAAGGGAGGTGAAAATAGTCGTTTCCTGAGCGGTGACGTCTTTGAGATTAAAAATGTCACGCCCGGCACCCGTGGTGAAATCGGTCCCGGTACTGCCGCTGTTTAAATTGACGGTGTTATTTCCGGTCTGGAGGTTAACTTGACCGACAATATTACCGCCCGCATTGTTAGTGAAAGTCATCCCCGCGCCGGAATTGCTTGCCACCGCGACCTGAATTGCACTGTTCGCTTTGATAGAGCCATTATTGACGAAGGTGCTGACCTTACCGTTATTCAGATTGACCACTTCTTTCGTCAGTGATTTTGATGTGAGCGCGCCAGACTGAACCACGTTAGCCGTCGTGCCCCCCACCACCAGCGCAGAACCGCCGTCAGTAGCCATCACATTAATGGCGGTGCCGTTTTTCACATCACCACTGGTATTGGTCACAATGCCCGACCCGTTTGCACCTGTTACATTAATCGTCAGACCATCTGAATCCAGTAGATTCAAATCAGCTGTGGTAGTCGAGCCATCAGCGTGTTTGAGCGCAATACCGGCCCCAGAACCGCTGACCGTAATCACACCACTATTGGATGTTCCCAGTTCAGCACCGGTACGAATCCCTGCGCCCTGCTCGACATTAAGTTTGGCATTGTTCAGACGGATACCGGCAACTTCCGCCCCGTTCTCAATCGCATTACCCGTGCCGGTCACGCTGATGGTGGCGTCTGTCACGGTCAGTTGCGAATCGCCCGTAGCTTTCAGTAACCCCGTCTTCGCTGGGGCTTCGATCAACACACCATGAGCACCATTTTGAGCAATAGTCGTGCCCTGCCCACTCAATGCAAGCGAAGCACCATCTTTCAGGCGATAGGCTGCCGTTCCACCGGTGGCTTTAACCGTACCAGTGTTAGTCACTTTTGAGTCGCCACCCACAATATCGACGGCAATTCCATTGACGGTGATATTGCTGCTGTTCTCCAGGTTGCCGCCGTCGACCAGCACACCGGTGCTGTTATCTGCAGTAAAGGTCAGCGAACCTTTATGGATAAGCGTACCTTTGTTACGCGCGATATAGCCCATGGCATCGCTGGCTGCATTAGAGTTATCGAGTGTTGCATAAGATGTTAATTGGGAAGCACCCGTTGCGCCTGCGGCACCAGTAATCGTGGTTGAATTACCATCAACAATACCTGCCGTGGCATTTTTAGCTGTCAGCGCCAACATTACGCCCTGATCCAGCACACCTTGCGCGCCACCTTCAACTTTGACTGCCGTCGAGCCTGCAGCATCGACATTCAGTACCATCTTCCCGGTATTGAGTTTACTAATAGTTTTGCCGTCTTCACTTTTCCCAGTAACTAACAAAAGGGTGCTGTTTTCACCACTGGCATTCATAACGGAAGTACTATCCGCACTGCCGATGAACGAAGAACCGCCATCAATGCGATACAGCGTCGACCCTTTGGTGGAGACATTTTGGCTGCCGATGCTATTGTCTTTGATGGATGAACCTACACCGTAAACGTAATAACCAATCTGGTTTTCACCCTCTTCAAATGCCACTTTCCCGGCACCTTCGAGTGTTACCACGCCTTTGTTACGGGCATGGACACCAATAGCGCGGTCGCCTTTAAGCTCCACGGTTCCAGAGTGCGTAACATTAGCCCCTGCACCTTCGGACCAGATACCGTAGTTTGCAGTTTTAGTCGCTGGATCAACCCCCTGATTAACAATAATGTCTCCACTGTTTGTTGCTGCGCTATTCGTAAGCACCTGCATGCCCACGGAGTTAATCCCGTTAAGATTAATGGTCCCGCTGTTTGTTATCTGTTGAGCGCCAGAGGAAGAACTGATGCCAATATTCTTGCTACTGGCGTTAGACGCACTTCCCATCCGACCGTTAACATTAACGATACCATTTTGATTAACGACTGAGGCGCTCCCCCCAGCAGAAATAGCAGTAGCGCCCTGCGTCTGGGTGCCAATAGTAATAGTCCCGCCAGCGTTGTTATTTAACGTCCCGCCATTTAATAGGCTAACACCCAGGGTTCCCAACGAGGTTACCGCTACATCACTAGTCACGTCATTTACAGATCGCTGAGCCAGGCGTCCAATATAGAGCTGCCCGTTATTGTCGAAACTTGATTTGCTCTGTAGCACGACACCGGTGGCTTTATAGTTACCATTGGCTGATGACGGCTGGGCTAATGCGGCCAGGTTAATATTACCGTTGTTAGTAAACTGCGTTGTATCGTTAGTGATAACGCCAGTTGAGCCTGCATTATCCTGACGAGGAGCAATGTTAATCACACCATTGTTTAAAACAGTACTGGTACCAGAAGCATTAATTGCAACCTGCTCACCATTGCCAATGTTAAATCCACTGGAAGTATATTTATTAAAGGCAGACATATCCGCATTGGTGCCGGCATCAATAACACCTTCGTTATGGATTTGGCTATCTTTTGCAAAGACAACATAGGCTCCGCGCAAAGAATTATATACAGTACCAATGGTTCCGAGGTTGGTTAGCGTCGCCCCGTTAAGTAAACGGACTAATGACGCATCGGATCTAAACATCTGAATATTGGCATCCTGGCTGATATTGACAATTGCCCCACTACCATCAGCTTTAATAAATGCAACCCGACCGCGATCGACATTCATATTTATCGCATCACTATCCGGAATAGGCGTCTTAACATACACCTGCTTCAAGGATTTATCGTACGCCAACTCTAACTGAGTATCATAGTCTGTACTTTTCAAACTTCCGGCGTTAATCGCCTGCTGCAAAGCAGTATTATATTGTTGGAAGCTTTCGAGATCGTTAACAACAAAGCTGCCAATTTTGCTGGCTACCTGTCCTTTAAAGCCACCAATAAAAGATGCTGCATATTTTGAATTGGAGTTATTGTTGCTAACGTAGCCTAATTCAGCGACAGTTTTTGAATTATAATTCAGCGTACCATTATCTGCGATGTTAAATACCGCAGAAGTTGTGACATCAGCCTGACTGCCTTTCATTATCACCGCAAGGCGGTTTGCTGCATTATTCATCCAGTTAGCACTGGTAATGCCAACATTGACATCTACCACAGAGCCTGACTGAACAGAGTAAAGGGACGTATCAACGTATTGCCCATGTTCTCCGACAGCGATTGACATCGGGAAGACAAAATCTGCCGCGCGCGTGACCGTCATTTGAGCATTATCATAGACAGAAACAGAGGTCTGATTATGAGTAATCGGATCTTCAAAAGTGATTGTTGAGCCTTTATTACCTAACCTAAAAATATCTCCGGAAATGTAATCCGCCCCGGCAACAACGACCCCTGCATCAAGTGCTTGTTGCAAGGTAGTATTTTTGAACCCTGACGCACCCATTGTTATATTTGCAAAACCATTACTCCCGCCTGTAATTAGATTCACCGGACCAGAAAGAATGGAATAAGCTGAACTTTGAGGATTAAAGAAATCTATCTCTCTATCAATAGCAAAACTTTTTTCTGTCGCAAGCGTGGATAAAATACAGGTCAGTAAGAATTTCCTGGTGAACACACCTTCAGAGGTAACATTTCCCGTGGAAGAAGATTTACTTTTTTTACGCCCTTGAGCTAACTCAGAAGCCACAATATATCGACCCAGCGTTGCATTCCATATAACACTATAAAATTTGTTCATGTTTTTACCCGATCACACTTAAATGAGAGTGACTTAATTAATGAGGAATAGATATCGGATGCGATATCCAATCAGTGACTAAGACAAAATCAGCGAATTTAGTGCATAACCAGGCCGCCACAGGAAAGTGGATAGTGCAATAAATTTATTATTTCTGATTTTGATAAGTGCTCAATTTTTCTATCTAACTTATACCTTTTTGATATCCTTTATCATTTCATTTCCTTTATCCACCTACATATAATGCCTGTAGCCGTTTAGCATGAATTCGGTAGTACGCCCCTTTTTCACTTGTTATAAAATCATCTCCCAACCCAACCAGGGAGAGATGAATTTTTAAATCTTTAAGAGTGGCCCAGAGAATTTGACTCGAGGACTTTAGGTTTCTGTTATCCCAGACTGCTTTTAATATATCGTCTCGCCTCACAGGATGCTCTTTGCCATTAGCCAGTAAATAGGCTAACAACACCATTTGTAACTCTTTTATGGATATCACACTCACATTCAGCGCGTAGGATCTTTTCTCATCATCAAGAAAAAGTTTAATGATTCTACGGCGACGGATATCCACCTGGATATTGTCATTGATCAAAAAACCAAAAGTATCTTTATACATGTTAAACGCCCTAACTATCTTAATTGTCAATTTAAGGCTCTCTTCAAACTTCACGTAGTCTATATAAAGCCAAAAAAGCCGTAATCCTCCCCGTAAAACTGATGGCAATTGTTATACCCACGTTAAAATCAGTTTTAAATTCTACATAAATTTATTAGAAAGAGACATATATCGCACAGCGATCGATTTTCGATTTTTTAACTCAGAGCTCATCACGAAGCTATATCAATACAAAATTTTGTTTTAATGACAAAATCAGATAAATGCACCGATAAAAAACTTAACTTGTTAATATTTATAGAAAAATAAAAACCATAAAACTTGGGTGGATTTGTCTTATTTTGGACTTTCAACTGAGCAGCTTTGTGATGAAGTTTGCATTTACCCCCAATTGTTAAACATATGTTTACAACACTCTGCCTGACCACTATCTGGTGGCTTTCCAGTTCGTGTTTTAAATTAGCCAACACTCCTCTTTAAAGGTGAGTTATTAGGTGCCAGGTAATTGAACCATGGAAAAGCTCATAGTAAAAATCATTGAACAGAAATCCATTCATGGAATAAATCATTGAACTAGACTTGAATCGTCTGTTTATAGATGAAGAGAGAAACGCGATGCCTAAACAGGAAGAAGGGAAATTTGATTATAATTTAATACATTACCTGGTCACCATTGTCGAAACGAGCAGTATGGTGAGTGCAGCAGAAGTATTGGGGGTTGCGCCTTCAGTCGTCAGTTACGCGGTAAAAAAACTGCGTGATCATTACGGAGACCCGCTTTTTGTTCGTTCGCTCAATGGTGTGAAGCCCACTTCGCTGGCGCTGAATCTTTATCAGAAATTCACGTTGATCAATAACGACATTATTGAAGCGATTAATCTCAAACAGTTACAAAGTACTGCGACGCGTAAAATTTTCATCCAGACAGAATCCTTAAGCGAGTTATGGATTACTGAGAAACTTTGGGAACACGGTATTGTTCCTGAGGAGTGCGTGGTGGAGTTCTGCAGCCTACCTGCAACCAACGAGCAACGGAGTAATAAACTTCGCAGTCGGGAAGTAGACCTGGATATCGGTTTAACCATTCAGGGTGACAGCAACATTCTCGGGACAACTCTTTACTCGTTTGAATACGTCATTATATGCCGCCAACAGCACAAAACCGTAGGTGACAGCATTACCCTGGAACAGTTCACCCAGGAAAAGTACCTCGGCTTTAGTTTGCGCCATTCAGATACGCAATTAAAAAATGACTTTAGCCGCGTGATAAGTTCGCGAGTTCTTGCCCCTGAAATCCGAAGTGAAAGCGCAGTCAATTTGCTTTTGGCCACGCTATCAAGAGATTTACTACTGATTATTCCTAAACAATACTCCTCGTTCATTCGATCTTTCCTGCCATTCAGAGAGGTCAAGTGTGATTTCTTCCAACAAAGCAGTCTCTATTTCAACGCGCACATGCATAAACAAAATGGGGATGACGAGTTGCTAAACAAAATAGTCAGCATTTTGAAAGCACCGATAATGGCGGATGAGAACATTTTTTGAAGTATAAAATTGGGTAGTATCATCGTGCAGGGAAATCCTCCCCCGCACGATGTTCAGACTTAAAAGCCTAAACTATCCAGCAAATCATCAACCTGATCCTGGCTTGCCACCACACCCGCCGCGCTGGCGTTCATTTGTGGGCCGTTAAGCAGGCTGTCAGCCGGGCGTTTTGCTCGGGCATCCAGTTCTGGCATGTTCTCCATCAACACCATCAACAACTGGCGTTCAATTTCCTGGATAACATCCATCATGCGCTTGATTACCTGGCCGGTTAAATCCTGGAAATCCTGTGCCATCATGATTTCCAGAAGCTGGGCATTAGTGAAACTGGTATGCGACGGGACGCCAGATAAATAACTACGCGTATCGGTGACCAGTTCACGGGCATCACCCAGCTCGATGGGGTTTTCAAACCAGGCGTCCCAACGGCCAGTTAATGCTTTGGCATCGCTTTCCATTTTATTCTGGTGAGGCTGTGCGAGCTCCACGCAGTTCAGTGCGCGTTCGGCGGCCTGCGCCGTCATTTGCACCACGTAGTCCAGACGGTCGCGGGCATCAGGAATAGCTTCCGCCGCTTCAGCAATCGCCTGGTCAAGGCCCAGTTCGCGCAAGCTGTCACGCAGCATACGGGTCAGGCTACCTATCCGAACGATAATATCGCCGGTTGAATTTAACTCTGACGCGGGGTTTGTAGATGAGTGCATGTGCCTCTCCTTACATGCCGAGCTTTTCGAAGATTTTGTTCAACTTCTCTTCCAGAGTGGCGGCGGTGAACGGTTTCACCACATAACCACTCGCCCCGGCTTGTGCTGCGGCAATAATGTTCTCTTTCTTCGCCTCAGCCGTCACCATCAGCACTGGCATTGCCGCCATTGCGCCATCGGCACGAATGGTTTTCAGCAACTCCAGGCCATCCATGTTCGGCATGTTCCAGTCAGAAATCACGAAGCCAAAGCCGCCACCATTCAGTTTATTCAACGCATCAACGCCATCTTCAGCCTCTTCAACGTTGTTGAAACCCAGCTCTTTTAACAGGTTACGGACAATGCGACGCATGGTAGAGAAGTCATCCACCACCAAAAATTTGAGTTCTTTATCTGCCATTTATAGAGTTCCTTCGGTTAAATACGTATTGCCTGTCCGGCACTAATCTTCATCAACATCTGCTGACTAATCTGGCTTAAATCGACCACTTCGCTAACGCCACCACTGTTAATGGCTTCACGCGGCATGCCGAACACCACACAACTTGCTTCGTTTTGGGCGATGGTCCATGCCCCGGCTTTATGCATTGCCAGCATCCCGACGGCACCGTCATTCCCCATTCCGGTGAGAATCACGCCCACGGCATTTCGCCCGGCGAATTTCGCCACGGAATGGAACAACACATCCACGGCCGGGCGATGCCGGTTCACAGGTGGGCCATCGTGAATCTTGATTTGGTAGTTCGCCCCGCTGCGAGCAAGCTCCATATGTTTATCACCAGGGGCGATGTACGCATGACCTGGCAATACGCGCTCGCCATCCTCAGCTTCTTTTACGGCTATCTGGCACAACTTGTTGAGCCTGTCGGCAAACGAGCGCGTAAAACCTGGCGGCATATGTTGGGTGATCAGCACCGCTGGGCTTGAAAGCGGCAACGGTTGTAGCACATGGCGAATCGCCTCAGTACCACCAGTTGATGCACCGATGGCTATCAATTTTTCTGAACTGAGCAATGGCCCGGCTTTGATTGCCATCGGAGCCGCCGCTGGTGCGCGTGCGGCCAGTTTGGCTTTGGCCGCGGTGCGCACTTTCTCAGCAATAGTTTCGCTGTACGCCAGCATCCCTTCGCGGATCCCCAACTGTGGTTTAGTGACAAAATCAATCGCCCCCAACTCCAGCGCCCTTAAAGTGACTTCCGAACCTTTCCCCGTCAGTGATGACACCATCACCACCGGCATCGGGCGCAGACGCATCAATTTTTCGAGAAAATCCAGCCCGTCCATACGTGGCATTTCGACATCCAGCGTCAGTACGTCCGGGTTAAATTTTTTAATCAAATCCCGCGCCACCAGCGGGTCTGGCGCGGTTGCCACCATTTCCATGTCGTCATGACTGTTGACTATCTCAGTCATGATTTGACGCATCAGGGCAGAATCATCGACACACAGCACAGTTATTTTTGTCATGATTTTTCCTTACTCAGTCCATATACCGTCTGCCCACGCAGCAAAAATTCGCGGCTGAGATTACTGAAATTTTCCGAATGCCCGGCAAACAGCAATCCGCCCGGTTTAAGCAACGGTACAAAGCGCTGCAAAATTTGCTGCTGCGTTTCTTTATCGAAATAAATCATCACGTTGCGACAGAAAATGGCATCAAATGGCCCAGGAATTGGCGCTTGCTTGTCCAACAGGTTGATTGGCGCAAATTCCATATGACTGGCCAGATCGCTACGTACGCGCACCAGCCCATCGTGTGGCCCGGTGCCGCGCATGAAATAGCGCTGCATCTGGAGTGGAGCCAGCGTTTTCAGTTCATCCTGGCGATAAACCCCACTTTGCGCCTTCTCCAGAACCTGAGTGTCAATATCACTGGCAAACACTTTCCAGCGCCCCGGCGCCATCCCGATAACATCGGCGAGCGTAATCGCGATGGAGTAAGGTTCTTCTCCGGTCGAGGCCGCAGCACTCCACACTTTGTATTCACCACTCCGTTTACGCGCATGCTCTGCGAGAATCGGGAAATGGTGACCCTCGCGAAAAAATGCCGTCAGGTTTGTGGTCAGGGAATTAATGAACGCCTGCCATTCGGCATTAATACCGTTGGCTTCCAGCATGCTCAAATAGTGCCCAAAATCCTCCAGCCCTAAAGTGCGCAAACGGCGCACCAGGCGGTTGTAAACCATGTCGCGTTTATGATCGGCCAGCACAATACCTGCGCGCTGGTAAATCAACTGGCAGATCCGACGAAAATGCGTGTCGGACAGCGGTAGACGCTGTGTCATCTGTAACATTAATGACGTTTGTCCGTTGGACAGTGGTGATGTCATAGCGCCTTCTTGATCATGGAGTGACAAGCACCCCGTTAGTGACTAAATCTTTGCTGATGCCTTGTTCAGTAGCACTTTCCAGATTAAACACTGCAACGACACCACTCAGGTGTTCGGCCTGGCTTGCCAGCGCATCGGTGGCGGCTGCGGCTTCTTCTACCAGTGCAGCATTCTGTTGGGTGACCTGATCCATCTGGCTGACTGCCTGCGCCACCTGTTCGATGCCGCGACGTTGCTCGTCAGAGGCGGAAGCAATTTCGCCCATAATGTCGTTAACCTGCGTCACCGAACGGACGATCTCCGCCATCGTCGTCGCGGCGGTATCCACCAGTTGCGAACCCTGATGCACGCGGTCAACCGACTCTTCAATCAACACTTTGATCTCTTTTGCCGCCTGCGCACTGCGTTGTGCCAGGTTGCGCACCTCGCCTGCGACTACGGCAAATCCACGCCCTTGCTCGCCAGCACGAGCCGCTTCAACGGCTGCGTTCAGTGCCAGAATATTGGTCTGGAAAGCGATACCATCAATCACGCTGGTGATGTCACCAATTTTCTTCGAGCTTCCGGCGATGTCGTGCATGGTACGTGCGACATTGGCCGCTTGCTGGCCGCCTTGCTGCGCGGTATCGGCGGCAGTGCGAGAAAGCTGCGCTGCCTGGCGCGCGTTGTCGGCGTTCTGGCTCACGGTTGCGGTGAGTTGTTCCATACTGGCGGCGGTTTCCGCCAGCGACGCAGCCTGCTGTTCGGTACGTGATGAAAGGTCATTGTTGCCCGCAGCAATTTCTGCGATACCGGTGTGCATCGCGCTGCTGCCCTGGCGAACCTGCCCCACCGTCTCTTTAAGCTCCTGCTGCATGTTTTTCAGGCTGCGGAAAATCTCAGAGATTTCGTTACGCCCAAAGACACCGATCGGGCGTGCCAAATCCCCGGCGGCAATATGCTCAAAATGACTGCGGACGATTTCAAGTGGGCGCACCAGCATTCTGCGTGACCAGACGATTGAGCCAATCAGCATCAGAATCGCAATCACCGTGACACAGGCAAAAATAATGGCCGAGATCTGGTAATTGGTTTTGCTGTCTGCACTCGACGCCGCCACGATGTCATTAATACTTTGCTGCCAGGCATTAAAGTTGGCATCAAAAATATCCTGTGACTTCTGAATCGGCGCGCTGAGGAAATCAGAAAGCTGATTGCTCTCAAGCCAGGTCGACTGATGCTGCAGATCATCGCGCCAGGTGGCGTAACTTTGTTTGGTTGACGCCATCATCTCCTCACCTTCTTTATTCAAAGGTGGGATTTCCAGAAACTGGTTAAACAACATGTCAGCCTGTTTCAGGCTGCCGCGCGCGTTGGCCATCAGCCGTTTAATATCGTCTTGCGGATAACTGAGTGCCGTCAGCGTCCCGGCCCGGCTCAGCGCCGTGCTGGCCTGCAACAAAGCCGCACGGCTTTGCGTTAGGGTGTCACGTTGCTGGTTTCCGACTTCAACCATTTTTAAATTCTGAAAGTCATCCCTGAATGCCCAAAAGGACAGTCCATTACTGCCAATCTGCAATACGCCGCAGACGATCAAGATTAACAACAGCGTGGTCGAAATTCGGATACGGTTGAACATCACATCCCCTCAGCTGGCATGTCTGGCAGCCATTAATGATTCTTAGAAAGTTTCCCAATTGTCGTCATGCCCACTGACGGTGGCTTTACTGGTCTTGAGAACCGGTGTCGCCACACTCGAGGCAATAACAGCAGGCGTCGTCGCAGGTTCAGCCTGTAAACGGAAGGCTGCGACCAGTTGGTTTAGCATGCTGGCTTGTTCTTCAAGGGCGGCTGCGGCAGAAGCCGATTCTTCCACCAGTGAAGCGTTCTGTTGCGTGACGCGGTCCATTTCAGACACCGCCAGCGCAACTTGATCGATACCGCGGCTTTGTTCGTCTGAGGCGGAAGCAATTTCGCCCATGATGTCTGTCACGCGCGTCACCGCATTGACGATGTCGCTCATCGTTTCCCCGGCGCTTTCCACCAGCACTGAGCCGGTATCCACGCGGGAAACTGAATCTTCAATCAGCGATTTGATCTCTTTGGCGGCCTGCGCACTGCGCTGCGCCAGATTACGCACTTCGCCCGCGACTACCGCGAATCCACGGCCTTGCTCACCGGCACGTGCCGCTTCCACCGCGGCGTTCAGCGCCAGGATGTTGGTCTGAAAAGCGATGCCATCAATTACGCCGGTAATGTCAGCGATTTTTTTCGAGGAGCCTGCGATGTCGTGCATGGTTTTCACCACGCCATCCACCACTTTGCCGCCACGCTGGGCCGTTTCGGAGGCGCTTAAGGCCAGTTGTGAAGCCTGGCGGGCATTTTCGGCGTTCTGTTTCACCGTCGCAGTAAGCTGTTCCATGCTGGCAGCTGTTTCTTCAAGCGAAGCGGCTTGCTGTTCGGTGCGCGATGAAAGGTCATTATTTCCGGCAGCAATTTCGCTGGCTCCGCTATAAATCGCGTCGGAACCATCACGCACGCTGCCAACGGTGATAATCAGTTCTTGCTGCATATGGCGCACGCTGGAAGTCAGCACGCTGATTTCATTGCGCCCGCTGGACACGATATTTTCCGTCAAGTTGCCGTTAGCGATTTCACGAATATGGCCGATAACCACTGACAGCGGTTGCAGCAGAATGCGGCGCATCCCAGCCCACACCAGCAGAATCACTGCAAAGAGCGTTAACGCCAGTCCGGCGATTTGCCATTTGGCAAAGTTGTAATTATGGGTGCTGGCAATAAACGACTGCTCATACATGCGGTCGTTCATGGCGATGTAATTACCATATTCAGTCTGGAGGGCGTTTTGCAGGCTTTGCGTGGACTGCGCAAAATAGGCGTCCATGTTGCCACTTTCCAGGTAACCCACCAGTTCGCTCAGCGCCTGGTTGTAGTTCTGGTAATCGTCATCAATGCCTTTGACCAGGGTTTCCAGCTCTGGGTTAATAGCGGGGATTTGTTTAAACAGGGCGTAATGTTGCTGGGCGCTGGCCAGGGATTTTTTAGCGTTATTGAGCAGTTCGGTTTTAGCCGCACTTTGCCCGTTGCTGGCATCCATCATCATACGAGCGGCGGAGCGGCTGAGATTGATGCGGGTTTGCAGCATCAATTCCCAGGTATTAGCCAGTTCCGATTGTTGAACGCGTAACTCTCTGGAAACTTTAAAACTGTCGTTATTATCTTTAAGTGAGTTAAAAAACATTCCGCCAGAGATGAGCTGGAGGAGTGCAAACACCACCAACACCATCAAAAGCACGGTGACAACGCGAATACGGTTCAACATATAACACCCTTTTAATGATTTCTTATCGGTGTTATCGGCATACGGTGTCGAAACTTTACGTGAAACTTTTGGGATGTTTTTGTCGGATAAGGACGTCGGGGCACTGCGTTTGCCCAACCTACGGACGAGCGGACAATGGCGGTAGTTGCATGATTGCTGACATGTTGTTGCATAAGGCATTCTGTATTAACAAATGCGACAAAAAGTAAAAAATAGTTGAATCCGGACGCTGTTTGCTTCAATTTATGGGCCGAATACTTATTGGGCAAACATAATAATTATATATGGTTCAATAGGTTAAATTATTGTTACTAAACCGGATGGGGTTACTACGTAAGTGTCAAACTCAAACAAACTCACGCTGTTTATTTTGCTATTCATGTTCGCCGGTATTCTCTCGGGCGCCGCCATTCATGAATACGCTGCCGCAGACAACATCAAAAGTTATGCCGAAAACATCACGCTGTTTACCGACATTTTTTTACGACTGATCAAAATGGTGATTGCCCCTTTGGTGTTTAGCACCTTAACGGTTGGCATCATGAAGATGGGCGAAACGTCAACTATTGGCCGCGTCGGTGGTAAAGCGATGGTGTGGTTTGTCTCCTCTTCCATCCTTTCCATTCTGGTGGGTTTGTTCATCGTCACGCTTCAGCAGCCAGGTGCGGGCATGAATCTCCAGGTTCCGGCAGGTGATGTGCAAACCGGCCTTGCGGTTAGCGGCATGAACCTGAAAGCCTTTATCTCGCATACCATTCCAACCAGTATTGCGGGCGCGATGTCGAATAACGAAATCCTGCAAATAGTGGTGTTCTCTTTATTCTTCGGTATTGCGGGCGCTTCGCTTGGCGAGAAATTCAACACGCCATTAGTGGCAGCGCTGGATGTGGTTTCCCACATCATGCTGAAAGTGACGGGTTATGTAATGTACGTGGCACCGCTGGCAATTTTTGCCGCGATATCTTCTGTGGTGGCCACCGAAGGTTTGGGTATTTTGCTCAACTACGCCTCGTTTATCGGCGGTTACTATCTGGCGATCATCCTCACCTGCATGGTGCTGATTGGCGTCGGTTACATGGTGCTCAAGCGTGATGTGTTCCGCCTGATTGCCATGCTCAAAGACCCAGTTCTGGTTGCGTTTACTACCAGCAGCTCAGAAGCGGCTTATCCTAAAACATTGGATCAGCTCACGCGCTTTGGTTGCTCACGTAACATTGCATCCTTTGTTCTGCCGATTGGTTATTCGTTCAACCTGGTCGGTTCGATGGTGTACTGCTCTTTTGCTTCGATGTTTATCGCCCAGGCCTATAACATCCACCTGAATTTCTCTGAGATTGTGGTACTGATGCTGACGTTGATGCTAGCATCGAAAGGTATCGCTGGGGTGCCGCGTTCTGCACTGGTGGTGCTGGCTGCCACCATTCCAAGCTTTAATATCCCGGTGGCAGGTATTTTGCTGCTGATGGGTATCGACCACTTCCTCGACATGGGCCGTTCAGCGATTAACGTGCTGGGTAACGGTGTGGCAACAGCGATGTTGTCGAAAAACGAAGGCGAGATGGAAGAAGAAGTCGAAGCTGGCGAACGCGTAGAAGCGTAATACGCTGATGATAGTGGCGGATGGCGCTTGCGCTTATCCGCCCTACAAAAAAACCGCATCGCGTAGGTCGGGCAAGCGCAAGCGCCACCCGACAACCCGCTAAGCCAAATCAGGCTACGCGGCTAACATCATCGATCAGTGCCATCTCTTCACTATTCAGCAACTTCTCAATGTTCACCAGAATCAGCATACGGTCACCCAGTGCGCCGAGACCAGTCAGGTATTCCGTTGACAGCGTGACGGCAAATTCAGGTGCCGGGCGGATTTGTTCAGCCGTCAGCGACAACACATCAGACACGCCATCCACCACAATCCCCACCACACGTTGGCCGAAGTTCAGCACGATAACCACCGTGTTATCGTTATATTCCACGTCATCTTGCGCAAACTTAATGCGCAGATCGAGGATAGGCACAATCACACCGCGCAGGTTGGTGACCCCTTTGATAAACGCAGGCGTGTTGGCAATACGCGTCACTTGATCGTATCCGCGAATTTCCTGCACTTTTAAAATGTCGATGCCGTACTCTTCGTCGCCGAGAGTGAAAACGAGGAACTCTTGCCCTACCGTTTCCCCGGTCATTTTTGTCACATTAGTTAATCCAGTCATTTAATTATCCTATTCTAAAACCCGGAGGATCAGGCGGCGTGGCCGGCCATACGTTGTTCACGGTTCAAACCTTGCAGCGCAGAAACATCAACAATCAGCGCCACACTGCCATCGCCAAGAATGGTGGCAGCAGAAATACCCGGCACTTTGCGATAGTTACTTTCGAGGTTTTTCACCACCACCTGGTGCTGACCAATCAACTGGTCGACCAATAGTGCGTAACGCCGTCCGGCACTTTGCAAAATCACCACGATGCCCTGCGTCGCTTCAGTTTTAGCGCCAGTCACATCAAACACTTTCCACAGTTCAACCAGCGGCAAGTATTCGCCACGCACTTCAAGCACGCGCTCGCCACCCGCCAGCGGATGCAAATCATCTTCCTTCGGCTGTAACGACTCCATCACCGCGTTGAGCGGCAAGATAAAGACTTCGTCACAAACTTTGACCGACATGCCATCAAGAATAGCGAGGGTCAGCGGCAACATAATGCGGATGGTGGTGCCGACATTGGCCTGCGATTTGATTTCAACATGGCCACCCATTTCCTGGATGTTACGTTTCACCACGTCCATACCGACACCGCGCCCGGACACATCAGTGACCTGCTCGGCGGTGGAGAACCCTGGGGCAAAAATCAGCATGCCCACTTCATCGTCAGACATGTTTTCGTGTACCGCCATGCCTTGCGACAGCGCTTTGGCAAGAATGCGCTCACGGTTCAGGCCAGCACCATCATCAGAAACTTCGATGCAGATATTCCCGCCCTGGTGTTCTGCCGAAAGAATCAAATTTCCTACCGCCGATTTACCCGCCGCGTGGCGTTTTTCCGGCGATTCGATACCGTGGTCGAGACTGTTACGCACCAGGTGAGTTAATGGGTCAATAATGCGTTCGATTAAACTTTTATCCAGCTCCGTTGAGCTACCCTGCAAAGTCAGTTCGACTTGTTTACCCAATTTACCCGCCAGATCACGTACCAGACGCGGGAAGCGACTGAAGACATACTCCATTGGCATCATTCGGATAGACATCACTGACTCTTGCAGGTCACGGGCGTTACGTTGTAACTGACCCATACTGGTAATCAATTCGCCGTGTTCAACCGGGTCAAGTTCGTTGGAACGTTGGGCTAACATCGACTGGGTAATCACCAGTTCGCCTACCAGGTTAATCAGCTGATCGACCTTTTCCACGGCGACACGGATGCTGCTTGACTCACTGACACGCGGCGGTTTGCTTTCTCTTTCGCTACGTGGTGCAACGGGTGGCGCAACCGCAGCCACTGGTTGCTCTGCATTCACAGCAACAGCAACCGGCATTTCAGCTGCTACAACTTCCGCAACTTCTTCTGCTGTGCGGCTTGCCACTAATGGCAGGAATTCGATCTGTTCAGGTTCGATAACAAAACAGAGCACCGCGCTGATGTCATCGGCACAGACGGTGGTTTCCAGCGTCGCGGTCACTGAGCTTTCACCCTGCTCGACATCGCTTATCGTGCCGAGGTTAGATAGCTCCTCGAGCAACAAACTGCGCTCGCTGGCTTTCAAACCGGTAATGGCAATGCGTAAATAGCCGTCACTGGCAGGCGCTGTTTCAACAGTTTCTTTTTCAACAACCGTTAATTTTGTAGCCTGCGTTGGGGCTTCACCTTTGGCTTCCAGAGCCAGTTGGCGTAACGCTTTGCAGATATAATCGAAACTCTCAGCATCCGGTTCCCGGGAGTTTTTATAAGCGTCCAACTGTTCCTGCATAATATCTTTGGTTTCCAAAAACAGGTTGATGATATCGGTGTTGAGTTGCATCTCACCACGTCGCGCTTCGTCCAGCAGGTTTTCCATTAAGTGCGTGGTTTCCTGCAAAATGGAGAAACCGAACGTTCCCGCGCCCCCTTTGATCGAGTGCGCAGCACGAAATATGGCATTCAGCTGTTCTGAATCCGGCGCTTCAGGCACCAGGTTCAGCAGATGTTGTTCCATATCAGCCAGTAGCTCGTCGGCCTCGTCAAAAAATGTTTGGTAAAAATCGCTGATATCCATACTCACGCTATCACCTCGTACCGGATTGTGGCGGTAATGTGTTCTGCGCCGGTTCTACGGCCACAGGTTGTTGGAGAATGCTTAGTGGCTGATTATCGCTTTCTGCGTTTTCGTGCACGATGGCCTCTTCAGCTTGTTTATTCAGTACCAGCAAACTAATGCGTCGGTTGATCGCATCGCCAGGTCCGCGGTTTGTCAGGCGCATGGTGGATGCCATGCCCACAACACGCAGGACCTTGCCGTCGATAAGTCCACCCGACATCAGTTCGCGACGCGAAGCATTTGCCCGGTCCGCAGATAACTCCCAGTTGCTATAACCACGCTCTCCCATGGCATAAGGCAAATCATCAGTGTGACCAGACAAGCTAATTTTATTAGGAAAATCATTAAGTAACGGCGCAATACTGCGCAGAATATCGCGCATATAAGGCTCAACTTCAGCGCTACCGTTTTTAAACATTGGGCGGTTCTGGCTGTCGATGATTTGTATCCGCAGCCCCTCTTGAACCAGGTCAATCTGCAGATGCGGACGCAGTGCTCGCAACCTGGGATCGGCGTCAATCAATTGATCCAGTTTGTCGGCCAATCGCTTGAGACGACTGGTTTCCATTTTTTTCCTGAGATCTTCAATGTTGGGTTGTCTTTTCACTTCGCCCTGTTGTTGGGTCACATCATCGCCACCGCCAGGAATCGGGCTTTGGCTATCGGCAATGCGTTGCCCGCCGGTAATAGCGGCAGAAAGTGGTGTACGGAAGTAGTCGGCAATTTGCGCCAGTTCTTTAGGGCTGGAGATGGAAATCAGCCACATCACCAGAAAAAAGGCCATCATCGCGGTCATAAAATCCGCGTAGGCAATTTTCCATGAACCGTGCGCGCCGCCGCCGTGGGCTTTGTGTTTGCGTCGTTTTACGACAACAATCGGGCGCGCGTTGTGTTTCATACTTCTTCTTCCGTGGCACGCTGCTGCGTGTTCGGGGAACGAACAGCACGCACATGTTCTTCAAGTTCAATGAACGACGGACGTTCACTGGAATAAAGAGTTTTACGGCCAAATTCGACAGCGATTGGCGGCGCATAACCGTTAAGGCTTGAGAGCAATGTGACTTTCACGCACTGCATCATTTTTGTGGTTTCAGCACTCTTTTGACGCAGAACGGTCGCCAGAGGCGAGATAAAACCGTAAGCCAGCAAAATCCCAAGGAAGGTTCCGACCATGGCGTGCGCAATCAGCGACCCCAGTTCACCTGCCGGTCTGTCGGCGGAAGCCAGTGCGTGAACCACGCCCATCACTGCCGCAACAATACCGAATGCCGGAAGGGAATCCCCCATTATTGCCAGGCTATTTGCCGGTATTTCCGCTTCACTTTCGTGGGTTTCAATTTCTTCATCCATCAACGCTTCAATTTCAAACGAGTTCATATTCCCGCTGATGATCAGGCGTAGATAATCAATAATGAAATCCAGCATCAAAGTGTCAGCTAAAATGCGCGGGTAGCTGGCGAATATTTCGCTCTCTTTAGGATTTTCAATATCACGTTCCAGCGAAAACATCCCTTGTTGACGTGACTTCGCCATCAAGCGATATAACAACGCCATGAGATCCATATACATGCTTTTGGTATATTTCGAGCGACGAAAAAGTAATGGCAACGCTTTTATCGTCGCTTTAATCGCTTTACCGTTATTACCCACGATAAAGGCCCCAATACCCGCCCCACCAATGATGATAAATTCAGCTGGTTGATAGAGTGCGCCAAGATGACCGCCAGTCATCATATAGCCGCCGAATACTGTCGCAATAACGACCAGATAACCTATTACAATCAGCACGAGTACATCCTTCTGCTGTTAAATGTGACGAGGAATCACAAATCAGAGGTGAAAACAGTCAGGCGCGGGGCAAAAAAAAGCAGCGATAATTGCTTATCGCTGCTGGAGTGTTTATCCACACCGAACTGTTAAACGGCCTGTTTGACCTGTTCATCCAGCAGTTGTGGAATAATATCGGCAGTATTCGAAGAAAGTTTACGTCTTTTTACTGCTCTCGATGGAGGCTGGCACAAACTACAAGCAAAGCTGCCTGCTGGCTGGTGTGCGTGGGTGATAAAGTTACCACCGCAGCAATTACAACTACTCAATTCAAGCATATTGCTTTCAACAAAACGGACAAGGGTCCAGGCGCGAGTCAGCGCCAGTAGCGGGCCACCCTCTTGTGCCGGACACTGTTCAAGATAGAGGCGGTAAGCTTTGATGACCGCGTCAACACCGGAACATAATCCGGTGCGTAGTAAAAACTGCCAGGAGTTGCAAAACATGGAAGCATGGATATTTTGCTCCCAGGTCATAAACCAGTCGGTAGAAAAAGGTAGCATTCCTTTCGGCGGAGGACTCCCGCGGAGCTCTTTATAAAGTTTGATTAGTCTGCCACGGCTTAATTGTGTTTCGCTTTCAAGCATCTGCAATCTAGCGCCCAGCGTTATTAATTCCATCGCCAGTTGTATGTCGCGGGCTTCCTGAACAATACTTTTCTCGCTCATTTTGTTACGCCCTTTTTTTGCGAGGTGCCTCGTCTATCGGCGACACCTCTTTTAATAAGCGGGTGGATAACAAAATGCCAGTATGGATTTGCTGTAAATCGTCCACACGTGAGTCTTGTGTTAAACGAGTAATTGATTGGTTATCACTAAAACGGAACTGACAAATCAGTTGATTGGTTTCCGCCAATTTTACCATTTGTGGCAAGGTTAATTCGCTAAGGGTATTGGCCATATCCTCGCTCACGCCCAAACGAAACATTGCTGAAGGTTTGTCGCCATTAATAAGGCGTTGCGCAAGAAGTAAATACGACAAATTAATATCGTAGATATGTTTTAACAACTCGGATGTATGCATTTTGTTCATCCTGAAAAACTAACTTTTATACATGCGGCGATGCCGCACCCCGTGAGTCGCCGGGAATTCCCGGTTAAAATTAAAACAACCAAAAAAAGCTCGTTAATTAACCGATAGGATGCACTGAATCCACCGCGCCAAAAATGCAGTGAAACTTCCTTGTGGGTGCGTTCATATCCGAGCGTAAAAATTTGTAAGAAATTAAGATTTTTCCTAATTCCGCGCAAACTCTACTCGTAGCCCTTTAGACATACAATGCGGGGGTCGTTAAATTTTCAAGTTTATGTGATGGAGATCACATATATTTACTGTATGCATCCCACTAAAACATCAGTGAGACTTTCCATTTGAATGTTTTATAAACAAACTCGGTATATCCGTTACGTTTATCTGGAAAAACCTTATCTTCGCGCTAACAACCCTATGACTTACGAGCAATAACACGGTCAGGAATTATCTTATCTGTGTGATTTATCTCGCATTTTCAATTAGACCAACGAATACACTAATAAAAATCCCACTTTCAGCATGTAACACCTTGTAAGACATTATTTTGCCTAAGAAAAAGAAGTCATTCGCTATAGAAATGGAGCGGCATAGTAACCATAAAAAATAATACAAAAGTTTGATGGTAAAACGATCAATTTATACTTCACATTCTCATTACAACTATTTTACATTAGCGTTATTTATGAATTTTCTTGAGCAGGCTCACAGTTCCTGTGGTTACTATACTTGCGCAATAACGTAGATTGATATAGGAAGATGTTAACCGTCTGGTTCTCAGGCAACAGGAGGTTGTAATGAGTTACAAACATATACTGGTTGCTGTCGCTGTCAGTCCTGAAAGCCATTTGCTGGTCGCCCGGGCAGTTTCTATTGCCCGGCCAGTTAATGGTAAAATCACTTTAATTACACTCGCCTCGGAACCCGAACTCTATAATCAATTCGCCGCGCCTATGCTTGAAAACTTACGGGAATTAATGCTTGAAGAGACGCAGATCTTTATTGATGAACTGCTCGAAAAAGCTAATTACCCCATTACTAATACTGTTATTGCTACGGGCGAATTAAGTGAGCATATTCTGGCAATCTGCAATCAGGGATCGGTAGATTTAGTGATTTGCGGCAACCACAATCAAACCTTTTTCAGCAAGATAATTTGCTCCGCGAAGGCGGTAGTCGAGTCAAGCAAGGTGGATGTGTTGTTGGTACCATTGGGCACTTAATGTTTATGGCTAATGTTTATGGCTAATGTTTATGGCAGTCCGTGATTTTCCGTTCACCCGTTAATCTTCTTTCTCTTATAGCTCAATGAACGGTGAACGTATCAAGGGGTTAACGCCAACCCCTTGATAATCCCGGCGTCCGGCAAATCAATCGCCGCAAGCGGTAAACCTCCAGTTTGCCTCCGTGTCAGGGTCGGTTGCGATTCGTTCCCGACGATCGCGCCCTCCAGTCGTTCCCGACGACTGGACCCTGCCACCTGGAGCCAAAATGGAGGCGATTGAAGCCGGAACCAAAGGTCAACATCAGAGGATAAAGACCACACCGAACCGGTTTTGACCTTGTTCCCGGTATAAATTGCCCCAGAAATCGTAGGTCGGATAAGCGTGAGCGTCATCCGACAAAACAAGTTGGCGCGGAAATCACGCCAGCTTCGGAAACGTCGCCACCTTCTTATCCAAATTTGATTCATCGCAACGCTGCACGGCCTTCTTTAGGTCGTCAATAAACCTCTGTTGCCAGCGATGAATGTCATTCTTTTCAATCACCGCCATCATTTCACTGTGGCGTGATATTCGCTCAGCAAGCGGCATGGTTAATGCGCGATCCAGTGCCGCGGCAACATCATCGCGGTCATATGGATTAACAATGAGAGCGGACGATAATTCATTCGCCGCGCCAGCAAATTTCGACAGCACCAATACCCCTGGATTAGCCGGGTCTTGTGCCGCCACGTACTCTTTTGCCACCAGGTTCATGCCGTCACGCAGCGGCGTTACTAAACCGACATCGGCATGTCGGAACACTTTCATCACCAGTTTGCGGTCAAAGTGCTGGTTCAGATAATACAGCGGCGTCCAGCCCAGTTGCCCGTATTTACCATTAATGCGTCCTGCTTCCGTTTCCAGTTGATGACGAATGTCCTGGTACGCCTGAACATCGCCGCGCGACGTCGGCGCAATTTGCGTATAACGAATTTTGCCGTGGTGCTGCGGGTAGTTTTCCAGCAAAGCTTCAAAAGCGAGGAAGCGTTCCGGCAGCCCTTTGGAGTAGTCCAGTCGCTCTACAGAGAAGATGTTTTTGATGCTCCCCAGTTCGGCTTTGAGCTGCGCGAGTTTTGGTGGCAGCGGCCCCTCGGCGCTCTTTTTGATCTCTTGCGGCTCAATGCCTATCGGGTAAACCTCGGTGCGGAAGCTATTGCCAAACGCTTGATGCTGGTTCTTACCTTTATTTTCCAGACGCGTCTGGGTGGCAACACAATCGAGGAAAGCCTGACGATCGTTTTCAGTCTGGAAGCCCAGCAAATCGTATTCACACAACGCCTCAATCAGCTCGCCATGCGGCGGCAGCGCGTTGAATATTTCAGGGGTTGGGAATGGAATGTGTAAGAAGAAACCAATACGATGATCGAGCCCCTGTTTGCGGCATTCGGCGGCAAAAGGCAGCAAATGGTAGTCGTGCACCCACAGAATGTCGTCATTCTCCAGCAGCGGCTTGAGTTTGCTGGCCAACAGAGTATTGACCCGTTGATACCCTTCCCAGGCTTCTCGCTGGAAATCGACCAGATCCAAACGATAATGAAACGCTGGCCAAAGTACCGCATTCGAGAATTGTAGATAATAGCTTTCGTAATCTTGTTGGCTCAGATTGAATGACGCCCAGGTAATGTTACCTCGTTTGGTCTTTTTTAAAGCAGCATCGGGGTCTCCCACTTCACCGCTCCAGCCAAACCATAATCCACCCGCCGTTTTTAACGCGCCTAAAATTCCCACCGCCAGGCCACCGGCACTGGTTTTTTTATCGTCCGGCGGCGCAATGCGATTAGAGACTACCACTAAGCGGCTCATAATCTTCTCCCCGTAAAATGTCTGACTTTTGTTGTTCTATGTAATGCGTTAATTTTCCAAGCCAGTGATAAACCATGCGCACATTTGCCAGTCGGTAATGGGCACTTGTCACGCCCGCACCGACTTTGATGGTCAGCCCGCCAAGGGCATTGACCTGTTTAAATCCCGCCTCGTCCGTAAGGTCGTCACCAATAAATATCGGGGTGCGCCCGGCAAAAGGCGCTTCCTGCATAAATGCGCGTATCGCGGCCCCTTTATCGATGCCCAGCGGTTTTAACTCCACCACACATTTCCCTGGCTGTAATGCCAGTTCGGGATAGCGTAACGTCATCGATTTCGCCAGTTCTAAAATGGCATCGGCGGCCTCCGGTGCGTGGCGATAATGCAGCGCAAAGGCCATGCCTTTGGCTTCAATCTCTGTGCCCGGAAACGGCAGGAGTGCTTCACTTAATTGCTGCTGGAGCGCGTTTACGACCGGCTCCGGTAGGGTCACAACGTGGGTTTTATCATTGATGTCACGGCGTTCAGCCCCATGCACGCCCGCAAGCGGGAAGTGAAAGGGTGTCGCGAGCCTATCGAGCTCGGACATTGAGCGCCCTGAAATCAATGCCAGTGCCCCGTTGCTCATCACGGACATTTTTTGCAGTAACGTGCGCACGGCGGCCGGAATGTAGACTTGATCCGGGTGCGGTTTGATTTCTGCTAGCGTGCCATCGAGGTCAAAGAAAAAGGCAAGGTTTCCTGAAAGTAGAGGCGGTACAGATGAGACTTCAGCCACCAGCGGCTCCTCCTTACATGGTTAATCTCGCCACCGTAACGGTAACGAGAGATGATGATTAGCCATGTAAGTATAGACAGGGTGACGGGTGTCGCAATTTTCCAGGATAAATCACCAGGCTGCATGCAGCCTGGTGTCATGGTATGGCAGAGATTAGAAGAAGCTGGCGATCAGGCCTGAAATAGCCACCAGCCCCATGACCGTAACGAACACATTGCTCGCTTTGCCACGGAATTTCGCCAGTGCCGGCACTTTGTGGATAGCGTACATCGGCATGATAAACAGGATCATCGCGATGATTGGGCCGCCCAACGATTCAATCATGCCAAGGATGCTTGGGTTCAGTGTTGCCACCAGCCACAGGCTCAGCAGGAAGAACAGCGCAATCGCTTTATTCAGTTTGCGGTCATCAAAACGCTTGCCGTTGTGGCGAGCAATTTTCTTAACCAGACCATGCAGACCTTCACGCGCGCCCAGGTAGTGACCGAAGAAGGAACTGGAAATCGCCAGAATTGCCACCAGTGGGCCAAAGATGGAGATTAACGGGTTATCGAATTTGTTCGCCAGGAAGCTCAGCATCGAAATATTTTGCTGTTTTGCTGCCAGCAAATCCGCAGGCGTCACGCTCAGAACACAGCTAAAGACGAACAACATGACAAATGCCAGCAGGATCGTCGAGGTTTTACGCAATGTCTGGCTGGATTTTTCATCCGCGTGATTGCCATATTCACGGCGCTGTGACAGCGCAAACGAGGAGATAGCCGGAGAGTGGTTGAAAGCAAATACCAGCACCGGAATGGTCAGCCACATGGTGCTGGTGAAATCGATAGCACTTGGCATCTGCGACAGCGCAGCAGTATTCCAGTGCGGAATCAAATAGAGTGAGAGGAACAGTAAAATACCCACTAACGGGTAAACCATCAGTTCGGTGATTTTCAGCATCACACGTTCGCTGGTCAACATTACCGCCATCAGCGCGACAATCAGCACAATCGACAAAATAGCTCGCGGTGGAGACGCCATTCCCAATTGGTTAACCATCAGAGAATCAATGGTATTGGTGATGCCCACGCCGTAGATCAGCAGAATTGGGTAGATGGCGAAGAAATAGAGCAGTGTAATTAAGATGCCCGCTTTAGCGCCGAAATGCTCTTCCACCACTTCGGTGATGTCGCTGCCAGGGTTACGTGAGGATAAAACAAACCGTGCAAGGCCACGGTGTGCAAGCCAGGTCATCGGCCCAACAATCACCGCGAGGGCGACTAGAGGCCAAAATCCGCCCATTCCGGCGTTGATTGGCAAGAACAACACCCCTGCCCCGACGGCGGTTCCGAACAGACTTAATACCCAAGTGGTATCAAACTTACGATTTTCAGGAACACGTACTTTACTGCTGGTGTAGTTTACATCACTGCTCATTGGCTCATCTCCTTGAGGCCGAATTTCAACGCCGCCAACTATACTTTAGCAGCGTGACTATTTCAGTGATTCACCTCTTGGTTTGCATTAGTTTCTGGACGGAAATACTGATAAGTGAAGTGATGTCACATTAAAAAACTGGTGGATGTCGCTTACGCTAATCCACCGGATGACTTTTCTGCGAGGCCGGGTATTTATACCGTGCGTTTCGCTTTCTGTTTGTAACGGTCGAAGATAACCGCTGCTAACAGGATCAGACCGCGCACCACATACTGCGAGAATGGTGAAATATTCAGTAAGTTCATGGCATTTTCTACGGTGCCGAGAATCAAGATACCGGCAATCACGTAGGAAATTTTGCCAATCCCCCCTTTCAGCGATACGCCACCCAATACGCAGGCAGAAATCACAATCAGTTCGTAGCCAATAGAGGTCATTGGCTGGCCGCTGGTCATACGCGAAGCCAGTATTATCCCTGCAGCAGCCGAGACTAAGCCAGAAAGAATGAAGATAATGATTTTGGTGCGCACCACAGGAACACCTGCAAGACGCGCCGCTTCTTCATTACCGCCAATCGCCAGCGTGTTGCGGCCAAACGTGGTTTTATTGAGTAAGAAACCGAAGATTATCAGGCAACCGACCGTCAGCCAGATTGGTGCAGGCAACCCCAACCAGTTGGCATAACCCAGCGTAAAGAAGCGCTCATCTTCAATGCCGACCGCTTTACCATCAGAAATAATGTACGCAAGTCCGCGCACAATCTGCATGGTGGCAAGTGTGGTAATCAGGGCGTTGATTTTCAGCCTGGCGATGACAAAACCATTAACCAGGCCGCTTAATACGCCCAGCAACAACCCAGCCGCCACGCCAATCCACAGGCTTTCAGTCAGGTTGATGACCACCGCCGTGGTGACGCCCGCACAGGCAATCACTGACGCAACAGACAAGTCAAAATCACCGGATGCCAGGCAGAACAACATGCCACACGCCACCATTCCCGACATCGAAATGGCTAATCCCAACCCTTTCATGTTCACAAAAGAAGAGAAGTTTGGCACAAAGATGGCGCAGGCGATAAACAGCACCGCGAACACCACCAGCATGCCGTAGTTGTCCCAGATGCGCCCAAGACTTAAAGACGACTTTTTCTTGCTATCGCCCGACGAGGCATTGGTTGATGATGCTTTCGTTGATGATGGAGTCAATGCAGACATTTTTCTCTCCTTACTCATGCGGCTGACGCGCTGGTTTTTGGCATCGCCAGGCTTAATGCTTGCTGTTCATTGGCTTCGCCATGCAGCAGTTCACCGGCTATTTCCCCTTCGCGCATCACAATGATGCGGTCGGCAAGCCCTAACACTTCAGGCAAATCGCTGGAGGCAAACAGCACCGCCACACCTTGAGCCGCAAGCGCATAAATCACGTTGTAGATTTCGTGTTTTGCGCCGACGTCGATACCGCGTGTTGGCTCATCTAGCAGAATCACTTTCATCTCTTCTGATAACCAGCGCCCTAAAATCGCTTTTTGTTGGTTACCACCAGAGAGATTCATGATCAGCTGTTCAGCCGATGGGGTTTTGATATTCAGGGAACGGATGTGAGAGGCGGCGTTGTCGGTTTCCCAACGGTTATTAATCAGGCAGCCTGCACTAATATGTTTGCGCCGCGCACTGATATTGATGTTGTCGCGCACCGAGTGCACCGGAATAATACCGTCCGCTTTACGGTCTTCCGGGCAGAGCATCATGCCGGCACGAATCGCATCCGCCGGTTTATTGATGTTGATAACTTCGCCATCAATCTGCACTTTGCCTTCCGTGATGCGCGTGCCGCCAAACATCCCTTTCATTAATTCGCTACGCCCGGCACCGACCAGGCCAAATAGCCCAACGATTTCGCCGCTGCGTACTGAAAGTGAAATCGGCGTGCGTACACCTGGAGCTTTTACGCCCTCAAGCCGCAAACGCTCAGCCCCATGGTCGCGTGCTTGCCAGCCATAAATATCACCGAGGTCGCGCCCGACCATCGCCTGTACCAGCGAATCATGGTTGACCTGTTTCATGTCATCGAAGGTGCGCACGTAGCGACCATCTTTGAACACGGTAATCGCATCGCTGAGGGCGAAAATCTCTTCCATGCGATGCGAAACGTAAAGGATGACGCGGCCTTCAGCGCGTAATTCACGAATCACGCGGAACAAATTGTCGATTTCACGACGTGAAAGCGAACTGGTGGGTTCATCAAAAGCGATAACTTTTGCGTTACGTGCCAGCGCCTTGGCGATTTCCACCATCTGCCACTGGCCGATAGACAAATATTTGAGCGGCGTGCTCGGGTCAATATCCAGCCCCAGATGCTCAAGCTGTATTTTGGCTTCGTAATTGAGTAGCGAGCGGTTCACAAACCCTGCTTTATGCGGCAGTTGCCCAAGGTAAATATTCTCGGCAACCGACATTTCCGGCACCAGGTGGAGTTCCTGATAAATAATCGCGACACCGGCATTAAGTGCCGCAGGGGTATCAGCAAAGGTAACGGGTTCCCCACGCAGCACAATGCTGCCTTCAGTAGGCGCATAGTTCCCGCTGAGGATTTTCAGCAGCGTTGATTTTCCTGCGCCATTCTCCCCCATTAGAGAGTGAACTTGCCCGGCATAGCAGTCGAAACTGATGTCCTGTAAGGCTTTCACGCCGGGGAAGGTTTTGCCTATACCACGAAAAGAGAGATACGGTGTCTGGTGTTGCATGACATACCCCAATGTCGGATGACGCTTGTGCTTATCCGACCTACAGTTGGTGTTGACGTTGGTGAGATTTGGGTAGGGTGGATGAGCGCAAGCACCATCCACCACAAACGTTACTTACCGCCGAGACCTTTTTTCGCCAGCTCTTCTTTAAAGTTTTCGCGCGTGATCAGCACCACGTCAGTCACTTCGGTGAACTTCGGTGGTTCAGCCCCTTTAGTGACCCAGTTGTAGAGCATTTCGCTGCTCTTATAACCGTGAACGTCCGGGCTTGGCAGCAGTGAACCATAGAAGCCGGTAGCCTGCGCCTTCGACAGCTCGCTTATCGCATCCACCCCATTGATACCTACACCAATCACGTCTGGCGCTTTAAAGCCCTGACCTTCAGTGGCGCGCACGCCGCCCAGCACGGTGTTGTCGTTCATGCCGACAATCAGCCAGTGTTTCACTTCAGGGTGCTGAACCAGCATGGAGTTTGCGGCATCGAATGCCCCAGGGATGTCGTTAGATTTAGTTGGGACTTTGTAGATTTGTTTTTCCGGGAAACCGGCGGCTTTCAGAGCGTCCATCGAGCCAGAGGTACGACGGCGAGCGGTGTCGAGTTCATCTGCTGTAATCGCCATCACCGCCGACTCTTTCACATCCCAGCCACGTTTCTGCATCTCTTTGTACAGCTCTTGCCCCTGGCGCTCGCCGATTTTGGTCGCTGCCATCATCACTAACGGCACGGTGTCCATCGGTGCGCCTTTGGCGGTGACAAACTGGTCATCCACGGCAATGACTTTCATGTCGTAGCTTTTCGCTTTTGCGACAATTGCTGAACCCAGTTTTGGATCTGGCGTACAGATAACAAAACCTTTCGCGCCGCTGGCGGCCAGGCTGTCGATAGCATTAAGGGTTTTTTCGCCGTCCGGAACCGCGATTTTAATCACTTCAAAACCGAGATCTTTGCCGGCTTTATCGGCAAATTTCCATTCAGTCTGGAACCAGGGTTCTTCTGGTTGTTTCACCAGAAAACCGAGCTTCATGGTTTCAGCGATAGCGGATTGTGACATAACCGCCGCAATGCCGATGGCCGCTAGCGCCTTAGTAAATTTGTGCATGGTAAACTCCCGCTCGATCTTATTTTATGTAGGGTAAGGTTTAGTTAAAACAAGCCATTAGCCGTTTCGACTTTTAGCTATTGGGCTTACGATAGTTGTAGCGGGAAATTAATCATCCATAGGAGAGCGCAATCACACGCCAGAAATACAGTAAAAGCGTACATACATTCAGCCATTAAAGGCATAAGAATGAGCAGATATGTATGATGAATTGAGAGGTAATTAGCTGAATTATCCATAAGTACAGCCAGCACATCCTTGCGGCTTTGTTGACTATCAGGCGGGAAATGTATTGATCAGAAAATAAAATGTTTTAATAAAAAACAATGCGGGAGTAATACGATTTTTTTGTTAATACGAATACTCAGGGGAATAAAATATTCCCTGAGTATTCACCACTACCACGGATAATAAATATGATCCGCCTGGTCGCGGGCTGGGGCTTCATCACCTTCCAGACGAGCTGCAACGGTCAATGCAAAATCAAACACTTTGCCCAGCCCCCTTCCGCTAATCAGATTACCGTCTTCCACAACATCAGCGTCAACATATTCACCGTCTTTCACCTGCTGCCATAAATCACCGGAGCAGACGTAACGGCGACCTTTCAATAAACCATTTCCACCCAATACACGTGCCGCGGCGGAGCAAATCGGGCAGATAAATTTGCCCTGTTCGTCATGACGGCGCACGAAGGCAATCACACTGGCGCAACCTGCCAAAAAGGTGCTGCCTTCCGGGCCGCCGGGTAAAACCACAGCATCAAAGGTTTCATCAAAACATTCGCTTAATGTGGCATCGGCAACCATCGGAATATCGTGGTAACTCACCACGGCGCGCGTATCTACGCAAGACAGTGTACGAACGTTAACTTGAAGGCGGCGCAAAATATCAATAATGACAATAGCTTCACCTTCTTCAAAACCAGGAGCCAGCAGAACAGCAACAGTTTTCATTCCAACTCTCCATGTTGCCCCCGCAGGCCTGCGGGGGCGAAATATTTACCAGTAGAGATTCCATACCTTGCGCACGCGGGTCAGTGCTTCCAGGTAGAAATAGTCACCCCAACTACAGCATTCATCGACACCTTTGCCGCTTGCCATGTGATAAACCGAGTGTTTCAACAAGCCTTCACACGCTTCATCGTCGCGTGCCAGATAGTTATCCGTCAGTGACTGGATAATCCGCAGCGCCATCTCTTCATAATGGGCACGATGTTCATCCAACACCGGCAGCGTGTTGACCAGTTCCAGCAAGCCACAGGCGGTAATCGCCGCCGCCGAGCTATCACGCACCGCATCGGTTCCCAGCAATGCCAGATCCCAATGACAGACATCATCTTCCGGCAAGCGGTTGATAAAGTAATGTGCCAGGCTGCGGGTGAGATCCACCATGCTGGTGTCACCGGTGTACAGGTAAGTGAGCAAGAAACCATAGATGCCCCAAGCCTGCCCACGCGACCAACACGAAGTGTCACTGAAGCCCTGATGCGTATTACCAAATCGTGGCTCGCCCGTTTCCACATCCATATAGAAAGTATGGAAAGTGGAAGAATCCGGACGCACGATATATTTTGCCGCCTGCTGTGCGTGTGCTGTTGCCGCTTGCGCGTAACGCGCATCACCCGTTTGTTCACTTGCCCAATAAAGCAGCGGAAGGTTCATATTGCAGTCAATAATCATCCGCCCCTGTTGTTCCGGGTCATTCAAATCGCCCCACGCCTGGATGATTTTGGCGACCGGGTTGTAACGTTCCATCAAAATGTCAGCCGCTTGCAGCGCAGTCTGACGAGCCGTTTCATTACCCGTTAACCGCCAGGCATTGATGCATGACAAGGTATAAAGAAAGCCCAGGTCATGAGTGGCGGTTTCAATACGCTGGTCTAAACGTTCCGCGAAAGAGGGCAAGTAGCGCTCGGCGGCTTGACGATATTTGTCATCGCCGGTCAACTCCCACATCAGCCACAACTGGCCAGTCCAAAAACTGGTTGTCCATTCGACGTTGCCTGTTGGTGCCCATTTTCCGCCTTCACAGGCTTCATTTGGGAACTTGTCACCCAGGGCAATGATGTTTTTGTCCAGTTTTTTGGTCACGCTTTTTAACGCGGCATCCAGTTTGCGATTCAGTGCCAGACGGTCAACCTGATGTAATTCAATCGGGCGCAGCGGCTCGGTCACGACTTTTTCAGTGGCAACAGTACGGGTCATAACGTCTCCTAAAATTAATGTTTTACCGGCTCGGCCGGTGCGGTATTTAAAGCGGGTGCGAAATTGCGGGACTCATCGCGCTTTGACTGGCAGCGCGAGAGTGTGAAAGCAGAAACCAGGGTGAACAGCAGCGCACAACTTCCCATGATTAAGTAGGTCTGCCCGAAGCCAATTTTGTCGTACAGATATCCGGCTGGCGGTGCCACAACCACGGAACCGACGTAGATCATGGCCTGATAACCCAGTAGATACATGGTGGCGTTAATTTTTTTGTCGAAGTGCTCCGCGATGTATTTGAATACCGAAATCAGCAGTAGCGAGATCTCAACACCGTAGAACGGTTTGATGATCGAGATGATCAGCGGGTCGCTGGTCAGGCCGGATGCAATCAGACGGGCTCCGACTACGCAGCCACAGAACAGCAACCCTTTTTTGGCACCGTAGTGATTTACCAGCAACGGGATGAACATCATCATCACGAATTCCATGCCGGACTGGACGGTGCTCAGGTAGCCGTACCACGCATTGCCCTGCTCTTTGGTGTCGAAGAACGAAACGAAGTAGCGCGGGAACTGCTGTTCAGCAACAAACATCATCCATGCCACACCGGCGACATAGAGGCTAAACATCCAGAATTTGCGGTTTTTCAGTAACATCAGCACATCGGCAAAGACGATTTTGTTTGCGGAAATCACGTTGTTACTCCGCAGTTGCTCGTCGCCAATTTTCAGGCTGACCAACATCAGGAGCATCAGCACTGACGTGGCGCTGCTGACAAGGAAGTTGGCCAGCGGCGTGTAGTTGAACAGCAAACCGGAAACCGAAGCGGCCATTGCCCAGCCCAGTGAACCCCACATACGAATGCGCCCAAACTCCAGACCATACATGCGGCTAAAGCGGTCAGCATAGGATTCGGAAGCGGCCACACCGGCATACCAGCCCAGGCTCAGGTACAGCGCACCAATCACAATCCCCACCATGGTGTGCGTCAGTAGTAAAGGTTGGTAGATGAAAACAAAGAACGGGGCCATCAGTGCGGAAACGGCGCAGACAAAATAGAGCAGCCATTTACTCATGCCGATCTTATCCATGATGTAGCCATAGACCGGTTTCATCACTACGGCAAAGACTCCGTTGATAGCAAAAACACTACCGATCGTGATGCTGTCTAAACCGACTTTTTGACTCAGCCACAAGGCATATAGCCCGAAGCTTGAGGACCAGGTGAAAAAGTAGAGAAAAATGAAACTGCTCATTTTTATTTGCGCGGTACGCGTTATTGTCGACATGTTCATTGGTGTTTCTCCAGAATCATCACGGCAGTTTATTCAACATGATTTGTGTTTCGAGCTTACCCATTACCAGGCGCACAACACCCTCGCTGACCATGGCTTGCGGGCGAGTGTTCGCATCGAATACCGCTGAATCCCCTGCCCAAACAGCACTGATTAACAGATGCGTGCCTTTACTCAACTCCCCTTTCAACAGCGGAACCGCAGCCCGTTCAGCAAAGAGCAGGTTACTGTTTGGCGGCGTTAACACCTGGTCGCCATTGCGCGGTTGCTGGCTCAAACAGTAAATGGCACTGGTATCCGTGACGGAGGTCAGTTGGCAGCAAGCTTTCGCCATTTGCGCTTCGGGAAGCGGACGGTTTGGCAGGCTGAAACCGCCTTCAGCACAATCCAGTTCACGTTCGGTTTTGAGGGAATGCACACGCACCTGCCAGTCGCCCAGCGGCAGTAACCAGGTGTCGATAGTCACGTCATTCCATGGCAGCCAACGGCTGTAAATCATGCCATCCGCGGTTGTGACGTTCTGGCAATCGCGACGCCCACGCCAGTAATCGTCTTTTTCAGATAACAGCAACATCGAATCTGGAGCCGCGTGATTTAAGCCATAACGCCCACGTTCAATGGTGAAACCGTAGCGTGTGGAATAAGCAAATTTGCAGTATTTAGCTTCGGTATTAACGAAGTTATTCAGCTCAAGCTGGCCGGAAGTTAGCATCCATAAATGATTAGGCTGATGAACCAGAATTTGCGCAGCATGAGGAATGCTATGGTGTGCGTCACCAGGTGGCAGCGGCAACTCTTGCGCCTGCCAGAAGGCATCGTCCTGGCCTAACGCCAGCACCAATACGGTTTTTAGTCCCCAGTACGGAGAGCCCGGTGCGTTGTAATCTTCCGCCATGACAAGATTTGGGTAGCTGTAACCGACGCTCAGCACACCATCGCGGTCGAACAGCGGTTGTTGCAGCCACCAGCGTAAATGGCGCAGAACAATGCCCTTTACCACGCCTGGTTCAAAGACTTCCAGCCCGGCAAACGCCGCAGCACTCCAGAACGCGCCCTGTGCGAAGCGATAAGTCAGGCTGCGGCCAAAGGGAATAGCAGCGCCGTCGTCCGCAAAGAAATGGATAAAGTCGGCAGCGAACAGGGCCGCCCGCTCGCGCAGTTTATTGCAACGTTCAGGATCAACATCCGCCATTAATTTGGCGTAAATCAGCCCGTAGAAATGGAAGCCCATCGAAATATAGTAATCACGCGGGCGTCCTGGGCCGTCTGAATACCAGCCATCGCCGAGATAATATTGTTCCATGGCAGCAAAATGCGTTTCCAGCGCATCAGTATTGTTCGGCATTCCACAACGATGGAAACCTACCTGCACCAGAATTGGGAAGAAATGCCAGTTGTTATCTGGAATATCCTGGTTTTCACTTTGCCTGAGCCACTGCCAAAGATGCTGTTTTTCTTGTTCATTGAAATGCGCCAGCAGCGGCTTATGCGCTATCGCCAGCATTAATCCGTAGGCTGCCATTTCCACAATGCGCTGATCGAAAGGTGCAACCTCCCCCCAATAATCTGCGTGCTCCGGGTTAGTACCGTTTTTTATCGCCTGGATATAAAAAGAGAATTGCTCTGGTTCACTTCCGCCCGCCAGCAATGGAGTCACACCCCACAGCAAACGCGAGAAAGTTTCCATATTGGCAATCTGCTGGCCGTAATGTGCAGTGAAATTAGCAAGGTCGACCCGACTGGCATTTTTTTTAAAGAATGGCGAAACGGCATTCAATAATTCGTTAACCAGTTTTTGTAGATCGTCCCTGCTTTCAAGGCGGTTGTTTATTGTAATGTTTTTAGGTTGCAAGATGTCCTCCCGTTAAACACGAGAATAGAGTAAGTTATTGTTATAGCTATTTTTCAGTGCGCTAATACTTCGCGTTGATGAACAGATTAGTCGCTTTTATTCAAGGCTCAGAGTGAGCCGCATCACAAAAATAAACCGCCATTTCAATTTCGCTGGATTTTTGTATTCGCAAGGTGAATAAATTACAAATGATGGCGTAAAAACTTAAATTTGTTGTCCTGGAGGGGAAATGAGCGAAGCACAATTGATGGAGCGCATCACACTTGATAGCCAGGTTATCTCATTCCACCGTTTACGCGCCTCAAGTGCTCAGTACTATCACTGGCATCAATGTGTTGAATTTCTCTATATTTCAAAAGGCTATGGCATTGTTGTCGTGGATAATCAACATTACACCGCGCGGCCTGGCCGGTTATTTATTTTCCCACCGTTCCGTTTGCACAAAGTGCATGTCGAAGCCAGTGACAAAAACCAGTATCACCGCACCACTATGCACATTGAGCACTCTTCAGTGATCGGCTCTTTGCAGGCATTTGCGCGCCAACAGGCTCAATTTTCAGCCCTGGCCGCCAGCAACGTGCCCGCGCAGGTGTACGATTTGAGTGAACAGGCAGAATTTATGGAAGTGATTCTTGGCGGGTTCGATAAGCTGGATCCGACAGCGCACTCAACGGCCAGTGATGTTGCGTTTATGGTGATGCAGATTATGGCGTTTCTCCCCGCGCAGCCGCAGGCATTTATCCCGCAACAGCCTACGGTTGCCTCGCGCATCATGCAGTGGGTCGAGAATAATTACAGCACCAAGTTTTCACTGGATGAACTTGCACAATCTATTGGATTATCGCGCAGCTACACTTCACGTATTTTTCGCCAGCAGACCGGCGGCAGTATTCATGAGTACTTACTGACGCGGCGCATCAAGAAAAGCTGCGACCTGTTGCGCACTTCGCCGTTAAGCATTGACGCCATCGCTCAGGAAGTGGGGTTTATCGAGGACACTTATTTCATTACTTGTTTTAAGAAGATGATGAATCAAACTCCGTTGCAGTACCGGAAACAGTCACGAGCGCAATTATCCGATGGGCAGAAAATATGATCTAACACAATAAACAAGCACTAGCCTATTCCAGTACTCAGCTGTGAATCACAATTTAGCTCATTATATTTAGAGAATATAAAAACAAAGTCGCGCATTAATAATCATTTCATTTTTAGCCTTTGCTATTTATTAGTACTCCAGGCTGAAAATAGTGATAAA
The DNA here is from genome assembly GCF_004361975.1 of Buttiauxella sp. JUb87. Lineage (NCBI taxonomy): Bacteria > Pseudomonadati > Pseudomonadota > Gammaproteobacteria > Enterobacterales > Enterobacteriaceae > Buttiauxella > Buttiauxella sp. JUb87. Next base: position 870,437 of record NZ_SNVY01000001.1, read on the forward strand.
ACGACATAATTAATAGTTCTCCGAATACCCCTAAAGAGGTATGGTTTAAACATCCCCATGAATTTTTATTGTTTACCCCATCTTCACCGATGTTCCGATTCAATAAAGGAATGATTATGGCAACTTCCGGCATGGTTCAAAGACTTAACTTACAGATAAACCGCGACTTCTACTCCTCCAACCTTTATTTGCGCTTAAGTCACTGGTGCTCCGAAAAGAGTTTAACGGGCACAGCGATCTTTTTAAGAAATCAGGCACAATGCAGCGTCACGCAAATGATGCGTATTTTTACTTTTATGAAGCAAGCCGGTGGTAATCCTATTGTGGCGACGATTGAAGAACCGCCACGCGAATGCGATTCATTAGAAACGTTGTTCGAGCAAACGGTGGCCGATTATGACCAACGTTGCGCGACATTAACCACACTGACCGCAGAAGCTACCGCATTAAATGATTTCTCGACGCTCACTTTCCTGAAAACCATGGATCGGGAGCAGCAAGACGAAGGTGTGTTGCTCAATACCATTCTCGATGAAGTCCGTAATGCACATAAAGCCGGAATGTGCATGAGCCAGACCGATGAGCATTTGACGAATTTGGTGAATCATCAGCAGCATTGAGGCCTTTTGGTCGGGTCAATGACTAAGGCCCTGCCAGGTCACCCCCTTCCCTAAGCGCACCACATCAGTTGTTCATGCAGACCCAGGGTATCTTCAGGGAAGCTGCCCAACACGGTTTTATAACGCGCAGCCTCTTTGGGATACCCGCGCATCGATTGCAATATGATGCGCAAGGCGCTATCCCAGACAATGCCTTGTAAATCACTGTACGGCCATAAATCCGGGTCGGCGATAAACGGCATCAAATAATCGATACCGAGCTTCACACTTCGGCCATCCTGCACGGCATTCCAGCGGTCAAACTCGACATGCTCAGCGTAACGGTTCAACAACAAATGCGCTTCAAGGTTAAACAAGGAATAGTGGAACGGCACCGGACGCTCCAGTTCCATTGTCTGTTTACCTTCCTGGTCGATTTGCGCCGCCATACGTTGGGTTATCCCCTGCTGAATGATGCGAGCCACTAGCCCTTTATCACCATAGAACAGTGCATTAGCCGCACGCTGTGCGTCATACCAGGTGCCGTGGTTGTTATGCCAGACATATTCAGAGTGACCCACATCGCTGTAAAACATCCAGTGATTAAAGTCCCTGAACCATTGGTGCAAACCGATAATGTCGTCGGTATCCAACACTCCCGCTGGGCTAATCAGGCCAATGGCATCAATCACCATCCATAACAAGCGCGTATCGATAAGCCCGGTACCACGGCCAGAAACAATCCCTGGGATCGCCTGACCGTAGTTCAAATGCGGATTCATCCGCGTTTGTTCGTCAAGGAACCAGCATTTGATTTGTTCCGCCGCCGCCTGCGCGTACTTGCGCTGTCCAGTGAAGTACCACGCCAGCCCAAGCGTCAGGCTGCGTTCACACATACGGATTATACGCGTGGTATCCGTGTCGTTATTCTGACATTGCGGGTTGGTGTGCCCATCGCGACGAATATACGGCAGGCCGTTAGGCCTGCGCGGATTGGGCCACCAGTATGTCCCCAGGCTGTAGTAATCATGTGGATCGCCACTCACCGGACGCAATTTTTTATGCACCACGCTTTCCAGCGGTTGACCACGGAGTTTATCCGCCTCTCTGACCAGCTGACCCAGTGCCAGCTGTAACGGAGAAAAAGGCTGCTGTAAGCCACGGCGAGCATTCTCAAGACACGTCACATCCAGGGTATACAACTTCATTTACTGCTCCTTAATGACAGGCTATTCGCTGCCCACTTTCGGCATCAAAAATGTGGATACCGGTCAGTCGAGGCTGCAACCATACCGTTTCCCCCTCCCGAACATTTAAGCGTTGCTTAAACACCGAAGTAAATGCACCGCCTCCTGTGTTACAGAATAACTGCATATCAGAACCGGTATTTTCGATGGCTGTGATGGTCGCTTTCAGCGCCCCGCTCTGTTCTGCTTCGCTCACTACATTGACCTGTTCCGGGCGAATCGCATACACCACTTTTTGCTGCGGCTTGACTTGTACGCCCGGCGGCAAGCTTAACAAAGAGTCATCATTGAGGCGTAACATCATCTCGCCGTTTTGTAGTGTCACTTCACCTTTTAACTGATTGATTTCAGGCGAACCGATAAATCCGGCAACGAACAAATTAGCCGGACGGTCGTATAACTCCAGCGGGCTACCCACCTGCTCAATACGCCCTTCCCGCAGTACCACGATCATCTGCCCCATGGTCATGGCTTCAATTTGGTCATGCGTCACGTACACCGAGGTGGTTTTCAGGCGGCGATGCAGTTCGCGGATTTCACCACGTACCTGAGTACGCAATTTTGCATCAAGGTTAGAGAGCGGTTCATCGAACAAAAACACCTGAGGATTACGTACAATGGCGCGCCCCATCGCTACGCGCTGACGCTGGCCGCCGGAAAGATCTTTTGGCAAACGATCCAGCAGGACGCCTAGTCCGAGCAGATCAGCGGCCGCTTCCACTTTTTGGCTGATTTCCGCTTTAGGCAGTTTTGCCATTTTGAGCGCAAAACCCATGTTTTCGCGCACTGTCATTTGCGGATACAGTGCGTAACTCTGGAACACCATCGCGATATCACGCAGCTTTGGCTCAACGTCAGTGACATCCTTCTCATTGATCGCAACCTGACCGCCAGTTATCTCCTCTAGCCCGGCGATCATGCGCAACAGCGTTGATTTCCCACAGCCACTTGGGCCAACCAACACACAGAACTCTCCATCTGGAATAGTCAAAGAGACATCTTTGATGACATGCACATCACCATATGATTTACAGACATTTTTCAGTACCACGGAACCCATGTGTCGCTCCTTATCCTTTGACCGCGCCGGACATAATCCCGCGATTGAAATGTTTTTGCAGACCGAGATAAACAATGATGCTTGGCAACATCGCCAGTAAGGTGATGGCAATGAAAATGTTTGGTGTAATACTTTCGTCCGTACGCAGACGGCCAAGAATAACCGGGATGGTATTCAGGCTGTCATGGTTCACCACAATTAGCGGCAGCAGGTACTGGTCCCAAATCATGATGAAGCCAAACGTCACAACGGTGCCGAGTGCCGGTTTCACCAGCGGTAAAATGACGTGGAAGAATATTTGCCACTCATTTGCCCCATCGATACGCGCCGCCTCTTCCAGCTCTTTAGGGATCGCCGCCATAAATTCGCTTAAGACGAAGATCGAAAACGCCCAACCCACAACCGGCATAATCATGCCCAGATAGGTGTTGTAGAGTGACGAATCAATCAGCGGCAGTTGCCAGTTGATAATCATGTACAGCGGAATGGCGATCACTTCCTCCGGCAGCATCATGGTGGAAAGAATGACCAGACTAACCAATGAAACGCCGATGAACTTCTTGCGTGCCAACGCATAGGCGGCAAGCGCACTAACGGCAACCTGCAAAATGGTGCCAAAGAACACCACCACCATTGAGTTCAGCAAATATTGCCAGACGCCAATGTCTTGCCAGGCAAAGATAAAGTTCTCCATGGAAAACTCATTTGGCCATGCCAGCAGTTCACCCGGTTTAACCGGTGCTCCGCTAAAGGCCGTGGCGACAATGCCCCAGAATGGCCCGACAAATACAATTAACAGCAAGCCATAAATCATCCAGCGGCCTACGGTATCCCAACGTTTACCTAACATGGGCGGCTCCTTAATAGCGGGCGATGCGCTTTTTCAAAGTGAGATGACAAATCGTCAACACGACGGTGAAAGCGAATAACAGGAACGACACCGCCGAAGCATAGCCGTAGTCAAATTGCTCAAAACCGAGTTTGTAGATATGAGTCATGATCATTTCAGTGGCGCCGGATGGCCCACCCCCCGTAGTGGCATACACTTCTGCAAACACACGGAAGCCACGAATAAATGACAACATCAGCACCACAGAAATCGCCGGGATCATGCCAGGCAACGTGACGTAACGCAGTCGGTTCCACCAGTTCGCACCATCCACGTTTGAAGCGTCGTACAAGTCACGGCTAATTCCCGCCAACCCAGCAATAAAGATCACCATGTTGTACGGTACTGCTTTCCAGATATGCAGCAGCATGATCACCCAAAGCGACTGATCGGCACTGGCCAGGAACCCCTGGTCGGCAATACCGAACCAGCTCAAGATGTGGTTCACAACACCATTAGGCGTTGGGTTGAACAAGATACGCCACATTTCGGCGACGATTGCTGCACTGGTGACCGCGGGTAAGAAAATCGCCGTACGGATGAAACGCAAATGGCGAGCAGGCCCTTCAAGCAACATGGCAAGGAAGAATGCCAAAACCGCCCCGACCACCATTGTCACCACCACATACAGGAAGGTGTTAAAAACTGCCGAATGCAGTTCTATGTCGGCGAACGCGCGTGCAAAGTTGGCAAATCCAACCCATTCATCTGGTTGATTGAAGTTCACTTTGTAAAAACTCATCACCAGGCCTTGCAGCATCGGGATGAATTTAAACCAGGTGAAAATGACCAGTGCCGGAGCGAGGAAAAGCCATGGCACCAGATTTCGTTTCTGGCGAGGAGTCAACATCGTTATTTTCACTCATTTTTTACGGTTTTCGTTATTACCCCTCACTCTTGCCATCTCCCCTAAGGAGAGCGAAAGTTCTTTCCCCCTCTCCCGATGGAAGAGGGATGGGGTGAGGGTTACGTTATAACTACCCTTACTTCGCCAGTACCTGCTGTTTGGCAAGTTCAGCGTTGACCTTCTCGTTGGTGGTTTTGAGTTCAGCGGCAATATCGCTATTGCAGTCCGCCAGAATGCGGTTAAAGCCATCGGCGGTTATTTGGCGAATTGGCGTCCAGTTTGGAACTTGCGGCACGTAACGGCCTTGTTCAGCGTAAAGTTTGGCGAAAGTTGCCCAGCGTTCATCGTTGTAAACCGCCTGGGTATCGACCAATTTATTGACAGGCAAACGGACCACAGGCATGTGTTTACTGCCTTTACCCATGCCAATTTCTTGCCCCTCCTGGGAAATCATAAATTCAATAAATTTGCGCGCCGCCTCTTTGTTTTTACTGCTTTTCATCATGAAGACCGTGGTGCCTTCCGCAAGCGTCGCACTCCCTTTTGGTCCAGTTAGGGTCACCACTTCGAAGTTGTCCTTACCCGGGTCTTTATCAAATAAAGCGATGTGATAAGGGCCGGTGAAGAACATCCCGGTTTGGCCGGATCGGAAGGACGGAATGATGTCGGCGGTCGTGGCGTTAATAGCTCCAGGTTGCACGACTTTTTCGCACAACATGCCGCGCATAAATTGCAACGTTTCGCGGGCCTCAGGTTCGTCTAGCGAAGCTTTAAACTCCCCCTTCGCACCTTCACGAATAAAATCGCCACCGGCTTGCCACAAGAAGGCACTCATAAACCAGCTAGCGTAGCCGCGTGTGGTTGAGCCCGGGAGCAAAAAGCCGTAGGTGTCGTTTTTGCCGTTGCCGTCAGGGTCCTGGGTGGTAAAGGCCTTGGCTAATTTTTCGACGTCACTCCATGTTTTTGGCGCAGGCATCCCTAATTTTTCACGCCAGTCTTTACGCACGAAGAGCGCGAAGGTTTGGGCCGAAGTGGGGACGCCGTAGAATTTACCGTCGGTATAGCGGGTACTTTCCCAGGCGGTCGGGTAAAGGTTTTCACCACCGGCAATAGTTTTCGGGTCAATTTCTTCCGCGATACCGAGCTGGATGAATTGTCCGATGGCGACCGCATCGTTAAAAATCAGGTCAGGTAGTGCATTACCGGCTGCCGCGCGCGCCAGTCGCTGTTCGAAGTCGGTGGTAGCATTAAAGTACTCGATTTTAATGCCGGTCTTTTGCTCAAAGGTTTCGGCCTCTTGTTTGTAAATATTTTTGGAGTCGTTACTTGCACGAATCCAGACGTTCAAAGTTTCTGCTGCAAAGGTTTGCGATGCACTTAAACCAAGAGCAGAGATCAGTAATGCGGATTTTAATTTTGTAGGGAACATTTATATTCACATCCTTATTTTAAGAGATTTAATTGTTGAAACAAAAATGGAGTGAAGCAGGTTATTTCGCTAATGAAAAGGCTGCCCAGCAATTAAATAGAATGCCCTTATTAAACACAACGCCATAAAACAGAAATACTGTTTCACAATGCAAAAACGTGTTTGAAGTCACACTAAAAAACATATCAAAAATCACATAAACATTTTTAACCTTTAAAATCATAAAGATAAAAAATTAAACAAAACCTGCACAATATAAACAAGTATTTAAAAGCACTCATTTTCGTGATGCAAATCTCATTACAAGGCGTTATTTTACATCTCTGATATTAATTTGAAGTTAATCACACAAATAATTATTCCGCCTCTTACACTGCGCACTCAATCCAAAAAAATTTATTTCTAGCCTCATATTTAACGAAAATTAATAACACCATTAACGGTATCAACACATTGATACTAATAAGGCGAACATTCTTAGCACCCTGAATTCATTCCATCGATGGACGGAGAAAATATGTGCCCGACAAAACCCAGTTTATTATCTTGCCTGTCATTGCTTTCGTTGGCGGTGGCGGGTTCATTACTGGCCTCACCGTTATATGCCGCCGATGCACATCCACTGCAAATTAAGCTCGATGATCTACGCTATAGCCAGCAGCAGATAGAGGCACAAAATCCACAATTTACCGGGGCTTATCAAAAACTGATTGCCAACGCAGACAAGGCGCTGAACAAACCACTGTATTCAGTGATGGATAAAACGCTAATCGCCGCCAGCGGCGATAAACATGATTACTACAGTTTTCCACCGTACTGGTGGCCCGATCCGAACAAAAAAGATGGCCTGCCCTACCTTCGCAAAGATGGCCAAACCAACCCTGATGCCAATAGTGATGCCACGGACAAAAAACGTCTGGTGAACATGAGCAATGACGTTTGGACACTGGCGCTGGCGTGGCAATTTTCCCACAACCCGGCATACGCCGAAAAAGCACGTGACCAATTGCTGAACTGGTTTGTGAAACCAGAAACGCGCATGAATCCTAACCTGCAACATGCGCAGGCTATTCCAGGGATTAACGATGGCCGAGGGATTGGCCTGATTGACAGTCGCGCACTGGTAGAAGTGATTGATGCCGTTGAATTATTACGCCCAGCGAATGTGGTCAGCGATGAAGATTATCAGAAGATAAAACAATGGTATGGCGATTTTTACCATTGGATGAGCACCAGCCAAAACGGATTTGAAGAAGACAATTGGCATAACAATCACGGCACCTATTTTGATTTACAGGCAGCGTCATTTGCCCTGTTTAGTGGCGATATAGCCGCCGCTAAAAAACGACTACAAATCACCCAACTACGACGTATTCCCTCCCATTTTGATAAAGAAGGCCGCCAGATGGCGGAAATTGAGCGCACTCGCCCGTGGCATTACAGCAATTTCCATCTTGAGGCTTACAACAAGTTGGGGCGTTTAGGGGACATTGCTGGGGTTGATGTCTGGAATTTCACTCTTGATGACCATAGCTTGCGCCAGGGCTATCGCTACCTCGCGCACTACATAAATAGCACTGAAACCTGGCCCTGGAAGGATATTGATAAAATGGATGATCAAAAAGCACTGGTGAATATGGTCAGTGCCGCACGAGCCTGGCCTGACGACAAACTGTTTGTTGAAAAAGCCGAATGGCTGATGGCGAAGTATCCAGATGATATCTCGCATCTGATTACCCCATTAAAGCAACAGTGATAGAGAATAAGGATCGAGCGATGAAGCAGTTCACCACGCAACAACTTATTCTTCTTCAGCAACGAGTTTGCGCTCAACCCGCCATTATTGAGCAGTTGATTGCCGACAACAGTGTGGTTCTCAACAATCCAGTCGTTGTGCCAGAAACCGCCCTGGCAACCTGGAATCTCTATTATTTCTGCCCCGACCACGGCGTCAGGTTGGTGTGGGATCGCGCCTCACCAACCTGCCATTGCTGCCCGATAGACGGCCAAAACTTTAGCGGTGAACCCTATGATGGTGCGTGGTGGCGTGAGCTCAACGGCCTGAATGCCAAAGCCTGCCACCAGTTGGGTTTATTGTGGCAACTTACTGGCGAGCAGATCTATCTGGATAAAGTCAGTGAATTGCTGATGCGTTACGCTAAGTTCTATCCGGATTACAAAATTCACGGTGGCATTCCGTACAATGGTCCGGGGAAAATGAATGCCCAGACACTTTGCGAAGCGAACTGCATGCTGGATTTCGCCCTCGGTTTTGATTGCATCGCTGAGGCACTCACTGCCGAACAGCGCGAGTACGTTACAGTTCGTTTATTGCGCGCTGGTGCGCAGTTTTTGATGGCCCATCGCACTGCACAATTACACAACCATGAAGTGAAAATTGGCTGCGCGGTCGGTGTGTTGGGGCTGGTGCTGGAAGATGCCGCGTTAGTCGAATTTGCCGTCAACCAACCTTACGGTCTGCGTTATCAGCTTGAACAGGGCCTGTTCGAGGAAGGGCTGTGGTTCGAGGGATCTATTCATTACCACTTCTACGCCCTGCAAGGTTTTCTGGCTTTTGAAAAACTGGCTATAGGCACCCAGTGGAGTTTGCTGGATGAACCTTACTATAAAAAAATGCTTAGTTTCCCGCTGACTCTGTTAATGCCAGACGGCACTTTTCCGCGTATCAACGATTGTATCTATGGCCAGGAAAAACTCGACCACGGTCATCTTTATCACTTTGCCTGGCATTACTATCGCGATGAGCAGTATGCCGCCGCGCTTAAGGCTATCAATGCGCAACATCCGCGTCCTGGTCTTGATGCCCTGCTTTACACCACACCACTGCCAGAAAAGATACCGGACCTGATTCCTGCGGGTCATACTCATGCCCCGCATAGCGGTCTGACCGTGTGGCGTAACACAGAAAAGAAACGCGCATTACTGGTTAAGCATACGCCCTATGGCGGCGAGCATGACCACTATGACCGCCTGAACATTCTGCTGTTTAATGGTGCAAAAGAGATCCTGCCTGATCTTGGTACGACCGGTTATGGCGCGCCAATGCACTATGCGTATTACAAAAATAGCGCCACGCATAACACCATTACAGTCAACCAAACCAACCAACCCCCTGCCGTTCCTGTGGTCCTCCAGTATCATGAAAGCCAGGCTTTCTGCTGGCTGGATACAGAGGTTGACTGGCGACAAACGCCGCCTGAACTCGACAGCCATACCCGCGTACAATGGGACAGTGAAGCCTGGCGTGACGTGCGTTTTCGCCGCCGTCTGTTATGGCTGGATAACGCCTTAATTGACATTAGCAGCGTGCATAATCCGCATTGCCAGCAAATCGACTGGACGCTACATCTGCATGGGAAAGCACTGGATGTTGAAGGTGAACAGGCGCAGTTTAGTGCTCACGGCCCGTTGTCTATCATGAATGATGCGCATTGCGTATCGTTAACCAATTGCCAGCCGCGCCACTTCGCCACAGCCCACCACGGGCAAGCACTATGGCTGTATGGACATGCCGAGTTGTGGCAAGGACGCGCGCCGGATAATCCAGCCGTTGGTGAGTTGAGTTATCTGGTGTTACGGAGCCATGAAACGCATCCCGTGTTTGTAAGCGTTTGGGATTTCGACCACCAGCGACCTATCACCGATATGCAGATTACCCAGGATAACAATGGCATGCGTATTTTGCTTAAACATGGCGAAGACGTTGTAGTCGTCGACGTAGCAAACGACAGCGCTATCCTTCCACGCCTTCAGTATTCCCATCTCCCGTTATGATTATTCACTCCGCCTGTCTCGGGCGGAGTGTTAATTTATTGTTACTAACAAGCTGTTTTAATTGAAGTTTAATAAACAAGATCTGTGTCCCAGCGGTAATCCTTACATTCTGTAATGCTAATTACATATACAACTTTAAGGGTCTACCATGATAACCATTGAATTTATTGTCATTATTTTATGCCTGTTAGTGGGCACACGTTTTGGTGGGATGGGGCTTGGCCTAATCAGCGGCATTGGGCTGTTTATTCTCACCTTCATCTTTGGGCTTGAGCCAGGTAAACCCCCCGTTGATGTGATGCTGACCATTCTTGCTGTGATTGGTTGTGCCGCCACATTGCAAACTGCGGGTGGCCTGAATGTGATGATGCAGTTTGCAGAGCGTCTGCTGCGCAAACATCCCCAGCACATCACCCTGCTCGCACCGTTCACCACCTGGATGCTGACTTTCCTGTGCGGCACCGGTCATGTGGTGTACACCATGTTCCCGATTATCGCCGATATCGCACTGAAGAAAGGCATTCGTCCGGAACGCCCAATGGCGGTGGCATCAATTGCTTCGCAAATGGCGATTACCGCGTCTCCGGTTTCTGTGGCGGTGGTTTCGCTGATTTCGATTCTGGCGGCTAACCATGGTATTGGTCAGGCGTGGGGCATCCTCGATATCCTCTGCGTTTCCGTTCCTGCTTCATTGTTTGGCGTGCTGATTGCAGCACTGTGGAGCTTACGTCGCGGCAAAGATTTGCAGGACGACGAAGAGTTCCAGGAAAAACTCAAAGACCCGAAACAGCGTGAATTTATCTACGGCAGCAGCGAAACGCTGATGAACCAGGTGTTCCCAAAACAAGCCTACTGGTCAACGTGGATCTTCTTTGCCGGGATTCTGGTGGTGGTGTTATTGGGGGCCATTCCGGCGCTGCGCCCGGCCTTCGAGGTCAAAGGCTCATTCAAGCCGCTATCGATGAATCTGGTTATCCAGATGATGATGTTGATTGCCGGTGCCGTAATGCTGATCGCCTGCAAAGTGAATGCCTCGGCTGTCTCTAACGGCGCGGTATTCAAAGCCGGTATGGTGGCTATTTTCTCGGTATTTGGTGTGGCGTGGATGAGTGATACCTTTTTCCAGGCACATCTTGAAGAACTAAAAATGGCGCTGGAAGGCGTCGTGCAAAGCCACCCGTGGACTTATGCCATCGTGCTGTTTTTGGTTTCTAAACTGGTGAACAGCCAGGCTGCCGCGTTAACTGCCGTGGCACCGATGGGGTTGATGCTGGGTGTTGAACCGAAAATGCTGATTGCCTTCTTCCCGGCGTCTTACGGCTACTTTGTGTTGCCGACTTACCCAAGCGACCTGGCGTGCATCGGCTTTGACCGTTCTGGCACCACAAAAATTGGTAAATTCATCATTAACCACAGTTTCATTTTGCCCGGCTTAATCGGCGTGAGCTGTGCTTGTGCAGCGAGTTACTTATTAGTGATGACGTTCTTCTGATGACAAATCGCCCTTGAATAAGGGCGATTATAATTCGGAATTAATGCGCTTCGTTTTGCGGGGTGAATTTCAGTTCAATCAAAGAAATGGCTTTTTGAATCGCGCGGCGGGTCACCGGATCCGCCGCTGCCGGATGAGTGGCGAAATCAATGGTCTTTAATTGGTTCGCCATTTTTTCACGGACTTCTACCGGCGCAATCACATCAATGACATCCAGAATTTGTTTAATCACTAACTGGCACGCCACCACGTCAGAAACCAGTTCCTGGTCGGCAGATAATTGTTCGGACATTCTTTCTCTCCTGTTTCGCAATGGGCGTCATAGTACTCGCGCCTCTATCCCTGAGGCAATAATCCATTCTGGAATGCATCCCGAAGAACGTACTAAAACTTTGTGAATTCAGTTAACCACCCGAGTTTTGCATGCTATCTAAGTACGCCATTGACTTATGTACACTTCCTGTTAACCTAATCCTGGCTATACGCCAATGGCGGATATTATGCTTTTTATCGAAACGCCCATTTTTACAGAGGATGTCAACGCACTGCTCACGGATGAAGAATACCGATTGTTTCAGGTATTCCTGACGTTTTCCCCGGAAAGCGGCGATGTGATTCCCCATACTGGTGGCCTGCGTAAAGTGCGGTGGCCTGCAAAAAACAAGGGAAAACGCAGTGGCGTTAGAGTCATCTATTTCCATAAAAACGTCGATAGCATCATCAGACTATTGCTGATTTACCCGAAAGGGGTCAAAGACGATCTGGATGAAGCGGAAAAACGTTTTTTGCGGCAAATGAACGAGAGGTGGTAAATGGATAAACAACTGTTCGCGCGTCTGTCTGAAAGCATGACGCAAATGAATGAGATTGTAGAAGGTAAACGCGAGCCATCTCGCGCAACGGAAGTCACCGCGACTCAGGTCAAAACCATTCGTCAGGCGACGGGGTTATCGCAGGCCGGTTTTGCCCGGCTGATCTCCGTGAGCGTCGATACGCTGAAAAACTGGGAGCAAGGCCGCCGTGAACCGACAGGCCCAGCAAAAGCATTACTACGTGCGATCGAGAATGACCCTGAACATGTCATTCTCGCTCTGGCACCACGCTAAATACGCTTACTTTTCTTCAAACAGCCAACATGCCACCCGGTGACCAGGAGAAATCTCCTGCATTACTGGGCTTTGGCTCTGGCATTTATCCATCGCTCGCGGGCAGCGATTGGCGAATTTACAACCCGGCCAGTCGCTTATCGCCCCCGGTAACTCCCCGCTAATACCGCCCCTTTCCAGCATTTGTACATGCGGATCGGCGACCGGAATCGATGCCAATAGCGCCCGTGTGTATGGATGCGCCGGTTCGGTATAGAGCATTTCCGCCGGGGCTTCTTCTACCAGCGAGCCCAGATACATCACGCCAATACGGTCAGAAATATGGCGCACCATCGATAAATCGTGCGCGATAAACAGGTACGTCAGCCCCAATGCCTGCTGCAAATCCTGCAAAATATTCACTACCTGCGCCTGCACCGAAACATCCAGCGCCGAGAGCGGTTCATCGCATAACACAAATTCAGGGTTAACCGACAAAGCGCGAGCAATGCTGATGCGCTGGCGCTGACCGCCGCTGAATTCATGCGGGAAGCGGTTTAAATGCTCCGCCTTCAGGCCAACCTTTTCCAGCAATTCAATAGTGCGTGCTTCGCGTTGAGCTTTGCCATAGCCGTGGATTTTCATCGGCTCGGCAATCAGTTGCGCGACCGTCATGCCTGGGTTGAGTGACGAATACGGGTCCTGGAAGATCGCCTGCATGCGGCGGCGCAACGGTTTGAGTTGCTTGTCGCTCATGTTGGCAATGTTCTGGCCGGCAAACTCAATCTCGCCTTCAGTAATATCAAACAGACGCAGCACGCTGCGCCCTAATGTCGATTTACCGCAGCCTGACTCGCCCACCAGCCCGTAAGTTTCACCGGGATAGATGTCGAAACTCACACCATCCACCGCTTTCACCGGGGGCGTTTTGTTAAACCAACCCTGCTGGCTGTGGAAATATTTGCGTAGCCCGCTGACCCGAACCAATGGCTTAACGTCCTGCATTGTTCACCTCCGAATCCCATAACCAGCACATTGCCTGATGCCCTTCACCTGTCTGATACATTGGTGGCAGGCTGGTGCAATGTGCCATACGCTGCGGACAACGTTCGGCAAACGGGCAACCTGGTGGCGGGTTGAGTAACCCCGGCGGCGAACCGTCAATCGGCGATAAACGCGCGCCGGTTTCACCCTGTCGCGGCAGTGACGCCAGCAAGCCACGAGTGTACGGGTGCGCCGGACGGTAGAAAATATCTTCCACACTGCCCTGCTCCATCACCAGGCCGCCGTACATCACCACCACACGCGAACACACTTGCGCCACCACGCCGAGATCATGGGTGATCAGCATAATGGCGGTGTCGGTTTGCTGTTGCAGCTGTTTTAACAGACGCAGAATTTGCGCCTGAATGGTGACATCCAGCGCGGTGGTTGGCTCATCGGCAATCAGCAATGCTGGATGGCAAGACAGCGCAATGGCAATCATTACACGCTGGCGCATCCCGCCGCTGAATTCATGGGGATACTGGTTATAACGCTGTTCAGCATTCCCAATCCCCACCTGTTGCAGCATGGCGATAGATTTTTCTTTGGCTGCTTTTTTGCTGAGATTTTGATTCCGAATCAGGATCTCACTCATCTGTTTGCCGATGGTCAGCACCGGATTGAGCGCGGTCATCGGATCCTGGAAAATCATCGCAATGTCATTGCCACGAAGTTGGCGCATCTGTTCCGGCGTTTTGCGGGCTAAATCTTCGCCTTTGAAATGGACATGCCCGCCCACCACTTTGCCATTGTTGCCCAGCAGTTTAAGCACCGATTTACAGGTGACACTTTTGCCGCAGCCTGATTCGCCAACAATCCCCACCACTTCACCACGCTGCACCGCAAAGCTTACGCCACGCACCGCTTTCACTTCCCCTTCGCGGGTGAAGAAAGAGGTTTGCAGGTTGTCGAGTTCCAGTAAGTTATTCATCGCGGTTCGCTCCTGGCTCAAAGGCGGTACGCAAAACATCACCCAGCACGTTAAAACTCAGCACCGTCAGCAAAATCAAGACCCCAGGGAACATCGCAAGCCAGGTGGCTTCGCCAATGAAAGATTGTGCGTTATTTAACATGCTGCCCCACGAGGCATTCGGCTGTTGGACACCCAGCCCAAGGAAGCTTAACGTCGACTCCATCAGGATCGCCGAGGCAATGTTGAGTGTTGCCGCGACCATAATGGTTGGCAAAATGTTCGGGATAATATGGCGGGCAATGATGATCAGCGAGTGTTCGCCACAGGCGCGCGCATACACCACATATTCACGCTCTTTGACCGACAAAGTTTCCGCCCGCACCAGGCGCGACATGTTCATCCACGTCAGCGCACTGATAATTAAAATGATGTTGGCGATGCCAGGCTTCAGGTAAGCGTTTAACACCAGCAGTAAAAAGAACGCCGGAATCGACAGCAAAATATCGACCACACGCATCATCAGGTTGTCGATACGCCCGCCAAAGTAGCCGCTAATCGTCCCCACCAGCGTACCAATCAAGGTTGAAAAGAGCATCGACAGGAAACCGACCATCAGGGAAATTTGGCCGCCGTACAAGGCTCGAGTGAAATAGTCGCGCCCGTAGTCATCAGTACCGAACCAGTGCGCGGCATCTGGCGGCAGCAACCTTGCGGTCAGCGACATCTGGTTAGGGTCCCACGGGCTGAGAGCCGCCAGTAATGCGGCAATGCTGAAAATCACCAGAACCAGTAACGAGAATTGAGCTGGACGATTACGTTTCAGGCCATGTTTAACTTGTTGCCAACGTCTACTCATCGTCTTACCTCAATGCCTTAATACGCGGGTCGGCCACGCGATATAACAAGTCTGCCAATAAGTTACCGATAATCAGCATGGTCGATGACAGCATGATCATCGCCATGATCAACGGGTAATCCAGCGAGGTTATCGACTGGATCCCTAACAGGCCCATGCCCGGCCAGGAAAAGACGCTTTCGGTGACATACGCCCCGACCACCAGTTCGCCAAACGAGAGGCCAAACAAAGTAATCACCGGCAGCAGCACGTTTTTGAGGACATGACGGAATAAGATTGTGCGACGAGTGGCACCGTAGGCCAGCTGGGTTTGCACGTAATCTGCCGACAGTTGTGTGATGGTGTTGGAGCGGATGTAACGCACATAGTTCGAGAGGTTATAAAAGCTCAGTGCGATACACGGCAAAATGCCGTGGCGAATCACATCCAGCCAGGAATCTTCAACGCCGATGGTGCGCATCCCCATGCTCGGCAGCCAGTTCAGTTGCACCGAGAACACCGTGATAAGCAGAATACCGAACCAGAAAATCGGCACTGAAATACCGATATAAGCGAACATATTCAGGAAGTGATCGAGCCAGCGATGCTTATAAGCACCAGCCAATAATCCGAGTGGAATAGCCACGACCATCGCCAGAACCAGTGATGCGCCCATCAAACCGAGAGTGGCCGGAATACGCTCAGCAATCATGGTTAATACCGGGCGATGGTAAATCAGTGAATAACCCAAATCCCCTTGCAGCACGTTTTTTAGCCACAACAGGTATTGCATAAACATCGGTTTATCCAGCCCAAGACTATGACGGATACGTTCAATATCCTCAGGGCTCATACGTGGCGTAATGTAAGCCTGCACCGGATCGCCAGGTGCCAGTTTGACCAGCAAAAACGACACCAGCGAAATGAAGAACAGCATCGGCACAAGTTGCGCCAGGCGTCGTACTAACACATTGTTCATACTGCTTTCCAGGTTTTACCCAAAAGAAAACCCCCGGCACGGGGTAAACCGTAATCCGAGGGCAAGTGCTTATTATTGTTGATAGATTTTTGACAGGTCCTGGAACATATAAACCGGCTTAGGTTCAGCCTCTTTGGTCCCGGCAAAACGTTTGTCTACCGCGACTACCGCATTGGTATAAGCAATCGGATACCATGCCATATCATTTGCGACGGTTTGCTGAACTTGCTTATAAATTTCAGCACGTTTGGTTTTGTCTGTTTCAGTCGCGCCCTGGTTCCATAACGCATCGAACGCCGGGTTCTTGTAATGCGCGTAGTTATAAGCTTCATTGCTCATATACAACGACTTATAGCCATCAGGCTCCATACCCATGATGTAACCACCGAGGCTCAGCTCATACATGGTGTTCTTCATATCCAGGCTGCGCTGCGACATAGCGTTAGCGTCCATTGGCATCAGTTCTACCGCGACACCAATGTTCTTCAGCTGCTGCTGAATATACAGGCCCATGCTTTCCTGGGTTTTGTTGGTGTTGATATAAGCAAGACGCAGTTTCAGATTAGCCGGAGCGCCTGATTCTTTGAGCAGCGCTTGCGCTTTTTCAACGTCGTATTTATAGGTTTCGACATCGTTGGTTTGATACAGCGTGTCTGGCGTCAAAATAGACGCGGCAGGTTGCGCGTAATCCAGCGATGAGAATGCCGCCTGCACCAGTTCATCTTTATTGATGGCATAAGCGATAGCCTGACGCAGCGCTTTATTCTTCATGCTGTCGATATTCTGGTTGAACGTCATATAGGCCAGACGCCCTTCAGGATAGATAACGAAGTCGAATTTACCGCTCGATTTCAGACGGGTGACGTCTTGCGGATCAACCATCTTCATGTTGATTTCGCCATTTTGCAGCGCAAGGTTGGCAGAGTTGCTGTCTTTAGCAAAACGGTAAGTCACGGCATCCAGCTTCGGTTTACCGTTCCAGTAGTCATCAAAACGGGTCAGTGCGTAATACTGCCCGGCACGATACTCTTTAAATTTGAACGGGCCAGAACCGACTGGCGCATCGTTTTTGGTGCTCTTTTCCATATCGCCCTTTTCGTCAGCAAAAACATGCTGCGGAATAGGGTAAATCTGAACCAGAGTCCCAACAAATGCCGCACTCACCTGCGGCAACGTGAATTTCACCGTTTGGTCATCAATTTTGCTGACTTGAATGGGTTTATCGCCATAAACGAACATGCTGCGGAAGAAGCTATGTTGTTTTTCATCGAGCAATTTGTTGAACGTAAACACCACGTCATCGGCAGTAATCGCTTTGCCATCCTGCCATTTCAGATTGGGTTTAAGTTTTAAAAGGTATGAGAGGTTGTCTTCGGATGGCGTCAGGCTTTCTGCCAGCCCCCATTCAATCTTGTCGCCATTGAAGCTATACAGTGGGGCGTACAGCGCCTGCATAATCGTCAGCGTGGTGCGGTCGCTGGCATACAGTGGGTTCACCGCTAATGGATCACCGGTAGTAATACCGACAATTAAATTGCCGCCATCCTGGGAAGCTTGTTTTGCTGGAGCAGACGCGGCTGCAGTTTCGGTTTTCGCATCATCACAGCCAGAAAGTGCCAGGGCCAAAGAGGCAAACAGCGCAGATAACAACAGGGGTTTACGCATTTATTCACGGACTCCATCTCAAATAGAGTCCGCATAGTGCACCAGCCATACCCACAATGTAAATAAGTGTAAAACGCATAACGTTATGCGAAAAAGTGCTAAAGCAAAAATTGTCGATATAAAGTGGAATATGCAGCGTTAGAAGCCAAATTTCAGGCATAAAAAAACCTGCCGCGGCAGGTTTTTTTATTCAGGCTGACAGATCAAAACATGCCAGCTGGCGGTACATCTTTGAAGGTTTTGCAGTACTGCTCGAACATACTTTTCAGGATTTTGCGCATTTTCATTGTGTGCTCCAGTTTTTAGTTTTGCAGGTGTTGCTCGTTATGGGGCCTATAATATGACATCCGTCACACAAATCAATGGTTTTGTGATGTGCATCACACATTTTCATTGTGGATTTTACAAGCCATTCACATCAAATGGCTTGCAAATCCAACACTTAACTGGTTAATTGGCTCAATTATTTTTTAAAACATTATTTTAATTTTGAGTTTCATGCATGGAAAACTCCCCTTCTCAGTCTCCAAAACGCGGCATCTCTGGTATGGCGCTACTGGTTGCTGGCGCATTTTTTATGGAATTTCTCGACGGAACCGTGATTGCCACAGCACTCCCGGAAATGGCAAAAACATTTGGCGTTGATGCTGTTGATCTGAATATCGGTATGAGCGCTTATTTGCTGACTCTGGCGGTGTTAATTCCGGCCAGTGGCTGGATTGCCGATCGTTTTGGTGCCCGCAAAGTTTTTACCCTCGCACTGGGGATTTTCACCTTTGCATCCGTGCTATGTGGGATTGCCAATACGCTGGAACAGTTTGTCGCCATGCGCATCTTACAAGGGGTTGGCGGTGCGTTGATGGTACCGGTCGGGCGGCTTGCGGTGTTACGTACCACGCCCAAGCATTTACTGATAACCGCTATCGCCACACTCACCTGGCCGGCTTTGGTTGCGCCAATTATTGGCCCGCCACTGGGGGGATTCATCACCAGTTACGCCTCGTGGCGCTGGATTTTTTATATCAACCTACCGCTTGGGTTGATAGCAATGGCGCTGGCGTGGCGGCTGATTCCTGATATTCATGATGACGATCGCCGCCCGTTTGATGGCATCGGTTTTACCAGTACCGCCGTGGCGATGATTAGCCTGGTCTACGGGCTGGAAATGCTCGGGCAATCGCAGGTGAATGTGTTGCCAACCGTCAGCCTGCTGCTATTGGGAGCCGCCTCGTTATGGTTTTCACTGCGGCATTTTAAACATGCCAAACACCCGATGATTCGTCTTGATGCTTTAAAGGTGCAAACCTTTGGTGTGACAATGTACGGCGGTTCGCTATTCCGCACCTCCATCAGTGCGGTACCGTTTTTATTGCCGCTGCTGTTTCAGGTCGGTTTCGGTATGGACGCGTTTCATTCGGGCTTACTGGTGTTAGCCGTATTTGCCGGGAACCTCGCCATGAAACCCGCCACCACGCCGTTGATTCGTGCGTTAGGCTTCAAAAAACTGCTGATTATTAACGGTCTGCTGAACGTCGCTTCTTTATTGGCGTGTGCATTTCTCACGCCGCACACCGCGGCATGGTTGACGATAGCCATCCTGTTCTTTGGTGGCATGTTCCGCTCAATGCAATTTACCGGCATCAGCACGCTGGCCTTTTCCGATGTGCCACCTGCGCAAATGAGCTACGCCAATACGCTTTTCAGCACCGCGACGCAGTTGTCGGTAGGCCTGGGGATCACGCTTGGCGCAATTGGTATTCGCCTTGGCGAGAAAATCAGCCAATGGTTTGATGTCACATCAATTCCCGGCATGCCGATTAAAATTTCATTTGTGATGATTACGCTGATTTGCTTGCTTGGGCTGGTCGACTTGTTACGGCTACCGCAAAATGCCGGGAGCAGCGTTTCCAAAAAGCAATAATGCAGTAAGTCTGCATAGTGTTTCGGGCCACAATTATACTTAACGCTATAGATTGAGTGCCGTTGAGGCCGTTATGAAACACATGACATTAAGGTTAATACTGTTTATATCGCTGGTCAGTTTTCAGGTCACTGCCGCCGAACCCAGCGTCCATTCCCCCTCTTTAAGCTTCCCTGCGTTGCATAAACCGAGTCTGCATAACGGTGTGCAACAGCGCTGGCCCGAAGAGCCGCAAGCTGATATCAACCTTCAACACTGGGATGCAGAACACCTTGAAGCCGCGCGTCAGACGCAACAACACGCTGATATGCAGTCGCATCAGTTCGATAGCAGGAAGTAATGATAGGAATTGAGAAAGATCGCGCGTAAAGCGCCGGAAATTAGGCGGTATTGAAGCAAAAAAATACGGCCAGCAAAAACTGGCCGTATTTCATATTAATCATTATCAGGCAAGGATTTCGCGAACGAACGCTTCAATCTCTTTGTCCTGGCAATTTTCGAAGAAGCACTTCTGGAAACGCTCGCCGGTTACCGCGGTTTTCACCAGCTCAGGGTCGATAGAACGTAAGGTGTCCAGATAGTTTTCTTTCACTACAGCCGCTTTAACCTGGTTGAGGATGCCCGCGTTACGAACCTGTGGCTCTTTACGCTCGATTGGGTAGCCTTCGCCTTTAAGGCCAGTGAATGCTTTCTCGAACATGTAACGGACGTTCAGCTCTGCACCCCAACCGAAACCTTTAGCGAATGCCAGTGACAGCGCGTTACCGTTGTTGATTTGAGCGAACAGGAAAGCATCGGCTGGATCCAGGCAGTATCCGCAAACCACACCTGGATGGATGTTCAGAGACATCATTGCGCCCTGACCTGTACCGCAGCCGGTCACAACAAAATCAACGGCTTTCGAGTTCAACAGAATGCTGGCCATAATACCGAGGTGGATGTAGGTCAGGTGGTGATCCTGCTCATCGCTCATACCGACGTTGTAAACCGGGTACTCTTTCTCAGCAGCAACCGCTTGCAACTCATTAAGAATGATTGCATTTTTGCCAGCCTGACTGTTTTCCATCATCAGTGCTATTTTCATTTCCGTCTCCTGATTGGGTCACGGGATTTCCCGCGGTGAATAGCTTGGGTATACCTTAACGATACTATCTGGCAAACATACTTTCAAATTTAATGAAATTTTGTTTTAAAAAATTAAGAGGTGCTCACACTTCTGAGTTTTGCCCGGTTACGCACTTCGCTTACCACCAGCGCAAAACCTCTCTCCAGCACACCCATGCTTGCTGTCAGAAATCTTCTGAAAACCGTTGGTGAATACCACAGTAATTACCCTTTGATAAACGCCCGAAATTTAGGTTAAGAGATGGATTATTACTGACCTTAAATGCAATTACACAGCTTTATACTGTTGGTAATATTCTGTTTGGCTGCATGCTAAAATAAGAAGAAATATCTTTTGAGACTCAGCGTGATGAAAACAATATATTTAGTTTTAGTGGCTGCGTTATTAAGCGGTTGCACCATGAATAAAACGCCACAACCCATCAAAGGGAGCGAAGTGGCAGGTGTTGTTCGTCTCGGGTTTGATATTGCGCCATTACAAAGAGCGAAAGTCGACACCTACGTTGCTCAGTCGGCTGCCAGCCACCAGTGTCAACAATGGGGGTATAGTGCGGCATTCCCTTATGGCGATCCGATCAAAACCTGCAGCCTGACCAGTGGCGCATTGTGCCTGAACCAAACCGTCACACTGGAGTACCAATGCAGGGGGAACGGAATGGAGAAATACCTGAGAGATGAAATAGCCGTACAATAATTGAGCTTAACGCCTATATGGGTTGGGCAATAATTGTTGTTCAATCCTATTAATTAAATAACAATCATTCTTATTAGTATTAAGCTATCATTTATAAAAAAGAATAATATTAGCAACCATTCTCATTACAACAATATAATTAACAATTCCTTTGCATTATAGAAATAATAAAATTAAAGTAGCGCCATTGTTAATTATCTGATTCTCCTGGAGCGCATCATGCTTAAAGCTGAAATGATCGAAAAACTTAACGAACAAATGAATCTTGAGCTTTACTCTTCCCTGCTTTATCAACAAATGAGTGCCTGGTGCAGCTACCATAGCTTCGAAGGTGCAGCCGCTTTCCTGCGTCGCCATGCCCAGGAAGAGATGGAACACATGCAACGCCTGTTTGCTTATTTAACAGATACCGGAAGCTTGCCACGCATCAATGCAATTCCTGCACCAGACCAGGATTACGATTCACTGGATAGCCTGTTTAACGCCACCTACGAACACGAACAGTTAATTACCCGTAAAATTAATGAACTGGCGCATGCGGCGATGACCTCTCAGGACTACCCAACCTTTAATTTCCTGCAGTGGTATGTTTCTGAACAGCATGAAGAAGAAAAACTGTTTAAATCTGTGCTGGATAAATTAAGTCTGGTCGGTAAAAGCGGTGAAGGCTTGTATTTCGTTGATAAAGAACTTTCTACACTAGATACTCAAGCTTAATAATAGCTAACCGGTAAGCATGCCTTATGTTTACCGGTTTTCATTAACCAAATCATCTCTTGAACTCCTCAATATTCTCTCGCTGATTTTCTCTCGTCAGGCATCTTATTAAGCGCCTCAGTTATCTGGTAACTATTTGTTCATCAAGATCTTTCCCACAGCAAAGTTTGCCATGATCGCTTGTAACCTCAAATAGGCATTTTTAAGAAAGGCGAATATTGCATGAGCGTCTATACTGCAAAACAGCAGCATTTCGTTGTTTGCTATCGGCGACAGCTAAGCCCAACTCAGCGGGCGGCAGTTAGCCAGAAAGCGGTATTGCGTCTCTTTGGTTACTATTTCTTACCGTAATTATAACCTTAAGCATGACTTATAATTTAAAATAGTACCTGTCATTTTCTTCCTGCATCTGGTGATTACTAACATGGACAAGATGATAAATGTTGAACAAAAACAATAAATTAATTAAAAAGTTATTTTTCCATGAATCATGGGACATCATGATTATTAAAAATGATACACATTCGTTTCCTGATAATACTCTGGATATTCTCAGCAATTCCAAAGCACAACTGCTTAATAAAAAATACACTTTCCAGGCCGACCCTTTTATTATCGAAAAAGACGATAAGCTGTATGTTTTCTATGAAGCATTTAGTTTCCTGAACTCTAAGGGATTCCTGAAGTGTCGTATTCTGAATAACCAACTGGAAGAGCTAGAAGATATCAAACTGGAAGGTTTTGACGATTTGAAATGTCACCTGTCATTTCCTTTTATGTTTAGCTCAGGCGACAAACTGTATATGATTCCGGAGTCATCAGAGAGAAAGGAAGTCATTCTTTTTCAATCTATTGAATTCCCTGATCGTTGGGAAAAAGTAAAAGTATTACTTTCCAACGTCGAATATACCGATAATGTTCTCTTCACTCATGAGGGAACCCACTATCTTATTTCTACGACTCTGGATAACGATATTGTCATTCATACAGCAAGGGACTTATTCGGTGAGTGGAAAAAAATAAAACCCTCATTAACATTATGTAACCGCCACCATCGTGGTGCTGGAACCCCCTATTCCATCGATGACAAACTTTATATTCTAACCCAAGAGTGTCATTTAGGTTTTTATGGTAAGTCCGTTTATATCAAAGAGATAGTTAATTTAAGCCCTTTGATTTTTGAAGAGAAACTTGTTGCTAATATTGTTCCAACAATCAATCAAAGCGCAGGTATTCATACTTTAAATTTCACAAATGATTATATTGCCTATGATACTAAAAATTTGACATTCAGCCTGTTATCGCCGTTAAAAAAGATTTTCTTTAAGTGTTTTGTTAAATACAGGAAGCATTTTTTTGCCTGAAACACCAGATGAATGGCTGGTTGATTGCTGATACTATTGAACGACTTGACTGAGGGTCACATCAATACGCGCATTTTGTAATCTTAATCTGGAGATACTATGGCAATTCTTGTAACTGGTGGTGCTGGTTATATTGGCTCACATACCGTTCTGGCATTACTGGAAAGAGGTGATGATGTCGTCGTTATAGACAATCTCTCTAACTCGTCTAAAACATCTTTGGAGCGGGTGACAGAATTAACCGGGAAAGTACCAACATTATATGTTGCCGATATTTTAGACAAACAAGCGCTAAAAGAGATCTTCTCAAAACACAACATATCCGATGTTATTCATTTTGCTGGTTTAAAATCCGTAGGCGAATCAGTCAGAAAGCCGCTGGAATATTATGAGAACAATGTCGTTGGGACGCTGATTTTGCTCAATGAGATGTTACGCGCTGGTGTCAATAGCCTTATCTTCAGCTCTTCCGCAACGGTATACGGTAACCCCGAAAAAGTACCACTAAGCGAAGAGTGCCAAGTCGGTGGTACGACTAACCCATACGGGACGTCGAAATTAATGGTTGAGCAGATTTTGCGTGATTTTTCGCATGCACAACCTGAGTTCCGCATTACTTGCTTACGCTATTTCAACCCGGTTGGTGCGCATGCTTCAGGGCGTATTGGTGAAGATCCCAACGGTATTCCTAACAACCTGGTTCCATATATTTCTCAGGTGGCAATCGGAAAGCTCGAATGTCTGTCGGTATTCGGCAACGATTACCCAACGCCGGATGGAACCGGGGTTCGTGATTATATTCATGTTCTGGATCTGGCAAGCGGGCACCTGGCGGCGTTAGACCATAAAGCTGAGGGTTCACCATTCAAAGCCATCAACCTGGGGACCGGTGTCGGCTATTCCGTTCTTGACCTGATTAAGGCTTTTGAAAAGGCCGCACAAACGAAAATTAACTATCAAATCGTCGCCAGAAGACCGGGTGATGTGGCGGAATGTTGGTCAGATTCTTCCTTAGCCAAACAAGAACTGGGGTGGATCGCGACCCGTTCACTTGATGAAATGATGCGTGATACCTGGAACTGGCAGAAAAATAACCCGAACGGCTTTGGTTCTTAGCCGTCATAGCTTCAATACCCACAATAATTCAAGTCGCATCGCGGCGGCAAGAGAGCGAGTCCCGATGAGCTTACTAAAGTAAGTGATTCGGGCTCGTGAACGCAGCCAACAAAGATGCAGCTTGAAGAATGAAGGGTATTATTGAGCGCGGACCTTCGACACCCGATACCAACCGTCACTCTGTTTGCCTTCGTTAGCCAGATTAATTCTCGCCTTGCCTTGAGAGTCCAGCATCGCCACCTCGATATAATACTGCCCATTCGCTAAAGCCACAGGCAGTGACAGACGATAACTCAGTGAACGCTCACCTGGCAGCCAGCTGCGAATGTCATCCGATGTTTTCCCCAGGGCGATAACTTTGTTCGTATTATTTACCAGGCGATATACCACATCATATTTCAGGTAACTCGGTGCAATGCCATCATTCGCCCACTGGCTATTCAGCGTCAGGGTACTGCCTCTGGTGACCACAGAATCATGGCTTAACGAGACTAAACGGAAACGATAACCCAGTTTTGTCAGCGCGTTATCGACGATGGCTCGATACATCACCGGCACTTCACTCGACTTCAGATTAATCGTGCTGGCATGTTTCTCTATGGCCCAGTCAAATGTTCGTTGCACTTCTTCACGGGTATAGTGCTGTACTGTTTTCCACTCCGTCATATGACCGCAGATCTCAAAACTTATCGGCGAGCGTTTCCAGGCATCGTTAAAGCCGGAATATGCCGCCTGGGCTGCCTCTAAGCGCGGAGGATAATCATCTTCCATGAGATTCCAGGTTGTGGAAAAGTTCCGCCAGTCCCCAAGACAGTCAGCACGCCAGCCTGCACCTCGCCTCACTGCACTCGCGAGATTTTCGTTACCGGCAATCAGCATAATTTTTGGCGTTTTAGGAAATGCTGTGAAGTGCATTTTAACGTACTTTTCTAGTTGGGCTGGCGTGTAGCGTTCTTCAAGGGGCGGCAAGGAAGGGAAGTTGCTGTTATGCCATTCGCCCCAGGAGCCCACCATGCCGATATCGATGTAAGCAAGATTTTCATTACCGTCGTAGCGTTTACCGAAGGCATTCAGCAGGCGCTGGCTGTATTCAAGAAAAATAGGGTCATCTAAATTCGGCGCGAAGGTTTTTCTATCGGGTGTCCAGACTCCTTTCACCCCTTTTCTGATCAACCAGTCAGGGATTTTGCTCCCGCTCTCGGGGCCATCCAAAACCATAACCCGCAATCCGACATTCATCGCCGGTTGATGCGCCGCCGCAAACCTGAAAGCATCATCGACCAGTGCAAAATTATACTGCCCTTCTACCGGCTCAAGCTCAGACCAGTAAAAACGCTCGTATTCAATCCCGGTATCAGGATATTGCGCGGGCGTCAGTTGTTGCCCAAAACCTTGATGAAAACTGGCGATTCCCGTTCCGGGATTGGTGATGGGGCCAGACAGTGCCTTTGGCGTTACAACTGTCGTCGGTACGGCGATTACCGCCCCCGGAAAAACCATGCACATCAGTGAAACTAACGTTTTCATATTCATAGTCTTTCCTGCTTCTGTTGGGGCGTTAACTTCCCAGGATCAGTTACTTCGCAAGCTGAGCCACCAATCCCAAATCCCGACGTGGAAATTACGAAACAGGTCGATTCCCACAGCGGATTTGATCATGTAGAGAGTTAAGAATAGACACAAAATGGCGAAAACTGCGCCACAAAGAATCAGCAACGTCACAACGATACGCACCAGCGTCGATTCTTTACGTAACCGTTTGCGTAAATCTCTTCCCAGCAAAAAGACCATGTAGTAGCGCGTCCCAAAAAAGGGAAAGCTTTTACGAATATCGATCCGATGGTGCGACGAGAGCGTGATAGAAACGATCGCGTTCTCTATCTCCTGCTTTTGCTCAGCAGTGAGCTGCGCCTGAGTTTGTTCATCAAGCACTTCATAGAATCTGTCGATGACGATTGGGCGTCGAGTAGAATTCGTCAAATTTAACCTATTGATTTATCTATTGAATGGTAGACACTTACCGTGTTCCTGGCAATCTCACGCCAGTCGTAGGTTTGCAGATATTTACTGTAATCCGCACTAGCCAACCCACGTTTTTCGTTAATTTTTTCAGCTAAATCAAGCACGTTACCGACTTTAAAATAGGCATCTGCGGGCAACCCGACTTCCAGATTTGCCGGAATATCACTCACCACAGCAGGCAATGAATAAGACATAGCTTCCAGCAGCGCTATAGGTAATCCTTCGTGATACGACGGCATGATAAATAACTTAGCCTGAGAAAATACCACCTTCAGTGCGTCACCTTTTAAAAAACCGGTCAGAATGACATTCGGGGTTTTTATCGCTAATTCCTTCAGGCGCATGCTGTAATCAGAAGGATGATCCGCATCGCCAACCAAAACTAATGGCTCGGACGCCCCTGATTGCTGGTAGGCAGTAATTAAATCATGAAACCCTTTCTCTTCCACAAAACGCCCCACCGCAACAAGATAATTCTTAGGCTTCAGGGCATAACGGTCGAGTGTTTTATGAATCATCTCCGGGGCCTGCGTTTGCGGAGTATTTACGCCGTTATAAATCAGATGAGCATCCATGCGACCATGTTTTTTCTGAATCAGTTGATTAATCACTTCAGAAATAACGATCACTTCATTGGCATAATTAACCGCAAACTTTTCACCTAATAAGAGAGCCTGTTTTGCAACTCGGCCCCACTTCTGGCGTTCATAATCAGGACCGTGATGGGTAAACACCACTTTCTTACCCAGTAAACGTAGCAGTGGCACTACCAGGCCCGGCCCGATGGCATGCACATGAACAATAGTGGATTTATCAAAACAGGTCTTAAACGCAGCCAAAACGGAATGAACAATGGCTTCCAGTGAGCGTTTTTTAGGTGCCCATAGCGCCACGGTTTCCACATTTTTGTACTGCGACTTACTGTAACCAACATACGGAGCGCGAGCGATAACACAAATATCCACATCAAACTGTTCTTTGATAGCCGGATAAAGATTTTGGCAATGTGTTTCCACTCCGCCTAACACATCGGGTATGCCACGTGTGCCAATGACAGTAATTTTCCTGGTCATATTAGGGTTTGCTCAACAGTTCTTGGTACAAGTTAAGCAACGCTTCCATATGATTACGCATGGCGTATTTATCACAGAGCCGCTGGTGGGCGTTTAACCCCATGTGGTGTGCTTTATCCGGGTTTTCAGCCAGAAAATCAAGGATATTCGCCAACTCCTGAGCATTGCCCGGTTCAAATAATGCACCATCCACACCATCACGTATTTGTTCGGGGATCCCACCAATACGCGAGCCCACAATCGGCCGCGCAAACGACATGGCTTCTAACACCGACATCGAGCAATTTTCATTACATTCAGAAGGCACGACGATCGCGCGCGCATGCTTAATCAATGAGTCTAATCCTTCGCCTTGTTGTACATAACCGAGGAATTCTGCCTGCGGGAATTGCTTCATCAGGTCATGATAGATCGGGCCATGGCCGACTATCTTCAGCGGGATTTTATTACGCATTAGCTCATGAGCCTGCGCTAATGTTTGAATCCCTTTCTCAGGGCTGATACGCCCGACAAACAGCAAATAGCCGTGGTCTTCAATACCTTCGAAGGGTTGGCTGTCATCAATGCCATTAACAATCACCTCGATACGTGAATTTGGCAACGTGTGTCTTATGATGCCGCGCAGAAACTCACTGGGTGAAATAATGACGTCAAGAGCCTGATAATTCTTAGCAATATATTGCCAGGTGGCTTCTAAGGTCAGCAGCAAGCTCTTGGATGCTGAACCTTCATAACAGCGATATTTAAACGCATTAAATACTGAGCCCGTAATACAGGCATCGCAAACTTTGCCGTCGCGTAACATGGCGTAGGAAGGACAGGCAATTTTATAATCGTGGGCGGTTAATACCGTTTTACAGCCAAAATCCCGGGCAATTTTAATTATCGATGGGGTCAACTGATGGTAGATGTTGTGAAAATGAACAATATCCGGGCGCTCTTTCTCAAGCAGAGCCTTCATTTTTTTGCAGGCTTCGTTGTTGTGGATAAATTCAATTGCCGTCTTAATCCCGCCGAGCAGGTTACTTCCTTTATGGTAATCGACATTGCTGACAAAATAATCAGCATAGTCAGAGGGGAAATTTTTCTCGTGCTGCATGGAAAAATCAATCACCTCGACGCCTGCTTGTTTCAGCATTTCGCGTTCCTGGAAATAGA
The DNA here is from genome assembly GCF_004361975.1 of Buttiauxella sp. JUb87. Lineage (NCBI taxonomy): Bacteria > Pseudomonadati > Pseudomonadota > Gammaproteobacteria > Enterobacterales > Enterobacteriaceae > Buttiauxella > Buttiauxella sp. JUb87. The sequence continues at coordinate 899,506 of NZ_SNVY01000001.1, forward strand.
CAGTTTCCGCGCCACCTTTAATGTAGAAGAACTTGTTTACCAGTAAAATTTTCATCGTGGCCACCTATTCATGAATGACTTTGCTGTCGGGTGGCGTCATAGGATCGCGCACAGGATGAGTCAATCCCTTGATTAATCCCGCAGAGAGTACGGCTAAATTAAGTACACTTTGCAAGCCATTAATTAATGAACGATTTTTAATCGTTTTCAGTATGATAAATGCAATCAGCGGCAATAAAGCCAGCGCGATAATATCAATATTAAAGGTTAATATCGCCACCAGTAATAGCAGCATATAGGTCGCAAAAATCATCTCGTTTTTGACCATTTTTATGGCAATGGGCCACCAGGGTTTACCCCAGGCACTGCGTAATAATTCACCTGGAGCTTTGTTATACCCACTGCGCCAACGGTACATCAGCAGTTTTAGTGTCGGCATATTGTGCGATGTGTGGCTGAAATAAGGCACATTCAGGCGGTGTAATTTATAACCCGCATCCACTAAACGCATGCCAAGTTCAGCCTCTTCATAGGCATGAAGATTGCGGTTGGTCAGATAGCCAATTTTTTCTATTGCGGTGCGGCGATATAAACCACCGCCCCCTAAATGGTCGCAATCCCCTAGCGGATAAATTTCATGTAGCCGCTGTTTGCGCGATTTAAATTCATAGTTAGAGGCATCATCCATTTCCACCGTTCCCGCAACACCAGCATATTCGGGATGGTTTTGCAGAAAGGTAATAGCGCTATCAATAAATCCTTTTTCCAGCTCCATATCGCCGTCCATCAACAACAAATATTCACCTTCGCTATACAGATAGCCAAGTTGATGGCCAACGCCACAACAGCGATCCGCAGGCTGGGTTAACGACACCACGGTGACCCCTTTATTGCTGGCCAATTGCTGAGTGCTATCGGTTGATAAGCTGTCGGCAACAATAATTTTATGAGGATATTCAGCAATCTGCTGCTGGATACTATCAATCGTTTTTTCAATACACTTGGCTTCGTTAAGTGTTTTAATGCTCACGGAGATAAACGGTTTATGACTCATATTATTGCTCTGCAAAACGATATACGGTTCGACGAATAACCAGACTTGAGCCCAGTGCCAGATAGAACAGGAATTGGAGCATTGGTGTGATAGTGAGTATCTGACTGTAGGGCAAGCTCAGTAAGCAACTGATAGCAAAAACATTAAATGCAGGCGCAAAACTGAGTAATTGCAGATCCTGTGGGTCTAATTGCTCGCGATCTAACAGAGCTTTAGGTTGCACAATTTTCAGGATGTAGAGAATTAAACCGATAAACAAAAGGGTTCCCACCACGCCCACTTCCCAGAGCAACATACTCAAAGAAGTCGAATCGAGAATTAAATTATAGGTGAGATTCAGGAAGCCTGGCGACACCACACTTCCGCTGTTGGTCGCGTTTAATCCGTAACCAAATAGCGTCCCTGAAAGCCCCCAAAGATCGTTATTTTTTATCCAGAATAGCAGTGTTGTAAAACGCCCCACTTCACCTGAAGGCAGAATATAGTTTGGGTCAAAAATGTAACTGAGTGAGTTAATAAAAACAGCAAGCGAGCTTTGTGTAGGGTCAGTACCATAGGCCGTGGAATAACCCGCCGCTAAAATGACAATGGCGAAGGCAATGAGTAATGCCATAGCGGTGAATATCAACAGCAGGGCTTTGATATTCACTTTATTCATGCCTTTTACGAAGCTCGGCATCAACCAAACCCATGCCAGTAATATCGGTGACAACAGAATGACAAATTTCACTTCACCGACAATACACAAGCCAAAACCCAAAATGACATGCAAGGCCATCGATTTAAAACTGGTTAGCCCATGCTTAAATTCGGAGACTTTTAACAACATAATCAGCAGGCAAAACAACCCCATCGCAGCGGTATTCCCGCCTCCCAATGGGTCACCGCCAAAGGTCCCAACCACCGAATCCCATTTATCTTCTTCGCCACGCACCACAACACGCTGGGGTAGAACAAACAGCAATTGATAAAGCACCACCGGAAATTGAGCGTAAAACACCCAATATAAAGAACGTGTGACGCGATAGACCTGCGATTCACGACAAAAGCCTAACAGCAGGCAGAACATCACCAGTGAAAGTGCGATTTCATTTTTAAAACCGACAATCGCGTCAGTCACCCCGGCCTGCAAAATTGTCGATACTCCCGCCATGACCATGAAAATAAGGTACAGCGTCAGCACCACGATTTCTTGTTTATCCAACTGCAATTTTTCATAGCGGGTTTGCATCACCAGCAAAATGAACATCAGCAATGTCAGGAAGAATGGGATCCACAGCACCGCCAACACACCCGTGAAGTACTGAACTAACCCGCAGACCATCAGGGTCATGAAAGAGTATGTCTGTAAATAATTCCCAGTGTTGAGATTCATAATACCACCGGCCTGTCTTTCAAAAGATTGGCGCGTTTATTTACCTTGAGATAAATAAACGCATAACGAACGAAAGTCAGTACTGAGAACAGAATAATCGAAGTGGCATAGTCATTATAAAAATAAGGCACAATGACAAACGCAATCAGTACAATCGCTAATTGTTCAAACTGGATACGCAGGAAATAACGGTGCGAACCAAAAATCAGTTCAATCACGGTCAACGGGCACACCGCTAAAGCCGGGAATAAATATGGCAACATGTAGCGTGAAGTGGGAATCGAGTTTATCCAGTCCTCACTAAAGCCCAGGTGCATAACGATGGGATAAAACAGAAACACCCCCAGTGTACACACAACACCCAATACCAGAAGCAGCAAACGGACCTTTTTGTACTCTTCAAAGTTAAAGGTGTTATGCCTGAAATCTATCGACCATTTCGAGAAAATAGCGTTGCGTACCGCATTCCCGACAATCACCACTGGCGCCAGGCAGAAGCGGCTGACAATAGAAAAATAACCCGCAGTCAATGCTGAGAACCAAAAGTTTATCAACATGATAGGCAAGTTACTGTTCGCCATCGCCAGCACTTCCGCACTACCGACTTTAGTGATGTGATGAACGTGCTTACTAAAGAATGCGAGGTTATTTTTGGGGCTCAAATGTGCCAGTTGCACACTACGAATATCGAAAGCACGAAGAATGCAGCCAATAGTCAACACCATCATCGAGCCTGCCCACGCCCAGTAAAATGCCTGGATATGCGTGGTGAGTAGCACGGAGAGCACCACTACCACGGAGACAGAGATACGCTGGAAGACCAAAAAGCCAAAATTAGCGGTACGTAACGATAAGTTTTCCGAAATCAAAATCCACGTATTTGAAAGCGTGAGCAGATAAAGGAAGAAAATATTCTGATTAAACAGCCATGCAGTAAGCAGCGCGTAAGGCAGAGCGATAATCAGACTTTGCAACAAGCAAAACACCACGTTTTGCGCCAGTTCATCATCTTGCTGCTTAGGAATGAGTAGCTGTGATGCAAAGGTACAAACCTGAGCCCCAATCAACGCAATACTGTAGTTAAGCGCGTACAGCCCCACTTCAGCCAGGTCATATTTGTGTGAAATTAACCAAATAGACAGCGCACCAATCAGTTGTGAAATGACTGATGAACCCGCAATTGTGGACGCGCTTCTCAGTAAACTCATATCCGGCCTGTGCTGCTCATCAATTCACTGGTTTGTAGGTTGAGTGAGCGTAAACCCTCTTTTGTCTCAAGATTTTTATCCACGACCTGATTAAGCACCACACCGACAACAACAGAATGATTAGCTTCGAGTTTATCTAGCGCCTGGATAATATGTTCCGCCGGTGCCGCACCCGCTTTCAGCATGAAAATTTGCCCATCAATGACACGACTAATCAGCTGGCTGTCCTGGCTCTGATTCACCGCAGCAACATCAATAATAATACGCTGGTAATGGCTGCGTAATTCACGCATCAGATGCTCAAGATTTTCCGACGACAACAGCAATAGTGAGGAGATCGTTGCATTGCCACGAGGTAGAAAATCCAGATTTTCATTCACTTTGACACTAAGATTCTCATGCGTGCCTTCGCCGCGCAGCAGCTCAGCAACGCCATGGGCAGACGGTTTCGCCAGCTCACTTGATAAGCCGTCTTTATTGAAGAAATCGAGATCAACCAGCAGCGTTTTCTGATCGAAACTAAATGAATTTGCTAACAGGTTAGCCAACAGCGTTCGGCCTTCCCCGTGGTCAGTCGACGTCACCGAAACCGCCTGCAACTGGCGATTATCGAGCATGATACGGGTACGAATACTGTGAATGATATCGGCATTGAGCGGGTTATTGGAGATTACGTCGCGGATTTGCGCACGGCTCCCCAGACCCGAATAGCGGCGAATCTCACCTAATGGCTCGAGGTTCAACCGTTTCTTCATTTGGCTCAGGTTATTAATGGTGCTGTCCATTGCTGATTTAACGATGAAGTACATGATGCTAAAAGCCAAAACGAATAACACCACCATGACCAGTAACAACGGTTTGTTAGGTTTAGATGGGCGTTCAGCAGGTACCGCCGGGTCGTACAAGACGGCATCCGAATCAGCATAATTACCGGACAGCGTCTGTTCCTGAGTGCGTTGATACAGCGTTTTATATGAATCTTCCGTTTTATCCAGCGCCAGTTTCAGCCCGTTATAACCTTCACGTTTCGAAGCAAGTTTCTGGAAGATCAATTTTTGCTCATTCAGCTGTTTCTGGTAGTTATTTTCATCAGCCAGTGCTGCCTGATATTGCTGACGCAGGCCAGTTTCCAGTTCACCCAGCACGCTGTAGGTTTGATCCTGAACGGCCTGAACTTGCGCCTGAGCTTCCTGAATCTTGATGTGTTTCGGGCCATACGATTTGCGCAGTTCATAGAGCGTCCGTTTCGCCTGAACGAGTGCAATGCGTAAATCCTGAATCTGAGCATGGTCTGAAATCACTGGCAGTGAGATCACATCTTCCAGCGATCGCCCGGCGCTTCTGCGCACTTCGTTATACTGCGATTCTGCCGCAACACGACGCTGAGTCGCATCCGCCAGGCGGTTAGTGACAATACTTAACTGCTCGGTTTCAAAACCATCCACACCGCGGAAGGTCAACAACCCCTCTTGCTTCAGATAATCATCAATGGCCCGCTTTTGCCCGGCAATTTGCTGCTGCAATTCGAGCATACGCTGCTGGTTGCTTTCACGCGCTTTCAGCGTATTGCCGCGCTTTTGCGCCGCACTGTAATCAATGAACGCCTGCGCCACACCATTGGCTACCTGTGCTGCAACCTCAGGCGAAGAGGATTCATAAGAGATTGATGCCAGATGCGTGGTGCGCACACCGTTAATGGTCAGGTTTTTCAGCAACGTCTTCAGTGCCTTATCAACACGCGCTTGCTGATTCTCAGGCGTATTCGCATTTTTGCTGTCCGAATTTGCGCCGATGAAATCAGGATTTTCATCCAGTTTCAAATTGCGCACCGCCTGCTCCAGCACAATACGCGACTGCATCAATGCATATTGAGTTTCGTAATAACCATTACGTGTCGAGTCATAACCGTCTACCTGCGGGAAAGGGGAAATATTATCCGGCTGGGCTTTGATAAGCACCGTCGCCGTTGAGACATACTTAGATGTCATCATGCTGATTAATGGCCAGGCAACCGCCCCCGCAATCACGCCGGCGAGGAGGATTTTCCAACTGTTCTTTTTAATTTCTTTGGCAAACCTGGAGAAATCGATCGCGCTTTCTCGCTTCTTGCCATTTTCTACGATTGATAGTTTCATAGTTAGAAGAAGCCCATGCCAATTATAACGATATCACCGGGGTGAACGGAGTGTCTGACGTCCACGTTCTCAAGCAATTGGTTACTCCCCGACAGACGAATATTGATATTTTTACGATCCGCTCGGTCAGTGAAACCACCGGCCTGTGCAATAGATTTTTCAACCGTGAGTCCAGGTTCGTAGGCGAAACCATTCGGGTTCTTCACTTCGCCTGAAACAAAGAATTTACGGAATTCCGCAATATTCACGGTCACCATTGGGTTTTGCAGATAATCTCCACTTAGGCGATTGGTTAACTCGGCACTCACTTGTTCCGGCGTTTTTCCTTTCAGCACTAATTTACCGATATAAGGGAAGGTAATCGTTCCACTTTTATCGATAATAAATTTCATCGTCATATCAGGTTCGCCGTAGACATTTATACTGACGGTATCACCTGCATCGAGAAGATATCCCATTGATTCAGCATCAGGATTATCCATGAGTGGTGGCTTAGATGCTGTACACCCAGCCAAAAGCACCGTGAATAATAAAAATGCCCAGAGTTTCATTATTTTCATTTTAAATCTGCACCTTAGCTGTAAACATAATCAGCGAATTGTCGTAGCCCAATGTTCTCAGGACTTCACGGTCGTCGTCAGCACCGATATAGAACGAATCGGTCTCTTTATTCGAACGCAAGGTATCTATTTGATATTTCAGTTCAAAATTAACCGAAGGTCTGAAGTCGTAACTCATAGAAAATGTGAATACGCCATCTCTGTCCGTTCTATCCTTATCTTGTTTCTTATAATCTTCCGTGGTGTAGGAGTAATCTAACAAGGTAGAGAAACGATCGTTGAGCCAAAAATGTTGATAAGAAATACCGTATTGCGAAACCAGAATGTAGCCCCCAACTTCTGAAGGGTCTTTAATGCGTTGCGAGGTATGCGCCGTAAAAATAGCCTGTTTGAGTGGTTTCCACTCGCCCTGAATATCCCAGTTTAGTCCATTAAAATCCTGCGAGTCAGGGTTGTTCTGAAACGTTTTATACAACCAGGCTACGTTCATATCGATGTTGGTTTTTCCCGTCACCTGGGACTTTATTCCGTACATCAAATAATATTCGTTACTGTCTTTTTCATTAGCATTATCATAATGCCGTTGGTTAGTAATAAAGCTATAACGGAAACGAGTTTCCCGTGAGTACTGGTCGAAAATTTCGGCTACCAGACTATTTTCATACCATTCTTGCTCTTGAATATAATTGTAAAAGTCGTCGTCGGTATTCTGTGCATCCTGGGTATTACCAAAACGAAGCTTTTTATACAGCAGGGCGACTTCGGCTTTTCCACGCCCTTCAGGTGCTCCGTAGCTGTAACGTAGTTCGCTATTGAGCAAGTTGGTGGTCAGCGGCGATTCGATGCCAAACTCTTGAAATTGCTCAGGTACAAAACCTTCGGTGATACCACGCCCACGGTCTTCATGGCCAATTGAGTCTTCAACATTGAACATTAACCCGTGCTTTAATCCATAACGCCACACGCCGTTAAAACGGAAGAAGTGGTCATTGTAGTTATCCGCAGAGTCATTATTATAATTGCGATAATCACCTGAATATATTACCAGGTATTTATCCTGGTATCTTTCGCCCGCCATGCTTAATACCGGAGTAACGCTCAAGAAGTTTGAGCCAATAGCATCGCTATCATGTGGCTGATAAGTCACATTATCGTCATAACCATAATTCACACCCGCTGTGCCTTGAAAATCAATACCTGCAAAGCCGATATGAGATTTCGGGGTTAAGTCCGCCAGGGCCGGGTGCGTTAAAACTATTCCGGCAACGAGAATATATTTAATATGCATTTTTCCCGATAAATCCTTTGAAAATAGTTTTTATAATAATTTTGATATCTAGCCACAACGACCAGCTTTGGATGTATTCAATATCGTACTGTACGCGCTTTTCCATTTTATAAAGTGCATCAATTTCGCCACGATAGCCGTTAATTTGCGCCAATCCTGTGATCCCAGGTTTAACTTTGTGGCGAATCATGTAGTTTTCCACTTGCTTGCGATATTGCTCGTTATGCGTGACGGCATGCGGCCTTGGGCCAACAATCGACATGCTGCCTTGTAGCACATTAAAAAATTGCGGTAGTTCATCAAGCGATGTGCGACGTAAAAAGGCGCCGAAGCGGGTAACCCGCGGATCGTCTTTGGTCGCTTGAACGACAGTGTCTGAGTTTTCCATAACGCGCATAGTCCGGAATTTCCAGACCTTTATTCTTTGCCCACTCAAGCCGTAACGGTCTTGTTTGAAAAATACCGGCCCACGTGAAGTCAGCTTTATCCCGATACCAATCACCAATAACAGAGAAGAAATCAATACCATGATAATACTCCCCAGTACCAAATCTTCGGCACGTTTGACAAAGGAACCAAAACCTTCAAACGGTGAACTCAGGATGCTGATGGTTTGTAAATTATGGACTGAGCGCAGCTCCGACATGTGAGAACTGTAAGAATTGAAGTCTGGCACGATGTAAGTGTCGACTGTCGTGTCGGACATCACCGCCAGGAAATGGCGAATCCTTTCCAACGCAACTAACGGTAAAGCGATATAGATTTCATCGATCCTACCCGCTTTTGCCTCTTCAACCAAACCACTGACTGAACCTTTAAAAGGGCTATTAATTCGGTCAATCAACTCACTAAATCGTGAAGCATCACGTTCATCGTAAAACGCCATATCTAACTTCACATTTGAATATTCTTTGAGCAATGCAGTTTCTGCGGCCAGCCCGTTAGATGTCACCCCAACAATAGCTACGCGAATGTTCTTTTTCGTTGATTTCTTGAGAATAAATAAATGGATTAAATAAAGTAAAAAAAGAGGAATCGCATACCAAAATAGAGTTACAGGAACAAACTTATTTTCCAGCGCGTTTAAATAACCCACTGATTGCAAACCACCAGATAAAAACCTAATAACTTCAACAAAAACAACAGTAAAGAAGGAACATAAGATCAAACGCAACTGGCCACGCACACTCCAGTTTTTAGGTCGATGTAGATAAAGCTCGGTATATTCACCAAATAGTAAAAATGCGGTAGAGAAGAGAATGCTGAACATTAATACAGTGCTAGTTGATTCCATCGATAATAGCAAGGCGCTCAATATTAAAATCGAGTTAATACAAATGAAATCAACTAACTTAATAAATACTGGATACCCTCCATGGGTAAATTTCAGCGAATTTCTCAGCATTGTTAGACTCGCGCTTAGTCGAATTATGATTATTGATATAGTCCTTTCCCGCGTTGATTATACCATAAGTGTAAAGAATACGATGTAAGATTGTTATGAATTGTAAAAGATAACTTCATTCAACTAAGGTGGCAACATTTAGCTGATGAAGGGCGTTACGGGTAGTCAGGTATTTGTTTTGTATAGATAAGTTAGATCAGTTTTTTAGGCTGCTATTTAACTTAGGTTCGTTGGGAGGAATGGTTTAGCGGAAATTAAAGCAAACAAAGTATTCGCTTAGTGAATACTTTGTTTGTGAAATAAATATTTTAAAAAGTGTGATTAATGAACGGTTTCTGTCGCAGACTGTGCTTGCCAATAACGATGTAATTCCAGTGCTGCTGGCCCAATAGCTGCCTGACTAGTTTCATATTCTTCTTCGGTCATCTGTTCCAGCTTAGCGATATTGGCTTCTTCACCATGTAAGGCTATCGCCTCCAGCGCGCCTTGCAGTGTTTCTGGCAAAGCTGTAATGCCACTTAGCGCGACACCGCGCATGTAGCCAAAACACCACTCTTCAACGATGGTGTAATCATTTCCGTCCACTTCTCGATAACCAAACAGTGGCTCGAACTGGTCAGGTGCATGGCACAGACGTTCTGCAATATCATTCATATGCTGAGAAGCAAGCTCGTTAAAGCGCTGCTGTTCTTGTGCGTTTTCCCAATGCGGAAGTTGCTTTTCACCGCCCCACACTGCTGCTTGCCAGTCGGCAAGCGTAATCATCTTCGGTGCAGAAAGAATCGCGGTTAACATCCCATCCAGTTCAGAGACATCCAGTACGGAATCATCACTCCCGTATTTGGTGAGAGTGTCATCCAGCCATTCCAGTTCTTCTTCGTTTAGCGGCCCATGATTCATACTGTGTTCTCCAAAAAGTGATTGATTTTTAATTCGAATTTAGCAGGCAGACTTTTATGCTCTGTTCGGCCTGTGAATTGCAGCGACTTTAACCTAAAAATGAAGTTTTTATCAGGAAGGATATGATGAATATGTAAATTGCATAAAGAACAACCGTTTAGCCTCCATTACTGGCAACCTGATTAACCTTTATCGCTCCGTAATTCGCACAGAAAATTTCACGACTAATATCACACTAATAAATAAAGTAATTATCAGCATCAACAAGGTTTTTTCCGCTTTGATGAGGCAATAATAGTGATCCATATCTCGAATTTATGTAAAATCCAGATAGTAACTTACCGTTAATGTGACACAGATTCATTATTCAACTATTGAATCAAGCACTTGTCGCATGCCTCTTCTGACGAATAAGTTTCCTTAGCTGTTTATCCCCTGACATCAATGTTTTCGCATTCCTGAGCGCCGCTTTCTATGCAAAAAAGATTACGAATATCCCTGTTACTGGTATGTTTTTCATATCTGTTGTTCGCCCAATCTACGAGTTGGGCGAATGAAAGCGTCGAACCGTCCATCGAGCAAGCATCGGTTAAGGTTGATTCCAGCAGCATATTACCAAAGCTACAACAACGGCTGGACTTGCTTAAACAGCAGGTTTCTACCGCAAAAACCGATAAACAGTTCACCAGTTTGAATAATGATGCCCAGTTACTCGCCAATGATACCGAGCAACTGATGGCAACGCTGGAACCACAACTGGCGCAAGTCGTGGCGCAACTTGAGGTATTAGGCCCCGCTCCCACGAACGGCACGTTAACAGAAACCACCCAGGTGGTGAGCCAACGTAAAAGCTTAAACAGCAGCAAGGCATTGCTCACCACACAAATTGAGCAGGCCAAAGTCATCGCCATTGGTGCGCAAAATCTATCAGCGCAAATTGATGAAATGCGACGCGGTGCACTAAAAACCCAGATAGCACTGAACACAGGAACACTGTTAGGTGAAGCATTCTGGACGCCACTGCTCAACCCAAGCGATCAGGATGTCGCACGGTTCAACAAATTCTCGTCACAACTGCGTGATGCCTGGCAGCAAGCGTGGGACAAAGAGTGGCAGATAGGTTCTGCTGTCTATTTGCTACTGGCACTAACGATAGGTTTATTCGGCCGCAGAGTGCTGGATAAACCTATCAACTGGATCTTGTTGCATGTACTGCCACAGGGCCGTTTTCGCCGTAGTTTCCTGGCCTCAGTCACCGTCCTCGAGTGCCTGTTAACGCTGGGGATCTGCGTTCAACTGCTGTGCCATATTTTTACTCGTTTGCCCGTAACCTCGCTTTGGGTGCATGAGTTTGCCGGACAGTTGGTAGGGTTAACCTATTTTTCATCGTTGGTTGCCGCTTTAGGGATCTCGTTACTCTCTCACCGCCAACCTTCCTGGCGTTTACCTGGTATTGCTGATCCCGTCGTAAAAATCCTGGCTCCGTTTCCAGCCATACTGGCAATCTCTATCTTTATCTTCGGCACATTCGAGCAACTGAATGCCCTGGTGGGGGCAAGCATCGAGTTGACGCTGTTGGGTAATGGCCTGCTGGCCTTGCTGGTCGGGATAATCGGCGTGGTCGCCCCGCTGCGGGTCAACCGCATACGCCGTATGATGCGTGATGAGGGTGAAGAATCTGAAGTACGATCAACCATTGCCGGGCTTATTCATCTGGCAATAAGCCTCACGTCAATGGTGATTCTACTTAGCTTGTTAATTGGCTATATCCCACTAGCACGTTTTATTAGCTTTGAATTGTTATGGATAGGACTGGTTCTGAGTTGCTGGTATCTGCTGGCCAACTTTGTGGTGGATCTTTGTGACATCGTATTTTCGCCGACCACCTATTGCGGGAAAATGCTCAAAAGCTCATTGAGCGTCAACGACCGACATCTGTCACTTGCCGACACACTGTTCACCGGTTTAGGTAAAACCCTGCTGTTGCTGCTGGCCACGGTTGCACTGATAAATGGCACTTTCGGTAGTACCACACCTCTTGAGTTACTCAACAACGTTGCAGAGATATGGGGTGGAAAAGGACTCGAAGGCTCAAATATTATCCCTTCCCGGGTGATGAATGCCTTGCTGTGCCTTGTCGTCGGCTTATATGTATTACGCTCTACGCGTCGCTGGCTGGATAAAGATTTCCTGCCAAAAACCAAGCTTGACCGCGGGATGCGTGCCTCGTTGGTGACACTGTTTGCCAACATTGGCTATGTGTTAATCATCATGCTGACCTTCTCTATGCTTGGCATCGAGTGGAACAAACTGGCATGGATAGTCAGTGCCTTATCGGTCGGTATCGGTTTCGGTCTGCAAGAGATTGTGAAGAACTTCATCTCCGGTCTGATTCTGTTGACTGAGCGCCCGGTGAAAGTGGGTGATTTGATCAGCATCAGTGGGGTTGAAGGAGATATTCGCCGTATTAACGTTCGCGCCACCGAGATCCAGCTCAGTGATAAATCCACGGTGATTGTGCCAAACTCGCAGCTTATCTCGCAAAATGTGCGTAATGCCACAATGGGTAATGCACAGGGTGTGGCGACTATCACCCTCACCTTCCCGCTGAATATCGATCCAGAACAGGTTCGTACCTTATTGCTGGATGCTTATCGTCAGCATGAATCGATTCTTGAAGCCCCTGCACCATCAGTGAGTTTTAAGGAGTTGGGGCCGAATGGCATTGTGCTGAGCGTGACCGGTTATGTCATCAGTCCGCGTATTGTCGGCTCAACGCGCAGTGACCTTCTATACGAAATACTTAAAATGCTGCGTAACGCGGGTGTCGACCTGAGCCAGTCACAAAAATGATCTTCGGTTAGTCACATAAAGAATCTAATCAAGCCGGTCAAGGACGACCAGCTAAAGGCAGGACTCGAAGCAAATCGCATGTGGAAGGTTTACCGGGTGCCAAAGACATCATACTTGCCAAACTGACAAAGCGTATGCATCGGATATTCCCTACTTTTGACTACTTATCCAGAATAAAGGCGAACCTCCTAACTACCAATGACACAACGTAATAGGTTGAAGAAGGAATATGGCGGGAACACCGACGCTAAGTAGCCAGAAACTGGATATCGTCTGAATGAGACGAAGCTACAAACAACAATGGCTCCCTCTGGGAGCCATTAATTCATAAAACGTAAAAAAGGTCTTAGATCAGCTGTTCCTTTTCCATGCGGTTCCCCATCACATGACGCACCAATACCATACCCGAAGCAACCAATAAGCCCAGAAGCGCTGCAAGAACAATAATTAAGGATTTACCCGGGCCATCTTTTTTCACCGGCAAAGAAGGTTGCATCTGATAAGTGTACGGCGTGAAATTAACATCACCGAGATGAATCGCTTTAAGCTGAGTTAACAAATGCTCACTGTTCTGCAGTTGTGCATTCAGTTCAGCGACATCGTTAATGGATTTCTCAATCTTGAGCTTTTCAGTTAAACCATCAGCACCCAGTGCAACAGAATAATCAGGATCGTCTTTGACCGACTGACCATTGCTGTAGACCGGTTTTTTGATCCCTGCAGCGTTGGCTACTTGTAGAGAGTAAACAAGGCGTTGCACCTTGATATGATGCTGATTTTCAAGATACGCGCGTTCTAATGCCAGCTTACTTTTCTCTGTCGAAATTTTTAGATCGATAGAGTTTTTCAGATCTTCCATCACTTTTTTCTTCACTTTGGCGACAATAAATTGAATATAGTTTTCCAGCAGCTGCTGAGCGTCATTGGCATCAGGGGCTGTGAAGCTCAGGGTCCAGGAAGAATAAGGTGCGCTATCTGTATTTTTCGGATCACTGTTGTTCTGGGACTTAAAATTCCCCGACACAATGGTAATCGCCCGGTTCAGCTCACTCTTATTAACTTCTTTATTGTCCAACAGCGCCTTAACATAAGGCGATTGAGCAAGAAATTCTCCACGCAACTCTTGAGAATCAAACATTTTCAAAAACGTATTATAGATGCTGTCCACTTCAACTTTCACGTCTACGCCCAGCGCTGCCATATTTATCACCGAGTGAGTCAGTTCAATTACCTGCTTTTTTTCAGATTTGGTAACAATGGCTTGGCTGGTCCATTTTTGCGGGATCAGGAAACTGGCAGCCAGGCCAGCCAGGGCAAAGAGAAACATGATGACAACTATCTGCTTTCTGGCTGCAAACAAGGTTGCCAATATCTCCAGTAGGTCAATCTCCTCACGATGAGGGGGGCACTGATAAGGGAAAACATTTTCTGACTGGTTGGCTTTTACTTCGATAGACGACATGGTTTTACCGTTAATTCCTTTTTAAAAAATCAGTTGCGTAGATATATAAGATTCTCGCATGGTCAATTAGCATTTTAAATTCAACAGATTAGAACAATAGATCATTGGAGCCATTTGTTGTCTCGTTGAAACATAAATAAAATGTACAGCACACAATATGTAAGCGGTGCAATTCGCTTAAAAATTAAATGCTTTTAGTGTAGTGGCTTATGAAGACATGATTAACATCGAGGTGTGTTAATCAGCAGGTCAGCAGGTCAGCAGGTCAGCAGGTCAGCAGGTCAGCAGGTCAGCAGGTCAGCAGGTCGCAGGTGTCATGGCACATCCCTGTATTACTCAAGGTATTTAAATCGAAATTTTTAGCGCGTTTTTGTTTTACCATAAATTATTTTTATTACAGAGTGTGTAAGCTTCATCAGTAGAAAGTGTTGAAAGTTCAAAATTTTCATTAAATACTCTCAAGTGTGGCGATAATGTGATTACTTCTATTCAAGTGACTGGCCAGACGTAGCGGTGCCGTTTAAAGTATTAGCAAAACATTTGTAGGGCAACCCTAACTAATACCTCTGGAACTTGTTATTAACATATTCAAAAAACAATTCCATAAAAAACACATTTTAAAATAAATGTTTTCCACGATGAATTTTTCAAGAACACCATTCACAATTCGCACCTTCACTTTATAAGTGTGTAAAAAATAAATAACTTAATGCATAGCAGGCATACAAAACATCAGCACAGGGATGCCGCCGCATAAAATCCCAGCTTAAATATCTTACTGGTATTATGTGGCTATTGAGAATATTAAAGTGAGAGTGTGTTTATACCACAACTTAACTTTACAACCCGCAACAACAGGTAACGAGATGTATCAAGAAAATAAAATATTAAAATTTTTTGGTTTAAAAATAAAACAAAACCATTTAGTACAGCTTGCCATGGCTATATATATCACCACCGCGACCCTCATTATTTACCTGCTTATGAATGGATATTTTTTTAACCATATCCCTCATTAATTTAACAAATTCGATTACCTATTAGCTCAACACAAATTACTGAGGTGCATAATTTCATGCTCTGCACTCTATTCACCACCTGCATTATAATATGATGAAGACTGCTAAGGAGGTCAGCACATCATCATCGAAATATGTCAGACCGCATCCGTTGCGATCTAATATTCCGACTCTACATCAAGAAGTAATGTATTTAAAAATAGACACATTACTGCATTTACAACACATCTTCCTTTTCCATTCTGCTTCAAACTTCGCGTATCATTCGTCGGGATACGGACATTGAAGGTATGTATGTTTACGAAAACTAAAACAGAACACTTAATGCCTGTCCGCTCACAAAGGTTTCTCTTTACACGATGATGAATGGCAAAAATACCATTTGCCTTTGATGGCTCTCAGGTTACTGAAAAAAGAATGTTAAAATAAATGATTATACCCAATGCCCGTTTTCTGCGGCAAACTTATGAAAAAAACATGTGTAACGTGACTCAGCAATCCGAAGTGGAAAAAAAGATGATGGCAAGTAAACTTGTCAGAGGGTTAAGGGACCCGAAGCTACATAAGCTGGGTTCTCTGTCTTGTTTTTTCTCCAGGGAACAATACCCAGTCACCGCAAATGGTGGTGCTCAGCGTTATCTTAACGAACTCATTCACTCATTCGTTTCAGCAGGCTACATTGTCACTATCGACAGCGCAGAGAATGGTTTTTCGATTACCCTTGACTGGACGACCGCCTCCACACCGGTAGATTTCCCATAGATACACAATTGAAAGCAATGAACTCTGTACCGATGACTGAACTCGCTCAGGTATCGGTATCCGGGCGCTGTCCGGTGTGCGACTTCATTTTACCCCACGGAAAAGATAAAACCCCGCCGAAGCGAGGATTCATGTGTGTATGGCGGTATTAACAACTTCCCACGCACTAGCGTGCTACACGACAACTTCGGATAAAATCAACCTTTTTAAGGTGAAAAGGCAAAACATTGTGCACATCTCTCAATTTTTAATTATTGCCTCAAAGGCTTTTTCGGCCTGCCCTTCCGCAAGATAGCACTCCTTCACCAGCACATCATAGAAAGGCTTCCCATCTACGAACGGCACTGACAGCGAATTTATGCCGAGCTAGGTATAAGTCATGTAATCGATCTCACCTTCACAAATCACAACCGAACGAGCTTTAGCGTCAAGTGCCTGCCAGCCGAAAAGGCATGGCTCGCAGTCAGCTTCTGCCATAATCAATTTATTGCCGTTTGGCCGTGCAATGCCAATGCGCTTTACCTGGAGCAACTCACCGTTACGGATGTACGGCGGGTAACGGCTGCAATCAGCATGGCAAAAGAGCTACCGCTTAATTCAGGAATGAGCCGCCTCTACATCATCCACCAGCCAGCGGGCAATAAATACACCAGGGATGGATTTAATAGCCGGTGGCGAAAAGCGAAAGAAGACATTTCGGTTCTGAAAGAGAATCTTTACGAGAAACAGGCAATCTCTGGTCATAAAAATGTGGAGCAGACAGCTCGCTATGACAAAAAATTGCGATCGTTCCGGTGGTGAGAGGACAACAGAATATTATGAAGTGAAATTATGAAAAGTGGTTTTTAGAAAGTAAAAAACCACCCGAAGGTGGTTTCCACGACACTGCTTTATCATTGATTTTATAGCTTTTATTCCCATGGTGCCCGGGGCGGGACTTGAACCCGCACAGCGCGAACGCCGAGGGATTTTAAATCCCTTGTGTCTACCGATTTCACCACCCGGGCTCGGGAAGAAAGTGGAGGCGCGTTCCGGAGTCGAACCGGACTAGACGGATTTGCAATCCGCTACATAACCGCTTTGCTAACGCGCCAAAACTTTTTACCTTTGCAGGCTGTAACAGAATTTCTGCTACATAAATTTGGAGCGGGAAACGAGACTCGAACTCGCGACCCCGACCTTGGCAAGGTCGTGCTCTACCAACTGAGCTATTCCCGCAAAATCATTTTAATTAAGCTTAAAGCTAATCATTTGATTTTACTATCTTCTGGCAAGCTGTGCTGCCGTTCGATGCGTTGCATTCTACTTACCTGACGCGGTGAGTCAACGAAATTTTCAGTTACCGCGCTCCGTTTGCTGAATTTTGCACCGCACCGATCACGCTTCACGCAATTACCGCCCCAAAGCGGCTAAAAATTAGCTCATCAAAGAGGAAAGGATCAAATATCTCCTTTTTCCTCCGCGTTGAAATAGCGGCACAACAGTTGCCAGAAATAATGAGCGGCAGGCGTTAAACGATGATCTCCGTTACGCAATAGGTGACATTGGCTCTCGCGCGCTAAACGGTGGTTGATAGGAACAGCCACCAGTTCACCACGCGCCAATGGCTCTTTAATCGACTGTGCGGTCATAAACGCGATACCGAGTCCCGCCTGGCTCAAGGCAATGGCACTGGAAAATAAATTGCAGCAGTATGAGGGCGTATAAATCACCCCTTCACTTTTAAAGATGGCATTCATGTAGCGTTGCAGGCCAAAGTTTTCATTCATCGCGATTAGTCGATGTTGGCCCAGTTCGGCAATTCCAACACTGGGCAAACTCGCAACAGGATGTTCCGGCGGGACAATGGCACAAATCGGGCCACGGTTAAAACTATGGCATGTTAATCCGTGAGCCCCCGTTGGCCCAAAGCTGACTGACATATCCACTTCACCCTTGGTAATCAGCATCACCGTCGTTTGCATATCACCTGACATCAAATTCACAAAGACACTGGGATAGGCCGCGGAAAACTCCTTCACAACATACTTAACCACATCTTCAACCATTCCCTGCCCGACACGGATATTAATTGATCCACCGCGCATATGGCGTAGATCCTGAAGCTGGCGTTCTAATTGTTCCCGCCGCAGGCAAGTCCTTGCATATTCATCTGCCAGCAGCAGCCCTGCCTCCGTCAGTACAACGTTACGCCCGCGCCGTTCGAGCAGCGGCAGTTGCAGGCTCCGTTCAAGAAATGAAAGCTGTCGGCTCACAACTGACGGATTAATGCCCAAGACATCTGCTGCGCGGCGAATGCCACCATGCTCACCAACCAAATACAAATAGCTTATGGGCTTTTCAGGATACGTGGACAACATCATATTTTTCGCCTGTCTGTTGCTCTCAGGTCAACAATATTAGCATTTGCAGTACATTTTTTTAACACCCCTTCCTGCGCATACTGTCCATGATCCTGAAGACAGAAAGGGCACAACATGAAAAATATAAAAGATTATTTGCAGCAACATTTCTCTGAAATTGTTGCTGATATCAAGCTACTGGTGCAGGCCGAGTCCCCTTCCACTAACAAAAATGCGGTAGATCATTGCGGTGAAGTACTACAGCATATTTTCCAGAAACGTCTGGGGATACCGGCAGAAGTGGATGCGCAGCAACACTTTGGCAATAACCTCAAATTCACTTTCGGTGATGACGAGCCACAAACCACCATTCTGGGGCATTTTGATACCGTATGGGATACAGGTGTTCTGGAAATGCGTGAAGATAACGGCAAGCTTCATGGCCCAGGCATATTAGATATGAAAGCCGGTTTGGTGCAGGCCATCTGGGCAGTACGCGCCCTCGCAGCATTGGATCTATTAGTCGGCCAGCGCGTCGTTTTCTTATGTAACAGTGACGAGGAATTGGGCAGCCCTGGCTCAAAAAACTGGCTATCACATCATGCACAAGGCTCGTCTCAGGTTCTGGTGATGGAACCCGCTATAGCAGGCAGCGGCGCGTTAAAAATCGCCCGCAAAGGGACAGGTCGTTATGACGTTTCTATAACGGGGTTAGCCGCTCATGCGGGTAATAACCCGGAAGAAGGTATTAGCGCGGTGCAGGAAATGGCACAGCAAATTCTGTTCCTGCACAGTTTAAATGCTCCTGAACTCGGCACGACAGTCAATGTCGGCATAGCGCATGGCGGGAGCCGCGCGAACGTAGTGGCGGAGCATGCTGAGCTGAGTGTTGATACCCGGGTCACTTGCGAGCAAGAAGCGGTACGTATTCACAATGCTATTAGCCAACTCACGCCATATACCGCGGCGGTTTCATTAACCGTCTCGGGGGGCCAGAACCGCCCGCCAATGCGGCAAACTCCAGCATCCACTGCTCTTCTTGAAAGAGCACAGCGAGTGGCACACGCACTGGAATTTTCTGTTGAAGGGAAAGCTGTTGGCGGTGGCAGTGACGGTAATTTTACCGCTGCTATGGGTTTGCCTACCCTGGACGGCCTTGGAGCCTCAGGCGCAGGAATTCACGCCCGGCACGAACATATTCTTATTGCTGACATTGTCCCCCGTGCGGCCCTGGTCGCCGGAATGATCCTCGGTAACGTGACTATTGAAGGGTAAATACGATGCTTCAATTAAATATTAATAACGACAATGCTGCCATTTCGCCGCCCAAAAACGGGCAAAGTCCCTATTTGCTGCTGTTTATTATTCTGGTGCTGGCAGCACTGGCAACGTGGCTAATTCCCGCCGGAGAATTTGACTTCATCACCCGCGACGGGATTAAGTTTGCCGTGAAAGACAGCCTGCATGCCGTCCCACAATCTGGAATCTACCCGCTTGAGATATTTACAGCGATTGTCAGCGGTATGGTCAAATCCGCGCCAATTATCTTCTTAATACTGTTTACTGGCGGCGTGCTGGCCGTGGTGGAATCAACCGGAGCTATCGCCGCAGTTCTTAATCATCTGTCACGCAGCACTCACCTAAGCGATACGCGTATTATCCTGATCTTCGGCGTGATTTTTGCTTTATTGGGTACCACAGGAGTGGTAGTCAACGCCGTCGTAGCCTTTGTTCCCATTGGTCTGTTGGTTGCACGCTCAATAGGCTTGCCGCCAATTCTGGGTGCCTCGCTGGTGTATTTAACCTGCGCATCCGGATTTAACGTCGCTATTTTAAATCCTGCCACCACTGGGCTAACTCAGCATTTGGCTCAACTCCCACTGTTTTCCGGAATGCTATTACGCGGCCTGACTTGCCTGCTGTTTGTATCCACTGCCGTGGGGTATTTAATCTGGCATGTTCGCCGCGAGCGGCTTCAGGGCCGTGGTCGCCCTCAACTGGACACATCGGCAGAAAGCAGAATGGTGATATCTGGCCGCCACAAACTGATTCTGACAACCACGGCGCTGGCATTACTGATTTTCATCGGCGGAACAATTAAGTTTCACTGGGGAACGGATGAAATGTCCGCCATGTTTGTTTTGTTGGCGGTAGTGGTTGGGTTGCAGGGGAAGATGTCTGGCTCCGAAATCGCCAATACCTTTCTGGCGGGTTGCTCCACTCTGGTTAAAGGGGCTTTTATCGTCGGGATGGCGACGGCAATTTCAATCGTATTGCAACAAGGCAATATTCTTGATCCTATCGTGGGCTACTTGTCGAATTTACTGACCCCCTTCCCTCCCACAGCCGCAGCCATCGGGATGTTCATCAGCGCTGGATTGATTCACTTTGGCATTTCGTCTGGCTCCGGGGAATCTGCCCTGCTGATTCCTATTTTCTCGCCGTTAGGCGATAGCCTGGGTCTAACCCGTCAGGTAATCGTGCAAACCGCACTGTTAGGTGAAGGAATCGTCAACTCCATTAGTCCAACTTCTGGCGTGCTGATGGCCGTGTTGGCTACTGCCAACGTTTCCTTTGGAAAATGGCTGCGATTTATTGCCCCGCTCATTGCCCTATGGTTTGTGATTTGTATTGTCATGTTGCTCATTGGTGTCGCAATTAAATGGGGACCGTTTTAATTCGCTTCTATTCCCCACCTGCTCAGGCTTCTGAGCAGGTTTTTTTATTTTCTGACACACCTCAAATTTGATAATCCAGTACGGTTTCTTCCGGCTCCAGAGCTAATCGCTTAATATCCGCAACGGAGAGTTCCGGATTACATAATTCGATAAAGCGCCAGACGTAATTACGCTGGAGCTGTCCACGTTTGAGCCCAAGCCAAACCGTGTTGGCTTCGAACAGATGACGCGTATCCAGCCTGACTAACTCCCCGCCTTCATCGCCGCTAGCCTGAAACGCGACCAGGCCAATCCCCAACCCTAATTCCACATAGGTTTTCACTACGTCAGAATCTTGCGCACTCAGGACGATATCCGGCGTTAATCCACGTCGGGAAAACGCTTCATCAATACGCGCACGCCCTGTTATGCCTTGTCGATAGGTAATAATCGGCCAACGGCTGATATCGTCGAGCGTAAGCGGATTAGCGTGAATCAGGGGGTGACCGTGTGGCACCAGCAACGTGTGGTACCAGCGGAACCACGGGTATGCGACGACTAAAGGATCGGTACTCAGACGTTCGCTGGCGATACCAATATCCGCCGTACCGTTGTGCAGCAGGGTTTCTATTTCTTGCGGTGTGCCCTGTATTAATTCAAGACGGACTTCAGGAAATAACGTGCGGAAAGATTTAATCACGCTCGGCAAGCTGTAGCGAGCCTGTGTATGGGTGGTCGCAATGGTCAGAACACCACTGGCATCATTAGTAAAAACATCTGCCAGGCGCCGAACATTGCTGGCTTCATTAAGAATGCGTTCAGCTATCACCAGTAAAGCTTTGCCTGGCTCCGTCATGCCTAACAGCCGTTTGCCACGGCGAATGAAAATCTCGATACCGAGTTCTTCTTCCAGTTCACGGATATGACGGCTGACACCAGATTGCGAGGTGAAAAGCATGTTGGCGACTTCGGTCAGGTTGTAGTCCCGCCGAGCCGCCTCGCGAATAATTTTCAGTTGCTGGAAATTCACATTGCCCCCGGGGCATCACCGTTCTTTACACTATTGTTAAAGTGGCAACCCCGAGATAACAAATAATAAAAACCAGCAACTTATTCGATTTAGCAATAAGCCAGATTAACCCACCAATAACAGCTCGCGATTTTCCTGAACCGGACGAACGACTAAAGACATCAAAATGTCTTTTACCGCCTGCGCTTGCGGCGACAAAGCAGTGCGCGCCGACAAGTTAACCGAGAGCGGTAAATTCAGCGATGGACTGGTAATTCGCGCCATCCAGCCATTAGCTGAACTCACCAGCGAGCGCGCCGCAGATTCTGGCAACACCGTCACGCCCATGCCGCTGGCAATCGCCGCCGTGAGTGTAGAGATAGAATCAATTTCGCCAGTAATTTTCGCCGTTAATCGGCGCAGTGAGAAAGCTTCATCTACGCGTTTACGCACAGCGCTGTAGTCACGCGGCAGGAATAGGTTCATTTCGGCCACCGCAGCGAGATCAACTGTCTGACCTGGACAGTCGCGGGTGCCGACCAGAAACAACTCCTCTTTAAGTAACGGTTGGCTAATGATGCCCGCCGTCGGAGAACGGTCATACAAGACCGCCATGTCAAGCTGGCCGCTTAACAGCTTGTCATTCAGGACAGAACCACTGTTCTCATGCAGATAGACCAGCACGTCGGGTAATTCCGCACGTACTGCCTGTAATAAAGGCATGGTGATTGAAGATGCTGCGGTACCTGGTGCCAGGCCAATTGAAACCTGGCCGCCCAAAGTTTGGCCCACATTACAAACGGCTAATTGCGCCTGCTCGCACTGACGCAGGATCGTCCGCGCATGGGTATAAAGGATTTTTCCTGCTTCTGTTGGCGTTACGCCGCGTTTGGTGCGAATTAACAGCTGCTGATCCATTTCACCTTCAAGGGTAGCGACTTGTTGGCTCAGGGCTGGCTGCGCTATATGCAGCACCTCTGCGGCCTGAGTCAGGCTACCAATATCGACGATTTTTACGAAGTACTTCAGTCGTCTTAAATTCATTTTGCCTCCTACACGGAATGCCAACGCCAGTCTCGGCAGTGATGTCCCCTTAGGAATTGCAATATACTTGCCACTTTTTACAAACATCCGACCAGATGCGTTAACCAGCTGGATAATAAGAGAAAATTATTAAAACGGCGGGATTTGAAATTGAAACAGTGGTTCGCTTATGCCCCATAAGAGGTACAGGCGCACCATAAAAGTGCGCCTGTTCACAATTTTATAAAGCGGCCCATTCCAGCCGCGCTTTCATTCCCCAATAGCTGGTCCAGCCGGTGGTTGAAGAAACCACTTCACCTTTATAAAGCACAACCAGCGTAGGCGTGACGCCAACCTGCCAGTTGCGCGACAACTCACCCGAGGCATCATTAACCACCGGAAGCTGGACTTTCTTTTGCTCCAGCCAACGCAACACGGCTTGTGGCTCGCCAGAACGCAGCGCAATCGTCATTACGTTTTCCCCCTCTTCCACCAGCCGTGATACCGATGGCGTGGTGTAACGGCAGACGCCACACCAACTCGCCCAAAAATAGAGTAACAACGGGCGTTCTTCACTCAGGGTATTTAGGGTCAACGTTTGCCCATCCAGCGTCTGTAGCGGCGTGCTGTCAAAAGTGGTCGGCATTTTTGGTGCGCGCCACCAGTCCATCAGCACTACGATGGTGATAAGAACCAACACCATCACCAACGCTTCCCGCCCCCACCGTCGCAGCTTACCGATCATTAGCCTGCTCCAGTTTCTGTTGGACCAGTTCATCAAGGGATTCCCACGGTACGGCACCCGCCAGTAACGTATCACCAACCAGTGTCGCAGGTGTTCCTTGTACCCCAACAACCCGTGCCAGTTGTAGATTGAGGTTCAGTGTTTCCCTGCTCAATTCATCCGGCTCGACTCGTGTGGTGCCACTTTTGGTTGCCGCAGCGTCGATGGTGGCCGCCGTATGGTTACCCTTTTTCGACATCAAACTTTGATGCAGCGGCAGAAACTGCTGCGGATGCTCACGCCAGGTTGTCAGCGCCACGCGTGAGGCAAGCGAGGAAGATTCACCACGAAAAGGCAGCAACTTAAACACCACCGCTACATCAGGATATTTCTGCACCACTTTTTCCAGCATCGGGTCGAACTGTTTGCAGTAAGGGCAGTTGTAATCAGTAAAAGAGATAATCGTCAGTTTTGCAGTGGTAGCACCTATCCGCGGGCTGGATGGATCGTGGTACAACGCCTGGTAAATCATCTCCTGCAGCTGTTCTTCGTCGGTTGAAGTCGCGGCGAAGGCGCCAAAGATGGGGGCAAGTAACAGCACAAGTGTCATCAGCAGTTTCATGATTTATTTCCTTTCGCATCAGTTAGCGCATTCAGTACCGCATCGCGCGATAAAAGTGTCGGTAGCGGTTTCCCGGCGGGATAGTTCGGCCCATAGATTTGATTGAAAGGCACACCAGCCTGCCCGCGTTGCTTGAGAAACTCAGTGATTTCTTTTGAAGGGAGTGTCCAGTCACCACGCAGTGCAACCACGTCAGGCTCCTGCAATGCAGCCTGCACATCAGCACGGGAAATGACATTTAACTTGTTAATTTTACAGGTGATACACCAGTCGGCGGTGACATCAATAAACACTCGCTTGTTTTGTGCGAGCGCATCCTGAATCGCCTGTTCGCTTAACGGCTGCCAGGTAATATTTTCTTCTGCCGGGACCGTTGTTAAAGCGCTAAAATGCACCGGCAACAGGCTCGCCAGCCATAGTGCCGAACCCAGCATCATCACCGCCAGGATGCGACGCAGCCATAGCATCCAACGCCCCGGTTTTGGCAGAAGTAACGCCAGCGATGGGCGCATGGCGATCAATAACCACGGCAAGCCCATCCCCACGCCTAAGGCGAAGAATATTCCCCACAGCGCGGGCAACGCGGCTCCCAACGCAACAGCGACAGCGGTTCCGAGGAACGGTGCGCTGCAAGGTGTCGCCAAAAGTGTTGCCAGTGCGCCCTGCCAGAAATGCCCACTTAAGCCATTTCCACCCTGAGTTGCGAGTTTGGTTGTCACTTTCGATGACAGTCGAATTTCAAACAATCCAAACAGGTTGGCGCTGAACACCAGCATCACCAACACCATAAAGCTGATAAACCAGACATTCTGGAACTGGATGCCCCAACCCACCGCCTGATTGGTCAAGCGCAGGATGGTCATTAACAGCGCCAGTGCCATAAAGGAGAGCAGGATCCCGGCAAAAGAGGCGAGGAATTGCTGGCGTATTTTGCGCCGATGTTGTTTTTCCACCATCAACACCGAGCCGAGTTTCATACCCAGAACCGGCAAAACACACGGCATCAGGTTGAGGATAAAACCGCCCAACACGGCAAAGAGCAACACCTGCCAAAGCGTGAAGTCCTCCCCCACATCGGGCACAACCGGCGCATCTTTTATCGTGATACTACTTTGCTGCGCGACACCGTTATCAGCGATAACCACTGATAAATCGCGGCCACGCAAGTCCGGCCCCGCCCCCTCCCAACCATCACTAACCGGTATCGTCGCCCACAGCGTTTCACCTGCTATCTGATATTTTGGTTTCCCAAAACTGGCATCTTCCGGCATATCCAGATACAGCTCTGGTTTCTGCCAGCCCGCTGCGCGAGTGGCTTGTACCACTAACTCCGCATGGTGATATCCGGCAGTTAGTTTATCAGTCAGGCCGCCAGCAAGCGGCACTTTGCCCATGGCTTGCGCATAGTCATGGGCAAAATTCGCATCGCTTTGAGCAGGTGTGATTTCAAACGGGAAATCGGTCAGCAGACAAACATCTTTGCACGTTGATAGCGTCAGCACTCCGGCGATTTTAGACGGCGCGTCACCTGCCAGTTTTATCGGGATACTGACCTGATGCTGGTAGCCTTGAGTGGTGATCCCAGCCACATCAAAGCGCTGTGGTACGGGCCAGAACCAAAGGGCTGATTTTACCGGCTTATTCCAGTTGATGATCGGTGCAACGCCACCATCACCAGGCGAACGCCAGTAAGTTTTCCAGCCATCCTCAAGTTTTACATCCAGCAAAACCTGCGTCTCGCCTTGCGGTGAAGTGTCAGCGCGCAGACGCACGCTGGCATGATTATTGTCAGCTGACTGTAGCCAGCCGGATTGCGCAGCCCAACTGGCTGGCAACCATAGCAGCAATAGGCAGAGCAACGCCTGCCTGAAAATACTCAACATATTGTTTCTCCATAAATGAATAATCGGACTGTGTTAAACAGCCGTTTTCATTCACGGAATACGCAAAATCGCAGATGGACTCTGAGGGTGGGCGAGGAAAACTCACGAACGGGGACAATAGAAGAAGATTTCGGCTGCAATGGCACAAGCAGTGTCAGCAGCAGGCTGAAGATAAACAATGCACCTTCGAACAGCACTGGCGGCGCGGCAAGCAGCGATTTAGCGCTCAATTCACAAGGCGTAATGGGAGACGCTTTATCCGTATCGGTAACACCGTTTTGCGCCATCATCACGCTTTCGGCAGCTTTCATTTGCAAAGCATGCAGTCCCGCCATGCGCTGCGCGGTGCACACTAACACCACCAGACACGCCAGGAACAAAAACCACTTTGCAATTTGCTGCTGTTTTAACATGAATTCTTCACTCCATTTGAACCGCATATCTTAGCCCGTCGCCTCGGTTTGGCAACTTATGCGCTGTAAAGATATGTCTATGGCGTTTAATGACACGGTTTGCTTGTTTTATCAGCAAACGAACCAACCGCGTGATGAGAGGCTTTGACAAGCCTGAAACACCTCGCTAATATGCGCCCCGTTAACCGATTCCTCTGTAGTTCAGTCGGTAGAACGGCGGACTGTTAATCCGTATGTCACTGGTTCGAGTCCAGTCAGAGGAGCCATATTTAAGTTTTCATACATCTCCACGAATCCTTATGCGATTTAGATTCAACGAGTTAGTGTGAAAAGTCTTCCCGGTGCATTTTCATTTTTCCCTTCGCATCGGACAAGATTGGTGGTCTGATTTGGGGTCATTTCAGTTCGATTATGGAGTGACCACCCTATGTCTCTGAACGACACAAAAATACGCAGTCTCAAGTCTGTTGAAAAACCTTTCAAAGTTTCCGATTCACACGGCCTGTACCTCTTAGTAAATCCAGGCGGTTCACGTCTCTGGTATCTCAAATATCGTATCAATGGTAAAGAATCCCGCCTCGGCTTAGGCGCCTACCCCTATGTCTCTCTGGCGAATGCCCGACAACAGCGTGACGATATCCGTAAACTCCTTGCGCAAAATATCAATCCGGCTCAGCAACGTATCGCAGAGAAAGCCACTCGCTCCCCAGAGAAATCCTTTAAACACGTAGCATTGAGCTGGCATAAAAACAATCGAACCTGGTCAGAGAACCATTCCGCCCGCCTGCTTGCCAGCATGAATAATCATATCTTCCCTAAAATCGGGCACTTGCCCGTCTCGGAACTCAAAACTCGCCATTTTCTCGACCTGCTGAAGGGCATCGAGACAAAAGGTTTGCTGGAAGTCGCGTCCCGTACTCGTCAGCACCTGTGCAATATCATGCGGCATGCAGTTCATCAGGGGATAATAGAGAACAATCCAGCATCGAATCTCGAAGGTATCATCACAGCTCCGGTTAAACGCCACTACCCCGCCCTTCCCCTTGAACGACTACCTGAACTCTTGAGTCGTATTGATGGCTATCATCAAGGACGGGAATTAACCCGGCTGGCAGTAATGCTGACCTTACATCTGTTTATTCGCTCCAGCGAACTGCGCTTTGCCCATTGGTGTGAGATAGATTTCAGAAACAAAATCTGGACCATTCCAGCCACTCGCGAGGCTATCCCCGGTGTCCGCTATTCCGGACGTGGCGCGAAAATGCGCAAGCCGCATATCGTACCGTTGTCCCGGCAGGCCATCAGTCTGCTTCAAAAAATAAAAGACATTTCCGTCCATCAGGAATTGGTATTCCCTGGAGACCATAATCCTTACAAGCCAATGTGTGAGAATACGGTCAACAAAGCATTGCGCCTGATGGGCTATGACACAAAAAAAGACATCTGCGGTCACGGATTCCGGACTATGGCTTGCAGTAGCCTGATGGAATCAGGACTGTGGTCACTGGATACGGTTGAACGCCAGATGAGCCACCAGGAGCGTAACAGCGTCCGGGCCGCTTACATCCACAAAGCTGAGTATCTCGAAGCTCGCCGGACTATGATGCAGTGGTGGTCGGATTATTTGGACCGATGCAGAAAGGAATTCGTGCCACCCTATGTCTGGGGCCGTCAGAAACAGATGGTATGAGCCCTGGGATATAACTAATGGGTAATTTTGAAAAAGGGCTCAGCTAACGGGTAATGCCAGTCAGTTAAGCAACTGACTGGCATTTTCCAGGCTTTTCCACATTTACGTGGCCTTTCCTTTACCACTCTCGGGAAGGCCCTTTCTCTTCTTATCGGTAGTTGTAGCATCTACGCCATGCTCTCCATGTCCCGCATGAGTTCAGGGATTCGCCCCGGTGATGCACCCTGCAATGTCATCACCATTCCGCATGATTCAGAGAAGCTCAGCTGGTTCGGCCAGTAGCCCTTCAGGCTGTTCGCCATCTTTATCATCTGGTATTGGTGAAAACGAAGGCGTCGCCTTCGTGCCACGACGATTTGAGTTCATCCTGAACATACTGCGTCAGCATATTTGACGGCCCTGAAGACATCGTTCAGTTGCGAAGGATGTTGCGACAGTACCCACTGCTAGCTCAGTACTGAAATACACCAGATGATTCCCTTCGCTGCCTCGATATGAAAAATGACCTCGGCGTACTGAGTCGGGGCGAGCAGACCATGGCGACATTCTTCATGTCTGTCTGGACTGCTGAGAATGAAGGATTTGATTTTCTTGATGAGCAGGTTTGCTCGATACCAGCGCAAAACGCATAGTTATGACGTGGTTTGCCGATCCGTTCTGGCCGTAACGCTTTTCTCTGCTGATGCTCACCTGCGAAGGTGATAAAATATCAACTATCTTTCAAATTCATAACGATCTTAACGTGAATACTCCGACCCAGGCTGAAAAAAAGTCCTTCCCGTTTTTGATTTTGACAGAACGCTTACTCGGCATGATAGCTTTATACCCTTTCTGCGCTTTGCCTTTGGTAATCGATTTTTTACCCGCAGAGTAGTTAAACTCACCATGCCATCGATTCAATGTCTTCGTCGGAAACTGACGCGGGACGAACTCAAAGAGATTCTGATATCAACATTTCTCACCGGTATTGAGGAAAAGTGGGTCCAGGAGAAAGCTGAGCTCTATTGCAATCTTTACTTCGAACGTCTAATGCGAGCCTCTGGCTTGCTGGCCGCAGCTTCGGAGGTGTCTTAGGGAGTCGAGGTAACGCTATGTTCAGCATCACCGAGGCTTGTGCTTGGGCCGTTTGCCGAACGTCTTGGGGTCAAACTCATTGGCACTGAACTTGAAAGTGTGAATGGTATTCTGACCGGGCGTATTACCGGGCACAATTGTCGTTGCATACAAAAGATCAACAGGTTGGAATCTATTTACGGGTCACTGTATGCGTATTCCGCTCTATTCGATCACGTGTTCACATTGAACATCGATCAGGGATTCGCGGTGTTTTTCAAGGTAGTTGTCGCCTCTTGTAATCAAATCACTTCCCGTTCCTAAAAGCTGAAGAGATACCTGAGTTCTGCATGCCTTAGAGGGTTACACCGGTAGTAAGCTTGTCCAGATAGCCACGAAATTACTGATGATTACGGGCGTGAGAACTATCGAATTGCGCGCGGCATTATGGCAAAAATTTGATCTGGATAACGCTATTTGGGAAATTCCTGCTGAAAGGATGAAAATGCGCTGGCCGCATCTTGTGCCCTTATCGACTCAAGCGGTAGATTTACTCAATGAACTTAATATCATGGCAGGGAACTATCGTTATGTTTTTCCAGGGCGGAACAATCCGAACAAGCCAATGAGTGAGGCTAGCGTCAATCAAGTGATCAAACGTATTGGCTATGCTGGGAAGGTTACTGGTCATGGTTTTCAGCATACTTTCTCGACTATTCTTCACGATTACGATTTTGATACTACCTGGATTGAACTTCAGTTGGCTCATGTTGATAAAAATTCAAGTAGATGTACGTACAACCATGCTCAATATATAATTGGTAGAAAAAGAATGATGCAATGGTACTCTAACTTTATATTCAAGGTGTAAAATATATGTTTATCAAGACCCTCTCGTTAAGAAATTTTAGGAATTTTAAGGCAACATCTCTGTCCTTTAAAAAAGAATGTGTTAATACTATCGTTGGTGAAAACTCATCGGGGAAAACAAATATTTTTGAGGCGATGAGGCTTATACTTGACGATACTTTGCCATATTATAAACGATATCTTTTAGAAAATGATTTTCACCGAGGATTAGGGACTGCGTTTGGTCATTGGGTAATAGTTAGCTTGGAGTTTGATGAGATAGGGGGGGATGAAGAATCAGAGCTACTGTGTCAATTAAATACTACAGTTAATGGTGGTGGCACTGGGCGAATAACTTATATTTATAGGCCGCAACTTTATATCAGAGAGCAGCTTTTTAAACTGAATGAAATTGCAGATTATGAAGAGCGGAAGAGAGCATACCATACACTGAAAGAACAGTATTTAATTGATAAGACAACCTATGAATCTTTAGTGTTGTGCCAAGGTACTGCAGACTTTAGCGATGACCAAACATACTCTATTGTGGTTGGTGATTTTGATACGCTTTTACTTTCAGATCCTAAGCTAGAACGAATTAATTTAATTGGTAACAGACAACGTAATTATAATATACAGGATAATATCAGTTGTACTTATGCTCGTGCTTTGAGGGATGTGGTCAGTGAACTTAAGAATAATCGATTCAATCCATTTCAAAAACTATTAGAATATGTATCTAAAGGAATTGATAATGATGAAATTCTGAGCAGAAACATCAAGGATGTGAATGAAAAAATATCATCGATTAAAGAAGTAAAGAAACTTTCTGATGGGATATTATTATCAATAACTAATGCTGTTGGTACAACGTATTCACCAGTTTTAAATGTTACATCTGAATTACCCTGTGAACTCAAAGAATTGGTGAAGGTTTTACAACTAAAGGCAGGAGACTCACTTTGTGAAGGATATGTCTCCGAACTTTCAGAGATGAGTCTCGGAGGTGCAAATTTAATCTATTTGGCTTTGAAACTGTATGAGTATGAAGAGGGTATCAGTAAAAATCTTCTGGCTAATTTCCTAATAATAGAAGAGCCTGAGGCACATATCCATACGCATATACAAAAATCTTTGTTTAGCAATCTTAAAAATAATAAAACCCAGGTTTTTATTTCTACGCATTCAACCCACATCTCATCAGTATCAAATATTTCAACTACTAATGTACTTGTAAAAAATGGTCTTGAAACTATTTCATGCTCACCTTCCAATGGACTCGAAGAGGACAAGATTAATCGTATTGAACGATTCCTTGATGCTATAAGAACAGATATTCTTTTTGCAAAAAATGTAATTCTAATTGAGGGGGATGCAGAAGAAATATTAATCCCTCATCTCGTCAAAAATACTTTTGGCGTTACACTTGATGAACTTGGAATTTCATTGATATCTGTGCGGGGTACTGGATTTGAATTGCTGTCTTCATTGTTTCATATAGATCGGATTAAAAAGAAATGTGCAATTTTAACGGACGATGATATAAATCTGTATGGCGATAATAAGCCCGATTATTTATCACAAGAAGAATATAATAAAGCTGTAAAATCAGCAGAGTCTGGTGTTGCTCGTAAAGTCATCCTAGATGAAATAGTTGAAAATAACAATTTTATTCGTGCTTATTACTCTAAATTTACTTTTGAAATCGATTTAGTGCTGTCAGGAGCTGTAAGATATTTTGATCAGATAGCTGATGAATCATTTGAGAAAAAAGCATTTTATAGCCCATATCAAGAAGCGTTCTCATCTTCTGATAGACAAAAAATCGGTTGTTACGCTTTAAAGTTAGCAAATAAGCATAAAAAGGGTTGGTTTGCCATGATGCTGGCTGACAAGCTTGATGCCAATTTCCCTATCCCTGCGGCACTTTGTCATTCATTAGGATTTACTGGTGATTTTAATAAATTTACTCTTGCTAAGATGGTTAGATATCGTATGGAAGTCATTAAAAATAGAGATGGGAATGATTTGTTAAATGATATTCTTGGGCAGGATGATTTAGCATTTGTTATTGATAATTTAGATGCTTCCTTGGCAGTATTTAAAGAACATTGCCCTAATGATCCTTTAACTTTTTTGCTTGAGGTTCATTATGGATGATCAAAAGAGAGGATTGTTAAATATTAAAAGCAATCTATTGGTTAGCGCCTGCCCTGGGGCCGGGAAAACAAAGCTATTAATTGGTATGCTTGAGGATAATTTATATCATAATGAAGGTTTTCGTTGGCATATTGTGTTAACTCATACTAACGCTGCAGCTGATGAGATCTCTGGCAGGATAGACAATCTTAATATAGAGACTGAGAGAGTTTGGTGCGGTACTATCCATTCATTTCTTTTAGAGTGGGTTGTTAAAAAATACGCTGGAGCCATCCCACGACTCGTGGATGGATTTTCTTTGCTTTCAGAATACAAGCAAAGGAAAATAATCCAAAGTATAGAAATTGATAAAAAATTAGAAACAAGATTGCGTTATAATTGTGATGAGGAAGGAAATGCATTTGTTGAGCCATATTGCCATGTAGTGGATAGTAAAGACAAAGAGTTGCTAGTCATTCAAGAATATAATCGCATCAAAGAGGAAAATAAATACATTGATTTTGATGACATTATAAAATTAGGTGTTGGATTTTTTAATAAAAATTCAAATATATGCAAGCATCTTTCAAAGTTAATTGGAAATATTTACTTGGATGAGTCGCAAGACACTAGTTTAATCCAACTTAAAGCCTTGTCATATATAACTAGATATAACCGTGTTTCTGTTTTTATAGTTGGTGATAATGATCAGGCTATTTATCAGGATCTCGGAGTGTCTGTAAAAAACAAAGATATTCTTAAGTCTGAATTACAATTATCTGAATTAAGACATGAAACGCTGTCTGGTTGTTACCGATCTTCTAAATTACTGGTCAATTATTATAAAAAATATTCTGCTTCGCATAATGAAGTTATCTCTATGCGGGAAAGTGATGGTAGGTCACCTATTATAAAAGATATATCGCAAGATGAATTACCAAAAAGAATTTTTAATTTAATAAGCCAATATCACTCAAAATATAATGGTGTTGATGGTATAGCAATCATAGGCCCAGATAAGTACTATCTCATGCGTCTGATCAATGATTTATATGATATTTCTGAATGTTTTGTTTATGATTTTCAATCTACAAATCCACTTTATTGTGTTAGAAATACTGTTTTTTACGAGTTAATAAAGTTAGTTCTTCTAGATGTAAGTGTGATTAACTATCAAAGAAGACATTCTCTAGCAAGAAAAATAACTGACTCAATCCCTGAGTTAAGTCATCTAAGTCCATTACAGCTTAAACGTGATTTAAAAGAATTCCAATCTGTAAAAAATAATTTTATTTTATGGTTGAAAGAACTGTATGTCTTTTTAGAAGTGAAGTACCAAAAATCCATTAAGATAGAGACAGATTATAACATCTGTAGTGCAGCCGCTTCCGTAGCAAAACTTAAAGCTGGTATGGGGGCAATAAAAAAAATGATTAACAAAGATAAAAATGTTGTGTCTGTGTCTACAATTCATGGTTCAAAGGGCGAGGAATATGATTATGTAATCTCTATTGGATATCATGACAAAGTGGTTCCACATCAATCGTCCTATGATAAAGGAAATGATTATGCTCAAGATATTGCTAACAGATTAATGTATGTGGCTTTCTCTAGAGCAAAGGATTACATGAACATATTTATAGATGATCGAAAGGCGATTAGCCCTTTCTTTATTCGAGAATTGGACTGAAATTAAATAATTTGGCTTGTGAGAGTGCCTTTAGGTATATAAATAGAAATATAATACAGTTTTTCCCCAGAGCCGATCTCATATCCCCGCCACGCCTGAGCGCTTTATGAAGTGGTTTTCATGCAGCATAGACATGCACCCTCAACCTCTAAAGCGAAGCCAGAAAAATGCTTTGGAAAATTTTCTTTCGGAGTTTGTTAAGCGAAAATTTAAATTTGATTATGCGAAAGTACAAGCGATTTTCACTGGTTCGCGGGTAGGATCAGAATATCTCTTGAGAAACAAGCCAGAGGGTCAGTTCATAGTAAGTTGTATATACCCACCAGTTATGGCAACAGCACCTGCCAGAGAATGAAGCAACATGGGTAATAAAAGGCCATCGCTTTTAATTCTTGCATAACCTAAAACCAGCGAAAGAAGAATGAAAGAACCCTGAGTAGGCAAATCATACTGGGTATGTGTCATTGCAAACAATACAGCTGAGAATAAAATCCCCACCCATAAACCGTACCGCTCACCGATAACACAGCGTGACGCTTCTGGTATCAATCCTCTGAACAGTATTTCTTCAGCAACAGGAGCCATTATCAATGCCACAACTATTTTACCAATACATTCAATAACAGACACATTTAAATAGTTTGTGGTGAAATTTTGCTCTGGAAGCAGAAAAGAAAGGACTTGTATCAACACAACGATTAGCGCCAGTCTAATCCAGCTTGTACCTGGCTTGCCCAGCCCCATTCTATTCATTCCAGTATTATACATTAATCCCATAACTACCATGGCAATGAAAACAATTGCATACGAGAAAATAAAGTAATAGGAAAAATACTGACTGGTGATATGGGTAATGAAATTCTGTAAATTGAAAATGAAATATATACTAACAGATGAATTGCTTAAGCATTTAAACAAAACATAAGCCAGAAGTGCGAACAAAACAACAGACAGCCTTTGTTTAATCGTCAAGGTTCATCTCCACATTATTTGAACAGCGCAAAGTAACCTTACTTACACCTGCTTTATCCCTGGCGATTTTAAAGTTAAGCATGCACTTGCTTAATAAGTCGGGCAACCCTGAGTCATCACCTGTAAAATATAAATCCATGTCAGTAATCAGCTGGTCATCGCTATCGCTAAATGCGATATTAAGCGTCTCAAATGGAGTATAAACGGCAGACACTGTTGAAGGTTTACTCACGATGTTAATGATTTCGCTTAATGGGAGTAATACATCATTCCATCCCATTGATTTTAATGTCTCAATGAACAGCAAAAATCGGTAACGGTCGCTTTTATCCCCCAAATCACTTTGCCCAGATTGATGCAGAAAAGTAACTTTATTGAATAACTTTGCTGAAGCCCCATATGTCTCACCCTGATTAATTAACCAGAGAATTGTTTTAGCAACGGATTTAGGAAAAAGCTTCTTACGTTGTGCTTCTTTTAACCACTTCATGATCAGAATGTGTTTCTTTAGTTCCGAACCAGAACCTGACCGTTTTTCTTCCATGGCTATATGGACCAGAAGGCACCAGGACAAATGAACCTGTTCCTCGGTGATCTGCGTTTGATATTGTGGTGTCAAATCGTCTATCTCTTTGCTTAATCAGGAGCTTTAGTATCCCAATGCACAATCGAAATCGCAATACCATGCCTTAAAGGTATGACTTCCCCTACTCCCTGTTCCCGGTTGTGACAAGCATGTAGGAATTGTTCAACTGCCTGAGCTGTAAATCTGCCCGGTTTTGTAAGTCCCTGGACACTGGCTGGTTAGGCGTTGTTTGCAATTGCCTTATCAGCTCTTCGGCCGGGATGCTGTCATTGAATGACTTCGATATAGAGAACACCGCCGTTTTGAGCTCACTCACCGTCATGTACTTGCCCTTCTTTTCGTCCAGTTGGTTCAGTCTGTCCTGGAGCTTTTGAAGTTCAGTCACTCCCTGATACCACCCGCCAATGTTGGCAGCAGGCAAAGAATTCGCCGCTAACTTTGACTGCCAGTCTTTTGAAACCGTTTTTGACAGTTCGGTATCGGGGTAAAGATGGCGGGTTTGCTCGACCAGTTGAGAGCCATATTGCAACGGCCAGTTAGTCGGTATGGTGATGAGTTCATCCAGTCGGGTTTTTAATGTCTTCGCATAGCTATCACTGTTTGCTAACCATGCAGGTGAATCATGCCGTAGTTGATCAGCAACCGGAAGTGGCAAACTGGTTGGTAAAGCTGTGAGAGATGACATCACCGCCTCTTCCTCTGGATGGCTTAGCAATGTCGGCATGAATTTAAACGCGACGAGGCTCAATACCCCCGCCGTCAGCAACCCACTGAGGAATGCCAGACCGGGAGCGATTCGGGGTGTTGGTTTCTGCCTGACTTCGACATTAACCATTGGCTGAGTATCTACAACATATACCCAACGTGGACTGTTGTTCACTTCTGGCACAAAATCCTCTGCCCGTACTGGCAGCGTGACGTCAGTACGATGGCTTTCTAACTGGTCTGAGGAAGCATCGCTATTTTCAAGCCTGACTACAGCATTTTTCAATATTTGCCGTAGCACGTCCGTCCCGGCTGCATTGTGAAGCTCCAGACGTTGCAAGGCTTCACCTGTGGAGCTCAGTAATTTTTCGCTCTGGTACAGGGCTGGCAAATCGACTCTGTGAAATGACAGTGTCCGGAATTGCTGCTGGAGACGTTTACTCAGGCTACTGAGTATCTCCATACGGGCATGTGCCGATGCAGGCCACATCGCTGACCACTGATAACGTATCAGGGCATCAAGAATCGCCATGCCTTCATTGAATCCCTGTATACCTGCCAGTTGTGTTCTTGCCAGGGTAAACCATGCCGCCGTCTGGAGTTCGACACCATTGGTATCGAACAGATTTAATGCCAGTTTTTCAACATACTGCCAGTTAACATCTGGACGAGCGGGATGGGATAGTTTTGCGAGTTCATCACGTAATGCTGAGAAATCTGGCAGTGTGCGGGGATCGCTTCCTGTTTTAAGGTGGCGTTCGGCTGAATGGAACATTGTGAAGTCCGTATCGAATGAGGGTGTGGGGGAGTTAAATAAACTGGTGTTTTTCCAGATACTGCTGTTGTTTCAGATGCCTGAGCATCACCTTACCTTCAGGCATGAATTCAGTGCCGTACCGCACAAGCCCAATACCTTTCAGTTCGGCATCAATGGCGTAACGCAGCTCTCCAGGTACTTCCTGTTCAAGCAGTGTGACATTGAGCGACTGCAAACGAGGCTCATACTTCAGTAAAACGCCGGAAAGTGTATCTATCAGTTCATGGGCGGTTCCGGGCATGCCTTGCAGGATTTTAGTCATATCCGGCAAACCGAAATCGGGTAAATGAGAGATGGTCCCCGCACGAGAGTTTAATATCCGTTGGATATTATCCAGTACGGATAAAATAATCTGGTCCTCTTCATTTACCTGTTCGAGGGGAAGGTCACCTGTAAAATTGCCAGTGAGAATTTCATATAAGGAGGGAGATTTTGCACTCATGGAATGATGCCTATATTTTTAGTGTATTTTTTCATTTAACCAAGATATAAATAATGACAGAGATATAATGCAGGCAATGAATAATGACACGTTTCTGAATATTCCCACTTCAAAGAAGAGGTATATTGGATAAACAATGAGCAGAATGTATTTAAGTCGTCTTACTGCTTTGGATGTGTGTAACCCTGACTGTGACTTTCTCAACTGATTATTTGATGTGAAAATAAACAAATATGCCAAAAAAGCTGAGAAAACAAACAATAATGCCCTGCATGGCAAATCATCTTTAAAAATATCCATCCCCAGCAGCAGAGTTGAACCCACTCCTACAGTGATACCAATTGCTTGCCTGGAAATAGCAGTCGATATAAACACGCAAAATACAAGCAATAAATATACATAAAAATCATTGAGATTTGTTGATATATGTATTTTGTGAGGGGTGTAAAGTTGATAATAAATTAGTGAGAACGATAATGTGATAATTCTATAAATCATACAGGCTAACAAGCCAATTAGTAATTTTTTTAGTTGCATGTGCTTTTTTATATTTTTTCTCTTATCATACTTAAAGTTCTCTGTTGCAGAAAATAACTCCTGCAATGGGATAGGCTAATCATGTAACACCTCCCCATATTTTTTGATTGCTATGCTTCAGTTTATCTGGAAACTGTCATGTCCTGAATCGCCAGGATAGAAAAGTTCTTTTTTGTCACCATCCATAAATTCAATTGAGTCATAAGCACCCATTTCAGATGTACCATAGAATAATGAAGGTTTAAATATTACATTCCCTTCAATGTCATATAAAACGAAATAATAGTCTTCATCCTTTAAGTATTTATATAGAGAAAGTGGCGATATGACACCAAGATGATACACTATCACTTTGAAACTCTTACTGGAGTCAGTTATTTCAAATGCTTTTGATTCATCTTTAATAAACAACGTAGCAGGTAAAAACACCCAGCCTATGAATAGTACTATCAATCCCAAGTTCATTTTTTTATTTTTCATTGCAGCCGGGTTTCCTTACTGTGCAGTCGTTAGTCTCCAGAGAATAGCGTGACTGCCCATAAAAAAGGCAAGCCAATTATCCATCACTTCACTCTTTTACCGACACGAGGTTTATCCAGTCTCTGTAAAATCTTCAACCTCCCCGTCAAAGCACTGAAAGATGAGTTTCTACGGCGGATATTAATTAATGTTTATTGATTGTTAGTTTAGTTTAGTTTAATCAAGAAACTTCATATATATTTTTCCACCATTAATTTCACCAACAACATCTCCTCCATAGATTATTTTATCTACGCCGAGGTAAAATAATCTATCATCTTTAGATATACAATTACCAATAATACCTTTCAGGCATAACTGATAATCTCCAATCCAATATTGTAACTCTTTCTTATCATGTGGAAGTTCAGTCTTATTTTTTACAAAGAGTATATAGTCACAACTATCAACCAATGGGTTCCATTTTTTCAGTATTTTGTTTTGTTCATCTTTCCATAAAGATCTAAGCCCTGATTTTAGAAGTGGCACATGGTCTACAAGCACAATTGTAGATCTACACTCTCGCTCCCACACTGCATCATAGGATATATCCTGATATACATAGCTTACTTTTCCTGATCGTAAAAGAAAACAAACAATTATAAAAAGAATTAAACTTACAATAAAAAGTAACAACTTTTTCTTCATGGAATCATCCTTCTATTACGACATTAAAATTGGCTTCATTCACGAATGGCTTATAGCCATAATCTCTGAAGCGTTGGAGAATAAACCACGAACAAAACCACGAGGAATACTCGAAATATTTTCCGTTAACATCCCCAACATCTAGACCAAAATGGTCCTGAATTTGAAAAGATAAGCCAGCTTTAAACCCCTCATCTTTAATTATAAGATAGTCCAGATAAATTCTAGTTGAATATGTGTCATGTATAATAATCCCTAAACCGTTAAACCAATCCCAATCATCAAATTTTGGAAGTTTGACTTCATTTTTTATCAGACTTGTTAATCTTTTAAGATCTTCTTTGGAAAAACATCCATCTTGGTTATCAGATAGTAATTTTTTAATATATGACTTTATTTTACTAATGCATTCTTTCGTTGTTTTATGCTCAAGGAATGCTTTATTTATTAAGTCATGCTTCAAAATTCCACCTTCATTTTGTTTGAATTTATCAAGCATGATATTAATGAGCTTTGAGTATTCCCCCCAGGCAGTTAAAAATGCCATCGATTTCATATTATCGAAATGTGCATCTTCAGAAATATCAAAATTGAAACTCGTCAATTTTTTAATATTTCCCTGAGAAAGAATTTCTTCTTTCGTCATATCACCATAGCGCATATCATCATCAGTAAAGTCATTCATTTTTCTGGCGGTTTCAAAAATCAGCCGCCGTTCTGCTTTTTGTATCTGGGTAATGAACATTCGGGGTTCAAAGTGCCATAGCTGACCGCTCAGTTCTTTTTGAGCTTTAGCCGACAATTTATCGTAGAAACATAACGCTTTGATGTGCTCCCTGAGCTCTTCATATTCATCGTTATTCAGGGGGTCCGGAAGTTGCTCTGTTTTTGTTTTCACCCAGGAAAAACGCGTATCAAATGTCGAAAAATCCCATTCAAACGGGAATTTACAGACTGAATATGTCAGTGCATCTTTATTCTTGCCTTCCTTTTGTACTTCACTTTGCAACTGTTTAATTATTCCCGAGTTGCACTGACTATCGACAGTAACATCGTCATCAACCAGCATCCACCCTGCCCAGTCAGGAAGATCGGCTTCACTGTATGTCAGGATTTTGTTATCACTGACGTTCACCCATCCACTGCTACCTGGGATAGCCACTTTGACCCAATGACTGTACCCGTTATTATTTTTAAGCAAGTCAATCCCTTGTGGCTCACAGATGTAGTTTACTGCTATCACCACTCTACCGAGATATTCGTAAGTACCCGAGTCGTTTTTACGTAGCGTTTTTGTATCTCCGCTACTGTTAATAATGTAGAAGGCCTCAGATGTAAGGGTAAGTGGCGTACTGATTAAGTCTCGGGGAATAGCTCCATAGACTGACGTACCGGCCGGGAAATAATAATAATCTCCCCCATACACTGGTTTACGACGGGCAGGTTCACCTACGCTTACCCCCCCATGAACCCGTCCGCAAAAGGTTTCAAGCATTTTCTCATCGCAGAAAACCTGGAAATGAAAGGCATTTTTGCCATCCACACTTCCCGATGTACCCAGCACCTGTTCACGTTTTATACGTTTCCCGATATTTGACAGGATCTCCTGCCTTACCTGCTTCATATGCATGGTTAGGGAATAAAAATTAAACGGAACAGGATCTTCGCCAATCAGTATTTCATGACGAATTAGCACACAGCCATCATCAGTGTTTCCGTTATAAGCCAGCGGCGCTTTGTCTTTTTGTTCAGATGGATATCTGGCGTAGATGATAACACCTTCAGCTATCGCTCTAACCGGATTCGCCTGCGGAGCCATGTCACTATGGGGGATGTGTATACCGCCATGCCAAGCACCTACGGGGTTTACAGGAAAATTTCTATCTTCATCAACAGGCATGCAGCGCATTACCCAGTCAGAATAAAGTTCGTTCGTTGAACGAGGCAGCAAAATTGGTGGTGAAATATGCATGAATTACAGTCCTGACTTATGAGAATAATGTCTTTTTACCGGGGCCATCTGGCAAATCAGAAATAATATTGGGTAAAGAAGGGAAGTCCTGCTCCATAGCCGCCGCACCAGCAAACATCGTCCTTTTCACTTTACGGATATACGACGCTGTCGTGCCGTACTCCACCTTCCCCGCCTCCAGCTTAAGGTAACTGCCCCCACCAATCAGCGTGATGCGCTTCTTCCCGGTAAACGAGATGTCACTTTCTGAAGTAAACGTCAGTTTCTTCTCTGCAAACAGCCGCATGCTGGCGTTCTGGGCCTGCATGTCTATCGGACCTTCCCCTGCCTTAAGGCTCAGTTGCCCGGTGCGGGCAAACAGCCCCAGCTTCTCACCGGCAAGGGTGGTCATATTGCCCATCACACCGGCACTGATATCGCCCCCGGCATTGATGGCAACGTTTTTCGTGGCCGTCAGTTGCAGGTGTTCGCCACTGGTGAACGCTATTCCTTCAGGTGCCGAGAACAATAACGCTTCATTGAGCGGCTTCAGACGTTGCTCATACATCTGTATCTGGCTGTCGATATCCGCCTTCAGCGCCTGGGCCTGCTCTGCGGCCATTTCCAGCTGTTGCAGTTGCTGGTTCAGCTGGTCGATTTCTTTCAGGGCGGCGTCCATATCCAGCACCTTGCCCTGGGCTTTAGCCTGAGCATCCGCACTCACAAACAGTCCTTTACCTGCGCGGATTGTTCCCCGTTCATCGGTGCGTAACTCCGTGCCTTTGCCACGGGGCTGCGCCTTCTCATCCACCAGGTGGCCGGTGTTCAGCTGGGTTTTTCCGTACTCCGTCGCGAGCTTGATATGCTCTTCGCCGCGCTGGTCCTCCATCCGCAGCTTATTATTCGCCGGGGTTCTGAGGATATTGCGGGTGTGGTTATCGCGGTTCACGTGGTCGGG
This sequence comes from Buttiauxella sp. JUb87, assembly GCF_004361975.1. Classification (NCBI taxonomy): domain Bacteria; kingdom Pseudomonadati; phylum Pseudomonadota; class Gammaproteobacteria; order Enterobacterales; family Enterobacteriaceae; genus Buttiauxella; species Buttiauxella sp. JUb87. The sequence goes on from NZ_SNVY01000001.1 coordinate 941,756, forward strand.
GTGCTCTGAGTCGTGCATCGCATGCGAAATATACGGCAGGTCGATATCACCATTGCCGTACGCAATCGCCACTTCTGTCCCGTCGATAAGCGGCGTATGCCAGCCGAGAGTGTCCCCTGAATACGGTTTCGCCATCCGCAGCCACAGATAGCCGTAACCCTGCTCTGACCCTTCCCGGTCAAAATCCAGCTTTACGCGGTAGCGGCCCTGTTCATCCAGGTGCGCATAAATAGCGTTTTTTTCACGGCTTTCAATTCGCGCTGGCAGGGTGCCGTGGATTTCCGGGCGCGGGATTTCCACCGGGCGGAAACTGTAGCGCTCGCTGTAGGGCATTCCTTCGACAGACACATGCAGCCGGGTATCACGGGCGGCATGGTAAGTGACCACGGTGATAATCACACCCTCTTTCAGGGCGCTGATGACCGCACCCTGCGACTCCAGCACCTGGCCGGGTGTCAGGCCGGAGGCGTTACTGTCGAGATGAATAAGGGCTGATTTATTCAGTTCGCGCTCGTGATGAATGCGGGCATAAAACGCTCCGCTTTCGGTTTCCGGCTCCGGGTCGGTGTCATCACCGGCTTCGCGGTAAGGGGCGGTGTAGCGGTAATGTTCCCCTGACATGCTGGCGTCCTGCCGCACACTCACTGCTGTATCCAGTGGGGTACTGGCGGTGCGGTAGTTGTAATCACGCGTGGCAACCGTGCCGGTGACCACATGGTTTGAGGTGCGCACATCCCACACCGACTCCGCCGCACCATCGTACAGTCCGGACGGCTCGCTGTACGGCAGGCGCACATCAAACTGATAGTTGAGCTGGCTGTCGGCAAAGAGGTAAACATCCATTTCCCGGGTGCTGTCCATCTCCGTGCGCCAGTAAATCCCCACTTCCGACAGAATGCGTTGGATAAACTCCAGGTCGGTTTCCCGCCACTGGGTGATGAGTTCACGTGGGGGATAGGTCCGCTCCAGGCGAAACTCAAAATCCGGCCCTTCCAGCCCGTGCTGACGCAATACCTGCTCCACCACTTCCGGCACGGACTGGTTCTGGAACACCGCACACTGGCGGGTGAAGGAGAGCAACGCCAGGCGGGAGCTCAGCGTCACTTTGTAATGCGACTGGTCCTGGGTGGTGGACAGCCATTCCAGACGGGTGATGATGCCATGGACATGTTTACCACTGCGCATCCGCAGGGAGGCATATTTCATCAGCACCTGATCCGGGGCAATGTTTGCCTGCGGAGTGGTAAATTCAATGTCCCAGCTAAACAGCTCGCTTAACGCTTCCCGCCCGGTAAAATTCAATACATCCGGCAGCACGGCGCTGTCGTTAATCTCCAGAGAATAGCGCGACTGTCCGTCAAAAAGAGCTAACCAGTTATCCATCACTTCACTCCTTTACCGGCACGAGGTTTAACCAGCCATCACCGAGCTCAATGGTGCGCGGTTTGTCCGGATCGAGGTCATCAAGGGTCAATACCTTCCGCCAGCGGTTGTCTTTCATATCCGGTCGGTTGAACAGGACAACTATCGCCACGAACTGCGCATTTTCATCCATCGGCATATTGAGTGACACGCTGCCGTTGGGCATCACCAGCAGCTCTTTTGACGCCAGCACATCCTCTTTGAGTACCGTATCGGCGTTACGCAGCAACGTCTGATAATCAGCAGCATCCACACCTTTACGGTCCTTGAGCTGATAGACCCGGACCATTGTCGCCAGTGGCGTCTGTGCGCCATCGGCATTGACGGCGGTACGCGGCGTGAAGTCCAGATGAAGGGTTTTAATGTGTTTATAGAAGATGGATTTCGTCAGACTGACTGTGCCATCCGTGACGGTCTGGGTCAGACCGCAGCCTGCAAGCAGACAGCAGGCGACAAGCGTCAGCGCCCACCAGCGGGTAACTGTTGCCATTCAGAAGTTCCTTAATTGAGAAGAAGTGGAGCGGGATGACATGCTTAATCGAAACGGTAGTGACCGTCTTCAGCCGGTGCCAGCACCTGGCATTGCAGCCCTTCATAGCAACCCAGACTGACGGTCAGGGTTTCACGGTTATTGCTGAGTTTGCCGTCTCTCATTCCGAGCAGACCGGTACGCCCCAGTTGAATACGTCGGCCTTTGCCCAGACGTGCCTCAGGTAACAAGCGCACTGGTACCGTCAGGCGTAACCGTGCATCACTGCGGTAGCCCAGATACACGCGCATCAGCACCAGCAGGTCGGTATGGATGTGACCGCCAGGTAACCAACCTTCTGCTTCCTCCGGATTGTCCGTGACCAGTGTCACCAGCACCCGGCTGCATGCTTCTTTGGCGGTTTTGCCCAGTGTCGCTCGCTGTGAAAGTCGAACACGGTTTCCAGCCCCTAACCCACTGCGGTTATCGATATGCACTTTGACCGGATCAGGTTCGGTGATCGTCGCCCGGGTATGCGGGGCCAGCAGGCTGACCAGTGCCCGGATACCTTCCGCATTGCGGGTGGGTAAGCGCATGGTGCCCAATAGCGCCAGAAAGCGGGATACCGGGGTAGCCACATGTTCAGCCGTACCCGGAATGCCAAGACCCACCAGCCCCAGCAGGCACTGGGAAGTGGCGTCACGGCCCCCGGCTTCAAACGTGGCCGGGTATGCATACTTGCGCCAGATACGGTAATACTGGGTGGTGATACGATGGCTGAAGATATCCAGAAATGAGGTAACGGCCTCATGCCCTTCCCGGCGCTGTGCAATATCATCGAGATAAGTACTGGGTAACGGTGAATCCACACCGTACATTCCCAGAAAAGTCGTGCGCACGGTCGGGGGACGTTCGGGATGATCTTCATCCGTCTCAACCGCTTTCAGGGTACTGACGGGGAATCCCATCCCCGGCCAGGGGCGAAAACGTACCGGATCACTGGCGGGGTGGCTGGTGGCCCCGAGCTTCGGTGAGTCAGGACTTTCCTGCTCCAGCAACTGGCAGAAACGGTAAAAATTGGCTCGCCAGATGTCCTTATTGAGGGCGAATGTCAGCCCGGTACGTGCTGGCTGTGAAATTCTTTCCATCTCAGTCGTTTCCCTGTCGGTTGCAGCACCAGCGTGAGCTGGTTAAAGAGGTGAATATCCGCATACAGCGCGAAGAAGCGATGCAGCATTTCGCCAAAGAGATTCACATCCCCCTCACCTGCAAAATTATCCATGTTCAGCGTGACCTCGATATCCACGCCCCGCAGCATAAAGCCCTTCTCGAAGCGTCGGATAAGCGTGTGTTTCACCGCGACAATGGCTTCAAGGCGACGGCGGTTCATCTCATCGTCGGTCCAGTCATACAGGGCCAGCGTCCCCCGCAGCACTTCAGGATTGTCCATCATGCTGAGGAAGTTTGAGCCCAGATGACTCATGACCCGCCAGTGGAAACGGTCACTGGCCGGTGGATACAGCGGCATTGTCGGTGCGGAAACGTTCAGCACCCGGACCGGAACTTTCCCCGCCTTCACCACCCTGTCCAGCAAGGTACTTTCCAGTGCCTTACGCGGGAGCTGGCCGTTGGTGCCGGTGATCCGCATCGAGAGTGATTCGGGTTTCTCAGACAGCTGATCCAGTTCGAACGAGCGGCCACCGAGAATAAGCCAGGTGTCATAAAGGCCCGATGCCCCGCGTTTGACCCGGGTATGGAAATAGCGCTCGGGCGCATCGTGACGCATCATGCCGCCCCGGTGCCGGAAGCTGGTGAACGGCACATACTGGTGTTTGCCAAGTTTCACCGCACCATGGATGTTATCGACGCTGTAAATCTCAGTGTGGCCGTCCTGAAGACGCAGCGGCCGCAGCAGGTATTCGTTATCCAGCGGGTTAAGCGTCAGCGGGTCGGCTTCGAGCGTGAAGAGGTTGATAACCGGCGCACAATGCAGGCGGAAGTTCGCGGTCTCAAACGGCAGATCGGATGACCAGGCTTCACTGAGCACGATGTCGATTTCAAACCAGGTACTGGCCGCATTCAGCCCGATGGTTTCAAGACCCCGCAGCTCAACAAACATAAACTTCGGACGGAAGCTGAAGTATTCCAGCAACAGCTGATAACCACTGAAGGCGGAATCCGCTTTCTTCCACAGGCCATCATGGTCATCAAAGCCCATCGGCTTGCACCAGCCATCAAACTGATGGCGTTCGGTGCGGGTTCCGGCGTGACGGGCATACATGGCATGAACGCGACGGGTCATCGCCAGATGCAGGGCGGAGCTGACCGGGCTTTCGGCATTGAGAAAAATGGCGACTTTGTCGATCCCGGCCTTGCTCCAGTCCACTTTTTCCGGGCATTCAAAACGCAGGCGGATGGCAGAACGTCCATCGGTTTCGGTATGAAGACGCGCATCTGCAAGGTGCAGGGGTTGCAGAGGCACATCCCGCGTGGTCCGGTACTGGCAGGCGGTTTTGTGTGGCCCCACCGGACGCGAGAGAACCGAGAAACCTTCAGCCAGCGTTTCCGCCTGGCGAAGACTTTGCCACGCGGGAGAAAACTCAACGATAGCCAGGGATGGAATGGTCCGCATGTAGTGCGGCCACAACAGGCTTACCAGCCCTTCGGTCAGCTCCGGCAGGTCATCATCGAGCTTTTCGCGCAGTCGCCCCATCAGGAAGGCAAAGCCTTCAAACAGGCGTTCTACATAAGGGTCACGTGCGCCGGGTTTATCCAGATTAAGCATTGCCGCCCGGTCCGGGTGCGCCCGGGCAAATTCTTTACCGGCCTCACGCAGGTAGCGCATTTCGGCCTCAAAATAGCGCAGGGTTAAGTCATCCATATAAATTATAAATCCCGCTTCATTGACATTTTATTTAGTTAGGTTCTTTTGCTATGTATATTTCTGATTTGAAATCATCTTGATAATAATATGAATAAACGGAAAGAATTAGATCCTCTCCATCATATTTTATATAGAATGGGTCCAGAATACCTTCTACGGGAATGATTCGTTTTGTTGTTTTTTTGTCAATGTCGGTTTTCCAGATACAACCTAATGCTCCGGTATTGTCAAAGTAAAATGTATTGCTATCATCCCCCCAGACATATTGCCGGGTATATGCAAAAGCATCGTCAGTGATCGAATTGTCAGCCATGTCCGCAAAAACATTCAAACCCTGGTCCGGTCGGTTGGCTGGAAATACGTACATACCTTCTTCTGGGTCTTTAACGTTACCATCACTTGAAGCAAGTCGCCATTTGCTATCAGGCGATATAAATGAAGCATTGCACTCTGAAGTACCACAATAACCAATCCATGGCATCGTTTTTTTTGTCAGTGCATCTGCTTGTTCGGGGGAAATGTCTGAAATGCTTTTCCCCCCATCTGGAGATACAAACAAATAATGATATTCTTTATGTGAATCACTCCCAACAGTAAAGTAGGCTAAAGCGTTTCCTTGAGCATCTCTGGTGCGGGATATTATATCTACATCACCATCATATTGTTGAATGATTCGAGGGCTTGTATCTTCCGCAAGCTCTACGAGAAGTGTAATATCTTTATCTTGATACCGTCCGCTAACAGAAATATAAATGTACAAATCATTTTTAATTTCCTGGTATGTTAGTACCGACGATATATTAATGCCTTCAAGATTAATTCCGCCTTCAAAACTATCAGATGAAAATATTTTTTTTACAAGCCATGGTGAGTCGGTTATTGTAAATCCTGACTTGGTCTTAATTGGGGCATCGAGTACTTCATCCAGCTTGTCGCCTTCGCGGTTGAAAATATCATTGATATTTTGGAGGTTGTTGCTTGCTGCCAGGTTTTTATTGCGAATTAAATAACTGTCAGTAATACAGGTTACATCACCCTGACAACTGTTTCTTTCTTTTAGCCATTTATTTTGACGCTCAGCCAGGCGTCCATGGCTTAAAGAACTGTCATAGGTTGTTTTGAAAAAATTGTTAAGAGCACTGTCAAGTCCTGATAAATACTCATTGCTACATATCGTTTTTTCTGTCGGTGATAAATTTGCAAGGGAACAATCAAATCCCGCAGATAATGCGACCTTGCTACCAGAAAGAAGGCATAAAGTCAGAGCAATAACTCGATAACGCATAATATTCCTTTTTTTCCATTCCATATTACGGGCAAAGCACCATGGCACGGGCCGGGTCGATAGCAATCAGACCTGCCAGTAGCGTATCCATCTCAGGCATCAGTCGGGCTTTATCACTTTCACTGCGACCGGCTTTCATACGCAGAAGCTTCAGACGGCGAGCCTGCACTTCAAATAACAGGCCCGGCTCCCAGTCGCCCAGCGTCAGTTGTGGGGCACTGGCGGTCAGCTCCCCCAGCAAATGCAGCGCCATTTCATTCCGGCCGTACTGCTCAGCAACCCGGGCCATCAGCAGACGCACCAGCCAGCGCTGCCGGGGAGTGTCCAGCCCCGGTCGGGACTGAAGCCAGGCCAGTGCCGACTCGGGCCCTTCACTGTCTCCTTTCTCCATCGCTTCGGATTCAAGTAACAGCACATCGTCTCCCTGTCCGTTGGCTACCGTTGCCGGTTCATCTCCGAACATCCGGGCTTCGTCATTCACTTTTTCGGCTATCCAGCCAGTGGTCACCTCATCGGCAAACGGGGTGCCATCATTCCAGGCCAGCCCTTCCAGCCCCGGCATACGCTTCAGGAACAAGCGCAGATCCAGCAGCACGGAATCTGACCAGCTCTCCCATGGTTGACCCGCATGACTGAGCCCTTGCCAGAGATACCACTGAAGGTCGAGCCAGAAATGGTTTACCCCTTCGCAGTACATCTGACTGGCCTGCTCCACCAGCTCAGCCCAGTTTTTTTGCAGGTACAACCGTTTCAGCTGTGCCCGGTATTCCGGTTTCGGCGGAACCAGTCGGGAACGGCCACTGCTGTCCAGCGGGGGGATTTGATCGACCGTATCCCAGCGTACGGTTTTCATCAGCCGGTGGGAGGCCAGCCAGCCCTGTGGTTGCTCACCCAGCCAGCGGGAAAGTAACTTTGCCTGATCAAGTAAATCGCGTCCGGATTTGACGGTTGTGAGTTGTGGCGACTGAGAAAGGACTGATTCATGGCCGGATTCATGGGCACTGCTGTTCTGAGGGATCAATGCATCCATCCCACCGGAACGTGCCAGACGATTTTCAAGCGCCGAGCAGAGTCCGGCAAAAGACGGTTTTTCATTTTCAGGCCATTCAGAGACGGCATTTGCCAGCAGACTGATCGCTCCAGCAATGAGCGCGGCATCATCCCGTTCGACTTCCGGCCAGAGTGAGAGCGTATCCAGCAATTTTGTACTGCTGAGCCACTCCAGCGCGGCTTTCCGGGCAACAGGGCGCTGAGGATGGCAACGTTTGCCGTAGCGGGAGAGCATCGCCACCATCAGCAGCAAACCTTCCGCCAGTCCTTTCTCTCCGTCGCGGCTCAGTCGGGCCTGGATGTACCAGGTCACCACGCGGATATCTTTGGCACTTTCGCAAAGACACTTTTCCGCCAGCGCACACAGTTGCTCAGGGTCTGTGCCGGAGAGCTTATTAATCTCTTCGCGCATCAACTGGAAGCTGTCGTCATACGCCGGATCATCTCCGGTTTCCTGCTCAGGACTGAATGGCAACAACCAGTTATCCCAGAGAGGAAGAGCATCGGATGCCCGGGCAATGAGGTTCTGCTGATCTTGCTGATGGGTCGTGCATGCGGATAACAGGGCTTCCGGTGAACTCATTCTTTTTCCCGTGAATAATGGATTTGCAATAGTGGCTACATTCGTTAGTTATTGTTTGGGGCAGTCAGCACCATAATCAGAGACTGTAAAATCGTCGCCCACCGTCATGACATTCAATGAGGCTCCCCCTTCACGTTTGTAATCAAAATTACAGAATCCAAAGCCCGTACCTGAACATGAATTAACTTCGGTTACGCCTTCATCATTTAACTGCCTGGCTCTGGTATCACCTCTATCGGCTTCGACTTTTTCAGGTATCCATCCATAATTTATGAGTGCTTTTCTAGCGCTCTTGATATCTTTTCCAAAAATGTTCGGAACCGGTGCTGTGCCCTCACAATAGGGCTCTAAAGGTGCCACGGGTTTAACACGAGCCACTTTACCGTCATAGATCAAATCAGCGACCGCTGTCATACCCGGGAAAAACTCTCGCAGCCGAAAAGTATTCACCAAATTGGTTTTGGAAACAGCGCCCAGAATTGAATAAGAGTCATCAGTAATTTCATCTCCATAAATAAGAGCCTGAAGGATCCCTTTATTAAAAATGGCAACGTTGCCATTTTTGACAAAGCAGGAACCGCTTGTACCTTCCTCACCTTTGCTGAAGAAACCCACAATAGTTGTATTCCCACTGGATACCTCATCAATGACTTTCCAGCCCTGCGTTGACACAGATTTTCCTTCCCCGGTTTGCGGGGGATCACGGTCACAATTTAATGCCTGCTCTTCAGTCGTTAATTCCGGAGGTGCTGAGGGCAATTTGTCTGTTGCGATGATATGCAGGCCATTCACCGTTGAAGAAACCTGAAGCCCATCTGCCGCAGCGGTTGTTGAAAGAAAGATGGGTGAAATAATGAGGCATAGAATGCCGGATATATTTCGGATAGAGCGCAGTACATTAATGTTTGCCATAAATATCGTCTGGGTATCCCTGAATGTTTAAAAACATCGTCAGCTAAGATGAGGGTTATTTACTTAATCTCGTGACTGTTCTTTAGAAATCTCACGACAGCGTCCAGATCGTCGTTCTGGCCGTTCACTATCTGGGGTGGTTTCCATTTCAGTAACATGCTTTTCTCCTCCCCCTGTGTGGGTTTCCCTTTCCAGTAGGTTTGCCAGTGGGCTTTTCTGACGTGGGGGCGCAGGCGGCGGTTCGACATGCCGCCAGGCTCCTTCAGTGGACTGTCACGTTCCGGTCGAGATGGCTGACGGAGTACCGCCCCTGCACGAGCCCCGGCGTAAATTTGCACCGGTTTCTTTGGTGGAATGAATCGCTGATGTTTTCCTACTCGCCTTGGTGGTGGCCGAACAGGTTTACCTTGTGTGCCCCACTCACTGTTTTCTGAACATAACCAGAACAGTACAGGCAATACGGCCTGCCAGAACCCCCTGACCCCTTCATCCTGTAGGCTGATAGCGGTAGAGACCGGCGCGGTCAACGGGAGGTATTCCATTCCCAGCGGCAGGTTCCCGTCCACCAACGGCTCCTGGGCAAGCGTCAGGGCCAGCAGCGCATCAGTCCCGTTGTCATGATCGGTGAGCGTGAAAAAGGCTCCCAGCAAAGGCCCCTGACCTTCCGCAAAGACCGTGTCTGCGGGGAAATCGAGCCAGAACCCCCAGAATGGCAGGCGGCGCAGCATGTCACCCGGGAGTGCATCAGACTGATTTGTTTCACCCAGCATCCGGAAAAGTGACTCATCACAATGGAGTAGTGCCTTACCGGTGCGCCATGCTGCCAGTGACATATAAACGATATGCGGCGGGAAACGCTTCATGATCGGAGGGCTAAGAAACCCCTCCTGAGGCGTCGGGTTGTGCTTCAGCCAGTCAGCAAGCCAGGCCTTGCACTGGCGAAACGTCATAAACCGCCAGGGGGCAAGCGAGTCGGTCTCCCGCCACTTATCAACTTTGTTGAATACCCCTGGCGACCAGCCGTCCACCTGCCTGGCAAAGGCCAGTGCAGGATGAATATTTCCGCCCATCGCTACTGGGTCCCCTCAGCGATGGGGTCAACATTAAAAATAGACAGCGGAAGCTTGAAACCCTGAAGCTTCAGCAATGCCAGCGGACCGTCGCCAAGTTCGCTGCGCATCACAAACTTCAGCGGATTGCCATCCTGACTTATCCAGACCAGTTGGGTACGACTGCCATCCAGAGGGGTGATCAACGCCCTCTCCAGTAACCGAATGAATCCCCAGTTGCCCTGGTTGTTGGTATAGAGCTGCATACCACTGTTCACACTTCGCCAGCTGAGGCTCACCCCCGGGTAGTAGGTACTCCCCGGCCAGGTGAAGCTTTGCCAGCTTTCCATCTGGTTGAAGAAATCCAGTTTCTGCTCATCAAGAGAGAGCTGGATACGCGCCACATCCCGGGAAGGACGGGCCATCAGTTCAAAGTGAACACTTGCATCGCCCTGGGCAAACACAATGTCTGACAGTTCGGCCAGCTGATTAATCGCCTTGAGGAAATCGGAGTTCACTTCCATCCCCTGGCTCGCGGCAGGGTCGACAACCCAGCGATTGCCTTCCTGGTGGAGGATGCCGCCAAGGTTGGTTTTCAGGAATGTGGTAATACGACCGGAGTCACTTCGCAGGAACTGTGCCAGAAGTGGTAGTGAGGCATCACTGCCTGTCGCCTTAAACGGATAGCGACCAGCAAACGCTTTGTCCCACTGATCCACAATCGTTGCCTGCCAGCGCGTATTCAGGCTTCCCGCAGCCGGTGTCAGCACCTGCCGCCAGGCCAGATCCAGCGGTTGTACAAATAAAGACTGTCCAAAGCCGCTCCACTCCTGACCAAGACTTGCCGTCACCAGACTGCCGTAATCCCGTGTATCGGTCAGATCGATGGCTTTGCCCTGAAACACAGTCTGGGCCAGCATCTGGGACATCGCCTGCGGGTCGGGGGCGCTCGTGACTTGTTGCAACTTCAGACGGACCTGTGTGACACGGGCAAGCCATGACTGGAAGCTCAGGTTACCGTTACTGCCGGTCCCCTCCTTACCTTCCATCAGCCCCATCAGCGGACCAAAGACACCTTCAAGTGGGCCTTTTGGTGCCTGAACCTGCTCGATAAATTGTTTTGCGTTCTTCTTTTTGCCGATCAGCTGCTTCGCTGAATCGACAATCGAATCCGCCAGTGCTTCACCTTTTTGTCCGGTTTTGCCCTGCCAGGCCAGCGTGTTCATCAGCGCCACCAGAGGAGACTGGCGGACATCGCCAATGAGATTTAACTGGGCGATAGCTTCGGACAGCGAACCCGCTTCCTGCCACTGAATGCTGTTGACCATATTGAGCCAGGCATTCCCGAAATCCGTAAAGTAGCGTTCGGTCAGACGGGCTTTCAGCGCTTCCGGGGCAATGTCGCTTCCCGGCTGGTGAGTTTTATCCGTCAGTACCCAGTCAATTTCATCGCGGCGGGTTTTGACCACCTCATCAATCGCATCCTGAACCTGTTCTTCCCAGGCCTGGCGGGTGAACATCCCCGGCACCACTTCTTCGGTACTGAACACCGTCGAGGCATCGGTATCACCGGTCAGGTCGGCCAGCGTTAAATCAGGCCAGTTGCTGGCAATGCGTTTGAGCATGTCCTGATAAAGCCCTGATTCGGCGTTACGCTGCCCTATCTGTTTGAGCAGGATCTGGCGTACGGTACTGATTAATTCAGCGTCAGGCTTTATTTTCCACTCCGGGTGTGCCGGGAGGTTTTGCGCATAAAAGCCCAGCAATTTCGGCGCCAGCGCCTGCCAGGTGCCGTCCGCCACGCCCTGACGCGTCGGCCAGACCGCCAGGACATTTTTCGCCAGCCACCCCGTATCCGCTTTCTCCGGTCGGGTCATCATCAGATAACTTTTCAACACATCGTAGGCGCGTTGTGTGCCCTGCGCCCTGGCATCACTGGCCGGGGGGAGCTGCACAAAAGCGTTCAGTTGTTGCTTCAGATGATCGGCGGTGGCATCACGCATTAACAGCGCGTTGTTACGGGCATACAGCGGCCAGAGTGCCGCCAGCGTGTCATGGTCCTGATTGAGACCGAAGCGGGTGTACCACGGCGCACCGATCGCTTCACGGTTTTGCAGACGGGCAATAGCCTGCTGAAGGATGAGCTGGTTACGCAGTCGTTCAGTCAGCGGCAGTGTTGTATCGGCGGCAAGACGCGCGGTGTTCTGCGCCTGGTAAATCTGCGCACGGTTGACGGTAAGGGACAGCAATGTACCGGCCCCCCAAAGCACAATCAGGGCAAGCAGCAGTAACCGCAGACCTTTAAGCCAGTCGAAGGAGAGCTTTCTGGAACGCACGGCGGCACAGTCATCCAGGACGGCAGTCCAGGTTGGCGTGTCGATTCGGGTGTTGGGCACTGTACCGGCGACAGCCAGTTCCGGGCTGAACATCGCCCCCCGAAGGCGATACGCGGCGGAGCCCTGCATCAGTCCGGTAAACAAAACATTCAGGCTCGCTTTCAGTTCGCTCTGCAAGCGGGAAGAGAGTTGCAGGAACCCGTCATGTTGCGGGTTTTTCAGGATCTGAGACATCCCGGCCAGACGTAAACCTGGAACCAGTGCATCCAGGGTAGAAACCGCATCCTGCGGCGTGGCACCCGGACCGAATATCGCGCCGGTTGCCACGGACTCTCGCCCTTCCTGATCACCAGATTCTTTGTCCGTCAGCCATAACCAGACCGGAGCCTGCCAGCCCAGCAGGTGATCGGCTTTCTGGCGGCAACGTAAAAACGCATCACGCTCAATATCCGTTGGCAACGCGGCGGTATTCATCACCTGCACAATGCCATCAATGGGATGACCGGAACGCAGGCGTTTTAATTTTGACAGGAAAACGTCATCCGGAAGTGACTGTGCGTCACCGCCATAGACCAGCACATTGCCATCGCCATCCTGCCAGAGGTCATGACACAAACCCGGAGCCACCTTCTGGACCTCGTCCTGATTGCCCATGACCAGCAGGATACGGACCTTACGTTGCCAGCGTCGGCCATAGCGTAGCTGGAGATGTTCCTTTACCGCTTCGTCATTGAAAACGGGCTCATCGTCATCGTCTTCACCGACAATAGTTTGCGTTACCGGGGCCACAACCTGATTTTTGTTCTGCCCCCAGTGGAAGTACAAACCTGATTTACCTGCGAAGTCGAATGCCTTTTCAACCAGCCAGCCCAGGAGAAACAGCACGGCCACAATGACGGCACAAAAAGAGAGTATCCGCTGTCCGTCATATGGACCGAACCCGGTAGTAGAGGCTACTTTTTCCGGAAAGGCATAAAACAGAAATGCCGCGATGACCGTCAGAAAAAACGCGACAGCCACAACGGAGCCAATGAGTGTTTTAACTTTTACCTTAGACATTCCTGGACGTTCCCTTGCAAACTTCTTCTTTGGTGATGACGGCGACCCATGTGTCGTCCTTGCCAGCAGCAGGTTGTGCAGCGATAACCTGCATTCCACGCTGTTCAAAGGCTGAGTCGGCAAGCGCGATGGCAAGCCATGGCGCAGCATGGCCGGTGTAACCCAGAACCGGATCGATGCTGAAATTGTCTTTTGACAGACTGAATTTGACCGCGTTTTCTTCGCAGGCATTATTCCAGCTACTGCCCTGTGTCAGTGCGGGGCCGGAAAACCAACTGCCCTGGAGCTGGTCAGGCTGCACGTTGGCCCATAGCAGGGCCCGTGTGAGTGTTTTAGTCAGCGTGCTTGCGGTGCCTCTTTCGGGGCGATGAAGCCGCAGTGCATCCGGGTAAGAGAGTGCCCTACGGTTGCTGAGGACCAGCATCGCGATAGCATCAGCATCCCCTTCAGTGGGTTCGGCGGGGAGCGACAGCGTCATCGCGACCAGAATGCCCGGGTTGTCCCAGCGCTTATCCAGCCAGGCATCCAGTGCGGCCAGCCCTTTACCCGACATCAGGCGGAAAACGCGGCCTGTTTTCTGTGAAAGTTCAGCCTTAATCTGATCTTCTATCAGCGGTGAAAGGTCACTGTCACAGTCCAGCATCAACCAGCAAGGAAGGCCCACCGGGAGTGGTTCAACAATCTCTTCAACACGGGAGGTCAGTTTGGTTACTGTCGCTTTAAGCCCTGATGCCAAATTTGGCTGGAATGCAGTCAGCGCGGCATAACGGACGGGGTTAGCGCATCCCCTGGGCTGAGAAAAGTCGACTGCCGGTGCCGAACGGGTCATGGCCGTCAGCAGGTCACTGGCTTTATTCCCGGATGATGTCTGAACAAGGTTTCCCAGAATCCAGGCGCTACGCTGGCCGCGCTGAATTTCACTTTCGATGAGTTTTTCACGCTCTACGTTTCGGGACTCAGCCCCCACCTGTTCGGCTTTATAGGCAGACCTGCGCACGCTAAAAATCAGACCCCAGGTGCAGAACGGCAGACCCAGAGCCGTAAACCAGAAAACAAATCCGGTGCGCTCCGTTGTCCATCCCCAGAGTGTGAGGGCAATGCCACCCAGCATGACAAATGCGAGGAACAGCAGCCAGCGGCGCGTACTGGGCCGGACTATCCTGGTTGCTTTTTCAGGGATGGCATCAAGCAGAACGGGCATAATCAGGCAACCCCGGCCGGAGCAAAGGAACTGATCAGGGTGCAACCACAACCGCATTTATGCCCGTGAAACGCCACCGGGATACCATGGTCGAGGTAGTCAGGATTACCTTCAACGATGGTTGTAGGGCCATGGCCTTCAACCGGACAGGAAACTTCATCGCCTTTACGAGCCACACCGATACCGCCGAATTTCATTATTTCAGACGCGGTCATTACTGAACCACCATGGGAGGTTTTATCGCCTTTACGGATAATCTGGAGCATTTATTATATTCCTCAACAGTGAACCTGAATACCATGTCAATAGAATGTTTTATTCAAACTTTGATATATGTGGAAGTATTCCGGATGGAATTCAGTTTCAGCTTCAATTTGGTACCAATTGAAATAGCCAGGTGATATGAAGTCAAATATAAATAAAGCAAACTCTATTAAAAGAATTGCTTTCGATTCCTGGCGTGAAAAAATATATTTATTGGTTAATCTGATTTTTGCTAGATGGGCCAACACCTGTATCTGTTGGAGCTAAGCGATTGGACTTTACCCAACCTTCAACATCTTCACCTTCCTTAGTGAAATATATAATCTATGTGTAGTCTCCATAATCTACAGAAGCACTTACAATGTCACCAGGAACAATGAATACATTCTTAATTGCACACTGTTCATTTGGAGTTGAGTAAAAATAAACACGCCCTTTCCCTGTAACTTTAAATCCAGATTCGTCACTTGGAATTATAGCTCTTTCAGTATCCGCCTTAGATGAAGCATTAGAGCAAAAATCATCAGCTTGGCTAACAAACGACATTAAAGCAATAAATATTGCAAGTATAACTTTTATTTAATAAGTCCCTTGCCTTTCATAATATCGATTAATTTTCCGCATAATTTGGATCTGTTGCATACTTTGCTTTTTGTAAACCCCTAGCCCATCAGGGAAAGAACGTACTGAGACAAAAACTCAGCCTGTCCTTTTGCAGCATAACCATGCTCCGGCCTCATATGACTTAATTTTTATATTTTTTCGACTCAAGTAAGTTCAGTGAATTATCTTTTAATATAAAATATTTTGTAGCACTTTCTTTTTCATCAACGGTTTTCCCTGAGATAATTAATAAAGAGCTATTAGGTTTTGTCTCACTCCCTTTCCAATACTCCATATCATACGCGTCAGTTCCTGTATCTAATAGATGGCCTGTTTTAGCATCTAAAAAACTGCTACATAAAGCACCACCGCCACAACCATATGTAAAGAAAACATAATGACCTGAAAAATTTACTTTCTTGGCATTCTGTGCAGCATGAAGATACTCACCATAAATATAATTTTTTTCTGCATCAGTCAAAACGAGTTCGTGTACAGGTCCTTTATACACATTAGTAACATTATAATCTTCAAAGGCTGGGGTAGACTTAGCTTCAACTATATTAAGAGATGATAACACGAGGATAAAAAGTGACAGAAAATTAACTTTTAACTCTTTATTAAGACATTGATAATACATTGTCTTTAAATTTCCACTTTCCATTGTTTTTAGCAACCATATCATCGCGAATTTGTATCTCAACCTGATTGCCATCATTATTAACAATCACCTTACCCGAGCAAAAATCCATCGGATTATGAGTCTCTATTTTGTTATCAGCGTCTATAGATACTATTCTAATTGACCCTGCATCACATGAATTACCCATCGGGGCATCCTGAAATATCCACACTCCAGTCCAGGTGCCTGGAAGAAGAGAGTGAGATGTCAGATAGGAAGGCGATTCATACTCACTATAATGTTCCGAAAAAACTTATATTGAATGAACTACTGGTAGGTCAATACTGTTAGCCAGGCCATACTTTGGCAAAAGTGACAGCAATACAAAGAAAAACTTATGCATGTTAACCTCGATGTTATTTAACATTCCATCATTAGGTCACCTGCTAAACCCACAAGTGCTTCCTAATATTTTAAAACACAAAAGATCATCGGGTTAAGGTAGATAAGGGTCAGCATTAGCATCATCACCTACATCTACTTCACAGCGAGATGAAACTAACTTAATAAATTCGTTATCTTTGAAGTTATAAGCCGTGTTAGCGCACTTTGCTTCTCCTTGCTTGCCTTTTGCAGGAGCATTTTGACCAGAAACCCATATCATACTGCTATTTGAATGGTGCTCAACGTCAAATGAATCAGGAGAAGGCGTTCCATTATCAATGGTCGAATAATATTTAGTATTCCCATTGAATTCAGGTAACTCGGATATAATCTTTCCGGTTAATTTGTCTACTATCCACCCGCACACCCACCCATCATTTCCACAATCTTGTGGCAACTCACCATTTCTACTCATGATTATTCGATAATGGCCCGAAAAGTTCACAGGTTTAATTAGTTCTTTTTGGATATATTGTTTCCATTTGTCAGTGTGATGCTCTTGCTCGACACTGACGTCCATTTTACTTACAAAATGTCCAGTGCTAACAGTAACTGGAAAATCGGAAAACTGTGGGTTATTGTTAACACCTGCATAAGCAGTAAATATCACCACTGAAAATAAACATATTAATAAATTAATTCCTTTCATTCTTTGACTCCTCAAGCACCTTAATCATTTCACTTGGACTAATATGCGCTTTATTTATACCATCACCAGAATAATATGAAACCCCTTCGCTTTGCGCCCAGCGCCGTATGCCAATTCTTTTATTTTTTTTATTTCTTTTATAATCCCCATTTTCGTCCTTTTCAAACTCAGTTTTAGACCTACTTATTTCCTTACCTTTTCGAACACCAGCTGAAGCAAATTCTTTGGCCCAATCATATATGGCATCTTCAACACTGCCATCCCCTTCAAGGAATTCAATTATTGCCGGTCGCTTTACCTTAATAAGGTATTCTTCAAATATTTTATCTTGAATTGCCTCATCTAATAAAGCATTACTATCAAGATTTAATTCGATAATTGCAGCTTTTAAAGTATCTGGTATGATTTGGAATCTACCTGTAGCAAACATCCCATTCGATGAAGAATCATCTTGAGATTGTCTGACTTGATTAATTGTCATTTTAGTCAAGCTAGTTTTATAATGTGAAGCGTAGGTAACATGGACATTATACGCACTATAGTCATTTTTAGACTCCACCTCACCAAGAAAATATCCAAACTTGCTATGTGCCCATCCTTGTTTTTTCACTTGACGCATTGCTCCCAAAAACATAATGGGATGCATATGCCACAGCGATGGCCCCAGTTTCTCTGTCGTGAGTTCCTGCATCCAGGCGAGCTTGTCGAGAAACGTTTCGCTGTATTTCTTCCATTCAGGTGCTTCTTTCTTAAGGGCATTCAGGAACGGTTGCCAGATGGCATCATCTTTTTTGAAATACCAGTCACTCGGGTGTTTGACTATTGTTTTCAGGGTGATATCACGATAGTCGGAATTATGAAACGCACTTGCGTATTCCAGGCTTGAATAATCTGTTGCTCCGCTGTCAATCTTATCCAGAAGCCGTTGATAATTATGCTTCACAAGTGCGTGACTGGCGCGGGTATCGTCCTTCGCTGCGCTGTACAGGGAATCTATAACACTGCGGAAAAAACCAGTCGGCTGGGTTTTGCCATCCAGGTAATCAAAACTCGACGGCTCTGCGGTTTCCGTCCTGAATCCCAGTTTTGCCAGATCGTACTGAGACAACAGCTGAGGTTCTGCCTGTCCTTTTGACGCATAGGCATTCTCTGGTCGCAACTGCCAGTATTCCTGTTTCGTCGTTTTGTCAGCTTCTGTTGTCACCTGACTTAACTTCAAAATACCCGTCCGTTCAGTCATTTTCCCCTTCATGAAGGTTCCGGCCGCGACATCCTTTGTAAACAAGGCAAGCCCGGGAGAATACTTCAGATAGAGAGGATTTTTCTCGCCAACCTTTTCAGGATTAGTCAGAAATTTCTCCAGATTATCATCCATGCTCATGCACTCGATATGAACCTGATATCGAGGCTCATAGCCACCATCTTTCGCCGCCTGATAGTAACCCATATGCCCTACCGGATCACCGGCACTGATAGCGTAGGGCGCTGGACACATAACTTGATCAAACTTCATGGTCTCTTTAGCAGGCGGTAACAACTGCTGCCACCACGAAGGCTGGTCTACACCGTCAGTACCTGGTGATATGTTATTTTTATCCACCAACACCCAGTATTGAAGGCCCGGCTTCAGTGTTGTTTTTTTGCCTCTCTGTTGGGCATCCTCGTTGAGACCAACATAGGTGACAAGACCATATTCCCGTTTGTTGAAGGCAACGGTATGAAGGCTACTGTCCGTTTTGTCCCATTCAACAATGGCCCCTTTGGGCAAGGTCCCTTTTATATAGCTTTCGCTGATGTCTTTGTTTTTTGTGCTGGCCGTCATCACCCATTCAGGATCGTAAGCCGAAAGTGTATCTTTTACGGTCCATTTTGTTTCTGCGGGATTGACTGTGTAGGCCGAGTACGGAGCCAGGTGCATATACAGCGTGTAGAAATGCAAACCACTGGTTTCTTCCTCACCGGGCTGAATATAGTGCTTCACCAGTACGAATGAGCCAGAAATACTGAGCGGACCGGTTTCCCATTTAATCTGCATGTAATCTTTGCAGACTCGGTAGGCGACAACTTCCCCGTCAGCCATACAGCGCACGGCTTGCTCACCTTTAAAGGGAACCGGGAAATCTAAACTCTCGGAAGCCGCCTTACCGCTTAGGCCACACCATGGCGTGGTGGCGCTGGTGATATGGATTCCCCCGTGCCACATACCATTACGACCAATCATATACAGGCCAGTTGACTCCCCTCCAAGATGAGAAAGGATGTCTTCCTGGTTAGCAAACTCACTTCCCTTATTGTTGGAAGGGATCGGCCAGCAAATAATACTTTTCCCATATTTGTCTGTCTTACTGCTATCCGCATTTTGGGTAAGCCAAGGCCATGGTGATATATCATCCCTTGATGATGAATGGATAGATACATGCATGTGCTTATTATGTGGGTTAGAACCTCGGTACTCTTTCCATACCCCTTCCTTAACCACGTAAATTTCTTTGTTCCAAATAACATACTTTACACGGGGATCATTTATAACCACCTTTGACCACTCATTACAATCAGGTCCATTAATTGGATCATGCGTAATATCAAAGGCATTACCATCATTGTGATCGCTCTTTCTATTTTTATGTGCAGCATCCCCCATAGCACCATCAGAAAGCTTACTCCTACCTGGCCATTGAGTTGTTGCATCCTGCAATGCTTTTTTTACAGAAGGTGCTGGAGAACTCATTCCTAAATTCCTTTAACAGTAAACATCGTGATTAATATAAGTAGTTAATTCATACAAGTAAGGGAGTTTGAATTATCAGCCAACATCCTGACTGACATAATGTCAGAGCTTTTAGCTTCTAATATATTGGTTACACAAACATTATCCGATGCCAGTTTTATAATTACCCACCAGGACGTTGGAGTCATACCAGCATCTGGTCCTGCACTAGTAACCTTAACAATCATTGCCATCGCTTGACCCTGTCGTTTCTGATCCGGCACCCGCCACTCAACTTCATTCTCCAATGATGAAAATGAAGTTGTAACTATGCTCCACAGCTCTAGCGGATATTGTTTTTTTTCTGGAGAAATTATATTCAACGACATTCTATTATCATCATACAATACCAATAACTCATACCCAGCAATACCTTCACATTTATGCTCTGTTGCACCGGTGTATTTGTCTTCATTAATTTTCACGCACAAATCATCCTGAATCGTCGTTAATTTTCCCTGCATTGCATAAGTTTGCGCACTTATTAACAAAAGAAAAAACCCTAAGCTATATCGGGCAATTTTTGCTATATGATGCATAATAAATTACCATCTCAGTAATTAAAGGGGTTATTGATAACTTAGTTGTTCTGTGCAGCATCCACCAACCGTAATTATTGTTTGAGTTTTAGTGCTTAGAATATTCACAGCTTTTACTCTTCACCCTCACTTTGCCGAGGGCAATAAACGCTATTTCTGGATGTGAGTTTAACAGAATCAACTAACCATTTACCTTTGATTTTCATTAGACTAATAACGTATAACGACGCTCCCTTACCATAACCTAATTTTAGATTTACTTGTGCATCATGGTCGTTCTCGGAAACAGACTTTGTATATATGCTACTTTTCCATTCCTCACAGATGTCCTGAGCATCCACAAAATAATCTGCACCTGAATCATCATTATCTCGCAGGGCCCTGAGGTGTTCGGTAGTATATTTAAATATCGCCTTCATAGTAAGGTCATCAGCAGACTCCATGTCAGGCATTTCAGCCGCCACTAAATAATCATGGTAAAATTCGCTAACAACTTCCTCTGGCGATATATTTTTCTCATTTGAGGCTAAGGCCATATATGGCAAACAAAATAAACAGCAAAGGAGAGTTATTTTTTTCAACATAAGCACCTCGTCAATGGCATGTGGGTTGAACATTGCAGCAAAAACAACCCGCGCACTACTCCATATAGATCCAACCTTTCCTACTCCGTTACGCTGCTGATTTTCCAGTCATCGCCATCTTTCTTCAGCGTGACCTGGAGCGAGTTCGAGGTCTCCTTACCCTCCCCCAAAACGACATCAATCACAGATTGCTGGACATTTTGTCGAACGGTGCTGGTTTTAATACTGGATTTCCATGAAGGATAGACATCTTGTGATTTAGTAAAGTAATTGACGTCTGATTCCACCCAGACGTCGTACCAGTCGCAAAGATAATTCCCTTTATATTCTTTGCATTCATGTTTTTTCGCGCACAACTTCTCTAAATCGGCTGCTGAAACAGAATCGTCAGAGTCATAATTACATGTAGTTGAATCGTTAATGCTTTTCATGAGTTCATCAGAAATATATTTACGGACTATGGCGCTGTCATTTGCAGAGTCATCACTCAGGTAAGCTTTATAAAAACTAATGACTGTATTTTCAGTAACAGTATTTCCAGTTGCAAAAGCCAACTGTGAAAACATAAAGATGACCATTAATATGATGGAGTTTCGAATATTAGAAACCGATACCAGGGAGCACATGACGTCATCTCAGTCGTTAAAGGATTTGCTGGTCACCAGATTGGCCTGGGTAATATCAGTCACATTAAATTTGGGGGCTTCAGCAGGCATGTTGGCCCCGGCACCCGGGACCAGATAGTTCGCTGTTTTCATAATGAAATCCCCGGTTGAACCATGCTCTATCCCGTTCGCACTTAGCTTCAGGTACGAGCCACCTCCGTTAAGCGTCAATGTTTTCGGGGTGGTGATAATGATTTCGTCATCACTACTGGTGACCGTGAGCTGCTTTTGCGAGAACAACGCCATGGTGTTTTTTTGGGCCTGAATGTCGATATTGCCCTGGTTGGCGACAAGCTTTGCCCCTTCTTTATGCACAAACAGTCCTAGTGCCTTTTCGACCGTCACTGACAGGTTTTTCATGGCACCGATATCGAGGTGCTGACCAGCGTTAATCATCGTGTTCTTCGTGCTGCTCATCTGAAGATGTTCACCCGAGGTAAAAGCCATGCCCCGGGGAGCGGTTGCCAGTATCACGGCAGACTGGAGATTTTTGAGTTTGTCTGACACGAGGCTAATCTGGGTACTGATATCGGATACCAGCGCCCCTGCCGCATCAGCGGCACGGTTCAGCGACTGCATCTGGCTGTTGGCCTGATTTATCTGGTTAACCGCAGCCGTCATTTCCAGTACTGGCCCCTGGGCTTTTGACTGCCCGTCTGCCGTCAGGTAAATGCCTTTGGCGGCACGGACCGCGCCGAATTCATCCGTTCGCAGCTCAAAGCCGGTGCCGCGTTGTTCACGCTGGCCGTTGACCAGATGGCCCATATTGAGCTGGGTTTTGCCGTATTCCGTCCCGAGCTTGATATGCTCCTCGCCCCGCTTATCCTCCATCCGCAGCTTGTTGTTCGCCGGGGTGCGCCAGATATTGCGTGTGTGGTTGTCGCTGGTGATGTGGTCAGGGTGTTCAGAATCATGCTGAGCGTAAGCGATATACGGCCTGTCCGGGTCGCCACTGTCAAACACCACCGACACTTCGGTGCCATCGAGCAGCGGGGCATGCCAGCCATAGGTGTCACCGGCATACGGTTTTGCCATCCGCAACCACACACAGGCATAACCCTGCTCGGTACTGTTGCGGTCAAAGTCCAGCCTTACCCGGTAGCGCCCCTGGTCATCCAGCCAGGCGTACGTGTCACCTTTCTGGGTGCTTTCAACTCGTGCAGGCAGCGAACCGGAAATCACCGGCCGCTTAAGCAGTACCGGTCGATAGCAGACGGTTTCGCTGTACGGGATACCCTCAAACGTCATCTGGAAACTGTCCTGGCGTGAGCCGCTGGCGCGTACCGTGGTAATAACAATGCCCTCTTTCACCACATCCGGCAGGCTGGCATCGGTTTCCAGTACCTGGCCGGGAGCCAGATGAGGGCTGGAGGTATGTCCACTGACGGTGTACTGCGCATTCAGGATGCGTTCATGCCGCAGACGGGCAAAGTAAGCGCCGGTCTCTGTGCTTTCTGTATCACCCTCAGTCAGGAACGGTTCTGCGTAGTGGTAGGTTTCCCCTGTCGTGATGCCTTCTTTGCCACTGATGCTCTCTGTGCTGTCTTTAGGTGTCAGTGCATCACGGTAGTTGTAATCCCGTGTCGCCACGCCGCCACTGACAACATGATAAGCCGTGTGAATATCCCAGATGCTTTCCTGCCCACTGTCGCTCATGCCAGCCTGGTTTCGTAACGGCAGAGTCACACCAAACTGATACTGCTCCTGGGTATCCTGGAAAATCACCACATCCTGTTCAAGACGGGCATCCATTTCAAAGCGCCAGAAAATACCCACTTCAGCCAGTAGCCGCTGAACAAATTCCAGGTCAGTCTCCCGCCACTGGGTAATCAGTTCCCGGGCCGCGTACTCACGTGACAGACGGAATTCAAAGTCCGCCCCTTCCAGCCCGTGCTTACGCAATACCTGCTCAACGACTTCAGTCACAGACTGGTTAAGGAAAATTTCGCAGCCCTTCGTATGCGCTAACAGGGCGATTCGGGGGACCAGTGCCAGGGCGTAAACGGTATCCTCTTTTGAGGTGGAGAGACGTTCAAACGACTCCACCACTCCATAAACAGTACGCACCGGAATAGCGGGAACGCCGGTAAACATCGGCGTCTGAAGCGTAAATGACGCAGGTTTTAGCAATACCGTATCACTGCCGATATCCGCCGCCGAGCTGGTCACGGATATTTCATAACGCCAGGGCTGACTGAGTGACTCAACCGAACTGAAGCTGAGCACATCGAGAAATTCACTACAGCCATGCACGTCCATCCGGTAACGGGACTGGCCCAGCAGCTGTTTCACCAGGCTTGCCGCGTCGTTTATCAAAGAACTGCTCATGACTGAATTCCTTCGCTCTGCCCGTTAAACTCCAGCACGATGCCTTCTTCTTCGTCCCAGTTGAGCGTCAGGGAAGACGGTTTGCGTTTTGCGGCCAAATGTCTCAGTAACTGCTGGCTCAGCACCGGCAGGATTTGTTGATTCAGGAGGCTGTCAACGTTACGGGCTCCGGTATCCGGCAGCAGACAGGCGGAAGTCAACGTGTCACTCAGGCTGTCGCCAATATATGTGGTAATGCCATAGTGACGTTGCAGGCGGCGGCTGACCTGATCGAGTTTCATACCGACGATGGTACGCATTGCATCCTGTGCCAGCGGACGGAAAATCACCGTCTGGAAACGTGCCAGCAGTGCAGGCTGGAAATGGTCACGCAGGACAGGCCGCAGCAGCTCGTGAATATCGCTTTCTGTTGCATCAGGTGTTTCGTCAACCCGTTGCATCAGCAGGTCGCTGCCAAGATTGGAGGTCATCAGGATCACGGTATTGCGGAAGTCGATTTCACGCCCTTCCCCGTCACGCATAAAGCCACGGTCAAACACCTGGTAAAACAGGTTCATCACATCCCGATGGGCTTTTTCCACCTCATCGAGCAGGACCACGCTGTATGGGCGCTTACGCACCGCCTCGGTGAGAATTCCACCCTGACCGTAACCCACGTAACCCGGAGGCGAGCCTTTTAACTGGCTGACGGTATGAGGCTCCTGGTATTCGGACAGGTTGATGGTGATCAGGGATTTTTCACCGCCATACATCACGTCTGCCAGTGCCAGCGCGGTTTCGGTTTTCCCCACACCGCTTGGCCCCACCAGTAAAAAGACACCCTGCGGCCCGTTTTCCGGCGTGAGTCCGGTTTTCGAGGCACGAAGACGCTGAGCAATGGCATTCAGTGCAGCGCCCTGGCCGACCACACGGGTCGCCAGTTGCTCTTCCAGTGTCAGCAGTTCGGTCTGCTCATCCTTCATCAGCGATGAAAGCGGGACACCCGTCCAGTCAGCAATCACCGTTGCCACTGTGCGGACATCCACATCTAATCCCAGCAACGGGCTGTTGTTTTGCGCCTGAGACAGTTCAGACTGGATTGCGGCGAGTTCTTCCTGACGGCTGATATCACCGCGACATTCCTTCAGTTGTTCAGTGAGCCGCTTTTCGATCTCAAACTGAGCCAGAAGGGACTCCTGTTGTAGATTCAGCTCAGACGTAAGCTGTTCGATCTGAGGCAGACGGGAAGAATCCACGGCATTACCCAGCGCAATATCTTCCAGCAGCTCCTGTTGTTCCATTGCAAGCGAGGTGAGTTCAGCCTGCAAACGGGTAAGCTGTTCCGGTAGAGTGTCCAGGCTCATCCGCACACGGGCTGCTGCTGTATCCAGCAAATCCACCGCTTTATCGGGCAACTGCCGCCCCGTCAGATAACGGCGGGAGAGTGTCACGGCCGCACGAACTGCCTCGCCGGTAATATGCACACCATGGTGTTCGGCGTAGCGGGATTTGAGTCCACGCAACATCAGGCAGGCGGTATCATCATCAGGCTCATCGACCTTGACCATCTGGAAACGGCGTTCGAGTGCGGCGTCACGCTCAAAATATTGCTTGTACTCGCTCCAGGTAGTGGCGGCGATGGTGCGCAGTTCGCCACGGGCCAGAGCAGGCTTCAGCAGGTTAGCTGCATCCGCGCCCCCCGCCTGATTCCCGGCTCCGATGATCGTATGGGCCTCATCAATAAACACCAGCACCGGCACCGGAGAATGTTGCACCGCGTCGATAATGTTTTTCAGCCGTTGTTCGAATTCACCCTTAACACCAGCACCCGCCTGCAATAAGCCCAGGTCGAGGGTTCTGACAATCACCGGCTTCAGACTTTCCGGCACATTCCCCTCAGCAATACGCAGCGCCAGCCCTTCAACCAGGGCGGTTTTACCGACACCGGGTTCACCGACCAGAATCGGGTTGTTCTTACGGCGGCGGGACAGAATATCCACCATCTGGCGAATTTCATTATCACGACCAAAAACCGGATCAATTTTGCCTTCACGCGCCCGGGCCGTGACATCCACCGTAAACCGGTTAAGCACCGCCTCTTCCTGGCTTAAATCTGGTTGCTTACCTGACGCCTGACCTTGTGCTCCCTCGACCGTATTTATTGCCCTGCCGATGAATTTCACATTACCGACAGGCTCCTGTATCAGCGCCTCCGGGCGTTCATCCGACTGCGCTTCCAGAATAGGACGTAATCTCTCCAGTTGGCTGATGGTCAGGGTCATTAACGGCCACAGACCTTCACAACGAGCAAGCCCTGGCGTTTCAATCATGGCGGTCAGCAGATGCACACTGCGGATCTGCTCATCACCGGCAAGTGTCGTGGCAAGCCATGATTGCTTCAGTAACGACTGAAGGGAGGCTGACAGCTCCGGACGGCTGCGTACCGAGCGAGGTTGTGCGTCAAGGTGCGCCAGCAGGCTTTGCCAGACAGCATCCATATCCCACTCATAGCGACGAGCGAGTACGGTCAGATCACCTTCTCCCTGCTCCAGCAGCTTTAACAGCCAGTGCTCAGGGGTGATTTCCGCATGAGCGCGTGTCTGGCACAGTAAGGCCGCACCCTCGAGCGCTTTCGCACAGTACGGGTTAAGGCGGCGGAGCAAAACGGCGGACTGACTTTCCATATCTGTATCTCTCTTTTCTGATCGTTCAGGACACGCTACCGCCCATCGCTTTTCCTTTTGATAAGGAGACCAAAGCGCACGAGGTCAAAGGGCAGGATTAAAAGTAACTTTTGTGGTCACCCTGGCAGATGACAACAAAAGCCACCTCACGGGCTGGCTTTCGCCAGCCCGGTCAGGCATTACGCGGTGGTGCGTTCGTTCCAGGAATCGGAATGAATGATGTTGCCGTCTTTGTAAGTCCAGGTGATTTTCTCGTAGCGCAGTTCAATCGCTTCGATATGGTTGTGCTTCTCGTAAGCCGGGTCTTTGATGTCGTGCATTTTTGGCGCGACTTTCACCAATTTAACGTTCTCAAGCTTGGTGTTGAAATACTCAACTTCCTGACCTGCGTCGTTGATTTTGTACCACTTGAATTCAGCAGATTTCAGCGTCTGACCAGTCGTTACCGCTTTGTAGAGGTACGGGCTGGAAGAGTCGATCTCTTTGGTAAACAGGAACGGGGTGTGGATACGGGTGCCCGTCAGCTTGCCTGTATTGTTGTCGGTTGGGATGTACAGGTTATGCTCCTGAGCAACGACTTCGATGCTGCCTTCACGATCTTTAACGTCTACGGAACCTTTAATGTCCGCGCCGCCGTCATCCTTCAGCCACAGATAAACTGGAATTGCCATGATTTACTTCTCCATTTCTTGAGTTGAAACGCCACGTACATCCGGTGACGCTGGTTTTTCGCCTGGTATGCGACAGGCATCGGCCTGTGGCACCAGACTGATCTCGACACGCCGGTTATGCGCACGGCCATCAGGCGTATCGTTTGAAGCAATCGGACGGCTGTCACCGTAACCCTGCACCGCAAAACAACTTCCCGGTACATCCCCTGTGTCCCGCATCCAGTTGCGAACGGATTCGGCTCTTTGCAGTGACAGGCTCTGGTTAAGCGACACGCTGCCGGTGTTGTCCGTATGGCCGCTGACGACAATCAGCCAGCCTGGTTTGGCTTTGATGCCCACCAGCGCATTGACGAGGATTTTGGTAGAGCCGTCTTTAAGTAACGCTTTGCCGGAATCAAACAGCGACATGCTGTCAAGACGGACAATTTTTGGAACAGGCACAATTTTTGGAACAGGCACAAGTTTCGGTGCCGGGGGAGGAACATACGTATCAATCGCCTGTTGCAGTGCCAGCCACAGGCGTTGCCCTGGGTAATAGCCCAGACTGTAACGCTGTGGTTCACCCTGGCGCTGCCAGCGTTCAAGCAGGAGTGCATCCTTTTTCAGCGCCGCAAGCGACTGTGCTTTAGGGACGTAATGGTTCATCGGAATGGCAGACCAGCGCTGTAAATCGGAACTCATCTGGCGGATCAGATCCCGGTTATTCGTCGCAGAAAAACCCAGAGCGGCAAGTGAACACAGCCACATCAACAGGACAACACGGCGGGTACGCTGACCTCCCTGTATCGGTGAAGCAAAAGGAGCAAGCAACGGCAGAACCGCATCGGGAAAGCGGCTGGCAACTTCATTGACAACGACCACAGAAGGGAACTGCAAACAGGAACGCAGGTACAGCCACTGTGACCAGACAGACTGGGGTTCCTGCCTTGTGGCACCAGAACGCAGGGTTACGGCAAATGGGCGGACGGGGGGCGTCAACCGGTCAGCTTTCTCCAGTTCATCCAGCAAGGTTTCCCGGATAAACGCGAATGCCTGGCTGAGAACCGGCAGTACCACCAGATTATTTTCCGTCTGCTGCCAGTCAACCAGTGCCTGTGGGGATTCATCAGGCGGACACACGACCGGACTGTCTCCGCGAACGATCACCCAGGGTGTGGCTGGCCCTGAAAACTCACAACACACCACCACCGGCAGCGCAAATCCGGTCAGAGATTTCATCTGCCTGACCTGCTGACGGAGTGTTTTCAGTGCCGAACGTAAGACAGCCTCATCCTGATGCTGGTCCGGCAGACAGGCATACATCACGGAAAGCTGTCCGGCCTGACGGGGTTGCTGCACCAGAATGTTGCGCGCAATATCCGTTAATCGGCTGACATCTCCTGCCCGATACCACCAGCCCTGAGCGGTTTTTCTGAGTTGTTTCCCCTGGAATATCGCCTCAAGGCCGTCGCCACACACGAGCACAACCGGCCCCAGGGTATCAAGCGAAGGCAGGTCGACAGAGGTTTCGGTTCCGTCAGCCTGCGGTGCGCGATATCGGCAGCTTTTCCAGACAGTCCAGCCTGCAACAATGATGAGTATCACGGTTGCCAGGCTTTTAGAGACGTGACTGACGGGGATGAAATACCAGAGTAGCCACAGCAACGCCGCAGACCCTGCCAGGGTATGTATGGCAACCGGGACGATGACTGATTTACGCATTAACGTGGCAGCTCCGGTATTTGCGCCGATAACAGCGCCTGAAGCCACAGATGCCCCCCCCACCAGACAACACCAGTCAAGACGACCGCCAGCACAATCCAGAACCAGACAGAGCGCATCAGACTGTAGCGATGTTTACCGGTCCGGTGAACCACCAGAGACAAGCCCGCATCTGGCTGAGGAACACGTTCAGTCAGGGCTTTAATCACTTCATCACGCTGCGTCTGGCTCACCTCCTTCAGGCTGTATAGCCCCTGAAAACCCAGAGCAATAACCCGGTGATAGCAGATCAGAACCGCGCTAATGGGATCAGGCTGACGAAGGACTTCGGCAATGCGATCCCATAACGCTTCTCCAGCGCGTAGTGAGCCAAAAAACCGGGCCTGAAGCGGTGCTTTACGCCAGGCTATCTGACCGGCATCAAGGGAGGTTTCATCTCCCTCTTCAGTCTTCACTGGTTTTCGCGCCATAACCGCTTCATCCAGCAGGGCGCACTGGGCATAGGAGATATGGTCAATGCTTGCCTCGTCGAACCCTGCACGTTCCAGGGCTTCACGGACGCCTTCAACCTGCCTGATGCACTTTTCATAAAGTGCTGTGCCATCGGGCGTAACAGCGCCCTTCTTCAGCATAGTGACGGTTAGCCAGGTTTCCGCCATCAGCTGGTCGATATCGATGTCCTGTGTCATGAGCGCAGCACCGCAAAGAGTTCAAGCTCCAGTTTCCCGAGCAACGCAGGCACATAGAACATGCATACACCCTGCTCCTGCATCTCACGGGCCGCAGCACTTTCCATGTCGAGCGCAAAATACTGGTTTTCCATCCGCACCGGTAACGCCGCCGGTACGCGGCTGACAGGAATAAGTGGAATGCCTTTCAGTGCGGCACTGTAAATTTCATTCACGTCGTCAGGTGACCCTGCCTGGCAAAGTGCAGGGAATCTGTCAGCAATCTGCCACGCCGGAATATCGGAACGGACAGACAGATACAGGTCGGCTTCTTCACGCAAACGAATATCGTGCAGGCTGGCTTTCCAGGTCTGGTCATCAGGCCGGGACATTTCAAGTGCAATGACTCTTGAAGGCAGGCTGGCTTCCAGCAGGCCGGTGATCAGCTCAAACAGAGGCGGAAATGCGTTGACCGGCTCTGCGTGGTCATAACCTGGAATGGCATCCAGATCGTGATCCAGAGAGAAAGTCAGCATACTGCCCGCCAGACGAGCCAGTTCAGCCCATACCTGTTCAGGGTGACGAGCCGGGAAGCGTTCATACTCCGTCAGTACCCGTGCATGGGAATTCAGGGCATTCAGCAGCCAGAACAGCGAAACATCGGCGACCGCAAAATCAGCCAGGCGTTCGTTACTCTCACGGCGCATCGACATCAGACGCTGGCGGCGGGAACGAAGCTGGCGATTGAGTAACACCAGACGTTCACGAAGTGTCGGGCTGGCAGAAAACAACGCCAGCGGCGGGATAAATGCCGGGTCCTGACGCCATCCAGCCTGCCCGTCCCGGATAAGGCGAGCCACCGGGCAGGTTCTCCAGGACTCATTACTTTCATGGGCAAAACGGATGGAATAATTGAATCTTGCGACGGCCATAGACTCTTCTTCAGTTCCGAAGGCATCCTGGACGGTCACCCACTCTTCACGATAGCGGAGAGGCCTGTCAGAAATAACGTTTTCCTGCTGAACATTGATAACACCTGACTGCATCAACGGCAGAGCAATAACGACCGTGACCACATCAAGACCCGCAAGCTGAGCAGGGTCGAGTTCACGAGGCAAAGGCGGTAACTCACTGGTTTGCGTATCAATCAGCGAACCATCTTCCAGCCACAACCTCAGTTGTGAAATCTGGATCAGTCCCGATGAAAGCAAATTGTCATCAAACTCGACTTTCTCTATGCCATACGGGAAGGGAGACGCCAGAGCCGTTACCCCGGCACTGCGAAACGACTCCCATTCCGCCTGCTGCTGGAACTGCTGAGGGGACAGCAATGCCCCCTCGTTCCACAGTGGACGATAAATTTTCATCCCTGCGACCACCTTAGGCTTTT
Source organism: Buttiauxella sp. JUb87 (assembly GCF_004361975.1). NCBI lineage: Bacteria > Pseudomonadati > Pseudomonadota > Gammaproteobacteria > Enterobacterales > Enterobacteriaceae > Buttiauxella > Buttiauxella sp. JUb87. The sequence continues at coordinate 972,564 of NZ_SNVY01000001.1, forward strand.
GCTTTTGGCATCTGGGAAACCAGTGACAAATTGATGTCCATGCCTTCCACCTGGAAATGCGGCACGGCAAAGAGTTTCACGCGGAAGAAGCCTGGGTTGTCTTCGATATCTTCCACCGTCACTTTCGCGTCACGCAACGGGTGTGATGCCTGAAGGTCATCGCCCGGGTCAGTCATTTCGGTCACCAGGCCGCGCACCCAGGTATTGAGCTCCAGCTCAAGCAGGCGACGATCTTTAGTGGTGCCGATATTTTCACGCTGGATAAGCTTCAGATAGTGGGCGATGCGTGACAGCAGGAAGATGTATGGCAGACGGGCATTGATACGACTGTTGGCCGTCGCGTCAGCTGTATCAAACAACGCCGGTTTCTGCGATGAGTTGGCCGAGAAGAAGCAGGCATAGTCGCGGTTTTTGTAGTACGACAATGGGATGAAGCCCAGATTCGCGAATTCAAATTCACGGGTCTCGGGGATCATCACTTCTGACGGGATTTTCACCTGATTACCGGTGCCCAGGTCATACAGATGGATAGGCAAATCCTGCACCGCTCCACCCGCCTGTGGCCCACGAATCTGGACGCACCAGCCGTTATTGATAAAGCTTTTCACCATGTTGGCAGCAAACGCAAATGACGCGTTGGTCCACAGGTATTTTTCGTGGTCTGGTCCCTTCACTTCCTCAACATAGTTGAAGTTGCGCACCGGCACGGTATCCGGGCCGTACGGCAGACGGCCCAGCACACGCGGCATGGTCAGGCCGATATAACGGGAGTCTTCTGAATCACGGAATGATTTCCATTTGATGTATTCAGCACGGTCGAAGTAGTTACCAATGTCCTTGATGGCCGCGACTTCTTCCATACTGGATTTATGGAAAAACTTCGGTCCGACCGAACCGATAAACGGCATGTGAGCAGCGGCGGAGACTTTCGAAATATTACGCAGCAGCGCAACATCCTGTGAGGAAGCATCGAATTCATAGGAAGAAATGATAGCGGCAATCGGCTCGCCACCAGGCTGATCGTATTCCATCGTATATGTGTGATAGTACAGACCGCTCTGAATAATTTCCGGGGCATCTTCAAAATCCTGGCGGAGGTCTTCTTTCGAGACATCCAAAATTTCAACTTTCACATTCTGGCGAAAATCAGTCCGGTCAACAGTATGCTTGAGTCCCCGCCATAACCCCTCTACGCGCTGAAATTCAGGGTGGTGCATCACTTCGTCCAGTTGGCGGCTAATCTGTCGATCTAGTTCTGCGATGTGCAGGTCAAGTAAGGTCTTATCGAGCTTTTCGACTTTCTGGCCTGCCTGAGTAATCACCTGCATGAAAACCTGAATTCCTGCTGTCACTCTCTCATCAGCAGACGCTTCAGCCATGATGCTGGTGTCCTGATAATCGGTGATATCACCCAGGTTTTTAACGGGGGTCAGATTGATTTTTTCAAACAGTGAAGCGTAAACGCTATTATGCGGAGTTTTTTCCAGTACAGTCGTTTGCCCTTGTACTGAATGTGTTTCGGTATTTACAGACATCAGCATTCTCTCTGTTAATCCATTAAAAGACTCACCCTGTTTTATTCAGGAGCAAGGGCACTTAATTCGTCGCGTAATTCCTGTGTCAAAGCCGGGTCGATAAGGATTTTCTCAAGCTCTTTTCGGAAAGTATTATTGTCGAGAAGATTAGATTTAAGATCGCGAAGTAAATTACGCATGGCAAGCATGGCGCGGAGTTGCGGTATCTGCCGGGCGACCTGCTCAGGTTCGAAGTCTTTCATTTCATGGAAACTAAGACTGACGTTTTCTTCCGTACCATCATCAGAAAGTGTATTGGGAACTGAAAATTTTAATTCCGGGTTTAATTCAGAGAGAACGCTATTAAAATTGTTTTTATTAACATTTAACTTACTTCTTTCTGAGAGGGGGAGATCTTCTTTACCATTACTGAAATCTCCCATTGCCAGCAGCTTCAGAGGGAGCTCAGTTTTCTTTTGAGCGTTACCTACGTGCAGGTCAAGCCGGATGTTTACACGTGCTTTTGGTATCTCACCTTGAAAGGTCGAATCAGCCATATCATTCCCTTTGTACTTGAACTGTCGTGATGAATTCCACGAGTTTATTAACAAATCGACAATAGAGCTAAAAACTAACATAGAACATCTTTACAGATCAAAGATCTACCCTTAGTGAAATATTAAGAATTTTCATCTATTTTTAAATACGAAAGAACTCTGCATATTCCGATTTTAAGGGGGTTGTTGACTGGTTTTAACATGCAGGGAAGGGAAATCCACCAAATGTGAATAAAATGGTAGTGGTATGTTGTACGTATGATCTTTTATTGATCTGTATCAATGTTTTTATGTGGGAGGCTTGAGGGCGGGCTTTGTGATTTTAAGTATTAAAATATATTACAAGAATAATCCTAAAATAGAGTGATTGAGTGCTACTTTAATGTTGAAATTTGAATATGAATATTTGTAGATTTTCGATACAAAATATTTCCACCCTTCATATCTTGAATGAGTTTTCGCATTGAATGAATTGCTCATCGTTTAAAAAAGGGTGTTTATGGATATGAAATTGTCTTATTGAGGCAAATATAAAAAGAATGCAGGAAAGAAGAAGTGAAGCTTTCGTATTTCGTTGTTGTGAAGAAGAAGGCAACACTCTTCGGGTCATGCTCTCAGTATCGGTGACAAGAACTAATATATTTTAATGCGATCAGGATAGAAGTTACCCAATATTTGAACCATTTTGACGATTGCTATCTCGCCAGTAACGTTTGGCTGGGGTGACACAAGCTTTAAGTAATACCGTATAGCCATTACTTCCCGGATGAACCACCTCCCCTACATAGTCGAGTAAAAGCACACTACCCATTGATTTTATTAGCTGGTAATCCTTATTTAGCGGTCCCTTCCTGACTTCAATCTCAAATATGGGCTCACATAAGGGACTGAACGAGAAGTTTTACACATTGGCATAGCATGCGGATTTTTCTATCGTAGAAAGCCATTGTGAGTAACCATAATTGTCACTGTAACTCGGGTACTCTATATCCGGATAAAGGGATGTGGGCGCCCCAGTCCTTGGCTGCGGCCACGTTATCCAAAGGGTGTAATCACCGGGTTCGATTATTCGGGCGAAACTGCGGTTTAAGCTCGCTTTTCTCTGAAAAGCAACCACCGACAGCATAGGGAAGCAGCCAGACTGTATCGCCTGAGTAATTCACTGGATACTGCCCTAGAATACCACTGGGTTTACCAGGTGCTAGTCGACGAGCTGTGGCCGTGGCAGGGGCGCAGACAGCTGACGTTAAATCCTGATGTGAATGCCGTTTATGTCCTGAAAACGTCGCTTGATGCGGCATTTGATGAGACAGGTAAACAACTGGCTCCCGTCATGGCCCGCATCACCGGCAATATTACGGATTTCTAGATGCTGCTGGAAAGCCGCTGTTACTGAGTGAGTGCATCACCTTAGTGATAGTCCACGGCTGCTCGTCTATGACGCGCTTAACTGGTTCAGGTCAATGGTTGCCACAATCTCAGCTCAGGGGAATGGTTAAGAAAAATGACGCGCCAGCGGTGCCGGTACGTACATCGGTGATGTCGACAAATAAAGAGCCATCGGTAGTGCTCTCAAAGGTGATGGCGGTCAGCCGGATACGCGTTCCCATTTCAGGATGACCATATAGTAGGCCGACATAATTTGCAGACGCAGTGCCGGGTTATCAGGCTGGTCAATCAGTGCCGACAGAAGCTGACGGCGCGGGATTGTCATCGAAATAAATGCCAGGCAGAACAAAGGCTATATCCAGCTCGCCGCCAATCGCCAGCACTAAAATCTGCTCACCGACAGACGATGTACGCGAGCGCTCGACGCGGGGCGTCAGCCAGTGAAGCCTGTCGGTTGTGATACCACCAGTTTCGACTCGACATAACCCAACGGGACTCCAGCCAAAAGTTATCCTCAGAACGACCTTCCCAGGAGCACGGAGAGCCATAACCCGCTGTACTAGCGATTAATTAAGTGCTCTCGATGGGCCAACCTTAGGGAGAAATCGGGAATATTTTGTCATACTGGTTTATTCCCCAAAGAAGGTCATTTCCGGTATGGCCAGGCGCCGTTAATGAGAGTGACCTCGTGTTTTGTTTAAAGACCCCATGCGCAAAATAAAATTGGTCACTCTCGACCGTTCAATTCCATGTATCAGCCCTGGTCTCGACTGACAGAATTCAGGCTCACCACGCCAGATATTTTCTTCAGAACAGTCAGGTATTCACTGTTATTATCATATAGCCAATGTAATATTTCGTTATTACCAAGGAGTCTGGTGATATATGCTTTTACAACTACCATTTTTAAATTATTCTCTGCGTACTCGTCCTGTATAGTCTGTGTTTCTATTTGTACTGCAGCCATTTCCTTCTCCAGTCTCACTAATGTTTTCACAATATCTTTGTTGTCAAGACCTTCCTTGTTTTGTTTAATTAAATGCTCCGGAGGGATGGTGTGAAGCATCATGAGTGCAAATTTTTGTGTGAAGTTGTTTATACTTATCATCCGCATAACAAATTCTAATTGTTTATACGGTTTGATTTTTCTTAATACTCTGAAAATATTCTGGGAAACATTTTTTTCAGCCAGAAGAGCCACAACTTCTTTAGCGATCCCATCGGATATATGAAGTTTGGCGTTTAACGTTGCAGCAGATGCGCCAAGTACTGCGCTCAGTTTCTCTATAGAAACACCAGACCCTATGGCTTTTTTAAGCATTTTCTGCTCCTGAATAATCGTTAACCGATTAACTCTTTTGTTATATGAGTATGTATCTTCAACGGGTGAAATAAGACAATGCGCCTGCGTAATACCGAGATCTTTCAGTGCTTCAATACGAAGATGTCCATCCATAATTTTCCTTGAGTCATCATCACTGATAAAAATAACTATCGGTTCAATCAAACCAATTTCGGCAATTGATGTGGATATTTGTTTATATTTAGTACTGGACTTCACATTTACAGGTAATGGCCTTGAATGCAGGAGACTGTTGATTGGAAATGTCTGAAACTGACTATTGAAACATTGCTTAATCATTGTTTTTTTCCATAGCTATTATTTCTACAATGGGAACCGTAGCTACTGCCGCACAATGTGCCAATGGTGTATTACGAATAATTGATATCTATGGCAATGAAGGAAAGAGAGTTCGAAGGTTTGATTCACAGGATTGGTATATAGCTACATTGACAGCTCTGGATTTGATTTCTCTGGCGGGAGCTAGTCGTGATTTATATATAGCAGTTAAAGCATATCGAGCCATTAAAAGTGCATCGGCTTTTACCTCTGTGAGTATGTTAAAATGGTTACGCGGGTTTGCGGCAACCGAAAAAGAACGTGTTAGCCTCTCAAGAGGTATTATCAGGCACTTCAATCCTTCAGCATCTGAAAAACAAATTAGCATATGGCTTACAGCGAATAAATACCCCAGAATGATTGATTCGGAAAGAGTCATCACTGAATTAAACAATCAACTTAATAATGCAGTAATGGCATCAATGGCATATGCTGGCAGCGCTATTGGTGGGACAATTCGCAATCCTGGTAGTATCAGGCAAACAAGCGCATATGCATTAGGTATTTTGCGTACAGTGGAAATAATTTAATGGAACTAGTAAAAACATTAGTGGGCGGGAGTTTTAATTCATTAATTTCCTATATCAGTGAAATTGAAGCTGATATCAATGCAGATGATTTTTATAAACATGTAGACGCTGAACATTATATCCATGACATATGGTACAGCCCAACGTTAAAGAGCGCATTTTCTGCCGCTACAATAACAATAATTTTGATTTTTTTGTTTTTATTACCTTATCAATCCATTCTTTACACTTTTAATTTAACCCATTCAGCCTTTGCTCTGATGATATTCCCTCCTTTAATATTTATTTTGGTGCTATTGATCCTTAACTTGAAATATATAATGAAAGGTAAGAAACGGGGAATAACCATGCACAAATACATGTTCTTATTTGGAATCGCCTTATTTTGCATATCTATATTATGTTCCATAATCACTCATGAAAGCTATTGGGTAATAAAGTTAATAAATATCATATTGATATTGTGGTGTAAATTTTTAATGAATAGCAATTCATTCTCTACCCTCATTAAAAGTTACATGCGCAGAAGGTTATCCAAAATAATTATGGATAACTTACTTAGTTCTAAAAAACATCAGGGGATGACACTAAAACATTAATCCAGTAGCCACCCGCTTTTACAGAAACGAGCCAGGACAAAACCAGTACTCTTTCACCTAACAGGCAAGAGAGTCTGAGAGTGTATTTTTAGGAAACCATGGACTGTAGTAGTTCAATATATAGCCACTGATTTGTCGACGGACCTCGTCCTTGCCTGCGTAACTATGTGCAGGCACCCATTCTGTTTTCAGACTGCGGAAGAAGCGTTCCATGGGGCTGTTATCCCAGCAGTTTCCCTGCCGACTGACGCTTTGCTTTATTCTGTACCGCCACAGAAGTTGTTGATATTTCAGGACTGTATACTGGCTTCCTTGATCACAGTGGAACATAATACCCTGCGACTGGCCACACACCTCATATGCCATCCGCAGGGCGCTGCTTATCAGTGCCGTATCGGTATTCGCTGACAGACTCCAGCCGATAACCCTGCGGGCAAAAAGATCCATGACGAACGCCATACCGAACCAGACGTCTTACCGCTTCACCATCGAATGGTATAGGGTTCATTCCCTAATTCCCATTTATCGTCATTCATCTCAATAAGAATTCCGCTACGCGACCATGAATCTTTATCACTGTAAATGGATAACTGTTCTTTTAGTACCGCATTATTCAGCCACGGTGTTTTATGTTGATCGAGTTTCCATTTAAAATTAACCCATGAAACAAGATGAGGATTATCATCATAGGGGTTCTTTAATGGTTTCATATATTTCTCCACGCCACCGTACTGAATATGTGCACAAAAGCGGTTTGCGCCGTAGAGTCCTTGAGGAAGATGACCTGATTTAGGATCATCATAGCGATAAAACTTGTTCCCTAGCGGGGTTAATTCTACATAACTTAACGCAACATTAGGGGATGTTGATGAGTCAGTGCCAGCAGCTTTTGCCTTAAAAACGGCCAATGCAGACGCCCCCTCACCAGAATTAAACTTTACTGTGATTAAACCAGCATCAATCAGTGCAGCCACATCTTTTCTGATATCCCCTGACGGATACATCAATGAAGCGGTTTCAGTATTCCCTGGAAGTTTAACGCCTGGATTAGGCATACTTACACAAGCATTAGCAGGTATATTTTGAGTCTCAGTGAGTGCTGTGGTGAGCAGGGTATCGATATCACTTTCTTTCAGTTGGGCGAAAACAGGACTACAACTCATTAAAATTAATGCACCAGCAACTATCCTGCCGACAATATTCCCCAAGCGTGGACACTGCGATTTAGAGCCTTCTAATATCCCCACCATTACTCTCCATTTGATTACTTTTAATTAATAAATTACTTGTCACGTTTTTCGGTTTATATAAGAAATTCAGGCGGCGTTTTCAGCAATCACCGTTCTCCATTATTTCAGCCTCAGAGTACTTTGACCAGCGGCAGCACTAACCGGCACATCCTGATGTACTGATGATGCGCGGAGCTAATCCAGCCTACGAAAAAGGGTCATCATTAGTTTCAAACCCGCTCAGGAAACCAGATAATTTTTTGCATTTCTGTCGTCCAGTATCTGCTGCAGTCGGTTCACCAGTTCCGCCAGGCTGCCTGCCTGCATTTTTTCCATCACCCTGGCGCGGTGCACTTCCACCGTGCGTACCGCAATATTCATGGTGCTGGCAATCTCACGGTTGATTAACCCATCTGCCACCAGCCCCGCCAGCTCCCGCTCTTTAGGTGTCAGTTGCTGATAACAGGCGACAATTTTTTGCCGTTCAAATGTCTGCTCAGAAACCAGTAATGCATGTTCCAGCGCCAACTGAAGGGGCTTTGCCGATACGGGCTTTTGCAGGAAATCGACCGCACCGCGTTTCATTTGTTCTACCGCCATCGGAACATCACCATGGCCGGTGAGGAACACCACCGCCAGCGTACTGCCGCGTCGCAACATTTCCTCATGCACGGCCTGGCCATCCATAACCGGCATACGCATATCCAACAACAGCACACCCGTCTGGTATAACTCTGCCTGCGAAAAAAACATTGCCCCTTCATGCCAGCAGTGAACTTCATATCCCAGGCTTTCAAGCAAAAAAGCACAGGCTTGAGTCACTGCCATATCGTCATCTAACAGATGAATTATCGCCATTGCTGTTTCATTCCTCCTTGCGCGTAAAATCTAACACCACCACCACACCCAACTGACCATCCGCGGCTTTTTGATTCTGGATACTGATCTCTCCCTGGCCATAACGGACTAAACGCTGGCATATCACCAGTCCGAGTCCCATTCCCTCGTCGCGGGTGGTCATAAAAGGCTGGAAAGCCTGGCGCAGTAACGCCTCATCAATGCCTCCGGCATTATCTTGTAGGGTAATTCGCGTGCCGCTGTCTTTATCGTCCACCATTAACCAGATCGTTGTGGCTCCCGCCTGAGCCGCATTCAGGGTCAGGTTGGTCAGCACTTGTTCAAGCAGCATTGGCGGCAGCTGCAAAGTCTGTGCGGAATTGACCTCCATTTGCAGTGTTAATGCCGGGAAATGCTGCTCCATGCGCAATAATCGCCAGACATGTAACATCGCATCGCGAATGCTGACTTGCCCCCACTCCTCGCTCATCACTGGGTTACCCTGCGCCTGGCTGACCCAGTGGCGCAGGTTACGCAAAGTGTCGGCTCCACGTTGTGCCTGCCGGTCAATTTCTTGCAGCGCCGCCTGCAGTGGATGTTGCTCATTCTGAGCCTCAAGGCGAATCAGGCATCCCTCGGCATAATGCCGAATGGCCGAGAGCGGTTGATTCAGCTCGTGGGCGAAACCAGATGTCATCTCTCCCAGTACGCTCATTTGTCTTGCCGTTTCCAGCGCCTGCTCCTGCTGACGCAGCAGCACATTATTGCGCTCTAGCTGCTGGCCACGCCGCCGTACCTGTAGCATCACCCAGATGTAATTTAGCGTGAGCAGTAGCAGGACCAACGCCACGGTGCCCATTGCCAGCTGATGTTGAATCAACCAGCTTTTGATATCCAGCCACAAACGTCGCTGTTGCGGATGCTGGCGTATGTCTTGCAACAGTGTTTCGACCTGGTTGGTCGAGGCCGGAGCCCCCCAACGAAAAGACGCGCTTTCTGGGGAATTAAGCAAAACCTTCGTGACCCGATCCGCCAGTTCATCACTGACCATCGGCATTGCGGCAAAAGACCAGTTGGGATAAAGCGGCGTGCTGGTTAAGCAGGGAATAGAGGCCGAATGGTTTAACAGCGCGATAAAATCTTGCTTATGGATAAGTCCCTCTTCCTCCATATTCTCCAGCAGGCAGACCGGCACAATCGCCGCCTGAATGGCTTTTTCCCGTAACAAATAGAGCAAAGCATCAGCCGGGAAACCGGTGAAACGCAAATTCAGGTCACGTTCCGGGCGAATACCGCTATCAATGAGCGCTTTATACCCCAGTAAATAGCCGCCAAAAGCCTGCGCATCAATGGCGCCAACCGTTTTGCCAATCAGCTCGTGTACCGAGGCAATACCACTATCACGACGGGCGAGGATCACACTGCCGATTACATTGCTCTCCGTTTTGCCACCACGAACAGAACGCAAAGAAGCCAGCCAACGCAGCGGTGAATGGCTATTGAGTTGCACAAACTGCGCCGGATTGGTCACCACAAACTGTACCGTTTTACGGTTAACAGCCTCCTGCATTTGAGGCAGATCGAGCGGTTGAATATGAAACGACTCGCCGGGAAGTTGTTGGTTAAGCGTGGTTTCCAGCGCTTGCCAGTGGCTGCGGGTCAACACCTCTCCACGCATCGCCAGAACACCAATGTTCCACGATTCCGCCCACGCAACACCGCTCATCATGATGGCTGACATGAATAACGCCAGACATCTCATCTGTGTCCCAATCACCGAATTATCCCTGTTGATTATGTTGTTTTAGATCAACAACAAGCTGGTTATGTGGTTAACCACAATAGAGCTGCCACTCCCTGATTTTTACACTGTAAATCATAGACATTTTTTATACATCACTAGCCGAACAATGACGTGACCAATGTTTTGTTGTTGCATCATGACGGGAGAAAATATGGACAGCAGTAAACGGCAGTTTCTCCAGCAACTGGGCATCCTGAGTGCAGGAGCCTCTTTAGTGCCACTGGCTCAGGCAAAATTCCCCTTCTCTCCTGAGCGACGTGAAGGTTCCGCACGCCACCGTTATGCCATGCTTATCGACCTGCGCCGCTGTATTGGTTGCCAGGCCTGCACAGTGAGTTGCGCTATCGAAAACCAGACCCCACAGGGTGAATTTCGCACCCATGTAAACCAATATCAGGTGCAAGTTGAAGGCGAGGAGAGCGTCACCAACGTGCTGCTTCCTCGCCTGTGTAACCATTGCGATAACCCTCCCTGCGTGCCGGTTTGCCCGGTTCAGGCTACGTTCCAGCGGGAAGACGGCATTGTCGTGGTCGACAACACACGGTGCGTCGGTTGCGCTTATTGCGTTCAGGCTTGCCCCTATGACGCACGCTTTATCAATCACGAAACCCAAACTGCCGATAAATGCACCTTCTGCGTCCACAGACTGGAGGTCGGATTGCTCCCCGCCTGTGTGGAGTCTTGCGTTGGTGGCGCACGTATTATCGGCGACCTGCAAGACCCAAATAGCCGCATCGCGCAGATGCTCCACGCCCACCACGCAGCCATCAAAGTATTGAAACCGGAGAACGGCACCCAACCCCATGTTTTCTATTTAGGTCTGGACGAGACGTTCACCACCCCGTTGATGGGGCGCGCTCAGCCCGCACTCTGGCAGGAGGTTTAAATGACCCATTCTCTGTTAGTCGAAGAAGTACTTACCCGGCCGCAGGAAATTAGCTGGCTTCCCTGGGCGGTGCAGTACTTCTTTTTCATCGGCATTGCCGCCTGTGCCGCTCTGTTTGCCTGCGTGCTTCACTGGCGTAAAAGCGATTCGGCAAAACTGGAAAACCTGACGCTGCTGATTGCCTTAACCTGTGCCATCACCGCGCCTCTGGCACTTACGGCGGATCTGCATCAAACCGCCCGCTTCTGGCATTTCTACGCTTATCCAACGCCGTGGTCGTGGATGCCATGGGGCGCACTATTTTTGCCGCTGTTCACCGCTTTTTTAGGCTTATGGTTTCTGGCGTTGCAGCTCAAACGCTTTACCAAAAAAAGCTACCGGGCGACCAAATGGCTGGCACTGGCAAGTGCACTGACCGCAGCAGGATTGCTGCTGTATACCGGACGTGAAGTCTCTATCGTACAGGCGCGCCCCATCTGGTTTAGCTATACATTTCCGGTGGCTATGTTTCTCAGTGCTTTTCATACATTTTTCGCGCTGCTTATCGTGTCGCTGCGCGGTGAACCGGCGTTACAGCGCAAACTGGCTCTGTGGCAACTCTGGACTTTAGGTGGACTTGCCTTCGTCGTGGTGTTTTGGGTCAACGGCGACACGCTCTCCGGCGTAGCTATTCGCGACTGGCTTACGGTGTCTGCATCGGCCAGGCACTACGCAGCTGGTTGGGCTGTACTTTGGTTTATCTCGCTGGGTCTTGGTGGTGTGGCGTTATTCCAGCCGCTAACGATGCCGTTACGCATTTTGCAGGCGTTAAGCGCCATGGCGTTGTGCTGGCTAATGCGCTGGACCTTACTGATTCAGGTGCAAACTGTGCCGAAATTCAACGCTCAATTTAACCCTTACACCCTGCCCGCGGGGACTGATGGCTGGCTTGCCATCCTCGGTACCTTTGGTTTGTGGATAGCGCTGCTCATTATTATCCGTGAAACCGTGAACGGATTCGCAAGGAGAATACAACATGGCTAATTTAACCCGTCGTCAGTGGCTTAAAGTCGGCCTTGCCGTGGGCGGAATGGTAACCTTTGGGCTGAGTTACCGGGATGTCGCAAAGCGGGCGATTGACGGCTTGCAAAACGGAACCTCCGGCAAGATAACCCGCGACCGCATCTTCGCAAATGCGCTCATTCCCGAGGCTCACGCACAACCGCAATGGCAACAAAACCCGCAGCAGGTGATCTCCATGACGCAGTGCTTCGGCTGCTGGACGCAGTGCGGTGTGCGGGTGAGGGTCGATTGCGAAAAGGGGAGAGTACTGCGCATTGCCGGTAACCCTTATCACCCGTTATCCCATGAACATCACATCAATTCCGCCGTGCCGTTTGCAGAAGCGATGGCGCAACTTGCCGGAGAAAGCGGCCTCGATTCCCGCTCCACCGCTTGCGCACGTGGCGCGACCTTGATGGAAGGCCTGTACAGCCCGCTGCGTATTCTGGAACCGATGAAACGCGTGGGTAAACGTGGCGAGGGGAAATGGCAACGCATCAGTTTTGAACAACTTATTGAAGAAGTCGTGGAAGGTGGCGACCTGTTTGGCGAGGGGAATGTAGAAGGTCTGCGCGCCCTTTATGCACCAACGACGCTTATCGACCCGGCGCATCCAGGGTTTGGCCCGAAGACCAACCAGTTACTGGTCACCAATACCAGTGATGACGGGCGCGATACCTTCCTGCGCCGTTTTGCGCTCAACAGTTTCGGCAGCAAAAACTTCGGTGCACACGGTGCCTATTGCGGCCTTGCCTACCGGGCAGGCTCCGGCGCACTGATGGGCGATCTTGAAAAGAACTCGCATGTTAAACCTGACTGGGATCACGTTGAATTCGCGCTGTTTATCGGCACATCTCCCGCGCAATCCGGCAACCCTTTTAAGCGCCAGGCCCGGCAACTTTCCAGCGCCCGTCTGCGCGATAATTTTCAGTATGTTGTGGTTGCTCCGGCGTTGCCGTTAACCACGGTTCTGGCTGACGATCGCGGCCACTGGCTGCCGGTTATTCCTGGCAGTGATTCGGCGTTGGCGATGGGCATGATTCGCTGGATTATCGAAAAACAACGTTATAACGCCGACTATCTGGCCATCCCCGACGCACAAGCGATGCAGCAAGCCGGCGAAAAAAGCTGGACCAACGCCTCGCATCTGGTGATCAGCGATGAACTGCCGCAACTTGCCGGTCAGCATTTGACGCTGGCGCATCTGAGTGAGGATGGCGCAAACGAACCGGTGGTGATGAACGAAAACCAGCAGATGGTTTCTGCCAGCCGTTGCCAGCGCGCACAATTGTTTGTCTCACAACAGGTCACGCTGGCGGACGGACAAGCCGTCACCGTGAAAAGTGGCTTCCAGTTGCTAAAAGAGTCGGCCAATAAACTGACGCTTACGCAATACAGCCAGCAGTGTGGCGTGCCGGAGGGGAAAATTGCTGCGCTGGCGGAGGCTTTCACCCAGCACGGGCGCAAAGCCGCCGTGATCGCCCACGGCGGGATGATGGCAGGCAACGGGTTTTACAACGCCTGGGCTGTTATGATGCTCAACGCGCTGATCGGCAATCTTAGTCTGGAAGGCGGTGTGTTTGTCGGCGGCGGGAAGTTCAACGGTGCGACCGATGGCCCGCGCTATAACATGGACAGCTTCCCAGGTAAGGTCAAACCGCAAGGGTTGAGTATCGCGCGCAGCAAAACGGCGTATGAGTCTTCAGAAGAGTATCGCAATAAAGTGGCCGCAGGGGTTTCCCCCTTCCCTGCCAAAGCACCGTGGTATCCGTTTGTGGCAGGGCAACTGACTGAACTACTTACCTCCGCACTGGAGGGTTACCCTTATCCACTGAAAGCGTGGATCTCCAATATGACCAATCCGTTCTACGGCATTCCGGGGTTGCGGGCCGTGGCGGAAGATAAGCTCAAAGACCCTAAACGCCTGCCGCTGTTTATCGCCATTGACGCCTTTATGAATGAAACTACGGCGCTGGCAGACTACATCGTTCCGGACACCCATAACTTCGAAAGCTGGGGATTTAGTGCGCCGTGGGCAGGGGTTGCCAGTAAAGCCACCACCGCCCGCTGGCCGATCGTTGCTTCAGCAACAAGCCAGACCGCAGACGGGCAACCGGTGTCAATGGAAGCCTTCTGCATCGCCGTAGCAAAGCGCCTGCAACTGCCTGGTTTTGGCGACCATGCGATTACCGATGTGCAAGGCAACAGCTACCCGCTCAATCGCGCGGAAGATTACTATCTGCGCATTGCCGCCAATATCGCATATATGGGCAAAGCGCCCGTCACGCCAGCGAATCATCAGGATGTGACGTTAAGCGGCGTGCGACGAATTCTGCCAGTGATTCAGCAGACGCTAAAACCGGACGAAGTGGAACGTGTGGCGTTCATCTATTCCCGTGGCGGGCGTTTTGCGCCGGACAGCAGCGGGCGCGCCGACAACAGTGTGGGCAATGTCTGGCAAAAACCGCTGCAAATCTGGAATGCCGATGTTGCTGTACATCGCCATGCGATAACCGGTGAACGCTACAGCGGCTGTCCGGCCTGGTATCCTTCACGGTTGTCTGACGGGCGCTCAGTTGACGACATATTCCCAGTGCAGCAGTGGCCACTGAAGCTCATTTCTTTTAAATCTAATACCATGGCCAGCGCCTCTACGGTGATCCCGCGCTTACATCATCTCAAACCCACTAACCTGGTGGCGCTGAATCCTGAGGACGGTAAACGTTACGGTTTGACCCACGGTGATACTGCGCGCATCACCACACCTGGCGGGCACGTTGAGGCACAAATCAGTTTGCTCCACGGCGTGATGCCTGGCGTCATCGCCATTGAGCACGGTTACGGGCACCGGGAAATAGGTGCCGCGCAACATTATCTCGACGGAGAAGCTATGGCGGTGGATACGCAGATAAAAGCGGGAGTTAACCTGAATGATTTAGGGTTTGCTGACCCAACGCGTAAGGTCACCAATACCTGGCTGGACTGGGTTTCCGGAGCGTCAGTCAGACAGGGGCTTCCGGCAAAAATCGAACGGGTGTAGTTCAAGAGCCTGCTAATTTAAGCAGGCTTGAGACTGATGACAAACTTATTCATAGGTCAGATAAGCGCAGCGTCATCCGACACAACGGCGTAAATGGTGGATGACGCTAGCGCTTATCCACCCTACAAAAACAAATCCTTATGAAACCTCGTAGGTCGGATAAGCGCAGCGTCATCCGACACAACGGCGTAAATGGTGGATGACGCTAGCGCTTATCCACCCTACAAAAACAAATCCTTATGAAACCTCGTAGGTCAGATAAGCGCAGCGTCATCCGACACAACGGCGTAAATGGTGGATGACGCTAACGCTTATCCACCCTACAAAAACAAATCCTTATGAAACCTCATAGGTCAGATAAGCGCAGCGTCATCCGACACAACGGGCGTAAATGGTGGATGACGCTAACGCTTATCCACCCTACAAAACACATTTATCACCCTTTGTCAGCAATCTGAAGCCTGCTAATTTAAGCAGGCTTTTTGCTTTACAGGCTCTGCCGCCCCCTTCCGTTCTCTCCCTCCGATGACATACTATCGAAACAGCCCTGCGTAAATCTGCAGGATAAGGAGATAAGATGACGCATCAGACAGCCGACACTGCCCTTACCCCGAACCAGGCCCTCGATAAATTAGAGGAGCTGTACGATGCTTCGGTCAACGCATTGCGTGACGCCATTGCCCAGTACGTTGAAAACGGCACCTTACCCGAAATACAAAAGCGTGCCGCAGGATTATTTGTCTACCCGGAGTTACGCGTCAGTTGGGATGGCACCATCAAACACCCCAACAAAACACGCGCCTATGCTCGCTTCACTCATTCCGGCAGCTATACCACCACCGTTACCCGCCCTGCACTGTTTCGCCATTATCTCGCCGAACAATTAACACTACTTTATGAAGATTATGGTGCGCAGATTGAAGTCGGTTTATCGCTGCATGAAATCCCGTATCCGTATGTGATTGATGGTTCGAGTTTGTCGCTCGACCGTTCGATGAGTGCCGGTTTACCACGCCATTTCCCAACCACTGAATTGGCACAAATTGGCGATGAAACAGCGGATGGCCTGTTCCACCCGACTGAGTACTACCCGCTTTCCCATTTTGACGCGCGTCGTGTGGATTTCTCGCTCGCTCGCCTGCGCCATTACACCGGTACGCCGGTTGAGCACTTCCAGCCCTTCGTGTTGTTTACCAACTACACCCGTTATGTCGATGAGTTTGTACGCTGGGGCTGCCAGCAAATTCTTGACCCGGAAAGTCCTTATGTTGCGCTGTCTTGTGCCGGTGGCGTGTGGTTAACCGCCGATAGCCAGGCTCCTGAAGAAGCCATTTCCGATCTCGCCTGGAAAAAACATCAAATGCCAGCCTGGCATTTGATTGATGCCAACGGCACCGGGATCACGCTGATTAACATTGGCGTTGGGCCATCAAATGCCAAAAATATTTGTGACCATCTGGCGGTATTACGCCCGGCGGCCTGGCTGATGATTGGCCACTGCGGTGGTCTGCGTGAAAGCCAGTCGATTGGCGACTATGTGCTGGCTCACGCTTATCTGCGCGACGATCATGTGCTGGATGCCGTGCTGCCGCCGGACATTCCGATTCCAAGTATCGCCGAAGTTCAGCGCGCTTTGTACGACGCGACTAAACTGGTCAGTGGCATGCCGGGCGAGGAAGTTAAACAGCGCTTGCGTACCGGAACTGTCGTCACAACTGACGATCGTAACTGGGAACTGCGTTATTCGGCTTCAGCCCTGCGTTTCAACCTGAGCCGCGCGGTGGCAATTGATATGGAAAGTGCCACCATCGCCGCGCAAGGTTATCGCTTCCGCGTGCCATATGGCACTTTGCTGTGCGTATCCGATAAACCGCTGCACGGTGAAATAAAGCTGCCCGGTCAGGCAAACCGCTTCTATGAAGGGGCAATTTCGGAGCATTTGCAAATTGGCATCTGCGCCATTGACCTGCTGCGAGCTGAAGGTGAACGCCTGCACTCGCGCAAATTAAGAACATTTAATGAGCCACCTTTCCGATAAGAGAAAAATAATGCAACCCACATCACCTCTGGCTGCGTTACGCAGCCTGCTAAAAGAACGTGAACTTGATGGCATGCTTATCCCTCGAGCCGATGCGCATCAAAGTGAGTACTGTGCCCCCTATGACACCAAGCTTGAATTTATCAGTGGTTTTGATGGCTCAGCGGGCCTGGCTCTGATTTTAGCCGACCGCGCGCTACTGTTTGTTGACGGGCGCTACCAGGTTCAGGCGCGTCAGCAAGTCAACCTCAGCGAGTTTGAAATTCATCACCTGCACGACGAACCAATCCACCTCTGGATACACGAGAATCTGCCTGCTGGTAAACGCATCGCGTTTGAGCCGATGCTGTTCGTAAACAGCCAATATGAACAACTGCGTACCAGCGGTTGTGATCTGGTTGCCGTCAATGATGATCCGATTAACGACATCTGGACAAATCGCCCGGCGGCACCTCGCGGGGTTATTCACCACATGCCGGATGACATTAGCGGTGAATCCACCGCATCAAAACGCGCGCGCGTTGCAGAAGCCTTGAAGCGTGAGGGCGTGGACTATCTGGCCCTGACTTTGCCAGACAACATCGCCTGGCTGCTTAATGTTCGCGGTTCCGATATTTCCATGAGCCCAGTCCCCCTCTCTTTTGCTTTGGTCAAAAATGACGGTGACGTGGAATGGTTTGTTGATGAAGCCAAACTGCCAAAGCTTGATAACACCTTGCTCGGCTCGCTTAAGATCCACCCTGCTGATGCGTTTCTCGCGCGTTGTGCGCAGCTTGCGGCGGGAAAACGCTTCTTGCTCGATGGTGACAATGCCGGGGTTGCCGTGCGCTTTGCGGTTGAACAAGGTGGCGGGGAAATCAAGTGGCAGGCGGATCCTGTTACGCTGATGAAAGCGAACAAAAACAGCACTGAGCTGGAGGGCTTCCGTGCAAGCCACGTGCAAGATGGCGCAGCATGGGTGAATTTCCTCGCCTGGCTGAGCCATGAAGTCCCGTTGCGTGAAGCGGCAGGTAAGCCGATTACCGAACTTGAAGCCCAGGAAAAGCAACTCGCTTTCCGTCAGGAATGTAACAACTTCTGGGAGCAAAGTTTTGGCACTATTTCCGCGTCTGCGAGTAACGCGGCAATGTGCCACTACCACAGTGCGCCGGAAACCAACTTTGCGATCACCAGTAAAGAGTTTTATCTCAACGATTCCGGCGGCCAGTATTACAACGGCACCACGGATGCCACGCGGACCATGAACTTTGGGCAACTGGACGCTCAACGCCGCCTGCATTACACCGCGGTGTTAAAAGGGTTCCTGTCGCTGATTACACTGCAATTCCCGCAAGGCACCCAGGGGCACCAAATCGATGCGTTTGCACGTCGTCCATTGTGGGAACTGGGTCTGGATTATGACCACGGTACCGGTCACGGTGTCGGCCACTGCATGCTGATTCACGAAAACCCGCATCGTATGGCGAAGAAAGTGAACCCATGGCCAATGTTGCCGGGTAATGTTCTGACCATCGAACCGGGATATTACCTCGCAGGAAGTCACGGCATTCGCATTGAGAACCAGGTTGAAGTCATCGCTTCACGTCCGGGTTTCTGTCAGTTCGCCTCGCTAACGCTTATCCCAATAGATTTAAGCGCGGTTGACTTGTCACTGCTGAACGAGCAAGAGATTGCCTGGCTTGATGAGTACCATCAGCAAGTACGCGAAACATTATCGCCACTGGTTTCTGGCGAAGCGCGACCATGGTTGATTGAAGCCACTGCGCCAGTCAGAACGCAACGCCTGTAAAAACGCCAAAGAGCCGTGTTTTTGCGGCTCTTTTCTTCTTTTTGCTGATTAAACCAGCAATCAATCATGTTTCATCTAAACAGCCTTTGACAACCCTGCGGCCGCTCGTTACTATGCGCCCCGTTAACCGATTCCTCTGTAGTTCAGTCGGTAGAACGGCGGACTGTTAATCCGTATGTCACTGGTTCGAGTCCAGTCAGAGGAGCCAAATTTAAGAAGCCCGCTTAGGAAACTAAGCGGGCTTTTTGCTTTATAGATCCGCGCTAAATCCTTCCGTTCCCTCAGGTCTGCATCTTCTTGTTAAATAAGTTTTTCCCTGATACATCCTCAGCTAAATACTCATATACAGAAATTACCGCTCAATTTAATATTTTGTTATCCAGTTTGTTATAACCGAGGGATTAAATTGATTACTATCATTTGTGTATTCCTGCTGGCTGGCATTGTAAAAGGTGTTATTGGTTTGGGTTTACCCACAATAGCAATGGGATTATTAACTGTCGTCATGACGCCCGCCAGCGCTGCGGGCTTGCTAATTTTACCCTCTCTGGTTACAAATATATGGCAGTTATTTACCGGGCCAACATTCATCAATTTAATTAAAAGATTATGGGGATTTATAGCAGGCATTTTCATTGGTACATTATTTAGCCTCTTACCTGGATTAACGTCTGCATCATCGTGGACAGAAACGGCATTGGGTATTGTGCTTATTATGTACGGTCTTTGGGGGCTTATCGCTAAAAGGTTGCCATCATCAGTTCAATCAGAAAAATGGCTATCACCTGTAGCAGGCTATATTACCGGTACCATTACCGCAGCAACCGGTGTTTTTGTGATTCCGGCAGTACCCTATTTACAATCGCTCCAGTTAAATAAAAATGATCTTATCCAGGCTCTCGGATTAGCCTTCACAGCATCAACGATTGCCTTAGCCATTCATCTGTCATTGGACAGTAAACTGGCTCACGTTGATTATTATCTGTCTGCCGTTGCGTTGATTCCTGCAATCGCAGGAATGTATGCAGGCCAGTACTTGCGTAAAGTGATCAGTGAACTCGCCTTCCGCCGCTGTTTTTTTATCGGGCTTATCGCACTTGGAATTTATATGACGATAAAATAACAGTTATGAATCATTCTGACGTTGTGTCAGGAAATCAACGAATTCTTTCGCGTATCCAGGCAGTTCAGTAAAATCCCGGGCACAAATGATGAGTTTGCGGTCAGCCCAGCTATCGGTTAAACGGATAATTTTGCTGCCATTCATGGAATTAAATCGCTCGGCGGCACGCCTCGGGATAATAGCAATGCCGACGCCACTGTCGACAATTTGCATCACGGCATCGAATGTTGTCATACGAACGCGATAGCTAATACGATATCCCAGCTTTTTGGCATGCCCTTCAATGTGATCCTGAAGCGCACTCCCCTCAGATAATCCCGTAAATTCAGCAGTGACAATATCCCGGAAAGCAATACTCTCGCTATCATGCCAATCGCTTTTGGCGGGCACAAACACCACTAATTCATCATCACGGAACGGTAATGATACCAGGCCGTTCAGCTCTGTTGAGTCAGCAACAATGCCTAAATTGGCCATTTGATTTTTAATAGCGGCGACTATGTCATAGCTGAGCATTTCTTTAACAGAAACAGAAATATTGGGTTTAAGGCTTAAATAAGAACCCAGCAACTGGGGTAAAAATTCGTTCTGCGCCGATGAATTGCACAGCAGGTTGATATGCCCGCGTAACCCTTTGCCGTATTGATGTAATTCACTGCGCATGTGCTCAACTTGTTGCAACACAATATTGGCATGGTTGACCAACGAAAACCCAGCGTCAGATAGCTTGACCCCTTTTCTGGAGCGGCTAAACAGCTCGACACCCAACTCCCCCTCCATACCACGGATACGCTCGCTTGCCGACTGCAACGTCAGGTTCGACAGCACAGCACCACCGGTGATGCTTCCCGCTTTATAAACGTTCAGAAACAGCCGTAAGTCGATAATATCAAACCGCATAAGAACACCTGCACCTTGTTTATTCTGACCTAAGCGAGATTATAGTCGGTAGTGTTGAGCGTGAATCATGCAGGACCGGGAGAAGGCACCAAAGGTTACCGTAGAGCGGAGTACGAGAGTTACCGTCAGGATAGATAACTCTCGTTAATTTGAAATGTGAGACTGGTTGCTGGAAAAGATTAAACGCCAGAGTTATCGAGCAAGTCTTTACTTGCCGCTTTCAGGTACTGGAACATTGACCAGAATGTTAACACTGCTGCGATAAAGAACAGACCAATCCCCGCGTATTCGATCCACATGTTTGGACGCCATAGCATACCAATCAGCGCCAGCATTTGCGCCATGGTCTTGGATTTACCAATCCAGGAAACGGCAACACTGCTGCGTTTGCCGATTTCAGCCATCCATTCGCGCAAAGCAGAAATAATGATTTCACGAGCAATCATGGTTGCCGCAGGCAGCGTCACCCACCAGGCATGGTAATGTTCAGCCACCAGCACCAGAGCGACGACCACCATGACTTTATCGGCTACCGGGTCAAGGAAGGCACCAAAACGTGTGCTTTGGTTCCAGCGACGCGCCAGAAAACCATCAAACCAGTCAGTGATTGCGGCAAACCAGAAGATAAACGCACACAGGAATGGCGCCCAGCTAAACGGCAGATAAAAAGCCAGCACAAAGAATGGGATAAGGATGATACGAAACAGAGTAAGCAATGTTGGGATATTAAATTGCATAGTGCTGGTTAACTGTCTGTCGTAAGTGGAAATTGTCTCTATGTTGCTACAGAGGCCTTAATGTTTCAACGAGTAGAAGATCTTTTCTGCCAACGCTTGCGAGATACCCGGCACTTTTGCGATTTCTTCTACGGATGCGTTCTTTAATGGTTGCAATCCACCCATATATTTCAACAACATCTGGCGACGTTTTGGGCCAACGCCTTCGATGGTCTCCAGCGCACTGGTATTTTTTACTTTTGCACGTTTTTTGCGATGCCCGGAAATAGCGTGATCGTGTGATTCATCACGAATGTGCTGGATGACATGCAGCGCGGGTGAATCTGGCGGCAGTGAAAACCCTTCCCCTTCCGGTTCAAAGAACAAGGTTTCAAGCCCCGCTTTGCGATCGGCGCCTTTTGCCACGCCCAGTAACAGCGGATGGTTTTTATCCCACGGAACATCGAGTTCTGCAAACACGGTTTTTGCCTGCCCCAACTGCCCTTTGCCACCATCAATCAGAATGACATCAGGCACTTTGCTCTCATCAATCGCCTTACCATAGCGACGGCGCAACACCTGGTTCATCGCCGCATAATCATCGCCTGGTGTAATGCCTTCAATGTTGTAGCGTCGATATTCAGCGCGCAATGGACCGTTGGCATCAAAAACCACACAGGAAGCCACGGTCTGCTCGCCCATAGTGTGGCTGATGTCGAAGCACTCCATGCGTTTGATTGCGGGCAACTCCAGTACGCTGGCTAAGGCTGCTAAGCGTTGATGAATGGTGGATTGCTGCGCCAGACGAGTCACAAGCGCCGTGGCCGCATTAGTACGGGCCAGTTTGAGATACCGCGCGCGGTCGCCGCGTGGTTTGGTCTGCACATTAATACGCCGCCCCGCCAGTTCCGTCAAAGAATCTGACAGCAAGGTTTTATCCGGCAAATTGAAATCAAGCAGGATTTCAGAAGGCAAGGTACGCATCTGGCTGCCTTGCAAATAGAACTGACCAACAAAAGTTTCGACGACTTCAGCGAGTTCTGTGCCGTTTGGCACTTTAGGGAAATAACTTCGGCTACCTAAAACTTTACCCTGGCGGATAAAGAGCACATGCACACATGCCATGCCG
Organism: Buttiauxella sp. JUb87; assembly: GCF_004361975.1. Classification (NCBI taxonomy): domain Bacteria; kingdom Pseudomonadati; phylum Pseudomonadota; class Gammaproteobacteria; order Enterobacterales; family Enterobacteriaceae; genus Buttiauxella; species Buttiauxella sp. JUb87. Next base: position 995,366 of record NZ_SNVY01000001.1, read on the forward strand.
GCATCGAACGACACGCCAATCACATCCAGGTCATCGCCAGTATTGGAAACAAACTGTTTTTCAGTCACGCGACGTACCGCCTGAATTTGGTCGCGTATTCTCGCGGCCTCTTCAAACGCCAGGTTTTTGCTTGCCTCTTCCATTTTAGCGATCAGCTGATTCAGAACTTGATCGTCTTTACCGGACAGGAACAAACGGACATATTCCACCTGCTGGGCATACTCTTCTTCACTGACTAAGCCCGCCACACAAGGCCCCAGGCAGCGCCCAATTTGGTATTGCAAGCATGGGCGCGAGCGATTGCGATAAACATTGTTTTCGCACTGGCGAATCGGGAAGATTTTCTGCAATAGCGCCAGTGTTTCGCGGACAGCATAGCCATTAGGGAATGGCCCGAAATATTCCCCTTTGGCGTGTTTCGCTCCACGATGCATCGCAAGCCGCGGGTGAGTATCGCCACTAAGGAAAATAAAGGGATAGGATTTGTCATCACGCAACAGCACATTGTAACGCGGCTGATACAGCTTGATGTAATTGTGTTCCAGCAACAACGCTTCTGTTTCGGTGTGAGTCACCGTCACGTCAATATGCTGAATTAAGGCCACCAGCGCTTCTGTTTTACGGCTGGCAAGATTGCTCCTGAAGTAGCTCGACAGGCGTTTCTTCAGATCCTTGGCTTTACCGACGTAAATGACCGTATCACTGGCGTCATACATACGATAGACACCAGGTTTACTGGTTACGGTTTTAAGAAACGCTCGCGGGTCAAAGATTTCACTCACTACTTATTAATGTCTCCGCACTAAATAAACCATGACGAATGGCCAGGTGTGTCAGTTCAACATCGCCACTGATATTCAGTTTACTAAACATGCGGTAACGGTAACTGTTAACCGTTTTAGGGCTAAGATTAAGCTGCTCTGAGATCTCATTGACCTTTTGGCCTTTGGTTATCATCAACATAATCTGTAATTCACGCTCAGACAAACTCGCAAATGGCGTGTCTGTTTTCTCCGGTTCAATCTGGCTTAATGCCATTTGTTGGGCGATATCTGACGCAATGTAGCGCTGCCCGGCATTGACCGAACGAATCGCATTAACCACATCTTGTGGCGCTGCACCTTTACTTAAATATCCAGCGGCACCCGCCTGCATCACTTTTGCAGGTAGTGGATTCTCGGTGTGTATTGTCAACATAATCACTTTGATATCGTTTGAATATCGCGCGATTTTACGCGTGGCTTCCAGGCCACCAATTCCCGGCATATTCATGTCCATCAGGACAACATCAACCGGATGACTACGGCACCATTTTACGGCATCCTCGCCGCAATTTGCCTCACCTGATATCTTGATCCCTTTGATATCTTCAAGAATGCGTCGTATCCCTGCGCGCACCAGTTCGTGGTCATCAACAAGAAGTACGTTGATCAAGGGGACCTCTCCAGAATAGGGATTACGCTGCTAAAATTACTGAGCCATATTAACGGGTTTTCAGGTAACTTTAAATTATAAAAACAGATTTTCGGAATCTCATGCCGTGCTGGAAATTTAAATGTACAGTGGATACTGGACAGAAAACAGACTCATTTCATAGTTATAAATAGTAAAAACGCTTTTCATATTTAAAAAAACTATAATTCACGCCCATTAAAAGGATTAAATAAAGATCGTGGAAGTATTTTTTTTAACCAAAAATAAACAAAATTAAAACAAATACACACTTTGCACCGTAAGCATGTTACGGCCTTCACGTAACCACTAATAAAATGGTTTACGACTGTGTTATACTCCGCCGCCTTAAGAAACCGTTACACGAAACAACGGTGTACCAACCAAGACCGAGGAACACAAATGAGCACTCCTGATTTTTCCACCGCAGACAACAGTAGTGAACTGGCTATTGAAGTCACCTGCTTGAAAGCTATGCTGACTCAGATGCTGAAAGCCATGGGTCAGGCCGATGCAGGCAAAGTTATCATTAAAATGGAAAAGCAAATCGCTCAAATGGAAGACCCGGCACACGCAGACGTTTTTGGTAATACTGTTAAGCAAATTAAACAGGCTTACCGTCAGTAATCGAATCGCGACGGCTGGATGAATTCAGTTTCTCCAGCCGCTTCGTTGACTTCCCTCGTTAAAACTCGTCCTTCAAATTATCCCAATCGCTGCAGCATAACAGGCAATTTGCGTTTTATTTGGCGCATTAAATTTCTTCTGCATATTTTTCTGGTGAAAATTCACAGTATTTTCTGATATCGATAAAATAATGGCGATCTCTGATGACGTTTTCCCCTCGCCCGTCCATTGCAATATTTCTCGCTCACGTTTGCTAAGCTTTAATGGCATGGCGGCCATGGATGAATCATTAAGCCGCGTTAAAGTCATTAAACTCAGTTCGGCTAAATATTGCAGACGTAGTTGCAATTCATCGTCAGGCATAATTTTGCCTTTCCCCGCTGTACGCGAGACTGAATAAAACCCCAATGCACGATTAGGCGCCATCACGCACTGGCTTATACCACGCCGTAAGCCGTGATCCCGTGCCGCATCCCAGAAATCCTGAGTACCACTAAAAAGCTCGTCATTCCAGCGCAGATGCCCACGCATGAAATTTTCAGGACGCAAAACCGGGTCAATCGCAAAATAATTTGCAGCATGATAATGATCGAGCCACGGCTGAGGATATGTCGACCTTAATGACGTTTTGGGACGAGTAAATGGCACTGGGTGACGAATACACAGAGAGTAATAGTCAAATTCCAGCGACTCCGTTTGCTGATGTAGGATTTTAGTTATTTCGTCAGCCTGCGTAACAGACTGGAAGATATTCAGCGCATCCTGCCGCCAGCTAAAAAAGTTGCGATCATCCATTATGTCTGGCATTTCTCCTGACACTAATATCATTTCCAAATGTAATGCCAAACGCTATCACATTTATCAATATTATAAATATTTTAATAATGGCCCCAAAAGTGGGGCCATACGAATTACTGGGTGAGGAATTTTTCCAGGAATTGCTGAGTGCGTGGTTGTTGAGGATTAGCAAACAATTCACGTGCAGGCCCCTGCTCAACAATACGGCCTTGATCCATAAATATGGCACGGTCTGCAACATCACGCGCAAAGCTCATTTCATGCGTCACGATCACCATGGTGCGTTTTTCTTGCGCAAGCTGGCGAATCGTGCTCAACACTTCACCCACCAGCTCAGGGTCAAGCGCTGATGTCGGTTCATCAAACAGAATCACTTCCGGGCGCATCGCCAATGCGCGCGCAATGGCTACACGCTGCTGCTGGCCGCCGGAAAGACGACGCGGATAGCTGGTTTCTTTACCGCTTAGGCCAACTTTCGCCAGCAACTCACGCGCCCGCACTATAGCTTCTTCTTTCGGTTCGCCTTTTACAATCACGGGCCCTTCGATGATATTTTCAATCACCGTCCGATGCGGGAAAAGATTGAAGCTTTGAAACACGAACCCAACATGCTGGCGCAGTTCGCGCACTCGATTTTTCTGCTTACTCAATGATTGCGCCGCATCAATGGAAATCTCTCCGACCTTGATGGTGCCGGACTCGGGTTGTTCCAGCAAATTTATGCAGCGCAGCAAGGTGGTTTTACCGGAGCCACTTGGCCCGATAATCGCCACCACTTCGCCCGCTTTCACTTCCAGATCGATACCATGCAGCACGGTCTGCCCGTGGAATTTTTTGACCAGTTGTTTTACGTCGATTGCGCTCATTTGGGATCCCTGTCCTGGCGATTTAACTGATTTTCAAAGTAGTTCTGCAACGAAGAAAGCACCGTTGCCATTACCCAGTAAATCAATGACGCCGCGAGATACATGGTAAATACCTCGAGGGTACGCGAGGTAATAAGCTGCGCCTGGCGAAACAATTCCGGAACCTGAATAGTGGCCGCAAGGGACGTGTCTTTCACCAGACTGATAAAACTGTTGCTCAGCGGCGGCAATGCGACACGAGCCGCCTGCGGTAAAATCGCCCGACGTAAGGTTTGCCACGGCGTCATACCGATACTCGCTGCGGCTTCCCACTGCCCTTTTTCGATAGACGAAATCGCCGCACGCAAGGTTTCGGAAGCATAAGCCGCGGTATTCAGCGACAAACCGATCATCGCCGCAGGAATAGGATCCAGCTCAATACCAAACTGCGGCAGACCGTAATAGATCATAAACAGCTGCGCGATTAACGGCGTACCGCGAAAAATCGACACGTAAAAACGCGATAGCCAGGAGAACGGCCAAAACGGTGACAAACGCATCAACGCCAACATAAAACCGAGTATCAGCCCAAAGAACATGCCGCCAATACTGAGTTGCAGCGTAAAGACGGCACCTTTAAGCAGAAACGGTGCCGAATCCAGCACCAGTTGAATACTTTCATGCATACTTGAATTACACCCTGTCTGTCTTTTTATTCTTGTAATACACCCAAATGGGTGTCGCCCTTCAAAATCTCATTAAACATGTGGATGGTAAGCAAATAACGCAGGCGCACCACCGGTATGAATAAAGATTATCGGGCCTTCGTCTTTGAAACGCTTCTGGGCCACTCCATCAATTAACCCGGCCATCGCTTTGCCGGTATAAACCGGATCCAGCAAGATCCCTTCGAGGCGCGCCAAAATTTTAATGGCTTCAAGTCCTTCTTCATTAGGATGGCCATAACCCGGAGTGAAATAATCATCCCATAAATGTATTGGGTTTGACGTGCTGACACTTAGCGATTGCGCGACCGCCTGCCGCAACGCTTCCACTTTAGGCAACTGCTGGGCAACCGAACGCGAAACGGTGACGCCGATTAAATCAACATCAGGCATGACTTGCTCGAGGCCAACCGCCAGCCCGGCATGCGTCCCGGCACTTCCTGAAGCGACCACCACCGATGAAACATTGACTGCACCTTCGCACTGCTGCGCGATTTCCAGCGCACTTTCCACATAGCCCAAAGCGCCCAGCGCATTCGAGCCGCCAACAGGAATCACATACGGGCGAAAGCCTTGCGCTTCGAGACGTAGGGCAATTTCTTCCAGTTGGCTATCCGGCGAATGTAGCGCATCACACATTTCTATTTCGACATCAAACAAGTCGAGCATCAAACGGTTGCCGTTAGTGAGATAGTTTTCCGCCTGGGTACCAATTGGGTTTTCCAGCAGTGCGACGCACTTCAGGCCGAGTTTTGCCGCAACTGCCGCGGTCTGGCGCACGTGGTTTGACTGAATCGCCCCAGCGGTAACCAGCACGTCGGCACCTTCACGCAACGCATCTGCCGCCAGGAATTCAAGTTTACGCAGCTTATTTCCACCCATCGCCATCGGCGTGGCGTCGTCACGTTTAATATAGATTTCGCGGCCAAGGTAATCGGAAAAACGTGGCAAATATTCGAGTGGCGTCGGAGCGCCGATAAATTCCAGACGCGCAAATCGCGTCAGATTGTGCAGAGACATGAGCAACTCCATTACACTTTGAATAAAATCCAGATTTATTCATTATGCACCAGCCTGACAAAATGCTGGCAAATACAAATAAAAAAGGCGGATGTCGCTTACGCTAATCCGCCCTGGGCATCCCAAATTAATTATTTGGTGACGTCAGCACCAAACCATTTTTCGGAAAGCCTGGCCAGTGAGCCATCTTTCTGCATCTCAGCAATACCTTTATTAATCGCTTCGACCAGGTCTTCGTTGCCTTTACGCACTGCAACACCAGCTTCCTGACGTGAGAACGCATCGCCCGCTACCGCCAGGGTATCTTTGGTTTTCTTCACCAGGTCCAACGCGGCCAGGCGGTCGACCAGAATCGCATCAATACGGCCTACGCGCAGATCCTGATATTTCGTTGGGTCATCATCATAAGTACGGATGTCAACGCCCTGCACATTGGCGCGCAACCACTCTTCGTAGTTAGTCCCCAGACCCACACCCACTTTTTTGCCTTTCAGGGAATCCGGCCCAGTAATGCTGCCTTCGTTACCCTTTTTCACCAACGCCTGAATACCTGAAACGGTGTATGGCGTAGAGAAATCGTATTTCTTCTTACGTTCATCAGAAATGGTCACCTGGTTAATCACCACGTCGATGCGTTTAGAGTCCAGCGACGCCAGCATGCCATCCCATTTGGTCGGCTTCAGTGAGGCTTTTACGCCCAAATGCTGTGCCAACTGCTCAGCAAATTCCACTTCAAAACCGGTCAGTTTGCCGTCATCACCCTGAAAGCTGAATGGAGGATAAGTCCCTTCAAGCCCAACCAGCAGCGTGCCGCGCTCTTTGACTTTTGCCAGTAAATTTTCGGCGGCGAAGGTTTTAACACTCGCACCTGCAACCAATGCCACAGCCAGCACGCCCATCAGCGCCTGACGCCCCACCATTGCTAATTTCATAGTTACCCCGAATGTCGATATTATTGTTGTATTGTAGCGACTTAATATAATCAATCAAAACCACTGTGCTACAACTTATGCCATTTTAATATATATCAGAAGTTGATTTATTTTCCTGGTAATGGGCAGTGATATTTTGATTGAGGGTTTGAAATTGCCCGTACTTGCGCAGAGCAATACGGTAATTGTTGGTACTGGTTGGCGGCAACCACGCATCAAATGAGTCGTCGAGGTAAGCGGCAGGCGAAGAAGGCCGTGGAACGTTTTGTGAAGATAAATAGTTACCCAGACGGCGCAAGCGCACCACGTATTCACGGATGGTGCCATGGCTCATCTCGGTTTGTTCGAACAGGTATTCTTTAAAGCCGATAATATCGAAATAGTGATCCTGCTCTTTGCAGTATAAATCGCCGCAAAAACGGCACAACGCCGCCCAGGACGGGCGTTCAATCTGCCAGCTGTGTTCATCAATTAACGTATCAAGCTGCGCGATAGCCGTTTTACTGACGATCTCGCCACGATGGGTGAGCGTAATTCTGTCGAGCAATTTCGCACAATGAGCACAATGGGTCTGTGTGTGTTTAAAGTCTTTTAAATAGCGGCTTAAAGGACGCTTTTTTAAGTTCTGCACCGTCATGATGTTATCCCGGACGTATTATAATGTACGGCCTACAACTTACCGAGCTTGGTGCGTAAGCGTTTAATCGCCTGGCTGTGCAACTGACTGACGCGCGACTCCCCAACGTCCAGTACCGCGCCAATCTCTTTCAGATTCAGCTCTTCCTGGTAGTAAAGGGTCAGCACCATCTTTTCACGATCCGGAAGCGCCTCGATGGCGTCCATTACGCGTTGGCGTAGATTCCCTTCCAACAGTTGTTGTAGTGGATTCGCCTGCTGATGCTCTTCAGTAATCAGTTCGATACTATCGCCATGCTCTTCACGCCACTCGTCATAAGAGAAAAGTTGACTGTTGTTGGTGTCGAGCAACATCTGACGGTATTCGTTGAGCGGGATATCCAACCGGTCTGCCACTTCAGTTTCAGTGGCATTACGGCCCAGCTCTTGCTCCAGTTGACCCATTGCCTGCGCAACACCGCGAGCGTTACGCCTGACGCTGCGTGGCACCCAGTCACGGCTGCGCAACTCATCAAGCATCGCCCCACGGATGCGCTGCACCGCGTAGGTAGTAAATGCCGTTCCTTGCAGGGCATCATAACGGTCCACTGCATTCAACAACCCGATGCCGCCCGCCTGTAGCAGGTCGTCAAGCTCCACACTCGCGGGCAGGCGTACCTGCAGGCGCAATGCTTCGTGACGCACCAATGGTACATAACGCTGCCACAGCGAGTGTTTATCCATTACACCTTCAGAGGTATACAGTGAATTCACGATAAACAGCCCTGCGTTAGTTGAGTTATCGGCATGATTATCCGTTTCTGGAGGGTTTTTAATCGCAAGAATAGTGGGTGAAATGAGGGGTTATTTGCGGTTATGGATAACAATTAATACGAAAAAACCCTGCCGAGGCAGGGTTTGGTCAGGTATCAGGCGATTAGCCCTGCAGCAGAGACAGTACTTGCTGTGGAACCTGGTTAGATTTTGCCAACACGGAGTTACCCGCCTGCTGGATGATCTGCGCTTTAGACATATTTGACACTTCGGTCGCATAGTCGGCGTCCTGAATACGGGACTGCGCTTCAGACAGGTTAGTGGTGGTGTTGTTCAGGTTGGTTACCGCTGAATCCAGACGGTTCTGTACCGCACCCAGAGAAGAACGGAATTTGTCTACCGAAGCGATAGCAGCATCAAGTTTTGCCAGCGGATCAGTAGTAGAACCAGAAGTCAGGCTGCTCAAGCTCAAGGCTTTGGTATCGATTTTAAACGAGGCTTCTGTTGCTGTTGAAACATCGGCAGATTCAGGATCTACGGCAACATAAAAATCTTGTTGAGCACCGCTAGCAATATCGAAGCCATTAGCTTTCAAGTTGTTGCTTTCAGCCGCTGTGGTCGCCTTGACAGTGACTTTTGCAAACAGGTTGCCGTTATCATCTGCGTAAACATCATCAGCGAAAGTCGCGCCGCCAGCTGCCAGGCCCAGACGAGTAGAAAGGTCATTTGCTGCACCTTTTTCTGATACTTTAGCATCTACAACTTGAGTAGTGGCACCGTAATATTTGGTGAAATCAGTGACTGCAGTTGCAGTTGACGCTTTACCAAATTCACCCGCCGCACTTACCGGGCCAGTCACGTTAAAAGTATTCAGACCCAGTGTAGTAGAGTCGATTTTTTTCAGGTCGATATCGATAGTCTGGCCATCGTTCGCGCCAACCTGGATAGACATTTTGCCGTCTTTAGCCAGTACATTCACGCCGTTAAACTGAGTCTGACCAGATACGCGGTCAATTTCAGACAGACGGGATTTGATTTCATCCTGGATTGAAGACAGGTCAGAAGCAGAGTTAGTCCCGGTAGAAGCCTGAACAGTCAGTTCACGTACACGCTGTAAGTTGTTGTTGATTTCTGACAGTGCGCCTTCAGTAGTCTGTGCAACAGAGATACCGTCGTTGGCGTTACGAGCAGCCTGAGTCAGGCCTTTAATGTTGGACGTGAAACGGTTTGCAATTGCCTGGCCTGCAGCATCATCCTTCGCGCTGTTAATACGTAAGCCAGAAGACAGACGCTCAATAGAAGTCGACAGAGCAGACTGGTTCTTGTTGATATTGTTTTGAGTAATCAGCGAGAGGCTGTTGGTATTAATGACTTGTGCCATGATTTATTTTTCCTGTGTTTCAAGTCTACGGTTTATGGGTTGGGTTTCCACCCGTCGGCTTCGTTGCCGTTAAACCTGTTATCGTCTGGTCCCCCACAACCTTTAGAATTTTTTTACATTCACAGTAAAATTTTTAGCACCGGAAATACTCTCGCCCTCTACCGCTATTCTTGCCATTAAAAAAAAGAAATTAATCGTAAACTTTGTTTTTTCCAGGCCGATACTCCCGGTATTCATTTTATGCATCGATACATTAAGGAAATAATATGGCTAGTATTTCTACGCTGGGGATCGGGTCCGGTCTGGATCTGAGCAGCATTCTCGATAGCCTGCAGGCAGCACAAAAAGCGACGCTAACACCAATCTCAAAACAACAAAGTTCCTTTACAGCAAAATTGAGCGGTTACGGCACCCTGAAGAGCGCACTGGTCAGCTTCCAGACCGCCAACACCGCGCTCAATAAAGCCGATCTGTTTACTGCGACATCAACCAGCAGCAGTAGCACCGCGTTCAGCGCGACCACTACCGGTAATGCAGTGGCCGGGAAATATACGATTAACGTCACTCAACTGGCGCAATCGCAAACGCTGACTACCAAAAATACCCAACCCGACAGCAAGACAGCGATTGCCACCGGCGACAGCGTGTTGACCATTCAACAAGGTGGCGATAAAAAACCGGTCACCATTGATATTAGTGCTGCCAACTCCTCACTGAGCGGCATTCGCGACACCATCAATAATGCCAAAGCGGGTGTTAGTGCCAGTATTATCAACGTCGGCAACGGCCAATATCGTCTGTCTATTACCTCTGACGATACCGGTGGCGACAATGCCATGAGCCTGAGTGTCAGCGGTGACAGCGCCCTGCAAAGCTTTATGGGCTATAACGGCACCAGCACAGATGCCGCGAACGGTATGGAAGAGAGCGTTACCGCGCAAGATGCCGAGCTGACGGTGAACAACATTAAAATCACCAACAGCAGCAATACCATCAGCGATGCGCTGGAAGACATCACCCTCAATCTGAATAATGTCACCACCGGCACCCAAACGCTGACCATCACCAAAGATACTTCTAAAGCAGAAACCGCAGTCAAAGCCTGGGTCGATGCCTATAACGCCTTGCAGGACACCTTCAGCAGCTTAACCAAATACACTGCGGTTGATACGGGAGCCGATGCTCAAGACTCCAGCAACGGCGCACTGCTTGGCGACAGCACCTTGCGTACTATCCAGACGCAACTCAAAGGGTTACTCAACAATACCCAGAGCAGTTCATCATTTAAGACGCTGGCACAAATCGGTGTGACGTCAGACCCGAGCACCGGAAAGTTAGAACTCGATGGCGACAAACTGAAAACGGCGCTGAAAAAAGATGCGTCTGGGGTTCAGGAGATGATTGTTGGCGACGGTAAAACCAGCGGCATCACCACCACCATCGGCAACAACCTGACCAGTTGGCTCTCCAGCACCGGAATCATCAAGGCGGCAACCGACGGTGTGAGCAAGACGCTGAACAGTCTGACCGCACAGTACAACAAAGCCAGTGAACGTATTGACTCAGAGATGGCGCGTTACAAGGCGCAATTTACTCAACTGGACGTGATGATGAGTTCACTGAACTCCACCAGCAGCTATCTGACTCAACAGTTTGATACCAGTTCCAGCAAAAAATAATTAATCCAGGAGCAGATATGTACGGGGCAAAAGCGACTCAGGCCTATGCAAAAATTGAAGTGGAAAGCGCGGTGATGAGTGCCAGCCAGCAACAACTAGTGACTATGTTGTTTGATGGTGCGCTCAACGCGTTAGTCCGTGCGCGTCTTTTTTTGCAGGATGGCAACCTGGAAGGGAAAGGCCTTTCGCTGTCTAAAGCCATTAATATCATCGATAACGGGCTGAAAATCGGCATTGATGAAACCAGCAACGACGAACTGACACAGAATCTGCACGCTCTTTATACCTACATGGTGCGACGTATCTTCCAGGCCAATCTACACAATGATGTCAGCGCGATCGAAGAGGTCGAGAACTTGCTGCGAAATATTGCCGATGCCTGGAAAGAAGTTGCTCTGATGCCTAACCGGATTCAGGACGTAGTCTAATGAACCACGCACCGCAACTGTACATTCGCTATCAGCAATTATTAGAGCAGAGCCAGGTGATGCTAAACAACGCCCGCAAAGGAATGTGGGACGAATTAATCGCTAGTGAAATGGATTACGTTAACGCGGTGCATGAACTCACTCAATTCATGAGCGACATTAAGCTCTCCATGCTGATGCAGGAGCAACTCAGCCCTGTGCTCCAGAATATTCTGGACAACGAAAGCGAGATTAAACGCTTACTGCAAATACGCATGGATGAACTGGCGAAACTGGTAGGGCAATCTTCCATACAACAATCCGTGTTAACCGCTTATGGTAAACAGGGAGGCCAGATTCTGGCTCCGCAAGACAAACAAGACATCACTTCCTGATCTTCTATTCCTGGTGCGAGAACGACTGAGCTTGTCGCACCAGGCATTTCCAGGCATATCATCCATAATTGAGATCCCTCTTTATGGAGCCTGTACATGCGCAATCCAACCTTGTTGCAATTTTTCCATTGGTACTACCCCGGCGGGGGCAAGTTGTGGGCTGAAGTGGCAGAACGTGCAGCCACGCTCAATGATATTGGCGTCAATATGGTTTGGTTACCGCCAGCTTATAAAGGCAGTTCCGGTGGCTACTCGGTAGGATATGACAGCTATGATCTTTTTGACCTCGGTGAGTTTGACCAAAAAGGTTCTGTGCCGACTAAATACGGCGACAAAGCACAATTACTGGCCGCGATAAAAGCCCTGCAGGAGAATGAAATCTCCGTTCTGCTCGATGTGGTGGTTAACCACAAAATGGGCGCGGACGAAAAAGAACGTATTCGCGTGAATCGCGTCAACGAAGAAAACCGCAATGAGATAGACGACGGCGTGATCGAATGTGAGGCGTGGACACGCTACACGTTCCCTGTCCGCGCCGGTAAATATTCGCAATTTATCTGGGATTACAAATGTTTTAGTGGCGTTGACCACATTGAAAACCCGACGGAAGACGGCATTTTTAAAATCATCAACGACTACACCGGCGAAGGCTGGAACGATCAGGTTGATGATGAACTGGGTAATTTCGACTATTTAATGGGCGAGAATATCGATTTCCGTAACCATGCCGTGACGGAAGAACTGAAATATTGGGCGCGCTGGGTGATGGCAGAAACGGGCTGTAATGGCTTCCGCCTTGATGCGGTGAAACACATTCCAGCATGGTTCTACAAAGAATGGATTGAGCATGTTCAGGAAGTAGCGGAACAATCGTTGTTTATCGTCGCGGAATATTGGTCGCACGAAGTTGATAAACTTCAGGAATATATTGCTCAGGTGGATGGCAAAACGATGCTGTTTGATGCGCCATTGCAAATGAAATTCCACCAGGCCTCAAAGCAAGGCCGCGAATATGACATGAGCCAAATTTTCACCGGCACGCTGGTAGAAGCCGATCCGTTCCACGCCATTACCCTTGTCGCCAATCATGACACTCAGCCACTGCAATCCCTCGAAGCGCCCGTTGAACCGTGGTTCAAGCCACTGGCGTATGCGCTTATTTTGTTGCGCGAAAATGGCGTGCCAAGCGTGTTCTATCCGGATTTATTCGGTGCCAGCTACGACGACGAAGGTGGCGATGGCGAGACTTATCACATCGACATGCCCGTAATTGAACAGCTGGATGATTTAATTCACGCCCGCGAACTCTTTGCTCACGGTGTGCAAACTCTTTACTTCGATAGTCCTAATTGCATCGCATTCAGCCGCAGCGGTACTGATGAACACCCCGGTTGCGTGGTGGTGTTATCTAACGGCGATGAAGGCGAGAAAACCATTACGCTTGGCGATAATTACGGTGGCAAAAACTGGCGAGATTATTTGGGCAATCGGCAGGAGACTGTGACGACTGATGCCAACGGTAGCGCAACCTTCGCCTGTAACGGCGGCAGTGTCAGCGTTTGGGTGATAGAAGAAGTGTTATAAATGGGTCTGGAACCTCCCTCTCCAGTGATAAGGAGAGGGATACCCTACCCTACGGTAATTTGGTTTGCAGCGGGTTTTTCTGCAAATAATCAGCACATTCCTGCGTTGGACGCTCAACACGTTTCAGCGTCATCCCCGCATACTCCAGCGTATCTCCGAAGCGCTCTACGCTATAAACTTCACGCTTGTTCGTGACGTTATACCAATCGTCTGAACGCACTATCAGTTTACCCGGCAGAGCCATTACGCGCTGCCACTGACGGCAATCCAGCGTATCGCCCGCAGAAGTCACCACCAGCGTCGCTATCGCTTCGGGGCTGACCATCTCACTTTGCGGACCTTGTGACTGCCAGTACCCTGCAAGCCCTGCAAGCCCTGCAGGTGCTGGTGCTTTCACCACTTCGCGGTAATTTTCAACCTGCACACAGCCGCTCAACGCCAGCAACACTGTCAATAATGCAATCTTCTTCATCATCTATCCTGACCGCGGAGAAAAAATAATTTTCGCATTAAAGCACTTAGCTCGCCAGTGTTTCTCTGTTTTGGGAAGAGGCGGCGTCTGCCAATCTGCTGAAACGGCAGTTTGCACCGTCAAAAGCAAACTGAGTCTGGAGCGAAGACATCAGCCATGCTTATCGCTAAGCAAAAACCAATTTGAAAATGTGATCGACAGCACAAAAAGAGGAGAAAACAAACGATATGGGCGCTAAATTTCGCGCCTATTTTTTAGGGTAATCAGCGGAGTGACAGTAATGGAATGGATAATTGCAGCAATAGCAATCCTGTGCTGTGTATATGTCGAAAGCAGCGCTCGCAATCAGCAAAAGCGCAAAGAAATGAAAACACGCCCACTGAGAGGTGTTAAGACTCCTCGCTAAAGCTCACGCATATAAGAAAGATGATCACCAGGGTTACCAGAAATTTAACCAACCAGGAACGTGAGAAATGAAATGGATGATTGCTGTGGTTTTCTTGGTTGTTGTTGTGGTGGTGAGCGCCATTATGGTGGATAGCGAGGTTGAAGAATCAACGGAGTCTGTTCACCTTTATAGCCAGTATTTTCACACTGTACGACACATCGCTAAGTTTAATATTGCGAGTGACTGTGAAAAATACCGATCACAATCCTTTCAGACTGACGACTACGCAACGCGTTTTTGCTCCAACAAATCAGACTTGAGCACGAATCTAAAATAATCAAAAAGACAAAGACCCGCCCCGGCGGGTCTTTTAATGCTTATATGTATTAAATTATTCGAGAATGCATTTTTCAGCTGCATGGTTCGGGGAAAGGAATGGATCAGGCTGGTTATTTGATTGTTGTCATAAAAAGCAGGGGTATTTTGAAGAATAGTTTTGCAGAGGTTTTGGATAAAGGGAAAAGAGTATATATTTTAGCCCCTTATGCAACATATCACCTTCTGAGTTCAGAGGTAAGAAAATGTCCTGGCAACAATTCAAATTAAATTATCTGGTTAAGTTCTGGGCTCCGATGCCCGCCGTTATCGCAGCAGGTATTCTTTCAACTTACTATTTCGGCCTTACAGGAACATTCTGGGCTGTCACCGGCGAATTTACCCGCTGGGGTGGGCAGCTTCTGCAATTAATGGGTGTTCACGCTGAAGAGTGGGGATATTTCAAACTCATTCATCTTGATGGCAACCCTTTAACACGCATTGACGGCATGATGATTATCGGCATGTTCGGTGGATGTTTTGCGGCCGCATTGTGGGCCAATAACGTGAAACTGCGGATGCCCCAACACCGCATACGTATTATCCAGGCGGTGTTAGGCGGAATCATTGCCGGCTTTGGTGCACGTCTGGCGATGGGTTGTAATCTGGCGGCATTCTTTACCGGTATTCCCCAGTTTTCTCTGCATGCCTGGTTCTTCGCCTTAGCGACTGCGATGGGTTCGTGGTTCGGTGCAAAATTCACCCTTCTCCCGCTGTTCCGTATTCCCGTCAAACTACAAAAAGTCTCTGCCGCCTCGCCACTCACCCAACGCCCTGAGCAAGCAAAACGCCGCTTCCGCATCGGTATGTTGGTATTCGCAGGTATGGTTGGATGGGGCGCACTTACCGCGATGAATCAACCGAAACTCGGTATCGCCATGCTGTTTGGCGTTGGGTTTGGGTTGTTAATTGAGCGAGCGCAAATCTGCTTTACCTCGGCATTCCGGGATATGTGGATCACTGGTCGTACGCATATGGCGAAAGCAATCATTTTAGGTATGGCGGTCAGTGCTATTGGTATCTTCAGTTATGTTCAGCTTGGTGTTGCGCCAAAAATTATGTGGGCTGGCCCTAACGCTGTCATCGGTGGGTTGTTGTTTGGTTTTGGGATTGTACTGGCTGGCGGGTGTGAAACCGGCTGGATGTATCGCGCGGTTGAAGGACAAGTTCATTACTGGTGGGTAGGATTAGGCAACGTTATCGGTTCCACGATCCTTGCATACTACTGGGACGATATTTCACCTGCCCTCGCCACCCAGTGGGACAAAGTCAACTTACTCGATACCTTTGGCCCGCTCGGCGGTTTACTGGTCACCTATTTGCTTTTGCTGGCCGCATTTTTGTTCATTGTCAGTTGGGAAAAACAGTTCTTCCGTCGTAAAAACCTGCACAGTAGCCAGCCTATTAAGGAGAGCGTATGAGCCACAATTATGTACCAGATTTCCGCCTGGATATGGTCGGTGAACCTTGTCCTTACCCGGCAGTTGCCACACTGGAGGCCATGCCACAATTAGCGAAAGGCCAAATTCTTGAAGTGGTGAGCGACTGCCCGCAGTCAATAAATAACATCCCTTTAGATGCCAAAAACCACGGCTATACGGTGCTGGATATTCAACAAGACGGCCCAACTATTCGCTATTTGATTCAACGCTGAACACCAGAGCGAGGGATAAAACCCTCGCCATTCATCTAAAATGTGCAATGCTTATCAAGCTTAGAAAAGATTTCGCAAACTCAATGGCGAGTTAACAATTATGAATTAAGATTATTCTTATAATCCTAAAATGGAACAACGCCATGCGTGATTTCTTGTCGACATTAAAATATGACTTAAAAATCAACACTGCCAAATCTAAGCTCATTATTTTAATATTCAGAATGGCAACTATTCACGCCAAAACAAAGGCGCTGTACCCGCTTTCATTGATGTTTGTGATTCTCAATCGAGTGGTTAATGAAGGATTGTTTGGTGTCGAACTGAATTATCATTTAAAGATTGGTAAAGGCTTTAAAATATGGCACGGCAACTCAATGATTATTAACAGAAATTGTATTATTGGCGAGAATTTTACCATCCGGCAATTCTGTACCCTTGGTAGCAATAAAAATGGTGTAGATATCAAATTTAACGTGGGTAACAACGTCAATATGGGCGCCCATTCGTGCATCATTGGTGATGATATTGAGATAGGCGACAACGTGACCATTGGCGTTGGAACTCTGGTTTTAAAAAGCGTCCCAGCAAATAGCACGGTTATTTCCAGCAATAAAATGGTTATTCTCGAAAAACACGAAACCTTAACCATCTAAATATTATTCAATCCCATACTTTAGTTGTATTGACTTAATTCACAAAAGCAAATCCCAATTACCAAAATAGTTGGAATTGTATCAAAGCGGCAATTGAGTAAGTCCCGATGAGCTTACTCAAGTAAGTAATTATTCGGCCCATACATGGGCCTCACCCCTTCGGGGCGCTGCTAACAGCGTTCAAATCTGCTCCCGGCAGATTTGTCGGACGAACGAATGCAGCCAACACAGATACAATTTCAAGTATGAAGGGTAATTACACCTGCATATTCATCATATGAGGCTCTGATTTTGTAGAACACGGAAATACACGGAACATCACGCATTAAGACAGATGCTTAGCGCAAACTTTCAGAACAAAGGTCACAGTTCATGAGAGTTCGCGCTAATTTTTTGTCCCATCCATGCCCCATCACATCACCGGAACATCGTCGAACTCTCCACTCCTGGCATCGTTCAGTATCCACGTCACCACGCCGAACACTCCGTCATCCTCAAAATCATCCAGCAGTGAAAACTTATTCTCCGGATGGTCGATTTCCTCAAGATGAGGGTTCGGCACTTTCCGAAATCTCAATACCCTGAATTCACCCTGCACCGTACCCACGACAATCGAACCATCGCATGGCGTCTTGCTGCTATCGACGACGAGTAACGCACCGCTCATGATTCCTGCGCGCCAGTGCGTACCCGCAGCCCGCACAAGATACGTGGCATGCGGTACGGTGATGCAATGATCATCGAGACTGACGCGTTTTTCTGCAAAGTCGAGCGCTGGAGATGGGAAGCCCATGATTATACCTTCTGATTTATACTGTATATAATCACAGTATATTTTAACCAGAAGGTAGATCAAGGAGGTTTACACTAAACGTTCCTATGCGGCTGGTTTCTCAGGCCATACAGGCTTGGCTGGATCAACTTTCGTCACCGCGTAGCGGTATTTCTGCCAGGCAATCAGCACAGGAAGGTCAGTTTCATCTATATATCCACCGTCTTTTGCATCTAACAGCGGTGCAATAACATCTGATGCCTCTGCTATCAACCGTTTTTTCTTGGCTGTTGCTGCTACAGCCAGTTCTTCAGTAGTTAATGGTGGAAGATCTATCCATAATAGCTTTTCATTTACGAAGCCAAGCATCTTCCCGGATGGCTTATTCCCACCATTGAATTGTTTTACATCGCCTTCAGTTATGTTGATACCGTCTCTCGGCCACGTTCCCGCTGCGGAATACTCATTATAGAGTGCTGATTGATAAATAGCGTTCTCTGATGGGCTATATACACTGCTGATTATCTCTTTCATATTACCTCCCCATAGCCATATAAAATAAGTTATAACCGCCACTGCCTGACATTCGCGCAGTGAACCCTGTTCGAACGGTGCCTACAGAATTAACCCCTATAGCTGGCATGGTGGTCGGTGATAGCTGCGTCTCCTGAATATCAGCAAACGTCAGAATAATTGACTCAACCCTGCTAGGGAACGGGGTGGGAAATACCACGTCAGTACCAGTAGCATCAGGACCGAATCCGAACACCCCCCATTGCTCAATGACTCCATCCGGCCCCTTGCGCCAGCCAGCGCCAGTAACTACTGGTGTCCCACCACCGCCTGTCCATGCGCCTGTAAATGAAGACATGTCCGGGATTTGAGTCGCACCAGTACCCACATCACGCTGTGCTGCTGTTTTCAGTCCAAGGTTTGCAAGAGCTGCCGCCACAGCAGTAGATCCAGCGGCTGCAATTTCTCCAAGGTTGCTTGCGGTCTTGAGATAACCGGTTGTTACATTGAACCACCCGGCACCACCGGTGTTTGGATTTGTGGTGTTTGAATCTACAGTGTTCTTATATTGCGTAGTGCCATCGGTTCCGAGCACTACTGCGCCCATCGGATAGCCGCCAATAGCAGTTGAAAATGCAGCATCCCAGGCATTTGTTGCGCCTGAACTGGCCCATCGCGCAAGCGCTGAAAGCTCAAATAAAATCTGATTCATATCCTGACCTTTCGGAGGTAACCCGCCGGCAGATTTCAGGATCATGGTAATTGGCGGGAACCCATCCGAATAGGATGCTGTACTATCTCCCGCTGGAGTGGTTGGCAAAATTGGCTCACGCTGACCATTAACAGCGAACGGGGTTGACTGCTTTACAGGTGCATCGGTACGATTCATATTTATTCTCTGTAAAATGTTCCATCATTAAATGGATATGCATCTGAAGCGAATCCAAAATATGGACTCACGATCTGATTGATATTAATAAGTACACCGCTAGGGATGGGAACAACATCATAGTTAGTCATAATTGACTCTTCATACGGAGCCAGTTCAAACTCGAACGTTATCCCCATAGTCATATCTCGATAATTTACGCAATAAGCTCTCCCTCTTTCATAGAAGAGTATTTTAAGAAACTTATTAATCTCGGGTATGGTGGCAATGCTAATGTTCGTAAATGCCTTGCATAATATTAAAGTTCGATATGCATCGTCGCCTAGCCTTACATTAGTCGTCTCTTGAACGCCGCCAAAGAATGGAGATTCATTGAATGGCGTCGGGTAATCAGGATTTGCATCATCAGCCTCACCAAAACCAAAAGAAGTACTTTCAATAGGCGCAATTATATACCGGCTAATATTTACTATCTTTCCCCACACATCAAGACCGTAAGTCTCACAAGTCGTTAAATCCCATACTCTTGCGATAAACTCATCCGTAAAATCATCAAGACTGGTGGCCTGATCAAAGGTGCTAATTATGGATAGAAGTTTTTGACTGGCAGAGTACTGGGTAAGAACGGTGTCTTGCCACATGCCTCATCCCTTACGTTAATGTTACATTAATATCTGATTCCTGAATTGTGGGAACCTGGTCTATTCCCATTGTCACCGCTGGACCAAAAGTTGAACCATCCAGTGAAACTTCAAGGGAAAGTATTCCTACTGAATCCGGTGAAATAGAAATAACTGGCGCATAATATTTACCAGCGTTAATTGTTGCTCCAATTCTCGCCTTCCCGATCCCCTCATACCCACCATTAAATACGGTTACAATCATATTTTTAACCTGAGCTGTAATATCGCTTGGCGGATTTAGAGAGCTATCCAATTCAACTTTAAAGTAGACCCGTGTCGGAGTGGCCTTTAACCATTGCATATCATATTCAGGATACGGGGCCATATAGTTAATGTTGTCATAAATGGTGTAATGCGTTGTCCCATTCATGTTTGCGCCAGGGTTGTAAGTCTGGAAAATTGACTCAGCGACATCAGCATCAGCCCCGCCATACACGCAGATGAATAATGAATGGCCGAGTACAGGGTAATTAGTCGCGCCCTTATTGACGGTGTCCGCCGTCCGGTTAGACCATACATACGCATCCAACACCCCATCCGTAGCAAGAATGGCAGCCAGGGTGGAAGCATCCTGATTTCGACTGTTTCGGGCCACAGATTGTTTGCGCCGGGTTTCGAATGCAATTCTCGACTCAACATCGACACCAACAACACCGGGGCTTGTGTTTGTAACCGCATCCCATCCAGGTACAGAGCGATAAATTTGATTAAGTGCTCCGGCACCGCAGGCGATTGGGCCCATCGTGGTGTTGACGAACTGCACATCAATGGAGCCTGGTGCGGGTATAACGGCATTATCAATGTTTTGATAGATGTACCCATTCTCGTCTACCGCGGTGCTACCAGCCGGAATAGTGGTGCCAACCTTGCCAATGCACGTTGCTGTGACCACCGTACCTTGCGCTGAGATCCGCTCCTGAAAGTAGATGCGCCCTATTCCATCCTGAAACCTGCCTGTTGAGAAATCAGGGTTCATCTGGTTGAACAGGCAGAGCAACTTGTCATTTACCTGGGCAATAATTTCAGTGTCTGACTGAGCGATTTGCCCCTGTGGTGAACTTAATGACTGACTGGCACCACCACCCAGCGCAGTGCTCATGTCAGTGAGTCGGCCAGAAAGGATGTCGGAAACATCGGGGATAAGAAGGCCATTCTCCGTGATTGTGACATCCGGAACAGCGGTCGTTAGTGTCGTCATAAATTTGCCTGCGCTACATTCCCGTTTACGTCAGTGACGCGGATAGTCCCGCGCATGCGCCGAGTGTTTTTATCGAAAAAGACGTTCGCGATTGCCTGGTCAACAATGGGAAGTTTTTTGGCTTCTGTTTGCAGCTTCTGCGCCACATAGCTTGGCGTTGGCCGCTTACCTAAAACATCTGTTTTCCATGGAATGCCAAGTGTGTTGTCGTAATAGCACTCACCGAAGAAGACCAGGCAGGCGCTCGCCACATCCTGTGCGACGGAATAGGACTCATCAGCGATGGCAATGCTCCCGTTACCATCCAGCGTTAGATCCCATGTTGATGTATCTAATTGCATGGTTCTGTAGGTCATACCGGTTTGTCCGTTGTGTTGGATGTGACTGTAGAGCCGCCAGTCTGAACACCCGGAACAGGGTGCTTGTGCGCGTCGTAGTTATCGCGGAGTGTTTTAAGCGAAGCAGATTGCGTCCCGCTATTGTCCGTGATGTTCCCGCCAGCCTGAATGCTTCCACTTACTTTCAATAATGGCGTCGTCATCTCCACGCCGTCAGGAGCGGTAACGCTGGCCTTCGTGCAGGTGATGTTTACCGGGTTTGGGCTGGTGATGTTTATCGCGCCGTCTGCAAATTCGATGAACTGAGTCGGGATTTGATTGAGTATGCCGCCAAAATAAATGGCATCTGATTTACTGTGCTTTCTTTTGCTGCCTGGCACCGACTCTTTCAGATTGGCTCGAATTAAAGACGTATCACGGTCGCAAACACCAATAAGCCCAATATCACCAACCACAGGGTTCATGACTATTGCGCTGTTACCTCGTTGCAGCCTGAACACGGGCAACTCGTACAGTGTCGAATTGGCAATCATCGCGCCGGAGCGGTCTGTTCTTGAAAGCAGAGGAAGAACATCTACCACTAAGTTTGGTGCCTCTCCTCTAACTGCCTGCACCTTTGCTATTTCAATGAAGAAGCGGCCAGACATCAGCATTTCAAAAATATATTCCAGAGACTCGGATTCACTTACCTGGGCGCTCGTTGGAGTAAATAAATTATCATCCATTTGTTTTCTGAGCCTCCGCCCTTTCTTCTTTCGTTCTGTTTGCAGTGCAAATTGAATGCCATGAACCGCCTGGCATCCATGATGATAATTCATGCCTTACCGTCGATAATTGATATACCCCACTCGCCCACGGCAAGTCGGTTTCAATATTAATATATCGTCCGATACTAAGAAGTGATGAATATTGTGTCTGAAACATCATTCCACCCGATGAAAAAATCGGATAGCCAACAAGGCCGTAATCTCGGGATATAAAAGGCATTACTTCATCACGCTGCTCTGATGACGGCCAGAACTCTACTTTCTTTGGTGGAGTTACTGACATTGAAATCCCGTAGTCTGAGCACACCCGATTTAGCTGATCGAATACACTCCCTTCAAAATGAGGACTTCCTGATGTTGTCATTCCTTTCATGCCTTTGAATGCAACTTCGTATCCGGCAGCATTGCAAATTGAACTGATCACATCTGTTATATTTTGCGAGCCCTGAGCAGTGAATGGGCTTGCTGTCATGCTTTGCAGGTTTGCATTGGCTGTTGCAGAAATCATCAAGCTGCTTTCAGGTGCCTCGTTCATGTTGGCGATTGATGCCGTCATGCCTCCAGAAAAAACTAATGATTCATCTGCATATATTTCAACATCTATTTGCTGGTCATCTGTAATAATCCCTTGAGCGCGTCCAGACAAATCAGACATTCGTTTTAAACCAAGCCCAAAAAGCGAAATCTCTGCGGCAGCACCCAACCTTCCCGCTACAATTGAATTTAAAGAAACGGTCGATTTTATATTTCCAATGGAAATCTTATTATTTCCATTACCATCAAAGGATGATTTTTTATTTGTAAATTCAAATCGGAGTGCATGTTGCTTATACAAGTTCACTCTCCTCTATGTAATATAGTATATGACGCTTACCCAGCCCATCCCAATGGGGGTCTTGCTGACCGTCACTATCAAGGAAAACAAGATCACCTTTAAACCCAAGGTATGAATACCCAACCATTTTATTACCGTAGAGGCATGGGACGCCCTGCATGATTGGGTTACCATTTACCGTAAAGTCCATATAAATAAAACTTTCACGCTGAATCATTCGTATCACGCACTGCTGACCATCGAGGCTCACGGATATAGACTGGGATTTTTGCGGCTCAATTGAGATGGCTAACATTTCTATGCCCTCCCGGATCCGGTTATATTCTCGACGATGTTTTTGACTAGCTTTTCAGATTTCTGTACAGCACTATTGGTGACTTCAAGAACTGGATTTTTAACGGTATCCAGTGCACTTTGAAAACCAGCCGTGATAGCGCTTGAGGCATTTCCAGAAGCGTCGCTTATTGATGTTTTTAGTGATGACCATGATTTTCCAAGATCGTCTATGGTGGATGGCGATGCCCCACCATTTTGCAAGCTAGCTCCTGTGCCGGTTACTCCTTGGCTTATCTGATCATTCGTTGGTTTATTTTCTGATTGTGCTCCGGAAAGAATCACATCAACTTGTTGCATGACCTCTTGAAACTCTAGGTAAACAACCAGCAATGTGACACCCTTTTGATGATCTACTCCATAGGCATGATCTACAAGGTCATAGCTAACAAGTGTCTCTTTTGGGGTCTCAATGTCATACAATCCGGTCGTCTTGAGCATTACTTGAATAGTTCGTAACGCCTCAGACTGACTCGTAAGTGTTAGGTCGAATATATTAGGTATGCTTCCATTAAATCCTGTTAGGCCATTGATTATGATTGAGCACCGTACTCGGGATGGCTCTTTCACTTTGTTTATTGACTGATACTGCCCACCCTCAATCGGAGCGTTGGTTATTTGTGCCCGCCCACTCGGCTGGATAGACGCCAAGCCGCTGAACTCCAGTGCTACATAACCTGTGCCGCTATAGCGGATCACATAGGATGGGCTGAGTGCGCTATCAATGATAGATAGCGGAGAACCGCCGCCGATGGCGTTGAATATGTCTGCCGTGTTGAGGTCGATAATGCTCATGTTTCACCCATAAAAAACCCGCCGAAGCGGGTTTGGTTGTATTTGGTGATGCGCCTAGTTAATTACAATGTCCGCTTTGTTTCCGCGGAAGATGATGGTTTTATTCCCTGCCCGGTTACAGGCATCAGCAATGGCTTTCATTCCGTATTCGACATTGGCGAGATGCTTGCGGAGCGCAACAATTTCCGCTTTCGGTGCGGATACATCATACCCAGCCTCCTCAAGAATATTTATCAGGCATATGGCTGATGAAGTGCTGTTGTCACCACAGAGCATATCCATAGTTACATCAAGTGACGGAGTGCAGAGCGCCATGCCTTTCTTGCTTCGACCTATGTTGTGACGATTGCCGTACTCAACGGCCGGGTTGTTGTCTATCCACCACTGAACCGGGAGATTAATTGTCAGTGTTGGTGCCGGTAGTGCTTCCTGCTTGCCAAGAAACTCACCATCTAGTGGAAGGCGTGAAACCAGTGATAACGCTTCTGTGAACTGGTCTTCATCTATCTCCTTATAGGTGACACCGAACTTGTTCTTGATGGCCGACCACATGGTAATCATTGCTTTGGCCTGCTTCTCTTTTGGTAGAGGCTGCCCACGAGATTTAACCAGTTCTTTGATTGCCATCTGCTGGTCTTGCGTGATTTTTCCAGGCAAGGTTTTCACCTGGCGTGGATTGCTAACCTGACCTTTCGTCCAGTACTCGTAAAGAACGTCGTCGCATTCCTCTTGGTACTGAATAACGCGATCACGAATCTCTGGTTTAACTTTGTTTGGGCTGATGGTTTGAAGCCACCCATTAAGTTTTCGCAAAGCAAGGCAAAGCATTGTTTGCTCGCCCCCCTTTGTAGGTATCATGATTTCCATGACCCCTTTTCCAAAGCGTGATTTCAGCTTGTCCACCTGCCCCTGATACGTCAACCCCATACCGTCAATTATTGGCCGCATTGGAGTAAATGCCTCAGAGCCAACGCTGACTACATACAAATCGGCACCATGGAAAGGTACGTTGATTGTGGAGATCTGGGTTGCTATACTCTTCATTGTTAGTTTCTCGTAAGTTGCTGACAAATTAGAAACCTCAGTCGTTGGCGCGATTGGGGTTTCGTCGTATTTATGGGTCGCAGAGGTGTAGTCAATTACTTCTTGTTCACCCGAAAATCTGCGATAGATGGTATTGCAGTTAATGCGCAGATGACGCTTATATGATGCAGATGGCATCGGAATATCCTCTTCTGGCCAGCCAGCCTCAAACCGTTGGCTAAGTGTGGATTGATTGACCCCCATAATTTCCGCCCATTCACCAAGTTTCCTAATCTCTCCTTTAAACTCATAATATACAGTTCCAAAACTCTTGTTCGGATCTTGCTCTCTTCCATAGAAAGCCGACAGTGGTCTGTATCCAAGTCGTTTTCTTTTTTTGTTCGCACAATCAATGGCGTTATCCTGTGCTGTACCTTTAAAAAGATGGGCTGGGTTACAGCATGCTGGATTATCGCACTTATGCAGCACCCACCATGACGCTTCATCTTGCTTAATAACCCCGAAATTGAGTTCGTAGGAAACTCGATGTGCCGCCCAGGTCTTCCCTTCATGCGAAAGCTGCCCATAACCATCATAATTGCGTGAGCCGTACCACTCATGGCATCCATTCAAGGGGTTAACCTTAATTTTACGATTAAATTTTTCACGCAAACCTTTGACATCTTTGATTTGAGATATTGATTTTCGTTTCTTCAATTTAGTCATCGTTAGTATTTAAGTGTCATCAATTGTCATGTATAGTGAATGTTATGGTTCCACAATCAATATGTCAATACACTTCAATACTAATTATGATTAAACATAACGATATTGCCAGGCGCATGATAGAACGAAGAGCGGAACTTGGGTGGTCCCAGGAACAGCTTGCTAGGGAATCTGATGTTGCTGCGGCTCAGATATCTCGATACGAGGCTGGCATAAATAAACCAAGGGCTAATGTCATAGCCAAGCTGGCAAAGGGTATGATGGTTCCATTTTCATGGCTGGCGTATGGAGATACCAAGGACTTCATACAGGAGCCTATGCCTGAAGGAGAGATGGAATTCCATGTTTCTCTTCCTGTGGAAATCGCTCAAGCTATTGATAAAAAAGCAGCCGAAGCTGGAATTGAGCCGCACGAAATGGCGCGTAAACTGCTTCTTTTATATTATGAATATGAAAAAAATAAATCTGATTGATAATTTCTTTGGCATTACCAACAAAAAGCCCACCTGACCCCAGAAAGCAAAAACCCACCGAATGGTGGGTTTAGATTTGCATTGAAAATTTTCTTGCGTACTCGGCCAGGATTCTCATCCTGTCGTAGTCTTTCGCCTTGTTATGCGCAGATGGTGTAAAGACGGCAATCAATGAATAGCTGTTTTCATCAAACAACCCCTTTGCGTACACAAGAGCAGTATCAGATGTTCGGTTCCATTGCATTGTCTTCTGGTCAGTTGCAGTTCCGAACTTGGGGTTAACCTTGAATTTATCATCCCCCAAAGATAGATGAATATGCCACAACCCTGAGTCTTGTATGTCTTCAGGTCGGTCATAAGCAGTATCTCGACCAAAGTAGTCGGGTAGCTTGCCTGTAGCCTGATACAACTTAAAATCTTCCAGAAGCGTCTTTTCCAGCGAAGGAAACTGCACGAAGACTGGAGATAGATAGTAACCATAACTATCGCGATTATAATCCACAGTGATGTGCAATTTTTACCTCAGTGAAATTTACCGGATGCGAAGACGTTCGTTCCGTGTTTTGCAAGAGCCCTGAGTCCTTCCATGTCGATGTTACTTTCAAAAGTATCGACATGAGTGATCATCTGGCTAATCAGATGATTTAACTTAGCGGCAGACGCCCTGGCTTGAGCTGTTGCAATCAGAGCCGGCTTGACCAATTCGCTTTGTTCGCCAGAACACTTCGTATAAACGTTCTTAATCGCCCCTTCAAGACCACGAAGCTGAAGCTCGATAAGGTCAGTTTGTTCAGGGTCAAGTTTCTTGATGAAAGATTCCTGGTTTGACTCATTAGAACCCAGCAACACGGAGTACGCCTGATTTAGGGTCGCGGTCAGATCTTTGATGAATCCTACAGACTCATCCATCATAAGCCCCCGTATCTGGCTAGTTGTCTCATTGCTCAGATGATAGCTATACGGGTTGCTAGGGAACTGATTTCCTTCATGACAAGGCACGGACGACACTTGCTGCATAAGCAAGCCAACTACCGTAGCTGTTTTGAAGGTATCGAAAAATGGCATTTTATTTTTATCTACTTGAATAGTATGCATAACGTTCTCCTAGTGATGCAGGAGCACCTATGACACAAAACCAAAGATTGTGATTCTTGGTTAGGTACAACATGATGTTGTTAATAGCAGTTTAATACTATTACTCATATTTGAGCAAGGTGAACCGGAGTGAGCCTCCGTGACCTTACGTGAACTTGCATGAACAAAAAGCCCACCAGGGTGGGCTTGCTTTATCTTTCTTTCGTAGGCCAGAAGTGGATGACATGCACGATTGCGGAAGATATGACCACCCATAACACTGCGAGCGCCAAGTCATTACCGGCAATCAAATGACCAATTGGGCTCATGAAGAAAAACAAAAATGTAAATGTGTAAACAAAGAAATAGAGCAGAGACCGCCTCATTAATCGCACCTCACTGTGTCAATATTATTGGATATAATATCTACATTTAGAACCAACCGCCAATGCAGACCATAGGCGTTACTTCACAGCG
The DNA here is from genome assembly GCF_004361975.1 of Buttiauxella sp. JUb87. Classification (NCBI taxonomy): domain Bacteria; kingdom Pseudomonadati; phylum Pseudomonadota; class Gammaproteobacteria; order Enterobacterales; family Enterobacteriaceae; genus Buttiauxella; species Buttiauxella sp. JUb87. The sequence continues at coordinate 1,023,041 of NZ_SNVY01000001.1, forward strand.
CTTGCGAATGATGAATTGGTTGAGCTTCTTTGCGCTTGCTTTTTGATGCTTTGTGTTAAAGCGTCCACAGTTTGTGGGTTGCTATTAACGTTAACTGTATTGATATGAGTGCTGCTTGTTACCTGGGGACCGCCACCACTTGAAGACAGTTGATATGGCTTGCTGTCGGCCAGTCGACCTTGGGTTTCATAATAATTTCTGGCGTCACCCATGTATCCATGCACCTTGCCAGGGTAATCTTTGGTTTCTTTTGGCAAGGGAACAAATTCACCTTTTTTGTTGGTATATCCCTCTCCTCTCCCCTGATCTATCCATTGGTCAACATTACCCATCCCCCAGTTGTAAGCCATCAGGGAATCGTCGATATTGCCCTTGTACCTCTTTAAGAGCTGACTAATGTAAACGGAGGCCGCAGCTCGTGACTTTTCAGGGTCAAGTCGCTCATCAACCTGAGAATCAACACGAAGCCCCATGTCTCTGGCGGTGTTCGGCATGAACTGATAAGCGCCGGTAGCTCCAGATGCGTTGTATGCGAATGGGTCTCCACCCGACTCTGTCATCATTACGCCATGAAGAAGATCATCCATTCCACCTGGAGAGGACTTAGCCATCCTTGCAGATTGCGCATGCTGAGGAACTTCATCAGCACCGAATAATGCTTTGATTGAGTCCCAGGTCAGAAAAGGCGACTTATCTTCGTGGACTTTTTCATAAAGATATTGCCCCACATCTTTGTTCTTCCCGGCTGCATCCCTTTTGTCCTTATCTACAGCGTTAGCGGCTGCTGCGGCTGCCACTGCGCCCAAAACCAGTGGATTAGACCGAAGCCCCACAGCAAGCAGCAGGAGAAGTGCTGTTGCCCCTCCGACAGACTCGGTTAACTTCTTAATTGAGTCTCCTGCATCCCGAAAGAAGCCGATGATATTTCCTTGATTGTCTTCAATCCATTTTCCGAAAGCCTGCATGCCCTCTATTACTGCCGGGGCGAAAGCAACTGCAAGTCCCTGCGCTATTCGTTCAACCTGCGATCCTAGCTCACCCATTTTCACTAAAAGATCTTCCTGTTTTTTCACCTGTGCGGCGGTGATATTCGACTTCTTGGTTTCGGAATCGACAAGCGACTTCAACTCACCAGATTTAATTTTGGCTGCATCGGTGGGGTCGAATCCGGCGGCAGACATCACCTGCATCAGGTTTTCTTGTGAGTGAGATTTGCCGTACCGGGTAAACTCAGAGAGCGCTTTGTTGGGGTCGCCAAGTTTATTGATGTTCAGGCCGGTGCGAGCGCCCAGCACCATAAGGTTTTGAGCTGCACCGGTCAGACCGCCGAACACTGTAGGGTCAGCAATGTTAGCCAGGGCCATGCGGGCATTGCCGGAAGCAGAGATAAACGCATCACCGTTAAGCCCTGCCTGCTTAAAGCCACGCTGTACCCCGAACATCTTATTGACGTCAGAGCCAAAGAACTTAGCCTGCTGGCTGGCTCTGACTATCTCGTTTGCCGTAGAGGTGAATAGCTGCTTAACACCGTATAGCCCGGCACCAATCCCAAGGAATCCGGCCGCCGCCGCTGTAACGCCACGGAATGACGATACCGCCGCAGTGCCGAACTTCTTAGCGTCAAAGCCAGCGTCAGACAGAGACTTCCCTGTTTCTTTATTCGAGCGCTGAATTTCATCGCCAACTTTGACGATTTCTTCACCGGTGGTCTTTGCTGTGTCGCCAATCCCTTCCCACTCTTTGGTGACCGTATCACCAAGCTCCTTGGCACCATCCGCTACTTTCTTTTTACCATTCAGGAACTCATCGGCCTTGATGGTTACCTTATACGCCAGTTCCTGGATGATCATCGCTGCTCCTGATGCTTATGCCACACGCGCTGGTTAAAGTTCTCAACAGAGATAATCTCCAGCAGGTTGTACATATCCTTTACGGACAGGTTCTCCTGCAATTCGATGTACGTTGCTTTTCCAGCGCAGATGATGGCGTTGATAGTTTGGGAAATATTGACGGGAGAAACTAATTTCGCCGGAAGGGTTTCCTCTTCGAGAAACGGGTACTTTACCCTTCGGCGATTGTTAAAAAATCGAAGTTGGCCTTAAAGACTTTGTCCATCACCAGGCGAATGGTTGAAACCTCTTCAAAGTCGATGCCACCATTCACCTTGCGGACTTGCCTTTGCCCTTCATGCGTTATGGCAATTTGCACAGTGGACATAAGGCGATCGCGAAGAGTCCGGGCTACGTCAGGGGATGACGCAGAGAGCACGCTCAACCCTACAGTAGCAAGCCCGGCGCACCCCATCGCAATAACATCGGCCGGGATTTCAGAGAAGTTTGATTCACCCATTGCCCGGAAAATATCCTGAGCCAGCTCGTCAGCGTCCCATGCCGACATCTCGGTGATGATGAACTCCTTCCCCTTATCCCGATTGTCTTCCTCAATGATGAATGGAATCTCTTTGCGTGACATCAGATAGCGCTCCGTGTAACGGTTTCAAAGTGGAATACTGCCGGGCGAGGCTGTAAAACTCGTCGGCCCGGAGGTGCAGGCGTCCACGTATATAAAACCCCATTCACAAAGTTCCACTTCGCCCCCAGCGCTGGGACGGTCAGCACGGCGTTGCATGCAAAGGCAGAGATTGCTGTTCGCTCAGCGGCCAGCCAGTCATCAAGGAGACTGCCAGCATTGGAAGTCGCCATCAGGTTGATGGTGAACTCTGTCGGGTTGAAGATGAAGCCTGCGTGGTATTTACCGTCAGCAGACATCATGTCTTCTTTGTTTTGCAGCGCAGCCGTTTCAAACATGTTGTCTGCTGAGTAATCGTCTACATCAAAACCGCCAGGGTAGTAAGAAGGCACGACAATGCGCAACTTACTGTTAGCCGATGTAATGTCGATAGGCATGGTTTATTCCCTTATAAGATAGCGGTTGAAGACATGGAAATGGATTGGATCAACTGCCCATCCACGTAGTAGAAGATGACCCCCTTAAGGTCGCGATCAAGTCGTGCAGCGCCAGTTTGCGTCGGGATATACAGGTACCACCCTTGTGAGTAGAGCGTGGCTGAAATGTCCTTGCCCACAGTGTTATTCACAATGCGTATTTGTGCGGCATCAAGAACCACGCCTTTCTGAATTGCACCAAACGTTAGCCCCTGGTTAGCTACATCAATAACGGATGCTGAAATTGCTCCATATCCAGAATCATTAAACGGATAGGACTGGTTGTTGGTGAACAAATTTGCAAATGCACCAACCAGATTTGCATTGATCCACACTTGGTTGATAAAGCTATCAAGCCAAGCAAATTTACCGCTAATAGCGCCATCTGAGGCGTACTGCGCCATTGTTTTGTTCAGGCTGTATGAGCCGTAGAAGTTATAGCCGTTGGATTTAAGCGCCTGCGCGGTAGCGAGGTCAGTTACGTTTGGAGCCAGCCCAGAGAATCCACGGAACTTAAAGGAGATTCGCCCGTTAGTTCGAGCAAAATCGATGCTTGCAGAGTATGCGAGAGGCATCACGCCATACAGGTATGATCCATAAACGGGAACAATGCCTTCGTAGCCGTTGGCCACAACTACTTTCTGATAGAAGCAATCGGGATTGTTAGCCACTGTAGCTGCAGCAGATGTGTCACGGTATACGTAAACAAATCGGCTTTTCTGCGAGTTTGTCCACGCACATAACTCGGTGTTTTCGTTTTCATCGAGATCAATCAGAGACTCGAATGGGATCCAGTTCTGGTTGGTGTTGATGATGTTATTCATCGTCTCAGTCGGCGTTACAGCATCAGAGCCAGGTGAAACAGTTGCCGCGGTGGCCGCAGTCAGTAATAACCCTGTCGCCAGTGCGCCAGCGTTAGCATATGAAACCGCACTGTCATCTCCAGTTGTTGCAGATCGGATAATGAAGCGGTTAGCTACAGACAGCCACTCGACAGCCACTTTTGTTGTGCCAATTCCGGTCTGAAGCTTGCTTGCGATGTCAGTGAAGCTCGTCGCTGTAGACAGGTCAATTGAGGTACTGGTTACTGATGTGCCGTCAACGGTTAGTGTGATGGTTCCTGCCGGGATTGCTTTCAGCGTGGCCAGTGGCACACCTTTAAGATTTCCTGACAGCAAATACCCGGCAACATCTTCAGTCACGATGCGCGACATCAGCAATTCACCAGGGATTACGGAAGAGTTTTCATAGCCGTTAAAATACTGCTGCCCGGCGAGGAACTCCTTGGAATCACTGCCCATCAATGCAGAGATATCAGCAGCGGAAAAATAACTAACAACAGCGCCGACCGGCACCAGTTCATTGTCGGTCAGCATCAGGCCATTGGCGTCCACCGCATCACCGGCAGGCGTCACAACATTGGGCGTGATATTAAAATCAACGGATAAAGGGATTGTGCTCATGGGCGTTTATCTACCTGTTCAGTGGTAATTTCGGCGTCGTCGAAATAATCCTGCGGGAGCGACACGGTAATATGTGCCTGTAAAGAAAGTGTTAGTGTGTAGCGTTCCTGCCACTGGCTTTCCGCATCAATCATCGGAGCCTGAATCGCAGCAGTTGAGTTAAGCGGAGCCAGTCTTGAATCGATGGCTTTAATTTTGTCGTAGGCATGGCCAGAGGTAAAAACAGTCTCAAGCGCTATAGCCCGATCCCCTGCACCCTGACCATAGATATCTACCTGAATATCAGCCTGGCGAACCTCGGTGTAGCCCATCGCACTGGTAGCCGGAGAGCCGGTATCTTGCTTAATGTCTCTCGTCGTGGATAACCGGGTGAATCGCAAGGGGGTCAGGATGCAGAACTGTCCTTTTGGCATCGGCACCCTGTTGGCCTGCGCCTGTCGGCAAGTCCCGCCAATTGGTTCGATGTAATCAGCCAGCACATCAATGATGCTATCAATCGTAAAGTCGTTCATGTGCTTACCTGTAGATTAACCAGCAGGCGGCACCAGTCCGGCCACAGTTCGATGGGCTCAACTACAAGCCACGTCTCGCCATTGATCTGGAAGATATCGCCGCCCTGCTCCTTTTCTCGCTGGACACTGAAGTAGTTGCCATTCACATAAATCGACTTGACCAGCCCCTGCACGTTCAGCCCATCCACATGCTGCATTTCCCCCTTGCTAAGGGGCTGCAACTGGATGATGACATCCTGATCAGGAAGGTATGAGGGTTGCGGATTTCTGCCAGCCCCGATGACTTCACCGGCGTATTTCTTCAGGACGGCGGAGATATTTGGGTTAACGCGGCGAATGGCGCTATTGGCTATCTTGTGAAGATTCAATGTCGCTCACCTCATAGTTGACGTCGCCAATCATCACCTTCGTGTCTACAAGCGGCTTGGTTGATTCATTTGGCAGCACCTTCCTTGTTTTACGGATATGCAGCGTCACATCTGACAAGCGTGGGTCCATGAGCTGAGAAATTGACTCCTGAACATCACCTTTAATCTGCGCCCCCATTACTTCAAGAACCTGATCGGTTGGAATTCCCGCCCGAATCCCTCTTGCGATAGAGTCGGTCCAGTCCCCTTCTTTTTCGCTTATGGCATTGCGGAAAAATGGTCTTGGCGGCTGGTTATTTTCTGGCTGCCCGTATTCATTCCAGGCCGCCACCTGCGCGACAGAAGTTCCATCAGGGTAAGTTGCCCCATCAATGAACCCGACCTTCACCTGCTTCGATTGAAGTTCTCCAGCCGTCTTATTCAGGAAGTCCATAATCAGGTCAGCCATAATCAACACCCCGGATAGTAGTTAGCCATGCGATAGACTTTCGTAGCCTGCCAGTAGTCCATGCCATATGGACTCTGTGTATACCAGGCGTAACGAAACTCCACCGGCCCGATATCAGATGAAACCGATACGCTACCTTCTGAGGCTGAAGATATGCGACCAACCATTCCCGAGCCACCGTTACCATTGACATCCCCATATCGCACGTATGCCAAATGAGCCATTAGCAAGTAGAGCAATCGCTCACGCTTAATGACGTCATCAACCAGTGAAAAATCGGAGTTGTTCAGGTAATCGGTGGCCTGGTCAAACAGGAATGGAAGAAGCTCATTTGATACGTTGGAAAACTCGGGGAACATGGCGCGGAACTTTGTTATATCAAGCACCACGATCGCCATGGTTTATTCCTCTTTGTCTTCCGTCACACCGGCAGTTTCTTTGCTTGCCTGCTCAAGACCGGTCTTCTGTTTTGACCGCTCAAGAGTTGCATCTTGCAGAGACTTTTCATCAGATACGGCGAACACAATGCCATTTTTGATGAACTTCGAGTCCTTGTGATTCTTCTCGAATGCCTCCCATGCCTCTGCTGGCACGTCCTTTGTCATGCCGAAGCCATTTACAAGCACGGATGAGTTAGCGCCAGCCAGGGTGATTTTCTGGCCACCATGGCTGAATGACAAACCATTCGGTAATTTGCAGCCGATTACGTATTTGGAAGATTTAGCCATTTCTTACACCCCCAGCATTTGCGCAAATAGACCTGGCTGGGTAATCACCGCGCCGTAAGTAGTGCCGGAGTGCTTTTGCTTCCAGCTTGAGGTCATGGTGATAACCGGGTGTGCACGAAGCTTCTCGCTATACGCGCAGTAACCCACATCCTGCCCTTGGGCATTTTCAGCAAACATCTGCACCAGTTCGCCCGCATCCGTATCGTACTGTGGAGCGATTTCGATTCGCAGATTCGGGAAGGTGTCTTTGACCATCTTCTCGACTGTGTTGCCGAACACTTCGTTAGCACGCTTGAACCAGACGGATGCGTTAGGGCTCATCCCCAGAACCAGCGGAGAAGCCATGTCGATACCATCACCGATTGCACCGTTAGTGCGGGTAATTAGATCCTGATACAACGCCAGAATATCGTTGTAAATATCGACGACCTGCTTCGCTGACCACAACGTCGCACCATCTACGGTAGTCGGGGTAATTGGCGTTGGCAGGTCAGGGTCATTGAGGATGCCGAAGTTAAGCAGCCCTGATACACCATAGAAATAGAACTTATTCTGCGCCTGGTTGAGGGTCCATGCTGCAGCGCGTTGTTTTTCTGCCACGTATGGCAGCATCGCAAGGCCATAGCGCTCTTGCTCCAGTTCGCCATAGGTGACCATAGTCTGATAACGATAGACTTGGCGATTTTCCCAATGGGATGTTACCTGGTTACCACCTTGCTCGCTGTAATCGTCATACCCGGCGACATCACCAGATTGCTCAATGCGCTGGATCATCATGGTGTCCTGAGCCCATGAACCTTTTTTCTTCTCGCCCAGAATATCCACTGCTTTCTGTTTGGCGAAGATGGTGCGCACAATTTCAGGATCAATGAAGGTTGAGACAATCGCAGGAATACCACCGTTAGGAGCCATGCCAGGTTGAGTGTCAGCATCCATTGCAAAACGGGTTACAGTTGGTGGCAGGGAAATGCCGCGCGATTCAGCTTCCGCTTTAAAGGCCGCGAAATCAGCCTGAGTCAGTTGAGGCATTATGCTTTGCTCCATGTAGAGATAATCAGTAAATCACCGATAGCTGCTGGGCTTGCGACAGACCAGTCGGTTTCAACGGCACCGGAGATAGTTGCGCCCGCAGCACCGGTTGCCAGCAATCCAGTTGCCAGAACCGCAAACACTTTCTGACCAACGGTTGCCACTGTGGTTGAGATAGCCCAGAAGTCACCGCCAACAACCGGAGAAGCTTCGCGCCCGGCAGGAATGGTCATGCTGTTGCTCTGGAGATAACCAATCGTTGCATTGGCATTGTTCATCACGTAGCCGACCGGCTTGCCTGTACCGGTATTGTCCAATTTCAGTGGATTGGTCGAGTTGCGCCAGGCAAAGCGAGCCATGATCAGACCACTCGTCCCTGCCTGGTATGCGCCGGGACCACCTGCTGCTGCGATGATTGGGCTATTCGATGCTGGCTGGCCTGCCTGACCTACACCTGAATAAAGGCTTACGCTCTTTTGAAAAGACATATTATTTCCCCTCGAAGTAGGCTTTCACGGCTTCGCGTGAGCTGTGGTTGATGGAGGTGGAGTCGTTAGCCATTGCTGGACGGGAATAGGCTTTAAAAACGGACTGAAGTGCGGCAGATGGTAGCGATGCATGATCTGCACATCCCATCTGTTTGAGAGCTGTGCGGTAGACCTCTTCAGCAGTATCGCAAGCCAGTTCGCCAACCACCGGGCGAACATCACGCTCAGCCTGGCGAAGTGCGGCAAAACGCTGTTCTACGCCTTTAATAGCTGAGTCCATGGCTAATTTACTGTCATTTGCCATCTTCTCTTTTTCGTTCTTATCGTCCTCATCCTTCGCCAACTTATCTTTCTCGGCCTGTTCCTCATCCTCGGCGAGTTTTTTCTTCTCTTCCTCGGTGAGTTCGTCTTCGGCTACTTTATTTTTCTTGCCGTCATCGTCTTCATCTTTGATGATTTCCCCGACCTTTTTTTCCATCTCTTCAGGGTCGGCATCGTTAGCCAGGTGAGGCTTAAACAGCGCCATCAGTTTTTGGATTTTTGACATCAGCTTGAGTCCTGTAGGTAATGAGTCATAAACAAATACATCCGGGCCAGCCCGGCCACTTGGCACTATTGCCACGTGGTTACAAACGATGTCACGCATAACGCCATCGTATGGTTCTCCCTCGTACTCGCCCGGCGTCATATCGAGCCGGTAACGGTATGAAGATGAGATTTCACGCTGCTGCTTGTTCTCTACACCAATAATGGAATTCACATCCCAGATGACGAGCGAGTTTTTCAGGTAGGTGCCGTCGAACTCTGCGCTTTCACCGGTAGAGCCAATGATCGCTTCCTTCGGTGGCGCAAGGACTGATACTGCGATATGGGTATTTAGCAACGGTTGGTTATTGAATGAGTCTGCTGCCTTGCGTAGCTCTTCAGGGTCACGCAGTAGCCGATACGCTTTATCCGGGATGAGCCCTAACTCTTCCCATTCGGGGATCTCTTTCCCGTAGTAGACACAGATGTTGGCTTTACTGATGGGAGTGAGCTCAACGTGCAACTTCCCGTCTGCGTCATAGGTGCGTACGCTCGCCTTATCAAAGGCAAACTTCACATCTTTCATGTTTTTACCTTTCTTCAGGTAATAAAAAAGGCCGCACATGGCGACCTGTTCATTTTGATATTTATTAAAACGGTAACACTGGTTTCCATGTGCACCCGCAATGAGGCAGTTGCCCAGGCATGATGTATTCGCCATCAATCAGACAGCCTTTGGAGAGATCGAAGCGCTTTCTCTCTTTACCCGCCTTCACATGGCTGTGGCGCGGCTGATTACCTCCACCACTGTGTACCCACTCACCTTCTCGGATCCCTGCTGCTTGCTGTCTTGCTGCTGATAGCGCACTGGTTGCTTTCCTCGTCTGGTCTTTCGCAATGAACTCAGCTCGTCGACGGGTGATGCCGAATCTCTTCCCGAAACTTGCCTCAATCTCATCAGAAAGCGTTTTACGATCACCGCCTTTCGCCATTGACCGAAACACCATTGATTCAACTTCAGTGAAGTATTGGGCGGGGATAGAGCGTATCAGTGCGACATTCTCAGAAATGATTGCCTCCTGCTTTTCCAGCATCGCAGGAGTCCATTGCATGTTGATTGTCATTGAGTCTTTACGCGCTGATGCGAGTAACGACCTGTCCGCTGCCGCTGTCGTTTTGGCTGTGAACTTCGCTGCTATTGGCAAAGACTCTTCCACAAAGCGAGCGATCCATTTCTCAGCAAGCTTCTGAAGCGCATGCCTGACCAGTTTCACCGGGTTGGCATCCATTGCCATCGGATTATCTTCAATGATGGGCATCACGCTGGACTTCACATCAACCTGCATCTGGCTGACCAACTCCATCATCTGATGTTGATACCAGATCATGTTACCAGCGTTATAGTTGACTGGTCTAAGCGTCTTACTCTTCGCCTTCTTCTGACTCATAGTCACCTGCCAAATTTTCGAAGCCAGCGCCTTCAATAGACTTCAGGGCATCTCGCCCCTCTTCTGAGCTGACCAGTTGAGAGTCAGATGCAGTAGTTACGGTGCGAACTTTAATTTCGTTTATTTCGGCCTTCTCTTTCTCGCTCAGTTCATCAAGCGGACGGAACTCGAAATAAATATCAGGCTTTAGCTCACCAAATTCTGACAGCTGGATGATTTTGAAAATGTTCTCAATAGCCCGACGATAGTCCAGTTCCTGAGAGCCGGATATCGTTTCATGCCATGTTTCTATCTCTGAGTCACCGCTGGCGTTAAGCCCTGCTGGCGCGTTACCAAACATCTTCAGGTTTGTTGTGCGCGACGGGATGCACAGTTGTTCCTGGTAGTTTGAGAGCAGGTTGGAAAGCTCGCTGAGAGAGGTCTGCTGATGAAGCAGGTCTTCTTCAGTGTCCAGAGCCCAAATCCCGAAGTTATCCTGATATTGCGTGAAAAGCTTAATGCGTTTATCAAACTCTCCTGGCATCTGAAGTCGTGCATCCATATCCGTTTTCAGCGCCCGCATACGAAGCGTTCTGAGGATTTTAATGACGTTCTTCTTGGCTTCGCGCCAGTCAATGACGTAGTCCTCCATCAGCTGTGTCATCGACAATCCACCAAAGTTATACGATGGCTTGAGGATGTCTGGTACCGGGCGGCTGACAATGTCGATAAAGCGCGACTCATGGACTGTATTGCCCATAACAAACCATGCTTGCGGCTTATAGAAGTCAGCACGCAATGGCTTGTTGGTATTGTACATTGCCGGGTAAACCCAGTTCGGGTCGACACATCTGAACCCTTCCAGGCTGCCTTTCACAATCTTTCGCGGGTCAATGAAAAGCGGCGCTTCGTTCTCTTGGTCGCTGGCACCCATATCAATAAAGATGTGAGCCACCCCATACTGCGAGTCCTGTTTAACGGCTTCATGAATGAGGCGCTTGATATCGTACTTAGTCAGAGCTTTGTCCATGGCATCAACATCAGGATCGCCCTCCTTCATGCTCTTTATTTCAATCCAGTTGCGCGTCATCTCATCAGCCATCATGGCGTGAGTGTTTGCGTATTCAACCTGTTGAGACATCGCAGCCAGTTGGGGATATCCTCGAAATCCTGAATACTCATCACCGATGGACATGCTGTTAAGCACATCGTAAGGAGTTGCATCCATCGCTAATGCTGACTCTCGCCTTTCCTTTGGAATGACGCCGGGCAATGGCTCATACCGTTTAAATTCAGCGCGCGGTTTCTCGTCATTTGCCGCAGACGCTTTATCAATATGCGCCTGCGTTATCTTTGCCACTTCCCGGCGAGGTGCCTGCGCGGCTTTACGTCTTGTCATTGAAGTATCTCGTCAGGGATGTGGAACAGGATGCCAGCTTTAGCTTTCATCTCGGTGATGGCGTCCATCATCGGGTCGAGCTGATCATCATGTGTATTAAATTCAGGATTAATGGCCTCCATCTCAACGAGGAAATCATTAATGAATGGCTTGTCAGCAGGTAACTTGATGTAACCGGACTCAATGAATCCTTGCGTATCCATCAGGCGGGTGTACTTATCCTTGTCGCGCTGAATGGCCTTTACGGGGCATAGAGCGTCTTTCCTGATGCTCTGTATCAGGCCAGTGCCGGATGCCTTGTCTTCTATCGCCATGTGACGAAGAGGGCCGTTCTTTTGCTGCTTGCAGGAGTTCCAGAATGCTATAGCCCTGCGCTTCAGCTCATCTGATTCCCACTTGCCGCGGATCATGTCGATAAGGTACATGTAGCCGTCAACGCCGAGCCCCCAATGTTCGAACACGGAGAAGTCGTTAACCTCTTTGGTTTTTTGCGCTGTATCGCCGTACACAGCTCGCCACTTCATGACAGGCAGTTCGCGATACTCACCGAACCATTCCGATTTAATCAGACCGCCGCCTTTGGCTGTTGGTCGCTGCTGGTACAGGGCGTTCCACACTAGCGACCCACGCTGCTTGGCTTTATCGACGAACTCTTGCGGCATGCGCTCGGGGAAGAGGATTTCACCAGGCTTACGCAGAATGTACTTCTTGCCGTTCAGCTCATGAATTTCTTCTTTCTCCGCTTCCATCGGGAAGCTAACCACGCGCCACTCCTCACCGCCTTCCTCGGCTTTTTTCAGCAATTGACCGGCAAGGTCATTCTGGTGCCAGCGGGTAAGGATGATGATGATCCCGTTAACTTTTGGGTCTGCACGGGTAAAGAAGGTTGTGTCATACCAGTCAATAACTGCTTCCTGATACGTTGGGGATGATGCGGTTTTGTAATCTTTGGCCGGGTCATCAATAATACCGATATTCATACCCTGACCGGTGATGCCGCCATTTACGCCTGCTGCACGATAAGCCCCACCATGTATTTCACCACTGGCGTTTACCACTTCCCATAGTTCTGCCGTGCGGATTGCTCCACCTGCGCCGCTCCTTCCTGAGGGTAGTGACGTGCCAGGGAATACATCTGCGTATTTCTTCGACCCAACGATACGCTGAGTGTCGCGTGACATGCGGTTGGCCAGGTCTGAAGAATACGAACAGGCGATCACATTCCAGTCGGGGTGCTTACCCAACACATAAGCAGGGAATCTTCTGGACGCCTTTTCACTCTTACCAGAGCGTGGTGGCGCGAATATCATCAGTCGGGGCATCTTTCCGGCTTCGACATCAGCCAGGAACTGGTCAAGCTCAGCAGACAGCAACTCATTAAACCAGCCAGTTTCGTACAGAGGGTTGGTGTAGAGCGTGAACCCCATCAGGGATTCTCTGGCTTCTGCTATAGCTCGGCGCTTAAATGCCTCAAGAGTCTGCCTGTTTCTCAGTGAGCTGCGATCGGTGGCGGCCATGACCCAACTCCTTCAATCTCTCTTCAAGTTCTTCGGCTGAAATGTCTGAATACTTGATAGGCCCACCGTCAGCACCAGTGTTTTCCACCTTCAGCTTATTGGTGTAAGCATCTCCGCACTCCTTGGCAGCCTGCTCCATGAGAGAGGCTGCAAGCGCCATGTTTCTCATCCCCTCAGCTTTCACCGTCATCCTGTCAAGGACTCTCAGGCGGTATGCCTTGTTAGCTATGGGGATGCCTGAAATATCACTTTGGAATCGGGCGCGTGTTGCGTGGAATAGATCTACCCACTTCTTAGCCAAACTCACGCCAGCAGCTTTTGTTGGATCGTGTGACGCCACATGCTGGCGGGTTATCTGAATAGAGAATTCATTTTGTACGGCTTCGACTATTTGAGAGGGAGTGTCAAAGCACGCAAGCTGCTGGACGATGAAGGCTTTCACTTCTGGCTTTAATGCAGCCATGCTTCACCATCCGTATAAACGAGTATAAAAGTTAAGCCACTTTCATGAGGCAGGTGCCACATGCTCTGGCTATATTGATTTTCGCCACTTCGGCGGGATTACTTGCTGCGTTGACTAATTCCTGCACATCAGCGCTGGCACCGTATCTGCGAACCACGCCAACAAACTCTTCGACATCGTGACCTCGCATGCAAAGCTTTGGCAATCCGGATTCTTTGTAGAACTTAGGCGCACCAAATTCATCGGACTCTTGAGCTATGTGGTAAAGCTCATGCTCTATCAGGGCACAGAATTCCAGGTCAGTGCATTGAGAGCAGAAGTCAGCGGCTAGCGTGATGATGTAAGCTGGTTGATGCCCAAACCAGTCATTCATCTGTTGCTCCATTCTTGCCTTCTGCCAACCACCGGCGCGAAACATAACCTCTTCGGCCTGACCTAGCACCGTCCGACCTTTTTTGGTGAAACCGTGCTGAGCCCAAAGGAAAGCAATGTCTGATCCATCGAGGTGAGCGTGATCTGGGTTATGGATAGCTCCAGTGTTGGATATGATGTTCTGGTGCACCCAGTCGTAAACCCCATCGGCGGGAATCAGTCTGTTGTATGGATGAAACTCAGCAATGAAAACTTCACCCGGAAGCGGTCTTGACTCACGGGCAAACAGCTCTTGTTTGTCGGTGAGCTTTGCCATTTATTTATTCCGGAATTTGTAGTTTTCGTATGCATCATTTGGCGATGCTCCAGTTCCCTCGAACCCACAACCAGTACATAACCAATATCCTTCACATTCTAATATTGTCATTTTCAGCACATCCCACTTTTCACTCTCGGAGGATTTCTAACCCAGCGAGATATTTATCTTTAAACAATGACACCAGCAGCACGTAATGATGCTATCAATGCATTCAGCTGAGTGCCTGCGCTTGTGCCATCAGCGGCCACAGTGCAGTTTGCTACCGTGGCAGCCTGCTTTACGCCACCAAGGGTTGCAGGTGCGGCAGGCGGCAATGTATATGCTTCACCATCCACATCATCCATGGTGGCTACTTCTACGGTCTTGCCAGATTGAGCAATTACACGTTTTGGCATTTTGATTTCCTCGGGTGTTTAATCGTGGTTACAGCCATTAAAAAAGTCACTCGAAAGTGGCCTTTGTGATGACAATAAAAAACCGCCCGGAGGCGGTTAGCTAGAAACCTTAAACTATCAACCTTTTAAAGCAGCCTGAATCGCGTCCGCAAGTCCAGAAATTCCTTCTTTAGCGGCAGCCAAATCGTTGTACATTGACCCTCCCGCCGCGGCTGAGGAGGACGCTGACGCTTTAGTAATTTCCAATGCAGCCTGAACAGCAAGCAAGCGCTGTGTTTTTTCATCAGTAACAAGCGCGCCATTTTTGAAATAATTTTCTAACATAATAATTCCCTTTCAGACCCAGCCGGTATGGCAGGTTACACAATGTAAATGGGGATTACGTTATAGAATTCAAGGCCATTATTAAACCCACCCGCAGATGAGCTTTGTAATGGAGAGCCGTTGTGAAAGTGGCTCTCTTTAATCAGCAACTTTCCGCGGGTTAAGCAACCTTTCCTTCCATTAGTGCAACCATGTCCGGATCCATCTGATCGATGATTCGGTCTCGCGCGCAGTTGAGTAACTGCTTGCGACCACCAACACCCCACTTGTTCATGGTCTTCGCACAGTTGCTCACTTCTTTTGTTTCGTTCGCGATCAGCAAGTCGAGCCGGTTAAGTCGCGTCATGTTGCTTACGCCATTTAGCACTGCTTCACGGAAGGTGTTGTATACCCGGATTTCAAACATTGGATTCAGCCAGGCTGCATAGCGAATGGCGATTAACTCCAATCCCCAAGAACCCTGTTCTTTCCCGCCGCGTATGGTTTTTACCGATGCGATTTTTGTCGCATCGCTCAATGCCCTGATGAATCGCTTGATTTGACGGCTTTTAAGAAATTCACCGGGTCGCTGAGATTCATTTGCCTCACCTTTCATTACGGCGGCGGCATGCAGGTCATTGAGGCTGTATCGGCCATCGTGATCTACGCGAACTGAAATGCCATTAACAATTACGGTTGGGTATTGCATAGCGATTACCTTTTAGAAAGATGAGCCTGCTCGCACAGAAAAGCCGCCCCGAGATGGTCGCCACCATATACGGCAATTCTCAGGCTCAGCTTTCTGAAAGACTCGGGATGATTTGCGCTGCGAGGCGCGATGTTTACTGCGGGTATAAAAAAGCCCGACCGAAGTCAGGCTCTGTTACTTAGGGTGACGAATCACTTGGCGGTGGAAATGGAATCGTATGACCGCTCACATGCCATGCCATTTACTCGCCATTCGTCAGCAGTTGCTGCCAGTTGCTGATTTCGTTCGACAGATTTGCTGAGCACGTCGGCAAGCAATACTCCGGAGTTGGCCCTTGTCGCGCTTGCGTTGGCAATTGCGGAAAGCTTGCTGGTTTCACTTGCTGCGAGCTGACGCCGGATGTTTGCGATGGTGAGTTGCAACTTGTCAGCAGCAGACTGAGCGTTAGCAGCATCAAGCCGCGCTTTGTCGAGTTGAGTTTGTGCATCAGCTGTTACCTGGTTGATTTGGTTCTGGCGGCGCTGTTCTTCGGTGCGTTCCTGCTCTTGGCGTCCGGCGAGTTCGAGTAAGTCCTTTCCATCACGTTCAGCCCACTTGATATTCCAGTCCTGATTAGTGTCGAACTTTCCAGACTCGTAGCCATTGTGATGGAGTGCGTAGCCGATGCCGCCGAGTACCGAGAATACAAAAGCAATGATGAGTATCAGGTAGCGGGTTTTCATTTCTGGCCCCAGGTGCAAACCTCATATTCAACGTCGCGGCGATTCATCAGGCCTTTCCATTTCTTCCCGCCTGCGTATATCCACTGCTTGAGTCCGTCACACGCCGCCTGGTAATTACCGGCGTTGAGGTTACGCAGCAAGGAAGAGCGTTCAAATGCCGATGCACCAACGTTGAAACTAAAACTGATAAGAGCCGCTTTCTGGTATTCACTGGATGGCACCTTTACGGAACGCTCAACGGATTTGGCGAATGGCTGAAGGTCTTTGTCGAGAATGGCCTTGCACTCTTTCTCGGTGTACTTCTTACCGATGATGATGTCTTTGCCTGTGTGCCCGTAACAGACGGTGAGCACTCCAGCGACATCGTAATAAGGCTCGTATCGCACACCCTCAAGGTCAGGAATCAGCACCGCGGCTATTGCAAGAGCGCCAGAGCCTGAAACCGCGATCAGCTTATTGCGTAGAGACGAATTCATTCAAATCTCCCGGGGCGCTTTCTGACTTAGGTCAGCGATAACTTGAGCTGTTGCTGAAGGGTTTTTTACGTCTGTCTTGCTCAGGATGTCTTGCAGTATCTTCGTGCGCTTCATCTGCTCACGCTTGTTGAGCCGGTATGTGAGGACGCCGAGGATAATGCTAAAGGCGACACCAATTATGAAGCCCCAATCCTGTAGGGACAGGCTGGCAAAGAAAGCCGCAAGACCAGCACTACCATATGAGGCGTTACTGTATCTTTCGTCCATCTTCATAGTCTCTCTCCTCGCGTTGTTGGCGGGAGCTGTGTGTGTTCGGGGAAAGCGCCAGCACATGCCACGGCACGTTATCTATGAGTGATATTGGTTGCTGGATGGTTGGCGCTAAATAAGAAAGGCCGCCGATTGGCAGCCTAATTGTATATTTTTCAACTACTGCATTTTTTGCAGGAGTTCGATTTAGAAGGCCGCAGCATAACAATCACAGGTGAAAGCTGAATTGCCAGTTAGGGCTACGGCTCAGTTGAAATTGTGGCGGCTGGCGTCGATAGTGCCAGCTAGGAGGATTTCGGCCAGGTCGCAATGCCCCGCACCTCCGACCCTTATACAGTCTCGCGATCGACCTGCGAATTCACCACAACGAAAAGCGCCATCTCCATGCTATGCAAGGGTGGGCGTTACCACCAAATGACGCTTATCTGTTGTGCAGAAACAAGAAAGCCACCGGGATTAACCAGTGGCCTTTTGTTAGTGACGCTTCATTTCGTCGTCACCGCGCTCTTTCGTCTTTGACTCCTGAGCATACATGAAATGTAATATGCCCAGGTGACGTTTTCAAGTTATTTTTATCGAATATTCAATTTAAGCAGCAATTTGCTGATGAATCACCTCCATTTCACGTTGCAGACCATGGTAAACAGCAGCCTCAAGCAACTTCATGCACCACTTTACTCGGGTCTTGCTGTTTTCAATGTGCATACCGGTTAACTCGGTAATCTTGTATGCGATATCTTGCGAGCACTTGCGCTCGCAGTAGTATTTAATGGCTACTGCACGGATGGGGTTGTCGCCCTTGAATATCTTGCACATCACTGCTTCTACCAAATCAGCCTCTTCCTGTTCGTTGGCGCGTTCCAGAAGAGGTTTAATTTTTGAGTTCAGTAATACGATTTGCTGAGCTTTGACGAATAACTCAGTTCCGCTGTATCCCTGCTTATGAAGGTCTTCCACAACCTTAATGATTCTTCCGGCTTCCTGGTCAGTGCATCGCTCGCGGATCATCAGCCTTCCGATTACCGAGCACTTGCTCGTTTCTGGCCCTTCCTTGCCACCATACTTTGCTCCCCATACATCAAGCATGCAGCGCACCCACGCAGACTGTAGTGGAGTGATTGTCTGAACTGGTTTGAGGTATTTTTTGCGGAGATCTGACTTGCGGAGGGTGTTGGCTAACTGAGTGAGGACGTCGCTTTTCATGCTTCCCCCTGCAACTGGCGTAATGTGAGATTCCCGCAGAACACAGCACCGGTATCGATGTAGTTTTGATTCCAGTATTTGAGCGGATTCTTTGCCGGGGTATGCCCGAAGATAAACTCATCCGCTCCGGTGATCTGGCTACCGATCCCGTCCCACGCATTGCTGACTCGCTCACGATTCCAGATGACCTGCTCGGTCTTGACCGGTTTTCCAAACTCATATTCGCTGTGCGGATAGTCCGCATGGCAGATGACGTATTTCTTGTCGCCGGATACCAGTTCGATAATCAGCGGAAGCTCTGCCACTTTGTGAACCAACGCTTTTGCCTGGCGCTCTTTGTCATAATCGAGATAGAAGAACCAGCCACCACCGTTAGCCATCCAGTGATTAACGTTACCGTGCTCGCTAAGTCCATCAAGCATCATCTGTTCGTGATTGCCACGTACTGCGCGGAACCATGGGAAGGTGATTAGCTCCATGCACTCAACGTTTTCAGTGCCGCGGTCGATGAGGTCACCAACGGAGATAAGCAAGTCTTGTGTCGTATCGAATCCGATTTCATCCAACTTGTTCATCAGTAGCGTGTAGCAGCCGTGAAGATCGCCGACCACCCAAATGTTTCGATAAGCGGAACCGTCTATTCGCTGATAGATTTCTGTCATGCCCTGACCCTCCGGCGCTGTTTCGCTTTGCGGCGCTCTGCTGCTTTACCGGTTCTACGGTTATTGGTGAGCGGGTATGAGTAGCCATTCGTCTCCATAGGAATGGTGGCAATCATCGGTGGCTGCCAGCCATGCGACATAAATGCGCCTACCACACCTAATGCGATGCTTTTTTTCATGCTGCCTCCAGCTCTGTAATGATCACTTCCAGCCTGCCGCCCTTAACCACTTCGCAACGAACCATGCGCACGTCATCAATCAGGCTGTCGTCAGCAATGACGCCTGCACTGGTGAGCGAGTCGAGAGGTGCTTTGAATAGGTTGTCGAGGTCACGCCGGGCGCGTGTAGGTGGATATGCGAGAATTTTTACTTTGAGTTTGCCAGCTAGGTGGAACTGCTGATTTGCTTCGGTGATTTGTTGAGTTACTGCGGTGGTGTATTCCCTTCCCTTCTTGCTCTTTATCTTTCGGCCCCGGAAAACTGAGAAGAGGTGATTATTGCCGGGCGGCCAGGGTAGCGTTATTCGATACTCGTTCACGTTTTCACCAATCCCTCTTTCAGCCAGATAACCTGAGTTCGCGCCATTCCTTCCAGTGCGCACTCTTTCGCGTATTCGGCATCTACAACGTGCGTACGGCGATCAATCTCATCGTGACAGTGACTGCATGCGATTGTGGCGATAAGGTCAGGAGGTTTGATTCCGGTGCCGCATAAGCCGGGTAATCGGATATGGGCTAAGACTGAGGTTTCTGCGTTGCCGTTACACACTCCAGGAATTCTGACCTGGCATTCACGGCCTCGGGCTGCATTGCGTAAGTTAGCCATATTTTCTACCCCACTTCCGTTCACACTGCCGAATCCAGCTATTCATGTTGTTGGTGATGGTACTGTTATGTGGCCCTTTGTACTTTTCTCTGCCGGTTTTGCATCGCATGTGAATAACGAGCGCAAGAATCGGATAAGTGAAGGTGAGAATTGCTAACAGAATCGACGCTACGGTCACCTTAATGGTGAAGGCTGGCAAATCCCTTACTTCGGTATCTGGAAGCGCTACAACTTCATCCCACGCGTTATCTGCTACGTTGCTCATGACCTGAGTCGAGGCTGACAGACAATCAAAATAATTGAAGTCGTAACCGGCTGCGGCAGCCCAATATG
The DNA here is from genome assembly GCF_004361975.1 of Buttiauxella sp. JUb87. Classification (NCBI taxonomy): domain Bacteria; kingdom Pseudomonadati; phylum Pseudomonadota; class Gammaproteobacteria; order Enterobacterales; family Enterobacteriaceae; genus Buttiauxella; species Buttiauxella sp. JUb87. The sequence goes on from NZ_SNVY01000001.1 coordinate 1,042,942, forward strand.
GATTGTCCTGGAAGTGCCTGAAGGTTATCGGCCCGTATCTGCTAATTATCATCATTCATCCTCGAGTTCGGATCGGTTTCTACATACGCCTCGTGAGCGCATTCGTTACATGCGTAAACTTCGCCAGGCTGCAAAGGCTTTGTACACGCTGCGCAATATCCTGCTGCTGCGTTGCTGTTGCGCTGGTAGGTGGTGATGTCAGATGGCTGGAGCATTGATACCTCTCAACTCACCTTCCTCCACCTCGTAGCCTGTTTCGAAGAAGCTCAACTTCCCTTTCATCGTCAGGAATGGTAATGGTCTGGCATCGGAAAGGGTGAAGCCCTTGGGGCCAAAGAACCACGGAGAGACACTTTCAGAGATGCAGTCGGTGATGGTCGCAGCACCAACGATGCCACCACGCTCAATGCCTTTGTGTCCCGGCCAGTTTCCCGGGTGGCTGAAAGCATTCCAGGTCGGAAAGTCGATGTGGTACATCCTGTGCTTCAGCAAGATGTCAATAACTGCGCTGTAGTCGTCCATTGATGGCTTTGCTGCGCTGGCATGAATTAGTACTGGCCCGCGGTATTTGGTGTTCCAACTTCGGTTCTCAATGTCCTTGTACCCGTTAACGATTAGCCATGCCCACGGCTGACGGATTGAAATGGCTTTCATGCTCTTGTCCTTCTCATGCGATCCCATTTAGCGCGCAGCAGAACGTAAACGTAGTCATACGTTTTTACCTGGCTTTCGGTTGGGATTGGTTTGGGTTTGTTGCGGGAACGTTTGGTGGGTTTGAATATGGACGCATCCATTACTGCGACTATGCTGCTCTTTCGCTGGCGCATTCCTTATCTCCAGTCCAGTAAGTGCCGGTTATCGCTACACCAGGAACCAAGGAAACATCACTGTTGCACTGATTGCCCCATGCATCCCAGCCTGGTGATGACTCGCGAGCGAACAACTCAATGCGCGGCACATCTCCGTAAAGTTGCTCAAGCTTGTTTCTAGCCTCCCATGGTTTGCTGCTGTGCTCTCCGATCGGTGAGTAAATCACTTGCTTCACCGATGCCGATAAGCGCTCAAGTCCGGTACCGCGCACGGCGATCAGCAGGTCTTCCGTATTTGCCCGGGTGTAGTTGCCGCCGTTCATTCTGGTTTGCTTGTTCAGCAGATCGAGGAAGCCGTAAAAGTCCTGCACCTCCCCAGCCTCAAGCGCCTTATTGATGTGCTGCTCAGCCAGTTGGTTCAGCTTCACCCAGGTAAACCCTTTCATGGTGCGAACCTTGAAACCCCACGCCTCAGCCAGCTTGATTGCTTCCTCGCTGTGAGTGCCGGTGTACCACATGGCAAGCACTGCGTTTTCGTCTGCCAAATCCCACACTGGCAGCCGCATCAGGTCGGTCATGGTCATGGTGCTGTAGTGATCTTCCGCTGCGCCATTGCTGATTGTGTTGCTGTATTGCCAAGGCGGATCTGCGTAGATAAGTTTGAATTTATTCATGAATAACGTCCCTCTGTGAATTTAATCCCCTGCCCAACTGCCCAGGCCGTGACATATTCGATAAGACTCGCCATGCGGCTGACGCTCATCTCTGCGCTGCTCTCCCGGATGTTTACGAACTCTCCCTCAATGCCCGGAACAATCTCTGCCTGCTGCTTTGTGGCGACGGCGTGACCGCTAATGAGCAAACCTTCCACTGCTCAGGCTTCAGCTTCTTGCCGCACCATTCAGCCTGGCGAGCAATGTCACCCAGGAGCGCATGAAATTTTGCATTCTGATCGAGGTTGCGTTTGTAGTCGGAGATGCGGATTGTTACGGGTCGGTCTTTGTCGGTCAGGAGGGAGTTGATGATGTTTATTGCGTTCTGCCTGATTCGTTCGTCACGAAGCATTAGCGTTTGCTTCATCGCTATCTCCTTTAACGGTTATGCCAGCGGCGCGGAGGGTTCGCTCAACTTCTGTCATCCACACGGCATCGATACCACAATCGTGAGGTGAGAACGTGTCGAAGTCATATTTATCAATAACGATGCTGGCACGGCCTGCTTTCCACCCTCGCCATACCGAGTCAGTTAATGATGATACGTAACCACCGTCATCAAACTTAGCCAGCCCACCATTCAGGAGCCCATCTCTACATGCCGCTTCAAATCTCTGCTGCTCTTCTTCAACCTTCAGTGGTGATGTGGTCATTGAAGCTCTCCGAATGTGTAATCATCGTCGTGCAAAACATCGTCATGGACATAGATAAATCCACCATCGTCAGTGCGAGCCTCTTCGCCGTCATCATCAACATGGGGTTCAATGCTTCGCTGGCAGAGCGGGCAATATTTGGCATTTAATTGAGGGATCACGTTCGCACCCCACTCAATAATTGATTAATCCGATAACCCTGCCAGTTGGCGCGGCACTCTTCGAATACTGAATTGCCCGGCGTCGGCTCCATGAAAATGGCTGGCTTTGCCGGCTCTTTGCCGAGCTTGTACGAGCCGCGACCGTACATCACTGGCGGGCTTGACTTGTTAGCCGTGTAGGCTCGGATCCCCTTCTTACCCTGGGTGCAGATATTCCCGGCCTTCACCATTTTGGTAATGGCATCAGAAATGTTCTTCGTGTGGCTGCCCATTGCTTTGGCTACATCAGGCATCTTGATGCCGGGGTTATCTTTGATGATTAACCAGAGCTGGTATGCGCGGGATAGTTCTTTGATTTCGGTGGTCATGATTGATGCCCTCTCTTCAGGCCAAACTTCGACCGGATTTCTGCGAGCTTATCCAGTGCCTTATCGTTGCTAACCGGGATGCTCAGTTTCGGTATTTGAACGACTGGTGCCGGGATTGCCTCTCCCGCCTCGATACGCTTCGACATGGCTTTAAGTTCACTGGCGCAGCGCTTGCGCAGTTCCGGCTCTGTTAGGTTCAGAGATCGCATCTGGTTAAACAGCGCGGTCACCATCCAGAAACAGGCTGGCGATTCCCATGGGTAAGCTTCTGCCGAACTGTAATAGCCACGGTCACGGCTGTACTTCATGACCATGCGGTAAAGTTCATCCAGGTCAGGTAAGCCGTTAGCCTTGATAATTCCCTGCTTGCACCATGCGATGAATTGCCCCGGGGAAGGCCAGAATGCCGACTCACTGGCTCGGGCATGCTGCATACCTGCCGATAACTGATCGCGGGTTCTGATTCCGTTCTCAGCGAATGCAGCGATCCACTGACGTTTAGCCGCGGCTTCGTCGGACGGATTGCGGAATACTGTCGATACCGCAGCCGGGAATACTTGCTTCAGGTTCTGAAAAAGCGCGTCTACCAGCTTTTCAGCGTTTTCGTTAACGATGCTCACTGGCTCAGGGTTAGCCCCTGCCATGCTTGCCAGCGCACCGCCGTCACGGTTGGCGATAATGCTCGTCAGATTTCTCATATGAACTCCTGCCATGCTTCGCGTGTATTCCAGACTTCAGGCTTGGAAGATTCCGCAGCGCGAGTATTTCTACCTGGCTGATTCATCTGAGCCTTGAGTGTGTCCCATTTTTCACGAAGCTTTGCAGGGCTCATGACGTTGGTCTGCCAGAAGTGATCGGCATTCGCCCATTTGAAGACTTCGCATATTTCTTGATGGCTTACCGCGAGAGCGTTTCGCATCAGGCGGATATCGTTTGACCAGGATGACCAGGTTGGCTCCTGCGCTGTAGGTGAGATTATTTGTACTTTCTTGAACATCCATTCCGCAGCCTTCAGGTCATCTGCATTGCCCCACTTGTCACCTTTGGGGCTTTGCACTGCTGCACCTGGTCTAACTACAGGAAGATTTTTAGGGGGCTTGTCAGAGGATTCGTCAGAATTCTCGGACGTAGTCTTTTTATTATTGTTATTACCTTCTTGTTCATGATGCGCGGCTTTATGCTCGGGCTTATGCGCGGGGTGTGCCTCTGAGGCCGCGCCAGTACTGGCTTCGTTATGCTCGGGCTTATGCGCGGAGTTATGCGCGGGTAAATCGGGTGTTTTTTCAGCATATTCGGCATAGTTCAGGATAGTGATTAGCGTCCCTTTTCGCCGTTCTGCATGAACTGAAATCATCCCTTCTTTCTCAAATACAGTAAGCATCCTTTCAACTGCGTGGCGACTTGTTGGCTCCCCGCTTCTGTCGCAGAGAGCCAGACCAAGATCAGCTGAGGTCGTTACCAGTTGTCCGGTTTCCAGTCGCCATGTATGCCCTTTAAAGTTGGCTACGAATGGTTGTCTGGCAGCGTCGAGCAAGATGTTCTCCCAGAGCGTTCTGAGATAGACATCCTTTGCCCATAGTTGCTTCTTGACGCTCCGGTACAACGGGATGTAACCATTCTTCTGGTTCTCCATCCTGTTGCTCCTGCGCTTGCGGGCAGCGTTAAAATCAAAGAGTTCAGCAGTAGACATCGCCTCCCCCTCCACTGTTTACACATCCAGTTATTCCTGGCATAATTACTCCTGTGAATTGATCCAGTTATTCGCACTAAGCCGCAAAGGAGTTACAGCTCTCTTGCGGCTTTTCTTTTGTCATTTCCAGTTGCAGCCGTGAATATTCAAGCTGTATCCAGATCAAGTGCCGGTAGTGTTCAAGCGGCATCTTCCTTTCTCCAGACATCACAAAATCCTCTACACCGCTGGCGGCGAGAGTTTCCATAATCTCGGGGTACTTTTCTGTTCTGCGCAGGACGGTTGAGTCAGCTACGTTAAGCAGCTTTGCCACTACTGATTGACGGGTGTTTGATAATGCCTGGTGAGCAGCAGACAGCAGGTGCCGCCCGATAAACGCAATGGTTGTTGATTTGCGTGGATTTGCCTGTTCCATTTTGTAGTATTTCCCTTGGTGAATTAGTTAATTGCGTGACAATGCGGTGAGCAAGTCACTTTGGGTTTCCCCACAATGGCGGGGACGAGTTCAGCGTTTTAAAGAGCGGTGGTGCTTATGCTGCTTGAACTGGGTGAGGGAAAAGCCCCGGCAAATCAGGTCGGATTTCGTGAGCCTTTACTTCACCATTTGTTGCCGTGACCACGCGAACAACTTGTTCCGGGGCTACTTTCGACTTGTTGTGCAACCACTTGTAAACAGCCTGTTGTGTAACACCACATGCAGAACCAAGTTTTTGTTGCGATCCAACTAAGTCAATGGCGGTTTTAATTGCGTTGTTCATAACAACCTCCATTGTTAATAAATACCAGTATAAAACTATAGTTGTTTATTTTGCAACAACTATGCTCGTTTGATTGCAAACAACTGAAGTTGTAGATTATGGATATGAAAAATACGCTTGCCGAAAGGCTAAAAATGGCGCGGCTTCAGGCTGGATTATCCCAGAAGGTTTTGGGTGAGAAAGTCGGCATAAGTCAGGCTGCTATACAGAAAATTGAAAATGGGTCTGCGAAAACCTCGACGAAGCTCATAGAGATCGCCAGGGTTGTTGGTGTGCGTCCGGAGTGGCTATCTGAAGAGAAAGGCCCGATGAGTGCAGCAGAAATAGAGAACTCTATTCCTCCTGAAAGTGAGTGGGGAACAGTTGATGTTTGGGATAGCAAAACACCACTGAGAGATGATGAGGTGGAAGTGCCATTTTTGAAGGATATTGAATTCGCGTGTGGTGATGGTAGCTATAACGAGGAAGACTATAACGGGTTCAAACTGCGATTCTCCAAGTCAACCCTGCGCCGCATTGGTGCCAGCACTGATGGGCATGGAATTCTTTGTTTCCCAGCTCGCGGAAACAGCATGGAGCCAAATATTCCTGATGGAACAACCGTAGCAATCAACACTGAAGATAAAAAGATCATCGACGGAAAGATATATGCCATAAGCGAGGATGGGTGGAAGCGCGTAAAAATGCTACATCGTGTCGGTCCTGATACAGTAAGCGTACGTAGTTACAACGTAGCTGAGTATCCACCAGAAGATAAGCCAATCAGCAATATAGAAATCATTGGTCGTGTATTTTGGTGGTCAGTACTGGACTACTAGCAGTGGCCTGAAGATATCTTCGAGTAGGTGAATTTTGCGATTCGGTGATTAATTGCATTCTTGGAATCACTTTAGCTCACCTTGGTTTGGGAAAATGGAAATTTAATTAGTGGCTAAAACAGACGATTACCTACCCAGCCAAGCTGAGGTTGACCATGTACTTTATAGTAAAAAATCAGTCAATTTCACTGGAGTGAAATGGGGGCCAAAGCCTCCACCTAATAGGCCGTTGATGTGGTTACAAATGCAAATTATTCCCACCGATCAGGATGACATTCCTATACAAGGGTTATCCTTCCTTCTTCAGTGGAAGCCAGACCATGAGTCACAAACTGTCGCTGGAATTACTTACCCAAAAATTAATCTTGTTGCACTTTACAATAAGAAACGAATTTTTGCTGTAGATACTTATCCTTTTGATAAACATAAAAATAGCTATCGAATTGACAGGCCTGATTATCAAGACAGTGTTTTCGGACCTCACTATCATGTGTACTACGAGGAAGCTGGGTACTATAGTGAAAAAATTGGATTCCCTATTACTTCGGGCATAAAACCTGACGACCTGGTAGGGTATTGGAACTACTTTTGCAATAAACTCAATGTTACTTGTGCGGGGAAAATACCTATCCCTCTTGAGGATGAATCTGGACAGATAGGACTTGGATTATGATGTGCTCAACGGTGATCTCACAACTCGGTTTCGAATGCCATCCTATAGGCGAAACTATGAGAATTATCAGCCCATTCACTTATTGTGATGATGGGGAGCATGTTGGTGCATTTGTTAGAGAAGTAAATGGAAGGTTCTTGGTAAGCGATAGGTGTGACGCGCTCATGAACATGGAGGCGAGAGGCATATCCCTCACTAAAAAACGCCTAGATGAAATTCGTTATCTGCTTCATAGAGAAGGGGCTGAATTAAACGAGCGCGGCGAGATTATTGGCTGGGCCACTGAGAGTAACATTGGTTCAGTAACTTCAGATATCATCAGAGCTGGCATTCTTGCATCGACCTTATCAATTGATTGGTATCAGCCAGTTCAGGCTGAAAAATTCGAAAGTGTAGTGATCGATTACCTTTATCATTCTGTGGTGAAAGATCTAATTTCACTTAGAGATAATGTCATAGGAATGAGCGGACATCAGATAACAGTCCCCGTAACTTTAAAAACTGCCGAGCCGAAATATATATTCACCTCAAGCGTCAAGCATGGTGGTAGTTGGAACAGTGCCTATTCACTTCTCGGCAAGTTGATTGACCTGAAAAACGCCAATGATGCACTTAATAACCGATTCATAATCGTGGATAGTGACGCCATCGGGGATCAGATGCAGCAGCTTTCACTTCTTTTTAATGAGTCCAGCCATGTGTTGCCTTTTTCGAAGAGAGAGTCATGGATAAAGAGGCTTGCAGCCTAATGCATAACCCGGCCACCGAGCCGGGTTTTTATTGCCCGCTACTTAATCGCCACGCTACCTTTCCGAACTATCTCGGCGGCATCCCTGTTAACCCCCTTGCCGATCACATTACCCGTCTCCTTGCGGTACTGCTCCAGCTTGTCGATGATAGCCTGCTGCGTTACTGGCTGATTGGCTAACGATAATTCCATTACAGCCTTTCCCATAGCACTAACCATCATGTTTACTCGCTCTTCATCCAGATCCATGACATTCCCTCGATTGAATTTCGACCATAACAACCTACCACATAGCCGCTAAGATGGCATTTACAAAAAATAAACACCCAATAAAAACAACCACAAAGATAAAATAACAACTAAAAAAACCGAAACAAACAACAATGGTTGTTGACTATAAAACAACTATAGTTTTTAATTAGTCCATCAGCAGGACGCTGAAGCAGTACGACAAGGAACGCAGTCACTTTAACATTGATGGATTATTTCTCCCGCCCTTGTGGGAGACCAAAGAGTAATTGGCTTTGGGGTGTGGTGAGTCAGAAATGACTACTACGGCATATGGGTGACGGCAGGCTCGAAAGGCTGACCGTGTGACACGTTCGATTCGTGTAGCCGCAGGAATGCGCACACCACACCACCAAAGCTAATAACCGGAGGTGAACATGATCACTTTAGTTGCAAAGAATAGCGTTACTCGTCGCTACTTAAAGCGCGGAGAGTTGATGGCAAAGCGCCGAGCTGAATCTTGCGGCTCGGTAAAGACGGACGCTATTTCTGGACGAGTTGAGCTCGCTCTTCGCGCTCCAAACTGGCGTGAGCCTAAAGGCGAGTCAGGAGGTGCTTGTTTGCCACAGGTGGCGATCTTTAGCGCGGGATTCCGCAAGAGTGAAAATTTAACAGCGAGGTGATAAGGGATGGTAACTGACAAGCTAATAATAATCCGTGTCAAATCTACTGGCAGAGAATTCGCCTATCCCGCAAGTCGTTACAGCGAGCTTCCTACGGTCAGTATTGAGGCGGGCACTCCAGGTCACACTAACTTTGGACGCAGCGAGCTCGTATTCATGGAAGAGAACGGACTCGCGACCAGGGTCGGTTACGCAAAGCTGGCGTTGGATATCAGCTATGAACTTAATCAAACAGAAGCATGAGAACACATCAACTTCCCTGCCACAGGTGGCTATGTATAGCGCTGGGCATCGTAAGTCAGAGAACATTACAGCGAGGTAGTTATGTCAGAGCAAATAGAAGTGATTGATGTATTTCATCAGAACTACGGTCCAGAGGATGGTATCCCACCTCATTGGTGCTGCCAGTACCTCAAGAATGGATTCGCTGAATATGAATATTTCGACACTAAAGACGAGGCATATGATTACGCCTTTAAGCACGGCTACAAACCATTTTGAGGTCGCCTAGTGCGGCCTTTTTTATGCAGATTGGAGTGAATGATGAGTGAGTTCAAAGGAACGCCGGGGCCATGGCATGTAAGTGCGGAAGAGTGCCTTGTCATCCGTGATGATTACGAATTTTCGGTGGTTGCAAAATACGTTGGCTATCTGGCAGATGATGTTGAGATGGCAAACGCAAAGTTAATCGCAGCATCGCCTGAATTACTCGAAGCTTGCCAGCGCGCCCGCAACCAGTTTTACGCGGCAGGATATGAGCCTAAAGCTGGTTCAATGAACCCTACAGAATGTCTACTGGCTCAGTTAATCGCCGCTATCAGCAAGGCTACAGGAGAATAGATATGACGAAGAAGCAATTTTTCATGTACGACCCCGACAATGGATTTGAAACATATCCAACAGCAGAGTTAGCCAAAACCGCTGCCGAGGAAGCTATCGATTATTACCGTGGCGATGCTGGTGACGGCTGGCCTGATGAGGTGGCGCAGGTCTGCTGGGGCGAGATTAAGCAGGAGTCACAGCAGATCGGATTACGCCCATGCGAAGAAGGCGATCCGGGTAATTGCGAGATGATTTGTGATTACGCGCTAGAAGATGTTTAACCAGCTTCCGTATCTGCTTTCAGCTTTCCCTGAGAACAGATACTGAACCCTCGTTGTTCCGATTGCCGTCCATTGTGGCGGCATTTTTTTAACTGGAGAAAAGTATGAAAGAACTGCGCTTTTATGGTGCCAGTGATGACTTGTTTGAATGTGAAGGCGCTATTCGAGAGGAGATTGGCTGCTTTAACGATGCTGGTAAATATCACCTTAAATCAAGCGAAGGCGAGCTGTTGGTTGTTGGTCAATATCTTGATACCGGTTTGTGGAGTGTGGGGCTATCACCAGTCGGTGAAGGCGCTGCCGTACCGCCATGGCCTACATCCTATTCAATCTATGAGCATGGATATAGCACCCTGCTTACCTTGCAAGTTCCTGACGATACGGTGCTTGTCATGGAAGATGACGATTAATCACGCAGCCACCTTCGGGTGGTTTTTTATTGCGTCCATCCCTGAGCGTCAACGCTGATGAATGAACACAAACCTAACAGGAGCTCACCCATGATGTACGCCATCGCGGGCAGCGGCATCATGTCCGCTTACTACCCGCCAGAATCCGAACTATCCCGACGTTTCAAGCAAATCGTTAAAGCAGCCCGTAAGTACCTGGAGGCTTTATGCAGAGTTCACTGAGCATCAACCACAACAAGCTTAAAGCAGCGCAGAACAAGGCTGTTATCGCTCGCTACCTCGGAGACGGCCGGATGTGGTTACAGGCCAACGAAGAAATGAAGTCGGCAATTAACCACCCGTGGTATCGGAGGGGAAAATGAACGCTTATCGCGCTTATGACCGTGAAGAAGTGCGCCGTGAGAATGCCGAGGCACTCAAGGTGCTTGATGAGGAAGAAGAGGCAGAGTTGGCGGATCAGTTCGATAACGAGCTACCACTCAGCAAGCTCGAAGCAATGATCACCTCCTCCCTGAGCGCCGATAAGAGAGCCGTTTCACAGGCATTCATGGATAACGTTGAGTTTCAGGATGCGGCGGCCAACTTTCTGCGGCTTGCAGCGGAAATCATCGCAACCAACCAGGCGAAAATTAACAGGAGCTTCCAGTGAGCGAATTACGATCGGGGATTTATTACGACCTGTCGAATGAGGACTACCACAAGGATGAGGCTGTCGGCTCAACGACAATCAAGTCGATTAGCGTCAGCCCGGCAAATCTCTATTTCAACCCATTCAAAGGCAGCAAATCGGCGCAGATCGGAACGGCGATACACGCAGCTCTGCTTGAGCCGGAACTGTTTGAACGGGAGTTCCTGTTAAAGCCAGATATCAGCACCCGAGCATCAAAGGAATACAAAGCGCTGGCGTCTGGTTGCGATCCGGAAAAGATACTCATCGGCAATGAAGTCGACACCATAAACCGGATGATTGAATCGTCTGGCCTTAATGATGATTTTGCCGATTACATGGCGGCAAATGGGCGCTCAGAAGTTTCAATGTTCGCCACCTGCCCTATTACTGGCATGCGCCTCAAGTGCCGTTTCGACAGACTATCAGATAGCCACCCCTACCCGCTGGATGTGAAAAGTTGCAGGGACGCAACGCAGCGCGGATTCAGCCAGGCATTCGGTCAGTATCACTACCACGTGCAGGCGGCATTTTACTTGTACGTTCTGAAGCTGGTCACCGGGCGCGAGCTTAACCAGTTCTGTTTCTTCGCTATCGAGAACACCGCGCCATTCAAAAACTGCATGTACTACATCGGAGAGGACTCTCTTGAGCTCGGCAGAAAGATCATGTTTGAGGCCATGAATAAGCTCGTTGAGTGCATGGCTGGCGACACGCCGCAGACGGAAGGAATGGTCTTGCCATCAAGCGAAATCAACGTGCCTGGCTATCTGTTTGAAGAAGAATTTGACGAGGAGGTATATCTCTAATGGATCTGTCACAAACAATAATTCCCAAATCTGACCAGCTCAACTTTGAGGATGTGCAGTCGCAAAGCATAACGGCAGTAATCAAATCAGTTCGTGCTGGAAACAAAGAACAGCCGGTAATGATTGACCTTGAAGGTTTCGATGGTCGTCCATACAAGCCGTCTAAATCAATGCGTCGCGTTCTGATTGGTGGCTGGGGAAATGATGGGCATTCGTGGGTGGGTAAGTCACTGACACTTGTTGGTGACCCGTCAGTTAAGTATGGCGGCGTGGCAGTTGGCGGCATCAAAGTTAAGGCAATGAGTCACGTCGAGGCGGCATTCTCGCTAATGCTCACCACTTCCCGCGGCAAACGTACCGAGCACCGAGTTGAAAAGCTGAATGTCGTCGATCCGCTTTCATGGTTCTGTGAGCGGGCAATCGCTGCCACCGACAAGAAGCTCGAGCACTTCTACCAGAAAACGAAAGCCGCATTAACTGGCGATGAAGACAAACTCAAAAAGCTTGATGAAGCATACCAGGCGCGGAAATCAGAACTCGGAAATGAAAATGGTGAGTGATGAAACACTTAATTTTCTATCGGCGCGGGTGCAATAACTCAGGGATGAAGGAGCGAGTTTGCTGGCGGCTAAGTAAAGGGCCAGCAACCGGATCGGAGCTTGCCGCAATGCTCGGAATGGATTTACCAGCATTCAACCGCTATGCACGTAGCGCCCTGCTTTCTGGCTCTGCCACTGCGGTTATATCAGCAAGTGAATGGGTTAAGCTGGAAGGAAGGAGGCTGGACAGGATTTACACACTCGAAAGCATCGGCGGCAACCGGGTAAAACCAACCGCAGGTAAAAGCATTCTGGTTAGCAAAAGGACGCTGTCACACCTTCACCCAGGCATGAAAGAGAAGAACATCGAAGCGGCGAAGCGCCGGGCCAGACTTATCAAAGCTGGCATTTATATCGACGCACTCGGCTGATTCCAGCCACCTACCCCGACTATCAAATCCAAACACAAACCTCATCGCACTAGCGACTAAGGGGATTACCCATGGAAATGTATAAGTGCTGCCTCTGCAAGAAAGAGGTAGATGGCAATAACGCATATGAGTACCGCGGCTTTACTTCATGTGCTGATTGCTTCGACAAGGTCATTGAGAAAGTCGATATCCGGCGCGGTGAAATTATTGCCCGCAATGAAGCCGTAACCGCCCCGCTCGCAGGCCTTGATATCCATCCTGACTCAACCATTGGCAAAGCCAACAGAAAGCTTCTGGCTCCGGCTATTGAAGCATCCAGCAAAGAAACCTTAGCCGAGCAGCAGTATCGCGCCGGAAAACTCTGAGGGATTACCCATGCGAAGCAACTCATACAATCCCGATCTGACGCCGGGAGACTTAAAAATCGAACGCAGACAGCGCCCAATGCCAAGTGAAACAGAATTGAAAGCGCGGCATAGCTTCCCACCGCCTGACCAGAACCGGCACATCGACGCCTTCATGAAGAAAATAACTCACCACTGAGGCTCTCATGAACGCAACAGAGAGCAATGCAATACGAGCCACTGCGCGTACCTGTGGCGATATGCGACTAAACACGAACGCGAGCAATTTGCTCAGCATTGAGGGATGAGAGATGACAGTTAAACGTTATGACTTTTACTACAACGACGATTTTGGTGCGGAGTTTTCAGCTTTCCAAAATGAAAACTCCGATGGTGAATATGTCTCGCATGAAGACTATGCCGCGCTACTGAAAGAGCGTGATGCGCTGGTTGCGGAAAATGTGGGGTTGAAGAAATTCTGTAAGAGCGCGGCCTTCGATGCTGATTACGAAGCTGAGCTTTGCATGGAGCGCGGGGGATTTACTGACGCGCTTAACGATATCAAAACCCAGGCCACCGACGCTGCTATTGCAAACGTTCAGGCGCAGGGCGTGGATATGTTCGTCGCACATATTGACTACCCGCACAGCCCGGTGGATTTCACGCATGGATATGTTGATGAGCTTGCAAAAGCATTCGCCTCGCAACTGCGCAAGGAGTCCACCCATGACTAACCCAGCATACGAAGCCACTAACAGTGATGTGCGAATGATTGCGATAACTAAGCAATTATCAAGCTTAATGGTCGAGCGGTTCACCATGAATCCTATCAGCGCGAAGATTCTGCGTGAAGATTGGGAAAAGGAGTTTCCTGACAATGAATCCATAGCCCAACGCTTCAATGCACTGATAGCGGCGCTGGAAGCCGAAAATGCGCTAAACAAACATCTGGATTTGGCAATTCGCAAGGCTGAGGGTTGCAGTGAGGCGCTGAGGAGACGAGCAGAAGCCGCAGAGAATCGCAGGGATGAACTCGAATCCGCACCCAACGGCATGATGCAGCTATCCAATGAACTGACAGAGATGAAGCGGAAGTGTGCGGAGCTGCAAGAGCAGAAGGATAAATGGGCAGTATGGGCGATAGCTCTTGGCGCTAAGGCTGATGAGCTGGAATTTCGCCCACTATGCGTTAAGTCCAATGATGCTATGCGTGAAGCTGCGCCGCTATACGTTAAGTTGCCAGATGGTTCCAAGCCGTCAGTGATTCGAGGCGGGCAGCAGTCTACATCGTATCGAGCAATTATGAGCGGTTCCGGAGACTGGCTCCATAAGGACATGGTCATCGAAGCAATCCGCGCCGCTGGCGGCACAGTGGAAGGTGAGTGAGATGGGTAAAGTAACTTTCGTTGTTGAGTTTGAGGACGGGAAGGAACCGGCAGTTAACGCAGGTATTGAAATACTCGGCGGGAAGCTTGTGTCTGTGGCATGGCGCGATGCAGTTAATGAGGCGTGGTTTAGTGTTCACGACTGCCTGCCACCTGGTAACGAGAACGTATTGCTTTTTGATGCCAATGGTGAGGGCAAGCTAATTGGATGGCGTTCTTTATGGTATGGGATGGGCCAAGTCGAAACCGGCGAGTGGGAATGGTCATTCCAGATTGAAGGCATGACAGACCTCGACATCACCCATTGGGCACCTATTCCAGAAGGACCGGAGGATCTATGACTACCAATCGCATGGGATTAGAGCAGGTGCTGAGTGATGAGCGGCTTGAAGAAGTAGCAAATATTGGAAGCGTTGATCAGATGGCATTCCCTCCATCACATACACAGTGCGCAGCTATGGCGCGCGAGCTGCTGGCGTACCGGAAGGCAAGCAAGGAGCCTATTGGTGAGGTTTGCTTGGGAGAATATGACGACAGCGGTAGTCATCCTGATGCGCGAGTTGTCTGCCTACATTCGCATGCGGACTGGAATAATTTTACTGACGGATTCAAGTTATTCTCAACCCCGCCACCCCAGGCTGTGCCGGTGCCGGATGAATGGACTGATGCGCAATGTCTGGAGTTCCTGACGGTGGCATTCAGACACAATCGCATCAAGGGCGACATTGAGTTCAATGATATTCGCCTTGGCGTGAAGATGGCTAATGATTATCGACCGCCGAAAAGTGTCACAAATGAACCATAACCACCTCACCACTCACCAATAAGCTCGCATGTGAGCCATTGCAACAAGAATGGATTACGTGTGAGCTATTCGCAGTAAATTTCACCGATTAAAGACCATATATAACCTACCGCCGCGTGCGGTTTTTTTACGCCTGGAGAAAGCCATGAGCGAATTAATTCAACTGGTTCCAAATAAGTGGGTAACAGAAGAAAAGCTGATCCAAGTTACCGGCCTGCGTGAAGGCACCATTCGCCGCGCGCGCAAAACATCCTGGATGCAGGGGCGCCAATATCTGCACGTGTCGCCAGAGGGTGAGCCGAAACCTACCAGCGAGTGCATGTACAACCTTCCTGAAATTAATGTATGGATTGAACGCCAGGCATCAAATCAGCCTGGTGCCGCGGGACGCAAAAAAGCTTAACCTGTCACCCCTTTCAACAAACAGGAGTCATCATGGGAAAGATAGTGTATCCACCGGGTGTTGAGAACCACGGAGGGTTTTTGCGTATCTGGTTTATGTATCAGGGTAAGCGCGTTCGGGAGAAGTTGAGCATTCCCGATACGCCAAAAAACAGGAAGTCAGCGGGTGAATTGCGTTCGTCAGTGGCGTTCGCAATAAAGACCGGCACATTCAATTACGCAGCACAGTTCCCGAGCTCCTCCAACCTCATGAAGTTTGGCGAGGAAAGGAATGGCATCACAGTTAAGGATCTGGCTGAGAAATGGCTTTCGCTGAAAGAGATGGATATCTGCAATAACACGATGGGCCGCTATCAGTCTGCGTTAAGAAATACAATCCCAATGATTGGCGCCGGAACTCTAATCACATCAGTTAACCAGGAGAGGATGCTTTCGCTTAGGAAGGAGTTGCTAACAGGGTTACAGAATCCAAAGCGTGGCCACAAATCAGTTGTAATCGGGCGCTCGGTTGCCACCGTTAACTTTTACATGGGTGTGCTGTATGGAATGCTCTGTTTCGCTAAGTCTAATGGCTATGTGAAAGAGAACCCAATGGAAGGTATGGCGCCAATGCGTCGCTCTAAAGTCGAACCAGATCCACTCACTCGCGATGAGTTTATCCGGTTGATTGATGCTTGCGCCAACCGGCAAGTTAAAAACTTCTGGTCACTGGCTGTGTATACCGGTCTGCGTCATGGGGAAATGTGCGCATTAGCCTGGGAGGATATCGACTTGAAGGCCGGAACTATTACCGTTCGCCGTAACCACACGCTGAAGAAGGAGTTCACCCTTCCAAAAACTGACGCGGGTACGGATCGGGTGATTGCGCTTATTGATGCTGCAAAGGACATACTTCGTGATCAGGCCGAGATGACCAGATTAGGAAAACAGTATGAGATTGATGTGCTGCTCAGGGAGTACAGAAAGAAGGAAGTCCACAAATGCACGTTTGTGTTCAACCCTTCCCTGCATGCGAAGAACGGACGTTCTGGTCATCACTATGCCGTAGGCTCGGTAAACCAGAGTTGGGAGGCTGCTATGCGCCGCGCGGGATTACGCTATCGGAAAGCGTATCAATCCAGGCACACATATGCTTGCTGGTCTTTAACAGCCGGAGCGAACCCAAGCTTTATTGCTTCGCAAATGGGCCACTCGAATGCACAGATGGTTTATCAGGTTTACGGTAAGTGGATGGCTGATAACGACAGCGACCAGATTGCCATACTTAACCAGAAATTGTCGTCATTTGTCCCATCCATGCCCCACGCAAAAGCAGTTTGATGATAATTTCTTTATATATCAAATAGCTTAAACCACTAAACCTGCATATTCATCACTTCCTGATACGCCGACACCATCTTATTGCGCACCTGGATACCCATCTGTAGCGAAACCGACGATTTTTGCAGATCGACCATCACATCATTGAGCGCAACACCCGGTGTTCCGAGGGCAAAATTTTCAGCCTGAGTACGGGCAGCGGTTTGCGTTTCACTGATACGGCCAAGAGCTGCCTGTAACTCACCGGCAAAACTCACTTTTGGCTCGTAATTCTGAACCGGATTCCCCGCTGACAGCGCGGTTGCCTGCAACTGCTGAAGTACGCCTTCGATACCTTGAATTGCCATTTCCCTGCCCCAGTGATTTTAAACGCGGCAAGATTACCACCTTGTCACCAGGACAAAGGCGCTAAATAGCGGCAATAAATAGAGCTAATTCAGCCATCAAAACCGCTAAGAAAGAAAATAATAACGTTGCCATCTTTGTGGAACTTTTGTTGTGGGAGCTCGTTTTGTTCACTCTGTCTATTAAATATGTTGTCTACGCCCAGCTGCGAGGTGCTCAATGACCGCAGCAAGCCTGCCACAAACGCCGCAAAACAAAACCCAGGAGTGGCTGGCCCGCATTCGTGCAAATCCTAAAATCCCGCTAGCGGTCGCAGGCGCTGCGGCTATCGCCATTCTTGTCGCGCTGGTGCTGTGGGCCAAAACGCCTGATTACAAAGTGCTGTACAGCAATCTGGCCGAGCAAGATGGCGGTGCCATCGTCACTCAACTGACCCAGATGAATGTGCCTTATCGTTTCTCTGATAACGGCAGCGCGATTTTGGTCCCGGCAGATAAAGTCTACGATCTGCGTTTGCGCATGGCACAGCAAGGGTTACCGAAGGGTGGCGCAGTCGGCTTTGAATTACTGGATCAAGAAAAGTTTGGCATCAGCCAGTTTAGCGAGCAGGTGAACTACCAACGCGCACTGGAAGGCGAACTGGCGCGTACCATCGAAACGCTTGGCCCGGTCAAGACAGCGCGTGTGCATCTGGCGATGCCTAAACCTTCTTTGTTTGTTCGCGAACAAAAATCCCCTTCTGCTTCAGTCACACTTAGCCTGGAAGCTGGTCGTGCGTTAGACGAAGGACAAGTCAGTGCCGTGGTGCATATGGTGTCGAGTGCGGTTGCTGGTTTGCCGCCAGGCAATGTGACGCTAGTCGACCAGGGCGGGCATTTGCTGACGCAGTCCAATACCGCAGGCCGTGACCTTAACGATGCACAGCTTAAATATGCAATGGATGTCGAAAGCCGTTACCAGCGCCGCATCGAAGCCATTCTTGGGCCGATTGTCGGCAACAATAATGTCCACGCGCAGGTCACCGCACAAATTGACTTCTCTAATAAAGAACAAACACAAGAGCAGTATCACCCGAACAGCGATCCCTCTCAGGCAGCGGTGCGTTCGCGCCAGCTTAACCAAAGCGAGCAAGTGAATGGCCGTAACCCAGGTGGTGTGCCGGGTGCACTATCTAACCAACCTGCCCCACCGAATAACGCCCCCATTTCAACACCGCCACAAGCTACGCCAGCGAATGCTCAGCCGCAGCAAACACAGGCAACATCCACCTCTGCGCAGAGTGGCTCGAGTAACACCCAGCGTGACGAGACCACCAACTACGAGGTCGACCGCACCATTTTGCATACCAAGTTGAACGTCGGTGATGTTCAGCGGCTGTCTGTCGCGGTGGTGGTGAACTACCGCCAGCTTACCGATGGCAAACCACTGCCATTGACTGCCGATCAGATGAAGCAAATTGAAAATCTGACGCGTGAAGCGATGGGTTATTCCGATAAACGCGGCGATACGCTCAATGTCGTTAACTCACCGTTTAGCGCCAGCGACGAAACCAGTGCGGAACTGCCGTTCTGGAAGCAACAAGCCTTCTTCGAGATGTTGATGTCGGCCGGTCGTTGGTTGTTGGTGTTGATTGTTGCCTGGCTGCTGTGGCGCAAAGTGGTGCGCCCACAACTGCAACGCAAAGAAATGGCACAACAAGCCCTGGTTGAAGCCCAACGCCAGCGTGTGGAAGAGGAAGACGCCGTTTCTGTACGCCTGACGAAAGACGAACAGCAGCAGCAACGCAAAGTTAACCAACGCCTCGGCGCTGAAGTCATGAGCCAGCGTATTCGCGAGATGTCTGATAACGATCCGCGCGTGGTCGCGCTGGTGATACGCCAATGGATGAGTAACGAACTATGAGTATTAGCGGAACAGAGAAAAGCGCCATTCTGTTGATGACCATTGGCGAAGACCGTGCGGCGGAGGTGTTCAAGCATCTCAGTCCACGTGAAGTCCAGCATCTCAGTGCCGCGATGGCCAGCATTCGCCAGATTTCTAATAAGCAACTGACCGAGGTGTTGGCCGAGTTCGAACAAGAAGCCGAGCAGTACGCCGCGCTGTCGGTCAACGCGAACGATTATCTGCGTTCGGTGTTGATCAAAGCCCTGGGCGAAGAGCGTGCCTCCAGCCTGCTGGAAGATATTCTGGAAACCCGCGAAACCACGTCGGGCATGGAAACGCTCAACTTTATGGAACCGCAAAGTGCTGCGGACCTGATTCGCGACGAGCACCCGCAAATTATCGCTACCATCCTGGTTCACCTCAAACGTGCTCAGGCGGCAGATATTCTGGCGTTGTTCGACGAGCGTTTACGCCACGACGTGATGCTGCGTATCGCGACCTTCGGCGGCGTGCAGCCTGCGGCATTGGCTGAGTTGACCGAAGTGCTCAACAACCTGCTCGACGGCCAAAACCTCAAGCGCAGCAAAATGGGCGGCGTGAGGACGGCAGCAGAAATTATCAACCTGATGAAAACTCAGCAGGAAGAAGCGGTTATCACTGCCGTTCGCGACTTCGATGGCGAGCTGGCACAAAAAATCATCGACGAAATGTTCCTGTTCGAAAACCTCGTCGAAGTCGACGACCGCAGCATCCAGCGCCTGTTGCAGGAAGTGGAGTCCGAATCGCTGCTTATCGCCCTCAAAGGTGCCGAACAGCCACTGCGCGAGAAATTCCTGCGCAACATGTCGCAACGTGCGGCAGATATTCTGCGCGACGACCTCTCCAACCGTGGCCCGGTACGCCTGTCGCAGGTAGAAAACGAACAGAAAGCCATTCTGCTTATCGTTCGTCGCCTGGCAGAAACCGGCGAGATGGTCATTGGCACCAGCGAGGATACTTATGTCTAACGGGCTTGCGTGGAAAATCTGGACGCCAGACGATTTAGCACCGCCGTCGCAGGCATTTGAGCCATTGTTCGCCTCTGATGCTGAAGATGAACCCACTGAATCGCCTGAAGAAAGCGAGCCCAACTTGCAGCAGCAACTGGCGCAAATGCAGATGCAGGCGCACGAACAAGGTCATCAACTGGGTTATGCCGCAGGGCATACAGCGGGTGCAGAAGAAGGCCGTAACGCTGGTTTTCAGCAAGGCCTGGAGCAGGGGCTGGCTGAAGCTAAGCAACAGCAAGCACCGGTTCATGCGCGGATGCAGCAACTGGTTAGTGAATTCCAGTACACCCTGGATGCGCTCGATAGCGTCATCGCTTCGCGTTTGATGCAAATGGCACTGGAAGCGGCACGTCAGGTTATTGGTGAGTCAAAAGGCATTGATAACAGTGCGCTGATTAAACAGATCCAGGCGCTTTTACAACAAGAGCCGCTGTTCAGTGGCAAACCACAGTTGCGCGTGCATCCCGATGATTTACAACGTGTTGAAGAAATGCTCGGCGCTACACTCAGCCTGCATGGCTGGCGTCTGCGTGGCGACCCAAGTCTGCATCAAGGCGGCTGCAAAGTGTCTGCCGATGAAGGCGACCTCGACGCAAGCGTGGCAACGCGCTGGCAGGAACTCTGCCGCCTTGCAGCTCCAGGAGTGTTGTGATGACTGCCCGTTTAACACGCTGGCTCAACACGCTCGATAATTTCGAAGCGCGGATGTCACAGTTACCCACCGTTCGCCGTTATGGCCGACTGACACGGGCCACCGGCCTGGTGCTGGAAGCCACCGGTTTGCAATTGCCCCTTGGGGCGACCTGCATTATCGAACAGCACTCCAGAGATATTGAGTGCGAAGTTGTCGGTTTTAACGGCAAGAAACTGTTCCTGATGCCCCTTGAGGAAGTCGAAGGGATCTTGCCAGGTGCTCGCGTTTACGCGCGCGCCACCGCTGAAGGTGGCCTGCATAGCGGGAAACAATTGCCACTTGGCCCGGCACTATTAGGACGGGTACTTGATGGAAGTGGCCGTCCACTAGATAGCCTTCCGGCCCCTGAAACCACCACTATGGGGGCGCTGGGTGCCGCGCCATTCAACCCGTTACAACGAACGCCTATCGAACACGTTCTGGATGTCGGCGTGCGCCCAATTAACGCACTGCTGACTGTCGGGCGTGGGCAGCGTATGGGGCTGTTCGCCGGCTCCGGCGTCGGCAAGAGCGTGCTGTTGGGCATGATGGCGCGTTATACCCAGGCTGATGTGATTGTGGTGGGTTTAATCGGTGAGCGTGGTCGTGAGGTTAAAGACTTTATCGAGAATATTCTTGGCCCTGAAGGCCGCGCCCGTTCGGTGGTGATTGCCGCTCCAGCAGATGTTTCACCGCTATTGCGTATGCAGGGTGCCGCGTATGCCACGCGCATCGCCGAAGATTTCCGTGACCGCGGTCAGCATGTGTTGCTGATTATGGACTCCCTCACCCGCTATGCGATGGCGCAGCGTGAAATCGCGCTGGCGATTGGTGAACCTCCGGCTACCAAAGGTTATCCGCCGTCGGTGTTTGCCAAGCTCCCGGCGCTGGTTGAACGTGCTGGTAACGGTATCTCTGGCGGCGGTTCGATTACCGCGTTTTACACCGTGTTGACCGAAGGCGATGACCAACAAGATCCGATTGCCGACTCCGCGCGCGCCATTCTTGATGGTCACATCGTGTTGTCGCGCCGCCTTGCGGAAGGCGGCCATTATCCGGCTATCGACATTGAAGCCTCCATCAGCCGCGCCATGACCTCACTCATTACCGACCAACACTACGCCCGTGTTCGTCATTTCAAGCAGTTGTTATCCAGCTTCCAGCGTAATCGCGATTTAGTCAGCGTTGGCGCGTATGCCAAAGGCAGCGATCCGCAGCTCGACAAAGCCATTGTGTTGTGGCCGCAACTGGAAGCCTTTTTGCAGCAAGGGATTTTCGAGCGCAGCGGCTGGGAAGAAGCGTGCCAGTCACTGGAGATTATTTTCCCTGGGGTTTGATGTTCACAACAACGGTGGATGACGGGTTTCGTCGGTCGGTTAAGCGAAGCGCCATCCGACACTAGCTTGATGGGAGATCGGTATGAACCAAAGCACCGCACTGGATACCCTGTGTGACCTCGCAGTAAAAGAGGTCGACGATGCAGCAGTCCGCTTAGGTGAAATGCGCCGCGGCTGCCAGCAGGCGGAAGAACAACTCAACATGCTGATTAACTATCAGTTTGAATACAGCAGCAGCCTGAATGACAACATGAGCCAGGGGATCGCCAGTAACCGTTGGCAGAATTATCAGCAGTTTATACAGACACTTGAGAAAGCTATTGACCAGCACCGCCAGCAACTCTCGCAGTGGAACAATAAGGTCAACCTGGCGCTCAACTTCTGGCAAGAGAAGCAAAAAAGATTACAGGCCTGGCAAACTTTGCAAGACCGAAAAGCCGCGCAGGTGTTACTGGCCGAAAACAAGCTTGATCAAAAACTGATGGATGAATATGCCCAGCGGGCAACACTGAGGAAGGTCGAACAATGATGCAGCCCCTGATAATCACTTCTCCTGATGTCGCAAGCCGCTCGACTACTGCGGGCGGTGCCACCGTCGCAGATAAAGGTTTCAGCGAAGATTTTCTGAGCCTGCTCGGTAAAGCGTTACCCGGCGAGATTTCGCTGGCAGACGGCAAAACCGTGTCGCTTGAAGCCGCGCTGAATAAAACGGCGAGCAAAGGCACCAGCACTGCCGATGAAAAAGTGACTCTCGCCTCACTGCTGGGCAATCTCGACACGCCAGAAGCACTTTCCGCCCTGCTTGCTAATGTGAAGAAAACCAGCAGTGACGATAAAACAGTGCAAATTGAAGCGCCGAGTGAGCAAAACCATACCCTGAGCAATGCGGATATGCAGGCGTTGAGCGCCCTGTTTGCCATGTTGCCGCAGCAAACGCCAACCGCCAGCGCCCTGAATATGCAGCCTGAAACGGATGGCGAGGGTTCAAACGCGCTAAATGTTTTGCTCGCAGGCAGCGGTATCAAAAACACCCTGACGACGGATAGCCGTGACACCGCCAGCGCGTTAGACAAAACCCCTGGGCTTCTGGATAAATCCACGCTAGGGAATACTGCGCCGTCCACCAGCAACGAACCCGTGGTCGACACGAAAACCTTCGCCGCCTTAAACAATGTGGAAAATGGCAGCCGCGATAATGCCGCCAACAATACGGCCACTACATCAACGCTCACCGCACCAGCCTTCAGTACCGCAACCGTTGCCACACCGGCCACAACACAAATTGCCGTGCCTGTCGCACCACAGATTAGCGCACAACTGGGAAGCCAGGAGTGGCAGCAGTCGGTAAGCCAGCACATCGCTTTATTCACCCGCCAGGGCCAGCAAACGGCTGAGCTACGTCTTCATCCTGAAGATCTCGGCCAGATTCAAATCAGCATGAAACTCGACGATAACCAGGCGCAATTGCAGATGGTTTCAGCCCACAGCCATGTGCGTGCCGCACTCGAAGCCACGCTGCCCAACTTGCGTATTGCGCTGGCGGAAAGCGGCATTCAGCTGGGGCAAAGCAGTATCAGCAGTGAAAGTTTTGCACAACAGCAACAACAGCAATCCGGGCAACAGCAGCAACAGGCACAACGTTCAGCAGGCAGCTTCCCGTCGATGGGAGAGTCTGAATCGCTGGCCGTTCCTGCCAGTATTCAACGTTTAGCGTCGGGAAATAACGCGGTGGATATTTTTGCCTGAGCCGCTCTCCCTAAGCTAAACGTCAGATGTAGAGATAAAAATCCCCTGTTTTCGGGCCTTTGAACGCCCGCAGACACGGGATAATTGACCCATATGCAGTACCGATACAGGAAAGATGCGTTTTATGACTGACACCGCTTTGCCAAAAAGCCGCAAGGGCTCCATCTGGATGATGTTACTGGTCCTGATTACTCTTGCAGCGTGTGCTACCGCAGGTTACAGCTACTGGCGTATGAAGCAAGAACCGGCTTCTGCTCAGACGAAAGCACCGGAGCCACCACCCGCGCCCGTGTTTTACGCACTGGATACGTTCACCGTTAACCTCGGTGACGCTGACCGCGTGTTGTACATCGGTATCACGTTGCGTCTGAAAGACGATGCCACGCGTCAACGCCTGAGCGAATTCCTGCCAGAAGTGCGTAGCCGCTTGCTGCTGCTGTTCTCCCGTCAGGATGGTGCAGCCCTGGCGACCGATGAAGGCAAACAAAAACTGGTTGAAGCCATCAAGAATACGCTGGCTCCACCGCTTGTCGCCGGGCAACCCCAACAGGCAGTCAGCGACGTGCTGTATACCGCCTTTATTTTGCGGTAATCCCATGGGCGATAGCATTCTTTCTCAGGCCGAAATTGACGCACTGTTAAATGGCGACAGTGACAGTAGCGACGAACCGAAGGCTGGCTCGTCGCCAGAAACGGACATTCGTCCGTATGACCCTAACACTCAGCGTCGTGTGGTGCGTGAACGCCTGCAAGCGCTGGAAATTATCAACGAGCGTTTTGCCCGTCAGTTCCGTATGGGGTTGTTTAACCTGTTACGCCGTAGCCCGGACATCACGGTCGGGGCGATCCGCATTCAGCCCTATCACGAATTTGCCCGCAATCTGCCGGTACCCACCAACCTCAACCTGATGCACCTCAAACCGCTGCGTGGTACCGGTTTGTTCGTGTTTTCACCGAGCCTGGTGTTTATCGCCGTGGATAACCTGTTTGGTGGCGACGGGCGTTTCCCGACAAAAGTGGAAGGCCGCGAATTCACCCATACCGAACAGCGGGTGATTAACCGCATGCTGAAACTGGCACTGGAATCGTACAGCGATGCGTGGAAAGCGATTTATCCGCTCGATGTGGAATATGTGCGCTCCGAGATGCAGGTGAAATTTACCAACATCACCACGTCGCCAAACGACATCGTGGTGAACACTCCGTTCCATGTCGAGATAGGCAACCTGACCGGCGAGTTTAATATCTGCCTGCCATTTAGCATGATTGAACCGTTGCGCGAGCTGTTGGTGAATCCGCCGCTGGAAAACTCCCGCCAGGAAGACCAAAGCTGGCGCGATACGCTGGTGCGCCAGGTTCAGCACTCCGAACTGGAACTGATAGCCAACTTCGCTGACATACCGCTGCGTCTGTCGCAAATTTTAAAATTGAAACCTGGTGACGTGCTGCCGATGGATAAACCGGAGCGCATTCTGGCGCACGTTGACGGTGTTCCGGTGCTGACCAGTCAGTACGGCACGCTTAACGGTCAGTACGCTTTGCGCGTCGAACATTTGATCAACCCAATCCTGAATTCGCTGAACGAGGAACAGCCCAAATGAGTGATATTAATCAACCGTCCGACGACAATGCAGGCTCCGTGGACGATCTGTGGGCTGATGCGCTAAACGAACAAAAAGTCTCCACCAAGAGTACCGCTGACAGCGTGTTCCGTGCGCTGGAAGGCAATGACATTGCCGGGGCGATGCAGGACATCGACCTGATTATGGACATTCCGGTCAAGCTGACAGTGGAACTGGGCCGTACCCGTATGACCATCAAAGAACTGCTGCGTTTATCGCAAGGTTCGGTGGTGGCGCTGGATGGCCTGGCAGGCGAACCGCTGGATATTCTGATCAACGGCTATCTGATTGCCCAGGGTGAAGTGGTCGTCGTGGCCGACAAATACGGTGTGCGCATCACCGACATCATTACGCCATCTGAACGTATGCGTCGTCTGAGCCGTTAATTCGATGAAAACCCAGGCAATAGTACAGCAACCGGCTGCCGCCAGCACCGGCTCTTCGTTGGTGCAAGTGAGCGGAGCCTTAACGGCGATTATTATTTTTATCTTACTTGCCGCCTGGGTAGCAAAACGTTTTGGCCTGGCACCCAAAAACGGCTCCAGCAAAGAGATGAAAGTCAGCGCCAGTTGTAGCGTTGGCGCTCGCGAACGGGTGGTGATTGTGGATGTCGCAGACGCGCGTCTGGTACTTGGCGTCACCGCCGGGCAAATTACTCATCTGCATACGCTGCCCGCCGCAGCGGTCAGTGAATCGGTTTCCCCGGTTGCCCCTGCTGATTTCCATGATTTGATGAAAAAAAGCCTGATGAAAAACCTGCTTAAACGTAACGGGAAAGATTGATGAAACGTTGGATCCCCTTCTCGTTGCTCGGCTTGCTGCTTGTGATGCCAGCCGCCTTCGCACAATTACCGGGGCTTATCAGCCAGCCGATGTCCAACGGCGGGCAAAGCTGGTCGCTACCGGTTCAGACGCTGGTGTTTATCACCTCGCTGACCTTTTTACCGGCCATCTTGCTGATGATGACCAGCTTCACGCGCATCATTATTGTTTTTGGCCTGCTGCGTAGTGCATTGGGTACGCCGTCTGCACCGCCAAACCAGGTACTGCTGGGGCTGGCGCTGTTTTTGACCTTTTTCATTATGGCTCCGGTGTTCGATAAAATTTATACCGATGCCTATCAGCCGTTTAGTGAAAACAAAATCCAGATGGATGAAGCGCTGGAAAAAGGTTCTCAACCGCTGCGCGAGTTCATGCTGCGCCAAACCCGTGAAGCGGATCTGGCGTTGTTTGCCCGTCTGGCGAATACGCCACCGCTCGAAGGCCCGGAAGTGGTACCGATGCGCATATTGCTTCCGGCCTATGTTACCAGCGAGCTGAAAACGGCTTTCCAGATTGGCTTTACGGTGTTCATTCCGTTTTTGATTATCGACCTGGTGATCGCCAGCGTGCTGATGGCGTTGGGGATGATGATGGTGCCACCGGCAACCATTGCCCTGCCCTTTAAATTAATGCTGTTTGTCCTGGTGGATGGCTGGCAATTGCTGGTCGGCTCGCTGGCGCAAAGTTTCTACAGTTAGAGGGGAAAAAGATGACTCCTGAGTCGGTCATGATGATGGGCACCGAAGCGATGAAAGTGGCTTTGGCGCTCGCCGCCCCGCTGTTGATGGTGGCTCTGGTCACCGGTCTTATCATCAGCATGTTGCAAGCCGCCACACAGATTAACGAAATGACTCTTTCGTTCATCCCAAAAATTCTGGCGGTGTTTGTCACGATTATCGTCGCCGGGCCATGGATGCTTAATCTGTTGCTGGACTACATGCGCACGCTGCTAACGAACATCCCGATGAACATTGGATGATTCACGTTGATAGCGGGCAGTGGCTCACCTTACTGAGTATGGGATTCTGGCCATTTATTCGTATTCTGGCCCTGATCTCAACCGCTCCCATTCTCAGTGAGCGTTCTATTTCCAAAAAGGTGAAAGTCGGCCTCGCGCTGATGATCACCTGGATAATCGCCCCCACCATTCCCGCATCTGATGTGACTATTTTCTCAGCGGCGGGCTTTTGGCTCGCAGCACAGCAAATTCTGATTGGCATTGCGCTGGGCTTCACCATGCAGTTTGCCTTTGCTGCTATCCGCACCGCCGGGGAAATCATCGGTTTACAGATGGGACTGTCTTTCGCCACCTTCTTTGACCCTGGCAGCCGTCTGAACATGCCGGTGCTGGCGCGGTTTATAGATATGCTGGCGATGCTACTGTTTCTGATGTTTAACGGTCATCTATGGCTGATTTCGATGCTGGTCGACACTTTTCACACCCTGCCGATCGGCGGTGACCCGATCAACAGTAATGCGTTTATGGCGCTGACGCGTGCGGGTGGTTTAATCTTCCTTAACGGTTTGATGCTGGCACTGCCGCTGATAACGTTATTGCTGACCCTGAACATTGCTCTGGGTTTACTCAACCGTATGTCCCCACAACTTTCGGTGTTTGTGATTGGTTTTCCACTGACTCTTGCCGTCGGTATGTTAGTCATGACTGCCTTAATTCCTTTGATGGCTCCTTTCGCCGAGCATTTATTTAGTGAAGTATTTAATTTGCTTGCTGATATTGTGAGTGAAATACCCGCAAATTAATCCCACATTATTTGTATAGCCTTCATGAGGATATTCCTAAAAGCTTTCTTAAATAACATCCACCAGGATATATCCGGCGCGGCTTATATGCTTTTACTTATCTCACAGAATCTAACATTCACTTTACTTTGAGAAATTTCTTAGCAAATTATACATAACTTTACTGGATAGTTGTTATGCCTAAAAATACTTCGCGGGTAAAAGGGGGGGAATGTTATGTCAACGATCATTATGGATTTATGCAGTTATACCCGGCTAGGATTAACAGGATATTTGACCAGCCGTGGCATCCGAAAACGGCAGATGACCAACGTGGAGACTACCGAGGAGCTGGCTCACGCCTGTGAGTCGCAGTCACCTAATGTGGTGTTTATTAATGAAGACTGTTTCATCCATGATGCTCAGAGCAGCGAGAAAATTAAGCAGATCATTAATCAGCATCCCAATACATTATTTTTAGTCTTTATGGCAATTGCTAATATTCATTTTGATGAATATCTTTTGGTTCGCAGCAATCTGTTAATTAGCTCCAAATCAATAAAACCCGAATCACTAGATGAAATCCTTTCGGAATATTTAGCAAAAAATGCGCATTGCATCGGCCATATTAATTTACCCACGTTATCATTAAGCCGCACTGAGTCGAGCATGCTTAAAATGTGGATGTCCGGGCAAGGCACCATTCAAATATCAGATCAGATGAATATCAAAGCAAAAACGGTGTCATCGCATAAAGGAAATATAAAACGCAAGATAAAAACCCATAATAAGCAGGTGATTTATCATGTGGTGCGCCTGACGGATAATGTGACGAATGGTATTTTTGTTAATTTGCGTTAGAGATTAAACCGCAAGTGAATGTCGGATGTCGCTACGCTAATCCGACCAGGGAACGGCAGGTGTGGGGTGGATTAGCGCGAGCGACTCCACCAGAACCACCCAGCAACAGACTACTCCGAGCGTTCTACAAAAATACCATCCGGGTGGCCTGACTCGTTAAAAAACCAGATGCCCAACGGATACTCTTCCAGCGACACCAGGTACATCGTCCCTTCGCTAAATTGCTCAACAGCTAATACCACGCCTGGCCGACGCGGGCCGCCATCGGTTTTCACGGTGACGCGATCGTTGATATTCATAACAAAATCCCTCCGGTTTCTTTGTGCCAGTTTAGATCAAAAACGACTCATTCGCATCGGGTGTCTATACTTAATCTCGGGTACCCCTGGAGGACTACGGCATGAAGAGCACGAAAGAACTCAATGATAGCGCGCGTATCGATGTTGATGCGTTACTGGCGGCCATCAATGAGATCAGCGAAAGTGAAGTTACGCGTGCGAGCGATAGCGACGATCCCCATCGGGTCAGTATCGATGGACGCACCTGGCATACCTACACCGAACTGGCGGAAGCCTTCGAGTTGGATATACACGATTTTAGTGTCAATGAAGTGAACCGCTAGATATCCCCAAAATAATTGAGTTGCAGGAAGGCGGCAAATGAGTGAATCCCGATGAGCTTACTTAAGTAAGTGATTCGGGTGAGGGAATGCAGTCAACGCACCTGCAGCTTGAAGTATGAAGGGTAAAAAAATCCCGGCAGAGTCGCCGGGATTAAACTTGCGTAAGCAAGAAGCACTTGAAAAATTCGTTACATCAGGAAATCTGATGTGCGTTCACATTACCTCAGATTTATTTCAACACAATGAAATATTCACCATATGCATATTTATATTTTGAATATGACGGGGTGAAACGGGCCCTGAACTCCTTATCAGCCGCGGCTTTCCGGTCGTTGTTTGCCTACCCATAAAGGATTAAGTGGTTAGTTTGATTGAGAAGATTCTTAAGCACCGGGATCTCACTATTTGAATTTTAGGAGAAGCGCCATGCCACTTTTGCACGATCCGTTATTAATCATTTCAGATCTTGATGGCACGCTGCTGGAGCATCATTCCTATCGCTGGGAAGCCGCCAGTCCGTGGATCAGTGTGCTCCGTCAACACGGCATCCCGCTAATTTTATGTAGTGCGAAAAGCGCCGCTGAAATCCTGGACTGGCAACACGAACTTTCGTTAACGGGCCTGCCATTTATTGCTGAAAACGGCGCGGTGATTCAGCTTGACGCCCGATGGAGTGACAGTGATGCCTACCCTCGCCTGTTGACCGGAATTCACCATCAAGAACTGTTTGCTGTGCTCGATAAACTGCGCCAGAAATTTGGCTTCAAATTCACCTGTTTTGCCGATGTCGACGAGCACATCCTTTGCGAACTGACGGGACTGACACGCACACAGGCAAGCCTTGCGAAACTTAATGAAGCCTCGGAGACATTAATCTGGCGCGATAGCGAGGAGATGATGACCGCGTTTAGCGAACAGCTTGCCTCGCTGGGTTTGATGATGTTGCAAGGCGGGCGATTCTGGCATGTTCTCGATATGCAGGCGGGCAAAGACAAAGCCATTCACTGGCTGCAACAGCAATTTCAGCAACGCGAAGGGAAAACTTACATCACCATTGGGCTTGGTGACAGCCCAAGTGACGCTTTACTGCTCGATAGCGTCGACTACGCGGTTGTCGTCAAAGGTTACAGCAGGCAACCCATCACGCTGCAAAACGACACCCCACAGCGCGTGTATCGCAGCCAGAACTACGGCCCTGAAGGATGGAAAGAGGGTCTTGACCACTTCATCACCACCCCGTCTCGCTGATTTAGTCGTGACTACAGACCTGATTACGTCCGCCCTGCTTCGCTTTGTACAAGCGGTGATCGGCGTAAGATTGCAGCCGTTCGAAGTCGTAATCGTTAAATTCCAGCGCGCTACTAACGCCGAACGACGCACTGATTCTGGTGGTGTTCCCCTGCTTTAACAGCAACTCTTTGCTGTTGATACGCACTCTGATGCGCTCCGCCACTTTTACCGCTTCTTCCAGTGTCGTGTCAGGCAAAACGATACAGAACTCTTCTCCGCCCACTCGCCCGGCGACATCACCCTGGCGAAACGCATCACTGAGCATCGCGGCGGCATGTGTCAGGACTTTATCGCCACTGCTGTGACCAAACCTGTCGTTAATACTTTTGAAGAGATCAAGGTCCATCTGAATGACAGAGAACGGTTGCGCTTGCTGCTTACATTCCTGGGCGATTTTGTTCGCAATCTCGAAGAAAGCGCCGCGATTGTATAAACGGGTTAATGTGTCGTAATTCGCGCGCCAGCTCAGCGTTTGTTGCAGGCTGAACATATTACTCACCAGGCGGCGGATCACCATCCACGACACAAACAGCATTAGGGTGGATAACAACCACAACACGCTGAGCACGATACTAATACGCCCAAATTCACCACGCACCCCCTCTTCCAGGGTATGAACTTTTATCAGCAAGCCGTCGAAGTTGTTGAGTTTCGCCCAGGTAATAAAACGAGTATCCAAACGTAACTCACCCTGCTCTCCGGGCTTCGCTACCGTCACGGCATTGGCAATTTGAGCCAGTTGAGGAGCGGTAAATAACGCATGTTTCGGCATCCGTTTAGCCGAAGTCGCGATTGGATTGAGTTCGTTGTCATAGAGCAGCACCGTACCCTCATGATCGTCATATTTGGCTTGTTGTAAGAAGCTATGCAACGAGTCAATCGGGTAATCTAGCGCCAGCACGCCGTACCAACGCCCGTTGAAATCCAGTGGAATCGCCGCCGTGATTATCTGCCCGGAAGTGCTGTTCGGGTTAAAGGTGTGCGTCCATCGCAAAACCCGCGAGGGGTTATTTTGCGGCGACTGAGAAGAAAAATAGGGTTGCGCGATCAAACGGTAATACAGCGAGACTATCTTCGGGTCATTAACAGGAGCGGTGCTGGAGAGAAAAAAACCACTGCGCGATGCATAAAATATCCGTTGTGGTAACGTGCGCGAGCGGTCTGATAA
The DNA here is from genome assembly GCF_004361975.1 of Buttiauxella sp. JUb87. NCBI lineage: Bacteria > Pseudomonadati > Pseudomonadota > Gammaproteobacteria > Enterobacterales > Enterobacteriaceae > Buttiauxella > Buttiauxella sp. JUb87. The sequence continues at coordinate 1,074,618 of NZ_SNVY01000001.1, forward strand.
GCGCATGATATAGCTCAATTCAAGGGCTGCGCTAAGCTCCGTGTGGAGAGTCTCGTCATCGCGTTCAAGCAACGGGCTACTGTTAACAAATTCGTCCGACACGCCATTCATCGGCAAGCTGCGATGTAGATCCAGCCGTAATTGCCAAAAAGGTTGGGTGCGGAAAAGGTCAAACTCAGCCAGGGATTTACGAGTTCGGTCCGTTGAGATGGGAGATTGCAGCGCATAGTGCATGGTATTGCGATAAAACAGCAGGCTATCAATGTTGTGCTGAAGTTGCCTGTCGAGCAGGGTCGCAACGCTGTCGAGGCTATTGCGCTGATTGGCAACGTAGGCACCTTCTAGCACCACAGCTTCACGCCATGTCAGCACAGTGGAAAAGATAAATACCACGATAAAACAAAGGTTAACCACCTTCCCTGGACTTTTGAAACGGCTTATCTCGCGCTGAATTGCATCGCCAAACACTCACACTCTCCCGGATACCGCAATCATCTAAAAGCCTGTCACAACTGCCGTAATTTTTTCTCGCAAAGCTGGGACGGTTCTGATTAATAGTGCTGCATATTATCACTCGCAGTGATTACTAATCATAAACATATTCATGAAAAGTATATCATTCCCGCAACTGACGGTATTCAAGAAATAAAAACGCCCGATCATTGACCGGGCGTTTCAGGTTTATCCTTGTGAGGCGCTCCTTGTTGCCAGTGGGGCTAAATCATCCTCGCGGAAGGCCTCACGCTTTACACCATAACCATCATACCAACGACACTCCACCATACCGCTGGAAAACCCGGTAACAATCATCCTTGGGCCACCATTCTTAGGTTGGACTTCATCGCTGACCACAAAGACCATAACTGCCTCCTGTATCAGGGGTGAAAACTTCTACAGTTATAGACAATGACCTGCTGTTTTGCCTGGTGATAAGCGTAAATAACTGCAAAAAATTAGTGAACTGTGTTGTTACGCAAGCGACTTATGCCATTTACGACTGCCAGCACAATGGCCCCGATGATAAATCCGATCACCAGATTCGCCACTGTTGGCCCCAGCAAATGAGCAATGCCGCCCAACTTCTGCGCCCAGTCTTCAATGGCGTGATGCAACACTGGCACGCCGTGCACCAAAATACCGCCGCCGACCAGGAACATCGCCAATGTGCCGACTACTGATAAGAATTTCATCAGCCACGGGGCAAGAATTAATAGCCCTTTCCCGATGCCACGAGCCACCACCGAGCTTTTTTCTACCAGCCAAAAACCGAGGTCATCCAGTTTAACGATAATGCCCACCAGGCCATAAACCCCGACGGTCACGACAATGGCAATACCGGACAGCACCAGCACCTGGTTAAGCAAAGGGGCCGTTGCCACAATCCCTAAGGTAATCGCGACAATTTCGGCAGACAGAATAAAGTCGGTGCGAATGGCACCTTTAACTTTATCCTTTTCGTACACCAGCGGGTCCTGCGCGGCGATTTCATCAAGCCGTTGTTGGCGGGCTTCGGGCGTTTCCTTGTGTTTGCGGGCATGAATGTTGTGCACCACTTTCTCAACACCTTCGTAACAAAGAAATGCGCCACCAATCATCAATAAAGGCGTGATAGCCCACGGCGCAAATGCACTGATGATCAGCGCCAGCGGAACGAGGATCACTTTGTTGATGGCAGAACCCTTCGCCACCTGCCAGACCACAGGTATTTCGCGGTTAGCTCTTACACCAGAAACCTGTTGCGCGTTGAGCGACAAATCATCGCCCAGCACCCCAGCCGTCTTCTTCGCCGCCATTTTTCCCATCATCGAAATATCGTCCAGCAGCGTGGCGATATCATCCAGCAAGGTTAATAAGCTACTTCCAGCCATTAAATGAACGTCCTTTTTTAGTTTGTCTGCCTAACAGTATATGGAAGAAAAGTGCATTAACGAAAATCAAAGCAGGCTGTCAATAAAAATTAACATAATCACAACAAGTAAAATGCTCGCCAGTCAGATAGTTTTGACGTTAACTATTAGCTCTCTTGCTAAAGGATGTGAAGACACATGCGCGTTCGTTCTGGTCAGTTGTTGCCTTTGGTTGCAGCTCTATTTGCGTTATATATCATCTGGGGATCAACGTATTTTGCCATCGCCGTTGGCGTGAAAAGCTGGCCGCCGTTTATGATGGCCGGGGTGCGATTCATGGCCGCTGGCATATTGCTGATGGCGGTTTTATTGCTGCGAGGCCATAAATTACCCGCCTTACGCCCGATGCTTAACGCCGCACTGGTTGGCGTCTTATTGCTGGCAGTGGGCAACGGTTTTGTTACGGTCGCTGAGCATCAACATGTTCCTTCAGGTATTGCCGCGGTGATGGTGGCAACCGTTCCACTATTTACGCTGTGCTTTAGCCGCTTGTTCGGTATTCAAACTCGCAAGCTGGAATGGCTCGGTATCGCGATTGGTCTGGGTGGTATCGTGTTGCTCAATAGCGGCGGCAACCTGAGCGGTAATCCGTGGGGTGCCATGCTCATTTTGATTGGCTCGATTAGCTGGGCTTTCGGTTCAGTCTACGGTTCGCGCATCGAACTCCCCACGGGCTTAATGGCGGGAGCGGTAGAAATGCTGGCGGCCGGGATTGTGTTGCTGGCCGCTTCCGCGTTAACCGGTGAGCATCTTGCGTCTTTACCAACCCCCGCAGGTTTTGCGGCGGTGGCTTACCTCTCTATATTTGGTTCCATTATTGCCATCAGCGCTTACATGTACCTGATTCGTAACGTCGCGCCTGCAGTTGCCACCAGCTACGCCTACGTCAACCCTGTGGTTGCGGTGTTATTGGGAACGGGTTTTGCCGGGGAAAGTTTATCGCCCATTGAATGGCTGGCGCTTGGCGTGATTATTTTCGCCGTGGTGTTGGTGACTTTAGGGAAATATCTACTGCCCCCAAAGCCGGTAGTGACAGTCTGTGAGGTAGAGAAGTAATCAGCCTGCGGGTGGCGCTTGCCACCCGTCGTCTTTAAGTTCGTGTATGCCAAGGGTGTCAATTTGTGCGTGATGCCCGCCACTGCAAATCCACTCCTCCAGACGTTCACAAAGTGCGGTGTCACTGAGTTTTTCGCGGCCCCGCAGCGCACATTCCCAAACCAAAAGTACTCGCCAGCCTTCGCTTAATAAACGCGTTGAATCGCGACTATCTCTCGCCACATTTTTGCCTATTTTCTCCAGCCAGAATTCGGTGCGCGTTGCCGGAACTTTAAATAAATAGCAGTGGTGGTGATGCCAGAAACAACCGTGGGTGAAGATAACGCAGCGGTGTTCATCGATGACAAAATCTGGCCTGCCAGCAAGGGTTGCGTCCTGCGTGCGGAAGGAAAAACCGCACTCGCTTAATAAACCCGCCAACCGCTTTTCGATAGCAGTATCACGCGTTGCGATAGCCCGCATATTCTTACTGCGAATAGTCTTGCTGTGGACATCCACCATCACGGTTCCTTTTATGGGCTAACGGGAATCACCTGATTAGCTACCAGATTAGCTACCAGATTAGCAGAACGCTGAAAAATAATAACTGGCGATCTGATTGTGTGCATTTTTGGCTATTAAGCCAAAACACGTTTTCCCGTAACATCATGTATCAAATATAAATTAACCACTAGCGGATTAATTTATAACCAACAAGTGAAATATTTTCAGCTTTAACCCGGCAAATTAAAGTGGCAGCATAGATTCATCATATCTTTATTTATTATAAATTAACGCTTCAATTGTTAATATTATTAACATCTATAACGGGTTTTAAATAAAATACCATGAAATATATCATCCCGGCATTACTGCTCTGTGCCGTATTCAATGCCTGTGCCAGCGACGCTGAAAATAATATCACCGATGATTATGTCACTGACTGGAATGCCGTCACCGAGGGGCAAATTGCGCCGACCTTCACGCTCGGCACAGATATAATCAACCTGTGTAAAACGGCAGCACCTGAACAATTTCGGCGCGAGATTATTCACCAGTGGGAACAAAAGACCGGCACTCATATGACGCAGAACGCTTTCCTGTCTGAGGACTTGCAGCTATTTGACCGTCTGGCAACCCTTTCCTGCCTTGAAGGTGCTGATTATCAGCATCAAGGAAATGGCGATCTTTTAATCAAATCACTGAATGCTCAGTTGCGGGTTTTAGATGCTAAAGACGGCAATGATGCTTTTGAACAAATCAAAACCATGGAATTCCAGACGGGTATTATGACCGCCAGATACGGAACCAGTATTGAGAAAAAAAGAACACATGGCGGTACATGAATTTTTAATCATTTAAAATGGGTGGATGTTGCTGAGACTAATCCACTCGACAATAATTTATTGAGAGAATGAATGATGTTAATGCCATACATTACCCTGATAAAACACTTGTTGAAAAAATACACCTAAGCGAAAAATAACATTCCTCAGCTAACTCTATGAAATCATTATTTCCTTTTACTGTATTACAAATATCTTAACAACATAATAAGTTGTGAAAAGCACTCAATTTATTATAATAAATTGAATCTGTTTTCACGTAACAATGAAACTAAAACGTCCACTCAAAATTCTCCAATACTTCTTCTTTTATATTTAGAGTCTTTATGTTTGAAAATTTAAAGAAACTTTGTGATGTTGCTCTTCTAAAAGCCAAAAACTGTACCTTTACCGGTGAAATAAATGCCTGGGTTTTCATCTGGTATCCTGAGGATCATCATCTGGGGCATGCAGCCATGCTGATTGGCGACTTAGACGACAACAGCCCTTATATCAGTTGGTGGCCAGGGAAAACCAAATCCAAACTTTCCTCCTACGTAAAAAAAACACCAGCCTATAGGGAAGGTTCTTTCAATAACTCAACGCATAAGTTTGAATTTTTCACCAGTGATTATAAGAGTGATGTTCATGATGAAGCTGATTGCCCGCATGTTATTTATGGGCTGAGAGATTTAAATACTTATAACATGCTGAAAGAATGGCATAAAATAAAGAGCAGTGCCATTCCGTCTTTTTCTCCGCTGTCAAAAAACTGCGCCACTGTTGTCAGTCGGGTTCTCAAGGCTGGGTTAAAAGGGTCACCTTTATACCATAAGGCATTTGGGTTATTTGGTGGCGAACAGTATATCTGGACACCCAAAAGGATCGCTGTGGCGTGCAATACGTTACGTGATAAAAATTATGCATTAAAAATTAATATACCAGGCCGGAATAGTGATCATTCCTTTGTAAAGACGCTCATCCGGTTAAGATAATAAAAAGCAACTTCCGACATACGTATAAAGAAGTTGCCAGTGTTTTCAATAATCTACAAACAGTAAAATTAAAAGATAGAATCATTTCTCTTTCAGGAGAAGATAGCGGCTATTTAATGCCTCGATCCGTTGCTCTATTTTCTTCATCACCGCCGGGTCACGTTTCTCGGGACCCGTTTGCTGTATTTCCCACAACAATGTTTCCGCCGCAGCGCCATTACTTTGTAAATCCTGCCTGATTTGATAAACCGCCGTTTTTAACTCCGACACCGTCATATATTTGCTCTGAGTCTTCTCGGCATTTAATAAGCGGGCATCCAGTTCATCCAGATGTTTGTTCGCTTTAATATAGCCATCCAGAGCTGGAATACTGCCTGCTTTCTCTTTCAACGCTGTTAGCCATTGCGCACTCACCTCATTATTCGGGAAATGCGCCTGCAATAAATCAGATAAACGATCGCCCCGCCCCACTAATGCATCTGCGGGCTGGGTGCTGAGCCAGTTAAGCGTTGCACCTGCCTGCTGCAAAATAGCCTGCTTTTGTTGCTGAATTTTCTCCGGCGGCACGTCATGCCATACAGACTCAGCCTGAATGCCGCCTTGCTCTAATTGCGCCACCGATGCGACGAGCTTTTCACTTAAACTCGGGGTTTGAAGAGTGTACAAACCTGCCGCAACCACCAGACTCAATCCCAGACCCGCCGCCATTCCTCCCAGCGCCCACAGTAACGGGCGTTGAGCCGGTACCGCCAGCGCCATTTCCGGCATCAGTATTGGTTCTGGCAACGGTTCCGGTTTTTCTATCGGCGGTTTTACTATCGGCGGCTTTACTGCACTCACCGTAGAGGGCGTTTTCGCCACCACTTTCTGCACCGGATAAGGGACAGAGCGGCAACGAACCTGTAAAAAATAGTGCAGATTTTTTAGCGAATCATGGCTGCGTGATTGCAGATTTTTCGAGTATTCGTACAGCACACCAATGCTTCTTTCCACCGAGCGCATTTCACCGTTGTTTTCCGGGCCATACTTCAGGGTGTAAATGTGCGTCGCGACATTGGCACAAAACCAGTCAATCAAAGATTGCCGCGCCTGCACAGCAGCCACCGGTGGCCAGCAGCGCACATTGTTATGGGTAAAAGCTGTGGTGAGAAGATCCAGCCCCTCGGCTAATCCTGCCCAGCTTTTCAGCTGCATATTGATGAGGCAAAACCACACGCCGTTTTGCAAGTCGTAGCCGTAATCCCGAAAGAGCTGGAAGCACTTATCCTCCAGCATTTTCCAGTCTGTGGCGCCAGAAAGCGCACCATTGAGGTGGCTAAGTTCACTGCTGAGTAACAAAAACGCTTTGCTGAGCCGTGGATCATGACTATTAATTTTTAATGCCCTGAGATTTACCATCGATTTCATACTGTTCCTTAGCGCTTTACGCCTGAGCTTTGGCCGCCGCGCGTTTTGACAGAGGCTGTTTTGCTAACGTGAGTTGCCCTCTGGCAACGCTAAGCTGTAAACGAACGTCGGCTTTTTCTTCGCTTGCCAGCAGTCGGTCAGTCAACAATGGCAGCAGCTCGCTATTAAGTACGGCGTCGATTTCCCGCGCTCCGCTTTGTGCTACCTGACAACGGCTGGCGACAAACTCCACCACTTTCTCGTTGTAAGTCAGTGCACAATCCTCTTCCCCGGCATGAGCAAAGCGTTCACACACTTTGTTAATCTTCAGACGGATGATTTTCGCCAGCGTTTCACCCACAACAGGCAGATACGGGATCAAACGCAAGCGGCCCATTAGCGCCGGGCGGAAGAAACGGTCAAATTCAGGGCGGATCAGCCTGGTCAGGTTTTTGTTATCCGCATCACCGGCCAGGCAGGCCTCCATCACCAAATCGCTTGCCAGGTTGCTGGTCAGAATAATCAGCGTGTTGCGAAAGTTAATCTGCTGGCCTTCGGCATCGTCCATGACCCCTTTATCGAACACCTGATAGAAGATTTCCATAACGTCCGGATGCGCTTTTTCGACTTCATCCAGTAACACCACACTGTACGGACGACGGCGCACCGCCTCAGTCAACACCCCGCCCTGACCGTAGCCGACATAGCCCGGAGGCGAACCTTTCAGGCCGGAAACCGAATGGGCTTCCTGGTATTCCGACATATTGATGGTAATCAGGCTCTGCTCACCGCCATAGAGTAGTTCCGCGAGCGCGAGCGCCGTTTCCGTTTTACCGACCCCCGATGGACCCGCCAGCATGAAAACACCGGTCGGTTTGGCCGGGTCACTCAGGTTGGCGCGCCCGATACGGATCTGTTGGGCGATTTCTGCCAGCGCATGTGGCTGGCCGATAACCCGCGCTTCGAGGCGCGCCACCAAATCACCGAGCTGTTGTTGCTCCTTTTCCATCATTCTGCCCAGCGGAATACCCGTCCACCCGGCAATAACGTCAGCCACACAGGTGGCATCCACGCAGTCATAGACCAGCGCCTGATCTTTATGAAGCTCGGCTAATTGCCCGTGTAATACGGCGATTTGCGCACTGTCTTCGGTGCCATTGATTTGCGCCACCAGCTCCTGTTGCTGTTGCCATACCGGCTGCAACTGGCTCAGGCTCAGGCTTATCTCTTTCTCGCGCTTATCCAGCCATTCCAGGCGTGGGGATTTGCCCCCCTCTTTTTGCAGGCTTTCGCGCTCGGCAATCAGGTTGTTCAGTAAGGCATTAAGATCTTCAATCTCTTTAGGGGCATGGCATTGAGAAACCGCGACGCGGGCGCAGGCGGTGTCCAGCAGGCTGATTGATTTATCCGGCAACTGGCGACCTGAGATATAACGGCTGGAAAGCCGCACAGCCGCAACCAGCGCGCTTTCCAGAATTTGCACGTTATGGTGTTTACCGAGCGCAGGTTTAAGTGAACGCAGCATCGCGATGGCGGTTTCTTCATCCGGCTCGGCAACTTTGACCACCTGAAAACGGCGAGCCAGGGCGGCATCTTTCTCGAAGTATTTTTTATATTCCGCCCAGGTTGTTGCCGCAACCACGCGCATTTCGCCACGCGCCAGTGCCGGTTTGAGCAAGTTAGCCGCATCATTTTGCCCTGCCTGGCCGCCTGCACCAATCAGGGTATGCGCTTCATCGATAAATAAAATCACCGGAGATGGGTACTCTTTCACCTCGCGTAACAGGGTTTGCAGACGTTGCTCAAATTCCCCTTTTACGCTGGCACCTGCCTGGAGTAACCCCATATCCAGCGAGAGGATTTCCATATTTTTTAGCGCATCAGGCACGGTGACTTCGATGATGCGTTGCGCCAGCCCTTCCACTAAAGCCGTTTTGCCTACACCTGGTTCACCGGTCAAAACAGGGTTGTTCTGGCGACGACGCAGGAGCACATCAATAATCTGGCGAATTTCCGACTCACGGCCCAAAGCCGGATCCAGCGTGCTGTTTCGCGCCTGTTCAGTCAGGTTGCGCGTAAATTTTTTCAGCGCGGAATCTATATTGTGGTCGGCGTGGGCTGCCGCCGCAGTACGAGACGAAGCACAAGCTTCGTGCAGAAACTGTTCTGCCTTTTCGCTATTGCATAACAGCGCTTGCTGTAGCACTGGCGCAAAGTGCGCCTGGCTGCGTTTGGCATCCACGAACAAGCATCCCATCAGCGCCTGCACCGACAGTTGTGTTTGTTGCCAGCAGACACTGGCATGCAGCCAGGACATTTCCAGATGCTCGACCAAAGATTCAGACAACACCGGGCTACGCGTATTGCCACTGCGTTGTTGGCTCAGGCTAACTTGTAGCGCCTCAAGTAACACATCCCCTTGCAGGCCAGCAATCAGGCATAACTGCTCAATCATGGCGGGCTTACGGGTTATCAACACCAGCAGTAAATGCTCAACCTCAACTTCATGATGGGTACGGCTCACCGCCAGGCTTATCGCGGCATCGAGGCAACCGCGCGCTTCAGTACTCAGTCTTTCAACAACTTTTTTCAGGTAGCTACCCATTGTCTGATTCCATTCACTATTTTTTAAAATGACCCCAGGCTCTCACTGGCATTGAGCAATGCGGGCGGGCAATTGAGAGAAATGATTATTTGGCACCGCTGAGCGCTGCTGCGCTTTTTTGTCCTGCAACGCAAGTTGTGCATCGGCATTGTCGTTTAGTGACTGGTTGAGCGCCTGCCATTGCTGCCAGGTTTCCCGAACCTTGTCTTGCGGCCCCGTCTGGTAGCGCACCAGAACTTCTTTGATGCCCATGGCGTCGAGTTGCGCCGCATCTTCAGGGAAGTCGCTGGCAAGATAGCGATGCTGTCCGTCGGACATGTCTTCAAGGAAGTCAGTCCAGGCCGAATCGCCAAAGTACTCGTACGTCAGGTCAAAACCAGGGAAGTTCACCACCAGCGTGATGCGGCTACAGTGGCCAGGACGCCAGCGGAAAGGTGCCTGTTCGCTGAAGTTCATGCTGCTGAGAGTCCAGCGTTGTTCATCACAAAACAGCGTCACACGCGTGCCGGTTGGCATCAGACGTGCACCACCAGGAATGGTCGCAGGCTGGCTTTTTAGCGTGATCTCGATGGATTTTGCTTCCAGCGCCGTTATCTGAGTTTCAAGTTTGCTCTGCTGTTCTTTCAGGGATGCCAGCACATCATCATTGCGCGTGCTGTCACGTTCTGGCATGGCCAGCACATCATCCGGGCGCAGAACGTGGTTAACCATCCGCAAAAACTCTGGCGTCAGGCCGGTTGTCAGGCCATCAAACTGCCCCGCCGCTGGCCCGTTGTCCCCCACTACAAGAACACTTTTTGCTGGCCCGCGAATAAAATCAGCGAGGTATTGCCCGCTCAATTCTTGCTGTTCTTTGTAATCCAGACGTGCGGCATTTTTTTCCATCGACCACAGCACCCGGCTTTGCCATTGATCCTGAAGCCAACAGCCCGATCGCTGCATGGCATGCGCCACCAGCCAGTGAGCATCGGTTTTATATAAAGCCCAGACGGCATTGAGCGCGAAGTCATCTTGTTCTGCGGAAACACTTTTGCGCAGCGTGGCAAAGCGGGTGTCCAGTTGCTGCAAAGGATTAGCCGCAGCATCTTCCCCACTCAGAAATAAACCACGGGTGAGTCGCTCACTTTTTACTGGCGTGACAAACGCATCAGAAACGGCAGCGCGCAGGCTCCCTTTCCAGGCCAGCCAATTTTTAATATTGAGGTCGCTCACCGCGCTATTTAGCGTTTTGTTGTCCAGCTTGATAACACTCGCCACTTTCTGTAAGAACGCTTTTTCCAGGCGGCCGGCGCTGTTCATCACTGAGCCGTTTAGCGGAGTCTGTTGCAGTTTTTCTAGCTGACGCAGTTCCCGCAGCCAGCGGCTGGCATCCTGGCCGGGAATATCGGCAAGTTGTTCCGTGGCATAGTGGGCAAATGCCATTGACGGGCTATTGCCCTGGTCGATTGACACCAGGGTAGATTGCCACTGAGCCCCATTTAGCACCGGTGCGGGCTGGTTGCTCATCGCCAGTATCAGGGTCATCCATTGGTTCTGGCGCAGTGTGTTCCAGTTTTGTTCAAAGGCTACCAGTACCGGCATGCTGACATTTTTACCCGCCGCTTGCCGGACTGTATCCAGCCAGTGCTGGATTTGCACCGATCCTTGTACCGTCCACAGGCCATCGAGCTGCACATTGTTTTGTGCCCAGGGCAGGAAATCTACCAGGTTAACCGGCGTCAGTGCCTGGGAAGGGGCTATCAGCCATCTCCAGGAAGTATCACTGTTGACCAGTTGCCCCAACAGTTTGCGTAAGGAATTCAGTTGTTCCGCGCCGCCGGGTTGCTGTAACAACTCACGCTGTAGCGCGATGTCATAGGCCAGAGGTAACGAAGAGTCCGCACCGGTCAGGCTCAACAAAGGAGACACGGGAGGGTGTTTTTCCAGTTCGGCAAGTGACTGCCCATCGAGCATTGCCTGTTTGGTCATAATGGCGCTGGCCAGGTTCAGGACTAACTCGCGTTTCCCCTGCGGCAGAGCTTCAGCAAACAATTGCTGATAGCGTTGTTCAGCCGCCTGCATGTTGACCGTGCTGCGCGGAGTGGCCGCCAGAATCGTTTCTTCCAGCTGGTGGTGCCGCTGATTAAGCAACGGCACGAATAGCAGATGCTGCAACGGTGATTCGTTCCAGCTCTCAATACCTTTAAGTTGCTGAACCTGCTGCTCAGGCGTCATATCCTGAAGGTTCCCGGCCCCCAGGCCGTAGCTGCTCGCCCCACTCCAGGCCAGGTAGAGCGACGCCAGCACACTAAAGGTCATGACTCCCCAGCGTTGAAAATAACGGCGGCTAAACCCGATCGGCGCGATTTCCCGCTGGCGGCTAAGCGTTGGCAGCAAGTGGCTGATCAGATTATGGGTAAATAGCGCTTTGCGTGCGGCGCTATTTTTACTTACCTGTTCGGTGGCGCTGAACCAAATCCCACCTAATTGTGCAGGTTCGAAGTAAGCGTCGGGTTCACATAATGCCGCCAGATAACGCTGCAAAGCAGGCTGCAACTGCATCAGTTGTTCCGGGAAATCCAGCAATGAGAGAGTGTCATTATCGGGATCACCGCCAGACAACATGCTGACCCGGACTTTATCCAGCCCGTCTTTCACGCAGGTAAAGAGCGGGTCAAGCAAAGCGGGGTCTTTACCATCAACAACCGGCGAAGTCAGCCAGTAATAGCCCAACGCCTGCTGACGCTGAGCAGGTGAAAGTTTGCTTGCCCACTGGCTAAAACCAGCGATTTGATCGCAACAGGTGACAAAAAGGTAGACCGGCAAACGGCGCTTGAGTTTTTTAATCAATGGCTCGATTTGCGTTCGAACAAGACGGGCATTGAGATGTAAATCTGCCGCCTCTTTTCCCCGTAAATCCGCGATGGAAACGCACACCACAATGCCCGCCGGAGAAGGTACGCGTTGGCACCAGTTAACCAGATTGAGCCAGCCGCGTTCAAAAGCAGGCGTTTTACTGAGGAAATGGCTCGAAAGGTCAAGGAAACCGGAGGAGTGGAAAAACCACCAGCGCAGGGTGCGCGTCGGCACCACCAGTGCACTTTCAGGCTCGTTTGAAAAAAGGGGCAGACCAGCACTCGCCATCAGCGTGGTTTTACCGCTGCGTTTACCCGTTAAGATAAACCAGGGTAGGTGCTGTTTACGCCTTTTGATGCGTTTAATCACCGACTCACCCGCTTTCCAGTGTTCAAACAGAACATGTTCCATTCGGGTCAGCGTTAAGCGCTGTTTCAAATAAAGAACATATTTGCTCTGAGAGATCCCGCGCAGCGAAAACCAGATTAAACGAACCACTAAAACAGCAATAATTAATGCAAACCACAGAATAACCGCAGCGGTAAAAGAGCGTTCACTAATCACCGCAATGCACAAACAAAAAACAAATAGCAAGCACAGCAATATTGCCCATGCAAAAAATTCAATCAGTTTTTTAAACATTTTATTACCCGGTAAAAAAACCTGAACCAATAGCTAACATAAGGGCATAGATAAATAACGGTAATGACAACAGCAACCCTTTACGTTGCCGCAATTTTTTACGCGTTTGTTGGTTTCCGCTAAGGGTTCCTGAGCCAGGTTCAACCAGGTTTGCCTCGTTTGGCCACTGTCGCCAGGCTTCGGGTAAGCACTCTCTTTCACTATCAATACGTTGTTGTAATAACTGGGCATCTTGTTGGGTATATTTCCCGTGAAAGCCCATCAATAAACAAAACAGAAACACCATTCTTAATGGCGTATTGGTTTTATCGAGGGTATCAAGGCGGGTGAAAAACTCTTCGCCACCAACAGAAATATTGAAGTAGTGCTTTTGCAGTAATGCTGCGCGCCACTCCTTAACCCAGGGAATGGTCGAACATAACACCCGTTCATCTAAATAAAGCACCACCGCAAAATAAGCATCTTCACATTCTTGTTGTTCATGGTGCAATTCAGATTCACATAATGCTTGCTCTAATAACTCTATGCACTGACTGCGAAAAACCGCGTAATCCTCATGTAATTGAGGTTGAGTCAATAACGTGGTCACCAGACGGAATAAAGGTAAATAACAATTCAATAAACTCATCATGATGGCACCACAAAAATAATTTGAACCTGCAAATCGTCCGGCATATCAGGCCAGTAACAGGAAATACCTTTTCCTTTGATAACCTTGCTCCACAGGTCGCTATCCTGTTCGATAACAAAATAGTGAGAGTCACTACGGTTCGGCACGCCTCGCGGAGGTTGGCGGCAGGCACTCACCGGAATCCCCGGCAAAGCATGCTGGATTAACATTTCGATCATTTGCGGCGGTGCCAGTTTGATACCGCCCTGGTTTTTTATCTGGCGATTTTCCATCGGGATGCTGGCAGAACGCAGCAATAACAGCGCCGTTTCGCTTTGTTTAAACTCGAGGCTTTTGAACTCACCGCTGAAAACGCCCTGAGAATCTTTCTCAAGCGTGACATACGTATTGTCCTCAAGAATCAGGCTGTTCAGCAGGGAAATCAATGTCCTGCGTGCGCTTTCAAAGCAATCCAGCAACCTATTATGGTTATAATCCAGCAGTTTGCTTTCGCTGTCTCGCCACTGCCCGTCAAAAGAACAACTGTCGCTAAAGGACGAAAGCTCGCCAATCAGCAGGCAGAGCAGGTTGTAAACCGTCCAGGGGTGAACCTGCCGTGCCTGGCAATAGTTTTTCAGCATCGGCAAGACACGATTAAGAGAGCGCATCGCCAGCAGCTGCGTCACCTGGTCGCCACGTTCAGCATCGTTCACCAGACGTTCGGAACGTTTATATTCCTCCAGTTTTCTGGCTCTGGCGCTCAGCTCAAAATAGACAGCTTCGATAAGTTTCTCTAGGCTTTGGGAGCCAAAGAGCGTCACCGATGGCGGGGAAAACGCCTCATCTAACGTGACCCGGTCATTGAGATAACGTAAGCGAGTTAATGGAATGCATTCGCAATCTACGGCATCGGCTTTTTCAGCATCGGATAGCAGGCGCACGTTGTAACACAAGCGCGCGACTGTGGCGTCTGGCGCATGATCGTAGACATCTTTCATCACCCGATCTTCCCCGGTATTCACCCAACGGGTGACCGCACGATCGTGCTCTTTTCCCAGCGTTGTGACGTTGCTGTGCTGCGGATCAAAACGACGCAATGCCAGCCATATGGGCAGCGTCTGGTCGCGTTGCTTCCAGATATCGCGGAAGTTTCGTTTTTCAATTTGGCAGTTTCCTGGCATCGATAAGAATGTCCCGCCAGGCATGATAAAGCGGATGTGATCGACACTGACCACATAATCGTCCAGCGCCGCTTTATTGATTTCGACTTCAATCAACCCATGGTTATAAGGTTGCGCGAGCTGTAAGCGCTGGGCAAGCTGCCACTCATGGTGCAAATCAAGCGATTGAAAATGCTGCGGTTGAAGATATAACCCGGAGTGCCAGTAAATTTGTTGTTGTTCGCTGTACATTACCCTTTTTCCTCGACGGCAACGGGCGCGGTGTTCTGGGCGATGTTTTCCGTCTCATTGGGTTCGCCGGCACTGACAATACTTTCACTGCCCAGCGTGACGGAAAATGTGACGGGTGATAGTGCCGATTGCCACACGGGCGACCACCAGCCGGTGCTGTGCGTGCTGACCGGGATTTCTGCCGTAAACATGTGTTGTTTAGTCGGGAACGGGTAATACCCGGCAACCAGCGCCAGGTTGCGCGTATTCTGTGCACGATCAATATGCAGAATATTGCTTTGTCCAGGCATCACGACATAGCGATCAAGCTGTAATACATCCCCTTCGTTGCCCGCTCCGGCAAACAGGCTTTTAAGCAACGTCGGATTATTCAATAGCTTATCCAGCGCCGGTTTATCTTTGGTCTGTAACAGCAAAACCGTACAACTGTTCGGCAGCTCATTGACGCTGTTTAGCCCCGGCTCTGCACGCAGGTTCAGGGTAATGGCACCGCTGGCAAACGGAGCGGATACCTTGTCAATAGACTGCTGACGCGCTTCCTGGTCGCCCGTGCTACACCCCGCAAACATAAGCATGCTGAGTAACAGACCCACGAAGCTGATTTGACCTTTCATTCTGTTTCTTGCCCTTTTAGTACTTTGTTGATGTCGCGCATACAGCTCTTGTCTTCCAGCATTTCATCAAGCCATTCGGTGAGTGTCATTCCCGCCCAACGCGCCGCACGCTCCATCAAAAAAGGGACCGGGCTGGAGGGTTCTGTCTGACGGAAAAAATGCGCAATTGTCAGCATTTGGCTGATGGCTAAATCTCGCGACATCTCCTGCTTTTGCGTCCTGCCAGCAAACATGGCGGATTCAGCAGATAAATCGGCTTCTTGTGGCGCTAATACATTGAGCGACATGATGTCGTCATAAGCAGGTGCCGCACGGTCAAACAGCCGTTTCATAAAGTCCTGCATCTCGGCAATGACGCTACGCGTTTGCCCCAGCGCAGATGAATCTGCCTGCGGGTTGACCTCGTCGTAGGTCGCTTCCAGGTGATTGAGCATTTCGATGAGCAGCTCGAGTGTTTCGCTCTGCGTCACAATTTTTTGTGGTACAAGCGAAAGTGCCCAACGATTAAATGTCTCCATAGAGAAGTCACTGTCTGAATCAGTACGGCTGCGGGCCATCGTGGATTGATGTTCCTGAAGGAGCACTTTTTGCCAGTGGTCCAGCGAGCTTTCTGGCTGCCCGAGTAACGGATAACTGTTCAACATCAGCGCCAGTTGGCGATCCAGACGATTCAGAATGCTGTGGCGAATAACCGCACCGTCTTCATCCAACTCAGGCCAGGCGGTTTGCCAATAGCGTTCGAGAAACGCTGCCAGAAACTGCGTTCCCTCCAGTAAACCCGCCAGGCCGTTTTGCTGAGTTAAACCCTCAACAAACCAGCAGGCGACCTGGAGATCTTTACTCTCCTTTTTCAAGACTTCGCGGCTCAGACGGATGACTTTGAGCCAGTCGGCCTTGCGTAATTCAGTTGCCCATTCACCCTGTGGTAAATAATCAGGATCGCTTTCGCGCGCCTGGCGAATATCGTCATAAATTTGTTGATATTCAACGTTGCGACCAGCGGGTTGCTCTTCACCGATCGGCACCAACAGTTCATCAAAATTTGTTTTCATTGCATCACACTCTAAGAAATCAAAACTGTTGGGCAGCCAACAACGATAGTGCCGCCGTGAGCCGTGCTGTCTCCCATCCGTGCGGCTGGCTTGCCACCAATCAGCACTTTGGTGCTGCCTTTAACCACTGAATCAGGAGGCCCGACGCACACCGCCATTGAACCGACTGTTGCGGCAGGAACCCCGCCAATCAGCACCGTCGGAGAGCCCGGCGTGGTGATTGGCCCACCGACGTGGGGGATGGGCGGCAAACCGGGGGTGACCATCGGGCAAACGTGCATGTCACCGACTCGTGCAGCGGGCTGGCCCATTAATGACCCCCTTGCACGGTGTGCCATTGGGCAAGCAGGTTTTGTGCACCGATAAACGGAGCGTTATCCGCCGCCAGCAGGACACTCAACTGTTTCAGCGCGCAGTGCAGCATCAACGGGGCTAAATGTGCTTCGGGATAAACAGCCTCAAATTCGTCGGGTGTCATGCTGCCCTGCATCCAGAACAGCGCCAGCCCTGCCGCACCGACTGGGGTATCAAAACCGAGGTTTTCCGCCTGCAGGAAAATATCCCGACGCAGCCCTTCATCGTGGGTTTTCAGCCACTGATTGATGTCGGCCACACACTGGAGAGCCGGTGGATTTAATGGCAACTGTGTGACTTGTTGCACCACCCAGCCGAGCACTTTTTCTGGCGTTTTATCAAGTACCAGGCTGGCAAGCGCATCTTCCCATTGGCCGGAAACCATCAGATTGAGTGCATTTTCATAGCCACTGTCAGCACTGCGATAACCGGTAAAAGCTTCTGGAGTCATTAATTTTTCTTTCATCATCATCGCCTTAACCAATCATGGTCACGCCACCCTTAATTTGCGTCATACCGCTGCCTTTAACTGTCACCATCGCGCCTTTCAGCTCTGCGGTTCCGCTGCCTTCAACCTTGATAGTGGTCGCGCTCAATGTGATGCCAGAAGGGGTGATAGATATCTTGCTGCTGCCCACTTTAAGTTCGATGCTTTGCGTCGATTCAATCACGCAGGCTTTATCGGCTTTCACCTTGCTGCCACCGCCGCTGATATCCATCTGATGTTCGCCACCACTGAGGCTGGCTTTTAAATTACCTTTGATATCAAGCGCGTAATCGCCACTTTTCAGCGTGGTATTGTGGTTGCCTTTTTCCAGCGTCAGCGCACGATCGCCCTGTTTCAGGGTTAACGTTTCATTGCCTTTGGTAATTTCAGTTGCACGGTCTTCGCCGATGGTTTCGGTGACTTGTTTGGTGATTTCAGTGATGACGTTATTTTTCACCGTCAACAGCAGATCTTTTTGTGAGGTAATCACCAGGCGTTCTTCGCCTTTTTTATCGTCGAATCGCAGTTGATGGCTCTCTTCAACGCTGCCATCAAGCGAACTACGGGAAACGAATCCGCTGTGATTTTTTTCATCAGGCAGCGTCAGTGGCGGTTTGTTTTGCCCGTTAAATACCGTGCCGGTAACCAGCGGATAATCCGGGTTGCCATGAACAAAACTAACGATCACCTCGCTGTTAACCCGCGGCAGGAACATCGCGCCAAAACGGCCACCCGCCCAGGGTTGCGACACGCGAACCCAGCATGAACTGCCGTCGTCTTTTTTGTTTTCGTTATCCCAGGGGAACTGGATTTTGATACGCCCGTATTCATCGGTATGAATTTCTTCCGATTTAGGGCCAACCACCGTGGCGGTCAAAATACCGGGAATATAAGGTTGAGGCGTGGTGTGCTCAGGCCGCCATGACACGCTGTCTCTCAGCAAATGAATCTGACAATGGAAATCCGGGATGCTGTCATCAATACTGCTGCTTACCCGCAGATGAACCGATTTAATGCGGTAGTCGCCGTGGCATGACGGATGGTCAGTCAGAGTGAATTTTTCACCACAGTGCACCCAGAAAGCTGAAGTCTCTGCCAGATATTGCTGACTGTCGGCTTCCAGTTGCTCCATCTTAAGCCTGGCCTGCGCCTCAAGCAGAGAGCGGTTGTCGTGACCGTTGGCATCAACGTAACTGACCCCCTGAACCGCGTAATCCTGGTCGGCCACCTTCGACTCCCCTTCAATACTGGCTGCCTGCTCCATGTTGAAGCCTTTTAACAGCACAGAAGAAGCAGCGAGTGATGAGTGCGCCGACCAGCTTAAAATGCCGTTCCCCTCCCCCAAATCCGTCTGCGGCATAAAAGGCAGTTGCGCCGGTGCCGTGGAGTGGTGGCAGGATGGATGGTCAGCCAGCACAAGCTGGTGCTGCCCCGCGGTATGGCTGAAGAAGTAGTAAATCCCCTCTTGTTCCAGCAAGCGGCTGATGAAGTCAAAATCTGACTCGCGGTATTGAATGCAATATTCACGAGGTTTATAGGTTGCACGCAGGCGTAACTCGATCTGGTTGATATTCTGCTGGCGCAACAGCTGGCACACTAAATCAGGCACCGTAATATTCTGGAACACTGCCAGATTACGACCCAGACGCAAGAAAGCCATACGTGGCTCGAGGCGGCCAACAAACGTGCTGATACCATCGGTATTATTCATTTCCACAATATGGGTGATGACGCCATGCACATAACGCTTGCGGCTATTGCGCCCAATCTCACAGGCGACTTCTTTACCGAGGAAACGCCCCATCTGCGCACTGCTTAATTCCGTACGAAACTGGATTTGGTAGCGGAAAGTGGATGAGAGTTGTTCCTCACCTTCAATGCTCATTAATGTCAGTGAATTAGCCGCATCCCCAACAAAGCGGATGAATCTATTGTTCTGCCCTAATACATTTGGCATGTCTTATTTTCCTTCCCGATAGACGGGTAATCGAATGGTGTGCTGGCCCGCTTCAGAGGCGCGCCCAAGACAAATATCCAGGCCAATTTGCCCCGTCCCCAGTTCAGTCATGCCGTTTGAGGTATTTTGGATGAGGATGTCGATATCAAAATCCAGCCCTGCGCCTACATAGTCGCGAATATGAGTCCACAGATTTTTGTAATGTCTGCCTTTTGACAGGAACAGACCGACATCCCGCAACGGCACAGGCCCAAGAGAGACGGTAAAATGCGATTGCCGATCCCAGTAGACACGCCCCAGCATCGGTGCTGAACCCAACGTTTGCGACGGTTGCCCAAGGCAGCAGCACAACGCCGGTTCCATCGATCGCCATTCCCCGGTAAACGGGGTAATTTTTGCCGGCACGGAGAAGCTATGTTTTAGCCACGTTTCTAAATTGAGCATCGAGCGAACCGAATGGGCGAACAAATCGGCATAGCGCAGTTGCTGAAAAGAAGATGGGCTTTGCATCACTCCCGCCAGCGCCTGAACCGCGTCGCTTAAAGGCAGCGTCGCCGAGAATTCGGCCATCGCGTAGTAGTGGTACTTTTGCCAGGCGAGGTAACGCAGGGTGTGCAGGCGGTGGTTAAAAATATCGAGAAACGCTTTAGCGGTTTTATCGCCATAGCGGTAATGTCGTTCAATCAACCATTCGGTGTAAACCGTCGGCAATGCGCCGAGCGCCCCGGTTAACCCAAAAGCCGCGACCTCCACCTGCCACTGATTTTTAGCTAATTGTTTAATCTCGCCGATTTCGCCTGACGGTGTATCAAGCGAAAGTGGGGAAATAAAACGCAGGTTATTTTCCAGTGCTTGCTTGCTTTCAAGCGCCTGTTTTTTCGTCAGATGGAGCAGCATGATGCGCACCTGCTGGAAAAAATTATGCGGGCTAAAACAGATATTCAGAGCCATGACAAGCGACCCGCACGAATCGGCCAGACACGCTGAGATTCCTCTTTGGATTCAATGACCGTGACCACACGCGTAAAGCTGTTAACCGGTGCATACAACGCCAAAAAACAATCGATAAAGCGGCAAAACAGGAAGTATTCCGCTTCGGTGCTGGCTTCGCTGGCAAACGTAATGCGTATCTCAATACCGCGTGAAAGGGATTGCGGATCCTGCGGGACTAACCTTGCGACGACAGGGGCAGACTCAACGCGCAACAGCAGATTGATCAGACGGGCGATCCCTGGATTATCAACAAAGTTATATAACGCCAGCGTCTCTTTGAGCACGCGTACCCCTTCCGGCCCGCCGATCAGCATATGATTGAGCGAAAGTTGCGAGATTAAACGCCAGCGTGCAGCCTGTTTTAACGGCGGCCTGACCGGAATAGTCGGGCGCGTTAATGCGGTGATTTTCATCCCGGCAATCGGCAATTCCGACTCAAAATCGCCGTCTGGATCGCCGTTACGCATCGTCGAAGGAAGTTCACGATTCGTGCAGGTGAGATTCAGGCTGACGACGTCACTTCCTGGCGTCAAAGGCTGCTCACTGCGGTCGGAAAATGCGATAAACAACGCCGGGACACTTCCCTCGCTGCTGTCAGTTTCGCGGTGCATGCATTGCCAAAAAAGTCCGGGTTCACCATCTTGTGCCGAATGGTCTAAACCAAATAATGGATAAATGGGGCGGGAAAGCGTTTCATTACCTTGTTTACGCATCGCCGAAACGCTATCCACTGACCAGATTTCCATGGCGTTCTGATGGCGAATATCAGGGATCACCAGATACTCCGCGATTTCATGGTCTGGCGTGATGGGTTCAGCGCGATGCTCAAACAAATTAATCGCTGGCGTACAGTTCAACAAAAATAAATTCTCGTTGACCATGGCCGCCATTTTTTCCAGCTGATTGGCAATCGTGCAGCGGTTGAAGGCTATTTTCAGGGTAAATTCACTTTTGCTGCCCGCGACAAAACCGTCAGGTAACGGAATATCAATAAAATGAAATTTCTGAGGAAAAAAGAAATAATCCTGCAACAGGCTATGTGTCGGTGAAATTCTCGAGTCACCTGCGAGCAGATTTTGATTCTCACCAAAACCGATACCACAAATATGCTGGGCAGAAAGCTGATAGCGCTGTTCATCCTGCTGCAAATGAATCGACAGCACTTCACTGCATAACAGCGTGTAGAGAATGTTAACGATATTGTTAGCGCCACTCAGATGGACACGCAGAGAATTCGCGCTTAATGTCGCACCTGGCCAGGTTGTCAGTTTTATATTGAGGTTCCAGCATAACGTTACCTCATCGAGATTCAGATGAGCTTTTGTCAAACTAACCGGTTGAATCATCACTGGATAAACGGTGCGAAAACGACAACTTTGATTCTCACCATGACGAGAGAATAAATACGTTTTGGCCTCGATTAAGTTGCCAGAAGTCAGCGCACTGACTTTGACGTCAGGAGACATTTGTACGATACACACTGAGGGAAACGGCCTCAGCAATTGCGGAGCCAACACATTAAGCAACGCGTGGGTCACTTCAGGCATATCTTCATCAAGACGCTGCTGGATTTGCGCAGTCACCAGCGCGAAAGATTCGATTAATCTTTCGATGTGCGGATCTTCCGACATTCCTTCAGAAATACCTAAACGGCGAGCAACTTTAGGGAAATGACGAGCAAAAGCTTTTCCCTGGATTTTAAGGTAGCCAAGTTCTTTTTGATAATATGAAATGAGTTTATTAGCTAACATGATTAATGCTCTTTAATCCCGAAGGAAAAACTGATTCAACACGTCGTCCCACATGAGGTGATAACGGACATTACCTAAAAAACCTTCTGCTTCAATAACAAAGGAGTTGATATGTTTCTGCGTTTCACCTGGATAAACATTAATACTTTTAAGCCTTGGTTCAAATCGTTGTAATGCGAGTGTAATTCGCGCCTGCATAATAGATATTTTCTCAAGGCGTGAGGTATCGCTGGTGAACACATCACTGACCCCATAATTAATGATTGACTCATTAATTAATCGAATGTTCTCAACATGGTAATTCAGAGGGCGTGAAGACAAAAGAAGCAGTATTTCAGAAACTAATACATCGCTTTTGTCTTCACCCTCCGCATCGTCATATTGATCATTCGGATTATCATCCGCCAGGCGCTGTAGTAAAGAGTTCATATTTTCATCTCAGTAAAACAGTGTGCTTTGCACACTGTTTAATTTATTACAGCTTGGTATTTTCAGTGATATTCCAACCCACTGGACCATATTTCTTGGTTTTACCACCAGGATCGACCATCTGAGTTTCAAATTTAAAGCTGCTAAATACGAAGCTCAGAGTTTCTTGTGGAATATCCCCTGCACTCTGCGCACCGATACTATGACTGGTCAGAATGCAGTTTTCATAGGTCCAGCGAACCATTTCATTATCTTTGTCGTCAGTTTTAACGTTCATCGCAACAATGATTTTTTTAATATTGGTGCCCTGGGCAACCATATTAACCAAATCAGTTGAAGTTGCATCTAGCTCTTTAGAGAAAGAAACAGAATCAAAATTAACGCCATCGCTATTCAACTGACCTGAACCATTGCTAATTTTAGCTGTACTATAAACACCATTATTAACATGACCGATTGAAATCCAACCGTCATATTTTTTATCACTCACACAACCTTTAACACCGTCAATTTGCATGAATAGATTATCAGCACTTGCCATTGATATATTTCCTTTTAACTAATGATTATGCACCTGTAGATGCAGGAAGTTCTGCTACCAGACGCAGTGACATACTGAGTCCTTCCAGCTGAAAATGGGGTTTAAGATAAACCACCGCGCGGTAACTTCCTGGGCTACCAGGAACATCAACGACCTCTACTGTTGCCTCACGCAATGGATGGCTGGCTTTAATATGAGCACCAACATTATCGGAACCGACAACATATTGGTTAATCCATGTTTGCAGGAAATCCTGGCATTCGGATTTGGACATAAAGCTACCCACTTTATCGCGCACAATAGATTTCATATAATGTGCAAAACGCGATGTCGTCATAATATATTGCAGCTGACTTGAAAGTTTGGCATTGGCATTAGCCAATTCAGAATCATATTTACGGGGTTTATTGACTGATTGCACCGCAAAGAATGCGGCGTAATCGGTGCCCTTACAATGAACTAATGGAATAAAGCCAAGGTCGGCGAGTTCTTTCTCACGGCGATCGGAAATAGCCACTTCTGTTGGGCACTGCATCACTTTTTCACCGGTTTGTGAAACAAAGCTATGTGTTGCCAGGGATTTCACCAGCCCACCGCCTTCTACACCACGAATTGCTGCGCACCAGCCATGTTCTTCAAAGGCTTCCACCATACGACCGGCTAACTCATAAGCGGCATTGATCCACAAATAGCTGGAGCCATCATTATTTTCGATAACTTTTTCTTCGAAATTAAACATCTCTACTGGAACTGTTTTCGCCCCATAAGGCAAACGACCGATAACACGCGGAAGTGTCAATCCAACATAGCGGGAATCATCGCTCTGGCGGAAGGACTTCCAGCGAGCATAATCTGAGGTATCAAACAATTTGCCGAGATCGCGTGGACGAGGCATCTCGGAGAAACTGCCCATTGAGAACATTCCCGGGTTAGCGGCCGTCAGGAAAGGTGCATGTGCAGCGGCTGCGACATGAGAAATCTGCTCCAGTAACAGAATATCTTCTGGCATTGCCTCAAATTCAAAATCACCGACAAATGCAGAATACGGTTCACCACCGAAGGTGCCATATTCGCTTTCGTAGATACTTTTAAATAATGACGACTGATCAAAATCTGAAGCTGATTTGAAATCGCGTAACAGCTCTTTTTTAGTACAGTTGAAAACACGCACTTTGGTGTTTTCAGTCACGCTACTTTGTACCAGTTTGTGTAGACCACGCCAGGAAGACTCCATTTTCTGGAATTCTGGAGCCTGAATAATATTACTGACCTGCGCGGAAAGCAGTGCATCTATAGCGGCAATACGCATTTCAATGCTGCCGACTAAATCGCTGGAAATAACAACAGCACCAGAGGCAACTTCAGACAATAAGTTGTCCATCTGAACCTTAACTTTATTACGATCTGACTCACGGCGAATCGCCTGAGTATTATCAATAATTTGATCGAGGAAATCGCTTGTTTGTGCAACTTCTGCGGCATTGATGACTTGAATATCACTCATTCTGCCTCTCCTTCGTCAGAAGTTACTGCACCAGAAGCCGTATTTTGCTGCTGTATTAATTCAAGCAATTGCTCTTTCAGGCGATCATTACTGGCAGTACGGTTGCGCAAGTCACTCAATTGCTCACGCATTTCCAAAAGCTTACGTAACGGCTCTACCTGCATTGCGATATTTTCAGGAGAAAAATCATCAATAGAATTAAATTTAAGCGAAACCGCCAGTTGACCTTCTTTTTGAGGTAAAGCACTTTCAATTAACATGTCAACGGAGGGGTTCATCCCTTCCATAACATCATTAAAATTATCTTTATCGATATGAGTGAAGCGGCGTTCACGTAACGGTGCTTCGTCACTGGCAAAACTACCGACAACACCGATGACTAAAGGCAATTCTTTTTGGATTTGTGCACCACCTACTTCCACATCATAGGTTATTTGCACGCGTGGGGGGCGAGACTTACTTAATTTATGTTGAGTGTTACTCATGTGGTTAATTTACCGTTTGATATTAGTGCAGCAACTAGTAATCCACATACTAAGCGAGATAAACACAACACATCTACTTAATGAGTTATTAACTGTTTATAAAAATCACCTTCATTTCATACATCACCAAATGCCCCCTTACCATCAACACTCCTGCACTTATATTTACTAAGCAGGCAATCCTTGAACAGAAATTAAAAACAGCTTAACTATTTATTAAGCCAGCATTCATTCATGACAAATAATTAATGTCATTGATTAATATCTCCTGATTCAAGTTGTTGGTGCGCCTTAGTACTGGCGCACCAACAGAATACGGGTTTATAGATTTCTCAACATAGATGTGGGTATCGCTGACGCTAATCCACCCGACAACGGCTGATTATTTATCCTGACCAGTAACGACAAGCTTTATGACTGGCTCAAGCAGTTTAGCGACCGCCGCAAAAGCAGGCACCACCACTGAATTACCAAACTGCCGATAGGCCTGAGTATCAGATACTGGAATACGGAACTTACTCCCCTGCACTGCCTCAAAACCCATTAAGCGCGCGCATTCACGCGGTGTTAAACGGCGTGGGCGACATTGCTGATTTTCCGCATTATCAAAATCTGCCTCTCCCAGCGATTTATCCCAACCACGATCCACGAGGATTTCTGCCCCGTCTT
The DNA here is from genome assembly GCF_004361975.1 of Buttiauxella sp. JUb87. Lineage (NCBI taxonomy): Bacteria > Pseudomonadati > Pseudomonadota > Gammaproteobacteria > Enterobacterales > Enterobacteriaceae > Buttiauxella > Buttiauxella sp. JUb87. Next base: position 1,100,206 of record NZ_SNVY01000001.1, read on the forward strand.
TGTAATAACGCGCGGATAACGTACGTGCCACGCTCACTGGGTTATTAGGGTCAACCAGACCGTAGCCAAAACCATTACCCTTCGCCTGGTGTTTTTTCGCGTAATTATAGAGATACTTCCAGAGTGTTGGCGTGAGAATATATTTCGCATCCACCGTCGGTTCCAGCAATTCACCAAACGTCGGGCGGCGTTGTGGATAACATTCGCTGAGTTTGCGCAGTGTAAAATCTTTATGCACATTGAGATCACGACGGAAACCGACCAGCACAATACGTTCGCGATGTTGAGGAAGAAAGTTTTTACCATCGATAATTTTAGGGTCGCCCGCCCCCATGATTGCGGCATCAGAGACTTCATAACCCAGGCTATCCAGTGTTTCCATAATGACGCGGAAGGTGTTGCCTTTATCGTGGCTTTTTAGATTTTTCACGTTTTCCAGCACAAAGATAGCTGGGCGTTTCGCGTCAATAATGCGTGCGACATCGAAAAACAGTGTGCCCTGAGTTTCACAGGCAAAGCCATGAGCACGGCCTAAAGCATTTTTCTTCGACACGCCTGCCAGGGAAAAGGGCTGGCATGGAAAACCGGCCAACAGTACGTCGTGATCCGGCATGATAGCCTGAATATGTGCAGTGGCCTGTTCATCGCTGACGTCAACACGGTGGCTGAGAGTAACATCGCGGATATCCTGATTGAACTGATGATTTTCAGGGCAACAGTACCAATTGGCTTTATAAGTGCGCACCGCGTATTTATTCCACTCGCTGGTAAAAACGCATTGCCCGCCAATGGCTTCAAACCCGCTACGAATGCCGCCAATACCGGCAAATAAATCGACGAATTTAAAGGCGTATTTCCCGTGGTGTGCAGGTAACTGCGGCAACATATTTTGCAGCATGGCGCTTTCTGCGGGTGTCAGCGTGCGAGGCGAAGATTTACGGTTATACCAACGGTTTAGTGATTCACGTGTCCAGTCGCCGCTGACCTGGCGCAAATGATGGGCCACTGTTTTCTGGTCATAGATTTCCAGAATTCGGCTCACTAGCGCAAAGTCTTCTTCTAGTTGCTGTTGTTGCAGGCGTTGGGATTGTTGTGAGAGTTGCTCGGCAATGGCGTCGAAGTCGTTCATCATGAACCAGTTTAGGGAAAATAGAGTGCAACTCTATCACTGATTTGACCCAGAGAAAAACAGAACAGCCCGCAACCAATGCGGGCATCATTTTAGTTTTAGAACGAAATTTATGAGGACTGTTTGGGGGAGGCGAATTGCTCGACAACACCACGATCGATACCGCAATAATCGCCCTTCAGTTCTGCACACAGCTTGGCCATGTAGTTAACCAAAAAATCAGCATTGAGCCAGGCCAGTTTACGCCCTGCCTCAGTTTGCATGGATTCAGGGAGCTTCAGCAGTTTTTTCTGGAAATGGTCAAGTGCATATGTGGAGTCATCCAACTCACGCCCACACGCTAACGGATCTTCGCTATCAAACAGTGGTCGACCCAGCGAGCCTGAAATATAAAACACTCTCGCCAGGCCAATTGCACCAAGTGATTCCAGGCGATCAGCATCCTGCACAATTTTCGCTTCAAGAGTTTGCGGCGCAATTTGAGCACTGAAACTGTGAGCACGCACCGCATGAGCAACCGCATCGTATAACGTACGAGGGAAATCGGGAAAATGAGCGTCAAGAATACGTAATGTTTCTTGTGCCGCCTGTGTAGAAGCGAGATGCCGTTCGGGATGGTTCTTTGGCAAATTGACGATGTCATGGAAATAACAGGCGGTGAGTACCACCAGCCAGTCGGCTTCGGTTGTTTCCATGATCTGTTGCGCGGTTTTCCATACGCGTCTGAAGTGGGCCACATCGTGGGCTTTATCGTCCTGCAACCAGTTATGGTGCAAGTACTCTTCGAAACGCTCTTGCCAGTGGGCTATTGGCATACGTGCTCCTTACTTCACAGCGGGATCCGGTACTTAATATGAGTACAAGATCACAAAATTAGCAAGTATCACCGTGACAACAACCCACTTTGGCACGATTTATTCACCTGGCCCGCGTGTACCAGGCGAGCCCACCTAATAATGCGGCTACCGCTCCCAGAACCAGCAACCCCATTAATGCCCCGAGCAGTTTTCCAGCCATCGAACCCATGTCCCCGCTGGTGACATTGCTCACCACCCAGAAGTAACGCAGAACTGCCCAAACCATGTACAGGCAAAATCCATAAAACAACCATAATGCCAATTTCCCACCTGGTGTGCGGGCGGGTTTCGCGTCCATAACGTCTGACATAACTCTCTCAACTGTTTAGTTTGTGTAATGCGATGGATACCCATCCGCTGCATGTGATTTTTATCACATTTATGCCGTTTTATGACAGCCTAAAACCTCTCTATTTAATCCGGAAGATTCTCAAATTGGCAATATATCAGGCCACCCCTCATAATTTTAACAATAAAATTACATTTGTGTATTTATCAACCATTCCCACGTTATTTATTTTATACACCCTTAATATAAAATTTAGTGATAATTAAATACAAAAATAAAAAAACTTATTTTCTAAATGCCAATTCTATCACTCACAAAGACTCATCGATAAAAATGCATTGTGTTTTGATATAAAAAATAGCAAACACATACTCACAATGCATTGGAAATATCCTAAAAATTAATAATTTACTTACTTTTCAATAATATAACTTAAGAATACACTGAAATATTTAGTCAAATTTCAACCAATACAGTTACATGTTTATTTATAAATAAACTGAACTAAGTGTAATAAGATTGCTGTGGATGTTGAGGACGAAATATAAGTAATCATTCATAATAATTATGACTTAAAGGAATATATAAATGAAAAGAACAGCATTGGCATTAGTGATCCCTGCTTTATTGGCAATGGGTTCTGCGCACGCTGCGGAAGTTTATAATAAAGACGGTAATAAACTGGACCTGTACGGCAAAGTTGATGCTCGTCATGTGTTCTCTGATGATTCAGGTCAGGATGGCGATGACACTTATATTCGCCTGGGCTTTAAAGGTGAAACTCAGATTACTTCCGAACTGACAGGTTATGGTCAGTGGGAATATAACATTCAGGCAGACAGCACTGAAGGCGATAGCCAATCATGGACTCGTCTGGGCTTCGCTGGCCTGAAATTTGGTGACTACGGTTCATTCGATTATGGCCGTAACTACGGCGTAGTTTACGACATTGAAGCCTGGACCGATATGCTGCCAGTGTTCGGTGGCGACTCTTACACCTATAGCGATAACTTCATGACTGGCCGTGGCAATGGCATGGCGACTTACCGCAACACCGATTTCTTCGGTCAGGTTGAAGGCCTGAACTTTGCTCTGCAATATCAGGGCGCGAATGAAGGATCTAACGGAGCCTTTGATCAGGAAGGCACTAACAACGGTCACAATGACATCAATTCACAAAATGGTGATGGCTGGGGCTTGTCCACCACATATGATTTCGGCATGGGCTTCAGCGCAGGTGCAGCATACGCCTCATCTGACCGTACCAACGAACAGCAAACCGGCTCAACTGCTGGCGGTGAAGATGCAGATGTCTGGACTGTTGGCCTGAAATACGACGCCAACAATATCTATCTGGCCACCATGTATTCGGAAACCCGCAACATGACGCCGTTTGGTGATGTTGATGGGTTTATCGCCAACAAAACTCAAAACTTTGAAGTCACTGCACAATATCAGTTCGACTTCGGTCTGCGTCCAGAAATATCTTACCTGCAATCTAAAGGTAAAGACCTGGCACAAGACTACGCACCAAACAGCGACTGGAACGACAAAGACCTGGTTAAATACGTTTCTGTTGGCGCGAACTACTACTTCAACAAAAACTTCTCCACCTACGTTGATTACAAAATCAACCTGCTGGATGGCGATGACGATTTCTACGCTGCAACAGGCATCTCTACCGATGACGTTGTGGGTGTAGGCATGGTTTACCAGTTCTAATCTGATCTAACCCGTTATTGCTTTACCTCAAGGCTCGCGCAAGCGGGCCTTGCTCTTTTAATTCCCCCGCCTCGCACTCATTTCAATTAGCTACGCTTCTACTGAAATTATTGATATATGAAATAATTTCTACCTCACCGCACAAGCTGTGACACTCGTCGTTGAATGGTGAACGGGTAAATGTTTGAATAATGTCACAGAGAATACACATACTCGTCTTCTCGCCAGCGCTGTTCAGATCGCTGGTCTGGTATTACAGTCACGGTATAGTAGTTTTCCGTTCAAGAGATGACTTTGCGAGCGAGTAACATGATTAAGTGGCCCTGGAAAGCAAGTGATTCATCTGCTGTCGCAGCACTGCCGTGGGAGCAGGCTTTATCTATTCCTGTTCTGGCGACACTCACGCCAGCTGAGCAAGAAAAGTTGACCCGTCTTGCGGATCGTTTTTTACAGCAAAAACGCCTGGTACCTTTGCAAGGTTTTGAACTTGATGAGCTAAAAAGTGCGCGTATTGCATTACTGTTCTGTTTGCCCATTCTGGAGCTGGGCATTGAATGGCTTGATGGTTTTCATGAGGTGCTTATCTACCCTGCCCCGTTTGTTGTAGACGACGAGTGGCAAGATGATATTGGCCTTGTGCATCATCAGCGCGTCGTACAGTCCGGGCAAAGTTGGCAGCAAGGCCCTATTGTCCTTAACTGGCTCGATGTGCAGGACTCTTTTGATGCCTCTGGTTTTAATCTGGTGGTCCATGAAGTGGCCCATAAACTGGATATGCGCAACGGCGACCGTGCCAGTGGAATTCCACTGATTGCCCTGCGCGATGTCGCAGGCTGGGAACATGACCTCCATGCGGCAATGAGCAACATTCAGGATGAAATCGACATGGTCGGTGAAAACGCCGCCAGCATTGATGCCTATGCCGCTTCGGAACCGGCAGAATGTTTTGCGGTGCTTTCAGAGTATTTCTTCAGTGCACCCGAGCTTTTCGCTCCTCGTTTCCCCTCACTTTATCAACGGTTTTGCCAGTTTTATTGCCAAAATCCATTGTTACGCTTGCGTGAGAGTGAAAACAGCCCGACATCTCACGGAAACACGGTGCATTAATTCAACAAGTTGAGCTTAATTTAATCATCTGAATCAAGGTGTTATTTTTGTTATTGACTCTTTTTGAACGTGACGTTACTATTTGCCTCGTTCAAACGATTCCTCTGTAGTTCAGTCGGTAGAACGGCGGACTGTTAATCCGTATGTCACTGGTTCGAGTCCAGTCAGAGGAGCCAAATTTAAGAAGCCTGCTTAGGAAACTAAGCAGGCTTTTTGCTTTTGTGACTTATTACTTTGAGAATCGCCCCCCTCTCCTGTAAGCCCTGCCACATCTGCCTGTGTGACACATCTAACCCTTCCAGTTAAAGTTGTGTAAATGTCGATATTCCACCCTCGCTCGCGATTGCAAACAATAGTGATTATCATTTATCTTGCGCCAGCCCGCAGGGATGCCTCTGCGCACTGAACCCCATTAGTTCAAATCACTCAGGGATACACAACGATGAATGAGTTTGTTCTGCCTCGCACTGGACTGCGCCGTATCACGCTTGCATCCGCACTGGTTTTCTCCGTCAGCCTGCCGGTTTTTGCACAAGACTCACTGACTCTCTACACCACCCGCGAACCGGGTCTGATTCAGCCATTGCTGGATAGCTGGACACAATCCAGCGGCGTGAAAGTCAACACGGTGTATATCAAAGACGGCATGCTTGAGCGCGTCAAAGCGGAAGGTAAAAATTCACCTGCCGACCTGCTGATGACCGTCGATGCAGGTAATCTCATTGATTTAGTTGAAGCAGGTGTGACACAGCCTGTGGATTCTGCGATGCTCAAAACCGCGATCCCAGCCAACCTGCGTGGTGAAGATAACCAGTGGTTCGCGCTATCAATGCGCGCACGCGTACTCTATGCAGACAAATCCCTGCCGATTGATAACTGGCATTACGAACAACTTTCCAGCCCGGAATACAAAGGCAAAGTGTGTATTCGTTCCGGACAACATCCGTATAACACCGCGCTGATCGCGGCGATGATTGCTCACCACGGTGAAGCGAAAACCGAAGAATGGTTGCGTGGCGTGAAAGCGAACCTGGCACGTAAAGCCACCGGTGGCGACCGCGATGTTGCCCGTGACATCCTCGGCGGCATTTGCGATATCGGCCTGGCGAACTCCTACTACATTGGCCATATGAAAAACGCCAAAGAAGGCAGCGATGCGCGTAAATGGGGCGATGCGATTAAAGTCGTGAAACCAACCTTCGAACAAGGCGGCACCCACGTCAACATCAGCGGTGCTGCGGTTGCCCGCTTTGCACCGAACAAAGCTGAAGCCGTGAAATTGATGGAATACCTGGTCTCCGCACCCGCCCAGCAGCTTTACGCCCAAGCCAACTTTGAATATCCGGTACTGAAAGGCGTCCAGCTTGATCCGGTAATTAGTGCGACTATCGGTGAAATTGACGTCGATAAAGTCCCGTTAACTGAAATTGTTAAATACCGTAAACAAGCGAGCCTGTTGGTAGATAAAGTTGGATTCGATCAATAAATCACTTCGTCTTCCGACGTTGCGCGGCCTGGTTTCCGGGCCGCAGTCATTATTAACACCGCTCCATCTTGCTGCGTTGTGTGTCGCATTAGGCGTGCTAATGCCTGTCGTTGCGCTTATCTGGCAGGCGACGCAGGCTGATTTTTCGCACTGGGATAATCTGGTCACATTTGTCCTGCCTTCGGTGCTAAAAAATACCGTTTTGCTGCTGGCAGGCGTGGCCGTGATAGTCGGCGTGATTGGTGTTGGCAGCGCCTGGGCGGTGACCGCCTGGGATTTCCCCGGGCGTAAAATTCTCAGTTGGGCGCTGTTACTTCCGTTGGCTATGCCGACCTACATCGTGGCCTTCGCCTGGCTCGATCTGCTGCACCCTATCGGCCCGCTGCAAACCTTCATCCGATTTTTACTGGGCTTCGACAGCCCGCGCCAGTTCCGGCTTCCCGACTTACGCTCATTGCCTGGTGCGATTATTCTGCTGGGTCTGGTGCTCTATCCTTACGTTTACCTGACGACCCGCGCTATGTTTATCAGCCAGCCAGCACATTTGCTGGAAGCGGCACGTACACTGGGTTGCAGCGCTGCGGGGACCTTCTTTCGTGTCGCGTTGCCGATGGCTCGCCCGGCGCTGGCAGTGGGTATCAGCCTGGCGCTTCTGGAAACGCTCAATGATATTGGGGCGTCGGAATTTCTCGGCGTACAAACCTTAACCGTCACGGTTTACACCACCTGGATTTCACGGTCTGATTTGGCTGCCGCCGCGCAAATCGCCTGCATGATGTTGATGTTTATTTTCTGCATCCTGACGCTGGAATTTTATGGCCGTAAAAAGCAGGGATTCAGCAGCCGTAGCCTGCGTGAGATTCAACCAACAGCAATACGCGGCTGGCGTGGTTGGCTGCTTGCCAGCGTTATTGCTCTGCCGGTCATTCTGGGCTTTGTCGCGCCCGTGATATTTCTGGCCTGGGAGAGCATGAAACGTTTTGGCGAAGAAAACCCACTCTCACCGGCGTTGCTTTCGGCATTGCAAAATACCTTGTTACTGGCGGCGGGAACCACACTGGTGGTGATTTGTGTCAGTTTGCTGGTGGCGTGGAGTGCACGCCACAGTGCCGCAGACAACGCGCTGCCAGGTTTTCGCCGTGGCGTGATGCGCCTTGCGTCATTAGGCTATGCGGTGCCAGGTACGATTCTGGCGATTGGTTTTCTCACACCCGCCATGGCCGTAGACCGCTGGCTGGCAGATTTGCTGGAGGTGCGTGGCTTGCCGCTGATGTCTGCCGGGGTCTTGCTGGTTATCTGCTGCGCCATGCGTTTTCAGGCCATTGCCATTGGTGCGCTGGATTCCGGCCTGAGCCGCATTCCGCCCTCACTGGAACAAGCCTCCCGTTTGCTTGGCGAAAATGGTGCAGGGACGTTTGCGCGGATTCATCTCCCGTTGCTACGCCCGGCACTAGTCAGCAGTGCGTTACTGGTCTTCGCCGATGCCATGAAAGAGCTGCCGACGACCCTACTTTTGCGCCCGGTGAATTTCGAAACGCTGGCGACACTGCTTTACGCTGAAGCCGCACGCGGAACCTATGAAGAAGGCGCCATCGCTGCGTTGATGATTGTTCTCGCAGGCACGCTACCGGTTATTTTGCTGGTTCGTCACCAGATGACTCGCACAGGTTAAAGGAAATATTTATGTCAGAAATTGCGTTACGCCTTCAGGATGTGCGTGTGGCTTACGGCAACAGTCAGCAGCCGGTGCTGAAAGGGTTTTCGATGTCAGTACGCAAAGGCGAGCTGGCATGTTTGTTGGGGGCATCTGGCTGCGGGAAAACGACGGTATTGCGCGCAGTGGCAGGTTTTGAACGGCTGCAAAGTGGTGAGATTTATGTATCGCAACAGCGTGTTGCCGCAGCGGGTGTTCATCTGCCACCTGAAAAACGCAAGGTCGGGATGGTGTTTCAGGAGTACGCGTTATTCCCGCATCTGACTGCCCAACAAAACGTGGCCTTTGGCCTGCGCCGCCTGCCGCGCGAGGAGCAACAAGTCCGCGTGACTCAACTGCTCAAAATGGTGGAACTGCATAGCCATGCCAGCCGTTATCCGCATGAACTCTCTGGCGGGCAACAACAGCGCATCGCTTTAGCGCGTGCGCTGGCGCCGAATCCTGAAATCCTGTTGCTGGATGAACCATTTTCTAGTCTGGATAAACAAACACGTGAACGGCTTGGGCGCGAGGTACGCGATATCTTACGCGAGGCCGGGCAAACAGCGTTGTTAGTGACGCACAGCGAGCACGAAGCGCAACTGATGGCTGACCATATCGGTTATGTGCAACAAGGTGAGTTTCGGGCGGGAGAAAAAACGGTGAGGGTCGAAAGCGTTTAACGCTAATCGCCCTCACGGGAGTTACGCTTCTACGGCATTCAAACGCACTAGCTGCAAAGGCTCAGCCAGCAACTCATCCATCTGCTGCACAAACGCCTGGAAATGCGGTAGCGCGATGTGTGCATCCAGCGCTTCCTGCCCTTTCCAGGATTCACGCATGTAAAACACATCTGGCGTATCTTCAAGCTGGAACAAGGCGTAATCCAGGCAGCCTTCTTCCTTGCGAGTCGGTGAAATCAGCGCCTGCAACGCAGATTTTAATTGCTCGCGTTGCCCGGCTTTCGCTTTCAGCACCGCAATAATCGACAGCGTATTATCAGCCACGTTTAGCACTCCGTTAAAATTTCGCTGAATTCGAGACGCGATTTTGGCAACGCGGCGTTGAAGTCTTCCACGCTGCGATAACCGATTGGCACGATAACCAGGCTGGTGAAACCTTTTTCACGCAGGCCAAATTCTTCGTCCAGAATGCGCGCGTCAAAACCTTCGATTGGCACCGCGTCGATATTCAGCGTGGAAACACCCAGCAAGAAGTTACCGACGTTGAGATAAACCTGCTTTTCCATCCAGTGCTGCGCATCTTTATAATCAAAGCGATGCATATTCACAAAATAGGAACGCCCTTTGTGCTGCCCCTCCATCGCCTGCTGGCTGGCAAAACGGCCATCGGCATTTTCCTGGTCCAACAGTTTAGAAAGATGCGTTTCATCAATCGCCGTTTTCGCGCAGAACACCACCACATGTGAAGCATCAAGTACTTTGCGCTCGTTGAACACATAGAAACCAGACGTTGCTTTGGCAATACGCGCTTTGGCTTCAGGTGTGCTGGCCAGAATAAAATGCCACGGCTGCGAGTTGGTGCTGGACGGGCTGAGGCGCAGCAAATCCTTCACTTTTTCGATGTTTTCAGCGGTGATTTTTTTGCTCGGATCAAACGCTTTAGTTGAGTAACGTGAAGCTGCTGATTGAATGATATCCATGATGTTTTCTCTATGATTTTTATGTAATTAGAAGCCTTCAAGCACGATTTTACCGACCGCACGATTGCTTTCAATTAATTCATGGGCACGACGTAAGTTTGCCGCGTTAATCGTTCCGAAATGTTCGCCCAACGTGGTTTGCAGCACGCGCTGGTCAATTAAATCGGCCACACGAGTTAACAGGCGGTGTTGCTCAATCATGTCGCGGGTTTCAAACATCGAACGGGTGAACATAAATTCCCAGTGCAGAGAAATGCTTTTCACCTTCAACGGACGCGCATCCAGCGTTTCCGGGTCGTCAATCAATGCCAGTTTTCCTTGCGGTGCCAGCACTTCAATCAGTTGGCTGTAGTGTTGTTCGGTTTGGTTAAGGCTGGCAACGTGAGTCACCTGCTTCACGCCAATCCGCGTCAGCTCTTCCGCCAGCGGCTTGCTGTGGTCGATAACATGATGCGCCCCTAAATCTGTCACCCATTTTTGGCTTTGCGGGCGTGAGGCGGTGCCGATAACCGTAATGTTGGTCAGCTTGCGCGCTAACTGAGTGAGAATAGAACCCACGCCACCCGCCGCGCCGACAATCAGCAGCACATCGTTTTCATTGCCCTTTTCTTTCACACCCAGGCGGTCAAACAACAGTTCCCAGGCAGTGATCGCGGTTAAAGGCAATGCAGCAGCAGAGGCGTTATCAATCGTTTTGGGTTTCAGAGCCACGATGCGCTCATCCACCAACTGGAATTCGCTATTGCTGCCAGGGCGCGTCAACGAACCGGCGTACCACACTTCATCGCCAGGCTTAAACAAGCTAACCGCTTCGCCCGTTGCCACCACTACCCCGACGGCATCCCAACCCAATACCCGTGGCTGGTCGGCTTTAAAACCGGCACGAACTTTGGTATCTACCGGGTTCACCGAAATCGCTTTCACCTCGACCAGCAAATCATGGCCTGACGCGACCGGCGTCGGTACAGTTATCTCGTTCAGGAAGTCCAGATTGCTGCCATCCTGTGCGGCTTGGGTTATCGCGATTGCTTTCATGGGTGCTCCAGAGATTAAAGGGTTCATCGTGTGAATGAACTCATGGTACAAGGTGTGCTGCTGGCGAAAAACAGCCGTTAGAAAACAACACTTATACTCGGAGAGTTAAAATGCTCAGGTTGGAAGACCTCACTTTGTTTGTCAGGGCCGCCGCCTTAAACAGTTTTAGCGACACCGCGCGTGAAGCCGGCTTGCAGCCAGCACAGGTTAGCACCGCGATTAAACGCCTTGAACAAACGCTGAATATCCGCCTGTTTGCCCGTTCTACTCGCAGCCTGCGGTTAACGCCCGAAGGCGAAACCTGGCTGCCGTATGCCATTACCGCGCTGCAAACCCTGGAAGCCGGATTTGAACAAATCCAGCCTGCGAGTGATGAAGTGCGCGGCGTGTTGCAAATTGCGGTGCCGTCCGATCTCGGGCGTAATATGCTGCTGGGCGTATTTCAGGCATTTCGCCGGGAGCATCCGGCACTGCATCTGAAAATTCTGTTTTCCGACCAACTGACCGACGTATTTAAAGATCCAGTGGATGTCGCGTTTCGTTACGGCAATAACGACGATGCCTCATATGTGGCGCTGCCACTGGCACCGGATAACCATCGCGTGGTGGTGGCATCTCCGTCGTATCTTGAACGTTGTGGCGAGCCGAAAACCATCAGCGAACTGGTGCAGCATGAAGCCCTGACCTATGCGATTCGCGGGCGGGTTTATGATAAATGGACATTAAACCTGGACGGCGATGCGCATCATGTGGCGGTGAAAAGCGCGATGATCAGCGATGACGCCGAAGTGATACGCCGTTTAGCGGTGGCGGGGGAAGGGATTGCTTATAAATCATGGCTGGATGTTAGCGAAGATGTCAACGCAGGCCGTTTGAAGATTATTCTGCCGCAGTATCAGGGTGATAGTGTGCCGCTGAATTTGATTTGCCCGCATCGTAAACAGCTTTCAACCACAGTGCGCTTGTTACATCAAGCGGTGAAACAGCGTTGCGACGAGTTACAGATTTCGTCGCGAAAAGTGTAACTCGAAGGGTGGATAAGCGCTGCGTCATCCACCCTTTACATTTAAACCGATTACGAAATCGGATACGTGTACGGCGCGTTAACGCCCAACGGCAAGCCAACTGCCCACCACACCAGCAGGAAGATGCTCCAGCAGATAAAGAAGATCACCGAGTACGGCACCATCATCGATACCAGCGTACCCACACCGGTGGATTTCACATAGCGTTGGCAATACACCACCACCAGTGGGAAGAACACCATCAGCGGCGTAATAATGTTGGTGGTTGAGTCACCGATACGGAACGCAGCCTGCGTCAGTTCCGGGGAGATCCCCACCGCCATCAGCATTGGCACCATAATTGGCGACAACAGCGCCCATTTTGCCGAAGCAGAACCAATCAGAATGTTCACAACCGCCGTCAGCAAAATCATACCAATAATGGTAGCTTCACCTGGCAACGCCATGGTTTTCAGCACATCGGCACCGGCCAGTGCAATCAAGGTACCAATATTGGAATCGCCAAACGCTTTGATAAACATGGCGCAGAAGAAGGCCATTACCATGTACGAACCCATTTTACTCATGGATTCATTCATCGCATTGATGACGTCTTTACCGCTGCTGAATGTCCCGGCGACAAAACCGTAAACAATACCAGGGATAATAAAGATCAAGAAAATCAGCGGCACGATAGATTTCATGATTGGCGCACCATAACTGGTCAGCGAGCCATCACTACCGCGCAGCAACGAAGTTTCAGGCCATGCCAGAGCGGCAAGCCCAGCCAGCCCCAGAACCATCACCAGGCCAGCCACTTTAAAACCACGGCTTTCCTGTATGCTGTAGTTGCTCATATCTTCGTTATGCTGATAATCACCGTCGATTTTCAGTTTTGACACGCGTGGCTCAACAATGCGTTCGGTTACCCACCAGCCAACCAGCGTAATCATCACCGTCGAACCGATGCCGAAGAACAGGTTACATAGCGTGTTAACGGTGTAAGTGTTGTCCAGCAACTGCGCCGCCGTTTGGGTGAAGCCTTGCAGTAACGCATCGTTACCGGTTGGCACCATGTTGGCCGCAAAGCCGCCCGATACCCCGGCAAATGCCGCTGCAATACCGGCTAACGGGTGGCGCCCGGCAGACATAAAGATAATTGCGCCCAATGGAATCACCAGCACGTAACCCGCATCAGCCGCCACGTGGCTGAACATGGCGACGAAAATAATCATCGGGGTTAACAGTTTCTTCGGCGTCACACGCAGCATTTTCTTCAGGCCGGTATTAATAAAGCCTGAGCTTTCTGCCACGCCGACACCGAGCATCGCCACCAGCACGATCCCCAACGGTGCAAAACTGGTAAATGTGGTGACCATCGAAGAAATGGTGACCGTTAAGGCCTCAGCTGAAAGCAGGTTATTAATCTTAACGGCTTCATTTGTAACAGGATTTATGACATCGAAATCAATGGTGGAAAGCACCGCCGACATTGCCATAACGACCAATAAAAAATAGAAAAAGATCAAAGCGGGTTCGGGTAATTTATTCCCTGCTTTCTCAACAGCGTTGAGAAATCCTGTCATTAGACGACCTTCCGTGTTCCTTGTCGTTGTACTCATTCCTACCTCTGCTCACTGTTTCATTCATAGAAGTTATTGTTTGGTGCAATTAATAACATTTTAGAATAATTAACAGCTACTAACTTTACGTTAATAGTCAAAACGAGACGTTAACAGGTGATAGATATCATGTTTTGGATGAATGACGAGATATTGAGCTGGTGGATAATTAATCATGCAGAATAAAAGTCGGATACCGCTACTGCGAATCCGACCAGGGAAGAACCGTCCAGATGAACGGTTTACGGGAGCGGTTCTTTTTTAGGACGAGGGTATTTTTTAAGCCAGCGACCGCTGACCATGCGCCAGTAGAACAATACGCCGCGCACTGTCCAGTCGAAGAACATCCCCATCCAGACACCGACCACGCCCATTCCCAGCACAATGCCTAATGTGTAGCCCGCCACCACGCGACAGCCCCACATACTTGCCATGGAAACCCACATGGCGAAACGCGCATCACGCGCCCCTTTCAAACCAGCAGGTAGAACCCACGAAGCCGCCCAAATCGGCATAAATGCGGCGTTCAACCAAATCAGGATTTTAACCACTTCTTTGACGTCATCTTCACTGGTGTAAAACGACGCCATCAAGCCGGCAAACGGCGCGGTTCCCCAGGCAATAATCGTCAGGCCAAGCGTAGACAGCCAGAATACGTGGCGCAGTTGCCGTTCCGCCTGGCCAATTTGCCCTTTCCCAAGACGCTTGCCGACAATAATGGTGGATGCCGAACCCAGCGCGTTCCCCGGTAAGTTAATCAACGCCGCAATGGAAAAGGCGATGAAGTTACCAGCAATCACGTTGGTGCCCATTCCGGCAACAAACATTTGCGTCAGCAATTTACCGGCGTTAAACAACACCGATTCGATACTGGCGGGAATACCAATCCCCAGCACTTCCCACAAAATGCCGACTTTCAGCGGGCGGAAATAGCTTTTCAGCGAGATACGCAACGAAGGGGCAAAACCCACCACCAGAACATAAATAAAGCCCAGCGCACCGATATAGCGTGAAATAGTCAGCCCAAGTCCGGCGCCAAAAAAGCCCAGCCCGTTCCAGCCCAGCGCGCCATAAATCAGGATGCTACTGATGATAATGTTGAGGATGTTCATCCCGCCATTAATCAGCAGCGGGATTTTGGTGTTCCCTGCCCCACGCAATGCGCCGCTACTGATAAGCGCAATCGCCGCCGCCGGGTAACTCCAGACTGTCGTTTGTAGATAAGACAACGCCAGCGCTTTCACTTCAGGCGTTGCCGCGCCAGCAATAATATTCACCACATATTCACCCGCAAGGTGAATACCGGCGGCCAGCCCGATGGCAATAATCGTCATCAGGATCAGCGACTGCCGTGCGGCATCACGCGCCCGTTTCGGGTCACGTTTACCGAGGCTGAACGCCACCACCACCGTAGTACCGAGATCCACCGCGGCAAAGAACGCAATAATCACCATATTGAAGCTGTCGGCCAGACCGACGCCTGCCATCGCCTCTTTCCCCAGCCAGCTCACCAGGAAGGTACTCAACACGCCCATCAATAAAACGCAGGTGTTTTCCAGGAAGATAGGCACTGCAAGGGGAGTTATTTCGCGCCAGAACAGGACACGATAACTTTTTCGTTTGGCATACCAGCGTGTTTTAGCCACACGCTGGTGAAGTGCTGCTTGTAAGTTCAAGATTGACCTTGGGGGGAAGTGAAACCACATTTCAAATAATGATTTACAAATCGTTATCCTGCAAAGAGTTTTTTGTATAAAACAGGTTCATCATCCTATCCCCTAAATAATTGGAGTTGCATCAAGACGGCAAACTCAGGAATCCCCAGGAGCTTACATGAGTAAGTGACTGGGGTGAGTGAGTGCAGCCAACGCCGAGGCAGCTTCAAGTATGACGGGGATAATCGCCGCCCAAATACGCCTTCCGCACTTCCTCGTTCCCCAACAACTCCTCGCCGCTGCCGCTCAACCTGATCTGCCCGTTGGCCATCACATAACCGCGGTCAGAAAGTTTCAGCGCGTGGTGGGCGTTCTGCTCCACCAGAAAAATCGTCATGCCGTTGCGCGCCAGTTCACGCAGCGTGTGGAAGATTTGCTTCACCACAATCGGTGCCAGACCCAGGCTTGGTTCATCCAGCAGTAACAATTTCGGGCGGCTCATCAGCGCGCGGGCAATCGCCAGCATTTGCTGCTCGCCACCTGACATGGTCATCGCTCGCTGTTTGCGGCGCTCTTTTAAACGCGGGAACAGATCAAACATGGTCTGCAAATCCTGCGCGGCATACTGATTACCGATGGGAATGGTGCCCATCAGCAGGTTTTCTTCGACCGTCATATCTGGGAAAATCCGCCGCCCTTCTGGGGCTTGCGCAATACCGCCAGACGCCACAAAGTGCGTCGATTTATGGCTGATGTCGTCGCCACGAAACAGAATTTGCCCGGCGCGAATACGGGGCTGGCCGAAAATCGACATCAACAACGTCGATTTCCCGGCCCCGTTCGCGCCAATCAACGCCACGGTTTCCCCTTCGTTGACCTGCAAAGAAACCTGTTTTAGCGCCTGAATCGCGCCGTAAAAAACGTCCACATTGCGAAATTCCAGCATCGCCTCACTCATACACTGACCTCGTCTTCGTCGGTGCCCAAATAGGCGGCAATCACTTTGTCATCGTGTTGGATTTGTTCAGGTTTACCCTGCGCAATCACATCCCCGTGGTCGAGCACAATGATGTGGTCGGAAATCTCCATCACCATGCCCATATCATGTTCAATCAGCAGTACGGTGATGCTGTGGTGGTCGCGCAGGAAGCGGATTATCTTACTCAGCGTGCGGGTTTCAACCGGGTTCAAACCCGCCGCCGGTTCATCGAGGCAGATCATTTCCGGCGCGGTACACATCGCACGGGCAATCTCGAGACGCCGCTGTTGCCCGTAAGACATCTCACCCGCCAGGCGGTTGGCGCAATCCACCAGTTCTACCACTTCCAGCCAGTAAAACGCGCGGTCCAAAGCCCGGCTTTCGGCGCGTCGATACGCAGGCGTATTCAGCACACCGGCCAGCAAATTACGGTTCACCTGCATGTGCTGCGCCACCAGCAGGTTTTCCACCACCGACATTTCCCGGAACAAGCGGATATTTTGAAAGGTTCGCGCAAGCCCGGCGCGGTTTACCAGGTGTGTGCCGCCGAACATTTTGTAGAACAGACGCGAACCCAGTTGCGCCGGATTAACCCAGTCGCCAGGCTGGAATTTCTGCCCGAGGATTTGAATCACGTTGGTGGTTTTATCACGCGTGTTAAACAAGATATTGCCGCCGGAGGCTTTATAAAAACCGGTCAGGCAGTTAAATACCGTGGTTTTTCCCGCGCCATTGGGGCCAATCAGTGCGGTAATCGACCCACGGCGCACCTCAAGATTCACGTCGTTAAGCGCTTTAATACCGCCGAAGTGCATCATCAAATGTTCGACGCTAAGAATCATTTCACTCATGGCGCCACTCCTTTGCGCACCACAAAGCCGCTACGATTGATGCGAATCAGGCCACGTGGCCGCCAAATCATCATCACCACCATTAACATGCCAAACAGCAGCACGCGATATTCAGCAAAACTACGCAGTAGTTCGGGTGTCACGGTCAGCACAAACGCTGCCAGCACCACGCCAATCGTCGACCCCATGCCACCCAAAACCACAATGGCGAGAATTAACGCCGACTCAAAGAAGGTGAACGATGTCGGGTTAACAAAGCCCTGATAAGTGGCGAAGAAGACCCCGGCAATACCCGCGGTGGAAGCACCCAGCGTAAAAGCAGATAGCTTAACCAGCACATGATTCAGCCCCATCGATCGGCAGGCAATTTCATCTTCACGCAACGCTTCCCAGGCGCGGCCAATTGGCATGCGTGTCAGGCGGTGTTTGATGTACAGCACCAGCAAAACCACCAGCACCAGGATGGTGTAGATAAAAATAAACTTCAGGTTGGGGTTATAGGTAAGATGGAAAAACTCATGGAACGGCACTCCGCCTTCTTCTTTGGCGCGCCGTCCAAACTCAAGGCCAAACAGCGTCGGCGGCGGTGCGGAGATCCCGTTCGGGCCGCCGGTAAACGTCAGCCAGTTGTTGAGCACCAGACGGATAATTTCCCCGAATCCCAGCGTCACAATTGCCAGGTAATCACCGTGCATACGCAATACAGGGAAACCAAGAAGCGCACCTGCCGCCGCCGCCATCAGCGCCGAAAGCGGTAACATCGACCAAAAACCCAGCCCGAGGTATTGATACCCCAGCGCCAGGCCATACGCGCCAATGGCGTAAAAGGCGACGTAACCCAGGTCCAACAACCCCGCGAGGCCCACCACAATATTCAGCCCAAGGCCAAGCAGCACGTAAATCAGCCCGAGGATCGCTACTGTCAGTACATATTTGGTCGCCACAAACGGGAAACAAACTGCCAGTGCAATCACCAGCGGAATAATCCAGCGCAGGCGGCTTTTGTATTCCGGTGGGCGCACATACACACCCGAGTTATCCGTTTCAAAGCGGCTCAAAAAACGTATCCCGGCGTGTGTGGTCAAAAAAGCGCTCAATAAAAAACGCCCGACCATCACCACTGCGATAATGACCACCAGCCGCTGCCCTTCGAAATTAAAGCTGTAGCCATCCAGCACCACACCTACTATCGGGCCAAAAACAATCAATGCGACAAGACCGGCGAAAATCGCGTCCAGCACGCAGCGTTTGAGGGAAAAACCTTCATGCATAACCGTTTCTGTTGTCATTTTTTCTCCCTCACACTTTGGCAACGAAAGGTCGGCCAAGCAGCCCCTGAGGACGGAAAATGAGGATCACCACCAGCAATCCAAACGAGAACACATCTTTGTAATCGGAATTCACCATGCCCGAGAACTGCGCCTCGGCAATACCAAGAATTAACCCACCAAGCATCGCGCCAGGCAACGAGCCAATCCCGCCCAGCACTGCCGCCGTGAACGCTTTGATGCCAATAATAAAACCGGCGTAGAAATCAAAAGTACCGTAGTTCATGGTGATCAACACACCCGCTAGCCCCGCCATCGCCGCACCAATCACAAACACCAGCGAGATAATGCGGTCGGTATTAATCCCCAGAATCGAAGCCATTTTGCGGTCTTGCTGAACCGCACGGCACATGCGTCCCAGCCTGGTATTACCAATTATCCAGGTAAGCAGCAACATGCCAGCAAACGAAGCAATCAGGATGAACACTTTGGTATAAGTGATTTGCACAAAACCATCGCCAATATGCAAACGGAGCACGCCATCAAGCATGGTGGGAATGCCCTGCTGGCGCGGCCCCTGGCTGATTTGTGCATAGTTTTGCAGAATCAACGACATGCCAATGGCGGAGATCAGCGGCGCTAAACGCGTCGAGTTGCGCAGCGGTTTATAGGCGATGCGCTCAATGGTCCAGCCATACACACCCGTCACCACAATGGTAAATACCAACGTGCCGAGGATCAGTAACGGGAATGATTGCAGGCCGAAGAACGACAGTAGCGCCAGGCCGATGGCGCACAGATAAGCGGAGATCATATACACTTCGCCGTGCGCGAAGTTAATCATGCCGATAATGCCGTAAACCATGGTGTAGCCAATGGCTATCAACCCGTAGACGGAACCTAGCGTTAAGCCATTAATCAACTGTTGCAGGAAGAATGCGTCCATAGATAGGCAATCTCTTTTAGGGCGGCGGACAAACTTCTTTTGTAGGTCGGGTAAGCGAAGCGTCACCCGACACTTTCACCTGCAATCACAGGCGTAAATGGTGGATGACGCTACCGCTTATCCCCCCGACAAACCCCAATAGCGTATTGTTGTCCAGCGAACCTTATTGGACTTCTTTGTATTTGCCTTTGTCGTCCCATTCATAAACGACATAGTCCGACACCTTCAGGTCGCCTTTGCTATCCCAGGCTTTTTTGCCCATCACAGTATCCACCGGATTAGCTTTCAGCCAGGCGCTGGCTTTAGCCGAGTCGGTGCCACCAGTGGCTTTAAATGCCGCAGCGATAGCCTGCACAGAGGCGTAGGAATAGAGGGTGTAGCCTTCTGGCTCAAATTTGTTAGCGCGGAATTTATCGATAACCGCTTTGCCGTCAGCAATTAAACGCGGATCTTTGCCGAAGGTCATATAGATGCCGTTGGTGTATTGCGGTCCGCCTGCCGCGGTAACCATCTCTTCGTTGACGATACAGTCGCCGGAGAAGAATTTGGCCTGCACGCCCTGCTCACGCATCTGGCGTACCAGTGGCCCCGCTTCCGGATGGCAACCGCCGAAGAACACCACGTCAGGTTTTTGTGCACTGATTTTGGTCACCAGCGCATTAAAGTCTTTTTCGCCGCGCGACAACCCTTCGTACATCACATCGTTGACGCCGCGTTTCGCCAGCGCTGCTTTGGTGGCATCCGCCAGCCCCTGCCCGTAGGTATCTTTGTCATGAATGATCACCACACGCTTGGCTTTAAGCTTGTCGATAATAAAATCGCTGGCGACCTGCCCTTGCTGGTCATCACGCCCACACATGCGGAACAGATCATTCATGTTTCGTTCAGTGATAATTGGGTTAGTCGACCCAGGGGTGATAGTCAGAATACCGGCGTCGTTATACACCTCTGAGGCCGGTACGGTAGATGAAGAACAAAAATGCCCGACCACAGCATTCACTTTATCCTGATCCACCAGACGGTTAGCAACTGACACTGCCTGTTTTGGTTCACAAGCATCATCACCCTGCACCAGCTTGATTTTTTCGCCGTTGATGCCACCGGCGGCGTTAATATCTTCCGCGGCTTGCGTCGCGCCATGCCAGTACTGATCACCATAAGTCGCGTTCGGCCCGGTAAATGGCCCAGCAACACCAATCACAATATCGGCGTGGGCGGAAAACGCCGTCACCAGACAACCAGCCAACACAAGAGAAAGAGGACTTCTGATAAATTTCAGCGACATTTGTATGTTCCTTAGCAAATCAGCAAAGAGGTTTATGCAAAACGGTGTAAGAGCCATTTTCAAAAGCAAAAACGCGAACAAAATACAAACTGCTTTTCCCTGTGATTAATCACGGCCTTGAACATTAAGCAAAATGGTTGCCAGAATTGTTAACCAAATGTCAATGTTTCGACATATGTCAGTATAGAGTGCGCTGGTAAGGCGCTCGGCACAACGCGATGAAATTACAGCGGGGATCACATCTGCTTAACAATAAAGCAAATAAGTGATGAACGAAGCGGCTTTGCACCAATAAAGAACTTACATAATGAAGGGATGCTGTTAGTTCAACCCAGACCAGGACAATTCGTGTTAAAACTCAACAAGTTGACTATAAAAAGAGCAAACAAAAAAGTTTTGCGCGAACCCTTTGACATGCCACGAGCTAATCGTTAATATGCGCCCCGTTAACCGATTCCTCTGTAGTTCAGTCGGTAGAACGGCGGACTGTTAATCCGTATGTCACTGGTTCGAGTCCAGTCAGAGGAGCCAAATTCGAAAGCCCGCTTAAGGAAACTTAAGCGGGCTTTTATGTTTTTACTTTTCGCGTCTCGAATTCCCGCGCCTGCCCTTATCCCAGTATTTAAAACTACCCGGTTTTTCCGGATACCATGCTAATCGGCACCGGCATCCCGGAACGGCGGGTTAACGCGGCACTCACCATGACGGCATCCACACCGTAACCTTCAGTCATATTGCGCAGTGCTGGGGTGATAGGCAGTGGGACTTTATTGTCAGATTCAAACTCCGCACGGTTGCGGGACAATGGCTCATGCACTTCCAGCCAACGCCGCCCGTCTGGCTCGACGGTTGCTTTCACCGGCTGGTCAATAAACTGCACGCGCGTCCCCACCGGCACGTTATCGAACAAATATTTTATGTCGTCTTTACGCAGACGGATGCACCCCTGGCTGACGCGCAGGCCAATACCAAAGTTGGCGTTAGTGCCGTGGATAGCGTACAGCTTGCCGATGTAAATCGCGTAAAGCCCCATCGGGTTTTCCTCACCTGGTGGCACGTAGGCTGGCAAGGTTTTACCCTCTTTCGCGTACTCGCGCCGGGTATTCGCCGTTGGTGTCCAGCCCGGAGCTTCTTGCTTACGCTCCACCCTCGTCACCCAGTTACGCGGCGTTTCGCGCCCAGCCTGGCCAATACCAATAGGTAGGATTTCTACCGTGTTGCTCTCCGGTGGGTAGTAGTAAAGCCGCATTTCGGCGACGTTAATCACAATGCCCTGGCGTACGGTGTCCGGCAAAATCACCTGCTGTGGAATGATCAACTGGATACCCGCTTTTGGCAGGAACGGATCGACACCTGGGTTGGCTTCCAGCATATTGCTGAAACCTTGCCCGTACTGCGCGGCATAATACTCCAGCGGCTGGGTATTCCCTTGCGGAACGCTAATGGTTAACGGCGCACCGACCAGGCGGCTACCCTCGGGTGGTAGCGGATAGCTGACTGCCAGAGCGCTACTGCTAACGGAGGCAAGCACCAGAGCCAGCCAGGATAATCGAATCATCATTTCCCTGTTCTCAAACATGATATAGATAAGCTAAATATAACCCTCCGTTGAGTTTTTTGTGAGGAAAGTCTTACAAAATAATAAGCGGGAGTCAGTCGGAAAATTTGGGCAGTGAGATGGTAAAACGAGTTGAAACCGCATCTGAAGCCACGCTAATTTTACCCTGGTGGACGGTAATAATAGATTTTACAATGGCCAGGCCAATCCCACTGCCCTCACTTTTTCTTTGCCTTGACGGGTCAACGCGATAAAAGCGATCAAACAATCGGTTGAGATGCTCTTCAGGTATAGGTGTTCCTGGGTTTTCAATAATCAGGTCAACCCATCTTTCGCGTTCATTAATATGCGCGGTGACGGTCATGTTGCCGGGAGTATAGCGAATCGCATTGGAGACAAGATTATTAATCACCCGGCGCAGCATCAGTGGGTCACCTTTGACTCTGGAAGCATCGCCGTTAATAGCAAGGCGGACGCCGCGCTCCTCAGCCCAGGCATCAAAAAACTCGAAGACTTTGCTGGTTTCATCCCTGAGGTCGAGCGTCACTTGTTCAGGAATGAGTTGGTTATTATCCGCCTGAGCCAGGAAGAGCATGTCGCTGGTCATCTTCGCCATGCGATTATATTCTTCGAGGTTAGAGTAAAGAACCTCTTTCAACTCATCATTACTTCTTGATTGGCTTAATAAAATTTCCGTCTGCGTCACCAGGTTGGTAATCGGCGTGCGTATTTCATGGGCGATGTCCGCAGAAAAATTAGCCTGGCGGATAAACACATCTTCTATCCGTTCAAGCATATGATTAAAAGAAATAACCAGTTGTTCAAGCTCAATCGGCACCCGGTCTGGCTCCAGTCTGACATCTAAGTTCTCAGAAGAAATGTCTTTTATTTTCATGCTGACATTTCTTAATGGCTGGTGCCCTTTATAAACTGCAAATAAAACAATGAGAACAATCAAAACACTGATTGCCAGGGCAATATAAATAAGGTCCACCTTTAGCGTATCAATGTAATGCTGGTGGTAGTCAAAGGACATTGCCGTCAATAAAATATAAGGCGCCTCATGGGTATTTTCAGATGTTTTAATGGGTGTTTCTATAATTCGGTAAATGGTGTTTTTATTCGCCATAGTAGAGTGTTTTTCATTTTCACTCATTTTCCCGGACCACAATAGTACCTTTCCTGCACCCGGATATTGTGAGGGAAGAATAGCACTCAGGTCGGCACCTTTAGACGAATGATAAAGAATATTATTATTCCCGTCACGAAGCAAAGCCGTAATATTCTGGTAACTGGTCAGGATGTCACTGAGCTTTTCTATTTTCTGCGCTTCACTTTTTTTCGGTTCTTTGATGATATTTTCCAGCACTGAACTGATTTGTTTCAGATCATAAACATCCCGCTCAGAAAAATGTTGTTCTACTGAATTTATCATCACCCAGGTAAAGATCAGAAAAGCGAGAATAGTCGAAAGACTAATAAATAAGGTCAACCTGACTGCCAGAGATAAAGGTCGACGTTTCGCGCTAATCTTCATCAGGCACCTCAAGAACATACCCGACACCGCGAACGGTCTGGATTAATTTAGGTTCAAAATCGTTATCAATTTTGGCGCGTAACCGCTTCACCGCAACATCAATGGCATTGGTATCACTGTCAAAATTCATGTCCCAAACCTGGGAGGCGATAAGAGAGCGCGGCAAGACTTCGCCCTGGTGGCGCAGAAAGAACTCCAGTAGTGTGAATTCTTTGCTGGTCAGCGTGATACGGCTTGCGCCACGGGTCACTTTCCTGGAAACCAAAAAAAGTGTCAGGTCGGCCACCTGAAACTGGCTTTCGGCGATTACTGTCGAGCCACGGCGTAACAGCGTCCTGACGCGAGCCAACAACTCTGCAAAAGCAAAAGGTTTTACCAGGTAGTCATCCGCGCCCAGCTCAAGACCTTTCACACGATGCTCAATGGTGCCTAAGGCGCTAAGCAGCAGGACCGGCATCCCTTTCTTCGCGGCCCGCAGCATGCGGACGATTTCCCAGCCATTCACGTCAGGAAGCATGATATCCAGTACCACCAGGTCGTAATCACCGGTCATCGCCAGATGGTAACCCGTCAAACCATTGTCTGCGAGATCAACGACGAAACCGGCCTCTTTCAAACCTTTGCACAGATATTCACCGGTTTTGGCCTCATCTTCGACGACTAATATTTTCACAACCTCTCCTCCCTTTCAGTGTGGTGGTGCCATTCTAGTGGGCAACAGGGCGAGATCAATGAGATAAGCGCAAAATGACAGCTTTGTCATTATCCTGTCACTCACCCAACAGAGTCGCTCCCGTAAAGTGTCTGCAGAATTTATCAGCCTGATGTAACCGGCTTGCAGGGACGAGAAGTGACATGTTCAAACTTAAGCTTTTAACACTGAGTACGTTATTCATTCTGACAGGGTGTATTTCGCTGGCACCCGATTATCAGCGCCCTGAAACGCCAGTCCCGCAGCGTTTCTCACTCTCGAAAAATGCACTGGTTCCGGCAACGGCCGGTTATCAGGACACCGGCTGGCGTAACTTCTTTGCCGATCCGCAGGCCATCAGGCTTATCGATACCGCACTGCAAAACAACCGAGATCTGCGGATGGCGGCGTTAAAAGTTCAGGAAGCCCGTGCGCAATACAATGTCACGGACGCCGACAGATACCCGCAGCTCAACGCCTCGGCAGAAACTACCTACAGTGGCGGGTTAAAAAGTGACAGTTCCACTGACCAAAAATATGAAGCAGGTATGGCCCTTAGCTTTGAACTGGATTTCTTCGGCAAACTGAAAAACATGAGTGATGCCGACCGGCAAAAATTCTTTGCAAGTGAGGAAGCACAGCGGGCAGTGCATATTCTGCTGATTTCTAATGTTTCGCAGAGCTATTTCAACCAGCGACTGGCGGCTGAGCAATTGAATATTGCCCGAGAAACACTCCAGAATTACCAGCAATCTTATGCCTTTGTGGAAAAACAGCTTATCACCGGCAGTACTAACTTACTGGCGTTAGAACAATCTCGTGGCTTGATTGAAAGTACCCGTGCAGAAATCGCCAAAAGAGAAGGTGAACTGGCACAAGCGAACAATGCACTGCAACTGGTACTGGGAACTTATACCGCTCAACCTGATGACCAAATCCACAGCGACAAAGATATTAATCCGGTACAGCTTCCGCCGAATTTATCTTCTGAGATCTTGCTGCAAAGGCCCGATATTCTGGAAGCCGAACATCTGTTAAAAGCCTCCGATGCCGATATTGGTGCCGCCAGGGCCGCATTCTTCCCTTCTATTTCATTGACGGGTGGGGTTTCAGGCAGCAGTACCGAGCTTTCAAGCCTGTTTAATCCTGCCAGTGGGATGTGGAATTTCGTCCCGAAAATTGAAATTCCTATTTTCAATGCCGGGCGTAATAGTGCCAACCTTGAACTGGCAAAAATTCGCCAGCAGCAGTCTGTTGTCAATTACGAGCAAAAAATTCAGACCGCTTTTAAAGAAGTTGCTGATGCTCTTGCGCTGCGTGAAACCATCAGCCAACAAATTACGGCACAGCAACGTTATCTTGCCTCACTGCAAATCACGCTACAACGTGCCAAAGGGTTATATTCCAGCGGTGCCGTGAGTTATATCGAGGTACTCGATGCAGAGCGTTCACTATTTTCAACACAGCAATCATTACTCGACCTGAGATATTCTCAACAAGTTAATGAAATCACCTTGTTTACGGCTCTGGGTGGCGGCTGGACTCAATAATTATTTTCGTTTTGATATCAGAGGAATCATTAATATGCGTTCAATTAAAATTGCTTTATTTGGCATTTTCTCAGTTGCTATGGTTGCCGGAGTTCAGGCAGCAGAATCGCCCCAAAGCGATGCGGTTGCCACCCTTACCGCCGCACAACAGCAAGTGATTACGGCCAAGGGTGTCATCAAAGATATTGATACTAAAAACAAGAAAATTACGATTGCACATGAGGCTATTCCGGCAGTCAGTTGGCCAGCAATGACCATGCGATTTACCTTCAGCGAATTAGACGCCAATATTAAATCACTGAAAGCTGGGAATAATGTAAATTTTAGTTTTATTCAGCAAGGTAATACTTCTCTGCTTCAGGAAATTAAGGCTAATTAGTGAGGTTCACTTCAAAATGGTGGATGACGCTATCGCTTATCCACCCTACAAATCCCGCTTGCCATTTTATTTATCAGGAAGAAATATGGCTTCTTTAAAAATAAAAAATACTGCGCTTATTATCAGCAGTCTGATCGTCGGAGGGATAATATCCGTTGCTGCTTACCGCTATTTTGCTTCTGTCCCTAAAATGGCCACGCAATCGACCGAGCGTAAGGTGCTTTTTTGGTATGACCCAATGAAACCCGATACCAGGTTTGATAAGCCCGGGAAGTCGCCCTTTATGGATATGGATCTGGTGCCGAAATATGCCGATGAAGGTAGCAGCGAAAATAATCAGGGCATTCGTATCAATCCGGCACAAGTGCAAAATCTGGGGCTGAAAACTGAAAAAGTCCAAATGGGGCGCTTGACCTATTCCCAGACGATTCCCGCCAATGTCAGTTTTAACGAATACCAGTTTGTTATTGTACAAGCGCGTTCAGAGGGGTTTATTGAAAAAGTTTATCCGCTGACGATTGGCGATAAAGTAAAAAAAGGCACCCCGCTGGTGGATATTACGATCCCTGAATGGGTCGAGGCGCAGAGCGAATATCTATTACTGTCTGAAACCGGTGGCTCCGCGACACAACTCAAAGGTGTGCTCGAACGTCTTCGTCTGGCGGGGATGTCTGAAGAAGATATTCAGCGCTTACGCAGCACGCGTTCTATTCAGACCCGCTTCACGATTAAAGCGCCGATTGATGGCGTGATCACCGCGTTTGATCTGAGAACCGGGATGAACATTTCAAAAGATAAAGTGGTTGCCCAGATTCAGGGCATGGACCCGGTGTGGATTAGCGCCGCCGTCCCCGAATCTATCGTGTATCTGCTCAAAGAGTCCTCCCAGTTTGAGATTTCTGTCCCGGCTTACCCTGGCAAAACTTTCACCATCGAAAAATGGTTAATCCTGCCGAGCCTCGACCCGGCTACGCGAACCCTTCAAGTGCGCCTGCAAGTCGATAATAAAGATGAACAACTGAAACCCGGTATGAACGCCTACCTGAAGCTCAATACCCAAAGCCCGGAAATGTTGCTGATCCCTTCTCAGGCGGTTATCGACAATGGCCGTGAACAACGGGTGATTACCGTTGATCATGCAGGCCAGTTTGTGCCGAAGCAAATCAAAGTACTGCATGAATCCCAAAACCAGACGGGGATTGAATCGGGCCTGAGTGAAGGTGAATCCGTTGTTGTCGGTGGTCTGTTCCTGATTGACTCGGAAGCCAATATTAGCGGAGCGCTGGATCGTATGCGTCAGAGCAATGCTTCCGCCAACGCGCATCCAGAAAAGTAAGGAGACGAAGATGATTGAATGGATTATCAGGCGCTCTGTGGCTAACCGCTTTCTGATAATGATGGCGGCCCTGTTCCTGAGCATTTGGGGAACCTGGACCATTATCAACACGCCGGTAGACGCCTTACCTGACCTCTCGGACGTTCAGGTGATTATTAAGACCAGCTACCCAGGACAGGCGCCTGAGATTGTTGAAAACCAGGTGACTTACCCGCTGACCACCACCATGCTTTCAGTGCCTGGCGCCAAAACGGTGCGCGGTTTCTCGCAGTTTGGTGACTCATACGTCTACGTGATTTTCGAAGATGGCACCGATCTGTACTGGGCGCGTTCGCGGGTCATGGAGTACCTCAACCAGGTGCAGGCTAAGTTGCCTGCGGGCGTTAACACCGAGATTGGCCCTGATGCGACCGGCGTGGGCTGGGTGTTTGAGTACGCGCTGGTTGACCGCAGCGGTAAACATGATCTCGCCGAATTACGTTCACTTCAGGACTGGTTCCTGAAATATGAGTTAAAAACCATTCCTAATGTCGCGGAAGTGGCCTCGGTGGGCGGCGTGGTTAAGCAGTACCAAATCCAGATCAACCCAATGAAGCTGGCGCAATATGGCGTGACGCTGGGCGAGGTGAAAAATGCGCTTGGCTCTTCTAATCAGGAAGCCGGCGGTTCGTCCGTTGAGATGTCCGAAGCGGAGTACATGGTTCGTGCCAGTGGTTATCTGCAAAATATTGATGACTTCAATAATATCGTGCTGAAAACCGCCGAAAACGGCGTGCCGGTTTATTTAAGGGATGTGGCGCGCGTGCAGATTGGGCCAGAAATGCGCCGTGGCATTGCCGAGCTTAATGGTCAGGGAGAAGTTGCCGGAGGCGTGGTGCTGTTGCGCTCCGGAAAGAATGCGCGCGATGTTATTGCCGCGGTTAAAGACAAACTTGAGGTGCTGAAAAAAAGCCTGCCGGAAGGCGTAGAAGTGGTGACGACATATGACCGTAGCCAGTTGATTGACCGTTCAATTGAAAACCTCAGCCATAAATTGCTGGAAGAATTTATTGTTGTCGCCGTGGTCTGTGCCCTGTTCCTCTGGCACTTGCGTTCCGCGCTGGTCGCTATTATTTCGCTCCCGCTCGGGCTGTGTATTGCCTTTATCATCATGCACTTCCAGGGGCTGAACGCCAACATGATGTCGCTGGGCGGCATTGCGATTGCGGTGGGGGCGATGGTGGACGCCGCCATTGTGATGATAGAAAACGCGCATAAACGGCTTGAGGACTGGGGGCATAACCACGCGGGGAAAAGTATTGATAACGAAACGCGCTGGAAAGTGATTACCGATGCCTCCGTTGAAGTTGGCCCTGCCCTGTTTATCAGCCTGCTGATCATCACACTGTCGTTCATTCCGATTTTTACTCTGGAAGGGCAAGAAGGACGTTTATTCGGGCCTCTGGCCTTTACCAAAACCTATGCGATGGCCGGTTCCGCATTGCTGGCGATTATGGTCATTCCTATTCTGATGGGTTTTTGGATCAGAGGGAAAATCCCTGCGGAAAACAGTAATCCACTGAACCGCATGCTGATAAAGATGTATCACCCGTTTTTGCTCAAAGTCCTGCAATGGCCAAAATTAACGCTGCTGGTGGCGGTGTTATCAATAATCACCGTGATATGGCCGCTCAGCAAAGTAGGCGGTGAATTCCTGCCGAAAATTAACGAAGGCGATTTACTGTATATGCCCTCAACGCTGCCCGGTGTCTCTCCTGGCCAGGCGGCGCAAATCCTGCAAACCACCGACAAACTGATCAAAACAGTACCGGAAGTGGCTTCGGTGTTTGGTAAGTCTGGCAAAGCAGAAACGGCGACCGATTCCGCCCCGCTGGAAATGGTGGAAACCACCATTCAACTGAAGCCGCAAGATCAGTGGCGACCAGGGATGACCGTCGACAAAATCATTGAAGAGCTGGATGCCACGGTGCGCTTACCGGGGCTGGCGAATCTCTGGGTTCAGCCGATTCGCAACCGCATTGATATGTTGTCTACCGGCATCAAAAGCCCGATCGGTATCAAAGTCTCCGGCACCGATCTTACCGACCTGGATGAAACTGCACGGCGTATTGAAGTAGTCGCCAGAACGGTTCCTGGTGTGACTTCGGCACTGGCCGACCGCCTGGAAGGTGGGCGCTATATTGATGTGAAAATCAACCGCGAAAAAGCTTCACGCTATGGTATGACCGTGGGCGACGTTCAGCTGTTTATCTCCTCTGCCATCGGCGGTGCCACGGTGGGTGAAACGGTGGAAGGTGTGGCACGCTATCCAATCAACATTCGTTACCCGCAAGGCTTGCGCGATAGCCCGGAAACGCTGAAAAAATTGCCAATCCTCACGCCAATGAAACAGCAAATCACGCTCGGTGATGTGGCCGACGTCAGCGTCCTCTCTGGCCCGTCGATGCTCAAAACCGAGAACGCGCGCCCGACCAACTGGATTTACATTGATGCGCGTGGGCGTGACATGGTGTCGATTGTCGACGATCTGAAAAAGGTAATTGATGAAAAGGTGAAACTTAAACCGGGCACCAGCGTGTCGTATTCCGGGCAGTTTGAATTACTGGAACACGCCAACAAGAAACTGAAACTGATGGTGCCAATGACCCTCGTGATTATCTTTGTGTTGTTGTATCTGGCCTTCCGCCGCTTTGATGAAGCGTTACTGATTCTGATGAGCCTGCCGTTCGCTTTAGTGGGCGGTATTTGGTTCCTGTACTGGCAGGGGTTCCATATGTCAGTCGCCACTGGTACCGGTTTTATCGCCCTCGCTGGGGTTTCCGCGGAGTTTGGCGTGGTGATGCTGATGTACTTGCGCCAGGCTATTGAAGCGAATCCGCAACTCGCGCGCCCGGAAACGTTCACCAGCGAAGGGCTTGATGATGCGCTTTACCACGGTGCGGTGTTGCGCGTCCGGCCAAAAGCGATGACGGTGGCAGTGATTATTGCTGGCCTGTTACCTATTTTGTGGGGAACCGGAGCGGGGTCCGAAGTGATGAGCCGAATTGCGGCGCCAATGATCGGCGGGATGATTACCGCACCGTTGTTATCGATGTTTATCATTCCGGCGGCCTACAAATTAATCTGGCTACGCCGACACAAAAACTAACTGACTAAACGGCTCCCGGCTCCGGGAGCCAAATTCGCCAGTCAGTTTAAAATTGGTTATCATCCGCACCCACTCTTCATCCGGGTAGCCTGATGTCTACGATTATCGATACCTTTATTGCCCCGCCGTGCCATGACACGATCGAAAATCTCTATCAGGACGATCACCTGGTCATTATCAATAAACCCAGCGGGCTGCTCAGTCTGTCGGGGAAAAATCCGCAAAATCTCGATTCGGTGCATCATCGGCTGGTACAGATATTCGCAGGCTGCACCCTGGTACACCGCCTGGATTTCGGAACTTCAGGGCTGATGGTGATTGCCCGCAATAAAGCGATAAATGCCGCCCTCTGCCAACAATTCAGCCAGCGCACAGTGACCAAAG
Organism: Buttiauxella sp. JUb87; assembly: GCF_004361975.1. Taxonomy (NCBI): domain Bacteria; kingdom Pseudomonadati; phylum Pseudomonadota; class Gammaproteobacteria; order Enterobacterales; family Enterobacteriaceae; genus Buttiauxella; species Buttiauxella sp. JUb87. The sequence continues at coordinate 1,131,380 of NZ_SNVY01000001.1, forward strand.
TTTACAGTGCGCTGCTGTGTGGGCATGTGGAGCACAACGAAGGAATGATAGACGCAGCGATTGCCAAAGACCCGGCGCTGTTCCCGCTGATGTCAATTTGCGCAATCCACGGCAAGCCAGCTCGCTCTTTCTATCAGGTCGTTGAGCGCTTTTATCATGAACTGGCAGACGGGACGTTACTGCCGTTGACGCGGGTACAGCTCACCCCCGAAACCGGGCGTACTCATCAACTCCGCATCCACTGCCAGCAATTGGGCCACCCTATTTTGGGTTGCGACCTGTATGGTGGCCGCCTGCTGCCAGGCACAGAACAAACACCTCGGCTAATGCTGCACGCCAGTGAGCTGCATTTTGTTCATCCCATTAGCGGGGAGTTGATCAAAGCCCATCACGCCAGCCCGTTCTAAAAGGGAAAGCTGATGGTATAGCGCAGCAGAACTTTTCGTATGGTTTGATTGATGAAATAGATGATTTCATCGTTTTATTTACTCGCTGAATATATCCGCCAGCAAAAGCGCAGAAAAAGTATTATGCTTCACTGAATGATTAAGAACTGTCTGCTTGATCATTCCGACAAATCATTCCCCGGATAAATTTGTGTCGTTCAGCACACGTTTCCTGGTAGTTATGTCAGAGATGAAATTATATTCACCCCAAGTGTATTTTGTGCGCTTGTCGGGATTGATTTGTCACGATGCAGGTTGGCTGCATTATCGCGATATACTGGAATCTGGTAACTTATGGTTATTAATTTGTCCCGTCCTGCCTCGCTAACACCTAAAGCATTTCGCCATGATGTCAATGGGCTGCGAGCCTGGTCAGTATTAGCAGTCGTATTTTATCACTTTGGTATACCTGGATTTGGCGGCGGTTTTGCCGGGGTTGATGTATTTTTTGTCATCTCTGGATTCTTGATGACGGCCATCATCATAAACGGGCTGGAACTCAGTAAGTTTTCACTGTGGGCTTTTTATCTGGCGCGAGCCCGACGGATTATTCCGGCTTTAATAGTGTTATGCGTGGTGTTGCTCATTATTGGCTGGTTATGGTTGCCCACGGCAGATTATCGCGTACTGGCGGCCAATGCTGTAACGGCGTTAACCTTTGTCTCCAATCTAAAGTTCTGGCGTGAAGCGGGTTATTTCGATATTGCTTCCCACGAAAATTGGTTGCTACACACCTGGTCACTCTCGCTGGAGTGGCAATTTTATATTTTGCTGCCACTGGGCTGCATATTAATTTGGCGTTGGTTTGGTCGTCGTGGAGTTAAGTTTGCGCTGATTGCCGCAGGAGTGTTGTCGCTGGCGCTCTCGTTTTACGCCAGCCCACGGTTACCCGGGAGCGCATTCTATTTATTACCCACGCGCGCCTGGGAAATGTTAGCCGGTAGTTTGGTGTGGTGGCTAACTCGCCAACATTCCATGCCGCAGCAACTTGCCCGCGTGTTAGAGTTTATCGGTTTTATATTAATTGCGCTGTCGGTGACATTATTTGATTCTTCCCGACCCTGGCCCGGTGTTTATGCCATGGTGCCAGTAATGGGTGCGATGTTAGTTTTAATTGCTAATCGCCAGCAGTCTATTTTTACATCCAATATCATCGCCCGCCAAATCGGCGCCAGTTCTTACTCTATTTACCTTTGGCATTGGCCCTTAGTGGTCGCGTTGACCTATGCCAGCAAGCAGTACCATCCTGGCTGGATTGTGGCGGGAATAATATTGAGTGTGTTACTGGGTAAGGCTTCTTTACTCCTGGTAGAAAACCCGGCCCGTAAAGTACTCGCTTCGGTATCGCCCGGTAAGCAAAATTGGGTATTAGGAGCGGCCGTGATGTGTGCCGTATTACTGGCTGTGGCGGCTCGTTATCAACAACTGGAGAACCGTATTAATCCGGCGATTGAAATGGCGATGACTCCGAAGCTTAACAACGCTTCCCGTATGCAAGATTGCCTTCTTACGCCTGGCGATGGTAGTGAGTCGCCGAAATGTAGTTATGGCGAAGGTGAACTAACAGCTATTGTATTAGGTGATAGCCATGCAGGTATGGTGGCTTCTGTTATTGCTGATGTTGCACCCGGCTCTGTTATTGAGATGGATTATGCCAGTTGCCCGACTGTATTAGATTTTAAACGAAGGGAAGATATTAATGATGATTGTAAAACTTTTAATGATAAAGCCATTCAATTACTAAATCACGAGTACAAAAACAAACTGGTCTTTATTGCCAACAGAAGTTCTCTTGCTCTCCTTGGGCAAAATGAAAAAGATGCTTTTTTTAATATCCCGATGGGATACTTTGACACCCCAAATGATCGACCAAACCCAAATTTAAATAAACAGTTTACAGCGCAATTAATAAAAACCATGTGTGCCATTGAAAACAGCCAAAGGGTATTTTTAGTTCGCCCAATCCCTGAGATGGCAATGGATGTTCCCAATACCATGGCCAGAGCGCTTATGTTTGGCAACCCCGCCCGCGATATATCTATTTCACTGAAAGAATATCAGCAACGTCAAAAGGTGATTTGGGATGCGCAAGATGAGGCCGCGATGCAGTGTGGGGTCAAAATTCTCGACCCTCTACCTTATCTTTGCCACAGTGGTCGTTGCTGGGGTAACCAGGGTGGTCAACCGCTCTACTCTGATGATAATCATCTAAGTGAGTTTGGAAGTCAGTTATTGATACCGATGTTCCGACAAGCATTTGAACCAGAGGAATATACCGAGCTGACTAAATCACCGGGGAATGGATAGATATGCCGATGAAGTCGATACCCATCCCATTGCAATAGGAGCTGCATCGTGACTGCGCCTAACCTCTGACATTCACAGTGTGCGTAGCGTCTCGGCTACATACTGTTGTTAGGCGCAATACCTGGTCTCATACCGGTTTGATGTTCTGATTCATCCGGAAGAGGTTCGTCGGGTCGTACTTATTCTTGAGTTCCACAAGTCGGTTGTAGGTTGCACCGTAAGCAAAAGCGATACGGTCGCTCTCCTCCTGGGTGAGGAAATTGATATACGCACCGCTGCTGGCAAACGGTTGTGACTTAGCGAAGAATTCGCGCGCCCAGGCGATGCAGTGTTCATCCTCGGCGGCTGACTCCCAGCGACCGTGCACATTCATCACGTAATTGGCATCCCGGCTTGAGTAGGCCATAGCATCGGGTGCGGCGCTTGCTGTCTGGCCTCCAATCGTCCCGATGAAAATCTCACACTGAGGTGATGGCAATCTGGCAGCGTACTCGATGATGGCATCGATAACGCCCTCACTGAGTTGCGAGAAGTTATGTGACTTCCAGTAATTGCGCGCCCCCTTCGACAATAGCGGGTCGAATGCCTGCTGCCAGGCGATATAAGGCTGTACTCCGATATGCTCGCCAAGCACCGTGCCGAACTCACGTAGCGGCTCGATAAGCTTCTCGCCCTCTTTAGGGTCGCCCACATAACACAGCGCCAGCGCGACCATCTCTTTCCCGTGAACGTCGTCGGGCAAGAACGGAAGTGGAGGCGCCTTACGCGTGACCATCCAAACATTGAGCTCTTCCGGCATCGTCTCGGTGAACCGGGCGAACTGCGAGATAACAAGTTTTGCCTGAGAGAACGGAAAGACGATAAGCCCACTCAGCACGTTCGGCCCAACGGGATGGAGCTGGAATTCGAAGCGAGTCACAACTCCGAAATTGCCACCCCCGCCCCGCAGCCCCCAAAAGAGATCCGCATTTTCTGTTTCGCTGGCATGAAGTTGGCTGCCATCTGCGGTGATAACCTCCGCGGAGACCAGATTATCTATAGTCATACCGTACTTGCGACTCAGCCAGCCGAAACCCCCACCGAGTGTCAGGCCGGCCACACCTGTGGTCGAGTTGATGCCCAGGGGCGTGGCAAGGCCATGTGCCTGCACTACCTCATCAAAGTCGCCCAGGGTGCAGCCTGGCTCGACGCTGGCCCTTCTGGTGGAGAGATCCACTTGCACTTTCTTCATCAGTGAGAGGTCGATCATCAAACCGTCGTCGCACACGGCATTGCCCGCGATGTTGTGCCCTCCTCCACGGATTGAAATGAGGAGATTTTGCGTTCGTCCAAATTCGATGGCCTGCATGACATCCTCAGGTGAGATGCAGCGTGCTATCAGTGCAGGTTTACGGTCGATCATGGCATTCCAGATCTGGCGAACCTCGTCGTAGCCAGCCTCGTCAGGAAGAATCACTTCCCCCAGAAAATGGCTTTTGAACTCGTCGATATTGACCTTTAGTAACTCCTTCATGATTGTCTCCTGGCTTTGAATAACCCTACTAATTATGGTTGATTTCCTGAGCACTGATGCTTTGGAGGGTATTTATTGGGAAGTGTTTTGCTCTGGCCTGAATCAGAGTCAACACCGGATTATTCATCTAGCTGAGACGGGATTTTCTTGATGGAATAGGTTTGATTTTGATAGCGCCTGATGGCGAATATTTGAACCCCCTAAGGGGCTGATATGAATGGCTGAGCAAAGCCTGCAAGATTAATTAAGCCGGATAAGCGTCGACGCCATCCGGCCTTGATTACAACAGGTTAACTGATACGTGCGAATCCGGCTTCCAGATCGGCAATCAGGTCGTCAATATCTTCCAGCCCAATATGCACTCTGATTAGCGTTCCGCTAAAATCGACATTTCCTGCAGGGCGAATACTGTTCAGCTCCTCCGGCTGATTCGCCAGAACTAACGACTCAAATCCACCCCAGGAATAGGCCATGTGGAACAATGAGAAGTTATCGAGGAAATTAGCCATCTGTTCGTCAGTCAGTCTCTTTTTCAGTACAAACGAGAACAGACCCGAGCTACCAGCAAAGTCACGCTGAAAATATTCATGGCCTGGACATTCAGGTAATGCAGGATGATTCACCCGAGCGACTTCCGGTCTTGCCGACAGCCAACGGGCGATATGAATACTGCTCTCCTGATGCTGTTTAAGACGCACCGCCAGCGTGCGTAATCCACGGCTACCGTTGTAAGCCGTGTCGGCGTCCAGCGTTTGTCCCATCAGATAGGAGTTCTCACGCAGACGATCCCAGCAACGGGCGTTAGAGACAGCCGTACCCAGCATGCCGTCTGAATGGCCAATGGTGTACTTAGTACCCGCCTGAATGGAAATATCCACCCCAAAATCCAGTGCTTTAAACAACACGCCCGCCGCCCAGGTATTATCGATCATGATGACGATCTCCGGATTCACCGCGCGGATTGCCTTCACCATCCCCGGTACGTCCTGGACTTCCATAGTGATTGAACTCGGCGACTCCAGGAACACCACCTTAGTTTCTGGGCGGAGAAGGTCAACAATGCCAGCGCCAATCAGTGGATTGTAATATGTGGTTTCAACGTTGAATTTACTCAGGATCTTATTACAGAAATCCTGGGTTGGTTCATAAGCCGCCCCCGTCATCAGAATATGGTCACCACTTTGTACAAATGCCAGAATCGCATTGGTTACCGCTGCTGCACCGCACGGATAAAGCGCGCAGCCCACGCCACCTTCCAGTTCGCTCATTGCCTGCTGAAAGGCAAAGTGCGTGTAGGTTCCGCGACGGCCGTAAAACAGTTCACCGTTAGCGCGATTGGCCGTAGCAAACTTTTTATCTTTCACGGTATCGAACACCAACGAAGAAGCGCGCTGGATAACTGGATTCACCGCCCCTTGGGTAAAACGTTTGTCGCGTCCGGCGACGACCAGTTGAGTTTCAAGCTTAATTGCGTCTTTCATAACATCTCCTGTTCTTTAATCCGTGTGAAAACCTATACAACAGCGGCAGTAGAGCTGATTTCGGCGTTGGTCTGTTTTTTTCCAGCGAACCGCTCGACAATCTGTGCCGCATTCAAATCGTGGATAACATTAATCAGCGTGGCTGGTGCATCCGTAATCGTGCCCAGCACCACCAGCATCGGGATCGCTTCCATCGGTAGTCCTAGCGTGGTGACAATAAAGATCTCTCCCAGAAACGCACCACCCGGTACGCCGCCGACGATAATGGCGGAGAGGACAGCAATCAGCATTGTCAGGAAGAAAGTCTCGGTGGTGAATTCCATTCCCAGCACGGAATAGATAAAGACAATTTTCAACGCGGCAATCATCGCCACGCCGCCTTTATTGAGATTGACCAGCAGCGGAATGGACACATCAACGATTTCCGGGTTAATCCCCATCGCTTTACCGGCGCGCAGCGTAACGGGTAGCGTACCCAGTGAAGAACAGGTGCCCAGCGCAGTTGCCGAAGGTTCAATCGCATTACGCCAGAAGGCTCTGACCGCAGGAATTCCGCCACCGATGTATGAATAGAGAATAGAGCCGAAAATGAAGTAGACCAGCGTGGCAACCATAAACAGGCCAATCGCACGGGCAAAGGTTAACAACAGGGCAGAATCCTGACTGGCCATCGTTGCGGCGAAATAGCAGCCAAGGCCTATCGGTGCCACTTTCATAATGATTGAAACGATTTTCATGATGACGGTATTGGCATCTTCCAGCAGCAATGCAATACGTTTACCCGCCTGCTCCGACTGCCCAATCGCAACGCCTGCAATAATCGCCATTACGATCAGCGCCAGAATATTGGACTTTGAGAACAACCCGATAAAGTCATTCGTGGTGATCATACTGACAAAATCCATCTTTCCACTGCCCGCCTGCACGGATTGTGAGAGATCGATAGTGACGCCCTGCGCGGGGTTATACCATAGCGCCAGCGCCACAATCCCGGCAGCAGGAATAAAGGCCATCGAGATAGAAACAATGAAGATAATCGCCATAATACGTCCCAGCCTTTTCAGGTCGGTCATACTGGCGATAGAAGACATGACGCTGATCCCTACCAGCGGCACAATAATCATAAACAACAGGTTTAAAAATATCTGCCCTATTGGCTGGAGTGTACTTGCAAACGTTGGGGCGTATATACCTAACAACCCACCAATAACCAGTGCAATTAATAAAATAATAGAAGATCTGTAGGGTTCAAGTCGTGACCACATAACCGGTACCTTTTAATTAAAATTATATTAAATGAGATTAAATTCACAATTTGATGACTTTCTTTTTCGCCTCCTTATATTTTGTGACGTAACTCACTTAAGTTGCTATTTTTTCATTTTGCCAGCAAGTTGTTTCCTGTGATTCAATAGTTACATGTTTAAAATGCGAATGTAACGGCCTATTTGTACCGTTTTTGCAAATCACTTGTGAATAAAAGGAAAGTATGGGGACGCCGATTTCACTGAAGCATTTAGAGTTTTTCGTCAAAATCATCGATTGCGGAGGATTATCTGAAGCGGCTACTCAGCTTAACGTATCGCCTTCAGCGGTAAGCAAAAGCCTGACGGCCATGGAGGATACGCTGGGTACAACATTAATTAAACGTACCACCCGCAGTATCACCTTGACCGATGCCGGGCAATATTTATTTAACCGCGCCAATAAATTACTACAAGAATTTGATGAAACTCTGAATATAACATCCGGTTATTATCACCGCCCACATGGTGAATTACGGATAACCTGTTCTATCGCTTTCGGTTATTCCCGCCTGGTGAATCTGGTGGATAAATATCGCTCTCAGTTTCCGGATGTGAATCTGTATATCGATCTCAACGATAACTTCGTCAATCTTAACGAAACAGATTTCGACATCGCGCTGCGCATCTCAACTGCACCACCGCAAAACTACGCAATGCGCAAGCTGGTGCCAATCCGCTGGGCATACTGCGCATCGCCCAGATACCTGGCTAAAAAAGGGATGCCCCAGCGCCGTAGCGACCTGGTGGATCATGATTGTCTGGTTTACCCTGGCCTCACGCCGGTGCTGAAGGTCGCAGACGAACAGGATCGCCTGCACCAGTTGAAACTAAATATGCCAATCCAGGCCAACAGCAGCCTGGTGCTGTTGAAGGCGGTATTAGAAGATCAGGGCGTGGCGTATTTACCCACCTATCTGATTGGTGATCATATTCAAAAAGAAGAACTCACCCCGCTGATGCTCGACAGTATCATCACCTGCGAAACCCACGCCCTGTATGCGCTGTATTTTCCCAGCAAGTACAGTAACCCCAAGGTACGATCCTTTATTGATTTTATGGTGGCGGAACTCGGTCCTTTACCCGTATGGGACAACTGGATCCCGGGATGATTTCTCCGCCCTAAAAAATGGCAGGCTCCCATTAAAGGGAGCCGTTAACTTGCCAGATGAAACATCCTGTCTGGTGATAAAACGTTATTTATAGAGAGTCGCGGTTCCGTACACGCCCTGGTTATTATCGAAAGCAGAAGTGACTGTATAGGCGCTTGCGCCTTGTTGAGTGGCTTCAGCACGCAACTTGGCGTCCAGCTCATCAATGGTGCTGGCTTTTGCTGAAACTGAGCCCATCTCCTGTTTTAGTGTGGTCCCGTTTGGTAGCTCCTGGGCTGGGGCGGCTTGGGTGATTAAAGGGAGTGCAGCAAGGGTGACTACCGCAGAAAAATACAATAACTTTTTCATCATCACATCCTCATTAACTGAAATACAAAATAACCATTTAAAGTTTAGGTGTAATGAGGGAAGTGAGGAGTTCTGTTGGACAGATTGGACTCAAAATAAATGCTCTTCAACTATGCCGATCCGCTTAGAAAACCAGTGTCCATGCGATATCCCTGTGATCCAAGAGCCGCTGAGCAAAGCGAATAGACACGAGAATCAATTGTAAGTATCCGTTTAAACGGACCATACACTTTTAGATATTATCCGACATACTGATAGTGTTCTCAGGAGATCCTGTTTAACGGCTATTTCAAGGCAGGAGACAATCATTAGCGACTTAGTCTCTTTTGCAGTAATGCTGACAACATTACTTATCTTTAGCTTTAACGACACTGCATACGCGGCGGACAAAGCAGCTGTGGCGGCGGCTTTTTCGCAGAGTTCAGCCATGACCGATCCCATTATTCTCTCCCTGCAACATTTTGAACAAATCCAGTCATACCAGGTTACGGTGCGCTCCCGATCGCCTCAGGATGAACCTAAAATCATTCGCTATAGCTATCGTAAACCGGGCTATGTACGGATGGATTTTACTACGCCACATTCCGGCGCCGTCCTCATCTATAACCCGTTCAGTGGCAAAGTTAAGTTGTGGCCATTTGGATTGGGAACATTTCCTGTTTTGAATCTGTCGCCAACAGATTCACTAATACAAGATGGTAATGGTCATCGGGTGGATCAATCAGACTTAGGCGTTCTGCTGAATAATATTCGTCGTCTGCAACATGGCGGTACAACAGCCACTATTGGTGACGAGATAGTAACGGGCAAATCGACATTGCACTTATCCGTGGCCGGCCCTGAGGGAAAGACCGTCGATGCTGTTCACCAATATGAGATTTGGTTAGATAAGCAATCTGGATTTCCCATCAAAGTAGTCAGTTACGCCCCGGATGGAAAATTACTGGAAACCGTCTTCATGGATGCAATGGTTATCAACATCCATTTCCCCTCTGCTTTTTTCGCGCCGTAATGGGAGCTTTGCTCTATGGCTGACTATAAATTTTGCACCATCTGGCGGGTCGAAGCTTCTGTATCGGAGGTATGGGATATTCTTTGCCATCCGGACCTGTGGCCTGAGTGGTGGGGAAGTCTGGAGCAGATTATTGAGTTAAAGAAAGGTGATATTCAGGGGATTGGCGCTTTGCATCGTTATACCTGGAAAGGTGTGCTCCCCTATCGCATCACCTTTGATATCCATGTATTAAATATTACGCCCTTTTGTCTTTTAGAAGGGGAAGCCAGTGGCGAGGTTGAAGGACGTGGAGTATGGTCTTTTTCTGACAATGGAGTGGATACAATCGTCAGGTATGACTGGAATATCCGGACTAACACCCGATGGATGAACTACCTCGCGCCGCTGGCAGCACCCATTTTCCGCTGGAACCACCATATGGTGATGCGCGATGGAGCAAAAGGGCTGGCCCGCAAATTAGGGACTCGTGTCGAAGTATATTGATGAAGCGACTCTTTCAAAAATAAGAGGTAAATAATCTTTGAATACAAATAATTATGGTCAGACCGTTGGCTTTTCCTTACCGGACTGGCAGCCTGCACCTTTCCCTAAGCAGTGCATAATTCGCGGCCAACATTGCCATCTCTTACCTCTTGAAATCAGCCATTGCGAAGCCCTTTTCGAGGCATTTTCTGTGGCAGAAGATGACAGAGACTGGACCTGGCTTGGCGCAGAAAAGCCAGCTTGCTTACAGGACATGATGTTCTGGATTAAAAATAAAATCGAAGACCGCAACCTGGTGACATGGGCCGTGACAGAGATAAAAAGTGCCCGTCCGGTTGGGGTTGTCTGCTTTAACAATATTGATACGGTTAATGGTGTGCTGGAAATAGGGCATGTTACCTGGTCACCACTTATGCAACGAACCGTACTGGGAACGGAAGCCATTTATCTTTTGCTGAAGAATGCCTTCTGCATTGGCTATCGTCGTGTTGTCTGGCGCTGTGATTCACTAAATCTGGCTTCAAGAAATGCTGCCGAAAGAATGGGATTCATATTTGAAGGGCGATTCCGTCAAGCTATGACCCGTAAGCAACGTAACCGTGATACTGACTGGTTATCTGTTATCGATATTGAATGGCCGGTCATAGAAAAGGCTCTTACAGACTGGCTTTCGCCTGATAATTTTACGGAAGACGGTACGCAGAAGCTGAAGCTTGAAACTTATTTTCGCAGCAACAAACCTTGAACCACTTATTTTGTCTTCAAGGTAAGCAAGACGGCCTTTCCGTAGTACGGCGAGTGTGGACGGGCCGTCATGAAGAATGAATGGAAACTGCCGCTGGAGGTAAAAGGTCATTGATGATATTGGTGAAGTGTAATGCATTCACTTAGGGACAGAATAAAGGTCCGTAATTCCAGCGATTATGCCCCCTTTTCGCTTATGTTTTTTCCAGAGTATGCGTAGTCCTCTTTTGGCACCAAACAGGAAAAATAATGCCATCAGACTGCTATAAGCAAGGGGGTGGACTTGATTGTATGGGAAGATTAGGTTCTCTGTAGCTTCATATGCAACAAAGGGTATGGCCTGCCCTGGCCGTCAACTTCAGAACGACCTACAGTTTCAAAACCATGTTTTTTATAAAAGGTAACAGCCTGAGGATTCTGTTCGTTTACGTCGAGCTCATCAGCACCTTGCTCGTCGATAGCATGTAACAGGAGTAATTTCCCGATGCCTTTTCCGCGTTGACCTGCATCCACAAAGAGCATTTCAATGCGGTTTTCGCTTACCCCTGTAAAGCCCACGATCGAACTGTCACAGCTAAGACGAGCGCACGTAATAGTCAGGCCTGGAAGATACGTATGCAGTATCAGGGGGCATAGCGCCTGAATATCCTGTTCCTGTAAAAAATCATGCGTAGCACGTACGGATGATTCCCAGACCTTCAGTAATATCGGGTAATGAATTTGGGTACCCACTTCCATATTTATCATGATCTTATAATCCGTTAATTGTCATCGTATCGCCATGATAGCTGTGTGATATTATTTGTCACTGTGTGGCGTGCATTTGCTCAATGGTATAAGGCCTGTTGAAGAACATTCGTCTCCAAATACATATCCTGGAATTTTCAGACCTCCAGATAAATCCCATATTGTCTTAACCCAATCAATACTAACTTCAACAATCAAGTCATTGATCGAAAATGAAACTTCGTCAGGATCCAATATCGGGACATTTGGTTGTAATTTGCCCCCGATAAATTTCACATCAAATAGCAATCGATAATCCGCTATAGCTTTGTTGAGAACATATAGGTCCGGGCCACAAAGATGGACCATGACAGAAAACATTCCATCCTCATCCTGATTAGGATGGATACCGACGTCGACTGACTTAGCTTTTTCTGGAAGGTTAGTCTTGATCTTAAAGATCATATCGACTGCACTTTGTGTGTAGCCTTTTAACGTGTCTTGCAACACTTCTCTGTATTCAGTCTCCGTCAAAGCTTATGTCTCCCTAATTTTTTCTCATCACGCTGATACATAAATGGCTAAGGTTGTTAAGTTTTCCTTAATCGTAATCAGCCCTACATAATTTATCATACTTCGTCGCTGCAACTTCCGCTCCTGGCACGCAGCGGACAAATGCAGGGCACTGGAGTGTCGGCTTTGAGCTGTGAGTTCAACTAATGGATGCAACACACCGGTTAAATCGCTCTGCGGGTGACTCAAAGTCTAGTTTTTTAATCGCCTAGGTATCATCAGCTTGCTAAATAATGTGAGTCGAAAAATCGTTATAAATTCAGGTGTTAGTGTTTATAAACGTAGATCACTAAACTTTACAGTGTTTACTGTTCCGTTGCGCCTAAATCCCCTGCTATCGTTCAAGTTTCGGCATTATCCAGTAAAAGTGGGAACATCCATGGACAAGAAGGCCAAAAACATACTTTTTAAAACCTACTGGGGCAGCAACGGCTGGCTTTCCGAACGGGAGACAAAACCTGAGGACTTCGTCTATGCAAAGGGTCAAGGTTTGATGTTTAACCCCGTGAGTATATCGCACGATGTATGCATCAGCGAGATTCTGGCATGGGTAACGAAAATCTCTTCGACGAAGGCGGCTCAAGCATTTGTGTCTAGCCTGTCGACAAGGAGACTTGATTGGCGGTCTGGCGTAGCCTCATACCACCTTGCGTGCCAGATGGCCCTTCATCGCTACACGCCTGTTGTTAGTGGAAATGGCTACTTTCCTGATGGTACGGTTGCCACCACAAGCTATACATGCGCTGTTTGTCGTGATGTGGTGCCAGGCCTCACAATAGGTGATGACAAATATACTGATGAGGACCTCAATATCCTCAACTTCGAGCGGATCAAATGGGGAGGGGTCCGTCACGGCCAGTTGATCTACACGTGGTTTGATTTGCAAGAATTGGCTCACGCCGACATCCCTGCTCCGACGGATGAGGACGTACTCATCCTCCGAGATATCCTTGCGATTATTGAATCTAGCCAACCTAACGACCATGCTGGTGCATTGGAAAAGCGACTGGCTAGCGTTATAAAGTCCTCAAAGAACGAACGACGAGTGATCATCGACATTCTTGCCCACTTGGGCGTGCTCAAACCTGCGTCATTCGATCGACCTATTCACGGAAAGAGCGACTGGTCGGAGGCAGCGGCATGTTGGCGTGGTCAAGACAAATTTGATTGCGAGGCTGTCAGCAAACAGTTCGGCAAGTGGCTGCGTAGCTGACATCCACGACCAACGATTTCTGACACCCTAGTGCCGCTTTAATTAGAGCGGCCTACCTCCAAAGCTGCGAAAGTAACCATTGAATCTGCACGTCAGGTTTAAGTACACATCAAGCTGACGTCAGGATAAACAGCAAATACTGTCAGATTAAGGTTATTTTCTTATTTTCCAGACGCATCAAGAAGAATGTCGATGAATCTAGCCTGACACTATCGTTCAAAAAATATACTTAGCGTACGTTTCCGCACAGTTGGGCTTCAAATCCCTTACTCATGGAAAATAAATGCTGGTTAGCCATAAAAATGAACAAATAAAAAGCATCTGCTATAAAATATCAGCATGCATTCCGTTTTGAACTCAATGGAGGTGAATGAGATGGTTGATGAAAACATGCTAATTACTAATAGTCATGAGCTTGAGCAACTTTACGGTGCAGTAGCAAAACCTTCTTTAACGAAGGTGACGGACCATATTCATCCTGCCTACCGCCCCTTTATTGAGGCATCAACATTTGTGGCGCTTGCGACATCGGGACCGGATGGCCTGGATGTATCGCCAAGAGGTGATCCTGCAGGCTTCATTCACATTGAGGACGTTAAAACTCTACTTTTACCCGACCGCAGGGGTAATAACCGCATTGATAGTCTGCGCAATATTTTAAATGACAACCGGGTTGCGCTTCTCTTTTTAATTCCCGGCATTGGCGAAACTTTGCGTATAAGTGGGACAGCTGAAATACGTAAAGACCCGGCTTTGCTTGATAAATTCGCAATCAATAATCAATCCCCCAAAACGGTGTTGCGCATTTCAGTGGAAAGCGTTTTTTTCCAGTGTAGTAGAGCAATCATTCGCTCAAAACTCTGGGATCCTGCCACACAAATTGAGAGGAAGGCCCTTCCCAGCACCGGTAGTATCCTGAGTATGATTTCACAGTCAGAAATTGATGGTTTGGCTTACGACGAGGCCTTGCCGGAGCGATTGAAAAACACACTTTACTGATTGTTTCGGAAATGTGTCCCCGATACAGGGAGTGCTTAGCTGCTAACAGAAGAAAGCAATGCCACTACGAGAGCAGCTTGTACAATCTCTTAGTAACGTCCGCTCCTGGCACACAGCAGACCGTCAAAACTCATGGTCCACGGCAGAATCCAATCGCCCGCTCAGGTTTATCTAAGCAGGCTTTATTGTTTTTATACCCACCCAGACAATCTGGTTCTGGTTTCAGAGCAGCAAAGAAGCTAAATGGGTTTCAAAGCCGCTTCATTTCTATGAATGATTACCACACCCCTCGCCTCTTTTACTTTCCGCGAATTTTTTTGGGCGCATACGCATTGGTCTGCTAATCGGTTTACGTGTATTTGGGTCAAAGTAACGACTCGGCCAGATATCCTCAGCAGGAACATCAATCGCTTTGCTGATTAACATTTCGCCTTTTGCCCACGGGCGGGAGAGTGCATTTGCAAGCGTTGAAGAGCTCAATCCTGACTGACGGGATAAAGCTGCCAGTGAAGTGCCTTTTTTACGCAGGGCAGCGATGATATCCGCAGGATGCCAGTCGTTTTGAGTAGTCAATAAGATAAGACTTTTGGGTAACGTCATAAATATTCTCCAGGAGAAAAATTGTATGTGTTCCCGATGTGATATTCAGGCTGCGAAACCTGGCTGCGGATTTTGCCGCAGCGGCGCTGACTATACCGTAGCCGTTAGTGTTAACCAACCCACTAATGAGTAAGTTGCGAGTCGTTTTCCAAAGATATTTTGGTTGTTGCAGCAGGTCACATTGATGACTTTGCTACGACCTGGCTCCGCGATCGCCCCTCTTCTTCCTGATATGATAGATTCCTCCCAATGGAGCATTTCACTATCTAGAGTTATCCCGCAATGTCGAATAATCGAGCGCCGGTTTTTAAAGTTTTATCGCTGATGATAGTTTTAGCAGCCGCAACCTTTTTAAATGGCTGCGTTTACCATGATTACAACAGTCCGCATATCGAAGGTGTTTTAACCAGGCAAGGGCAACCGTTGGCTAACGTCAACGTTTCATTAGCCAATTCGGCGCAAATCATGCAAACCACCACGACTGATTCGAAGGGTTACTTTTCACTAGCGCCAAAAGGTGAATGGAATGTCTTTATTCCCATTGGGCCGCAAGACCGTTTCACTCGCTGGTCGGTGATTATTGAGCAGGGTTCAGAGACACTCACCGGATATCAAGATTCAGGTATTGGCGGTGTTTTCTCAGGCTATTCATCTAACGATCGTGTTTCGCTGAATTGTGATTTATCACAGGCAAACATAAAAACCGATGAGTCGGAAGTACATTATTTTTGCAAGGTGCAGACCAGGGAATAATTATGAAGCTTCGTTCTATCATGGGCATATTGCTTATCTCTCATTCGCTGCTCATTTCTATTTCATATGCGAAAACAGCGACCGTTACATGGAGTGATAATGCAGCCGTTGCTCCTGTTCGTGACTGTCGTATTCCGCTAAGAAAACTCTTAGCAAGCAGTAACCAATCTATGATTGCCGCCGAACATCCCAAAGCAACCGATCTGGATGTCCTTATGGAGAAACACGATGACCGCAAGGAAATGTGGTTTATTCAAATCATCAACGTGCGGCAGGCGCATGCAGATTCAGCCCCTGGCGCCGGGCATTATGGTTGGGTTGTCTACAATGAAAAAACGGGGGAGTTGTGGGATGAACGCGATCAGGAGCACCCGCAAAAGCTCACCACGGATCCTGCCGCATTAGAAAACTACCGCATGTGCAAGATGCAAGATGATCGGTGCTTTCAGGCAAACCAAAACATGACGGATGATCCGACAGGAGGTTTCTACCCTAACGCCTTTGAAGTAGAGGGGGACTCGAGCGTTCGCTATATTGCCAGCCAGGAAAAACGCCAACACCTTTATTGGGCACCGAACAAAGAGTGCACCGTAAATGCATTTGTTGTGAATAACGACAAAATACTGGCGCTATCATGGGGGCAACAACCGGGCTTTATCTGGAGTCGTTATGTCCATCCTGTCACCAAAAAAATTATTGAAGGATGGTTACCTGAAGAGGTCGTTAAAACAAAAGAGCAAATTTGTAATACCGCTAATCAACAGGCAACCGGCGAAAATGCAGCACCCATAAATTTTGTTATACGCACAGTCTCTAACCAACATCAGCGCCTCTATTTTTATGATGCGCCAAATGAAATTTGCCAGAACAGCACGAATGCTTTTCTTATTGATGGGGACAAAGTCCCCGCGTCGGATAAACCTCCGCAGGCAGGTTTCACTTTTGTGCGTTATACCCATCCTTCAACCCAGAATGTCACCAGTGGTTGGGTTCATACCCGTGGTCTGGTTCAACCTTAAGAGGCTGGTATTCACTACAGTGAAAACCCATATGTATATAAAAAGAAAAATACGAATGATGAGTCTCTTGCCGCTCTGCATCCTGATATCACTCCCCCTGATATCAGCAGCAGCAGATGTTGGCTTAAGCACAATAACCTTGAAAAATCCTACTTATAATCAAAAAGATAACCAGGATTACTACTACAATGGACCGTACTTTTTGATCCCCGGCACAGTCAACGAGGTCAGACAAAAACTGACTCAAGGTTTCCAGAATGCAGGGCTGGGTGATTTTCAATGGAAGGATGATTCTGACGTACTGTCCAAAATGGAACACCCGTGGCTTGAAGCCAGTTTCGCCAACCATCCGGAGTTAAAAAAAACCATAGATCAGGCGACTACTGCATTAGTGGACAACGCTCAACAGGCTGGTGCCTTCAGTGCCAGTGAAAAGGCAGAACTGCTTCAGGCTATTCCGAAGCAAGATAAAGACTATGTGGCACGACTTGAGCTTGCTAAGGCGCCGTTTTTCGAACAACGCATTAGCCGCTGGGAATTCAAACGGTCAGTGTCAGCGCGCCATTCAATCCTGCATGAGGACTTCGGTTACGTGATGGACGTATCCCCTATGTTAGCTCGCGGCCCGATGGTACTGGTCTGGTATGGCGGTCTGGAAACCAAAACCGAAAAAACGTTCAAAATGTTCAGTGGCCTGGGCGGAATAGGCCCAATTCCCGATCCCCACATTCAAACCACTAAAACGACAACAAGCGCAATAGACCAGGCGCTGCAACACAGCCTGAACAATTCGCTGGCAGACATGCAAGTACTGCCCGATGCTGAAGCCATGTCTATTATGCAACCGTGGTTCACTCAGGAAAAAGAAGCTCCACAAAACGCACAGCCAGAGGTGCCAGAAATAGCCATCACTGGCAATCCAACCACACCGGCCCCTGTTTTCGATGTCCCCGTCAGTAAAATCCCCGAGTTTTCAGGTAACGATCCCGAGCAGTTCAAAATCTATAGCCAGTCCTTTGAAGACTGGCAGATGCTGCTATTGCCCGATGATCAACTGATCGTATCAACATTCGCTAAAATGCAATCATTTGATTTTAAAGAAAATAAAATCAAGTTATTGCACAATTTCCAGGGGCAATCCGCCATTACCTCCCTCAAACTTGATGATACCGGCAGGTTATGGGGGCTGGACAAAGTCACCTCGTCGGCCAACGGCGAGCAACCCGGCGTAATCTATAAGTTACTTTCGTGGACACCTGATGGTAAAAAAAGCCGCGAGATTGCGCTCCCTGGCGTACGGCAGGCATTTTTGGAAAACTGGTTAATCAATCCGGGGGAAAACGTCGCGCTTTGGAGTAGCAATGACAGCCCAGTTTTTAACCTGTCCCTCAAAAAGGGGGAACTGATGAGCAAAGCAGGGATGGTTGAATCACGCGAAGCCGCGATAAGGCTGGTGAATTCATCTAAATCGCGAAGCCTCACCTCCATTAAATTTAACGACAACCTGGTTTGGCGGCAAGACTGGGGCGGATATGGTCTATCGGCTGAAACAGGGCAAGTCGTCCAGAGTGTCAAAACAAACGTTGATGGGATGTTCTTTGGTAGCCTGGAATCCAGATGGGGACTCGCTCCGTCAGAAGGTTCAGCTTACCAGGCTAACCCCATTTTTATCATCAATCTGGATAGCGGATTACCTTATCTGAAATTCGACAAACCCGTGTCCCACGTAGCGCGCACGGCTCACGGAAGATTATTGGCCCTGGATACCACTGTTCTTGAGATGAAAAGCGGGACGATTATTGCACAACTGGTTCCTGATACAGGTTACACCGTTGCTGCAAGCACCTTTAGCTGGAAAGGCGACAAATTGTGGGTCTATTTAAAAAATAACGACGGCGTTGAAAAAGTGATGATCTGGGATGTACCGGAATCATTGCGTGATGCCGCTTTGGGCAAGTCCTATCCCGATCAAGCGAATCTGGATACTTCCGCCGGACAGTGGCGCTAAAAAGTACCGGGCTTCTTTATTCTCAACGGCTTCGGGTATACCGTGTGGGGCATGAGAAACAAAATAAGAGGATTGATTATGAAAGCTGTGGTTCTTGAACAAGTTGACGGCCAGACGCAAGCCGAAGTGAAGCAAATTGCCGTTCCAGCTGAGGAGTTGGGAAATGTGCTGGTCGACGTCGATTGGTCAAGCCTGAACTATAAAGACGCGCTGGCAATCACCGGTAAAGGCAAAATCATCCGCAACTTCCCGATGGTGCCAGGCATTGATTTCGCAGGCCGCGTAGCGAGCAGCAGCGACAGCGCGTTTAGCGCAGGGCAAGAAGTGGTGTTGACCGGCTGGGGAGTGGGCGAAAACCATTGGGGCGGCCTTGCCGAGCAAGCTCGTGTGAAATCTGAATGGCTGGTTCCGTTGCCTGCAGGCTTAACCGCACGCAAAGCGATGATCGTCGGCACCGCAGGCTTCACCGCCATGTTGTGCGTCATGGCGCTGGAAGAAGCCGGCATTACACCGCAAAGCGGTGAAGTGGTAGTAACCGGTGCCAGTGGTGGCGTGGGCAGCACTGCCATCGCCCTGCTCCACGCGCTGGGTTATCAGGTTGTGGCAGTTTCTGGCCGTGAATCGACCCATGATTATTTGCGCCAGTTGGGCGCCAGCCGCATTCTGCCGCGCAGCGAATTTGCAGAAACTCGCCCGCTGGAAAAACAAGTGTGGGCTGGTGCGGTCGATACCGTGGGCGGGAATGTGCTCGCTAAATTGCTGGCGCAGATGAACTACTCTGGTTGTGTCGCTGCCTGTGGCCTGGCGGGCGGGTTCGCGCTGCCAACTACGGTGATGCCATTTATTCTGCGTAACGTGCGCCTGCAAGGTGTGGATTCAGTGAGCGCACCAATTGAGCGCCGAATTGCTGCGTGGGAGCGCCTGGCGAAGTTGCTGCCGGAGAGTTTCTATGAGATGGCGACGACGGAAATCAGCCTGGAGCAAGCGCCTGCTGTGGCAGAGAGCTTTATGAACAATGAGATTCAGGGCCGCACCTTAGTTAAGGTGAAGTAAGCTCTCGCCTCTTTCGCAAACTATCTCAATATTTATAAAAATTGAGATAGTTTGTTGTAGTTATCCCTCTCCACGACTAATCTATCTCAATAATATTAAAAATTGAGATAGATTGATGAAGCACCCTCCAGGCTTAATTCCATTTTCCGCATTCACTGGTGCGCAATTAGCAACCCACCAGCAATACAGCCGTATTCTGGACAATAAAGGCCGTTATTTGCCCTTCGATGAATTTCGCCATCGGGTCAAACGCGGTGAGGATCTGGAGCTAGCCTGGACGCTGACGCGCAACGCCCGTAGCGCTGCCTTACAACCCGTCAATTACCGTAATGAAGCTGGGGAACAAGCAGGGTTCAATATCACGCCACTTATCTCAGAAGTGTGTGAACTGGCGGACAAACACACCACACAAACGGCCTTAAGAGAATATCTCCAACAACTGCCTGCGGGGGGTGCCGAGTTATCGCAATTACAGCTCGATGAATCGATAACCAGTAGCCAGCTTGAAGGGGCCAATACCACGACACTGGTTGCGCGTAATATGCTGGAAACCGGGCGTCAGCCGCGTACCGAAGATGAGCAAATGATTGCCGGGAATGCCCGTCTAATGGCTAAAATCCCCGAACATCTGGCTGAACCGCTTACCATCGAGCTTATCCGGCATTTCCATGCTGTTGGGATGAGCGGCATCAACGACGCGAAATACCAACCCGGCACGTTTCGGGACACAGATGACATTGTGATTGCGGATTACGATGGCAATATCGCCCATAAACCACCCGCCGCGGCCACTATTCCCCAACGCCTGCAAGAGGTTTGCGATTTCGCCAACCATACCGACGGGCAATACATTCACCCACTCATTCGGGCGTGCATTCTGCATTTTATGCTCGCGCACGAGCATCCTTTCAGGGATGGAAATGGCCGCTCCAGCCGCGCGCTATTTTACTGGTTTATGCTAAAAAATGGCTACGAAGCATTCCGCTTTGTCTCGATAAGCCAGCTTCTGCATGCCGCGCCGGTTAAATATGCCCATAGCTACCAGTACACCGAGCATGATGTTATGGACATCACTTACTTTCTGGAGCACCAGGCAAGTACCATCAAACGGGCGACGACGAAATATCTCGATTTTATCCATGAAATTATCCGTCGCCGCGCGGCGGTTGATAGCCAACTGGCAGCCTCTGGCGCACTTTCCAGACTGCGACCGCGCCAGATAGCATTACTGAATATTATGTTGTCTGAACCTCAGAGGCTTTACACCGCCGCGGAGGTCAGCCAGCTATTGGGCGTTTCGGACGGTACCGCCCGCACCGCGTTGCGCGTTCTGGTACATGAAGGATTAGCCCGACAGGTGCAGGTTAATGACCAACAGACGGCGTATATCGTGGCAAATGGGTGACGGGGGAAATCACCCAGGCAGCACAATATTACTGTCCGCCAGCGAACCCATCTCATTGTGCATTGCGCACGCGGCATCAACCAGATGCATCGCCAGTGCCGCACCGCTGCCCTCGCCTAAACGCATGCCCATCTGCAAATATGGCTCCAGTCCTAACTTATTCATTGCGATCACCGCACCTTTTTCAGCAGACAGATGCGAAGGAATTAAGTATTCACGCACACCTGGCGCAATCTGGCAGGCCGCCAACGCTGAGGCATAAGACAAGAAGCCATCAAGAACTACCGGCAAACCCGCTGCCGCCACGCCAAGCATTACGCCCGTCATACCGACCAAATCAAAGCCGCCCACTTTTGCCAGCACGTCGATACCGTCTGCGGCATCAGGCTGATTCACTTTAATCGCCTGGCGCACGACGGCAATTTTGTGGTGCATTTTGTCAGACGGGAAGTTCGCCCCCATACCCACAACGTCGTCTGGTGAGCAATCCGTTAATACGCTGACCATCGCCGCCGCAGGCGTGGTGTTCGCCATGCCCAGTTCGCCGACGCCAAACAGCGTGACGCCTTCAGCGGCTTTTGCCATGGTGAGTTGCATGGTAGCCAGTAGCAAATCTTCGACCTGTTGGCGGCTCATTGCCGGGCCTTGCGCGATGTTGCCGCTGCCACGCGCGACTTTCATATCCAGCACGCCAGGCAGTACGTCGCTGTCGATACCGACATCAACTACATGAATCTCCGCACCGACGGTCGCGCCCAGTACGCATACGCCGGTATTTTTGCGCGTCATGTTCATTGCCTGAATCGCTGTGACAATTTGCGGGGAAATCGCCACACCTTCAGCATACACACCATGGTCGGCACACATCACGAGGATCGCTTTGCGGTTGGTGTTCAGGCCATTTTTCATGCCTGGCATTCCCGCCAGTTGCACCGCTAATGCTTCCAGGCGCCCGAGGCTCCCGAAAGGCTTTAACAGGCCATCAATGTGTTGTTGCGCGCGCGCCATGGCTTCGCTATCAAGCGGGGAAATGGTGGCCAAAAGGGAGTTCAGTGTTTGCATTTTTTTCTCTATACAACGTTATCAACATCGGGACAAAAAATGGTGGATGACGCTACGATTTTCGTAGGTCAGATAAGCGACAGCGTCATCCGACAACTAGCGCAACAGTGCCAACAAAAAAACAAGCTCGCCTAACTCAATAGCGGCACCCAGCGTGTCGCCGGTTTGCCCGCCGAGCGTGCGCTTCAACATCCAGCCAAGGCCATATATCGCAAGCAGCGTGATAACCAACGCCAGCAGGCCGGAAGACGGCAGCAAAAGAGTGCATAACACCGCGCCACCCAGCAACGTCAGCAGCGTTTGCGTGCCGGTCACTTTGCCGATAAACAGATTCCCCAGCCCTTTCTCACGCGCATACTTGTGGTTATGCATCAGCAGCACACTGGCGCTGCGCCCGGCGACAGAAGCCGCGGCGAGCAGCGCCAGCATGTTGCCGCCACGCAGCGCCAGTTCGCTCACCACCAGCACTTTTGTCACAATCACAAAAATCAGCGCCAGCCCGCCGTGGGTGCCAAGGCGGCTGTCGCGCATGATCTCTAACATCCGGTCACGCGTTCGCGCCGAGAAAATCCCGTCGCAGGTATCCGCCAGGCCATCAAGATGGAAACCGCCGGTCAGCAGCGCGAGCGCCAGCACATAACCCATTGCCGCTAAAGGTAAACCCGCCCACGGTTGTAGCAGTGTGAACACTACGCCCGCTAATGCGCCCAGTACCAGTCCGACAAACGGGAATGTCACAATGCCGCGCACATACTGATGCGTTTCGATACCATCCGCCCAGCGGGCGCGCACTGGAATGCGGCTCATAAACTGCAAGGTGGCGAAGAACAAACGGAAGATCATTTAATTTTTACTCCTATCCCTGAAACCACCAGCCAGACTTCGTCGGCACGCTGCGCCAGGCGCTGGTTGACGCGCCCGGCAATATCGCGGAAATGCCGCGCCAGACGGTTTTCCGGCACAATGCCCATTCCCACTTCGTTAGTGACTAAAATCACCTCTGCCGGAGTTGCCGCAATGGCCGCCAGCAAAATATCGACCTGCTGATTCACGACCTGCTCCATCGACTCAAAATCCCAGTCGTCTTCCGGCTTATCACCCGCCGCGTCGTACATCACGTTGGTAATCAGCGTGGTAATGCATTCCAGCAGCACCGCTTCTTGCGCTGAATTATGCTGATTAATCACCGTGTTTAGGTCGCGATATTGCTCAACCGTGCGCCAGTGCGCCGGGCGACTATCGCGATGGTGCTGAATGCGCGCTGCCATTTCACTATCGAAAATTTTCGAGGTGGCGATATACAACACGCGCTCAAAGTTTGCCGCCAGTTGCTCGGCGTGGCGGCTTTTGCCGCTGCGTGCACCGCCGGTGAGGAGTTTCATACTGCTTGCTCCTGATGCTCACGCATGATTTGGTAGATTCTTTCAATATCAATGTGTTCACGCATCGCGTCGGCAAGGATATTAAACTGCTGATCCTTATGCTTTTGAAAGTCGAACACTTCGCCTTGCCAGGCGGTCAGCCCTTTGCGCTGGCGCAGACTGTCGAGCAGGCTACGGGTAAATTCGCCGCTATCAAACAGACCATGCAGATAAGTGCCCAGCACTCGCCCGTCGTCACTGATTGCACCGTCAATGTGATGATAAGGCTGAGTATTGCATTCGGTGAAGGTAGCAAATGGCGCAGTATTTTCACCACGCTGCGTTTCACCCATATGGATTTCATAACCCTGGAGCGAAGTACCGGAACTGGCAGCAAATACGCCCGGAAGATCTGCCTGAACCTGCCCCGCCACGCGGGTGGTGGTTTTGACACTGGCAAAACGCGTAACCACATCCAGTAGGCCGATACCTGGCATTTCGCCAAGACCGGATTCCACTTCGTCGTAAATATGCTTCCCGAGCATCTGATAACCGCCGCAAACGCCCAGCACCGCGCCATTTTTACCGTGATGCGCCAGTAGCGCCTGCTCAAGGCCGTTTTCACGCAGCCAGCGCAAATCACCCAGCGTATTTTTACTGCCCGGTATAATCACCAGGTCGCTGTTTTGCAGTTCGTTTGGTTTGCTGACATAACGCAGGCGCACGTCGGGTTGCGCCGCCAGCGCGTTAAAGTCGGTGAAGTTCGACATATACGGCAGTTGCAGCACTGCAATATCTAAATCTTTCTCGGTCACGGAATCATATTTCCCGCTTTCCAGCACCACGCTGTCTTCATCTTCCAGATCAACGTTCAGCCACGGCATCACGCCAAGAACAGGCACGCCGGTTAATGCTTCAATCTGTTCGATACCGGAATACAGCAGCGCCACGTCGCCACGGAATTTATTAATGATCACGCCTTTGACACGCCATTTTTCATGTTCCAGCAACAGCGCGATGGTGCCGTAAATGGCGGCGAATACGCCGCCACGGTCAATATCGGCAACCAAAATCACCGGGCATTCCGCCAGTTCTGCCATCCCCATATTAACGATGTCACGGTCACGTAAATTGATTTCTGCCGGGCTGCCTGCGCCTTCCAGCACCATCACGTCGTGCTCTGCGGCAAGGCTTTGGTAGACCTCGCGGATTTGCGCTTTCAGTTGCGGTTTGTAGTTGTGATAAGTCACCGCATCCATATTGGTGGCGACTTTACCCATCAGCACCACCTGCGCTTTGCAGTCGCTGGTGGGTTTGAGCAGCACCGGATTCATGCGCACATCGGGGGCGATGCCTGCCGCTTCGGCCTGGAAAATCTGCGCGCGGCCCATCTCTTTGCCGTCTGGCGTAATGCCGGAATTGAGAGCCATATTTTGCGATTTAAACGGCGCGGTACGCTGGCCGTCCTGGGCGAAAATCCGGCACAGCCCCGCAACCAGCATGCTTTTACCCACGTCTGAGGCGGTGCCCTGCACCATGATTGAAAGGCTCATCCTGCTTCCTTTGCAACGCGCAAGGCGTCGAATAATTGAGTTTCGGTTTTGCACAGCGGGAACCCAAGTTGGCTGTGCAATTTGACCAGCCACGGCTGCACCAGCCCGGCTTCACGCAGCATGTCGGCCTGGCTAAAGACCGCGCCTGGCTCACCTGCCGCGACAATTTTGCCGCCGTTCATCACATACACGCGGTCACAGACCTCATAAATCAAATCAATATCATGGCTTGAGATCACCACATGCTTACCTTGTGCGGTGATACGGGCGATGATTTCAATCATCTGCTGACGGCCCGATGGGTCAAGCCCGGCGGTCGGTTCGTCGAGCAGTAAATAGTCGGCTTCCATCACCAGCGCCCCGGCAATTGCCACACGTTTCTTTTGCCCGTGGCTGAGATACTGAATCGGTTTGTGGCGGAAAGATTGCGCATCCACTAGTTCAATCGCGCGCTCGACACGGCGGGCAATTTCAGCTTCATCGACGCCAAGGTTACGCAGACTAAAGGCAATATCGCTGTCGATGTCGGTGTAGAAAATTTGCTGCTCCGGGTCCTGAAACACGGTGGTGACGCGCTGGCGGTGCTCAATCAGCCCGGCTTTAGTGTAATTTATCGCTTTGCCCTGCCACAACACCGCGCCCTGTTGCGGCCGTAACACGCCGTTGAGGTTCATAAACAAGGTGGATTTACCGCAGCCATTTTTGCCGACGATCCCCGTCACCGGGGACGCGCCAAAATCGAAGTTTAAACCGTGTAGTACGGTATCCTCCTGATAGCAAAAAGATAAATTTTGCGTGCTAAGCATTGGAGCGGTTCTCACAGGTGGAAATCACCCTGGTAAAGTTTGACATCCAGCGTGGTGGACATTTGCTGGTAACGCAGCAGCACGCGGGTAAATAACATGCTGATTAACATGGCTAGCGAGCGGTAACTGCCAGGCAAGGTACGATAACCGAAACGTAACGACTGAGCACGGTGAATGGCCTGTGCTTCGTCCAACAGGATGAAAATAAAACGCCAGGTGAGCAGGATTTGCTCGGTCAGCAACCGTGGCACTCGTAAGCGTTGCAGTAAGATGATGAGCTGCGGAAACGGCAGATTGAGCACCAGCCAGTAAGTGGCAGCCAGTGCCGCCAGGCTGCGCCAGAACGTCTGGTTCGCCACCAGTAAACCTTGCGCATCAATGCCGATATAAAACGAACCGAGCGGCACACTCAATAACAGTGATTGTGCGTTATGCGATGCGCTGAAAACGATAGTCACTACGCCGATGAGTAAAAAACCCAGCGGCACCGCCAGCCAGCGCAAATAGCGCATTGGCCCGACGCGCAACAACCAACAGGTAAGAGCCGCAAGCATCAACAACCAAAGCGCCTGCCCGACGGGCGGTAACGTAAACGCCAGCGTCATCATCAGCAGATACAACGCGAATTTGCGCAGCGGCGAAACTCGGCACCAACGGCTCTGGTAGCTGAGTTTATCAATCCCCAGCATGGTCGCCGCGTCGGCCCCGATAGAACCCCAGAATGTAGAAAATCACCGCCGTGCCGAGAGAGCCTTGCAAGGTGAACAACAGGCTTTCGATTTCGCTACTCGCCGGTTCATAAAGCGGCTGGAACCACGGTTTATAGTCTGGAGCGATGACCTGAATCTGGCCTTCAGCCTGGTCATCAGATCCCCCGTATTCGCCACCGTGGGGAATAAAGAACGGCACCACCATTAATCCCACCACCAGGGCGAGCAAAATCAGCGTTTTTTTCATGTTATTGGCTCCTGGCTGGAAGCATTTGTCGCTTGATGAGTTGGTCGTAAATCATCACCGTTAGCAGACCTTCAGCAATCGCAATCGGGATTTGCGTCAGGCAGAAGATGCCCATAAATTTCAGGCTGGAGCCGGTGATGCCGAAGTGTGGGTCCGGGAACGCCACGCCGAGCTGTATCGAGGTGACAAAATAGGTGGTTAAGTCGGCGACCATCGCGCACAGGAACACGCCCACGTCACGACGAAAACCGGCTTTGCAGGCCAGTTTCCACACCAGGTAACCGGCTAGCGGCCCAATCACCGCCATCGACATGCCGTTTGCGCCAAGCGTGGTCAGGCCGCCGTGCGCCAGTAATAACGCCTGGAACAGCAGCACGATGGCACCTAAAACCGCCACCACACCTGGGCCAAACAGAATGACCGCCAGGCCCACGCCCGTCGGGTGTGAGCAGCTTCCGGTGACCGACGGGATTTTTAGCGCCGAGAGCACAAAAATAAACGCACCGCACAGTGCCAACAGCACTTTCTGGTTGCTGTCGTGGGCGACGATTTGGCGTAAACGCACCAGGCCAACATACAAACAGGGCAGGAACAAAATCCACCACGCCAGCGCCCACATTGGCGGCAAAAAGCCTTCCATAATGTGCATGGCGAACGCTTCTTGCGGCACAATGAGCAACAGCATTCCCGTGCCTAAGCCGCTTAGCGAGAGTTTTTTAAGTAACGATTCCATGATTTTCCTTTAGCCGTTAATGTCGGGTGACGCTTCGCTTATCCGACCGACATCTACCACTGCTTGTTAACCAAAATGGTCGAAAAATACGGTAATTGCTGGTCGTCTGGCACCGCTTCCAGGTTACGGAAACACTGCTCGTTTGGTAACGTCGCCTCCGCCATTAACACCGCGTGTTGGATGATGCCGAGGTGTTGCAACAACGCTTTGATTTGTGCAAAACGCCCGTACACTTTCATCAACACCACGCAGTCGTGGGCGCGTAATGCCTGGCTTAATTCTTGATGGGAAGCGGTGCACGACATCACCGCCAGCGATTGCGCCTCCATTGCCAGCGGCAGTTGTGCGCGGGAAGCAATGGCGGCAAATGAAGTTACACCTGGCACAATTTCCAGCCATTCCGGGTTACCGATTCGCGCCAGCAAAAACACCCAGGTGCTGAACAGCATTGAATCACCGAGGGTGATAAACCCCACCTGTTTACCCTGCTCCACTTCATGTTTAAGGGCGGCGGCAGTTTCATCCCACACCACCGCTTTTTCGTCGTTATCGGCACTCATTGGGAAGTGACAAGTGCGCAGCTCGGTGCTGTCACTTAAGTATTCGCGCACAATCGATAGCGCCAGGCTGTCACCGCCTTTGCGCCCCGCTGGCGCGTACAGCACATCGAGCTTGCCGATGATACGGGCGGCGCGAACGGTTATCAGGTCGCTGGCGCCAGGGCCGGTGCCAAGAGCATATAAACGCCCGCTCATGCCGCGACCTCAACAAGTGATTTTTCCAGCGCACGCTGCAAATGGTTAACGAACATCGCACGGATTTGCGGGTTTTCCCCCAAACCTTGCAGCCACGACTGAGCTTCGATTCCCGCTTCCTGCAACTGTGTTTTCCAGGAGTCTTCCTCGTCGGATGCCATGTCGTTAATCGCATGGTCGCCCGCCACTAACATCAGCGGCATCAGGTGGACTTTGCGCACCTTTTCTTGCTGCAAGCCACGTACGATCAGGTCGATTTCCGGGTAGCTTTCTACCGCGCCAACGCGGGCGGGGATTTGGCGCGCTGCCATTAAATGGTCAAGACAGGCGTAGGCAGAAAACGCATGGTGACTGGCTCCGTGGCCCATAAATACTACCCGTTCGTCGGCGGCAAGTTTTGGCATCTGGCTTTGCAAGGCATCAAGCAACAACTCGTAGTCGTTGAAATCACTCAGCAGCGCCGTACCTAAGGCCACGCGCTGGAATAAGTGGCTGTATGCCTGCACTTCACGGGCGATTTTTTCGTATTCATCGCCGTTAATCACATGCAGCGATTGCACGGCAATATCCTGATAACCCAGTTCGGCAAGGCGCTTTAACGCTTGCGCGGGGGAGTCGATTTCCAGGTTATCGCGCTTTTTTAACTTGCGGATAATCATGCCGGAGGTAAAGGCGCGGAACCGGTCGCGGTCAGCAAAAGTGCGCCCCAGTTGTTCTTCGCAGGCAACAATATTTTTGCTACAGGTTTCGTGGTAACTGGTGCCGAAACTGATCACCAACAGGGCTTTTTTCATGCTTTCCTCTCTTGCAGCCAGCGTGTCACACGGCGGCTCACATCTTCACGGCTTTGCAGTAATTCGGGTCCAGTGACTAACGGCTGTGGACGAACCACCACCACACAGGGAATGCCGCGCTCCAGCGCCGGATTCACTTTGTCGAGATAGCCGCCTTCGGCACCGGATTCTTTAGTGATCACCACATCCGGTGAGCAGAAGGCGTAAATGGCGGCGTTGAACTCGGCGCTGAACGGGCCGCGCAACGCAATAATGTTGTCGACACCCAACCCCAGAGCTTCACATTCGGCAATCACTTCGCTGGTCGGTAACACCCGCGCCAGTAGCGTTTTGCCCGGCATTCCTTGCTGCCAGGCCGCCAGTTCTTTACTGCCGGTGGTCAGCAGCACGCGCGGGCCATATTCCTGCGCCACGGCACAGGCGGCTGGCAGGCTGGCGACTTTGTGCAGCAACGGGTGTTCCAGGTCATTGAGTTCGCTGCGGCGTTGGTAACGGCTGAGCGTTACCCCCACCGTTTCGCAGGCCGCGGTAATGTTGCGACTGAGCAGTTCAGCATACGGATGCGAGGCGTCAATCACCCAACGCACCGCGTGGCGCTGCAGCCAGTCAGTAATTTCATCGCGGTCGATACGCCCGACGCGGATTTGCCCGCCGATGTCGCCCGCCAGTGATTCGCCAACCGCCGTCGCCACCGACAAGGTGTAGGCAATGCGTTGTTCATCGAGGATTTGGCAGATGAACCGCGCATCGCTGGTGCCGCCAAATACCAGCACCGATGATTCGCCTGGGGCCATCATGTCGGATGACGCTGCGCTTATCCGACCTACGGAATCGAGTGTTCGGTGCATGATGTCGGATGACGCTGCGCTTATCCGACCTACCGGAGCGAGAGGTTCACTCATAGCTCGTAACCTCGCGGCGTAATCATTAATCCATCGCGCACGAAGGTGGTTTTGTTGCCGACAATCACCAGGCTGGTCATATCGACCGGCTCAAAGTCCATTTCGCCAAAGGTGGTCAGCCATTTTTGTTCTTTTTTGCGCCCGGCGGCCTTCACCACGCCAACCGGCGTTTGCGGCAGGGTAAACTCGCGCATTAATTCGAACGCACGTGCCAGGTGCCCTTCGCGGCCACGGCTGCGCGGGTTGTAGAAGCAGATAACAAAGTCGGCAGACGCGGCAGCAATAATGCGTTTTTCAATAACCGGCCACGGCGTTAATAAATCGCTGAGGCTGATATGGCAAAAATCGTGCATCAATGGCGCGCCGAGCAATGACGCGGCGGCGATGCTGGCGGTAATACCCGCCACAAGACGCACTTCAATATCCAGTTGCTGCGAAGTCACCAGCTCCAGCACCAGCCCTGCCATGCCGTAAATTCCGGCGTCGCCGCTGCTGATAAGCGCCACGTTATGCCCGGCTTGCGCCAGTTCGATGGCGGTCTGGCAGCGTTCGATTTCTTTGCACATACCGGTTTTGATCACCTGTTTGTCGCCGGTTAATGGCTTCACCAGGTGGGTATAGGTTTTATAACCGACGACAATTTCCGCTTCCTGCAAGGCCGCAATCGCTTCCTGGGTCATCATGGCTTCACTGCCGGGGCCAATGCCAATTACCGTTAACATCTGTCTGAAACTCCTAAAGTTATGGTGACGCCCTGCTCGCGCAGCGTGTTGCCCACCAGGTTTCCGTTGCTCATCAGCCACGCAGCGGGTTGTGACACGCTGCCCACGCCGACGGTGAGGCGCACAAATTCCGACGCCGGAAAGCGATATTCATGCTGGGCAAGTTGGTCAACGCTAAAGATTTCGAAAGGGATTTGTCGCAGGTGTGCCAGTTCTAACAACGCGGGTTCGTCCTGCTTGAGGGACACACTGCCAATCGCCCGCAAGGCTAGCGGGTCGAAATGATTGGCCGCCAGTTGCTGGTTTAACAAGCTGGCGACGGTGTGTGGCACGGTATCACGACGGCAGCCAATCCCCGCAACCACGCGCTTTGGCACCAGTTTAAACAACGGGATCGTCTGTGGCGGTAACGCATCGCGCAGCGTGACGCACACCAACGCATCCAGCTCTGGCAGCGCATCAAGATTGTCGACCGGGATAAAACCACGCGTGTCGTATCGATCGGCATGTAGCGCAAATTCGCTGTCCCACCACAGGCCAACGCGCTGTTGGCTGACCAACATTTGGTTGATGGTTTTCACCGCCTGGCGGAAATCCTGCATTGTGGCGTCAAGCGCTGCCGCCAGCGTATCGAGTGCCGCCAGTTGGTTAACATCGGTGGCGGTGGTAATGACCGGATCGGCCCCCAGGGTGGCGGCGAGCTGGCGCGTGAGTTGATTCGCGCCGCCAAGATGGCCGGAAAGCAGGCTGATCACATGCTCGCCGCGTTCATCCATCACCACCACCGCCGGGTCGTGCAGCTTGTCATTCACCAGCGGTGCAATCACCCGCACGACAATTCCCGTAGCGGCGATAAATACCAGCGCCGAATATTGACTAAATGCCTGTTGCACGGTTTGCGCGAAGCTGCCGCCGAACGGGATAAACCCCGGTTGCAGCAGTTTTTCACTGGTGAAACAGGTCAGTGGATGGGTTGCGCGCAACCGTTCGGCTAACGCCACGCCGCCAGGGGTGAGACAAAACAGCGCCATCGACTCAGGCTTTGCGGTATTCATGGCTGAACCCTGCGTCATAAAGTTTCGAGTAGTGGTACTCCTCGCCGAGGAATGCCCCGACCATGATCAGCGCGGTTTTGCGAATTCCGGCTTCACGCACTTGTTCGGCGATGGTGGTCAGGGTGCCGCGTAACACCTGGCAGTCGGGCCAGGTCGCTTTGTAGACCACCGCGACTGGCGTATCCGCAGGGTAACCCCCTTCAATCAGGCGCTCTGCCACGCGGTTAATGCGCTGCACAGAAAGGAAAATCGCCATCGAAGTTTGGTGCTGTGCGAATGCTTCTAACTGTTCGAGCGCAGGCATCGGCGTGCGGCCTTCAATGCGCGTGATAATCAAACTTTGCGAGACTTCCGGCACGGTGTATTCCACGCCAAGTTGCGCGGCAGCCCCCAGAAATGCGCTCACACCCGGCACAGAAACATAGCCAATTCCACGCTCAGTCAGCATTTCGCCCTGCTCACGAATCGAGCCGTACAGCGAGAGATCGCCGGTTTGCAGACGCACCACCAGCTTGCCCGCGTTTACGCCGTTCTCCATCAGTTCGATGATTTCTTCAAGATTGAGTGCTGCGCTGTCATGGCATTGCGCGCCTGGCGGACAGTAGTCGAGCAGTTCAGGGTTAATCAGCGATCCGGCGTAAATCACCACTTCCGCTTGTTGCAAGACGCGGTAGCCTTTCAGGGTGATCAGTTCTTTGTCGCCTGGCCCCGCACCAACAAACCACACTTTGCGGGTATCAAATTGTTCAGTCATGGCTTCCTTCCTTGAGGCAAGAAATCAAATACGTGGGGTTGTTCGGTTTGAAGTAGTGCCCGCTGCCAAGCCTGGTGAATTGCGCGACCTGCAATTGCAGACAGTCAACTTCGCTCACAGCGCACTGCTCGAGATGCGCTAAGGCGCAGGTTAAGTTTTCCAGCAGAATAAAGGTCATCACCAGCCGCCCGACAGGATGCAAATGGGCCAGCGACCAGTCGATAAGCTCGGTTAATTGCCCGCCGCTGCCGCCGATAAACACCGCATCGGCCATCACATTCAACTCAATTGGCGCGTAGCCGCTGATGATTTCAACGTTTGGGCAGTTAAAGAGCTGGCGGTTTTCCGCCATTAACGCCAGTGCATCGGGGTTGCGTTCAATCGAGCTAACTTGCAATTGTGGGTAGCGTATTGCCGCTTCCAGCGACACGCTGCCGGTGCCAGCGCCGATGTCGATCAAGTGCGTGGCGTGCTGTAATTGCAGGCGATCCAGCGCCTGAGTACGCACCACTTCTTTGGTCATCGGCACGCGGGCACCGCGTAAAAAAAGCTCATCTTTCATTGAGGATCACCACTACGTTCATCGCGTAGCTTTGCGCCACATCACTGGCTGGCAAGCGATGGATTCGTTCATCCGCTGACGACAGGTTCTCGCCAATAATGAGCGTCGGGTTCAGGCCACGCATCAGCATGGCCTGGGCGATGGCGTAAGGATCGATGATTTGGTCCGTCACCATTGCCACTTTTTGGTGCGCCGCAATGGCATTGAAATCAGGTTCACGCCCGTGGCTGCTGGTTATCCATAAGTCGTTCATATCAACCGCCGCTTTGGCACATAGATATTGGATAGAGCTAATGCCTGGCATAATGCGTAGCTGTTCGGGCGGGAAATTCGCCGCCAGCCGTTTGCCGATGCCGTAAACCAGCGGATCGCCCGAGGCCAGCACCACGACACGCTTATCCAGGCGCTCGCGGAGCCAAGAAATTAAGCCGTCAAGATCGCTATCCAGCAGACGGGTTTCAGCGCCGATATCAGCAAACAGCGCCAACTGACGTGCGCCGCCGACCAGAATCTGCGCTTCATTAATTGCAGCGTGCGCCTGCAAAGTGAGGTATTCCGTGGCACCAGGTCCAATTCCGACCACGGTTAGCATTGCTTTTCTCCCGCTAATTCCCCGGCAATCTCTGCGACCGGACGGCTACTGCCTAACACCTGGTTTTCGAACGAGAACAAAATGGCGTCGCATTTTGGCGGGGATTGGGTAAAACGCAGCATCTCGGCAACGCGCTCACAAATACGCATTGCCAGGCGTTCAAACACCCTTTGCCAGCCCTGTTCCGTAATGATTTCAAGCGCTGCTTCGGTGGTGTCGCACTGGCTGACGGCTTCGAGTAACGCAAACGGCGCGCCCATTAACGCGAGGTGAGCGACCAGCGTTTCCATGCGCCCGTCGGCGATGTGGCTGTGGGTGTGGAAAATTCCGGCGGCGACTTTCACCAGTTTGCCGGGGTGGCCAATCAGCACGATATGGCGATATTCGAGGCGCACCGCTTCCTGAATCATGTAGCCGACAAAGTTGCTCATCGTCACCACGCATTCACCATCCAGTTGCAGCTGTTCACGCACAAAGCGTTCGCCGTGGTTGCCCGGCACCAGAATCACTTTATCCAGCCCGGCTGCGCGTTTCATTTCCAGCTCTAACGCCAGCGAACGCTTCCAGCTCTCTTCAGACATCGGCATCACAATGCCAGTGGTGCCGATGATTGAAATGCCGCCCAAAATCCCGAGGCGATGGTTATAGGTTTTCTGCGCGCGCGCCTCGCCTTCCGGGGCAAAAATTTCAATTTCCGCACCGCGCTCAGGGCCAATCACTTCACGTACCGCCGCGTCAATTGTCTGGCGTGGCGTGCGGTTGATTGCTGATTCGCCAATAGGCAAGCCGATACCTTTGCGTGTGACCACGCCAATACCGGTGCCGCCGCGCAGGGTGATAGTGCCGCTGTTGTTGAGCTGCACGCGGGCAAATATCAGCATGCCGTGGGTGGCGTCGACATCATCGCCGCCGTCTTTGCGGATAGCCGCCGTCGCCTGTTGGCCTTCGATGACGGGCATTTCAACGTTGAGGTGTAGCGTGACGCCAGACGGTGTCACGATTGAAACCTGGTCAATGACGTGCTGGCGCAGCACCATGAGTGCGGCGACTTTTGCCGCCGCCGTAGCGCAAGAACCGGTGGTGTACCCTTTGCGATACGCCTTACCTTTATGCCAGACGCAATCGGCAGGTTGTTCGCTCACTGAGCCTCCCGCAGGCTATAAAGCAGCGCATTGACAATCGCCGCCGCAACGTTGCTGCCGCCTTTGCGCCCACGCGCCGCAATCGCCGGTAAGCCGCTTTCCACCAGCGCTTCCTTGGACTCTTCCGCCCCGACAAAACCGACTGGTACGCCGATTACCGCCGCCGGTTGTGCGCCTTTTTCCAGCAAGCGAAACAGTGCAGTAGGCGCGTTGCCGAAGACGAAGATCTTTTCGCCCTGTTCCTCTAAGGCAAGATCCACTGCCGCCATCGAGCGGGTCACGCCCTGTTCTTTGGCATGTGCCACCACGCGCGGGTCGCTGATATAACAGCGGCAACTGCAACCAAACTCGGCCAACAGGGTTTTATTAATGCCTGAGAGCGCCATGGTGGTGTCGGTGTACAAGGTGCAGCCGCGCTGCAAACTGTTTGTCAGTTGTGCAATGACATCCGGCGAAAACCACAGAATATCCAGCCACTCGAAATCGGCGGTGGTGTGGATAACCCGTTTGATTATCGCTTCCTCGGTCGCATCGTTAAAACGATACGCTGGGTGCTCAGCAGCAATTATTTCGCTAATGATTTCAAAGCTGTGTTGTTCAATAAGCTGCGGTTGTTGCAGATAGTTCATCGGGTGTCCTTAAGCGATGCCGAGCACGAGTGCGCGCATGGCGGCAAAGAGCAGTAAAGCCAACAGGGAAGCCAGCATCATCAGTTGAATAGTGCGGGTAATGTCATCGATGGCGACGCCGCGCTGCTCATCGCCCATCCACGGTTTTTCTACCCGCTCGCCAAAATAGGTGTTCGGCCCGCCGAGCCTGATCCCTAGTGCGCCTGCAACCGTGGCTTCAGACCAGGCACAGTTTGGGCTGCTGTGTTGATAGCGATCGCGCCAGCCAATGCGCAGAGCCTGACGGGGATTAGCCCGCAAGCAAAAAGCGGCGATGGTCAGTAGCAGCCAGCTCAGGCGAGCAGGAAAATAATTGGCAAGGTCATCGAGCCGGGCGCTGACATAACCAATGGCACGGTATTTTTCAGTTTTGTACCCCACCATCGAGTCCAGCGTGTTGACCGCTTTGTAGGCCATCGCCAGCGGTGCGCCACCTAACAGCAGGAAAAACAGCGGAGCAATCACGCCATCGACACTGTTTTCAGCCACGGTTTCTACCACCGCGCGGGTGATTTGCGGGCGCTCAAGTTGCGAGGTGTCGCGCCCAACAATCCACGACAATTTTTCGCGGCTTTCGGCCAGGGTTCCATGTTTGAGCGCGCGGTAAACGTCGAGTGCGGCATCGCTCAGGCAACGTGCGGCAAGTACGGTGTAAATCATCCACACTTCGACTAACCACCCGAGCCACGGATGCAGCAGGTTGGCGAGATACAATACGCCCCAGCTCACGCCCCATGTGGTGCCGACCACCACCAGCCACAGCACGCCACCACCGATTTTCAGCGCGCGGTCACTTTTGCAGAATTGGCGAATAATGCGTTGGGATACGGTGATTAGATTGCCTATCCAGCGCACCGGATGAGGCCAGTGCGGCGGGTCGCCAAACCAGTAATCCAGCAGCCAGGCCACGCCCCAGGCAAGCAATGTCATAGGTGATTCCTCGCAAGCGTTAGCCAGGGGGTGAGCAAATTCGCGCGTTGAGCGAAATGGACATGCAGGTAGCTGGCAAAAGTCGCCTGCTGCTGAACGCCTCCCTGCCAGCGGGAAACGGCGACACCATCACGCCATTTGCAGCAATCCAACGCTGCGGGCAACGGGCCGTTGAAATCGGAGTAATGAAATTCGTGGCCACGCAAGGTTTCGCCTTTTTTCGCCAGCAAGGTGTTTTGCACAGCGGTGGCCTCGCAATAGCCAAAACGTGTCAGGCGTTGGCCCATCTGGCTATGGCCTGGCAACACGCCGCACATGGCGTGGGTTTCGCCTTCACTGTCAGTCAGCGTTTCGCCCAAATACATTAAGCCGCCACATTCGGCATACAGCGGAATGTGCTGTTGATGGGCAGCTTGCAGGGATTCGCGCATGCGACTGTTCGCGGCGAGTTTTGCCGCATGGACTTCGGGGTAACCACCGCCAAGCCAAATCATCTGGCAGTCAGGGATTTTTGCGTCATGCAGCGGGCTGAAGCGCTGGATTTTCACCCCGGCGTGCTCGAGCATTTCGAGGTTATCGGGATAGTAGAAGTTGAAAGCTTCGTCTTCAGCAAGGGCGAGTGTTAGCCCGTCGGCCAGTGCGGCATCAGCAATGGCGGGCGCAGCACCCTGAGGCAGGGTATTAAGGCGAGATAACGCCAGAAGATGGTCGAGGTTAACGGTTTCTTCAATTTGCTGCGCCAGGCGCTGCCAGTGTTCATCTTGCGGGGAGTGTTCTTGTGCCGGAACCAGGCCGAGGTGGCGCGACGGTAACTCGACATCGGCCATCACCGGCAAGCGCCCTAAGACGGGCAAGCCGCAGTAACGGGTGATGGCATCAGCAAGTAACTGGTAGTGGCTGTCGCTGTTGACGCGATTGAGGATAACGCCTGCGATGTTTAGCGTTGGGTCAAAGCGCTGGAAGCCCATGACAGTGGCGGCAATGGAGGTAGACACCGCTTTGCCGTCGACCAGCAATATCACCGGGCAACCGAGCTGTTTTGCCATCGCGGCGCTGCTGCAATAGTTGGGGTCGGTGCCGTAGCCGTCGTACAACCCCATCACCCCTTCGATGACGGCGACATCTGCGTGCTGCATTTGTTTAGCGAACAAACCATTTAGCGTGGAAGTGGGCAACATGAAAGCATCGAGATTGCGCGAGGCAATGCCGCTTACTGCACTGTGCCAACTGCTGTCGAGATAGTCGGGGCCAATTTTGAAGGGTTGAACGCGAAGGTTGCGTTGCATGAAGGCGCGGAGCAGCCCGAGCATGACGGTGGTTTTACCACAGCCGCTGCTGGTGCCTGCAATGACGAATGCGTGTTTTGCTGCCGCTGCCATGGTTGCCTTATCACTGTTTCGGCAAAGCACGGATGTCAGCACGTACGCGCACCCTGAGGCTGCACGCATCTGATGACAACTGACTTCCCACCGAAGGAGTTGTTGAGAATAAGGATGACAAGTCGGTCTTCTGGCTTAGCGTCTCTCTCGCCCGCCCTTCCCAATCATTAGATCAGTGGTTTTGCGGGTTCGTCGGCATCACAGCAGCGGGGGCTGCGGGGGATTGTCACCCCCTTCCCAGCCACGGACTATTTTGGTTAATCGCGTGGCATAAACGAGTCAGTTATTGCGAGCATGACCTTCAAAGCATCACACTCTTAAATATTTAAAAGCAGACACAGTGTAAAAGCTAATAGATTTCGAGAGTTGCGCTATGACAATTTTTACTGATTTTTTAATCTTTACGGTAAATGTCGCTGACGCGTATCTGCCCCCCAGAGACTGGGGATAAAAAAAACCGCCTGGCGGCGGTTGGTAACACTGTTGGAAAAACTCTGCGTAGGTCAGCTAAGCGAAGCGCCATCCGACAACACTGGCGCAAACGGTGGATGACGCTTTCGCTTATCCACCCTACGACAGCTAATTAATCGGCCTTGATTTCGCCCATTACTTTCAGTTTTTTGGAAATTTCACGACGCTCTTTAGACAGTTCAGCGTTTTTGATGATGTAGTCATCAACACGGTCTTCATAGTCGGTTTTCATGCTGGCGATGATGCCTTGAATAGCTTCAATGCTCATACCCGGTTTGATGTAGTCGCTCAGGTTATCAAGCAGCAGAACACGTTTTGAGTTATCGCGGATCTTTTTCTGTACGTCCTGGATTTCACGCTGCAGTTTGTTTTTGCGACGGAACAGACGCACGAACTCAAGCACGTCCTGGAAAGATGGTTTGATTGGTTCCATTTTTATACCCCTGCTAATTTCATACTCGGATTCGTTAAGACAGCCGCCATAAGATAACCTTAATGGTAGCGGCAGCCGCTGATAATTCATTGTTTCGCTATCTTAACCTCAATTGCTGCTGAATCGAAACCAGCAATTCACACCAGGCTGAGCAATTATTTGCGTAACGCGCGACAGATCAACTGCGACAGCAATTCTAGTTGACGAGCAAGTTCCAGACTCAGCCAGACGTAACCATGAATAGGCGTTTCCTGAAGTTTCCCATTTTGGCCATTTTGTATGAGCTCGCGCAACTCGCTGACGATTTCAGTCAGCTTTTCATTGTTCGCTGAAATCGTCGACGGGTTGCCATCGTGCAAGGCCAGTGCGATAGCGGCAAGCGTGCCCTGGGTCATTTGTTGCGTTTCGCGCAGCGTGTGTGCGTTGATCATCAGGAAGTGGCTTTCCCTTGATGCCCAGTAAGCGTTGACCTGCAACTCAAGAGTGCACACCAGATTGCGGCTGACGGTTTGTATCGCCTCGAAGATAGACTTTTGAATGTGCGTTTCTTTGCTGCTTGGCCCGATGAGTGCACGCATTCTTACGACATCACTCAACACTTTGTGTAAATGTTTTTCAAGCCTGGGGCGCTCTAATAAATTAGGTGAGAAGCCCGCGTTGTAAACCCGGCCAAAGGCGGTGACGAAGTTCGCCATTTGTATGCGCCAGTGGATAAAGGCGCGCTGCGGATAAATGCTGGTAAATAACATCGCCAGCAACGAGCCGAAGATAACATCGCCGCTGCGCCAAAGGGCAATTTCCATGTCTCCTGCCGGTGCGCCAACCACCACCGCAAGAGTGATACCAATCAGCAGAGCTTGATACGGGCGTTTCCCCAACGCCAGATAGCCGCAGATGAACATGGCAATGGCACACCACACCAACATCAGCGGTAGCGAGAACAGCTCAAGTTTTAGCGCCACAAGTCCCATGACTGCACCGCATATCGTCCCACCAATTCGCTCAAAGGCGCGTGGCACGACGTTGCCCCAAAAAGAGATCGGCCCCATGACCACCACAAGCGTGATCAACGGCCATGTCCCTTCGGGCACTTTCAGAAGATGAACAATAAGAAAGGTGAGAATAAAAGCCAGTGCGATGCGGATCCCATGCACGATACGGTAATTGCGGTATATGCGGATCTCAAATGGGCTTAGTGATTTGTCAGGACGCACACTCAGTTCCCCAGAAAATAAAAAACGGGATTGTACCTGTTTTTATGGAATGAACATCACAAAGTTAGGGGGCATAAGCCCCCTTTAGCATCAGACTTGATCTGCCACCGGAATATACATGTCTATTTCCCATACTCCACTTTCTGAACCATCGTTAAGATAGTGTTCGAAGCAGGGTTTTCCGGTTATCTGGTAGCTATTATTAGCAAGGACGCTGTCAAAAAACAGATTCCACGGCTTGGCAAAGTCGTTGTCATCCACGCGGGCGCGTGCCACCGCATACTGGCCGCCCTGGATGCTCGTCACAATCACGCCTTCACTGTTATCCGGCACGGTAAAGTTTTCAGCCACCGAGACCACGGTGTCGCAGCGCAGTTTTTCTGCGGGTACGACATCGGGATTGTCGTAATAAACCGCCAGCCATTCTTCCCCGGCTATCTGGTGAGTTTTGACCCACAGGGCAAGTTGCTCAAAGCCCTGATGGACCGTTTGTTCCCACGGCCCAACCATATGAAAACCAGCGACTTTACGTTCATTCACTTGTTGTACGTTAAATTCCATATGACCTCCTGACAGATTTAAAAATACTGTATGTTTATACACCACTCTTGTGCAGGGAAACAATCCATTGTCAGGGTGATGTGGTTGCTTTGCGAGCAGGATCGCTTTTTGAAAAACTTTCGCCTGTAGATCCGCCTGTAGATCGTAGTACAGACCAGCCGTTCAGATGAAAAAAAGGGCCGACATGACTGTCGACCCTTTTAACACTGATTAAGGAATTACAATTTGTGGCTCAGATAGTCGCTAAACCGCGACCATGTGCTGCCCTTTTTGACGCCCGTTAGCGTCACCAACGGCCAGTGGGCAATCAGCTTGTCGCGATCAAAAAGCTCGATTTCACCCACATGTTGGTTGGCAGCAATCGGCGCTTCGATCTCTTGCTTGTCGAGGACATATTTAGCTTTGATGTTAGGGACTTCAGATTTTGGCAGCGCCAAAAAAACATCCTGATTTGTACCAACTTCGATCTGTTTTTTATCACCGTACCAGATAGCCTCAGTACCAATTTTTTTGCCTTTATGCAGAACCTGTACGGTATCGAAATTATCCTGGCCCCAGTGCAGTAATTTCCGCGCCTGATCTTCGCGCCCTTTCGGGCTTTCAGCGCCCATGACCACCGCAATTAAACGGCGCTCACCGACCACGCTTGACGCAATAAGATTAAAGCCAGCGCTCGCAGTATGGCCGGTCTTCAGGCCGTCCACATTCAGCCCTTTGTCCCACAACAAACCATTACGGTTCTGTTGCGTGATGCCATTCCAGGTGAGGCTGCGCTCACTATACATGTGATAAAACTCGGGTTCACCGTGGATTATTGCACGCGAAAGTACCGCAAGATCATAGGCTGTGCTGTGCTGGCCAGGTGCATCCAGACCATGAACCGTTTCGAAGTGGGTATCGCGCAGGCGGAGCTGCTGCACGTATTTGTTCATCATCGCTACAAATTGTGGCTGCCCACCGGCGACGTAATCTGCCAGAGCAACACAAGCATCATTCCCTGAATCAATAATTAACCCGCGGCTGAGGTCATGGACTGTCAGTCGGTCACCCGCTTTCAGGAACATTAGCGACGAGCCATCAAATACCGGATTACCTTTTGCCCAGGCATCTTTGCCGACAGTGACCATGTCGTTTGCCGTGATGCGGCCACTGTCGATGGCACGATCGACCACGTATCCGGTCATCAGCTTGGTCAGACTCGCCGGGTTGCGTCGCACATGCTCATTTTCCGCTGCCAGAATTTGCCCGGTGGTGTAATCCATCAATACCCAAGAGCCCGCCTGAATTTGTGGAGGGGGTGGCGCATTAACAAAGGTATCGTCGGCAAAAGCGGAGTGAGCAGAAAGTGACAGCAAGGAACAGACAACAAACAGACGGATCTTCAACGATATACCCTCAGTAACAAAAAATTCAGCCGCCACTTTTACTGCAGTTTGCGACTTTTTTCGCAATTAAATTGCAAAAATATATGAATGAGAGCGCTCGCATACAGTTGAGGAATATACTATTCCGTCATCGCGAAGACTTCTTGCAGGGCGGTTAATGGTTTACCATTGGCGGTTGCAGTACCTGATAACAATGATTGGCACATGGAGAGGGTTTTAGTGGGATTTCAGTTTAATAACAGTACGTTAAACAACACTCAAGGGCGGGAGTAAACCGTGGATAAGACAACGCAACAACCGACCTTCCTTTTTCATGATTATGAAACCTTCGGTAAAAGTCCATCGCTCGACCGCCCGGCGCAATTCGCGGCTATTCGTACCGATGCTGAATTTAACGTGATTGGCGAACCGGAAGTTTTTTACTGCAAACCGGCGGATGACTATCTGCCACAGCCAGAAGCCGTGATGATTACCGGCATTACTCCGCAACAAGCGCTGGCGCGTGGCGTCAACGAAGCGGATTTTGCAAAACGCATCCACACCATTTTTACCCATCCAAAAACCTGCGTCGTGGGTTACAACAATGTGCGCTTTGATGATGAAGTGACGCGCAATATCTTTTACCGTAACTTTTATGATCCGTATGGCTGGAGCTGGCAAAACGATAATTCGCGCTGGGATTTGCTCGATGTGATGCGCGCCTGTTACGCATTGCGCCCGGAAGGAATTGTCTGGCCGGAAAACGAAGACGGTTTGCCGAGCTTCCGCCTT
Source organism: Buttiauxella sp. JUb87 (assembly GCF_004361975.1). Lineage (NCBI taxonomy): Bacteria > Pseudomonadati > Pseudomonadota > Gammaproteobacteria > Enterobacterales > Enterobacteriaceae > Buttiauxella > Buttiauxella sp. JUb87. The sequence continues at coordinate 1,174,044 of NZ_SNVY01000001.1, forward strand.
GAACATTTGACCAAAGCCAACGGCATTGAGCATGCGAATGCACACGATGCGATGTCTGATGTGTACGCCACTATCGCGATGGCACAACTAGTGAAAACCCGCCAGCCGCGCCTGTTTGAGTATCTCTACAGCCACCGTTCCAAACACAAACTCACCACGCTGATTGATGTTCCGCAGATGAAACCGCTGGTACATGTCTCGGGAATGTTTGGCGCGTGGCGCGGTAACACCAGTTGGATTGCCCCACTCGCCTGGCACCCGGATAACAAAAACGCGGTGATTATGGTCGATTTGGCGGGTGATATTTCTCCACTTCTGGAGCTGGATGCGGATGCGTTGCGCGAGCGGTTGTATACGCCGAAAGCCGCACTTGGTGATACTGCGGCCGTGCCAATCAAGCTGGTTCATTTGAATAAATGCCCGGTCTTAGCGGTGGCGAATACGTTGCGCCCGGAAGATGCAGAACGTTTAGGAATCGATCGTCAACGTTGCCTGGATAACCTGAAGCTATTGCGAGAGCACCCTTCCGTACGCGAGAAAGCGGTGGCGATTTTTGCTGAAGCTGAGCCTTTTGTGCCTTCAGATAATGTTGATGCGCAGCTGTATAACGGCTTTTTCAGCGATGCCGACCGCGCAGCCATGCGTATTGTGCTGCAAACCGATCCGCAGAATTTACCCGCGCTGGACATTACCTTCGCCGATAAACGGATTGAGAAGCTGTTGTTTAATTATCGGGCGCGTAACTTCCCAGGCACCCTGGATGAAGCCGAGCAGCAGCGCTGGTTGCAGCATCGCCGTGAAGTGTTGTCTCAGGAAGCGTTGCAAGCCTACGCGCAAGAACTGGAAGCGCTGTATAACCTGCATGAAAGTGATAAAGAGAAGACGGCGTTGTTGAAGGAGTTGTTCGAGTATGCGCAGTTTTTAGTGGGGTGATAGCAAGATGTCGGATGGCGCAAGCTTATCCGACCTACAAAGGACAAGACCCGTTCAGGACGAAGCATCCATAACAAAAAGGCCGCTTGCGCGGCCTTTTTGGTGTTTAGCGATTACGCTAAATCTTCGTTGAACTGTGGAACCGGGTTACGGAAGCGACGAGTCACAAAGGCCAGATAGGTCAGGCCGATAGCCGCCCAAATCAGACCCAGAATCATCGAGCTTTCTTCCAGGTTAATCCACAATGCACCCACTGTCAGCGCGCCACAAGTTGGCAGCACCAGATAGTTGAAGTGATCTTTGATGGTCTTGTTACGGCCTTCGCGGATCCAGAACTGGGAAATCACTGACAGGTTAACGAAGGTGAACGCCACCAGCGCACCGAAGTTAATCAGCGCAGTCGCAGTAACCAGGTCAAATTTAACCGAGAACAATGCAATGATACCCACCAGAACCACGTTCAGCGCAGGGGTACGCCATTTCGGATGAATGTAGCCGAAGAAACGCTCCGGGAACACGCCATCACGGCCCATCACATACATCAGGCGTGAAACGCCCGCGTGTGCCGCCATACCAGAAGCCAGAACGGTCACGCAGGAGAAAATCAGGATACCGAACTGGAAGGCTTTGCCTGCCACGAACAGCATGATTTCAGGCTGCGACGCGTCCGGATCATGGAAGCGAGAGATGTCCGGGAAGTACAGTTGCAGGAAGTAAGACACCACAACGAAGATCACGCCGCCAATCAGGGCGGTCAGGAAAATCGCTTTCGGGATGACACGGCCTGCATCTTTGGTTTCTTCAGACAGCGAGCTGATGCCGTCAAAACCAAGGAACGAGAAACATAATATGGTCGCACCAGTTATCATCGGCACCACGTTGGCGTGCTCAGACCAGAATGGACGTGTGCTGGCAAGCGTACCGGCACCTTCGCCGTTTGCCACACCGTAAATAACCAGACCGGTGATAACAACCATAACAATCATCTGCAGCACAACAATCAGACTGTTGAAGTTTGCCACGGTTTTAATGCCGCGCAGGTTGGAGATAGTCATAAAGCCAACCAGCAGCACCACGAAAATCCACGATGGGATAGACGGCACCAGGGCTTCAAAATAGATTTTAGCCAGCAAAATGTTGATCATCGGCATGAACAGATAATCAAGCAATGCCGACCAGCCCACCATAAAGCCAACCACTGGGTGGATTGCTTTTTGAGCGTAGGTATAAGCGGAACCCGCAGACGGGAAGCGGCGTACTAGCTTTCCATAACTTAACGCGGTGAACAAAATTGCCACAAGGGCAAACGCGTAAGCCGTCGCGACATGTCCGTCGGTAAGGCCAGATACAATCCCAAATGTATCGAACAAGGTCATAGGCTGCATATAAGCGAGGCCCATCATTACTACCGGAATAAGCGTAAGGCTCTTACGGAGTTCAACACGAGATTTTGCACCTGCGGTGACGTTAAGCGACATGGTCATTCCCCCAAACGGCGAATACCTGCGCAAAAGCAAAAAGCTGCCCCATCTAAATTTCCTCGGCGACACGACTGTCGTTTTTTAAAAGCTAGTATCTATCCGGTACGAAGCCCGGCCTCTTGGTTTTTTTGGCGGATGCCTGTTTGACTGCTTGAACTTAATGCAAAAAAATAACCGACGCGTTTAACGTCGGTTTTTTGTTCTCATTTAGTGAGGCGCGTATTTTGCACTAATTCGAGGCAAGAAGACAAGATATTGAGGCCCTCATTAACAATTTCTTTTTCGGCTGTTAAAGGGACAAGAAAACGAATCACATTCGCACGCACGCCGCAGGACAATAAAACCAGTCCCTGCTTGCCTGCTTCTTTGACAAGTGCCTGAGTTAATTCTTTATTCGGACGATGGCTGTCACGCTCTTCGACCAGTTCCATCGCAATCATTGCCCCGTATCCACGCACATCACCGATGCAGTCAAATTGCTCTGCCATTTGCTGTAAACGCAGGGTGATTTGCTCGCCAATAATCTGGGCACGCTGATTGAGATTTTCCTGCTCAATAATGTCTGTAACGGCCAGCGCTGCTGCAATTGCCACCGGTGACCCGGCATAAGTACCGCCGAGCCCACCCGGCATCGCTTTTTCAAACAACGATTTCTTACCGACTAGCGCGGATAACGGGAAGCCACCCGCCAGGCTTTTGGCCATGGTGACGAGATCCGGCTCCACGCCGCTGTGTTCAATAGCAAAGGTTTTACCGGTACGGCAGAAACCACTTTGAATTTCGTCGGCAATTAACACAATCCCGTGCTTATCACATAGCGCACGCAATTGTTTCATAAAGGAAGGTGATGCTGCATAAAAGCCCCCTTCCCCTTGTACCGGTTCAATAATGATGGCGGCAACTTCATCCGGCGAAACATCAGCGGCAAAAATACCCGCCAGTGATGCCAAAGCCTGAGTGTCACTTACACCAAGATAAGCAGCAGGATATGGCGCGTGGTAAATACCAGCCGGGAACGGGCCATAACCTTTTTTATACGGCTGAACTTTACCGGTTAACGCCATGCCCAGCAGCGTGCGCCCATGGAACGCGCCACGAAATGCAATAATGGCCGAACGCCCGGTAGCAATACGCGCCACTTTAATGGCATTTTCCACCGCTTCTGCTCCTGTTGTCAGGAACAAGGTCTGGCAAGGTGCGCTTATCGGCACCAGTTTATTCAACCGTTCGGCAAGCTCAATATAGTTGCCGTAAGGCGTGACCTGGAAACAAGGATGGGTGAATTGTTCAAGCTGTTGACGTACTGCATCAATCACTGCGGGATGGTTATGCCCGGTATTCAGCACCGCAATACCAGAAGCAAAATCAATATAGCGTTTGCCTTCAACGTCCCAAATTTCCGCATTTTTCGCTTTTTCAATATAGACCGGCAACGCATTGCCGACCCCATGCGGAACTGCTTGCTCACGCCGTGACTGCCATTGCTGATTGGTTTGCTTCATACAGACTCCTTGCGCACAAAAAACCTCAACAAAACAAAGTTGAGGAGAGAATTTAAACGCGAAGACACTTTTCGAAGAAATATCGTTCCACTATAAACAATAGATGTGATGAATATGACCTGCCACTCACCCATTGGTATTATTTTTCGAGGTTCCGTACACCACAGCGATTTCAGGATTATTGACGATTTGCTCGCGCCACCATTCACTGGCAAGCCCTGCGGTTTGTTCATTCCAGCCAATCCACACCGGCACAAAAGGCACATGGGAAACGACGTCTTTTTCAATCAACACGCCGCTTTCGATAAAACGCTGCGCCATATAGCGCGGAACGTAGCCGCAACCAATGCCGCTTATCTGTAATTCGAGTTTGGTTTTGAAGTCAAAAACGGTGATAGCATCTTGATCTTCGAGTAAATGCATCGATCGTGACGGTTCCAGACGCGAAGTATCCCCCACAATAACCGCACGACTGCGTTTAATGACACGGCGATTCAGCGGCTCTTCGGCATCGGCCAGTGGATGATGAGGTGCGACTACAAACACGCTTTCGAGTTGGCCGAGCAAGGTAAAACCGAAACCGCTGAGGGATGGCGGGTCACTCATCGCACCAACAATAATATCGGCCCGCCCTTCGGTCAGCGCTTCCCATGAACCACCCAGCACACCGTTGATGAATTTCAGCCGTGTCACGCTGTAACTTTTGTAAAAAGCTTCGATCAGCGGCGTCAGCAAAGAAAAGGGAAACGAATCGTCGACGCCGATCACCAGCTCATTTTCCCAGCCCTGATGAAGTTTGATTGCCTGCTGTTCAAGTTCGCGTACGGAATGCAGCACTTCGCGGCCTTTTTCCAGCAGAAGTTGACCCGTTCGCGTAAAACGCGCGCGGTGGCCGGAGCGGTCGAGGATCTGGATATTAAGGTCGTTTTCGAGTTTTTGAACGGTGTAACTGAGTGCGGAAGGCGTTTTGAAGAGCTTTGCCGCCGCCGCAGCAAAGCTCCCTTCTTTATCAAGGGTATCGAGAATGATCAATACATCCAGCAGTGGTTTCATACTCGTTCCTGGCAGTCACGAGTCATGCCCCACAGCAGTTACTGCATGGGCATCACCAGCGGGTTTGGATACTGATATTCAAACCCAAGTTCATTGCAAATACGGTTGCCATCCACCAGCTTACCGCGGCCATTTTGCACTTCAGTTCTGAACTGTGGTGCGTCGAGATTCATCTGACGTGCCATCAAAGAATAGAACTCGGCACGCGTTGGGTGATCTGGCGCACATAAATTATAGATGTGACCGCCCTTTGGAGCCTGTAACAACAGCGTAATTGCTGAAATGACATCTTCCAGATGCACCAGATTGACGCCATGTGCACCATTCGCCACGTCAGTTTTTCCAGCTAAAAAGCGGCCGGGATGGCGTTCCGGCCCGACTAACCCCGCCAGGCGCAGAATATCGACCGACGTCCCAGGCAAATCATGTAACCAGGTTTCCAGCTCTTTAAGTACGCGACCACTGGCGGTAACCGGCTCAAGTGGCGACGTTTCTTTCACCGTTCCTTCTCTTTCGCCATACACCGAGGTGGAGCTAGTGAAAATGATACGCGGAATATCGTGAGCTAACGCGCTGTCGACAATTTCCTGCACCGCCTGCAGATAAAAATCGTCGCCTTCACCGGTGCGCCGAGCAGGCAGCGTGATGACCAACGCATCCACATCGAGCAATGCATCTAGATCGTCGCTCTCGCAAATCAGTTCAGGGGTCAGTTGCAGTTGATAACTGTCGATACCGCTCATGCGCGCGGCCTCGACGCCATCAAGGGTGGTTTTGCTTCCTGTCACTTGCCAACCCCGCGCTGACAAAGACATCGCAAGCGGCATTCCCAGCCAGCCTAACCCGACAATCGCAACTTTTTTCATGCATTCTCTCCTGGATTGCAGCATTTCTCACTGCTGCGATTTTTAGCTCTTGATTAAGGCTACGCCAGGACTGCGCAACTGACAATCAGTGCTGCTAAACAGAATATTAATTGCGGGGATAAAAAGCACTTGCGCTGAAAGGGGGAACTGGTTTAGGTTAATTGCACACAATGAATAGTCATTCATACGAGAATTTTATGACACGCGTTCAAAATACTAACCACTATCATCACCATCATCCTGACTAGTCTTTCAGGCGATGTGTGCTGGGAGACAGAAAAATCTTCCAGTGGTGCATGAACGAGTCAATAAGCCCCCGGAAGATTTCTTCCGGGGGCTTTTTTTTGGGCGTCAGACAAGAATTTACCAGGAGTATTTACCCATGTTAGACAACAACCGTTTACGCATAGCTATTCAGAAATCAGGCCGTTTAAGCGATGATTCACGCGAATTGCTCGCTCGCTGTGGCATAAAAATCAACCTGCACACTCAGCGCCTGATTGCGCTGGCAGAAAATATGCCAATCGACATTTTGCGTGTCCGTGATGACGATATTCCTGGGCTGATTATGGACGGTGTGGTCGACCTCGGCATTATTGGCGAGAACGTGCTGGAAGAAGAGTTGCTGACGCGCCGCGCCCAAGGCGAAGACCCGCGTTACTTCACGCTGCGTCGCCTTGATTTCGGTGGCTGCCGTTTCTCACTGGCGATTTCAGTTGATGAGCCCTGGGATGGCCCGGCAAGCCTCAACAATAAACGTATCGCTACTTCTTATCCGCACCTGTTAAAGCGCTACCTTGATGGCAAAGGCGTGCAATTCAAATCCTGTTTACTGAACGGTTCTGTGGAAGTTGCACCACGTGCGGGACTGGCGGATGCGATTTGTGACCTGGTTTCTACTGGCGCAACACTTGAAGCTAACGGCCTGCGCGAAGTAGAAGTAATTTACCGCTCTAAAGCCTGCCTGATTCAGCGTGACGGCGAAATGCCAGAAGCAAAACAACAACTGATCGACAAACTGATGACCCGCATCCAGGGTGTGATTCAGGCACGTGAATCGAAATACATTATGTTGCATGCACCAAGCGAGCGTCTGGATGAAATTATTTCTCTGCTGCCAGGCGCTGAACGTCCAACCATTCTGCCACTGGCGGGCGACCAGCAACGCGTAGCGATGCACATGGTGAGTAGTGAAACCCTGTTCTGGGAAACCATGGAAAAACTGAAAGCGCTGGGAGCCAGTTCAATTCTGGTGTTACCAATTGAGAAGATGATGGAGTAACACCATGGCAAACTTCAATACGTTGATTAACTGGAATGAGTGCGATGCAGCAGCGCAACAGGCGTTGCTCACCCGCCCTGCCATTTCTGCATCGGAAAGCATTACCCGCACGGTTGCTGAAATACTTAATAATGTGAAAGCCAACGGTGATGCGGCGTTGCGCGAATACAGCGCAAAGTTCGATAAAACCGATGTGCAACAACTGAAAGTCAGCGAGCAGGAAATTGCCGCAGCCGTGGCGCGCCTGGGTTCAGAAATTAAAGATGCGATGGCGGTGGCTGTTGCGAATATTGAAAAATTCCACGTGGCTCAGCAACTGGCGACTGTCGATATTGAAACCATGCCTGGCGTACGCTGCCAACAAGTGACGCGCCCGGTTGCCTCCGTCGGTTTATATATCCCTGGCGGCTCTGCCCCGCTGTTTTCAACCGTATTGATGCTTGCCACGCCAGCCCGTATTGCCGGCTGCAAAAAAGTGGTGTTGTGTTCACCACCGCCGATTGCCGATGAAATTCTCTATGCCACGCAACTGTGTGGTGTGCAGGAAGTGTTTCAGGTCGGCGGCGCACAGGCTATTGCCGCGCTGGCACTGGGTAGCGAAAGCATCCCAAAAGTGGATAAAATTTTCGGACCAGGCAACGCTTTTGTCACCGAAGCCAAACGCCAGGTCAGCCAGCGTCTTGATGGCGCGGCAATCGACATGCCCGCTGGCCCGTCTGAAGTTTTAGTGATTGCCGACAGCGGTGCAACGCCTGACTTCGTGGCATCCGACCTGCTTTCTCAGGCAGAACACGGCCCGGATTCACAAGTTATTTTACTGACCCCTGACGCGCAAATGGCGCAAGCCGTTGCCGAAGCCGTCGAACGCCAGCTTGCCGCACTTCCACGTGCTGAAACGGCGCGTAAAGCTCTGGAAAGCAGCCGCCTGATTGTGGCCCGTGATTTAGAGCAGTGCATTGAGATTTCTAACCAGTACGGCCCGGAGCACCTGATTATCCAGACGCGTAACGCCCGCGACCTGGTCGACTCTATCAGCAGTGCCGGTTCGGTGTTCCTCGGTGACTGGTCACCGGAATCGGCTGGCGACTACGCTTCTGGCACCAACCACGTCCTGCCGACCTACGGTTACACCTCGACCTGTTCAAGCCTTGGGCTGGCGGATTTCCAGAAACGTATGACGGTTCAGGAACTCTCGCCACAAGGTTTTGCAAGCCTGGCTAAAACCATTGAAACTCTGGCCGCCGCCGAGTTGCTGGATGCCCACAAAAACGCTGTTACCCTGCGCGTTGCTGCGCTGAAGGAGATGCAATGAGCATTATTGAGTTAGCCCGCGAAAATGTCCGCGCCCTGACCCCTTACCAGTCGGCTCGCCGTCTGGGCGGTAATGGCGATGTGTGGTTAAACGCCAATGAATATCCCACGGCAGTGGAATATCAGCTGACGCAACAGACGCTGAACCGCTATCCGGAATGCCAGCCAAAACTGGTGATTGAGCGCTACGCCGAATACGCTGGCGTGAAACCCGAGCAAGTTTTGGTAAGCCGTGGTGCCGATGAAGGTATCGAACTGCTGATCCGCGCATTTTGCGAACCGGGTAAAGACGCTGTGCTGTATTGCCCGCCGACTTACGGCATGTATAGCGTCAGCGCTGAAACCATTGGCGTAGAATGCCGCACCGTGCAGGCACTGGAAGACTGGCAACTTGATTTGCCCGCTATCGCCGAAAATCTTGATGGCGTGAAAGTGATTTACGTTTGCAGCCCGAACAACCCCACCGGACAGTTGATCAATCCTCAGGATTTGCGTGTTCTGCTGGAAATGGCACGCGGTAAAGCACTGGTGGTAGCCGACGAAGCCTATATTGAGTTTTGCCCGCAGGCCACACTCGCTGGCTGGTTGAATGAATATCCGCACCTTGTGGTGCTGCGTACACTCTCCAAAGCATTTGCGCTGGCCGGATTACGCTGTGGTTTCACCCTGGCGAATGAAGAAGTGATTAACTTGCTGATGAAAGTCATCGCGCCTTATCCGCTTTCGACGCCGGTTGCTGATATCGCCGCTCAGGCATTAAGCCCGCAAGGCATTAATGCGATGCGCGAACGTGTGGCGCAAGTGCTGGTGAATCGCCAATTCCTGGTCACCGCACTGCAAGACATTGACTGCGTTGAGCAAGTTTTCGACTCCGAAACAAACTATGTCATCGCGCGCATCACCGCCTCAAGTGCTGTATTTAAATCTCTGTGGGATCAGGGCATTATCTTACGTGACCAAAACAAACAACCATCATTAAGCGGCTGCCTGCGGATTACCGTTGGCACCCGTCTTGAGTGCGAGCGCACCCTTGCTGCGCTGCGTGAACAACCCGGCCTGACGGCCACGGAGGGCGTGTGAGCCAGAAAATTCTTTTTATCGACCGTGACGGCACCTTAATTTCCGAGCCACCGAAAGATTTCCAGGTGGATCGCATGGACAAGTTAGCCTTTGAGCCAGCGGTGATCCCCGCTCTGCTGCAATTACAAAAAGCGGGCTACAAGCTGGTGATGATCACCAATCAGGATGGTTTGGGAACCGACAGTTTCCCGCAGGCGGATTTCGACGGCCCGCACAACCTGATGATGCAAGTGTTTACCTCGCAGGGCGTAAATTTTGACGATGTGCTGATTTGCCCGCACTTACCTGCGGACAATTGCGATTGCCGTAAGCCTAAAATTGCTCTGGTGAAAGGTTACCTGGAAGAAGGTGTGCTGGATAAGCCAAACAGCTATGTGATTGGTGACCGTGCGACAGATATCGAACTGGCTGAAAACATGGGGATTCAGGGTTTACGCTACCACGGCGAAACGCTGAACTGGCCGATGATCGGCGAAAAGCTGACTAAACGTGACCGCTACGCCCATGTTGAACGCGCCACCAAAGAGACGCAAATCGACGTGCAGGTTTGGCTCGACCGCGAAGGCGGCAGCAAAATCAATACCGGTGTGGGCTTCTTCGACCACATGCTGGACCAGATTGCGACCCACGGCGGTTTCCGGATGGATATCAGCGTGAAAGGTGATCTTTATATCGACGACCACCACACCGTTGAAGACACCGGCCTGGCACTGGGCGAAGCGCTGAAAATTGCTCTGGGTGACAAACGCGGTATTACGCGCTTTGGTTTCACCTTGCCGATGGACGAATGCCTGGCACGCTGTGCGCTGGATATTTCTGGCCGCCCGCACCTTGAATATAAAGCCGAGTACAACTTCCAGCGCGTGGGTGATTTGAGCACCGAGATGGTCGAGCACTTCTTCCGTTCGCTGTCATACACCATGGGCGTGACGCTGCACCTGAAAACCAAAGGAAAAAACGACCATCACCGTGTCGAAAGCCTGTTTAAAGTCTTTGGCCGCACGCTGCGCCAGGCGATTAAAGTTGAAGGTGATACGCTGCCCTCCTCGAAAGGAGTGTTGTGATGGATGTGGTGATCCTCGATACCGGCTGCGCCAACCTGCATTCGGTAAAATCAGCCATTCAGCGCCACGGCTATGAGCCTTTGGTCAGCCGCGACCCGGATGTGGTGCTACGCGCCGATAAACTCTTTTTACCCGGCGTGGGTACCGCTCAGGCGGCAATGAACCAAATCCGCGAGCGTGAACTGGTCGATCTCATTAAAGCCTGTACCCAACCGGTACTGGGGATTTGCCTCGGCATGCAGCTATTAGGCGCGCGCAGCGACGAAAGCAACGGCATAGATATGCTGGGCATTATCGAGCAACCGGTGTTGAAAATGGTCGACCACGGTTTGCCTTTGCCACACATGGGCTGGAACCGCGTTTACCCGAAAGCGGGCGACCGCTTGTTCCGTGGCATCGACGATGGCGATTATTTTTACTTTGTGCACAGCTACGCGATGCCGGTTTGCGCCAATACCATCGCGCAAGCCAGCTACGGCGAAGCCTTCACCGCAGCGGTGCAAAAAGATAACTTCTTTGGTGTGCAATTCCACCCGGAACGCTCGGGTGCGGCAGGCGCAAAATTACTAAAAAACTTCCTGGAGATGTAAGCACCATGATCATTCCCGCTCTCGATTTAATAGACGGCACAGTGGTGCGCCTCCATCAGGGGGATTACGGCCAACAGCGCGATTACGGCAACGATCCGTTACCGCGCCTGCAAGATTACGAAGCACAAGGTGCGCAGGTGTTGCACCTGGTCGATTTGACGGGCGCAAAAGACCCGGCAAAACGCCAAATCCCACTGATTAAAACACTGGTGGCTGGCGTCAATATTCCGGTTCAGGTCGGCGGTGGAGTCCGTACAGAAGACGATGTGGCCGCGTTGCTGGAAGCCGGTGTCGCCCGCGTAGTGGTGGGCTCAACCGCCGTTAAATCACCTGAAGTGGTGAAAGGCTGGTTTACGCGTTTTGGCGCGGATGCACTGGTGCTAGCGCTGGATGTGCGTATCGATGAACAAGGCAACAAACATGTTGCGGTGAGTGGCTGGCAAGAGAACTCCGGCGTTTCGCTTGAAGAACTAGTGGAAACCTATCTACCCGTTGGGCTCAAGCACGTTCTGTGTACCGATATTTCTCGCGATGGCACGCTGGCGGGTTCGAACGTTTCGCTGTATGAAGAAGTTTGCGCACGTTTCCCGCAAGTGGCGTTCCAGTCATCCGGCGGCATTGGCGACATTGACGATATAGCCGCACTGCGTGGCACTGGCGTACAAGGTGTGATTGTTGGTCGCGCACTGCTGGAAGGGAAATTCAACGTAACGGAGGCGATTTCATGCTGGCAAAACGGATAATTCCTTGCCTGGACGTACGCGACGGGCAAGTCGTAAAAGGTGTGCAGTTCCGCAACCATGAAATCATCGGTGATATCGTGCCGCTGGCACAACGTTATGCTGCGGAAGGTGCAGACGAACTGGTGTTCTACGACATTACCGCCTCCAGCGATGGCCGTGTGGTCGACAAAAGCTGGGTGTCGCGCGTGGCGGAAGTTATCGATATACCTTTCTGCGTGGCAGGCGGGATTAAGTCGATTGAAGATGCCGCGCAAATTCTCTCATATGGCGCGGATAAGATTTCCATCAACTCCCCTGCTCTGGCAGATCCAGAGCTAATCACTCGTCTGGCGGACCGTTTTGGCGTGCAGTGTATTGTGGTGGGTATTGATACCTGGTTTGATAGCGAAACCGGCAAATATCACGTCAATCAATATACCGGTGACGAAAGCCGCACGCGCGTAACGCAGTGGGAAACCGTGGACTGGGTGCAGGAAGTGCAAAAGCGCGGTGCCGGGGAAATCGTCCTAAATATGATGAACCAGGATGGTGTGCGTAACGGTTACGATCTGGAGCAATTGAAGAAAGTGCGTGAAGTTTGCCACGTGCCATTAATTGCATCTGGCGGTGCGGGAACCATGGAACACTTCCTTGAAGCCTTCCGTGATGCAGATGTCGACGGCGCACTGGCTGCATCTGTGTTCCATAAGCAAATTATCAATATTGGTGAGTTGAAACTTTTTCTGGCTCAACAAGGCGTGGAGATAAGAGTGTGCTAACACAAGAACAAAGAGAAAAACTGGACTGGGAAAAAACCGCTGGCCTGATGCCGGTCATCGTCCAACACGCGAAATCTGGCGAAGTGTTGATGCTGGGATACATGAATGCGGAAGCGCTGGCACAGACTGAACAAAGCGGAAAAGTGACGTTCTTCTCCCGCACCAAACAGCGTTTGTGGACCAAAGGTGAAACCTCCGGAAACTTCCTGGGCGTGGTCAGTATTGCCCCAGATTGCGATAACGACACGCTGCTGATTCTGGTGAACCCAATTGGACCAACCTGCCATTTAGGCACCTCAAGCTGCTTCGGTGAAACCCATCATGACTGGCACTTCTTGTATCAACTTGAGCAACTGCTGGCCTCGCGTAAGAGTGCAGACCCGGAAAGTTCGTATACCGCGAAACTATACGCAAGTGGAACCAAGCGTATTGCCCAGAAAGTGGGTGAAGAAGGCGTGGAAACGGCGCTGGCAGCAACGGTTAATGACCGCTTTGAGCTGAAGAATGAAGCATCGGATTTGGTCTACCACTTGCTGGTGCTATTGCAGGATCAGGAGCTGGATTTAAGCGCGGTGATTGAGAATTTACGGGAGAGGCATAAGTAGGTTTAGGACGTTTAGATGTAAAAAAGGCCGCGTTTGCGGCCTTTCCTATGACTATCATTGATACCTATACAACAGGCTTATAGTTACGCAATGCGTTACGACCAAGCACAACACCCGAGCCAAGAATCAGCCCTACCAAAGCACCTAATACAAGCGTCAGTCCCTTTTTCGGGCTATCACGTCGAATAGGTAAACTTGGTTTCATCACGTAGCGAAACGCGTAAGTGGTATCTGGTTTAGATTTCAAAGCGCTAATCGCTAACAAAGTTTGGCGCGCATTGAAGTAAGACTCATCCAACGGCAATGGACGAGTTGCTTCGTTCTTTATGGTCGCAGAGAGCGCATCGCTACCCAGTACAAACAAGGTGTCTTCAGACAGCGTTTCAGCCTGCTGAACCAGGGTATTTTTGATGTTGGATTGCTGCGCAACAATCAATGCCTGATTCAGGATCTCCAGACGCTTGTCTTTGCGTTCCTGAGCAATTTTTTCTTTAGTTGCTAAATCTACTTTCAGATCGTCAACTTTAGAATTAATGCTGGTTTGCAAGTCATCATCCAGTTCAGTAACCACACGTTTGTTGATTTGCTGAATATAAGTTGTGAGCGTTTTTTGCGCATCTGCTGCACTTGTCGCCACATAGCTTACTTTCAGTGGGACCGGCTGATCTTTGACCGACTGCGTTATCGTCAGCTTTTCAGGTTTTTCTTGATTATCTAACTGTTCAGACAATGCAGATAAAGCAGAGTTAAAACGGCTAAAGAAACGCTGCTGGACATCGACAATCGTCGGAGCCCCTGTGCCATACAAAACGTCCATTGAGTTGTTATAATTCGCGATTTGCCCTGAGTCCGGCAATGTGATAATAGCTTCAGAGGTCCATTTCTCTTTAGCAACAAACAAATAGATCACTGCAAGAATAACGGTCGCTACAGCGAAAGCGATAATAGTCACTTTCCCTTTCCACAACTGCATTAAAAGATCAATCAAATCAATAGATTCTTCGTTGCTGTCGATGCGATTTTTTATCACATCATTGCTATTTTGATTCATGGTTACCCTAATCGAAATTGTTCAGAGAGGTAATTGTTTACAGCGCTAGTATAACAAGGGGTTATAAAAAAATTTGTTGAAAAGTATGTTTTCGTTTACAGCTCAAAACACCTTTTTAATGTTACTAAATTGTTACATTTACAACAGTAGCATCAACTATACTCAGGATTAGCATAGAAAACCAGAGAGCTTATCTTAAAAAAAACGGTCCCCGAAAGGACCGCTGGATAAAACATCTATAGATAGATTTTAATCAAGCCATTCGGTATGGAACACACCTTCTTTATCAGTTCGCTTGTAAGTATGCGCGCCGAAGTAGTCACGCTGCGCCTGAATCAAGTTGGCAGGCAGAACTGCTGAACGGTAGCTATCGTAGTAAGAAATAGCTGCAGAGAAGGTCGGTGTTGGAATACCGTTCTGCACCGCGTATGAAACCACATCACGCAGCGCCTGCTGATATTCGTCAGCAATTTGCTTGAAGTATGGTGCTAACAACAAGTTGGCAATGGCTGGGTTTTCTGCATACGCATCGGTGATTTTCTGCAGGAACTGGGCACGGATAATACAGCCCGCACGGAAGATCTTAGCAATCTCGCCATAGTTGAGATCCCATTTATTCTCTTCAGATGCGGCACGTAACTGGGAGAAACCTTGAGCATAAGAAACGATTTTACCCAGATACAATGCACGACGTACTTTCTCAGCGAATTCAGCTTTATCACCAGCAAATGGTTTAGCCTGCGGGCCACTAAGAACTTTAGATGCAGCAACACGCTGTTCTTTTAAAGAAGAGATATAGCGAGCAAAGACTGACTCAGTAATTAATGACAGAGGTTCACCCAGATCCAGTGAACTCTGGCTAGTCCATTTACCCGTACCTTTGTTAGCCGCTTCATCCAAAATCACATCAACCAGATATTTACCGTCTTCATCTTTTTTAGTGAAGATATCTTTGGTGATATCAATCAGGTAACTGCTCAGCTCACCTTTATTCCAGTCGGTAAAGGTTGCAGCCAACTCTTCGTTAGACAGATTCAGGCCATGTTTCAGCAGAGAATAAGCTTCAGCAATAAGCTGCATATCGCCATATTCGATACCGTTGTGAACCATCTTCACATAATGACCTGCGCCATCAGCACCGATATAGGTCACACATGGTTCACCGTCTTCTGCTACAGCAGCAATCTGTTTAAGAATTGGCGCAACCAATTCATAAGCGGCTTTCTGGCCGCCAGGCATGATCGATGGGCCTTTTAATGCGCCTTCTTCTCCACCAGATACACCGGTACCGATGAAGTTAAATCCTTCAGCAGACAGTTCACGGTTACGACGGATAGTATCCAGGAAGAAGGTGTTGCCACCATCAATCAGGATATCGCCCTTCTCAAGATATGGTTTGAGTGAATCAATGGTTTTGTCCGTGCCCTCACCAGCCTTAACCATCAACAGGATGCGGCGTGGAGTTTCTAGAGACTCAACAAACTCTTGCACCGTATAGTAAGGAACCAGCTTCTTGCCCGGGTTCTCTGCGATAACTTCTTCAGTCTTATCGCCTGAACGGTTGAACACGGAAACGGTATAGCCACGGCTTTCGATGTTCAGCGCAAGGTTGCGCCCCATCACTGCCATACCGACGACGCCGATTTGTTGCTTGGACATTACAAACTCCTGTCTATTGAGAGGTTACTACGACTTCAACGTCGTACTAATGCTGCCTTGATGTTAACTCAGGTTTGTGGGGCCTGGGTAGAGTTTGATCTTCACTAATGGCCCATTGCTGGGTCATTAGCTAATATTCAGGGAAGTTACAGAAGAAGTAATCTCATAATTTCAGCTGTTTTCTGCTCCATCAACATGGTATCACCACGTGATTCCACATTCAGGCGCACCACCGGCTCGGTATTTGAACTCCGCAGGTTAAAGCGCCAGTCAGCAAACGCCATACTCACGCCATCGGTGTGGTCCACTTCTTCAGCGTGTGGCGCAAAGTGCTGCTGCACCCGTGCAATCGCAACTTTCGGGTCGGCCAGCTTGCTGTTGATTTCCCCGCTCGCCGGCCACGCTGCCATGCGGTCACATACCAGTTCGCCCAGGTTTTTGCCTTTCAGGCACAACAGTTCTGTCACCAGCAGCCATGGGATCATCCCGCTGTCGCAGTAGGCAAAATCACGGAAATAGTGATGGGCACTCATCTCACCGCCGTAAATCGCATCTTCCTGGCGCATCCGCTCTTTGATAAACGCATGACCAGTTTTCGACATCACCGGTGTGCCGCCTGCGCGCTCCACGATATCGACCGTGTTCCACGACAGGCGCGGGTCATGAATGATTTTTGCCCCCGGCTGTTTTTCGAGGAACGCCGCCGCCAGCAGGCCAACGATGTAATAGCCCTCGATAAACTGCCCTTTCTCGTCGAACAGGAAGCAGCGGTCGAAATCGCCGTCAAAGGCGATGCCCATATCCGCGCCGTGTTCAATCACCGCGTTGCGGGTGTCGTCGCGGCATTCCGGTAATAACGGGTTCGGGATACCGTTCGGGAAATTGCCGTCCGGGGTGTTGTGGACTTTGATAAACGTCAGCGGCACGTTGAGCGCTTTAAAGCGCGCTTCGATAGCATCGACAATCGGGCCAGCCGCGCCGTTACCGGAGTTAATCACCAGTTTCAGCGGCTTGATGTTTTCCACGTTGATGTACGAGAACAGGTGGTCGATGTAAGCCTCAACCACGGAGATTTTCTGGTAGCTGCCGCGTTTAGCTGCATCAACCGGCGGGAAGTCATTGGCTTCGGCCAGGCGCTGTACATCGAACAGACCGGTATCGCCGCTGATTGGGCGGGCACCTTCGCGCACCAGTTTCATGCCGTTGTAGTCCATCGGGTTATGGCTGGCGGTCACTTCAATGCCGCCGTCCACGTTCAGATGCCAGGTGGCAAAATAGATTTCTTCGGTGCCGGACAAACCGATATCCAGCACATCGACGCCCGCGTCCTGCAACCCTTTCGCCAGCGCCAGTTTCAGCCGCTCACTGGTCAGGCGCACGTCGCCACCCAGCACGATGGTTTTCGGTTTCAGGTATTCGCCAAAAGCACGGCCAATTCGTTCAGCAATATCTTCGTTCAGCTCTTCGCACAACTTGCCGCGAATGTCATACGCTTTAAAACAGGTCAGTTTCTGTGTCATTTTCGCTCCCTGGAGCAACAGATTTCGTAGGTCGGATAAGCGCAGCGTCATCCGACAAAAGCTAAATGCGCCCGTACCGGTCCTGAAAACGCACAATGTCGTCTTCTTCGAGGTAAGTTCCGGAACGCACTTCAATCAGGTCGAGGGGGATTTTCCCGGGGTTTTCCAGGCAGTGCGTGACCCCCAGCGGAATGTAGATGGACTCGTTTTCGCCCAGCAGTTTCACTTCTTCACCCAGTGTCACTTTTGCGGTACCCGCCACCACAATCCAGTGCTCGGCACGGTGATGGTGCATCTGCAAAGACAGGCCCTCGCCCGGTTTCACGGTGATGCGTTTCACCTGGTAGCGGTCACCGGAATCAATGGTGTCGTATTTACCCCACGGGCGATACACTTCGCGATGATTATGATGTTCATGGCGGCCATCTGCTTTTAACTGCTCAACTATTTTTTTAACATCCTGCACGTGGTTCCGGTCAGCCACCAGTACAGCATCCTTAGTTTGAACGACGATCAGATCTTTCACACCCACGGTAGTGACTAGGCCCGATTCGGCATAAATATAGCTGTTTTCGGTATCGTGGCTAATGACATCACCATGATGCACATTGCCTTCAGAGGTCTTAGCACTGATTTCCCACAAGGAAGACCAAGAGCCGACATCACTCCAGCCTGCATCCATCGGTACAACAACGGCATCAGCAGTTTTTTCCATGACCGCGTAATCGATAGATTCGTCCGGACAGGCCAGGAACGCTGTTTCATCAACACGCACAAAATCCAGGTCCGGATTGATATTAGTCATCGCTTTTTCGCAAGCATCCAGAATATCCGGACGGAATTTTTTCAGCTCTTCAAGGTAGCGCCCGGCGCGGAACAGGAACATGCCGCTGTTCCAGTAATACTCACCACTGGCAACGTAAGCCTGCGCGGTGTCGATATCCGGTTTTTCGACAAACTGCGCCACGCCAAAGGCCACGGCATCCGCATCAGTGGTATTGAGACTGGCAACTTCGCCACGCCGAATATAGCCATAACCCGTTTCTGGCATATGAGGAACTATACCAAAGGTCACCAGTTTCCCAGCTTCTGCAAGTGGTATTGCATTCTGCACGGCTTCACGAAAAGCATCTTCATTCTGAATCACATGGTCGGCGGCGAGGATCAGCATCAAAGGATCCTGTTCCGGTTGATTACGGAGTGCCGCAAGAGCCGCCAAGGCGATAGCCGGTGCGGTATTACGTCCGGCGGGTTCCAGAACGATATTCTCCGTCAGCTTATTTAGCTCACGCAGTTGTTCCGCCACGATAAATCGATGCTCTTCATTGCAAATCACCACTGGGCTTTCGCACTCCACCCCATTTAAACGGCTAATGGTGGTTTGCAACATCGTCAGATCCCCTTTCAGGCAGAGGAACTGTTTCGGATAAAGTACGCGGGATAGAGGCCATAAGCGACTTCCCGAACCACCGGCAAGAATGACAGGAGTAATAGTTAAATTCTGAAACTCCATTATAAGCTCCTGTAAAGCGTATGTAATTTGTGAATCATTAATTTCTTTGTAAACATAGTCAGGAATCTTTTCTCAGCGTTGTGACCAAAATTATTATTTCCCTGCAATATAGTAATAATGGCTTTAGCAAGGGCTGAGCTATCACATGGTTCAACAACAATTCCTGTTTCTTGATTTTGATTTACCCATGAGACTCCACTTTTAGGTATCTTAGTAGAAATCAATGGCTTTGCATGTCTCATGGCTTCAAGTTGAACAACCCCGAAAGCTTCTGATTCATGGATAGAAGGAAGACAAAAAACATCACATAATTGATAGTATGAATCAAGCGCCTCAGAGGGAATCCCTCCCAAAAGGACTACTTTATGATTTAACTCATTATCTATAATTTTTTTCCTGAGAGATTCCAATAACTCCCCTTTACCTCCAATCAGTATAACAATGTTATCTGGTAATTCTCTCGCCGCATCAATTAAGTACTCAAACCCCTTATAATAAATAAGGCGACCGAGAGAAAATACTATCTTTTTTCCTTTGTACTTTTTTTGAAGAGTACTAAGGAACGTATAATTCTCATCAAATCTTCTTTCGTCAATACCGATGGGAATGCACTCAATTTTGCTTTGAACGTGCCTTAAACAATTTGAGCTTTCACCATATACTGGTGAAGTAACAATAATTTTATCTGCTCGAGCAAGAATCCAATTTTGCAGAGGCCTAAATAATCGCAATAGTTTTTTTTGCTTAACAATATCACTATGCCAATGTAAAACAATTTTTGCTTCAGTTCTGAATAGAAAGAGCGCCAGAACAGCAAGAGGATTGGGCAAATGAACGTGAATGATATTATAATTATTGCGTATTCTACGCCATTTATTAATGAAAGAGAATGAAATAGGAGTTGAAAATAAAACCCCAATAGTTGCGCTACGTAGAATTTTATAATTTACACCATCATTCTCATTAAGATTCTTATCATTTACACAAAGAACATCAATAGGAGTTGAATACATATTATCAAACCCATCGCTAATATCCCAAGCTACTTGCTCGACCCCACCAAAGACAGGTGGAAAAAATTTACTAAGTTGTAGTACTTTCATAATTAACTAACACCATCAATCAATGAATTAAACTTGCGGACCTCATTCTCGACATTAAAAGCTTTGATTCTTTCATACCCATGACATATCAGTTCAGCTCTTAAATCTCCATCAGATGTTTTATATGCACGGGATAATAAATTTCTTAGACTAACCTCATCAAAAGGATCAAAATACAGGGCAGAGTCAGCACAAACCTCTGGCATACTAGCCATATTCGATACCAATACTGGGCATCCAAATCCCATCGCTTCTAATGGAGGTAAACCAAAGCCCTCATAAACTGATGGGTAAATAAAGTATTTAGCGTTTCGATACAGATTAAATAATTTTTCTTCTGAGATATATCCAGTAAAAATTACTTTTTCCGAATCAATATTAATATTAACGTCTGAAAAAGCATTTCCCTTACCACCAACAATTATTAATTTACAGTCTGGCAAGTCAAGATCTAAAAATGTTTTAATTAAAAAATCCAGATTTTTTCTAGGTTCAATTGAGCCAACTGTTAGGAAATATTCTCCAATGAACTTATGTTGTTCATCTAAAGGTGGAGAATAAATAGCACCACTGTCGATAGAATTATATATTACCGATATAAACCCTTCATCACATTTGAGATATTTTATTATTTCTTTCTTTGAAAACTCACTGACTGTGATTATCTTTTTTGCACGCTTGGAGGTTAATAAATAATTACTTTTATAAATAAACCGATAAGAGCGTTTAAACCATTTTGGGTTATGGTAAAGCGACATATCATGGATAGTAAAGATTGAGTTGGCATAAAATATTGGGGCCAGACCCGAAAGGCAAACTAATAATGGACTACCCTGTCCTTTAAGAAATATAGGTAACTCAAACTGTTCCCAAAAATGCCCTGAATATTTACCAATTTTCATCGGATTAAATTCATCACCCAGAGACTGATCAATTACAACATTTGGCATAACATAAATTATATCATCTCGTAACTTGTTAAGTGCACGACATAGGTTAATAGCAAACTGTTGCACGCCTGTTTTTTTTTGAGTCAAAAATCGCGCATTAATATATATCATACTATTCTCTTGCTCCTACAAATAAAACAAAGAAAGATGAATATTGAGAAAAACAAAATAAATCGAAATGGAAGGACGAATAACATAGAAGATAATATATATAAATAAATAATATAAAGATTTCTATTATTTTTGAATAAGTTAGCAAAGAACATGGATGAGACTATAAAGAAGACTAGTCCGGGGATACCATATGAGAGAATAACGAAACTAAAAACATCTTTTGGTGCATAGCTTTCTTGCGCCACTATATCATATTGATTAATATATGATAAAAGCTCGGAGCAACTGACATTAATCTTAGAAATCGAAGAGCAATACTGTTCAATATACGGTTTAAGTGTAACCTTAAATCCGTATAAACCAGAACCGAACGGATAATCCAATGAGTGGTATATACTAGAAACTGGGAACCCAAAACGGGTTACATATGTAACTGTTTCAGACTCATTTGTGTGGCTAGAAATAAATTCGAATACATAAGGGTAAAATAGAGCAAGTGATAAATATACACTAAACATCGCAACAATAATCAGAATATATAAACCATTACCAAAACCCTTAAATTTAAATAAAACATGTAGGATGAGCAAAGCTGGAATGATTATTAATGTGAATTTCGCACCACTTAAAACCACAGCAACACCAAACAAAAATACAAACCAATTTTTATAATTGTAGTTTGAATAAAGTGAAATCAAAAACATCAAACCATAAAAATAACCACTGAGACTAGGCTCATTGAATGTACTCGAAAACCGAAAATTTTGATCATATAACCATGCACTGTCTAAGAATTTAGTATTATAACCGAGAAAGGCTAACGCATACAATAGAATCGATAAAAAAGCAACTAACACTGTGAATTTTATTATAGTATCTGTAATACAGTATTTTCTTTCTATAATTGGGGTGTAGAGAAAAATCACCATCCATAGTAAAAGATTCAAAATCAATGATAAGGATTTATCATACACTGAAAATTGATAGTATCCACCAATCAAAGTCCCAAAAGAAAAGATAAAGACCATACCAACTAAAAAAATAACATGCTTATTTTTTATCTTATAAAAGATAGTTAATAAAAATACCAGTACAAATTTCAAAAGAAAATCGAGTATACTTGAAAAACCCTTTGGTAACCCTAGTTGGGAAAAGTCTACACCACTAAAAAGAGCATTTATAAAAAGCACTATGATAATTATTTTAACAAAACTCATACTTAAACTATGGGACTTTAGCCTTGATTCATTCAAACCACTCACGTATTAACCTCACATGAATATAACGACACTACTTTGTATCCAAACAGTGTCGTTATAAAAACATTCTAATTGAATGCCAGACGAAATTTAAAAACTATTTTTTGTACAAAAAATCACAATTAGATAGACCAGCTAAGTATCGGAATGCTTTTACTAAAGAGATGTACCTATATGGGCCTAAAACTCTAAGAACGATTTTCATAATTTTAGAAAGATATGATAAGTTATTAGTTATAGATTTTTTGTCTATAATTTCATTTGATTTATTTTTCTCTTTAATTTTCAGAATCTGCAAATGATCAAAAAATAAATTTTGCGCTATTTCGCTGTTAAATGGGCTGCTAAATGAATCTTGTACAACAAAGTATGCACGCCTTGCCAGTAAACTAATTCTCTTCCCATTTGAATACGTTGAGAATTTATAATTTGGTAAACTTGGTAAACTATTTATTTTACTTTCGACTTCATTTTTATACTGCTCAAAAGCATTTCTTAAATCAGGCCTTATATCTAAGGAAAATCTGTTTTGGTGTTTACTAATTGAGTTTAAATCATTCAATCTTATACCGCTAAAATGATAAAAAACAAGGTCATACTTGTCATTGACTTTATTAAATCCATTTAATTTCCGCTCGTGAATATTCCAATATGCAACATTTAAACCTAAATGGCGGCTAATATATACACCTTCAAATAAACCAGGGACCAAATTAATCCACTTTTGATCGACGAATAATCCAGAGCTCTGCTCGTCAAAACATTCGTACCGGCATTTATCCATCCACCACTTGACCAAAGCTAGTGCATTAGCATCGTTGGCAATAGAAATGAACCCAAGATTATAAGTTCCCGAAAGTAAATGTGTCCTCTCTGCAGGAATGAGAGCATCTTTAATTGGGGAGCATATGTGCGGAGTTAAGAAAACTGAATGATCGGATAGATGCTTTAAAACATTGTCATATAGACTGTTATAAAAATAAATATCTGGATCAATATAAGTCACAGTATCATAGCCAGCATCCAAGAAATGTTTTAACATGAATGGTTTAATTGCTGTACAATATTCCGTAACATCATAATAGAAAGCCATTTTGTTGAAAATAATCGGTTCAATATCTAATGCATCTAGTAGTTTTATATCATTATTTTCACTATAATTTTTTATTTCATTTGAAATGCCATCTGCAATAATTATATTAAATTGAACTTCTGGATTTTGTGTTTCGAATGAATTTTTTAAAGTTAGTGCATAGGCCAAATAATTTTCAGCAATAATTGTAAACGCTACATGCTTGTAATTCATAACTTACCTCAAAAAACGAATAACTTCCGCAGGATTCCCTGCAGCAATAGAATATTCAGGGATACTTTTTGTCACAACAGAGTTCGCACCAATAATGGCCCCTTCGCCAATATTTACACCCGGAAGAATTATCGCACCATCTCCAATCCAAACATTTTTTCCTACGAAAACCTCACCTTTAGAAACTAGTTTTCGTCTATTAGGCATTAACTCATCTAGAAAAAATGTTGATCCATGAGAGTGATCAGTTATATGTACTTTACTTCCAATTAAACACCCAGAAGAAATGACAACTTTATTTAATGCTCCGATATGTGACCAATCAGATATGTTGACATCATCACCGATTTCTAATTTTGAGTCATCACTTATAGCCTGCAACCATAAGCCTTGGCCGGCAGAAAATTTTTTCCCAATGACTATTTGCTTAGGATTAATGATTTTAACACTCCGCCAGTCAACATTGATCTTTTTTGTATAGCAAAGAAAATATAGCAGGTTTAATATTTTATTCCTAAACTGTGTCGGTGCGTTAACTATAAACCAGAAAAAAAACCTTAACATATGACCTTCTTTATACTCATAAGCAACCGGATGAATATAGAATTAAGTTTACTAAATACTCTATGGACGAAAAAAACGAATTTACATAGGAAAGGACTTCGATATACAATGCTATAAATATTTTTATATTCACGCAAATCACCAAACGCTCTGTCTGTTACAGATATATAATTTTCAGATTCGAATTTTTTATTATCTCTACCTATATAACTCAAGAGAAGCAACATTGCGGACTTTCGAATACTAGTATTGTTTTTTGTTCCCACAGGAAAGAAATCATTTGTTATCCGGGTTAAATTACTCGCAAATACGGTGAACAGCTTATAACCACCTGTATTGCCAACTTGTACCACAACGTATTTGTTTTTAACGTATATAAAGTAATTCCCATTTACTAGAGCCGTATATACCCATGCTAATAGATTGAGGTCAGTATTCATGTACTTATCAATAAGTGTAATATCTACAAGATGCTTTTCCTTATTGATGATCACTCCAGAAATGAAGGTAAAGAATACACCAACTCTTTGAATGAATTTTTCATTAGTATTGTAAGTATCATATGTTATATTTTCTTTACTTCCTATAAACCCGTCACTATGAGCTTGCGAATCAATATAGACAACATCAGCGTTAATATTTCCATCAAGCATATTCATAATATTCGGTAAAGCATCAGGCATTAAATAATCATCATCACCTATGAGCCAGACAAACCGTCCTCTAGCTTTTATATATAGATTAGAATAGTTTCTTTCCCACCCCTCATTCTGTACATTTCTAACATATGAAACACACGAATTCTCACTAACTACTTGTGCACAATATTTTTCAGTATTATCTGTAGATGCATTATCACTTATGATAATTTCAAATTTCCCATCCAGTGAATCAATTTGGGATAATAATGATGATAATAATCGTTCTAAATAACTCACTCTGTTATAGGTCGGAATGCATATTGACAATAGAGGTTTTTGTTCTACCACTGGAAGCTCCATTTGTTTAAATTGATTAATAATTTCAAAAATCGCTAATGCCCCAACAACAAACTTGTTCGGACGATACTTCTTCAATATAAAATACGACAATCTAACTATTTGGATAATAGCCATAGAAAGTGAAATACATAAATTACAAAGTATATTCACGTGCATAGCAGAAAGACATACCCACCAACAAATATACTACAATTAATACACTCTTATTTATTAGCAAATATCAATTTTTTCATTCTACTTCTGTACATAATTGGAGTGATTATTACCACAGATAAGACAAATGAAAGAATTAGGCCACTTACAATTCCGTATATCCCATAGATATCTGCAAAGGACCATTGGAGAACAAAACTTAGTATTGCTTGGATGGGAACTAAATACCATAGAGGTTTCAAATAATTCATGCTTTGCAAGAGCATCACAAAAGTATCACTCCACACACGTAAGCAAAAATAAACGCCAAAGAGTAAGAATAAAATCCATGATATATTAGCTTTCAACGAAGGTGCTAAGATCGAAAACACCTGCTCATGAAAATAAAATATTGACACTGAACTCAACACTACCAAAGACAACCCAACAGTGATATAGCGATATACTACTTTATTCAAATCAGCCCATTTTTTTTTCATACGATACTCTACACAAACAGGCCACAGGGCTTGTAATAAGGCAGAATATATAAAAAATACAAAACTAAATATTTTCAGAAGGACAGAATATGTAACAATTTCTTGTGCTGATAGTTTTTGGGACATTACCAAATAGTCGGCCTGTAAAGCTATTGTTCCCATCAATGAAAATATAAAAAAACCTTTTGCCCTGTGGGCAACCATTGCAAGTAACGTGTGCACATATTTTTTATTAAGTTTTATCTTACCAAGAAGAGATATGTCAAATTTAAATAAATATATTGAAGGAATAATGGCTAATGGTCCAAAAAAAATCAACAACATAGCTAAAATATTTATTTTGACACCAATGAAATTCAAGACAAATATTATTAAAAAACCCAGTATAGTGCAGCAGCAGGAAACAATATTTGCTAACCACCCTTTTTGCTCTGCAAACCATATTTTAAAAAGCATAGCACCAAAACATGTAAAGCAAAAAATAACCATTGAAGTATAAAAAAGTTTACTCTTATCACCTACTTGATTGGGTGTGAAGTTTTTTAAATAAACATCCGCAATATATGGACTGGTAAAATATAGAACCACTAATATACATAACATTAATAATAAAGCAAAAAGCGTTGAGCAAAAAATTATTGGGTAATAGTTTTTTCCAACTGATTTCTTCTCTGATATATAGTTTTGTAGCGAATTCCCAATGCCAAAATCAGATAGGGCACCCCATGCAATCAACCCTGACAATAAAATAAATGCTGCGTAAGCATCTGCGCCAAGTATAGATATTATAATTCTAATGCTTACAATTTGAATGGCTGCTGAGATTACTCTTGAAAGCCATGATGATGCTGCGACCAAAATATGCGCTGGTATTTTTTTAATGTTCATAGTATTTATGCCCGCTTATGCGGGCATTCTTCTATAGTGAGCTTGTCCAATCATACATTCTTTGGACACCATTTGTTGCAGAAACCTCAGGAGCCCACCCAGTGGCATGATTAATTTTGGTAATATCCGCGACAAATACTCTCTGATCACTCTCTCTTACCGGTAAATTAGTATAATTCATTTTTATACCAGCATAATCTTCTAGTATCGAAAATAACTCAAGGAGAGAGAGACTATTTCCAATGGTACCACCAACGTTAAATGCATTGCCTCTAATATTCGATACATTCGCTAACGCTGTAAAATAGAGTGTAATCATATCGTCAGCATGCAAAACATCTCTCACTTGCTTACCGTTACCAGAAATTGTAAAAGGTTGGGATATACCTTTTTTGATCTCAGTCGCCTTTTGGCAGAACCAGCCAACCCACCCTTGATCATAGGTCGCAAACTGTCGCCCACCATACATTGAGGAATGTCTGAAAACAACAGAACTTAAGCCAAATATTCTTGAATAATCAAGCATGTATTGATCTGCGGAGCCTTTTGAACATCCATATGGCGAATGGAAATCTAATTGTGTTGACTCATCAAATCCGTTGGGTTTATCTACACAAGTATATCGAGAGTCAGTTTCAACATATTCGTATTGTTCAAGGTCACCATATACTTTATTAGTTGACGAATAAATTACATTACAATTTGGATTATATTGTCTAATTGCTTCCAATAGATTTATAGTACCACCTACATTTATTTCGAAATCCATGTAAGGATTATCAATTGATGTAGTCATTGCAACCTGTCCTGCCAGATGGAAACAACTATCAGGTTTGTATTTAGTCATTAATCGTGCAACGTCATTTTTATTACGAATATCACCGTGCACAAATTCAAATTTCCCTAAAGCCGACAACCATTGAAGGTTACTTGTCGCCCCTTTTCGAGACAAATTATCAAAAACGATGACATCAAAACCCTGGCTGATAGCATGTGAAGCGAGGTTGCTCCCTAAAAAACCACAACCTCCGGTAATTAGTAATTTCATACTCTTTCCTTATCAATTATTTCAGATATAGCACCAACAAGTGAATACTTCCTGCTCCATCCAAGATTTTTCAGTGCAGATGTATTTGCACAGCTAAACATCAATTCATTTTTTCTTTGTGGCACCACTCCAAATTCAATATTAGACTTACTATTTGTAATTGAGTGAACAGTTTCCACATACTCGCGAATTGAGATAGCCTCGCCTGACCCTATTTCAATTGAGTCAAATTTTGGAAAGTAATCAATGTTGCTAAGAATGCAATCAAATGCAGAAAGAAGATCCTCAACATAAAGAAAATCTCTTTTTTGGACACCTGATGTTGTTTGTATTGTTTCATTCCTTAGGCATTTACGAATAATCATAGACGTAAATTTGCTATCACTATCTAAAGCACCAAAGAAATGCTCCAACTTTAACTCCAGGAACCTATTATTATTACCCTCAACAATGAATTTTGCAATTTCAGGAAATTTTTGCTTGGTAAAGGCATAAGGACTAACCTCTGGAGGTAAAGATGTTCCACAATTGATGAATAACGTATTTGTCTGTGGCAATGATTCTAAAATTTTAGCTGGGAATATTATATTACTATCAAGTAAAGTAGAAAATAATTCATTCTTTCTCCCGTAACAAGCTACGGTATTAATAACTACATCAGGAGAAAATTTTACTATCTTTTCTATCCAGTGTTCATCAGTGGTCTCTATGAAGACATTGGCATCGGTATTTTTTCTAACTAGCCCAATAGTGATATGTTTATCGGATAGATGAGATATAAGTTGCGAACCCAGATATCCGTTTGCACCCGTGATCAAAATTCTCATAAATCTAAGGGGAGAAATCTCCCCTACCTCTGATATTAGAAATTCAAACCAAAGAATTCTTCGAACTTGCTGACAACATAATCTAAATGTTCAGTTGTCAAACCTGGATAAATACCAATCCAGAAAGTTTGATTCATAATACGGTCGGTATTAGTTAACTCACCAACTACACGATATTTCACATTTTCGAAATATGGCTGGCGGGTCAGATTACCAGCAAACAATAAGCGGGTACCGATTTTGACGTCGTCAAGAAACTTAACTAAATCAACACGGTTCACACCACTTGTTTCTTTTAGTGTGATAGGGAAACCAAACCATGATGGTTCAGATTTCTCGGTTGCTTCAGGTAGTTCCAGGAATTCTACGCAAGACTGTAAACCCTGTTTCAGGTAGGCGAAATTCTCTTTACGTTTTTGAACGAACTCTTCTACACGTTCTAACTGCGCAAGACCACAAGCTGCCTGCATGTCAGTAATTTTGAGGTTATAGCCAAGATGAGAATAGGTATATTTGTGATCATAACCATGTGGTAATGATCCTAATTTCTGCTCAAAGCGTTTACCGCAAGTGTTATCACAACCAGGTGCGCAGTAACAATCACGGCCCCAGTCACGGAAAGATTCAATCAGCTTTTTCAGTTCACCTGATTTAGTAAATACCGCACCACCTTCACCCATAGTAATATGGTGTGCAGGATAGAAGCTTACTGTTCCGATATCACCGAAAGTTCCCACCATTTGACCATCGTAGGTTGTACCCAACGCATCACAACAGTCTTCAATCAACCATAAATTGTACTTATCAGCAATACGGCGCACTTCTGTTAGATTAAATGCGTTACCTAAAGTGTGGGCAATCATAATTGCTTTAGATTTGTCAGTGACAGCGGCTTCAATCAGCGAAGCATCAATGTTGTAAGTTGGGATATCAACATCAACAAATACTGGAATCAAACCGTTCTGGATGGCTGGGTTAACTGTAGTTGGGAAACCAGCAGCAACGGTAATAACTTCATCGCCAGGCTTAAGGGCACGATCGCCTAATTTTGGCGAAGTCAGTGCAGTTAATGCCAACAAGTTAGCTGACGAACCAGATGTAGTGGTCAATACATGTGGAACACCAATGAATTCACCCAGTTTCTTTTCAAATGCGTCATTGAAGCGACCGGTTGTTAACCAACCATCTAATGAAGCCTCAACCATCAGCTGCAATTCTTTCGCGCCAATAACTTTACCTGATGGCGGTACGACACTGGCACCTGCAACAAAAGGTTTAGGACTCAATGCTTCATCAGCGTACTGGGCAACGAGTTGGGATATTTGTTCACGCAGGTTATTTACTGTCATTGCTCTGGTTCCTGTTACTAATAAACTTAACTTAAAGAAGAGGTTGTCATGTAGTCATGAATTTCGCGTTTTGTGCAAGCCAGCATATCTTCGCCGTTTCTCCACGCTTTATGCCATTCGACGATGCGACCCAATGTTTCCACCAGCCCCCAGCGGGGTTGCCAGCCTAAACGCATGCGCGCCTTCGAGCAATCTAATTTCAGATAATGGGCTTCATGTGGGTGGTCTTTACCGTCAAGTTGCCAGCTAGCATCTTCACCCCAAAGTTTCACTACCGTATCGACAATAAACTCAACGGGCTGAGCATCATCTTCACGCGGCCCGAAGTTCCATCCCTCCGCAAATTCAACACCATCGTTATACAGGTGCTGAGCAATGAGGATATAACCAGACAGTGGCTCAAGCACATGCTGCCATGGGCGAATGGAATGCGGATTACGAATGACGACGGGCTGATGATTTTCGCATGAACGAAGTATATCTGGGATCAATCGATCTAATGCCCAATCACCACCACCGATAACATTACCCGCTCTTACCGAAGCAAGTGCGACACCATGCTTTGCATACTGAGTTGGGTTAAAGAAAGAACTACGATATGCGGCTGCAACGAGTTCTGCGCATCCTTTGCTATTGGAGTAGGGATCATATCCCCCCATAGCTTCATGCTCACGGTAACCCCACACCCATTCACGATTTTCATAACATTTATCGCTGGTGATGTTTACTACAGCCTTCACTCCGCCCGTCTGCTTAACAGCTTCAAGCAAATGGACTGTTCCCATCACATTAGTCGAGTAGGTTTCAATTGGCTCATCATAGGACAAACGAACCAACGGCTGTGCCGCCATATGAAAAACAATTTCTGGCTTAAATGTCTGCATTGAATTGCGAAGTTGTTCGAAGTCTCTGATATCACCAATCTCAGACTCCATGACCTCGCCAATTTTCGCCATTTCGAACAGACTCGGTTCGGTTGGTGCTTGCAGCGAGTAGCCTTTTAATTCAGCGCCCATCTCTGCCAACCAAAGCGACAGCCAGCTTCCTTTAAACCCGGTATGGCCGGTAATAAAAACGCGTTTACCTTGCCAGAAATTCTTATCGATCATTCATTTACTCCCAGCGCTTCCAGGGGGCATTGCCTTTATCCCAGAGCTCTTCAAGGTAGGTTTTATCGCGTAATGTATCCATCGGCTGCCAGAAGCCTTTATGCTCATAGGCCATCAATTCACCTTGCTCGGCTAGCGTCATTAAGGGTTCTTGTTCCCACGTAGAGGCATCATTATCGATTAAATCAATTACCGATGGGTGCAGAACAAAGAAACCACCGTTGATCATGGCACCGTCGCCCTTTGGTTTTTCTTTGAATGAATGAACCTGACGATCGCGGATGTCGAGGGCGCCAAAGCGACCTGGTGGATAGGTGGCGGTTAACGTTGCTTTTTTACCATGTGCACGGTGGAATTCGATTGTTGCACCGATATCAACATCCGCAACACCATCACCGTAGGTGAACAAGAATGCCTCATCATCTTTTACGTATTCAGCCACACGCTTCAGCCGACCGCCGGTCATAGAAGAATCACCGGTATCAACCAGTGTGACATTCCATGGTTCAACACGTTTATGATGTACTTCCATACGATTTTCAGCCATGTGGAAGGTTACATCAGACATATGCAGGAAATAGTTCGCGAAATATTCCTTAATTACATATCCCTTATATCCACAACAGATAATGAAGTCGCGAATTCCATGGGAGGAATACATCTTCATAATATGCCACAGAATAGGTTTACCACCGATTTCAACCATCGGTTTTGGTTTTAAAACTGTTTCTTCACTCAGACGAGTTCCAAGCCCACCAGCCAATATCACCGCTTTCATGTCTAATCCTCTATTCTACTTAGATGCTGTGAAGGCATCGGAATAAAAATTATCTACAAATAAATTTTTTGCAATAAAGTCCCTTTTACTTGCATCGATCATCAGAGGTGATCCGCAAGCGTAAATATCGAAGGACTCGAGACTACTGAAATCTTCCATTACTGCATGATGAACAAAGCCTTTACGTCCGGCCCATGAATCATCACTACTTGAAACAACAGGAATAAAGTGCACATTATTAAATGTACTACTCCATTCTGATGGCAAATCCGAATAAAAATCTTTTGCTGTTGGCATACCCCAGTAGATATAGATTTCGCGTTTTGATTTATCCGCAAGCAATTGTTCTACCATAGCCTTTACGGGTGCAAATCCGGTGCCACCTGCAAGGAAAATAATAGGTCTTTCACTTGATCTGATAAAGAAAGTCCCACAAGGCCCTTCAAGACGCATAAGCGTATTTTCTTGAAGAGCATCAAATAGCAGGCTGCTCATTTGACCATTTGGAACATTGCGGATATGTAATTCAATGCCATCATTTTCATTTGCATTGGCAATCGAATAACTGCGCGTCACACCCTTAAATTGCAAGTTAATATATTGACCAGGTAGAAAGCCTGTTTTCGAAGTTGGCGGTGTGCGTAAAATTAATTTCAATACATCATGGGATGCCATCATTGCTGAACTGACTTTACATGGCACCACTCGTTTCACCTGCCCTGCTAACTCAGGGAAATAATGTGCATGCAACTCAAGACTGCTTCTCGGCTTACAGTTGCAGGTGAGTATACGATCCCCTTCACCATATAACTTACCTTCTGCATCGACAGCACTGCCGGCTAATAACTCAGACTCACAAACGCCACAGTCACCATTCTTGCAGCTGTGTTCAAGATGAATACCAGCGCTAAGCGCAGAGTCGAGAATTGATTCGTCATCCTTCCCGCTAAACTCAATGCTTGAAGGAAAAATTTTGATGATATGCGACACGATTGTTACTCAGGCAGAGAGATGAAATTAAGGGATGAGGCGATAGCATCCTTTGCAGACAATTCTGGAACACCCGACAATGGCCATTCAATGCCAATCGTTTCGTCATTCCATAGAATGCTACCTTCAGCTGAAGGTGCGTAATAATTTGTCGCTTTATAAAGAAATTCGGCAGTCTCACTTATAGTCAAAAAACCATGAGCAAATCCTTCAGGGATCCATAGCTGTCGCTTATTTTCTGCCGACAAATGCACACCAACCCAATGACCAAAAGTGGGAGAGCCTTTACGAATATCAACTGCGACATCAAATACTTCGCCAGCTGCACATCGCACTAATTTACCTTGTGCGTGCTCACCTTTTTGAAAGTGCAAACCACGTAGAACACCTTTACGCGATTTTGAGTGGTTATCCTGTACAAACTCAATCTGCCGACCAATGGCATCTTCAAATATTTTTTTGCTAAAACTTTCGAAAAAGAAACCTCGATCGTCACCAAAGACTTTCGGTTCAAAGATCATCACTTCTGGGATTGCTGTTTTAATTACATTCATATTAATGACCTTTAACCATTTTCAGCAGATACTTACCATAGTCATTTTTTGACAATGGCTCCGCTAATTTTTTAACTTGTTCAGCATCGATAAAGCCTTTACGGAAAGCAATTTCTTCAGGACAAGCTACTTTCAACCCTTGACGCAGTTCAATGGTCTGAATAAAGTTACTTGCTTCAATCAAACTTTGATGCGTTCCAGTGTCCAACCAGGCATACCCACGACCCATCATCGCCACGGACATACGTCCCTGCTCCATGTAGATCCGGTTAATATCAGTAATTTCTAATTCACCACGAGGAGAAGGTTTCAGGCTTTTCGCCATTTCTACAACGCTATTATCGTAGAAATAAAGTCCCGTTACTGCATAATTGCTTTTTGGCTCAAGGGGCTTTTCTTCAAGAGAAATTGCCTTACCTTCTTTATCAAACTCAACCACACCGTAACGTTCTGGATCATGAACATGATAAGCAAATACCGTAGCACCTGACTCTTTGGCAACGGCATTTTCAAGTTGTTTCTGGAGATCATGTCCGTAGAAAATGTTATCGCCAAGTACTAATGCGCAATTGTCATTTCCAATAAATTCTTCACCGATGATAAAGGCTTGCGCCAAACCATCAGGACTTTCCTGAACTTTATATTGCAGATTTAGCCCCCACTGGGAACCATCACCAAGCAACTGCTCAAAGCGCGGAGTATCCTGAGGAGTGCTAATAATCAAAATATCGCGAATACCCGCCAGCATCAGTGTACTGAGTGGGTAGTAAATCATTGGTTTGTCATAAATAGGCAGCAGTTGTTTACTAACCGCCATGGTTACTGGATACAAACGGGTTCCAGAACCACCAGCAAGAATAATACCTTTACGTGAAGTCATTTTTAATATTCCGTTTAATGAAGCAGCTAGCTCTCAGGCAACTAATTAATTTTTTTTATTGCGTATTCGAAGCAGCAAAGATTTCCGCTAGCATACGTTTAACGCCTGAATCCCAGGACGGTAGTGTTAAACCAAAGGTTTTTTGGAATTTGGTAGTGTCCAGACGTGAATTCTGAGGACGTTGCGCAGGTGTAGGGTATGCGCTTGTAGGAACCGGATTCGTTTTCATGACAGCTAATTCCAGACCCGCTGCTTTTGCTTCTACGAATACCAGATTCGCATAATCAAACCAAGTCGTCATTCCAGATGCAACCAAGTGGTATAGGCCCGCAACGTCAGGCTTAGCCATAGCCGTTTTTATAGCATGGGCTGTACAATCAGCCAGCAATTCAGCACCAGTCGGTGCACCAAATTGATCGTTAATAATAGAAAGCTCTTCACGCTCTTTAGCCAGTCGCAACATGGTTTTTGCGAAGTTATTACCTTTTCCAGCAAATACCCAACTGGTACGGAAAATTAAGTGTTTAGTGCAATTCTGTTGTACGGCAATTTCACCCGCGAGTTTTGTTTCACCGTAGGTGTTTAACGGTGCGGTCGCATCGGTCTCCATCCAGGGTTTGTCGCCATCGCCAGGGAAAACATAGTCCGTTGAATAATGAATCAGCCAGGCATTAATTTTTTCTGCTTCTTTTGCGATGGCTTCAACACTTGTGGCATTCAACAATTGGGCGAAATCACGTTCACTTTCGGCTTTATCAACTGCGGTATGGGCTGCAGCATTGACAATAACATCTGGTTTCACGCGACGAACCGTTTCTGCAACCCCTTCTGGGTTGCTAAAATCACCGCAATACTCAGTGGATTGAACATCGACTGCGATTATATTCCCGAGCGGTGCCAATGAGCGCTGTAACTCCCAACCAACCTGCCCTGTTTTACCAAATAATAAAATATTCATTTGCGCTCACCGTAATTCTGTTCAATCCAGGATTTATACGCGCCACTTTTAATATTTTCGACCCATTGCTGATTAGTTAAATACCAGTCAACCGTTTTACGAATCCCACTTTCGAAGGTCTCTTGAGGTTTCCAGTTCAAATCATGGCTGATTTTGCTGGCATCAATCGCATAACGGCGGTCATGGCCTGGACGGTCCGCAACATAGGTAATTTGTTCACGGTATGAAGTGTTTTTAGGAACCATTTCATCGAGCAGGTCACAAATAGTCAGTACCACATCGAGATTTTTCTTCTCATTGTGCCCACCGATATTATAAGTCTCGCCAAGCACACCTTGAGTCACAACCGTGTACAACGCACGCGCATGATCTTCGACATACAGCCAATCACGGATCTGATCGCCTTTGCCGTAGACAGGTAAGTTTTTGCCTTCGAGGGCGTTCAGGATTACCAACGGAATGAGTTTTTCCGGGAAGTGATATGGGCCGTAGTTATTTGAGCAGTTTGTTACGATGCAAGGCAAACCATAGGTACGCTGCCAGGCACGAACTAGATGATCGCTGGATGCTTTAGAAGCAGAATAAGGACTGCTTGGCGCATAAGAGGTTGTTTCGGTGAATAACGGAAGTTCTGCTCCTGCCGGGCATTCATCCGGGTGCGGTAAATCACCATAAACTTCATCGGTAGAAATATGATGGAAACGGAAATTGACTTTGCGAGCATCACTCATTTTTGACCAGTATGCGCGAGCAGCTTCTAACAACGTATAAGTGCCAACAATATTGGTTTCGATAAATTCAGCAGGACCAGTGATAGAGCGATCAACATGGCTTTCAGCAGCCAAATGCATTACCGAATCCGGCTGGTGTTCGGCAAAAATTTTGTCCAGAGTATTTCTGTCACAAATATCAGCCTGAACAAATGCGTAGCGATCATTAGTCGATACTTCAGCTAATGATTCTAAATTACCTGCATAGGTTAATTTATCGACGTTAACGACGCTGTCTTGAGTCTTATTTATAATATGACGAACGACCGCAGAGCCAATAAATCCGGCACCACCAGTAACAAGAATTTTCACGGGAAAGTCTCTCTATGATCTTGTAATAATTTACTTCGATAAAAAAATATCGGGCGTTTATTCTTAATGCAGCTAAAGATGGTATGAGTAAAATTTAGCCCCAGGCATGCTACCGCCCCTGGCTCAACAGCTACCAGTGGACTGAACTTCTTCTCGCACTACCCGTTTCGCCAGGTAGCGACCTACATTTTGCAACACATTCGGATATTCAGGGTGATGAATATTCGAATACGCAGCGGCAATTGTTATACCCGATTTTACCCAAAAAAAAAGGCAGTCAGCCGCAGTAAAGTTACAAAATTGTAACCGCACCGCCACTTTTGACTGCCATTCTTTTCATCAGACACCTATCTTCATTGATTACAAAGCAATCAACGAGCTAACAATTTCTGAATGCTATCCCTGAACTTCTGGCCTTCTTTATGGTTACGCAGACCATACTGCACAAATGCCTGCATATAACCCATTTTCTTGCCACAGTCGTAGCTTTCGCCGGTCATCAACGCAGCTTCTACTGCTTGTTTTTTGCTCAGTGCCGCAATGGCGTCGGTAAGCTGGATACGGCCCCAGGCACCCGGTTCGGTTTTCTCGAGTTCAGGCCAGATATCTGCAGATAAAACATAACGCCCTACCGCTGCAAGATCGGAATCCAGAGTCTGCGGCTGGTCAGGTTTTTCCACGAAATCAACAATGCGACCAATCTGCCCGTCGTTGCTCAGAGGTTCTTCAGTGGTGATCATCGAGTAATCAGACAAATCTACGTTCGGCATACGTTTTGCCAGAACCTGGCTACGCCCCGTTTCTCTGAAACGCTCGATAATTGCCGCCAAATTATAACGCAATGGGTCAGCGCTGGCGCCATCGAGGATAACGTCAGGTAATACAACAACAAATGGGTTATCACCGATGACTGGATGAGCACACAGAATGGAGTGACCAAGACCCAACGGTTGAGCCTGACGCACGTTCATAATGGTCACGCCCGGTGGGCAGATAGATTGAACTTCCGCGAGCAACTGGCGTTTAACACGCTGCTCAAGCAGAGCTTCAAGTTCGTATGAGGTGTCGAAATGGTTTTCCACGGCATTCTTTGAGGAATGCGTCACCAGCACGATTTCTTTGATACCGGCAGCCACAATTTCATCGACGATATATTGAATCATCGGCTTATCGACTATCGGTAGCATCTCTTTTGGAATCGCTTTTGTGGCAGGCAACATATGCATACCCAAGCCTGCTACCGGAATAACTGCTTTCAAATTAATCATATTCAAACCCACCTCAAAATGGTTCGGGGATTATAGTCTTTTCGTGCGCTGATGCCAGCATGAATTGATCCCCAAAAAATAGACCTTCATCTTAACGCTCTCAAGAAAGTACGCAAAACCAAAGTCTTGATTTAAGCCTTTCAAAAGCTCGGATAAATCGCAATCTGATTTGACAATCTACTTATTCACCGCTGGCAGAGCAAAATTCAATCCACTGGTGTTCACGTGTTGGTGATCCACCCGGTCAATGTCCACCGAACTACTGCCCTTCTCGTTCACCGCACGCACATTGGCAAGCGACAGCAAGGTATCCTCTTTGGCCATAAAACGGCCACGCACGTCTTTACGCAAATCGAAGTTGAGCTTCAACGCTGGACCGGCTTCAGAATACTGCATCACATCGATGTTTCTCAGAAACAAGTGTTGCGGTTTGTTATGCAGTTCAAGCGTTGCGCGTTTCATCGCCACATTGGTAATCGCTACGAAAGATGTCGCATTGCCTGATGAAATTTGGATGCCCCTACTTTTAAGCCGCATCTCCGTATTATCAAGCGTAATATCATTTAGTTTAAAATTTTGCGGAATAGACAAGTAGTTACCTTTAATTACCCCGTAACCAATCAGAAATCCCGCGCTGTTGACCATATCGACGTTATCAATAACGAAATTATCACAGCCATAAATAGCCACTGTCGCGTTATCGATGCCTGCATTCTTACTAAAAGTATGATTGATATTTCGAGCTTTAATATTGCGAATAACGAAGTGTTTACCGTTCTCAACGTGGACTAGCTGGCGGCAATTGCTACCCGTAATATTGGCAACAACAAAGTTTTTCACCGCCTGATCTTCCGGATATTCGTTGTCGTAGGTGCTGCCCGCCAGACCAATGCCAATCCCCCAGTTGATCTTCCCATTGGTGCAATCAATGTTTTCAATTACATGGTCGGAGATAAGCAAATTGTGGTCGTTGATTGCCACGTTCCATTCGATGGCGTCACCCTGCAATCGACTAAAATGGCCATTGGTGATCTTGACGTTTTCCATGCGATTGTGGAAACCCTGCCGCAAAATGGCGTAGTTCGCATCGTGTACCGTAATGCTATCAATCACCAGGTTGCGCATAGTGCGCTGGTCTTTGCCGCCGATGTAGATTTGCGTCACTGGCACAAAGCCGCTCATATCAATGCCTTTGATGGTGCAGTCTGAACCCCGCACATCAAGGGTGATATTGTTAAACCGCCCGCCCTTCTCGCCCAAAATCTGGCAGCCGTCTTGCAGCACAAAACGCCCTTTGCCGTTGCCCTTCAAACCACCCGCAACCCGCAAGGTTTTCCCTTCCGGTATAAAAATCGCAGTGTTGATGTTATCGCAGACTATATCGGCGGGAACGCTGACAGTATCAGCCATAGTAAATGCATGTTTGAAGGCGGCAATCCAGTCGCCGCTATAGAATTTTTGCACGCTGATTGCGCTGTTGCCCGCTGCCGCGAACACGCTACGTGGCAAGATGAATGGCACCGCGGCCAGCACGGAACTGGCTTTGAGTAACTGGCGGCGTGAGGAAGAGAAGGAAGTGTGGGGAGTTTTAGACTGTTTACGCATACGTCCTCATTACATACTTAACATCTGTAACTGGCGAGCTAAGTTCTGATAGATAACTTTTTGATTGAACTCGGTTTCAACTTTGTTACGAGCCAAACTCAGCATCGGTTTTAGCTCGCTTTCATCGATATTGCCGAAGTCCTGCAAGCTATCTGCCAGCGCTCCCGCATCGTTTTCTGGTACCAGCCAGCCAGAACGCCCCGAGTCAATCAACTCCGGGATACCGCTGTGTACGGTAGAAAGCACCGGGATCCCGACCGCCATCGCTTCCATCAGCGCGACAGGGATCCCTTCCATATCGCCGTCTTCACCCGTGACCGACGGCAGCAAGAATAAGTCGGCTTCATCGAGCATCGCTTTCACTTGGTGATTCGGCTTAAAGCCAGGCATAAACACCACATCGTCGAGCTGATACTGTTCGATAAGCGTGCGCAGGCGCGTTTCCCAGGGGCCGATACCAAGAATGTTGTAACGAAAGTTCACGCCGCGCTCTTTTAACAACAAGCAGGCGTCAATCGCCACATGCAGTCCTTTCTTCTCGGTCAGCCGTGCCACCGAGATAATCTCCAGCGTTTTAGCGGGAGCTTTCACGCGGCGCTGCGAGAAGCGCTCCATATCCACGCCCATGCGTGACACGCTAATTTTGTTGGCCGGGCAGCCCATTTTTTGCAGACGCCCTGCCCACAAATTGCTGATTGGCAGCATCAAGTCGCCACGGCTAAAGAGTTTTTGATATTCAGGGGTGTAATGCGCCAAAGCCTCACGACCCGAAATATCAATGCCGTGGAAAACCGTGGCGATCTTGCCTTTCAGCAAGCCAAGTTCACGCAGTTTTGCCGCTGTCACACCCGCCGGGCCGAAGTGGGCAATAAAGACGTCAGCCTGCACAGATTGTGGGTTACGGCCACAAATCGAGGAGAGAATCAGATTACGAGCTTCATCGCCATAGCGTTTTGCATTGAGCGCGCGCCAGGTTCGTGGGCGCAGCGAACCGCGCAAAGTATTCAACACGCGGGATTGCAGTTTTGCGACCTTGCCCGCAGGCTCGTCCATCAGCCAGGTGGTTTTCTCGGCGAGCTGGTACTCTTTGAAAGCCGAATGGGTATGGGTCAAATCGCCCTTTTGAATGGCGACGATTTCCACTTCATAGCCCATATCAATGAACGCGACGATTTGGTTAAGCACGAAAGTCTCGGATGCCACCGGAAATTTGAGCAAGAAGAAGCCGACTTTCATTTCACCCCCTTCACGCGCGCCAGAACTGACTCCACCATGCGCAGGCCATCTTCACGTTCGGCACGCACGGCATGCGCGAGGCGTTCATTGATTGCCGGCAATTGCCCTAACACATCCGCTACCACGCTCTGTAAGGAACCATTCAACAACTGGCGGATTTCGATCGCCATTTCCGGCATGCCTAGCTGCTTCATAATGCCTGCGGATTTGTGTTCATAGTTGATGGCAATCGCTGGGGTGCCGAAGTTCATCGAAATAATGGCGGAATGCAGACGCGTGCCAACTGTCAGCTCACATTCACCGAGAATCTTGCCCATTTCCAGGTCATTAAGCTCATCCATGACGACGTGATATTGCTCGGGAGAGTTCACATACTGCCGCAGGTTAAGCGCCACCATGCGATCATCCTTGTTGTAACTGTCGATACCGGTACAAGTCGAGAGCGCCAGTACCTGATAACCCTGGTCAATCACGCGATTCACCACCGAGGCAAATGCCTGCTCATAGGCTTGCTGCGTGGTGCCAAGACGTTTGTCAAAAGGTGCAAGTTCACGCAGCGTAATGGCGACCGTTTTCTTGCGTTTGATGGTATTGAGCCAGTGCTGCACCGCGTAGCTCGGCACAAAACTGTCATTATGATGATCCACCAACCAGGCGGTATCGACGCCCTGCTCCACTTTGCTGCTATCGATGTTACTTTGGTTCATCAAATCCAGGCTGACGGTTTCGCGTAAAATCAGCGCCTCGGCATGGCCGAAAACATAGCTCGCCAGGTGGTTAAATTGCGGGTCCTGGAATGGTCCAACGCTGTGACCAATCATGTAGACCGGCTTTTTCGCCATAAAACTGCATAGCGCGTGTTCAAACTGCGAAACGCCATACAAATCGACAAAGAACGAACCACCGACCTGAATAATCGCGTCATACTTTTGCAGCGACTTAACGAAATCGATAAACCCTTGTGGGATAGAGATATTACGCAAGCGCCCGTTGTCAGTGGCTTTCGCCATCAACACCTGATGCTGGTACTTACGGCGCAGGACTTTTTTCACGCGCCCCATCAGCCCGACCGCGTTGTTATGTTGTTTCATCTGCTTATACAGACCGTCACCCAGCACCGGGCGACCCAATAGCCAGGCCGAACTCACTGGATAACGGCTCATGACATCGACCTGGACGCTGTCATCAATCGTGGTGATGGCATCAATCAATCCGCGCAGAATGGCGCTGTCACCGCGGTTGCCGCAAGTGTGGTTGCCAAGAATCAATAACTTCATATAGACCTCTTTTTCAAATGGGGTTCTCTTGTTCCCTCTCCCTTGAGGGAGAGGGTTAGGGTGAGGGGGAAATTAGCCATGGCCCTGACCCCGGCCCTCTCCCACGGGGAGAGGTGGAATTCTTATAAACTGGCGCTTCATCTCTACCACCAGCGCATTACGGGAGGCTGCCAGCATCACGATAAACGCCAGGACACCGGCTGCAATTTGCACGCCGACCAGCAGGCCGAGCGAAAGATGCCCTTTAAGGACGATGCCCAAAGCAGCGCTGACCACAACGGTTGGAATAGAGAGATAAAACGGCAGCCAGATGCTCTGAATGTACTGGCGATAACTGGAACCGAGCACTGGCTTAATCATCACGAAATAGCTCAGAACGGTGTTCACCACCTGCACAAACAGGAAGCCAAACGTCACGCCCAATGCACCAGCGAGATGCCCACCGACAATAATCGCCGGGATGAACAGACAGGTTTTGAATACGTTGAATTTAAAACTGATATCAACCCGTGCTTTAGCCATCAGCAGCGAGCCGATGGGGTTACCGATAGAACGCAGCAGCCCGACCACACACAGCAGTTGCATGATTGGCGTAATAAACTGCCATTTCTCACCAAACACCAGCGGCACAAAATTATTCGACACCACCAGCAGGCCGAGTAGCGCCGGGAAATTAATTATCCCGACAATCGACAGCAGTTTGTAGAAGTTGATACGTAACTTGTCGGTATCGTCCTGAATCTTGGCAAAGGCAGGAAACAGCACGCGAGTGATAATCGGGTTCAGCTTCATCGGTGGCACCACCGCCACGTTGTAAGCGAGGTTGTAACCACCAGCGATGCTGGCACCAAGAATGCGCGCCAGCACCAGCGTGGACAGGTTGGTGTTCACATAATTGATAATGCTGTCTGCAGTTAACCATGCACCAAACTTCAGATTGGAACTGACCGATTTCAGCGAGAAATACAGGCCAGGGCGATAGATTTTGCGGCCAAAGAAGCCAAACAATGCGGTACGTACCGTGGTGTTGACCAGGTAACCCATAATCGCGGTCATGGCAAACGGGTAAAACATCGCAGCGCCAACCGTCACACTAAAGCCGGCCATCACTGAAACGGTTTCAATCGAGCCAATCTTTGAAAACTCGAGTTCCTTTTGCATTAATGCGCGGAATTGTTGGCCGTGCGGGATGATGATAAATGCAAATGAAAGCGTCTTAATCAACGGGGCAAGTGCCGGGGTACGCAGCACCGAGGCGATAACATCGCTGAGTAAAAATACCGACGCGAACACGACTACGCCAAGGCCGACGTTTAGCCAGTACAGCGTCGTCAGCTCAAGATGGCTTATCTCCTTACGCTGGATAATTGAGTTGGCAATCCCAAAATCCGACAACGTATCCGCCAGCGCAATAATCACCAGCGATACCGTCAACAAACCAAATTCGTGGTTGTCGAAAATGCGTGCAAGCCAAGTCATCTGCACGAGGCCGAGGCTAATAATAATCACCGTGGCGATGGCAGACCATTTAGCACCGCTGATGGTTTTTTCTCTCAGGCTCATGGTGTTATCCGTTAATGTGTCGGGTGGATAAGCGCATGCGTCATCCACCATTTACGTCGTTAGTGTCGGATGACGCGAGGCTTATCCGACCTACAAAAGGTTTGTCATCTAATACGCAGCTTTGTTAACAAAGCCTTTGAAAATGGTCAGGAAGACAATTTTGATGTCAAACCACAGGCTCCATTCGCGGATGTATTCCAAGTCAAACTCCACGCGCTTTTCCATTTTTTCCAGCGTGTCGGTTTCGCCACGCCAGCCGTTGATTTGCGCCCAGCCGGTAATCCCCGGTTTCACTTTATGGCGCAGCATGTAGCCTTCAATTAGCGAGCGATATTGCTCGTTATGCGCCACCGCATGTGGACGCGGGCCGACAATCGACATCTCCCCCATCAGCACATTGATAAATTGCGGCAGTTCATCCAGAGAAGTACGGCGCAGGAAATTGCCAACTGGCGTCACACGTTTGTCGCCTTTGGTGGCCTGCGTGACCACGCTGTCGTTTTCCATCACTTTCATGGAGCGGAATTTCCAGACTTTGATCGGTTTACCGTCCATGCCGTAGCGTGTCTGGCGGAAGATAACCGGGCCAGGGGAGGTCAATTTCACCACCGCACTGATGCACAACAACACCGGCGAAATAAACAGCAGGATCATGGCAGACAGCACAATGTCTTCGAGGCGTTTCAGCACGCGGTTAATGCCGTTGAG
Organism: Buttiauxella sp. JUb87; assembly: GCF_004361975.1. Taxonomy (NCBI): domain Bacteria; kingdom Pseudomonadati; phylum Pseudomonadota; class Gammaproteobacteria; order Enterobacterales; family Enterobacteriaceae; genus Buttiauxella; species Buttiauxella sp. JUb87. Next base: position 1,218,104 of record NZ_SNVY01000001.1, read on the forward strand.
CGGCGTATCAAATAGCGGAACCACGGGCACACCGTTAACTTCTTCAGTGCGAGCGTTCAGAATATTGAAGGTGAAAACATCGGGGATCAGCATCACTGAACAAGTGGTATCGGTTAGCTCACGCACCAGTGATTTAATGCGTACTTCTTCGCTCATCGCCATCGCGATGTAGATATTGTCGATACGTCCGGCGCGTGCTTGTTCCACTAAATCTGCGAAACAACCCGCATAGTCACCATGCGGAGATTCTGGTTGCTGGTCGTCATACACGCCCGTGACATCAAAGCCCAGCCACGGTTCGTTGCGGAAACTCTCGGCCAGCGTATAACCCACCGGGAGCGAACCGGCGATAGCAATACGCCGCGTGTTGTAGCCCATATTGCGCAACCAACCGGCACCCAGTCGGATAAACGAACGGCACAGCATCATGCCGAAACTCGTCAGCACGTACCAGGCCAGGTAGACCCAGAAAGATCCGTCAAAGTCGGGATTAAACGCCAGTAATCCGGCGCTAAAGATCAGGCTCAACGTCCAGTTTTGCAGCAGCAACATCAGCTCGCTGGTGATCCTCACCCCACGCCATGAACGGTAAAAGTCGGTCATTCCGCCAATCATCTGGAAAACTACCAGAGCCAGGAGCGCCATCAGTAAGTGCATGTACAAAAACGGTAACCCGTTGACCTGACACACCACCCACAACCCAACAAACATAATGGTGATGTCAGAAAAACGTTGCACCATAGAGATCAACGATGCGTTGGTTTTTGGTAGCTCGCGCTTTTTTAGGTTTGTCATCGTTTTACCTTTATTAAAATTCCCCCTCACCCCGCCCCTCTCCCCCAGAAGAGGGAACAAAGAACATCCTCTCTCCTGGGGGAGAGGGCTAGGGTGAGGGCGACCTATGCATGGTCAGATCACTGATTCAACAGTTCCATAATTTCCTGCGTTCGTGCCTGCATCAGCTGCTCATTGCGCTTAGATTCCACATTCAGGCGCACCACCGGCTCGGTATTTGAACTCCGCAGGTTAAAGCGCCAGTCAGCAAACGCCATGCTCACGCCATCGGTGTGGTCCACTTCTTCAGCGTGTGGCGCAAAGTGCTGCTGCACCCGTGCAATCGCAACTTTCGGGTCGGCCAGTTTGCTGTTGATTTCCCCGCTCGCCGGCCACGCTGCCATGCGGTCACACACCAGTTCGCCCAGAGTTTTGCCCTTCAGACACAACAGTTCTGTCACCAACAGCCACGGGATCATCCCGCTGTCGCAGTAGGCAAAATCACGGAAATAGTGATGGGCGCTCATCTCACCGCCGTAAATCGCATCTTCCTGGCGCATCCGCTCTTTGATAAACGCATGACCAGTTTTCGACATCACCGGTGTGCCACCTGCGCGCTCCACGATATCGACCGTGTTCCACGACAGGCGCGGGTCGTGAATAATCTTCGCGCCCGGCTGTTTTTCGAGGAACGCCGCCGCCAGCAGGCCGACGATGTAATAGCCTTCGATAAACTGCCCTTTCTCATCGAACAGGAAGCAGCGGTCGAAATCGCCGTCAAAGGCAATCCCCATATCCGCACCGTGTTCAATCACCGCATTGCGGGTGTCATCGCGACACTCTGGCAGCAGCGGGTTCGGGATACCGTTCGGGAAATTGCCGTCAGGCTGGTTGTGGACTTTGATAAACGTCAGCGGCACATTGAGCGATTTAAAACGCGCTTCGATGGCATCGACAATCGGGCCTGCCGCGCCGTTACCGGAGTTAATCACCAGCTTCAGCGGTTTGATATTGGCCACATTGATGTACGAGAACAGGTGGTCGATATACGCCTCAACCACGGAAATCTTCTGGTAGCTGCCGCGAGCAGCCGTATCTACCGGCGGGAAATCGTTAGCTTCCGCCAGACGCTGCACATCACGCAGGCCGGTATCGCCGCTGATCGGGCGTGCCCCTTCGCGTACCAGTTTCATGCCGTTGTAGTCCATCGGGTTATGGCTGGCGGTCACTTCGATGCCGCCGTCCACGTCCAGATGCCAGGTGGCAAAATAGATCTCTTCGGTGCCCGACAGTCCGATATCCAGCACGTCGACGCCCGCGTCCTGCAATCCTTTCGCTAATGCCAGCTTCAGGGTTTCACTGGTCAGGCGCACGTCACCACCCAGCACGATGGTTTTCGGCTTCAGGTACTCGCCATACGCGCGGCCAATACGTTCAGCAATGTCTTCGTTCAACTCTTCGCCCAGGCGACCACGAATGTCGTAGGCTTTAAAACAGGTCAGTTTCTGTGTCATTTTCGCTCCCTGGAGCAACAGATTTCGTAGGTCGGATAAGCACAGCGTCATCCGACAAAAGCTAAATTCGCCCGTACCGGTCCTGAAAACGCACAATGTCGTCTTCTTCGAGGTAAGTGCCGGAACGCACTTCAATCAGATCAAGGGGGATTTTCCCTGGGTTTTCCAGGCAGTGCGTGACGCCCAGCGGAATGTAGATGGACTCGTTTTCGCCCAGCAGTTTCACTTCCTCACCCAGTGTCACTTTTGCGGTACCCGCCACCACAATCCAGTGCTCGGCACGGTGGTGGTGCATTTGCAAAGACAGGCCCTCGCCCGGTTTCACGGTGATGCGTTTCACCTGGTAGCGTTCGCCTTCGTCGATGGAGTCGTATTTGCCCCACGGGCGATATACTTCGCGGTGGTTATGGTGTTCATGGCGGCCATCAAATTTGATTTGCTCCACCACTTTCTTCACGCTTTGCACGTGGTCGCGGTCGGCAATCAGCACCGCATCTTTGGTCTGCACAACAATCAGATCTTTCACGCCAACGGTGGTCACCAGACCGGACTCGGCATAGATGTAACTGTTCTCGGTAGAGTGGCTGATGACATCGCCGTGATGCACATTGCCTTGTTGGTTTTTGGTGCTGATTTCCCACAGCGATGACCATGAACCGACATCGCTCCAGCCCGCGTCCATCGGTACTACCACGGCGTCGGCGGTCTTTTCCATTACCGCGTAGTCGATGGATTCATCCGGACAGGCGAGGAATGCGGCTTCATCGACACGCACAAAATCAAGATCCGGGTCGATATTTGCCATCGCTTTTTCGCAGGCGCTGAGAATTTCCGGGCGGAATTTTTTCAGCTCTTCCAGGTAGCGCCCGGCGCGGAACAGGAACATGCCGCTGTTCCAGTAATATTCACCGCTGGCAACGTAAGCCTGCGCGGTGTCGATATCCGGTTTTTCGACAAACTGCGCCACGCCAAAGGCCACGGCATCCGCGTCTGGGGTAATGAGACTGGCAACTTCGCCACGGCGAATGTAGCCGTAGCCGGTTTCTGGTAAGTCAGGCACGATGCCAAAGGTGACCAGTTTCCCGGCTTCGGCATACGGCAACGCATTACGCACCGCACTTCGGAAGGCTTCTTCGTCCTGGATAACGTGGTCGGCAGCGAGGATCAGCATCAGCGGATCGGTATCCGGCTGGTTACGCTTCGCCGCCAGTGCCGCCAGCGCGATTGCCGGTGCGGTATTGCGCCCGGCAGGCTCCAGCACAATATTTTCCGTCAGCTTGTTCAACTCACGCAGTTGTTCGGCGACGATAAAACGGTGTTCTTCATTGCAAATCACCACCGGGCTTTCGCACTCGACGCCGTTTAAACGGCTAACGGTGGTTTGCAACATTGTCAGTTCGCCTTTCAGGCACAGGAACTGTTTCGGGTAAAGCACGCGGGACAACGGCCACAAACGGCTGCCGTTTCCTCCAGCCATGATGACCGGATAGAGTCTGGAATGAGTCATAATTAACCCTGAATGTCCGCAATAAATTGATTCAACACGCTGTTTTTCTCGAGCGTGCGCTCGGCATAGTCACATGCCACAGTGTTGTGTTCTGGAAGTTGCAGGCAGCGCTCTATGCCCTCGGCTAAGGCGTCAACCGATTCCGGTTCGACACACACCGCAATACCGGAAAACGCCTCACAAAGCTGGCCAAGCTCGGTGTCTGCTTCTGCGGTAATCACCGCATTGCCGCCCACCGCAAGAATGTTGGTCAGTTTTGATGGCAGCACGGCATCAGCCGCACCACGGCGCTGGATAACCAGATGGCAATCGGCGAGTTTTAGCAAAGCGGGCAGCGCGTCGTAAGGCTGCAACGGATGGAACACCACGTTGTGCAGCCCTTTGTCTTGTGTGAGTTTTTGCAGGCGAGCTTTGCCGCCTCCCTGGCCAACAATCACGAATACATACGGCTGGAGTGCAAAACGCTCCGCCACTTCAATCACCGTTTCCAGCCCCTGCTTTTCGCCGATGTTGCCGGAATAGAGGATGATTTTTTTATCAACCGGAAGTTGCAGGTGGGTTTGTACCGCCAGAATTTCTTCGCGGGAAATACCGTGAAAACGCTCCACTTCCGACCAGTTAGGGAAGAAGATCACGCGTTTAGGATCAACACCCTTTTCGGCCGCTTTGTTCATCATCGAACGGGAAATCGTCGAAACGTTGTCGACGTTATGCAGACCGCTCTGTTCAAAGCGCTGCGCCAGGCGCGCCACTTTGCCCTGCTTTTTGCCCGCCATTCCGAGGCCGAGCATCGCGTCGACTTCGTAATCCTGAATATGGAGCAAGGTGCGTGCGCCGCTGAGTTTTGCGAGCAGGCGCATGCCCGGCACACAAAACAACGTCGGCACCACGCCGATAATGCGATCCGGCTTCCAGCGGCGTTGCGCCAGCAGCGGGAATAAAGAGCTCAGTGCAAAGCTGCCCAAATGAATCAGGCGCTTTAAGGTTGAAGGCTGCTTTGGTACATACAACGGGCAGCGCCAGACGGTGGCGGCCCCCACTTCTTTCTGGTACTTCCAGGCGGAATAATCGGGATGCACTTCCCAGACCGGATAGTAAGGTGGTGCGGTAATCACCCGCACCTCATGGCCCTGGCGCGTCATCCATTCCACCATCTCGCCGGTGTATTTGCCGATGCCCGTCAGCTCCGGTGAATAGTTAATGCCGTAGACCAGAATCTTCATAATCCGATGACCTTTTCTGTCTTACCAGCAAGGAAATAAGCGCGACTGTTGTCATGCACATCGCCGCGTGCAAGCCAATCAGCAGGTGTTAACCACTGATAATCACTGTGCTGCGCGTCCGGCAGTTGCAGCGCATCAGCGTCGACGCGCAGGCGAAACCCCAGCACGATGTAGTGCGTGGAAAATTCGGGGCCGGAGAAGTTGTCGTCATAGAAGTGCTGCCACACGCCGTAAAACTCACCGTCCTGCAGCGTGCGCGGCGTGCCTAATTCAGCCTCGGTTAAGCGCGCAAAAGCCCGCTCCAGAGTTTCATCTTTGCGTACCCGGCCACCCGGCACGAACCAAAAGTTCTGTGCCGGGCGCTGAGTGCGTTGCCCCAACAGGAACTCGCCGGCCTGATTTTCAACAATCAGATCGATGGAGAGAAGCGGCGTGGAGCGGACAACGGTGGCGAAGTCTTCAGCACTCAGAAACATCATTACCCCCGGAACCGTTTCTGGTTTTCGAGGAACCACTGGTAGGTGCTGGCAAGGCCAGGTTCCAGAGTGATTTCCGGATACCAACCCAAACGGCGCAGGCGCGTTACATCCAACAGTTTGCGCGGCGTGCCATCGGGTTTGGTGGCATCAAATACCACACGGCCACGGTATCCCGTGACTTTGGCGATGGTTTGCGCCAGTTCGCGGATGGTGCAATCCACACCGGTGCCGACGTTAATATGCGAAAGCATGGGCTCGGTATTTTCCTGCCACACTTCGCTAGCCAGTTCCATAATGTGGATGCTGGCTGCCGCCATATCATCAACATGCAGGAACTCACGCATTGGCGTGCCGCTGCCCCACACCACCACATCCGGCGAGTTTTGCTGTGTCGCTTCGTGGAAACGGCGCAGTAACGCAGGGATTACGTGCGAATTGCTTGGGTGGAAGTTATCGTGCGGGCCATACAAATTAGTCGGCATCACCGAACGGTAATCGCGACCGTACTGGCGGTTATACGACTCGCACAGTTTTATCCCGGCGATTTTGGCAATCGCATACGGCTCGTTAGTCGCTTCAAGCGTGCCTTGCAGCAGCTCGCTTTCCGCCATCGGCTGGTTCGCCATTTTTGGGTAAATGCACGATGAGCCGAGGAACAGCAACTTATTGACATTGTGCGTATGCGCGCTGTGAATAATGTTGCTCTCGATAATCAAGTTTTCGTAGATGAAGTCCGCCGGATAAGTGTTGTTCGCCACAATTCCGCCGACTTTTGCCGCCGCCAGGTAAACCTGGTCAATACGCTGTTCTGCAAAGAAAGCGTTAACCGCCGCGCCATCCAGCAGGTTCAGCTCGTCACGGTTACGCAGCACCAGTTCAACGTCTGCACGTTGCTCAAGCTGGCGCACGATGGCGGAACCGACCATCCCGCGATGGCCGGCAACAAAGATACGTTGTTTATTCATGCTCAGGACTCCAGCGCGATGGCAACCTCGTAGCCGTGTGACTTAAGCAACGAGTGTTTTTTCGCCGCTTCCAGATCTTTAGCGACCATCTCGCCAACCATCTCTTTAAGCGTGATTTCTGGTTTCCAGCCCAGCTTTTCGTGAGCTTTGGTTGGGTCGCCCAGCAGAGTTTCCACTTCAGCAGGACGGAAATAACGTGGGTCAACGGAGACAATCACGTCGCCTGGTTTCACACCAGGTGCGTCGTGGCCCGTAACAGAAACAACGATGCCCTTCTCGTCAACGCCAGTGCCTTCAAAGCGCAGTTTGATACCCAGTTGCGCGGCTGACATTTCCACGAACTGACGCACGGAATACTGCACACCGGTGGCAATCACGAAATCTTCTGGAGTTTCTTGTTGCAGCATCATCCACTGCATCTTCACGTAGTCTTTGGCATGGCCCCAGTCACGCAGGGAATCCATGTTGCCCAGATACAGGCATTTTTCCAGGCCCTGTGCGATGTTGGCGATAGCGCGGGTGATTTTGCGGGTCACGAAGGTTTCGCCACGGCGTGGGGATTCGTGGTTGAACAAAATGCCGTTACAGGCGTACATGCCGTAGGATTCGCGGTAGTTTACGGTTATCCAGTAAGCATAAAGTTTGGCGACGGCATACGGTGAACGCGGATAGAAAGGCGTGGTTTCCTTTTGCGGCGTTTCTTGTACCAGGCCGTACAACTCAGAAGTGGATGCCTGATAGAAACGGGTTTTCTTCTCAAGGCCTAAGAAACGAATCGCTTCCAGTAGACGTAAAGTCCCCATCGCATCAACGTCGGCGGTGTATTCCGGCGATTCAAATGAAACCGCAACGTGGCTCATTGCGCCCAGGTTATACACTTCATCCGGCTGCACTTCGGAAAGAATACGGGTCAGGTTGGAGCTGTCCGTCAGATCACCGTAGTGCAGATGGAATTTAGGATTACCGGAATGCGGATCCTGGTAAATATGGTCAACACGTTCGGTGTTGAAAGAAGAAGCACGACGTTTAATACCGTGAACTTCATAACCTTTTTCCAGCAGCAGTTCCGCCAGATAGGAGCCGTCTTGCCCGGTTACACCCGTGATGAGAGCTACTTTAGTCATAATGGATTTTTCCTCTTTTAACATGTCGACATCCCCCTCACCCCAACCCTCTCCCTCAGGGAGAGGGAGAACACCGAGCGGTCCCCTCTCCTGGGGGAGAGGGCTAGGGTGAGGGCGACGTTTAACCCCATTAGGGCGTAATACGTTCCCGAACCACTACAGCCGGGTTACCCCGGCAAACGGCATTCGCCGGTAATGATTTATAAATACTGCTGCGCGCACCGACGACGGTGCCATTGCCAATCGTCACGCCAGGTGAAACAAATACATCTGTTGCCAGCCAGCATTTCTCACCAATAACAATTGGTGTGGCAGTAATATCGAAATGTTTGCTCATATAATCGTGACTACCGGTACATAAATAACACTTTTGTGACACCACGGAATTTGCGCCGATGGTAATGTCACCCAGCGTATATAACACCGCGTCATCGCCCACCCAGGCATAATCGCCAAGAGTTAATTTCCATGGATAAGTAATTTTCACTGACGGACGTATCACCACGCCTTTGCCAATTCGTGCGCCGAATAAACGCAATAAAAAGGCTCTCCAGCGATATAAAACTTGTGGCGACCAGGCAAATAATGTTGCTTGTACCGCCCACCACAGTTGAACCTTAATAGGGTGCCCGCCACGGAAACCTTTCGGTACCGAGAAGCCATTTAATTCTTGCATAATATTCTCTTATTCACTTTGTCGGATGGCGCTTACGCTTATCCGACCTACGGGTCAGTCGTAGTTGTAGGGTGGATAAGCGCCAGCATCATCCACCTTATGCTTTGTTATAAAGTGCTTTAGCTTTTCCAGTGGTACGCAAACGAAGCCTGTAAGATAATTCTGCAATAAAACCCGGCACGCCTAATATTTTGCGCTGCACATTTCTTGCATCCCGACACAGCTCAATATTATTTGAAGTCGACACGCCACCCATGGAAAATTCGGATACCAGACCCTTGACGCGTTTAAATGCATAGCCTTTTTTATACATTCTGGCGGCTAACGCGTAATCAGATGAAACTTTATATTGCAGATCGTAAGGATATTTGCGCAGCCCAGACATCGGGAAAAATATCGCCTGATGGCTGGCGGGTAAACTATGGTAGATATAGCAGCCCTGCTTTGCCCGGCGTTCTATTTTGGTGCCATCACCAAAGTCTAATAATGCATCACCAATCACCATTGCATTATCGGTTAGCGGCATAGCAGCGAGCTGATGCGCGACAGTGATGATATCCGAATGGAAAATGTCACCTGAATTGAGGAACAAAGCATAACGGCCTTGAGCCATCTCAATACCTTTGTTCATCGCATCATAAATGCCGTTATCTTTCTCGCTGACATAGCGTAACTGGTACTGACCGTTGAGGTTTTCCAGAAATTCTGCCGTGCCGTCGTTTGAGGCGCCATCCACCACAACCCACTCAAATGTGATGCCTGGTGCCTTTGCTAAGTGAGCCAGCGACTGCCAGGTTTTTTCTATACCGGCGAGATTTTTATAAGCAACAGTGATGACACTTAATAACATATTGGACCTCAGGTGTTCGTAATTTTGAGTGCCTTACGCAAAATAAATGGGCAAACAATTAAGAACGCATATTCAGGGCTAAATATTGAGCCGGTAAAAAAGAGTGATACAGGCGTAAAAAGCCATAATTGCACACGGAAATTTTCATTATTCCCAAACGCCGTGCGCATCATTTTAACGACTTTCGACATATACCAAATTGTCAGTAATACTGCGAACCAGGAAAAATAAATAATCAGCAGATACAAACCATTGTCTACTGTTTTACCGACATCCGCACCGTTAAAGATTCCGAATGATGCGACATATTCATATAAAGATCCGAAACGAACCACCCCATCGATATTGCTCAATGAATATCCGACCATCGCTAACGGACCAATGATACGATAATACGATGACGACCCTTCCGTTCCTAAATCGCCAAGACGCGTCGCGATATAAGGGAATGCGAATATCAACCCGACTAAAAATACGGAAAGAGAAATAATTGCCAGAGGCAACTTCTTCTTTATGGCATTTTTATTAAGGTACTGAAATGCCCATTCAAGAAGATAAAACAGGATAAAAGTCATTACCCCTGAAAACGATCCTGAAAGAATTATCCCTGCCAGAATCATACCATCAATTTTTGGCGTTTTGATACCGAACTGTTTGATACTGAGCCAAATTGAGATTAATGCCAGAGCAAAAAATGCTGGCTCAAAATACAATGCCGTCGTTCGCTTACCGCCAAAGCTAATAAAGTTCAGAACATAGCTATTACTGTAAATAAGAAACTTCGAAATTTTCTCAATCAGGCTACTGCCGCCAGTCAGAATAATCTGTGCCATTTCCGCCGCAGCCAGCATCACAATAATGCCGACTACACCATAAAATACCCTTAGTATTTTATGGTGATTATGCTGTGAAATAGTTTTGAAGCGGCAGCTCCAGGTCATCGCCAGAATCAGCACGATATAAACAAACAATAGTGTCGAGGTGACATATTTACTGGCATCCAGCGATTGACCAAAGATGTAGTTAAATGCCGTCAGCCCCGCGCCAATGCCCAACGCAATCATCAATTTTTTTACGTTGATGCGTTCAATGTACAAAAAGAGGATCGCGGGCAAGAAGGTCACTATCGTTATCGGGAAGCTTTCCCCCAGTGAGGCCAACTTGACGTTGACCACCAGATAGATGAACGGCAGCAGCAGATAACTACAGATTTTGATAGAACGAGACATACTCCTCCAGCATCTGTTGTCCACTAAACGCCTGGCGACTGGCGCTTTTAAACGCCGGCAACTCTTTGCCAAACACCTGCTGCGCCAGTTGTTCTTTTGGCATTTTCACCAGTTCAAGCACGCGCCCATCGCTAAAGGTTTTACCACCGACTTTGCGCAGCACTTCATCTGCCGCTTCACTTTGCGTGGCAATCACCGGCACGCCAATCGACAACGCTTCGCACAAAATCAGCGGGTAGTTATCCACCTGCGAGCTAAACACCAGCGAGTCCATTTCATTCAGCTGGCTCATCAGCGCTTTTTTATCGGTCATGTAACCGTGGTTGACGACGTTCGCGCCGTTAAATGGCGAGAATTTACCGAAGGTGTGCAACTCGATTTCGTCGCCCAGTGCCATTATCGCCTGCACCAGTTGCTGATTGGTTTTGCCGTCATAACGTAAATCGTGCGCCACTACGGCGACTTTCGGTTTTGTTCGTGCTGCGTGCGTCAGCGGCAGTTCTGCCAGAATCGCTTCGGTTGCCACATCGATGCCGTTGTTAATGATTTTGCAGCGCCCTGCCCCGTAAATGCGGTTAAAGGCATCGGCTACATGCTGGCTCGGGGAAATAAACTGGCAGCCCAGTGCTAACATTTCGCGAAACAGCTGACGCTTGCTGTCGATCAACAGATGAGCGCGGTCGCGCTTCACTGGCGGATAGTTATTCAAAGAAGGGCATTTTTGGCAGCCGGTTTTCCAGCCGTCGCAGCCGTCGAGAAACGCACAACGCCCGGTAATGCTCCAGTGATCGTGCAGCGTCCAGACAAACGTGACATCCGGCTTATGCGCTTTGACGCGCTGGCAAAATGTCACCATCTCTTCGAGATTCAACCAGTAGCTGTGAACGACGTGGAAATGCAGAACCACGGGGCCCGCGCTACGCGTCACTTTGTGATACAGGTTATTGAGGTTGCCAAACGGGTCGCGGTTAAAAAAGCGAAATAGCACAATGTTGGCAATTGAAGTCAGGCGTGGCGTATGTTTTTCCACACCAGGGAATTTATCGTGGCTGGCGCTTTTCTTACCGCCTTTGCCGTAACCGTAGATAAAACGGGAACTGAAACCCGCCGCGCGGGCGCGTTGGTGGAGATCCAGCGCCACACCAGCAGCACCGCCTTCGGCGAGGCGCACGTTAAATTGCATGATATTCATTTTATAACCTTTATCTGCGCTTTCTGGCCGACCACTAACGCCCCATCCGGCACGCTGTCCAGTACCACACTGCCCGCACCGACAGTCACGTTATGACCCAAAGTGATATCACCAATAATCACCACGTTCGCGCCCAGTTCAACCCCGTTGCCAATCACCGGGCAGGCGAGGTTTTTGCCGCGATTGCCAATAGTGACGCCGTGACGAATAGTGAAATCATCGCCAGCGACCACGAATTTATTAATCACCACGGCATAACCGTGGTGAATGGTGAAGCGGCGTCCGATGGTGGCACCCGCCTGGATTTCATAACCAAACAGGCACTCGGTGATAAAGCGATACAGCAGGATGACGGGTGCAGCCCAGAGGTTGTTAATGACACTTTTTTTACGCCATACCGAGCAAAAGTGGGCTATGCGATAAGCCAGCACCATGCAGCATGGGCGAAGGCTCCAGGAGTTTGCGCGCAGATCTTCAAGCACCGTTATTTCCCCCGTAATCCATCAGCCAGGCGTTTGGTGTTACGCACACTCAGCAACGCTAATAAGGTGCGCAAAGACATGCGCTTATTGCGAATTTGATAGAGCGTAAACAGCTGGTATTTCTTGCTGGCGCGGTCGAATTTGTCTTTGTGCTTTTGATAGAAGTGAAAGTAACCGGCGAACTTTTTCGGGGATTTGGTTATCTGCATTTCGCCGTGGTTGATATGCAGAATTTGCGTGGCTTCTTCCACTTTCCAGGGCTGGCCGTATTCCACCACCATGCGCAGGAAAATGTCGTAATCCTGAGCGGCAGCCAGCGAGGTATCAAACAGGCAGGCTTTGAAGCGATCGGCGTAGGTAAACACCTGGTTGCCGATGATATTGCGCTTATAAAACAGCTTTAAGGAAAACGGCGATTTCGGGTACAGCGGCAGGCTGGCTGGCTGCGAGTAAACCTGGCCTTCGCAAACATAGTCATTGGCATACAAGAAAGCGTGCGTCACCAGTTGGTGTTGATGCGCCAAAAAAACCGACAGACGGTTGGGCGTCCATTCGTCGTCGTCGTCAATCCCGGTAATGAGTTCGCCCAAAGCCTGGCTGATGGCCTGGTTACGCACCGAACACGCACCAGAGTTGAAATCATTGCGCATGTAGCGCACACGAGCATCGCCGAGTTCGTCGACAAAACGCTGGAGCTGTTCAAAGGAGGAGGAACAGTCATCCACGATTAACATTTCCCAGTTTTCGTAATCCTGACGCAACACCGATTTGATGGCGCGGATCGCCAACTGCTGGCGGTTCCAGGTCGGCATATAGATAGAGATAAGTGGGCGTTTCATGACACTCCCCTTGAAATTTTTTATGACGAGTCAGTGGTAAACAACCCTCATCCCGGCCTTCTCCCTGAGGGAGAAGGAGCAATAGATCCCCTCTCCTGGGGAGAGGGTTAGGGTGAGGACGACAAACTTATCTATTTCGCATCAGATTTATATTCGTACTCGTAGTAACCGTAATCCTCGTATCCTGCCGCGCGGCGGAAGATTGAGTTGAGGATCACGCCACGCACGGCGATGCCGTTTTGTTCAAAGCGGCTGAGGCTGGCTTCGACTTCTTTGAGCGTATTCACCGCATAACGCGCCACCATCAGCGTGGTGCCAGCATGGCGGCCAACCACTGCGGCATCGGTCACGGCCAGAATAGGCGGGGTATCGATTAACACCAGGTCATAGTTCTTGCTTGCCCAGCTCACCAGTTCGCCAAAACGCTCGCTCATTAAGAGTTCGGAAGGGTTGGATGGCACCACGCCACGCGGCACGAGGTCGAAATTAGGCACCGAGGTTTTTTGTGCGCAGCGGGTAATATCTGCCTGGCCTGTCAACACTTCTGCCAGTCCATTGGTATTGGTCGTGCCCAGCAATTCGTGGGTATAGCCTTTGCGCATATCGCAGTCGATCAACAGCACGCGCTTGTTAGTCTGGCTAATTACCGCCGCAAGGTTGGCACAAACAAACGTTTTACCAATGGACGGGCTGACGCCAGTTAACATCAGCACATTGTTTGACGCCTGCATCATGGCGAAGTGCAGACTGGTGCGCAGGCTACGAATCGCTTCGATGGCCAGGTCCGTCGGGTTGCCCACCGCCAGCAATTGGCTCTGTTTATTGCGTTTCGCCCCTTTAACATTGCGCACAATGGCGTTGTCGTGGGATTTCTGCCATTCAGAAAGTGGGATACTGGCGTAGACACCAATTCCCGCTTCCTCCAGTGCCGCCGGGCTTTCAATGCCACGGTTGAACAGCGAACGTAACAACACGCCCATAATCGATAACATCAGGCCGAGAATAATGCTGCCAAAGATAATCAGCGCGCGTTGCGGTTTGACCATGCCCGGTTGGGTGATCGCCCCATCGACAATGCGCACATCGCCGACCGTGCTGGCTTCCGTGATTTTCAGCTCTTGCTGTTTGTTCAACAACTGCATGTAAACCTGCTGGCCGGACTCAACATCACGCGTTAAACGCACGATTTCCTGCTGAGTTTTCGGCATCGCGGTCACACGCCCGTTCAGGCGAGCTTTTTCCTCTTCCAGGGTCTGGCGCTTTTCCAATAGCGTGCGGTAAGCCGGATGCACTTTGGTGTAAAGCTTGGAGATTTCAGCCTCTTTGAAGGTCAACTCGTTGAGCTGCGCATCAATATTCACCATGGTGTCGAGGACAGATTTCGCTTCCAGTGACAGGTCAACGGAGTCTTGCTGTTGACGATAGGCGTTCAGTTTGTTTTCTGCCGCATCAAGACGACTGCGCACGTCCGGCAGTTGTTCGGCGAGGAATTTCAGGCTTTTCGCCGCCTCTTCCGATTTACGCTGGATGTTCTGCTCAAGATAGTTGCGGGTGATGCTGTCGAGGATTGCGCGGATTTGCTCTTTGTCTTCTCCGGTATAAGAGAGACTCAGCACCCCGGTGTCTTTGCCATTTTCGGCCACCGTCAGGTTGCCCTGAATTTGGTTTATCATGCCGAGCGTGGAGTATTTGGTCACCGTAAAGCTATCGCCAGGCTGTGCTTTAATCGCATTCACATTGATGGTGATGCCATCTTTGCTTAGCGGTTGCCCTACCTGCCCTTTCGCGCTGAGCCCGTTATCGCTGGTCAGTAAATACTGCGTTGGGCTGAGCACTTCCAGGGTAAAGAGATTTTTGCCCTGCCCTGCCGGAAGGGTAAAAGAGTCTACGACGACGGTGTCATTCTGACGACCTTGTAGCCGATCCCAACCGGCACCCAACAGCCAGAAACTGTTTTTCTGCACCGCAATATCAAGGTTAAGATCATCAACCGTTTTACCCAGCACCAGACGCGACTGAATCAGCTGAATTTCTGCGGCAGAGGCTGGTGGTTTGTTAGACAGTGCGGAGCTAATATTATTGACCAGTGAGTTACCAGCGTTTTGCTCGATTTGCACCAGGGCGTCGGCTTTATAAATTGGCGTGGCACACAGCGCATAAACCATCGCCAGCACTGCAAAGATTGCCGTGATCCCCAAAACCCACCAACGGGCTTCGAGAACCGTACCAAACAATCGGCCAATATCAATTTCATCATTGCCCTCAGTCGGGGCGCTCGAACGGTGTGATTTTTCTGTCATTGTTATCCCTGATGAGCGTTGAGTGCATGAGCCCATTTTTGGGCGCTCTGGTCCAGAAGACCGTAAACCGCTTCAAAAGCGTCGTGGCTTTTGCGATACGGGTCGGGAATTTCCCGCTCCGCATCCCAGTGACCAAACAACATCACCTTGCCGCGCATCTCTGGAGCCATTTCGCAAATTGCCGAAATATGGCGCTTTTCCATCGCAAGAATCAGATCGTATTCGCGACACAGTTTGCCGGAGATCTGTTTCGCGCAATGCCCCTCAAGTGAGAGGTTATGTTGTTGCGCCACACGTACAGCGCCAACATCCGCCCCTTTCCCCACCAGTGCCCCGAGCCCCGCCGAGGTCACGGTAAGCTGCGGGTGATAACTTTTCAGTAACCGCTCAGCGGTTGGGGAACGGCAGATGTTCCCCACACAGACAACCAATATTTTGTTGAACATAGCGCCTTACCAGGTATGGATATCTTTGACGGTGTCCGTCATATAACGAACGCCACTGATGGTTGGCAGCAGTTGGTTGATCAGACGGTTCCAGCGCGTGACCGGTGCGGTGGTGACATACACCACGTCATAAGGCTGCAACTGGAATTCGGTGCCCATCACCAGCGAAGTCGCATCGGACATATCAAGCTGATAAATGTTGGCAATTTTGCCGCCCTGCTTCTCTTTGATTGGACGAATCACAAAGATACCGCTGGCGTTTGAGGCGGTCATATCCAGACCTTCGGCCTGGCCGAGCGCTTCGGTCAGCGTCATGCCGCTGAAGTCCATTTTCAGGGTGGTCTGTTTCTTCACTTCGCCCATCACGAACACTTTCAGATCGTCATTGCGTGGCACGAATAAAATGTCGCCAGGATAGAGCAGATGGTTCTGGCTCAGGTCACCGTTTTGCATCAACGCTTGCAGGGAAATCCGTTTTTCCTGGCCGTTGTGCGTCAGCACGACGTTGCGCCAGTCGGCAGCATCGGTCAGGCCACCTGCGGCATTGATCGCATCCAGAACGGTGAGCGGGACGTTGGTAATCGCCTGCTGCCCTGATTTGTTGACCTGGCCCGAGACGTACGCTTTTTGAGATCTAAACCCAGCGATATTAACGTCCACCTGCGGATCTGCGATGTACGTCGCAAGGCGGCTGGTAATATCACTACGAATTTCAGAAAGGGTTTTACCGGTAACTTTCACTTTGCCGACGTACGGGTAGAACATGGTGCCGTCTGACTGTACCCAGTTCCCGGCATCGCTTGAGCTACGGTATTGGCCCGCAGGCGTGGTGAGTTCCGGGTGATCCCAGACGGTGACGTTCAGGACATCCCCTGGCCCTACGCGATATTGATAAGCAGAAATTTCCTGATCGAGGGACATATTTGGCTGAGCGACAGCCGGACGAACGCGTAATTGTTCTACCAGGCGCGGTGTTAACGGATACACGTTAACCATACGGTCCAGATTGAAATCTGAATCCTGTTGCTTGATAACATCTTTCCCCATCGTTGACATATTGCTTCCGGGGAGGACTGTGCAACCACTCATAAGGGTTACCGACACCAATAAAGGCATCAATTTAAGTTTGTATTTTATCATTGAGTATTTATCACTATGGCAGAGTAATTATCCTGAACGAATAAAATAAGTGACTCGTTAGGTTTATGAATGAGGCATGAATTGAAACCTGGTTGCCGTTAGGAATAACTGGCATCAATCCTAAAAAAACACTTATTTCCCGACATCCTATTGACAGAATAATTGAGGCTTATTCTCTGGCCTTCAAGCATGCTACCGCCCCTGGCTTGCAGCTACCAACCCACTAAAAATAAAATAGTTTTGTATACAGGAAATAATAAAAATACATCTATTATCAGATAACGATATCGATTGTTGCAGTTAAGCCTATATCAGGCAAGGCACCACCGAACAATATCGGGACTTTTAAGAATAATATTAACCGCACATTTATATCGCTTTAGGATTTTCTTTATATTGACAGGAAATTAATAAGTGGTACGTCAAACAATAATATACAGAACTATCTCATGTGAATTTCATTATAAGAAAATGCAATCGGCGTTTATTTCACAAAATAATGAATCGTTTACCATGGCAATTAAAAGGTTTTAAGCGGAGGATTACCTGGCATTTAAGCGGTGCAGGATTTATCCCACCCCTGACATTGCATTTTTTATCCTGGTTCACCATCATTTCATGGTGACATTTGTCATCTTTAGTGGAGCTACTGAAAAGCATATGGAGTGGATTGCCGACCCCTCGATTTGGGCAGGCCTGGTAACACTGGTCGTTATTGAGCTAGTCCTTGGAATCGATAACCTGGTGTTTATTGCTATTCTTGCCGAAAAATTACCTCCAGCCCAACGTGACCGCGCACGCGTAACCGGGCTTATCCTCGCCATGTTGATGCGCTTACTGTTGCTGGCCTCGATATCATGGCTTGTCACGCTGACTCGCCCGCTGTTTCATGTCGCCGATCTCGCCTTTAGTGCGAGGGATCTGATCATGTTATTCGGCGGGTTGTTCCTGATATTCAAAGCGACCGTTGAACTTAATGAGCGGCTCGAGGGCAAAGACAGCGAAAGCCAGACCCAGCGGCGTGGGGCGCGGTTCTGGCCCGTGGTGATGCAAATTGTGGTTCTGGATGCCGTGTTTTCGCTGGATTCGGTGATTACGGCCGTCGGGATGGTTGACCATCTACCCGTCATGATGGCGGCGGTGATTATCGCGATTTGCCTGATGCTGTTAGCCAGCAAAGCGCTGACACGTTTTGTGAATAGCCATCCGACTATTGTGATTTTGTGCCTGAGCTTCCTGCTGATGATTGGTTTTAGCCTGGTGGCTGACGGCTTTGGCTACCATATCCCGAAAGGTTATTTGTACGCCGCCATTGGCTTCTCAGTGATCATTGAAAGTCTGAACCAACTCGCCATTTTCAATCGCCGCCGCTTCTTATCAGCCGACCAGTCGTTGCGCCAGCGCACTGCTGAAGCCGTGTTGCGTTTGTTAAACGGTAAAAAGGAAGAGGCTGAGTTAGACGCACAGACGGCATCGTTGATTGCCGATCACGCGCAGCAAGACGAAATTTTCGAACCGCAAGAACGGCTGATGATTGAACGTGTGCTGAACCTGAACCAGCGCACAGTGAGCAGCATCATGACCTCACGCCATGACGTCGAACACATCAACCTGAGTGAGCCCGAGCCAGAGATCCGCGCGCTACTGGATAAAAACCAACATACCCGCGTGGTGATAACCGGCGATGACGATGAAATTCTGGGTGTGGTGCATATCATCGATTTGCTCCAGCAGTCGCTAAATGGCGAGCCGTTAAATCTTGAAGTGCTGATTCGCCAGCCACTGGTTTTCCCGGAAACACTGCCGTTGCTGACGGCGCTGGAGCAATTCCGTCATGGCCGAACACACTTTGCTTTTGTGGTGGATGAGTTTGGTTCCGTCGAAGGAGTGGTGACGTTAAGTGACGTGATGGAAACCATCGCTGGTAATCTGCCCAATGAAGTGGAAGAGATCGATGCGCGCCACGACATCCAGAAAAACCCGGATGGAAGCTGGACGGCAAACGGCCATATGCCGCTCGAGGATTTAGTCCAGTACGTACCGTTGCCGCTGGAAGACAAACGTAACTATCACACTATTGCCGGGTTATTGATGGAATCGCTCCAGCATATTCCGGTCACCGGAGAAACGGTTGAGGTAGGGAATTTCCTGTTACGCACTCTGCAAGTGGAAAGCCATCGTGTTCAGAAAGTGCAGATTGTGCCGCTCGAGGACGATGAAGAGATGGATTACGAAGTGTAAGGCGCGAAGTTAATGTCGGGTGACACTTCGCTTACCCGACCTACGAAAGAGATTTAGCCGTTGTAGGGCGGATAAGCGCAAGCGTCATCCGCCATATTGATGTGATTAAAGCTGCTTCAATAACTCTTTCACATCTTTCGAATTTTTGCTGTCTTTGTGCTTATCCAGCCAGTCATTCAATCGACGTTTCGCTTCACCCTGCAACTGCTTGCGCAGTGCCTGATCCACTTGCAGAGAGTAATTCAGCTTCTGCCAAGGACCATACACGCGCAATGGGATTGGCGTGGTTTTCAGCACCTCAATCAGCTTGCTGTCCCCTTCCCAACCGCCCAGCACGGTGACATTAAATCGGGTATCACATTGCTGTTTGACTAAATCCAGTGAACCTTGCCCGGTCAGCTCCAGCATAGAAGATTTCCCTTCCATTTTCTTGAGCTCCAGATTGCCGTTATTGAGCCTGGCCTGCGCCGTGAGGTTATCAAGCGTTGTGACATTGTCGAAGTTTTGTTTAGCCTGCACATCGCTATTGCTGCGCGTTACCGCTTGCTGAATCAACTGCTGGAAGTTCATCCCCTGCATAGTGGAATTTGACAGGGTAATGCTCGCATCACCTTGCCAACTGCGGCGGAAAGCGTCGGCATTGAGTTTGTCGCCGTTAAACTCCCCTTCCATCGACAGCAAGCCAGACAGGGCAATCGGATAGTCGAAGGCAGTCAGAATCTGCCCGATCTCGATGTTGTCTACTTTCGGATGGAAGGTTAATTGCGGTGGATTGTTGCGAACATCAAGTTCACCCGGGAACGACATGCTACCGCGCCCCAGATTCCCCGTCAGCTCAGACACCGTCATCAGACCATACTGGTTAGTCATCGCCGATTGCACATCGGTGAAGTTCAGCCCGCGCCAGCGCACACTGGAAGCGGCAAGGTTAACCTGCGCACTAAAGCCGCGCAGGTTCTGGTAAGTGGTATCTTCAATTCCTGAGGCGATAATCGGCCGTGGCAACGTCGGTTGCTGTTGCGCCCGCTGTACCGCCTGGGTGTTGGTTACTGCATTCGCAGCCACCAGAGCATCGAGATTCAATTTATTGGAGCGGAGATTGAGCACCCACTGAGGTTTCTCTTCCAGCACCACACTCGCGCTGCCTTGCAAATCACTGTCGTTCGCCGTCAATTGCAACTGACTGAGTTCGAGACGACGCTCAGGTTCAATCCAGCGTGCCGTCATCGAGCTAGTGCCAGAAATCCCGTTAGCAGGAAGATCGGCCCCTTGAAGCTGGTAATTGAACTTAGAGATAGTGGCGCTAAGCTGCTGCGGATAATCGGCAGCATTCAGATCGGCGACCAACGACATGTTCATATCGCGTTGATCGCGGTTAATGCGGCTGCTCAGCTCAATGTGCGCCTGTTTTTTCTCATTCTGCTCCATTTGCAGATTGATATTACGCACCGTGATTTGCTCGTCACCGGTGTGCTGGAACACCAACACGCTGTCGGCAACTTTCAATTTGGCGATATCGAAAGACCAACCTCGTGTTTCGTCAGGTTCCGGGATATTGCCTGATGGGCCAACTGGGGCATCTTTCGCACGGCGCTCTTCAGTTTGCGGGGTAAGTTGAATCACCGCCCCTTTGAGCATCACCTGGTGAACTTTTAATTGATGGGAAATCAGCGGAATTAACGCGACATCCAGACGCATGTTTTCAGCCGTGAGTAATGGCTGGCTGGCGCCGGGTGCCGTGAGTGACATACGCCCGGATAAAATACTCAGTTGTGGCCAGACGTGCCAACGCAGTGGGCCATCCAGATTCAACTGGTAGCCACTGCGTGATTCAACCTGGCGCACCATATATGCACGAAAGTCATTGGGGTTAACCAACAGCACCAACGCAGAAAGACCGGCTATCAGTACCACCAGCAAGATCATCAGCGTGGTTAAAAATCGTTTCATACAGCCCTCATACAGATGGGAACTCAGTCCTTATCAATACGGCTTGCAACCGCACCTTGCTGATCGCGATATTTTGCATCCTGGCGGCTGTTATAAGGGCGTGCCGCCGGGCCTGAGAGTGGCTCGAAGCTCAGTGCACCGATCATCATGCCAGGGCGTAAAGCCAGCGGTAGTTTACCGGAATTATAGAACTCAAGAACGATACAGCCATGCCAGCCTGGGTCAATACGGTGTGCGGTGACGTGCACCATCAGCCCCAAACGTGCCAGGGATGAACGTCCGTCTAACCAACCGACTAAATCAGCAGGCAGCGTAACGGATTCAAGCGTAACCGCCAGAGCCAACTCGCCAGGGTGCAGATAGAAGGCATCGCCTTCGTTGAGGACAATTTCGTCGCTCATCACGCGTTCAAGAGCGGCGCTCACTTCATCTTTCGGGCCGCTTAAATCAATAAACGGTGCTGTATGGCCGCTGAAGGTACGGAATTTGTTCCCCAAACGGACATCAACAGTCGCACCGCTAATGCGTTCAACTGGCGGACGAGGGGTAATCGTTAAGCGCCCGTCATCAAGCCAGGCTTCTATATCGCGGTCACACAAACGCATCGTTGATGCTCCTTATCAAGCTCAGTTTTGGTTACCCTGCCACAGCGCGCCAGATATAGCCACGCTACGACAGGTAAATACCAGGGTTATTCAAAGAACTGACTGATTTTCGCCTTCAGAATATCAATGGCGATACGGTTTTTTCCCCCGCGCGGCACGATAATATCGGCATACTGCTTGGAGGGTTCGATGAATTGTAAAAACATAGGACGAACGGTTTTCTGATACTGGGCCATCACGGAATCCATTGAACGGCCACGTTCGTTAACATCGCGTTTCATACGGCGCATCAGGCAAATATCCAGCGGCGTATCCACAAAGATGGAGAAGTTCATCTCTTCGCGCAGGCGCGCATCGGTCAGCAACAAAATCCCTTCCAGAATTATCACTTTCTTGGGCATTAAGTGAACAGTGTTACCGGTACGGGTATGTTCCACATAGCTATAAACCGGCAGCTCAATCGGATTACCGGCTTTCAGCGACTGAAGATGCTGGAACAACAAATTGTGGTCCATCGCGTTGGGATGGTCGTAATTGGTCTTGACTCGTTCTTCCATCGAAAGATGGCTTTGGTCTTTGTAGTAACTGTCTTCTGGAATGACACCAATGTGTTCATCACCAACCTGATCACGCAGTTCGCGATACAGTGTGCTGGCTATAAGACTTTTTCCTGAAGCCGACGCACCGGCTATCCCGATGATGACGCATTGATGGGACTTGTCAGTCATGTTGTAACGAGCCTTGTTGACTTAAATGTTGAGGAGGGGCGACGTGAGAGACGTCAAACGCGGCAATTATAGGGAGATCCGCCCGCTGATACCAGAGTAATGCGCTTTGGGAGGTGATTTAAGCTACCAGACAGATAAGCTGCACAAAGCAAAGGAATCAATACCCATGCAATAAGAATGGTTTTTCACGCAAAAGGAAAATAAGTCTGTCAAATATCAGTATTTATGACTTCTTGATGCTAATTTATGACCAGACTACATAGGAAATGTAAATTGTTTGTACTAGCATAAACCGAAACTTATCTTTTTATTTGCATCCGGGCATGGCACCTGGCGGCACGCCTTAACGGATTTGCGGTAATGATCAAACAAAGCACAAAAGAGTTATTCGCGATGCCTTCCTTCGTACTGCCTGTGGGGTTGGGGCTTTTAAGCTTTATATTTACCTGGTACTCGCTGGAATTATCTCTTGTAGGGACTGTTTTAGCCCCACTGTGGTTCCCGACCTCCCTAATGATGGTGGCTTTATTCCGCAATACTTTCCGTAAATGGCCCATGGTCATTGCGGTGTGTACATTAGGAAATCTCTGCGCTTCCGCTATTTTTCAGCCACTGCATGAGATTAGTCTCGGGTACACCATCATTAATATTATTGAGGCGTTGCTCGGCGCCTCATTAATGCGCCGCATGTTGCCGCAGCATAACCCGCTGCAAAACCTGAGCAATTGGGTCAAGCTGGTCATCTGTAGCGCGATCGTTCCGCCTATTGTCGGCGGCGTACTGGCGTTATGGCTGGCAGGTCCTGATAGCGGTAACCTCGCCAAAACTTTTTTCGTCTGGGTGCTCTCCGAAACTATCGGCGCGCTTGCGTTAGTGCCAACGGCGTTATTGTTTAAACCTGGCTATTTATTGCGCCATAAAAATCCCAATTTATTACTAGAAACCATATTCACTTTGGTCGTTACGTTGGCCCTTAGCTACCTGACACTGCGTTATATGCCGTGGCCATTTACCTTTATTATTGTGTTTCTGATGTGGAGTGCGATTCGCCTGCCACGTCTGGAAGCCTTTATTGTTTTCCTCGGCACATTGATGGTTGTTTCATTAATGATGGCTACTCACAACCAGGTCTCCATGGAGCCTCATACCACGGTAATGAATAATGCTCCGTGGCTCCCCTTCCTGATGATTTTATTGCCTGCCAACGTCATGACCATGGTGATGTATTCATTCCGTGAAGAGCGCAAGCACATCACTGAAAGCGAAGCGCGTTTTCGTAACGCGATGGAGTATTCCGCCATCGGTATGGCACTGGTTTCGACAGACGGCCAGTGGTTGCAAGTCAATAAATCGCTGAGCAAATTCCTCGGTTATACGGCAGAACAACTGCGTTCGCTGACGTTCCAACAAATCACCCATCCGGAAGATTTACACGCCGATCTACAGCAACTCAATATGTTGGTCAGCGGCAGTATTAATAGCTATTCGATGGAAAAACGCTATTACACCAGTAAAGGTGATGTGGTGTGGGCGTTACTGGCCGTTTCTATCGTGCGTGACGTTGACGGTTCCCCACTCTATTTAATCGCGCAAATTGAAGACATTAACGACCTCAAACATACCGAGTGGGTGAACAAACGTCTGATGGAGCGCATCACGCTGGCTAATGAAGCAGGCGGCATTGGTATTTGGGAATGGGATCTGGGGAGCGATGTTATCAGTTGGGATAAACGCATGTTCGACCTCTACGAAGTCCCGCCACATGTGAAACCAACATACGCTTTGTGGCTTGAACGTATTGTTGCAGATGACGCGGTCGCTGCTGAGAAAACGGTGCGCGATGCCCTACAAGCTCGTATTCCGTTTAAGATGGAATACCGCATCCATGTTAAAGAAGGCGTTCGCCATATCCGTTCGCTAGCAAACCGCGTGCTGAATAAAAATGGTGATGTTGAGCGCCTGCTCGGCATCAACATGGATATGACGGAAGTTAAGCAACTGAACGAAGCGCTGTATCAGGAAAAAGAGCGTCTGCACATCACGCTGGATTCCATCGGTGAGGCCGTAGTTTGTACCGACGTCGATATGAATATCACCTTTATGAACCCGATCGCCGAAAAGCTCAGCGGCTGGCCGCAACAGCAGGCTATCGGCCAACATATTCTGGCTATCCTGCACATCACTTTCGGCGACACAGGCCCGGTGATGGAAAACATTCATAGCGGCGATTATTCACGCACCACCATCGAACATGAGGTGGTTCTGCATTGCCGTAATGGCGGCAGTTACGATATCCATTACAGCATCACGCCGCTCACCACGCTCGATGGGCAAAGTATCGGCTCAGTGCTGGTTATTCAGGATGTGACCGAATCGCGCAAAATGCTCAAACAGTTGAGTTACAGCGCCTCGCACGATGGGCTAACCCACCTTGCCAACCGCGTCAGCTTCGAAAATCATCTCAAACGTTTGCTGCAAAGTGCCGGAGAAAATCGTCAACGCCATGCCCTGGTGTTTATCGACCTCGACCGCTTTAAAGCGGTAAACGACACCGCGGGTCACGCTGCTGGCGATGCATTACTGCGTGAATTGTCGTCATTGATGCTCAGCATGTTACGCACCGGCGATTTCCTCGCGCGCCTGGGTGGCGATGAATTTGGCCTACTGCTGCCTGATTGCTCATCGGATAATGCGCGCCATATTTCTGAGCGAATAATCCAAAGCATTAATGACTATCACTTTACGTGGAATGGGCGTTTACATCGTATCGGCGCAAGTGCCGGTATCACGCAAGTTGATGCCGACAACCGTATTGCGTCTGAAGTACTCTCACAGGCGGATATTGCCTGCTACGCCTCGAAGAATGGCGGGCGTGGCCGGGTTACGGTGTTTGAATCTTCACAGCACAGCATCCGCAAAGAGAATCAAAACCTGCCGATGGATGAGCAAAAGCGCATCATTAACGACAGCCCAATCCTGATGGTCGCCCGTGCCATTGCCCCACCGCGCATCCCGGAATCGACCAGTTTCTATCTGCTGTCATTACGTTTCTGGGGAAGTGACGACGCGGTGCTGGATGAGTCTGCATTCCGCGCCGCAGTAACGGACAAAGAGCTGCAATGCACACTCGATCTGCGGATTTTCGAAGAGTTCTTCAGTAAATATGCCCAGCCAGTGACCAATAAAGGCTTTGGAGTGGCGCTAGCCCTCTCCTCTCACGGTCTCGCCAGTGACACAGTGGTCGATGAAATCCTGGCTCGTTTAGCGCGCAGTGTGTTGCCAGCACGCTTGCTGCACCTGGTCATCCATTGCGAAGCGCTACAGAGTGAAGATGAAAAGATTGACAGGAACCTGCAACGCCTGCGTGACAGCGGCTGCCATTTAATCCTCAGTCACGTCGGGCGTGACCTCGACATCTTTAAACGAATTTCACGCCAGAAGTTCAGCTATATCATTGTTGATGAGGAACTGATTCAGAACGTGCATTCCAACCTGATGGACGAAATGATGGTCACCATTATCCACGGTCATGCACAGCGCCAGTTCCTGCAAACCATTGCCGGGCCAGCCGATATGCCGATGGTAATGGACACGCTTTCCGGCATCGGCATCGACCTGATCTATGGTGAAGCTGTCACCCAACCGCTGCCGCTGGAGATGTTGCTTAATACCAGCTATTTCGCGATTAACTGATTCCCTGTGGGAATTGGGATTCAATCGGGAATATCGGGGTGCCAACCCTCGCTATACCAAATATGCAACAACGCATAAGAACGCCAGGGTTTCCAGCGGTCGGCATAACGGCGAATTTGCGCCGGTGTCATGCCCGGGAATCGTTGCTTAATCAGGTAATCATCGGCCAGGAAGACATCGCTGGCCTGCCAGCCGCGTAAAGCAATGTAGTTTGCTGTCCAGCGGCCAATGCCTGGATACGTTGTCAGCGCCTTGACCCCTTGTTCCACATCTGCAGGGCACTGTTGCGGAAATACCCCTGCCACCATTAAACGCGCCAGATGGATAATCGCTTCGCCGCGTTTAAGCGGCATTCCCAGGGCTTTGAGCTGTTCAGGGCTTAATGATGCCAGGCGCTCGGGCGTTGGGAAAATCCGCCAGTTCGGGTCTTCGGCCATTGGCTCACCAAAAGCTTGCGCCAGTTTGCTGGCGAGTTTTGCCGCCATCGCCACACTCACCAGTTGACCTAAAATCGCCCGTATCGACTGTTCAAAAGTGTCCATACAACCCGGCAAACGCAATCCTGGGCGGGCCGCCGATAAATCCCCCAGGCTTTCAAGAATGATCTGCGGCTGGCATTCGAGATCCAGCAGTTGCTTTATACGTTGCAGAACTTCACTGGCAACCGGCTGCAAACCTGCACTCAGGGTCACATTCAACTGACAGGCCGCTTCGTCAGGAACTAGCGTCAGTAATCCCTGATAGTGACCGAGTGCAAAGCTGCGGCAGTAACGTGTTTCACTGACGGTTTCAATGCCACTGACCGCGCGGCCAGCCAGAAATCCAAACATCCACTGCCAGTCATAAGGCGGGTTGTAGTTCAGTTGATACATTATCTCGTCCTGTGGTTCGTTAACTTCTGCCCAAATAGTTGCCCGACGCCTGACATTCCGCTAAAGTCGCCCCCCTTCTTCACCGGCATGGGGACGTTATGCAATTTATAGGCTTTGATTATGGTACTGCAAACTGCTCTGTAGCAGTGATGCGCGATGGTGTTCCACAAGCGCTGGAGATGGAAAACGGTTCAACATTGCTTCCGTCGATGCTGTGTGCACCAACGCGTGAAGCGGTCAGTGAGTGGTTATATCGCCATCATGAGGTTCCGGCAACCGGGAAAGAAACCCAGGCTTTGCTACGCCGTGCGGTCTCTTTTAACCGCGAAGAAGATATTGATGTTTTGCCCGGTAGTGTGCAGTTCGGGCTCAGTTCCCTGCGCCAGTACATGGAAGACCCGGAAGAGGTTTACTTTGTTAAATCGCCAAAATCTTTCCTTGGCGCCACCGGCTTAAAACCGCAGCAAGTCGCGCTGTTTGAAGATTTAGTCTGCGCCATGATGCTGCACATCCGCAATCAGGCGCAAAGCCAGGTGGCCGAGCCGATTACCCAGGCCGTGATTGGCCGCCCGATTAACTTCCAGGGCTTAGGTGGCGATGAAGCAAACCAGCAGGCGCAAGGTATTCTTGACCGCGCAGCACATCGTGCTGGCTTTAAAGATGTGGTGTTTCAGTTTGAACCGGTAGCCGCAGGCCTGGATTTTGAAGCCACGCTAACCGAAGAAAAACAGGTGCTGGTCGTCGATATCGGTGGCGGTACCACCGACTGCTCAGTCTTGCTGATGGGGCCGCAATGGCGCGCCCGTCGCGACCGCGAACAAAGCCTGCTCGGCCACAGTGGCTGCCGTGTTGGCGGTAACGACCTCGATATTATGCTGGCGTTCAAACAGCTTTCCCCATTATTAGGGATGGGTGGTCAAACAGAGAAAGGCATCGCACTGCCAGTATTGCCGTGGTGGAATGCGGTGGCGATAAACGACGTTCCCGCGCAAAACGATTTTTACAGCAGTGCCAATGGCCGCATGCTCAATGAACTGGTACGTGATTCACGCGATCCTGAAAAAGTCGCGTATCTGCAAAAAGTCTGGCGTCAGCGCCTGAGCTATCGCCTGGTGCGTGCTGCGGAAGAGAGCAAAATTGCGCTTTCCGACAGCCAACAAGTCGCCACGCTGCTGCCGTTTATCAGCAAAGAATTAGGCTGCGAAATCAGCCAACCCGAGCTGGAAAGTGCGATTAGCCAGCCGCTACAACGGATTCTGGAGCAAGTCACGCTGGCACTGGAAAACAGCGCCGTGAAACCGGATGTGATTTATCTTACCGGCGGTAGCGCCCGTTCACCGTTGCTAAAACAGGCACTGGCGCAGCAATTACCAGGCATTCCGCTGGCAGGCGGCGATGATTTCGGCTCGGTGACCGCAGGTCTGGCCCGCTGGGCTGATGTGGTATTTAAAGACTAAAACACAACGCCGTGGGGAAACTCACGGCGTTTTAGATTTTCAGATGTTTCACCCCATCGGGAAATTCAATTTGCAGCGAAAGCTTGCCGCCCAGCGCTTCGATATAACGCTTTAACGTCCCCAATTTGACTTCATTACCGCGTTTTTCAATCGCCGTCACCGCCGGTTGGCTAATGCCCATCGCGTCGGCCAGTTGTTGCTGCGACCAGCCCATTTGCTCGCGAATCATATTCAAACAGCTTTCCAGAATCAGTTCCTGAGTCGCTTCAGCTATTCGTTGCTGACTTTCAGGTGAACGACGAGCAATTAACTCTTCTAATGTGCTGTAACCTTTCGGATTGTTTTTCATATTATTTTTCCTGTGACTTCAACCAAGCTATAAACTCTTTGTCCGCAATCGTGATCATCGATTCGTAGAACCGTTTAGTTTTCGACTTATCACCTGCGCACAACAGAACAGCATTCCGGCGGTAATCAAAAATATAAAATGCCCGAACGGGCTTACCCTGGTGCTGAACTCTCAACTCTTTCATGTTGGCAAAACGTGAACCATTTACAGTGTCGGCATAGGGACGAGGCAAACAAGGCCCCCAAAACCGTAAATGCCCCATCACTGCAAGCATCTTTTCCTGAAGATCATTGTGTTGCTCATCAAACCATTCTTCATACCGTTTTGTAGTCAATATCTTCCATGTCATAGCGTCGCCTTATAAACTATAGGTTATATTCGTAATATAAACTACAGTTTATTGCTGAAGATATGAACAGGATACTATTCAAGCGTATTCCTACGAGCCTGTACGCAAAAAACCGCCTTCTAAGACTTATCCATACAGTACTTCATATTTCCTCCATTTTTCCGCCACCCTCACTCACTACACTAGTATCATTAGGCCTATAGGCTCCAGGAAGAGAACACTTACAACTATGAAAGGCACTCGCACCGCACGTGGGTTATGGATTGCAGCCGCAGTCATTGTCGTTATTGCCGCCGTTTTTTACTGGCGCAGCACGAATTCCAGTAACGACACCGCAGGTTCGCAATCAGCACAACAGCGCTCCGCTGGCAGTCGTCATGGGATGCGCGGTGCGGCGCTTGCTCCGGTTCAGGCGGCAATAGCGACCAGTGAATCGGTGCCGCGTTATCTCACTGGCCTCGGTACCATTACTGCGGCAAATACCGTGACGGTACGCAGCCGTGTCGACGGGCAATTACAGGCGATTCACTTCCAGGAAGGGCAACAAGTTAAAGCCGGTGATTTGCTGGCAGAAATCGACCCAAGCCAGTTCAAAATCGCTCTTGCCCAGGCTCAAGGCCAACTGGCAAAAGATCAGGCGACTCTCGCCAATGCTCGCCGCGATTTGGCGCGTTTTCAGCAACTGGTCAAAACCAACCTGGTATCCCGCCAGGAACTGGACGCCCAACAAGCGTTAGTCAATGAATCTGTCGGTACTATTAAGGCCGATGAAGCCGCCGTTGCCAGCGCGCAATTACAGCTCGACTGGAGCCGCATCACCGCACCGATTGATGGCCGCGTCGGTTTAAAACAAGTCGATGTCGGCAACCAGATTTCCAGCAGTGATACCACTGGCATTGTGGTTCTCACCCAAACGCACCCTATCGACCTGATTTTCGCCTTGCCTGAAAATGATATTGCCACGGTGGTAAAAGCACAGAAAGCGGGTATGACACTGAGCGTCGAAGCGTGGGATCGTACCAACAAGCTGAAACTAAGCAGCGGTGCTTTACTGAGTCTCGATAACCAAATCGACGCCACCACCGGTACCATCAAACTCAAGGCGCGTTTCAATAACGAAGACGACGCGCTGTTCCCAAACCAGTTCGTTAACGCGCGCATGTTGGTGGATACCCAGCAAAATGCAGTCGTCATCCCGACTGCAGCAGTACAAATGGGTAACGAAGGCAACTTCGTTTGGGTGCTTAATAGCGAAGATAAAGTCAGCAAACATCTGGTAACCATCGGCATTCAGGATAGCCAGAAAGTCGTGATCACCGCCGGAGTTTCTGCCGGTGACCGCGTGATAACCGACGGTATTGACCGCCTGACCGAAGGCGCCAAAGTGGAAGTGGTTGAAGCACAATCCGCGACCTCAACCACTCCGGCAAAAAGCACTGACGCGCCAGCAAAACATCATCGTAACGGAGCGGCTTCCTGATGCAGGTATTACCCCCTGGCGCCACAGGAGGCCCATCGCGCCTGTTTATCCTGCGGCCTGTTGCCACCACCCTGCTAATGGTGGCTATCTTAATTGCCGGGATTATCGGTTACCGCTTCCTGCCAGTTTCAGCGCTACCAGAAGTCGATTACCCGACAATTCAGGTCGTCACACTCTATCCAGGTGCCAGCCCGGATGTGGTGACGTCGGCGATCACCGCCCCACTTGAACGCCAGTTTGGGCAGATGTCTGGCCTGAAACAAATGTCTTCGCAAAGTGCCGGTGGTGCTTCGGTGGTGACGCTGCAATTCCAGCTAACGCTGCCGCTTGATGTCGCCGAACAAGAAGTGCAGGCGGCGATTAACGCCGCCACTAACCTGTTGCCGACTGACCTGCCGAACCCGCCGGTTTACAGCAAAGTGAACCCGGCCGATCCACCGATTATGACGCTCGCCGTCACCTCAACCGCCATGCCAATGACGCAAGTCGAAGATATGGTGGAAACGCGCGTGGCACAGAAAATCTCCCAGGTTTCCGGTGTCGGCCTGGTAACGCTTTCCGGCGGCCAGCGCCCTGCGGTGCGCGTGAAACTGAACGCGCCAGCGATTGCCGCACTAGGTTTAACCAGCGAAACTGTACGCACCGCAATTACCAGCGCCAACGTCAATTCGGCAAAAGGCAGCCTTGATGGCCCGGACCGCTCCGTGACGCTATCTGCAAACGACCAAATGCAGTCTGCCGCGGAGTATCGCAATCTGATTATTGCTTACCAGAACGGTGCGCCGATTCGCCTTGGCGATGTCGCCACCGTTGAGCAAGGGGCGGAAAACGCCTGGCTCGGTGCATGGGCCAACAAGCAGCCGGCGATTGTGATGAACGTGCAACGCCAGCCTGGCGCGAATATCATCGACACCGCCGACAGCATTCGTGCGATGTTGCCCGCATTAACCAAAAGCTTGCCTAAATCGGTCGAAGTGAAATTACTCAGCGACCGCACCACCAATATTCGTGCCTCGGTCAGCGACACCCAGCATGAGTTGATGCTCGCCATCGCCCTGGTGGTGATGATTATTTACCTGTTCCTGCGCAATGTCCCGGCGACCATTATCCCGGCGGTGGCGGTTCCGCTGTCGTTGATTGGTACCTTTGGCGTGATGGTGTTTCTTGATTTTTCGATCAACAACCTGACGCTAATGGCGCTCACTATCGCCACCGGTTTTGTGGTTGATGACGCGATAGTGGTGATTGAAAACATCTCGCGTTATATCGAAAAAGGCGAAAAGCCGCTGGCTGCCTCATTGAAAGGGGCCGGAGAAATTGGCTTTACGATTATCTCACTGACCTTTTCGCTGATTGCGGTACTGATCCCCCTGCTGTTTATGGGCGATATTGTTGGCCGCCTGTTCCGCGAGTTTGCCGTCACGCTGGCGATCGCCATTTTAATCTCAGCGGTAGTGTCATTAACGCTAACGCCGATGATGTGCGCACGCATGTTAAGCCACGAATCGCTGCGCAAACAGAACCGTTTTTCGCGCGCCAGTGAGCGTTTCTTCGACCGTGTGATTGCCGGATATGGCCGCCTGTTGACCCGCGTGTTGCACCACCCGTGGCTGACACTGGGCGTGGCGTTTGGCACCCTGGCGCTGACGGTGGTGCTGTGGATTTTCATTCCTAAAGGCTTCTTCCCGATTCAGGATAACGGGATTATTCAGGGCACCTTGCAGGCCCCCCAATCGGTTTCGTTTTCCAGCATGGCGCAGCGCCAGCAGCAGGTTTCCGATGTCATCATGAAAGATCCGGCGGTCGAAAGCCTGACGTCGTTTATTGGCGTGGATGGCACCAACCCGTCGCTCAACAGTGCGCGTTTGCAAATCAACCTCAAGCCGCTGAACGACCGTGATGACCGCATTCCGGTGGTGATTCAGAGGCTGCAAAATAATGTGGCTAAAGTGCCGGGCGTCGAGCTTTACCTGCAACCGGTGCAGGATCTGACCATCGACACCACCGTCAGCCGCACGCAGTATCAGTTCACCTTACAGGCTACCTCGCTTGACGAACTCAGCACCTGGGTGCCGCAACTAACCGAAAAACTGCGCGCGCTTCCGGAACTCGCGGATGTCAGCAGCGACTGGCAGGATCAGGGGCTGGTGGCATATATCAATGTTGACCGCGCCAGCGCCAGCCGCCTGGGTATTTCGATGTCAGATGTCGATAACGCACTGTATAACGCCTTTGGTCAGCGCCTGATTTCCACCATTTACACCCAGGCAAACCAGTATCGCGTGGTGCTCGAGCACGACACCAGTACCACGCCTGGGCTAGGCGGGCTGGATAACATTCGCCTTGCCAGCACCGATGGCGGCAGCGTGCCGCTCAGCGCCATTGCCAAAATCGAGCAGCGTTTTGCACCGCTGACCGTCAACCATCTCGACCAGTTCCCGTCGTCCACGTTCTCCTTCAACGTCACCAGTGACCATTCGCTCGGCGAAGCGGTGCAGGCGATTACGGCGGCGGAAAAAGATCTGGCGATGCCGGCAGACATTAGCACCCAATTCCAGGGTAGCACCCTCGCCTTCCAGGCGGCGTTAGGCAACACCATCTGGTTGATTGTTGCCTCGGTAGTGGCGATGTACATCGTGCTCGGCGTGTTGTACGAAAGCTTTATTCACCCGATTACTATTTTGTCGACGTTGCCAACGGCAGGTGTCGGGGCGCTACTGGCGCTGATGCTGGCGGGAGCCGAACTGGATGTTATTGCCATCATTGGCATCATTTTGCTTATCGGTATCGTCAAGAAAAACGCCATCATGATGATCGACTTCGCGCTGGCCGCTGAACGTGAACAAGGGATGAAACCCTACGACGCGATTTATCAGGCCTGCTTACTGCGCTTCCGCCCGATACTGATGACCACCCTTGCTGCGTTGCTGGGTGCATTACCGTTGATGCTGTCGATGGGCGTGGGTGCGGAACTGCGCCGCCCGCTGGGTATCGGCATGGTCGGCGGGTTGCTGGTCAGCCAGGTGCTAACGCTGTTTACTACGCCGGTTATCTATTTGCTGTTCGATAACCTGTCGCACGCGGTGCGTCGCCGTTTTGCTCGTCGTGATGAGGAAGTGCTGTGAAATTCTTCGCACTGTTCATCTATCGGCCAGTCGCCACCATTTTACTGACTGTCGCCATTACCTTGTGCGGCGTGCTGGGCTTCCGTCTGCTGCCGGTAGCCCCGCTGCCGCAGGTGGATTTCCCGGTGATTATGGTTAGTGC
Source organism: Buttiauxella sp. JUb87 (assembly GCF_004361975.1). Classification (NCBI taxonomy): domain Bacteria; kingdom Pseudomonadati; phylum Pseudomonadota; class Gammaproteobacteria; order Enterobacterales; family Enterobacteriaceae; genus Buttiauxella; species Buttiauxella sp. JUb87. The sequence continues at coordinate 1,251,835 of NZ_SNVY01000001.1, forward strand.
ATCACTGCCGGGCGCTTCGCCAGAAACTATGGCTTCGTCGGTTGCCACACCGCTTGAGCGCGCACTCGGGCGCATTGCGGGCGTAAATGAGATGACCTCATCAAGTTCACTGGGCAGTACGCGCATCATTCTGGAATTTACCTTCGACAGGGATATCAACGGCGCTGCACGCGATGTGCAGGCGGCAATCAACGCGGCGCAAAGTTTGTTACCGAGCGGAATGCCAAGCCGCCCGACCTACCGCAAAGCCAACCCGTCAGATGCGCCGATTATGATTCTGACGCTAACTTCCGACACCTTTTCCCAGGGGCAGTTATATGATTTTGCCTCCACGCAACTGGCGCAAACCGTGGCGCAAATTGATGGCGTGGGCGATGTGGATGTCGGCGGCAGCTCGCTCCCGGCGGTACGCGTGGCGCTCAACCCGCAGGCGCTGTTTAACCAGGGCGTTTCACTGGATGCCGTGCGTACCACTATTGATAACGCCAACGTCCGTCGCCCGCAAGGTGCGGTGGAAGACAGCTCACGCCGCTGGCAATTGCAGACTAATGATGAACTGAAAACCGCAGCCGAATATCAGCCGTTGATCATCCATTACAACAACGGTGGGGCGGTGCATTTGAGCGATGTCGCCACCGTGAGCGACTCGGTGCAGGATGTGCGTAACGCCGGGATGGCGAACGCGAAACCGGCGATTTTGCTGATGATCCGTAAGTCACAGGAAGCAAACATCATCGAAACGGTGGACCGCATTCGGGCAAAAATCCCCGATCTGCGTGAAACCATTCCGGCTTCAATAGATTTGCAAATCGCTCAGGATCGCTCGCCAACCATTCGTGCCTCACTTGCGGAAGTCGAGCAATCGCTGGTGATTTCAGTCGCGCTGGTGATTCTGGTGGTGTTCCTGTTCCTGCGCTCTGGCCGCGCCACGCTTATCCCAGCGGTAGCGGTTCCGGTGTCGTTAATCGGCACGTTTATCGCCATGTATCTGTGCGGCTTTAGCCTGAACAACTTGTCGCTAATGGCGCTAACGATTGCCACCGGTTTTGTGGTGGATGACGCCATTGTGGTGCTGGAAAATATTTCACGTCATCTCGAAGCGGGAGTTAAACCGTTGCAGGCCGCACTTCAGGGGGTGCGCGAAGTCGGGTTTACCGTGCTGTCAATGAGCTTATCGCTGGTGGCGGTATTCCTGCCGTTGCTATTAATGGGCGGGTTGCCTGGCCGCTTGTTTAAAGAGTTTGCCGTCACGCTGTCGGTCGCCATCGGGATTTCGCTGGTGGTGTCGATTACCCTGACGCCGATGATGTGTGGCTGGTTATTAAAGAATAACCCGAAGCATTCTCCGACTCGTCAGCGTGGATTTGGTCGCCTGCTAGTGGCGATGCAGCAAGGCTATGGCCGCTCGCTGAAGTGGGTGTTGAATCATACCAAACTGGTTGGCGTAGTGCTGTTGGCGACCATGGCGCTCAACATTTGGTTGTATATCGCCATCCCGAAAACCTTTTTCCCGGAGCAAGATACCGGGCGTTTGATGGGCAATATTCAGGCCGACCAAAGCATTTCCTTCCAGGCGATGCGCGGTAAGTTGCAGGATTTCATGAAGATTGTGCGTGATGATCCGGCAGTGGAGAACGTCACCGGCTTTACCGGTGGTTCGCGCGTTAACAGCGGCATGATGTTTATCTCGCTCAAGCCACTTTCCGAGCGCAAAGAAACCGCACAACAAGTGATCGACCGCCTGCGCAAATCACTGGCAAAAGAGCCGGGTGCCAGCCTGTTCTTGATGGCGGTGCAGGATATTCGTGTCGGTGGTCGTCAGGCCAACGCCAGTTACCAGTACACGCTGCTTTCCGATAATTTGGCCGATCTGCGAACCTGGGAGCCAAAAATCCGCCAGGCGCTGAGCAAACTGCCGCAACTTGCTGACGTTAACTCCGACAGCCAAAACAACGGCGCGGAAATGGATCTGCTTTATGACCGTGACTCGATGGCGCGTCTGGGAATTAGCGTACAAGACGCCAATGCCTTGTTGAATAACGCCTTCGGCCAGCGCCAGATTTCAACCATCTATCAGCCGCTTAACCAGTACAAAGTGGTGATGGAAGTTGACCCGCGCTATACGCAAGACATCAGCGCACTGGATCAAATGTTCGTCATTAATAAAGAAGGCAAAGCGATACCGCTGTCGTGGTTTGCAAAATGGCAGCCGGCAAATGCGCCGCTGTCGGTGAACCATCAGGGGCTTTCTGCCGCCTCGACGGTTTCCTTTAACCTGCCGACGGGTGTCTCGTTGTCACAAGCCAGTGAAGCTATCGACCGTACCATGACCGCGCTCGGCGTGCCTTCAACGGTGCGCGGCATGTACGCCGGTACCGCGCAAGTTTTCCAGGACACCATGAAATCGCAGGTGTTGTTAATCATCGCCGCCATCGCCACGGTCTATATCGTGTTGGGAATTTTGTACGAGAGCTACGTTCACCCGTTGACGATTCTGTCGACTTTGCCGTCTGCGGGGGTTGGCGCATTGCTGGCGCTGGAAATTTTTGGTGCGCCATTTAGCCTGATTGCGCTCATCGGTATCATGCTGTTAATCGGCATCGTGAAGAAGAACGCCATCATGATGGTGGACTTCGCCATCGACGCGCAGCGCAACGGCAATCTGCAACCTGAAGAGGCCATTTTCCAGGCCTGCTTGCTGCGTTTCCGCCCGATTATGATGACCACGCTGGCAGCGCTGTTTGGCGCATTACCTTTGGTGCTTACCAGCGGTGATGGCGCGGAACTACGCCAGCCGCTCGGGATTACCATTGTCGGCGGTCTGGTGGTCAGCCAATTGCTGACGTTGTACACCACGCCGGTGGTATATCTGTTCTTTGACCGTTTACGGATGCGGTTTGCGCGTAAAACCACTTCAGCAATCGCTGGCGGGTGACGCTTTGCTTAACCGCCCTACAAAACCTTGCCGTTGTAGGGTGGATAAGCGCCAGCGTCATCCACCGTTTATGAAGGATAGTTAAATGACTGAACTGCCTGCTGCCGTGCGCTGGCAACTGTGGATTGTCGCCTTCGGCTTCTTCATGCAGTCGCTGGACACCACCATCGTCAATACCGCCCTGCCCTCCATGGCGGCGAGCCTCGGTGAAAGCCCGCTGCATATGCACTCGGTGATTGTGTCGTATGTCTTAACGGTGGCGGTAATGTTACCCGCCAGCGGCTGGCTGGCTGACCGTGTTGGCGTGCGCAATATCTTTTTCACCGCCATCGTCTTGTTCACTATCGGTTCGCTGTTATGTGCCCATGCTGCAACCCTTGACGAGCTGGTGATGGCGCGCGTGGTGCAAGGGATCGGTGGCGCAATGATGGTGCCGGTTGGGCGTTTGACGGTGATGAAAATCGTCCCGCGCGAGCAGTATATGGCGGCGATGACCTTCGTCACCTTGCCTGGGCAAATTGGCCCGTTGCTTGGCCCCGCGCTCGGCGGCGTGCTGGTGGAATACGCCTCCTGGCACTGGATCTTCTTAATTAATCTTCCGGTGGGCATTATCGGTGCCATCGCCACGCTGTGGCTGATGCCGAACTACACCATGCAGACGCGCAAATTCGACATGATGGGTTTTGTGCTGCTGGCCTTCGGTATGGCGGCGCTGACCATTGCGCTGGATGGCGCCAAAGGTTTGGGCATCACGCCATCAACGCTGTGGATGTTGGTCGGCGGCGGATCGGCGGCAATGGCGCTCTATTTGTGGCACGCCAAAGCCAATGACAACGCTTTGTTCAACCTCAATCTATTTAAGACGCAGACCTTTTCACTCGGTTTACTGGGCAGCTTCTGCGGACGCATCGGCAGCGGCATGATCCCGTTTATGACGCCAGTGTTTCTGCAAATCGGCCTCGGGTTTTCGCCGTTCCACGCTGGGTTAATGATGGTCCCGATGGTGTTGGGCAGCATGGGCATGAAACGCATTGTGGTGCAGGTGGTAAACCGCTTTGGCTACCGCAACGTGTTAGTCACCTCCACGCTCGCTCTGGCACTGGTCATCTTATTGTTTATGGCAACCGCGCTGATGGGCTGGTATTACGCGCTGCCGGTGGTGCTGTTCTTGCTCGGAATGGTGAACTCCACCCGCTTCTCGTCAATGAACACCCTGACGCTAAAAGATCTGCCTGACGATCTGGCAAGCTCCGGCAACAGTTTGTTGTCGATGGTGATGCAGCTTTCGATGAGTATTGGCGTCACCATCGCCGGGTTGCTACTGGGCATGTATGGCCATCATCAACTGACGGCAGATAACACCGTGGTTCACAGCGTCTTTATGTATACGTATCTCAGCATGGCAGTGGTTATCGCTCTGCCAGCGCTAATTTTTGCTCGCGTCCCGAAGGACACCACCAAAAATGTCGTGATTGCGCGGCGTAAAAGGAGTAGCTCATGAAGCTGTGGCGGCCAGGCATTACCGGCAAACTGTTTTTGGCGATTTTCTCCACCTGCCTGGTGGTACTCGCCACCATGCACTGGGGCGTGCGGCTCAGCTTCGAACATGGGTTTATTGACTACATCAAACGCGGCAATGAACAGCGTCTGGAGATGCTCAGCGAAGCGCTGGGTGAACAATATGCGCAGCACGGTAACTGGCAGTTCCTGCGCAACAACGACCGTTTTATGTTCAAGCTATTGCGCTCTTTTGAGCATAGCGATGATGAAAATCATAACCTGCCACCCCACGGCTGGCGCACCCAGTTTTGGGTTGTCGATGAAGATTACAAAGTACTGGTTGGCCCGCGTGGCCCGGTTCCCGGCGATGGTATGCGCCGGGCGATTAACGTGAATGGCCGTGACGCCGGTTGGGTGGTGGCTTCGCCCGTTGAACGGCTCACACGCAACACCGATATTAATTTCGACAGGCAGCAACGTCGCACCAGTTGGATTATCGTCGCTTTCTCCTCCCTGCTTGCGGCGGCGGCCACCTTCTTCCTCGCTCGCGGGTTACTGGCTCCGGTGAAACGGCTGGTTGAAGGCACCCATAAACTGGCCGCCGGGGATTTCACCACTCGCGTCGATCCCACCAGCCAGGATGAACTGGGCAAACTGGCGCAAGACTTTAACCAACTTGCCAGTACGCTTGAGAAAAACCACAACATGCGCCGCGCTTACATGGCGGATATTTCCCATGAATTACGCACCCCGCTGGCCATTTTGCGTGGCGAGCTGGAAGCGATTCAGGATGGCGTGCGCAAATTCACCCCTGAATCCGTTGTCTCGCTACAAATGGAAGTCGCGACGCTAACCAAACTGGTTGATGACTTGCACCAGTTGTCGATGTCCGACGAAGGGGCATTGGCCTATCAGAAGCAGTCGCTGGATATTATCAACCTACTGGAAATTGTTGCTGGCGCGTTCCGTGAGCGTTTTAATTCGCGCGGTTTAACCATTAGCCTGGCACTGCCGGACAGCGTGACCATTTTTGGTGATAGTGACCGTTTAATGCAATTATTCAATAATTTGCTGGAAAACAGCCTGCGTTATACTGATGCCGGTGGGCAATTGGTTATTTCCGGTGAAGTGGTGAATCAGCGTTTCGTGATGCACTTCGCCGACAGCGCGCCGGGCGTCAATGACGAACAGTTGACCATGTTGTTTGAGCGCTTTTACCGAACTGAAGGTTCGCGCAACCGCGCCAGTGGCGGCTCAGGGCTTGGGTTGTCTATCTGCCAGAACATTGTCGACGCCCATAATGGCAAGCTTTCCGCGACCCATTCGCCTTTCGGCGGGGTTAGCATTACAGTAGAGTTACCGCTGGAGCCAGAATCGTTGAGACCTGTATGACCGAGTTACCGATTGACGAAAACACACCGCGCATCTTAATTGTTGAAGACGAGCCTAAGCTCGGCCAACTGTTAATTGATTACTTACGTGCTGCGGGATATGCACCAGAATTAATTACCCACGGCGATAAAGTGCTGGCTTTTGTGCGCCAGACACCACCGGATTTAATCCTGCTCGACTTAATGCTCCCCGGCACCGACGGCCTGACACTGTGCCGTGAAATCCGCCGCTTCTGCGAAATTCCCATCGTGATGGTGACCGCCAAAATCGAGGAAATCGACCGCCTGTTAGGGCTGGAAATTGGTGCCGATGATTACATCTGCAAACCTTACAGCCCGCGTGAAGTCGTGGCTCGAGTCAAAACCATTTTGCGCCGCTGCAAACGCCAGCGCGACCCCATCGCTGCCGATGAAATTAGCCCGTTGATTATCGATGAAAGCCGCTTCCAGGCCAGCTGGCACGACAAACTGCTGGATTTAACTCCGGCTGAATTTCGTCTGTTAAAAACCCTGTCACATGAACCGGGTAAAGTCTTTTCACGCGAACAACTGTTAAACCAGCTTTATGACGATTACCGCGTCGTCACCGACCGCACCATCGACAGCCATATTAAAAACCTGCGCCGTAAGCTCGAAGCGCTGGATGAAGAACAGTCGTTTATCCGTGCCGTGTATGGCGTGGGTTACCGCTGGGAAGCCGATGCCAGCCGGATTGATTAACCTCATTTATACGGATGTGAGTGACAATGAAGATACGCAATTGTGCGTTATTGCTGCTGGTATCGGGCATGGCCCATGCAGAAATCACCGAACAACAAATGGCCGCCGACTGCGCAAAAATCCCTTCTTACGCAAGCCAGGGCGAACAATTCTACAAAGCCAAAGATTACCCTAAAGCACGCGAAGCCTTCGAAAATCAGGTGACCTGGAGCGAAGGTTGCCGACTCGATGACCAGGCTATCGCCACCGCGTACAACAATGTGGCACTCACCTGGATGCGCCAGAAAGAATGGCGTAAAGCTCGCGCCTGGCTGATGCTCAAACCTGACGATGCCAAGTCTGTTTACAACCTGGGGCTTATCAAAGAAAAGCTGGCGGCCTTGCCGAAGCCGACTTCCGCTGCGGGTGAATACTGGAATTACGCTGGGCTGGCATCCTGGGAGACATTCACCTTAAAAGACCTCGAAAAAGAATCCGCCTATTCTGTTGATTTTCAGGGTTACTATCTCGGCATGATGGCGCTTTATTACGGCCCCAATATGGGCGAGTTCTCAGAGAAGGTGACACTCAAAAACAACAAAGGGGTTATCGCTCTGCGGGAAGGCGACTATATTCAATGTGACATCTCGCTCACCGTTTCGCCCGAAGCCATCGACGCCACCACAGGTGAACCCGCTGAATGCGGTTTTGGCATGAACGTCCGAGCCGATGGGCACTATCTGCGAGTAGACTGACGCTGACAAACCAGGCAAGGGAAAGCCATGTGTGACAATAACGCTCAAAAAACCTATCAACCGCGCAATGTCATCAACTCGACCGATGTCATGGCGACAATCGTCATGCGCAGTGAACAGCGCAGCGATAGCGAAGACATTCGCCGCTGGTTGGCCAACCATTTTTATCGCTGGGTGATTGGCAGTTTCCCTCACGTAAACCCGGTACGCAACGCAATTGATTACGCCACCTGGTTCGGAACCGGCACTGACATGCCTGCATGGTTACCGCCGAAACTGGCCGACGGCGGCACGTTCTATTATCTCGACCCACAGCATCCGGACATCCACGCCACTGAGCGTAATGTGGTGGAATTTCTCTCCCGCCAAAACGACACCCGTCTGGCTGGAAAACTACAGCGTATTAACTGTTTTACCGTACTGGAGATGCGCGAGGCTGAGCATAAAAAAATGCAGCGCCGCCGTCAGCAAGGCTGGTGCCCCACCACCCAGGAGGTGCTGAAAAAAGTCATCAGCGTGGCCAGCGGGACGCTGTATGAGTTTGACGCCACGCATCCGGCGCTACGCAGTGAAATGGCCTATGAATCCTGGCATATGCAGCACTGTGTGGGGCACTTCCAGGATGCTAACGCCCTCACTGGCGGTTACGGCGATCACTATGCCAGCCACCTTGAACAGGGGTCGATGCGCCTGTTCAGCCTGCGCGACGATAACAATATTCCCCACGTCACCATCAGCCTGCGGGTCACCTCGGATGGGCCTGAGATCGAGCAGATCAAAGGTAAGCAAAACCGCCATCCGGTAAAAAAATACGCCACCGACGTTCTGCATTTACTGCGCCATGTTGCCCCGCTACCGGTACGCCATGCCGACTGCGAAGGCATGGGTATCGTTTATGAAAAGACAGCGGAACATCAAGGCTGGAAATTCATTACCGATATCCAGGACGAGGGATTTCTGCTGAGCGTGCTACACAACAATTTCCATTTGCTGCAACACTTCGCCACGCCGCCCATCGCGTTCCAGTGGTTGCTGCTTCACAGCGCGCCAGGCGAACTGCACCATCTGCAAGCCATTGACCCGACGGTGGCAACCGCGGCTGAAATGCTGTATCCGCAAAAAAAATGGCACCCGACATTTGCCGGGAAAAACACCAGCAGCGAACCGTTTGAAATTGAAGGCCTCACGCTGCAAACCACCCGCTATCTTACCGCTGACGAGAGGAAGTAACGTTGCATCTCCTCCTTTCACTGCTAATCGCCATGCTGATTATTTTCTGGAGAGCCAGAAAAAAAGCGAAGCGAGCTAAAACCAGAACAGCGCAAGAACCAGGAAAAGAACATCTTGAGAAAAGACGCCACGATACCCGTCGACGCCAATGGGCACTGGCGCTGGCTGATATTCTCATGTTGCGTAACGGGCTTAAAACTAAAGACATCACGCTAACGTTCAAGATTGATAACGCTAAACGCCAGCAACTGGCGCAACAGGTAAAAAAAGAACTCGGGCTGAAAGAAGATCTTGATGGCGGCGCACTACGCGGACAAGTGGCTGATATTTTAAATCATTGGCCTGGCGGTGTGGGTCAAACACCCTACGGTTTTTATGACCAGTTAGCCGCCCGTGGGCAGGTACGCGACGCACTGGCTTTCGACTGCGCGCGCACCGCCTTTCTAACACGCTGCATCGCCGGGTTAGGCTGGTGCAGTGAAGAACAAGCGTGGCTGGTTTTACTGCTCAACGGCCAGCGCGCCCAGGACTGTTTCAGCAGTTGGGAAGATTACGCCACCGCCTACGTGCGCGCTCGCCAGATCTGGCTGGAACTCCACCGCACCCCAGCGACGGTTGCCGGGCGCGATCTTCAGATCGTCATGCAATATCTGGAGGATCCGTTCAGTCACTGGCGGGCATTGCCGTGGAATGAATTTAAAATTTTCGAACTGAATTGAGGGATGAACACATGGAACTGAACGATGCCGTTATTAACGCCACCGCGACAATGTGTAACAGCAAAATGGAGGAAAATAGCGGGCAACGAGAGTGGTTTATCGCCGACATTGCCAGCCAGCTGCAAGCGAAACGCTACGACGAACTGGACGCCCTGTTTAACCATGCGCTGGCGGAAAGCTTCACCAGCCGCGAGGCGGAAAGACGCTACTTCCACGCCTGGACACAGATGTGTAACCCCCTCAATGATATGGAGCCACTGGTTGAAGCTGGCCCAGAAGGGTTGGCGCTGATCAAAGCCTGGCAAAATGCCCGCCCGCGTTCCACTCACGCCTGGCTTGCCGAAGCGCAATACTGGAACCATCGTGCCTGGCTATACCGCAGCTACGGCTGGGCGCGCGATACGACGGACGCAATGTGGGTTTGCGCCAGCGCCTGCAATGAACAGATGGTGATTGCTGCAATCAACGCTATTGACTGCGAACCGCGCCAGTGGATGGCGGCCTCACTCGCCAGCACCAACGCGCAGGTATTTGGCGAACCCGACTGGCTGGCTGATTTTCTGGAAGGTGCAGAGACTGCTGGCGCCGCTGGCGTACCGAAACTGGCTAAATTTCATCTGCGTTCACCGCAAGAAATGGACGCGCTGATGGCGTATTCCGGTTTATCACTGGACAAAGCCGTCTGCCCCTCCCTGCCACGCCCACAGGTGCTGCCAGCACCCGACAACGAATCCCCCCAAAAATACTGGATAACAGTATGTCTGGCCATTTTCCCGACGGCATACCACGCGCTGGACGAGTATCTTCCGTTTCGCATGCCACGCTGGCGCGGTTCCCATCAAGAAATTGAGGAGTTCCTCGCATCGCCATCCTGTGCGCATCTGTCTGATAGCGAGCGTGAGCACCTGGAACTGCTGATCTGGTGGGACGAATGCCGCGACCTGCGCATCAAAGATATTGACTCCCCAGCAACCCTTGAGAAAACCATCGCCAAAGCGGAAGCCATTGCCTGCCATGCCCGCAACCAGGAAGACCGCCACAATGCGCTGGAATGGCTGCTGGACTGCTATGACGACTCAAAGAATGAAGAAGCACTTTGGCGCTGTATCCAGCGAGTAGTCATGGAGAAAAAGAGCCTAAGTAACTATTTCACCTATCAGGCACTCAAATTTGCGCTCCGCGATTTCCCGGACAGCCACTGGATTTATAATTTTATTTGCCAAAACTCACAACAGGCAGAAGGCTGGGCGGCGTTGATTTATCGCGGTTATTTCCAGCACGCAGGGCTGTTTGGCTTTGAGAAAAATGAACAACAGGGTAACGCCTGGCTTGCGAAAGTTTCAGCCATAAAATACAGCGCGACCTGGAAATGGACCATCCGCTCCTTCGGTTGGCTCAACCGCCCGGAGTATTGCGTAGCGCTGGCAGAAGCTGGTGCGCAGCGTAATATCCCCGGCGCACTCCAATGGCTGGGTGATGAGTATAACAATCGTATCGATGGCACTCTTGTCCCTTATCAAACCGCGACTGCACTGGACTGTTATCAGCGCGCCGCACAAATTTTGCTCGAGCAAATCGCCCTTCGCGACAGCACGCGGAGCCTGATCGCCAATGGCGGTTATAGCGAATATGAAGCGGATTTACGGGATATTCAATTCAGCCTCGCTATCTGTAATCAGCGATTGTGTGAGGAAGAAAGCGACTGTGCTAAGTGGCCCGGCTACGAAAAAAATCTGCTGGATAACCTCTGGCAGGCGCACCAGTTGGGTCACGAACAGGCCTGGGCACTATTCATGCTCAATATTTTTGAAGTCACCGATTTGACGCTGGCACATGCGCATTTGGCGCTGGTGCAGGAAGAAGCTAACAAAGGCACGTTGCAGGCGATGGTGACGCTGTCGCGTTTGTATGGCAACAAGCAGGATAAGACGTTGTTTAATATCAAACAAAGTGCGAGATGGGCCCATTTTGCCGAAGCACTCTATCCGGATAGTGATGTGGTAAGAGATTGCCTGGCTGTGGTGCATTTTGACACGTTCTGGAAACGTTTACGTTACGCCTGGCACACCGCGCGTATCCCGGCCTCCGAACTGCCAGGCGAGGTCAACCCGATGGTGTAGCCGTTTACTCAGGCGCTCACTGGCGATACAATGCCCGCCCTAAAATTGTGCCTTAAAACCATCGCATCCTGTGCGGTGGTTCTGACCTGAAATCAGAACGAGAAAATCATGTTTAAACCAGAACTTCTTTCGCCAGCCGGAACGCTGAAAAATATGCGTTACGCCTTCGCCTATGGCGCCGATGCTGTGTATGCGGGCCAACCGCGTTACAGCCTGCGAGTGCGCAATAACGAATTCAATCACGAAAACCTGCAACTGGGCATCAACGAAGCCCATGAGCTGGGTAAAAAATTCTACGTGGTTGTCAACATTGCCCCGCACAACGCCAAGCTGAAAACCTTTATCCGTGACCTGAAACCGGTTATCGATATGGGCCCGGATGCGCTGATCATGTCCGATCCTGGTTTAATCATGATGGTGCGTGAAGCATTCCCGAAAATGGATGTTCACCTTTCGGTGCAAGCCAACGCCGTAAACTGGGCAACCGTGAAGTTCTGGAAACAAATGGGGCTGACCCGCGTGATCCTTTCCCGTGAACTGTCACTCGAAGAGATCGCCGAAGTGCGTGAACAAGTGCCGGATATGGAACTGGAAATTTTCGTTCACGGCGCATTGTGCATGGCTTATTCAGGCCGCTGCCTGCTTTCTGGTTACATCAACAAGCGCGACCCAAACCAGGGAACCTGCACCAACGCCTGCCGTTGGGAATACAAAGTTGAAGAAGGCAAAGAAGATGATGTCGGTAATATCGTGCATCTTCATGAGCCGATTCCGGTACAAAATATCGAGCCAACTTTGGGCGCAGGCGCACCGACTGACAAAGTGTTTATGATGGAAGAAGCCAAACGCCCAGGTGAATACATGACCGCGTTCGAAGACGAACACGGCACTTACATCATGAACTCGAAAGATCTGCGCGCCATTGAACACGTTGAACGCCTGACCAAAATGGGCGTGCACTCACTGAAAATCGAAGGCCGCACCAAATCCTATTACTACTGCGCGCGTACCGCTCAGGTTTATCGCCGCGCGATTGACGATGCCGCTGCCGGTAAGCCATTCGACCCAACGCTGCTGACCACACTTGAAGGTTTGGCACATCGCGGCTACACCGAAGGTTTCTTGCGCCGTCACAATCACGACTCGTATCAGAATTATGATTACGGCCATTCGGTTTCTGAAACCCAACAGTTTGTCGGCGAATTTACCGGTGAGCGTCGTGGCGAGCTGGCGGCGGTAAAAGTGAAGAATAAATTCCTGCTCGGCGACAGCCTGGAATTAATGACGCCGCAAGGTAACGTCACTTTTACGCTGGAAGTGCTGGAAAATACTAAAGCGCAGCCGATTGACGTGGCTCCGGGCGATGGTCACACCGTATGGATGCCTGTGCCGGAAGATGTCTCGCTGGATTATGCGCTGCTGATGCGCAATTTGGCAGGTCAGACCTCACGCGATCCTCACGCTAAATAGTTAATTTAGGGGATTTTTTAGCGCAAGAGGATTTCTTAGAAACCGATCACATACCGCTTCGTTAGATGCGGTTATTATCGCTGAGCTGAAAAACATAACCCATAAATTCAAGCTATACCCTAAATAATTCGAATTGTAGAAAGGCGGCAACGCAGTGAATCCCCAGTCAGTTATTCAAGTAAGTGACTGGGGTGAACGAGGAAAGCCAACGCATCTACAATTTGAAGTATGATGGGTATGTACCAGGAACCACCTCATTGGCCTGTGCAATCTCCCTTGCGCAGGCCTTCTTTTTTGTACTTATCCCGTTTGAGGTGCTTTTTACATCCAGTAGATTGGTTGCTCGTGACGCAGTGTGCCATCGCAAAAGCAACGGCACTCTTCAATGCTGTTCCCCCAGGCGTCAGGGCTAATGAAGACTATTGCACTGAAGTCCTCGGCGCATGACATATTCTGTATCCGGGGTCGGCTTACAAAACACTTCCACTGCATTGCTGCCACTCTTTTTGGCACGGTACATGGCTTCGTCACCAGAATGCAGTAAATCGCGAGCGTTATCTGCCAGGTCTGGGTACATCACCACACCGATACTTGATGAAATATCCAGCTCCACACCATCGTCCATGATGAAAGGTTTTTCAAGAAAGGCACGGATTTTCTCAGCCACCAAAACAGCATCTTCTGTGTTGCTAACATCAGGCAGGAGGATAACGAATTCATCGCCGCCGATGCGCGTGGCAATATCAGACGCTCGTAGAACAGCCTGTATCCGGCTCGCAACCTGCATCAGTAACCAATCGCCGGCATTGTGCCCATACTGATCGTTGACCACCTTGAACTTATCCAAATCAATAAACAGCAGTGACAACTTGCGCTTTTCCCGCTGGGCGAGCGCAAGCATTTGCCCAAGCCGCTCTTCCATCATCCGCCGATTGGGCAAACCGGTCAGCGGATCGACAAACGCCATGTTGCGGATGGCTTCCTCCGCAGCTTTACGCTCTGTGATATCCATCATGACGCCCACTACACCCGCCACTTCGCTGTTGCTGTCGTGGAATACTGCCTTGCTAAACACCCCGTCCCGACATGATCCATCGCGATGCACTATCCTCGCTTCATAGGCCATAGAACCTGGATGATCTAACAGAGCGATGTCTGCCTCGACAAAGACCTGAGCCACTTCCTGAGGCCAGAGATCGAAAGCGTTTTTGCCCAGGACTTCTTCGGGTGATTTTCCTTTGAGTTCTTCGAACGCCCTGTTACACATCAGATAGCGTCCGGCACAGTCTTTAGCGAATACCGGGTTAGGGATTGCGTTGATGAGGGTTTGCGCAAACAGTAATTGGTTGGCGAGTTCTTCACGAACCTGAGCCAGTGCTTTCTCCGCCGTCTTACGCTTGGTGATGTTCCGCGAGCTGCCCACTGCGTGGGTCGGTTTTCCTGCGTAGTCCAGCATGATAGTCGCCGCTGCCTCGATAGGGACACAATGCCCTTCCCTGTGCAAGACCTCTGTCTCAATATGGATGAAACGGCCCGTCATATCACCGTCATTAACGCGCTGAAAATGCTCCGCCAGTACATCTCGACACTGCCTGAATGAGTCCGGTGACATCGAGGCAGCCAGACAGTGACTGGACAATTCTTCCTGCTTCCAGCCACGCAATCTCTCCACTGAAGGGCTGATATAGCTGTACTGCATCGAGGGGTATTGCATCACCCAGACCACATCGTTACTGTTTTCTGCTATCAGGCGATAGAGTACCTGGCTTTCATGCAATGCCTCGGCCAGACGCGAACGCTCGATGACCATTTGCGCGAGCCGGGCGTAGTCTTCTAGCAGGGCAAGGTCATGGATATCCGGTACTGCTGGCGCTCGTTTATACAGGGTGAAGACTCCGAGGATTTCCCCTTCATTGTTTTTGATAGGCTGAGCCCAGGATGCACGCATTCCGAGGTCGAGCGCTTTTTCACGCTTTTCGGCCCAGCATGGATGTGTTGCCACATCCTCCGCAATGACTGTTTCTCCACGAAGAACGGCTGTCACAGCAGACCCGAATCCTTCCAATATTGGGAGACACTTTGTCGCGCTTAACCACGCCTCAGACAAATCAGGTGCGGAACATCCTCTCAGCTCTCGGCCATCGTCAGAAACTAACAATACAGCTCCCTGCATGCCGGGACGATACTCATTGATAATACTCACCATGGTGTCCAGTACTCTGGACAGTGGAGCATTCTGACTCAGTTGCTCCAGCACCTGATTGTTCAGCCACAGAATATGGTTACGTGCAGACAATTCACGGGTGCGTTCCCTGGCCAGTTCCTCGAGCTTGCGGTTTTGCTCTCGCATTGCAATCAATGGGTAAATTTCGTCTTGCTGACCTGAACTGTACGGAATAGAGATACCGCTATGCGCAATTTTCCAGTCATCATTTTCTAGTCGGAAAATCAATACCAGCCGGGCCGTTTCGTTCGACAAAATTTGATCAACAATGGGCAAATGAATATGGAAGAAGGCTGTGACCACCACCACATCGTCACTGACATCCTGGAAAGAAAGATCCAGCGTTTCGATGCGCAGACGTTCGGGTATTTGTGCGAAATCCTGGCGGGTTATTTCCACCCACTCATCCGAGTTTTTGACCAGAAAATCACCGCTGCCGGTGTAGCCACTGAAATTGTTACTGAACCGCGTGGTTAGGCGTTCATCGCGTGCTGCGTACATCTCGATGTACTCGTTGTACAACGATCGGATAAGTTCCTGGCGGTCTTGCTGCATTTGCGGCCCATCATAATTATTATTGTATGGGTCAGAACCCTACCTCAATGAGATAGGGTGAGCTTTGATCTTATACAACATCAGTTATAATTCAGACCTGTTATCATTCACCCAAATTATCAATACCATCACTCAGAAGAAGATGAAGCACCACTTTGGCATGTTCAGATGCAGTAGGTGTAATAGTGCGGGCTCCCACAAAGCCGCAGATACTGCGACAGCATCTGCAGCTTGCAGGGTATTAACATTACCAGTGGTAGGAATAACTCAACCCAACCTGCATACCGTCGTTCTGATAATCAGTCGTCTGGTAACCGACATTCCCGCGCAGGGTTGAATTAGGGGTGATGTAATAATTTACGCCGACTTGTGCATAAGGCTTAACGCTTTGGCTATCGCCACGGTCGTAAATAGAATCCGCATCGTTGACATACTGAATCAAGCCGGTGAACGCATCACGTTTATGATGAAGCTTAATATCAGCACCGACACCCGCATCTAATTCGACAGACTCAGTGAGCTGATGATTCATATCAACACCTAACTGAAGATCGAAGTTTTCATTGCCCATGCGCCCATAAGTAGCAGGGAAATCAATATTATCTTGTTCAGTGTAACCGGCACGAGAAACCTTATGATATTTCAGCGCAGCCAGTGGGGTTACGCGTGTTTGTTCGTTGAGAACAATACCGTAACTGGCGGTTAAGCTGGCGTAATAACCTTTAATTTTAGAATTCCCTTTGCCCGCTTCTGTCCCATATTGAGCGGCACGGCTAATTTCCAGTCCTTGTTGTAAGAAGGCCGCTGAAATTTCCGAACTGAAGCCGACGTTATCTTTATTTTCCTGGTAACGTAACCACGTCCCCACGCCAGGTTGGTTATTCCCACTGGTTTTATAACCTTCGACCAGATTAGTATGATTGGCTAAATTCAGTGACCCACCCATCGTCCAGTTTTCTGCCGGGAAACGGAATGAACCAAACAGACCTGTCGCAATACGGTTATTTTGGTGAACGTCATCATACTGGGTAAATAAACCTACGCAGTGGTCACTATCGCCCATCTGGCAACGGCTTTCAGCCAGGTTATATAACGCGGTCTGATAGAGATCGAGAATCTTATAGCCGTTTTCTGCCATTTTGTTGATTGACTGGCGTGTTTTATTGATATCAATTGGGTCTGATACCAAGGGCACTGTCGGCTCACGCGGATCAATCGGTACAATCGGGTCAACTGGTTTTGGTGGTTGAGTGCGATCATCCGTGTCCGGCGGAACAATTGGGTCAACTGGCTTCTGCGGGTCAACCGGATCAACTGGTTTCGGTGGATCAACTGGGTCTACCGGTTTTGGTGGGTCAATCGGGTCAACGGGCTTCTGTGGTTCAACGGGTTTAGACGGCTCAAGTGGCGTCATACCTGTGGAATAGTGTAATTTCCACAGCACTGCGCTCGTTTCGCCGTTATTCGTTTCTACATACCCGGCAACCACTTTGCCATCATCAGAAATCGCCTCGGCGCTGGACTCGCCACCATTCAGGCTTTTATCCAGAGGGCTTAGCTCGAACATTTTGTTCGCGCTTGAGACATAGACAAATCCGCGCTGATTATCATCTTCATTCCATGAAGAACCGACAATAAATTCGCCATCATGTGAAACCGCAGATGCAGATGAAAAACCGGTATTGTCTTTTTTCAGGGTGCCCAGTTCTTTCATGCCTTCGGCATCAGTATGACGAAATGCATGCATTTCATCATTGTCATCATCTGAATAACCCACCGTCACCAGGCCATTTGAAGAGACGGCATTGGCAGCGGATGAACCATCATTATTTTTACGCAAAGAACCTAATGAAACAGCACCTTTAGCATCAGTATATTTAAATGCCTGAGCTTCATTGTTGATTAACGCTCGGCCGACAATAACACTGCCATCGTAGTTGATGCCGTTGGCACTAGAAGGACCGGAATTGCTGTTAGTTAAAAATGAAAGCCCTTCAACTTCTGAAAAACGGTAGGCGTGTTGGTCTGCCAAACCAACAATGGTTTTACCATCACCAGATACCGCAAGAGCAGAAACTTCCTTAAGGCTTTTATCTTTACCTACAATGGTGACGTTACCCGTGACCAGGTTATATACATAGGCTTCTGACTCAGTGGCTTGAGCATCATTAAAGTAACCCGTCGCAACTTCACCGTTATCGGAAATCCCGGTGATATAAACATCACGACCATCGTTATTCAATACTGAGATATCAATATCCTGACCATTTTTTTTGATAAATGAACGGTAAACCTGATCAGATATTTCATAGGTACCACCGATCACACTACCATCAGAAGATATTGCCGTACCTTGCCCGACATTTTTTAAAACCTCGAGTTCATAATCCATTGTTGAAGCAGCATAAGAAATCGAGATATTAGAAACGATTAAAGATGCCAGCAATGACAATTTAAAATTATTAGGTTTATTTAATTTCATAATTAAATTTATTACTTCCAGTAATTATAATATCCATGAAGTACAGGATACTTCTTAAGAAGAAGTACCAGTAGCGAGGTCACTTGTCATGACACGTATCTATATTGGGGGCGAAATATAATGCAACATAAGTGAAATTGACAAGATAATTGTGATAATTTTCGTCGAAAAATAAGAGCGCGTGACTCTTAAAAATCATTAAAAGTTGATTACTGGAAATATTAAAACAATTCAAACCCTGACATTATGTTACTGAAAAACATGACATAGATCACATTTTTCAGGCTCGTTTTCAGCCTCATTCACGCTCGTTTTTCCCTGCCGAAGCGTTCGCCTGCGTGGTTACCGATCTAAGAAAAAGTCTTAGTGAATTATAGCAATTTAAAACCATTTAAAAGATAAAAAAACCAACTCAAATGCAATTTAGTCGCATTTACATCCAAAAATCAACATAACACCAACTTCATCAACTGGTCTGATAACCCTGTTTTTAGTGTTGATGTTAGCTCGATACACCAGGGTTTTACACGCAATCAACGCAGATGAGCCACCGTTATGCAGGCACGACTTTACCTGCCCATTAATTAATAGTGATATTGTTCAGGTTTAATTACGGGAAATATTGTTGACGTAATTCAAATAAATTAACTCGTGAAAAGTACAACATCCTATTAAAAATAAAATCTCTGCCAAGGAACTTCTTTTTTGCTTAACTCCACAGACTCAGCCTGTTCTTACTCGTCATTGCCACAGATAAGATACACTCTGAACTCAACCACATTTCCAGAGGTGTACCATGGAGCAGTTTCCAGTCACGCTTATTATCCTGAACGGCAAAGGTGCGGAAAACGACATCTTGCGTAGCGCCGTGAAGGTCATGCGCGAAGAAGGATATACGTTACATATTCGCGTCACCTGGGAAAAAGGGGATGCGATTCGTTATGTGGAAGAAGCATCGCGCATAGGCGCAGATACCGTGGTTGCGGGCGGTGGCGATGGCACTATCAACGAAGTGGCGACGGCGCTGGCACAACTTGCTCCGGAACATCGTCCGGTGCTAGGCATTCTCCCGCTAGGCACCGCCAATGATTTTGCCACCAGCGTCGGCATTCCTCAGGAACTCGACAAAGCTTTGCAGTTGGCGATTGTCGGTAAAGGTGTCGATATCGACCTGGTGCAGGTTAACGAGTCTTACTTCTTTATCAACATGGCGACCGGTGGTTTTGGCACGCGTATCACCACTGAAACACCAGAAAAACTAAAAGCCGCCCTGGGTGGTATCGCCTATTTTGTTCATGGTTTGATTCGCCTGGACACGCTCAAACCTGACCGCTGCGAAATTCGTGGGGAAGGTTTTGAATGGCAAGGTGATGCGCTGGTGATCGGTATCGGCAATGGCCGCCAGGCAGGTGGTGGGCAGGAACTTTGCCCCCAGGCATTGATTAATGATGGTTTGTTAGAGTTGCGGATTTTCACTGGCGAAGAGTTGCTGCCAGCAATTTTTAAAACTCTGACGCAATCAGACGACAACCCCAATATTATTGACGGGCGTTCATCCTGGTTTGAGATAACCGCCCCGCACGATATTACCTTTAACCTTGATGGCGAGCCGCTGACCAGCCAGAAATTCCGCATTGATATCCATCCCAATGCGCTCAGTTGCCGCTTGCCGCCAAACTGCCCGCTGCTGGGTTAATTCCCGGATGAGTGCCCTCACCCTAATCCTCTCCCACAGGCGCTGGAGCTAGCCTTCAGGGAGAGGGGCAATAAATCAGGCGATAGTCACTTTGCTATCCAGATAAACATCCTGAACCGCATTAATTAACTTAACGCCCTCAGACATAGATTTCTTAAAGGCTTTGCGCCCCAGAATCAGCCCCATACCGCCTGCGCGTTTGTTAATTACCGCAGTGCGCACCGCGTCAGTCAGGTCAGTTTCACCACCAGCAGCACCGCCGGAGTTTATCAGCCCGGCCCGGCCCATATAACAGTTCGCCAGTTGATAACGCACCAGATCGATCGGGTTATCGCTAGTCAGTTTGGTGTAAACACGGTCGTCGGTATAACCAAAGTTCACCGCCTTGTAGCCGCCGTTATTTTCCGCCATCTTCTGTTTCACAATATCCGCGCCAATTGTGGCCGCCAGATGGTTCGCCTGCCCGGTGAGATCAGCACTAACGTGGTAATCCACGCCATCTTTTTTGAAATCTGGGTTACGCAGATACGCCCACAGCACAGTAACCAGCCCCAGTTCATGCGCACGTTCAAACGCCACCGAGATCTCTTCAATCTGGCGGCGTGATTCCGGCGAACCAAAGTAAATGGTCGCGCCGACCGCCACCGCGCCCATATTGAACGCCTGCTCAACACTGGCGTACAACGTCTGGTCAAAGGTATTTGGGTAACTCAGCGTTTCGTTGTGGTTCAGCTTGACGAGGAAAGGAATGCGGTGCGCGTAGCGGCGCGACACAGAGGCCAGCACGCCATAGGTTGAGGCAACACAATTACAGCCCGCTTCAATCGCCAGCTCAACAATGTTTTTGGGATCAAAATAGAGTGGATTGGCCGCAAACGATGCCCCAGCAGAGTGTTCCACACCCTGATCGACAGGTAAAATAGACAGGTAACCGGTGCCTGCCAGCCGCCCGGTGTTATACAGCGTCTGCATATTACGGAGCACCGCAGGCGGGCGGTTGTTATCCACCATCACGCGGTCTACATAATCCGAGCCAGGCAGAGACAACTGGTCTGCCGGAATAGTCATACAACGATGCTGTAACAAGCCGTCGGCATCTTTGCCAAGCAACTGCGCAATATCAGTCATAATACGCTCCCGTTATTTCAGCGAGCGCCCTGCCCGCTGTTGATGAATAGTCCTGCTAAAAAACAAGCAGACCTAATCCTGGTCGTGAGTGGCGTTCTTCGCCACTCCGGGAGCACTTTTGGTTGGTTTTGGGTTGTATAGTCTGGTAAACACGGATGCGTTTTTTTGCCACACCGATCATATAATCAACACAAAGGTATTTAAAAGGTATTATTGATTGGTATGGTTATGGTGTACCCAACACAATCATGAAGGTTCAACGTATGAAACGTACAACAATTAGCCTTTCATTCATGATGTTTATTGAATGGTTTATCTGGGGCGCCTGGTTCGTCCCGCTTTGGCTGTTCCTCAACAAAAGTGGCTTTAGCCCAACTGAAATCGGCTGGTCTTACGCCTGTACCGCTATCGCCGCTATTCTGTCGCCGATTCTGGTCGGCTCGCTGACCGACCGTTTCTTTGCCGCGCAAAAGGTGCTGGCACTGTTGATGTTTGTCGGTGCGGTGCTGATGTATCTGGCGGCGCAACAAACCGAGTTTGTCTATTTCTTCCCGCTGCTGCTGGCCTATTCCCTGACCTACATGCCAACCATCGCGCTGACTAACAGCATCGCATTTTCCAATGTCGACGATGTGGAGCGGGACTTCCCGCGCATTCGTGTAATGGGCACTATCGGCTGGATTGCCTCGGGTTTAGTGTGCGGTTTCTTGCCGCAAATGCTCGGTTTTAGCGATATCTCGCCCACCAACGTTCCGTTACTGATAACCGCCGGTAGCTCATTGCTGCTGGGTATTTTTGCGCTGGCCTTGCCCAACACACCACCAAAAAGCACCGGCAAAATGAGCCTGAAAGTGATGCTCGGTCTTGATGCGATTGTGTTGCTCAAAGACAAAAACTTCCTGGTCTTTTTCTTCTGCTCATTCCTGTTTGCTATGCCGCTGGCGTTCTATTACATCTTCGCCAACGGGTATCTGACCGAAGTCGGTATGCATAACGCCACTGGATGGATGACGCTGGGCCAGTTCTCCGAAATCTTCTTTATGCTGGCGCTGCCATTCTTTATTAAGCGCTTTGGCATTAAAAAGGTATTACTGCTTGGTCTTATCACCGCCGCCATCCGCTACGGCTTCTTCGTTTACGGTGGCGCCGACCACATCTTTACCTACGGCCTGCTGTTCCTTGGCATTCTGTTGCACGGCGTGAGTTACGACTTTTATTACGTCACCGCCTACATTTACGTTGATAAAAAAGCGCCCGTCCATATGCGCACCGCAGCACAAGGGCTGATTACGCTGTGTTGTCAGGGGTTCGGTAGCCTGCTCGGCTATCGCATCGGTGCAGCAATGATGGAAAAAATGTTCGCCTACCCAACGCCTGTAAACGGCCAGACCTTCAACTGGGCCGGAATGTGGGGCTTTGGCGCCATCATGATCACAGTCATTACCGTGCTGTTTATGGTGTTTTTCCGCGAGTCGGACAAAGAGATCACCACTATTGCCGTTGCTGGCAACCAAACTGAAAAAGATTTAAAGGAAGCATAATGATGGAAAATCGAATTCTTGGAGCCTTTTATGGCCAGGCGTTAGGTGATGCAATGGGAATGCCGTCGGAGTTGTGGCCACGCTCGCGGGTGAAAGCGCACTTTGGCTGGATTGACCGCTTCCTGCCCGGCCCTGCGGAAAATAACGCCGCCTGTTATTTTAACCGGGCAGAGTTTACTGACGACACCTCGATGGCGCTGGCGCTGGCGGACGCGATTATCGAACATGATGGCGTGATTAATGCCGATACCATTGGCCGCCACATTTTAAGCTGGGCTGAAGGCTTTGATGCGTTCAATAAAAACGTCCTCGGCCCGACATCAAAGATTGCATTGAATGCGATTAAACAAGGCACGCCGGTTAGCGCGCTGGAAAACAATGGCGTAACCAACGGGGCGGCGATGCGCGCTTCACCGTTGGGCTGCCTGCTGCCTACCGGCAATCTTGATGCTTTTATTGATGAAGTGGCGCTCGCCTCAAGCCCGACGCACAAATCCGACCTCGCCCTTGCCGGTGCGGTGGTCATTGCCTGGGCAATTTCGAAAGCCATTGAAGGAACAAGCTGGGAAACCATCTGCGATGAACTGCCGTCGATTGCTCGCCACGCGCAGGAAAAGCGAGTCACCACGTTTAATGCCTCCCTTGGGGCGCGTATTGAACTGGCGTTAAATGTTGCCAGAACCGCGCGCGGCACCGAGTCTGGCATGGAACAGATTTATCAACTGGTCGGTACCGGCACCAGCACTATTGAGTCTGTCGCGGCAGCCATTGCGATGGTGGAACTGGCGCAAACCAATCCTAACCGCTGCGCGATTTTATGCGCCAACCTCGGCGGCGATACCGATACCATTGGGGCGATGGCGACGGCGATTTGTGGTGCGCTTCATGGCGTAGAAAGCATTGATAGCGAACTTAAACGCGAGCTTGATGATGTCAACCAGCTCGATTTTACGCGCTACAGCCGCCTGTTTATGGGCTATCGCCAGCAAAGGGAGGCGCGCAATGAAAGCCGCTGAATTACGTTCCCGCTTACCAGGGCTGGCAGCAAAACGCCCGGTTTGCGTACTCGGTTCGGCGGTGATTGATGTCATTGCCGACGCTTACTCTCTGCCGTGGCGCGGTTGCGATATCGAGCTGCAACAACAAAGCGTGAATATCGGCGGCTGTGCGCTGAATATCGCACTAACACTGTCACGCCTCGGCATCGCTTCGAAAAATGCGCTGCCCATTGGCCAGGGAACCTGGGCGGATATCATCCGCAGCAGTCTTGAAAAACAAGGCATCGAAAGCGAAATCCACACCAACAGCGGCGATAACGGCTGGTGCCTGGCGCTGGTCGAGCCGGATGGCGAAAGAACGTTTATGTCGTTTCGTGGTGTCGAACATCAGTGGAATCAACCGTGGCTGGATAAGTTACAGCTCGCTCCTGGCACTTTGCTGTCGCTTTCGGGTTATCAACTGGCCGGGCCATGTGCGGAACTGTTGGTGAGCTGGCTTGAATCGCTGAACGGCGTCACGGCATTTATCGATTTTGGCCCACGCATTGCTGATATTCCCGCCCCGCTGCTGACGCGGATTATGGCCTGCAAACCGATTGTTTCGCTTAACCGCCAGGAGGCCGCGATTGCAGCCGAATGGCTGGAGGTGGCTGGCGACAATATAGAAGGGATTTGCCGTGCCTGGCTTGAACGTTATGACGCGCCGCTCATCGTGCGGCTCGATAAACAAGGCGCGTGGTTTGGCTCCCACGACGCCATCGCGCTGGTGGCTCCTTTCCCGGCACAAGTGGTTGATACCATTGGTGCGGGCGATAGCCATGCGGGCGGCACGTTAGCGGGGCTGGCTGCAGGATGGAGTCTGGCAGAAGCAGTTTGTCTGGGAAATGCAGTTGCGTCTTATGTTGTCAGCCATCGGGGCGGCGACTGTGCGCCGTTTCTGGAACAACTATACCGATACCCAAAATAATTCGAGCGGCATCGCGGCGGCAAGAGAGCGAGTCCCGATGAGCTTAGTAAACTAAGTGATTCGGGTGAGAGAACGCAGCCAACAAAGATGCAGCTTGAAGTATGACGGGTCTACTCCTCGCAAACAAAAACGTATAGATCGCTGCGGCAGTAGCTGATGCTGTACTCGATGGGCCGGTTTTGCGGGTCAAAAGCAACCTGTTTGATAACCAGAACCGGCACTGGCGTTTCCAGTTTGATGTGCGACTGGAATTCGCTGTCCGGCATTCTGGCGCTGACGCGGCTACGGGTGCGCTGAGGAATAATGTTCTGGCTGCGAAAGTAGTCATACAATGAAACACCGATTTCATCAGGGTCGGCGATCAACTCCGCAGGAACGTACGATTCTTCCACTGATACCGCATCTTCATCAACGTAACGAATACGTTTGAGCAAGAACACGTCGCTATCTGCCGCCACGGCTAATTGTTCTGCCACTTCCGGCGAGCATTTCACCACCCGTTTATTGACCCACAGCGTGTTCGGCTTTTTACCGCGCAAAACCACCTGTTGAGAAAACCCGCGCGCCTCTTTGAGCGAATACTCAAAAGTGGAGTTAATTTGCGTACCGTAACCTCTGGATCGCGTCACCACGCCGTCGTCTTCCAGCGTCTGCATCGCTTTGCGCACCGTAATGCGCGAAACGCCAGTCAACTGGCTGAGATCGCGTTCGCCCGGCAAAATATTGCCCTGCGGCAAAATACCGCTGCGTACTGCCGCCTTCACCGTTTCGGCGAATTTCAAATACAGCGGCGTGTTATCAGCCTGCGAAAACCGCTGGATAAGTTGCTCAATGAGCTGAGTGTGAACCTGTTCCATGTCGCGCAAATGTCCGGAAGATAAGGTGAAACCAGTATAACTCAATGGTCTTATAGTGGTATTACCTCAATCACCACCATTGGTGAAAATGATGCACCGGTCCAATTCCGTTACCCACTTCCAGCGAATCTGCTTGCTCTAAAGCCTGAGACAACCACGTTTTCGCCGCCAGAATTGTTTGCGGCCAGTCGTGATAGCGTGGATAAAGTGCGGCGAGTGCCGCAGAAAGCGTACAGCCAGTGCCATGAGTATGGCGCGTTTGTACGCGCGGCGCGGTAAAGCGCTGTGCGCCATCGCGGGTAAATAGCCAATCCGGGCTTTCAGCATCGTCAAGATGTCCGCCTTTCATCAATACCGCTTTACAGCCCATAGCTAACAAAGCGTCGCCCTGTAGCTTCATTTCGTGTTCATTGCGTGCGTGTGGGGCATCCAGCAAGGCGGCGGCTTCCGGCAGGTTCGGCGTAATCAGCGCCACTTGCGGCAGAAGCCGACGGCGTAAACTGTCAACCGCCGAGGGCGCAAGCAAAGGATCGCCACTTTTCGCCAGCATCACCGTATCGAGCACGACATTTTGTGCGTGGTAAAACGCCAGCCGTTCAGCCACCGCTTCCACAATATCGGTTTCCGCTAACATGCCGATTTTAATGGTATCAATGCGCACATCACTGAGCACGGAGTCCAGTTGCGCGGCAACAAAGGCCGGTTCAATACGATAAACCGACTGCACGCCACGCGTGTTCTGCGCCACTAACGCGGTAATCACACTGGTGCCATATGCCCCCAACGCCGAGAAAGTTTTCAGGTCGGCCTGAATACCCGCGCCACCGCTCGGGTCGGTTCCGGCAATAGTCAGCGCATTGATACGTGTTAACCCTTTCATGCCAACGCCTCCCCATTCAGCCCGTAAAGTGCGTCGATAAATGCCGGAATAAAACTCCCGGGACCACGGCTGGCTGATATAGCCTGCTGGCCTGCAAACTTCATAAACTGGCAAGCCGCAGCGACGTTATCCAGCCGCGAGCCCGGCAAAGAGCAACAGGCGGCAACTACCGCTGAAAGCGCACAACCGGTGCCGACCACACGCGTCATCAAAATGCCGCCGCCCGCCACGCTCCAGCTGTTTTCACCATCGGTAATGTAATCACGCTCACCCGTCACCGCGACAATCGCGCCAGTCAGTCGAGCAAGCGCCTGCGCCGCAGGTAGTGCGGAAAATGCATCATCGGTGCTATCCACGCCTCTTCCACCAGAATGCTCCCCCGCCAGTGCGAGGATTTCAGATGCATTCCCGCGAATGGCCGCAGGTTTTAGCGCGAGCGCCTGATGGGCGAATTGAGTACGGAACGTCAGGCCGCCAACGGCAACCGGATCCAGCACCCAGGGTGTGGCGGATTCATTTGCAGCATGAATGGCTGCAAGCATGGCATCACGGCGATCGGCTGTCAGCGTGCCAATATTGACCAGCAGCGCATGGGCAACCGGGCTAAATTGAGCGGCTTCTTGTGCTTCAATCACCATGGCGGGAGCCGCACCAATAGCCAGCAAAACGTTGGCGGTAAAACTCTGCACGACGTCGTTAGTCATGCAGTGAACAAGCGGGGAAATGTTGCGAAGTTGCTGTAAAGACAAAACGGCGCGGTGGCCGGGTAGCAGGTCAGGCTGCATCATAAAGCTCCTGTCCGGCGTGAAGAAGGGATGCCGGACAGGCATCTGACTTCCCTACGCTGGCATTATCCAGATCAGGTGGTACGGGTATTTCTCAGCCTTCACAAAGAAGGGCACCCCGAGTCATTGATTAATCGTATATGTGATTAATCGCCCATCAGGATAAAGCGAGTGGCCAGCGCTGTAAACCAGGGATATCACTGTGGGCTAAATGGGTTGATTCATTTTTTTAATTCTCGCCATTTCTTCACTTGGCTACCAACCACCAGGAAATCCCCTGGCAATGTCTCATCCCGAGCGAGTTGTCAATTAAGTTTCAGGTTATTTAATTTCAGTATTTATTTCATTACGATCGTTATCCGTTCTATTACTCACCGAGAAACCCCATGCTTACAATTGCGATACGGGAAAATAATAGTCATTTTGCTCATGGTCTAAAAATTATCATTGAAAAAATTTACCGCCAGCGAAATGAAGATTTTTATTTTTTACCCGGCGAAGAACATAGTACTGCCGATATTGTTTTTATGTCACTGGCTGATAATTGGTTTACTGCTGACTGTTTTGAAATTCCCAATGCGACAAAATCCCAACGAGTTATTCTTATTTGCCGACATAAAGAACACCAAAGCCTCATGTTCCGCCCATGCCTGTATATGCTTCCGGTTATCTTTCGCGAAGATGAGGTTGATGAAGTCACCCGTAAAATAGCCCACTGGACGGAGACTGGCTGGCGCAGAAACAACACCACGGCGGTGTCTGCCAGGATTTGCTACTACTGCACCACATGCAATTTCACCAGTGCTGAACGGCAGTTACTTATCTACATCGCCCGGGGACATTCGCTACAGGATGCGGCCCATCTAATGCAGATAGAGGAAGATACTGCAAGAATATATCGTAAAGTGATAATGAAAAAACTGAAAATCCGGGACCAGTATGAGTTGATGAACTTTATAAAAATCCATCTTCTTTCTTTAATTCATTAGCCAATATTTTTGCGCCGCAACGACTAGTTAGCGTTCCTTATCATTTAACACCCACAAATGTTATTATCTCTTTAAGAAACTACTTACATGCTCTTAAGGCATGCCTAATATATTATATTTTTATTTTCTGACAGAATACATTGTAACGATATAATCAGAAGTCTAAATCATTTAGCTTCTGATTAATTTTAGCGATGCAATCTCAGTATTAACTCATACTGTCAGCGAAAAATATGGAAATGACATCTGCTTCAACAGTGACGCTGGTCCAAATCAGAGCGAACACGCCCTCAGTTCGCGCAGTGGATGGCTAAGCATTTGTACATAGCCGCACGCAAACGCAGATATCGTCGTATCAGAAATGGCAGCATGGCCAATCTCTATAGCAGTACAACACTGATTGTCTTTGACCGCCTGGAATACCTGCAACAAAAAAATCACGCAGAACCCCTTGCGCAACCACTTGATCTTATCCTGGTGACAACCGATTCCTGGCTTGCCCTGGCGCTGACGCAACACTTTTTCAAGTCTCAACATACGCAGGTCTGCGCTTCTCTAAAGGAAGTTGAGGCGTGGCTTGAACAAATTCCCCTGCCACGCATTTTCCTCGATCTTGATGGTGTTAATGAAGCGCCCCTTGATATGTTGAATACGATACGGCAATGGCAAAAAACCTGGCCGCAACTCAACATAACGCAATTAACAGCCTGCCGCTGCGTAAGCGCCGTGAAGCTGATTAATGCTGCGTCACGCTTTCCTGTCGTGGAACGCTGGCAGGAAATCACCAATCTGGTCAACCGATTGACACAGCAACAAAGCCTGCAGGAGCTATCTTCCTCATCGGATTTATCCTCTTCGACACTGTTCTCTAATCGGGAGTGGAATATTCTGTTGGGGGTGGCGCAAGGAGAATCGCTGAAAGCAATTGCCGTTAAATTAAACAAGCCCTATCACTACGTCGTTTATACCCTTGGACGTATTGCCGCTCGCCTTGATCTTGAGAACAATAAATCTCTGATACATCTGCTGAATAAAATGTCTCCCGCCATTGAGTTGAAACAAACAGAAGTGCTAACGAAAGCACTTTCGAGCGAAACATAGGAAATTGCCTATTTTTAATGTATTAATTTTGTTAAATAAGATCAAACAACTAACAATTATAACTATTCCTGGACACTCTTTTTTCCGCCCGCCAAGCGACTACAGAACGATGTCCCATCTGACAACCTCATGCCAGATATAACAAATAATACACATTTGAGATATCGCACTATTCTTCACATTAAAAACAAACTTTTTATCCAAATATTTTAACTAACATGGTTGTATTATCCAAATAACAAATACTCAACCTGAATAATTAGAATTTGATCGCACCATTACTGGCTATAGATAACAGCAGCCTTTCTCTGAATTTATATAGATGTATAATCAAATTGCTTGATTAGAAAATCTAAATATGTATTTTCGATTAGACAAACAATTATCCAGTTACACTCGAATTCATTAGCAAACAGTACATTGAGGTATGGTTTTAAGTTGAAGGGAACATATTGCATACATTATAAAATAATAGCTAATAAAGCGTTTCATCACTTTAGCCGCCAGTGACTATGTATCAATGCGATGAGTTTCTCAAAAAATGAGGCAATAATATGAAACCTGCATCCGTAATTATCATGGACGAACACCCTATTGTCAGAATGTCGATTGAAGTACTGTTACAGAAAAATAAAGATATAGAAGTCGTGATGAAAACAGATGACAACCGCGAGGTCATTAACTACATGAGCAGCCATCTTGTCGACCTGGTGATTCTTGACATTGAATTGCCGTCCATCGACGGATTTGCTTTATTAAAGAGAATCAAAAGTATACAAGCCGACACCCGCATACTTTTCTTGTCATCTAAGTCTGAAAAATTTTATGCTGGCCGCGCCATTCAAGCTGGTGCAAACGGCTTTGTCAGCAAAAGGAAAGAACAGGAAGATATCTATCACGCGGTAGAAATGTTGCTTGCAGGGTATTCGTTCTTTCCCTCTGAAACCCTGGAATTAATTAGCAACCCGGCATCACGCAATGGTGCAACTGACGACATGCCATTATCTAATCGGGAGATAACCGTATTACGTCACCTTGCTAATGGGTTATCAAATAAGGAAATCGCCGAACAACTGCTGCTCAGCAGCAAGACCATTAGCGCACATAAGTCAAATATCTTCTCCAAGCTTCACGTCTCCTCGATTGTCGAACTTATCGACTATGCCCGTGTAAAAGAATTATTATAAAAACACGTCGCAGGTCACAATTAAAATAATAAAGCCGGGAATAAAACCCGGCTTTATTATTTCACTGCGGTATATTTTATCCGTTAATAATAATTAATCATAAACGTAGCATCTGCGTTGGCCGGTCCCGGTTGCGGGTTATCGGCCAGGGCGATGTAATTAGCAAAAAAGGCTAATACCGCATTACCATTCTCATCTACAACCACATCCTGGCTCGCCTGCCCCAGTGGCAATTGCGTTTTATCCCGGTCGCGCAGCTCAATAGCCACATTGCTGACACTACTCTCATTTAACCCCAGCAAACCGGGGTTGCCAGTGGCTTGCTTCCCCGAAAAAGTGATTGATGCCGCTCCTGGCGGGCAGCCGTTTAGTTTCAAACTGAACGGCATACTTTGCGTAGTGCTGCCTGCAGTACGCAGTTGTTTTGTCGGCCAGCTACCGAGTTGCACCGTTTTATTGTCATCACCCATTTCGACATAACAGCTAAAATCCACCACGTTGCCACGCAGCTCGATATTGACTTCGCCTAGCGGGGAATCGGCCTGCGCACTGTTCATGACGCCAGCGACCAGCATGCAGACCAGCAGAAAATTGCCACTCCAGGTTTTAGTCATAATCCACCCGCAAATAGCCCCGCGCGGTAAACGGCCCTTCTGCAGGTTTATTCCCGGTGACGCTCACAGGCCAGGCGCGAATCCCCACCTGCGCAGCAGCTGCATCATCGAGGCGAAAATGGATTTTACTGCTCAGATTATTAGGAATTAACGGCAAACCACTGCTATCCGCAACGACAAAGCCGAGATCGTCGTTGTTAGAGACCATGATATTGCCGGAAGCTTTTTCAGCTTCAATACGTAAAGAGAGATAGGCCTGCGCCGCCACATTGGTGCACTTGATGGCAACGGTTTTACTTTGTGGCGTAACACTTTGCGGACGGTTCCCGGCTCCTGCCTGGCTAAATAACGAAGCACCAATGTCGCCAAAATCAAATTCGACGATTTGGCCTGCATTGATTTCGCAACTTTGCGGTACTTCAATTTTACCGCTGTAGCTGATGGTATAAACCGGTGTGGTCAACGGGTCGGTGTTACGCGTGGTGACATACACCGTAAACATGGTCTGTTTTGGAATCGGCACCATGTTGATAAATCGCCGTGTCACCTTGAGTTTAAAAACCAGTTTAGAATCATTAACTGGAAAGGGTTGTTGTTTAGAAACATTAGGATGGCTGCCCATCTGGATATAGTTTTTCGGCGGGAAAAACTGCCCCGAATAGCTGTCGGTGATGCTCATTGCCCCTTCGAGATAGTCATTGAGTTTCATATATTGATACCCACCAATGGTTTCTTGCACCGGCAACGCGTTCACATAACTACGCATGGTGGTGTTGCCGCTGGTCCCTGCCGGGCAGGTGGCATTGACGCCAACCCAACCGGTTTTGTTAGCAAGCGTAATGATTTGCCCGACGTTATTATTTTCACTGGTGAATACGTCTGACAGGTCATAAAAGATATCCGTCGGCACGCCGTTTGAGTTTTTGCAGACCGTGGCAGACGCCGGTAGTACACATGCCAGAAGCACCGCCCCTGCTAAAGATGTCATCAATTTCATAAACAAATCCCTGAATAGTGCGCCATTCTATGAACAGGTGGCACTCACCACGGCGACTGCCTGAGTCAGGCTTTCTGGCGGTAATGTATAAGGTGCGTAACAGTGTGAATCTTTGCCATCGCCCCACTGAATGAGCAGTTTTCCCTGCAGCGGCAAGCCGCTGAGATAAATTTGCCCCTCATCTCCCACCATACTGGTGACACCGCTGGTTTCTTCACGCACCATCGAGCCGAATGGCACGGCGCGCCCGCCACGCGTCACGTTGAAGATAGCCCGCACGCCAATCCGTGCCTTAAATTCGGCCCGTACCAATGCCCCTTCCGTTGGCACCACGCTACTGACGTTATTTTCAACATCGGTATGGTCATCCATGGTGTTGGTATCCAGTGCGATACGGTTGTAGCGGTAAACCGTGGCATAAGGCATCACGGCGTAACCGCGCCAGTCGGTTTTCACCCCGGTTTGGTTTTCGACGCCAACACCGCTGGCACCCGGCGCTTTAATTAACACATTGGTATCTCCGAGCGGCTGGCTAAAAGTGATGCCATCGGCATGTCCTACCACACCACCCGATGCTTGCCAGTTATAGTCATGTTGGTCGCGGTCGTAGTTGTAACCCAATCCCACCGTGCCGTAAGTGGCTTGCCAGTTGGTACTTGCACTTCCGGTGTAGCCGTTGCTGTCACTGTATCCCTGAGTGACGTTGTAGCTCAGGTTTTGCCCTTCAAGTAATGTGCCGCCGATCCCAGTTTGCAGCGTGGAGTCACCTTCTGAATTGTTGCTGGCGGCAAATGTGGCGTAGGCGCGGTCGAGGGTGCTGGAACGTGAGTAACCATGCCCCAATAACGTGCTGAACGGCACCGAGAGGTTAAATGCCATGATGCGATCGCTTGCGGAAATACCGACCGATTTGTTCCATGACATCGACATCGAGTAACTGATTCCGCGCCAGCCACTGGCATATCCTGCCTGGTAAGAGGTGTTGTTCTCGTTGGTTTCCCAGTAGGTTTGCTGGCTGCCTGAAACGTAGAATGAGCCATAATCGCCAAGCCCCTGAGAAATGTTGACCTGAAAACGTCCACGCTTACTGTAGCGCAAGTTGTGATAACTCTGCACCACCGGCTCAGTGTTGTGGTTGCCGTCTTGTTCATCGGCGAATTCGTAACCTTCGATATTTTTGTAGGCCACTTCGTCCAGCGTGTAGAAGCCACGAGTTGAGTAGCGGTAGCCGAGCAATTGAAAGTTAGTACCGTAATTGCTGAGGGATTTGGCATACAGGAAACGAAGCGATTGGCCTTCATGTTCGCTGTCATCCGCCAGTTTGCTACGGGCATGAGTGACATCAAGTGAAATGGCCCCCCACTCCCCGATATTTTTACCCGCGCCCAGCGCCACCGAGGCATAATCCTCGGCAAGTTGTGTGCCGCCGTAAGCTGTATAACCGCGGGGTAAACCGGCAATCAGCGTAGCCTGAGTGAAAAATGGCGTTTCTTGTTGGTCGCTACCGCTGCGGAAATCCCCGGCAACCAGGTCGAATTTTAGCCGCCCTTCACGCTGCAACAGCGGAACGGTGGAATAAGGCACCGTGTATTTTTGCAGCGTACCGTCTTTTTCTTCCAGGGTAACGTCAAGATCGCCGCTTGAGGAGGTAGGATTCAGGTCGTTAATAGCAAACGCGCCTGGTGACACATAGCTTTGGTAAATCACAAAACCATTCTGGCGGATGGTGATTTTGGCGTTTGTCCGTGCGATGCCGCGCACCGTTGGCGCGTAACCTTGTAGGCTATCCGGGTACATGCTGTCTGCCGAATAGAGCCGTGCACCGCGAAAACCCAGGCTATCGAACACATCACTGCTGGTGTTGCTGTCGCCAAGCACCAACTCGCTTTTGAGTGGGATGATTGTCCGCTGCGCATATGTGCTGATGTTATTCCAGTTGTTGGAATGGTAACCATCACCGCGCGTATAACTCCAGGCACCACTGTTGCGCAGCCGCCACGGCCCATAGTTCAGGCCACTTTGCAGGCTTAAATAATAGTTATCGTCATAACTGCCGTGGTTTCCAGTAAAGCTGTAGTTGAGCAGTACCGCAGGGATGCCTTCGTCCCATTCTTGCGCAGGAATATACCCGCGAGCGCTATTAAGCAACGACACTTGCGGCAGGCTTATATCCAACCGCAGTTTGGCAAAATCAAAGTGGGTTTCTGAACCAGGGATGAGCTCCGCCAACGGCACGCATTCCCCAGGCTTTAATTTCGCAAGCGCAGGATAAGCAAGCATATTCAGCCCCAGACGCTGCAACCAGCCTGTATCAAGGCACGGCACCAGACCGTCCGCGCTTACCTTTCCATCCGCCTTGTTACTGGCATCAAAGCGCAGATCCTGGGTTGCGATAAATTCAGCGTTACGCCAGATATCCACACGATACACACCAGGAGCCTGTTGGCTCCCTTTTTCAAAACGCGATAAATCCGCAACAGCAGCATCTTCTGGCGACAAAAAACCAGGGTTAAAATAGCTTTCTCCTGAACTGATTGCAGGCCAAAGCGCTGCCATCACCATCGCCGCAATCGGAGTAACTGACTTGTTCATCATCTGCCCGGTATCCTTGTTGTGCAGAGCCCGCATTACAGCATTGCGCCCTTTTGCACAGGGGTTACCGCACCGTAATCATTCACGGTCTGGAAGGAGATGGTTCCTTTTAGCGTGGCTGGGACCGTCACCTGCGCCACACTTTTTGGCGCAACCATGGTATTTGCCAGTTTCTCGTTACCGACCTTCAGATTGACCGTACTGATGTAATAAGGCGAAGGATTGTGAATACTCAGATGCTCGCCGCTACGGCTAAAACGCAGTTGTTTAAACGCTTCATCTGGCTGCATTTGCAGGTTTTTAGGGCGAACAAATAATTTGATACGTGACAAAATCGCCAATTGCAGCACGTTATTGCCTGCGAGATTGGATTTATCCACCGAGGGAATCGCTTTCACGTTCATCCAGAAAATGGACTCACGATCGGTTGGCAACGGTGGCCCGGCGTAAATAATCCGCAGCGTGTTTTCACTTTTAGGCTCACTGACAAAAAGCGGGGGCGTAACAATAAATTTTTTGTCTTTTTCCCCACGATTATTCTCAATCCACGAATTCACCAAATAACGCTCTTTGTCATCGCTATTATTAATTGAGAGCGAAGTTTGTTTGGCATCGGCCGGATAAATAACTCGTGTTGCCCCCAGAGCAACGCCTCCAGCAGCATGCACATTAAAACATGTTAATAACAGGCACAGCATTACCGCCAGACCTGGTTTAAATAAAGTCGTCATTACAAAGCACCATCATTATTATTAATCGACGTAACAGAGCCAGGTGCGGCATGCGGAATAATAATCTTCTGTTTAGCCTCATCCCTGTGGCTATCGTCATCCCTGCCTGGTCCGATTACTCGTATTTCATCACGAAGGTGGCATCTGCGTTCGCCTGGCCTGCTGTTGCAGTAGCAGCGGTCGCTTTATAACGCGCGGTAAATGGCAAGGTGTTGGTGCCATCAACCAAAGTTTTCGCGGTAGAGAATGTGCTGCCATCCGGGGTCAATACTTGCGATTTATTGTCCAGAATTTCGATACCTACGCCGCCTGCGGTGGTGCTGTTATCACCAGAGTTAATAGCCAGAAGCGTTGGGTCAGTGCCATCCGTTTGGCCTGAAAAAGCCACAGAAGCCAGTGTGGATACGCTGGTATCACAATCGTTCAGGACGATGGTAAAAGGGATCTGCGCTGAAGTGTCACCCACTTTAGTGAACGCCGCGGTACGGTACTGGCCGAGTTTCACAATCTGATCGGCAGACTTGGTGCTTACCGAACAGGCAGCATTCACCAGCTCACCTTGAAAGTGTACGGTGCCGCCATTTACCGTCACCGCATCGGCCTGTGCCGCACCGCTCACTAATGCAATGCCAGCAACCAAAGAGCAAGCAATTTTACTAAATTTCATGGAGATTCCTTTAATTATTAAAATATCCTGTTTGAATAATGTATCCTTCATTCATTATTCCAGTTGATTTACTGAGCCAAATAGCCCCCAACTCCCCAATCCATGCGGAGATATTTTCATCTTCTCGAAAACGATGAATTAACATTTAAAACACCATCTTCTCGATGTTAATAATTTAAATTAATCGCATAGCTAATAACATGTGTAAATCCTTTATCTTGCCTAAGGAATGTCTTATTAAAGACCCGGAAACAACGGCGGGAAATCAGTAAATAATAGTGATTTGCTACTTAAATGGCTTTTATTACAGTAGGTTATTAGTATCTTCTGGATTAAGAAATTTGTTTCAAACTTGTTAAAATCCACCCCATACTACGCTACAGGGTGCCAGGGAGTGCTGGCCTTACCGCCTGACTGCAACTCGAATTATTTAGGGTATAGACGTTAGGAAAGGATACCGGGAGGGATTTTGTAAGCGGCTAAAATGATTATGTATAACATTCTTATTCCGAATGTTTTATAAAAAATATTTTTGTGACAATGCTATAAACTCAGAATAATTTTCACACTGACTTAAATTATCAATAACGTCGTTATCAAGAATATTTGTCAGATAATCATAAATAATCATGCTATCGACAAAAGCATCCTCACTAATGGCTAGCATATAGACCAGTTTAACTTTTTTCCCCACATCCCATTCAATGCCATCAGGAAATATAGCCACCGTCACCATAGTACTTAATGCTACCAGACCTAATGGATGTGGAATGGCGATTTTATCATCCAGCAATGTTGACGCTCGCACTTCTCGTTCAATTACTGAGTCTAAATAATGCTCATCAACTCTTCCTTTTAATTCTAATTGTGAGGAGAGAAAGTTAATCAGCGACTCCTTGGTATGGACGTGGCTTTCAAATACAAAAAAGTGATCCGCAGAAAAATAATTCACCATCGCCGCAGGTGGCGTGTTTTCAGCGGTTAAAAAGTACTTCATGTTTTCTAACTGCCATCTTTCTGGCAACGGAGGCAAATTGATAACACGTTTGTTCTTCTCTTCAATGACTACAAAGCTTATAACAATGCTCTCTTCCACACGGGTCATCGCTTTGTACTGCTCAACCGAAACACACTTTGTCATAGCAATGTTGGGGTACATCCTGATTATTTTCTGGCAGACGATCCGGGTTGAGGCTTCACCTTGATCATTGACGACTAATGCACTGATAGTGTGACCTTCGTCTTTCAGATGAATCTCTTCAAGAATGGCCCCGATATGCATGACGAGATAGCCAATCTCATCATCGCTAATTTTGTTAGAAAAGAAGTGTTCCAGCTCACTAAAAGCAGCCAGCGTCATTTCGTACATCAACGGATAGTGACGCTTAATTTGCTCAATCAACGGGTTGATAATAGTGATGTTATTATTAACGCGTATACGCATGGCCTGAATGTGACTAAGCAGATTCTTGCGTGACAGCTCATCATAACTGACGTCGCAGAACCAGGACGAACTGACATAACTCAAAAAATGGTTCATCACCGCACGTTCGGCGTCGTGCTGCTCATGCTCGAGCGCATTTTCACTCGTCATTGAACAAAACGCGGCGAGATTCATCGCCATATAATCGATTTCGCTTTGCGCAATGTTAGGTACGGCATCCGCCAGCAGCAGGGGAAGAATATCGCGCGCGACTATTTTTAAGTGCGGTTCGCAAGCGTCAAACTCATAATCCAACAGCCAACTTCCCCGGAGAATGCGCTCACAGGTAATCCCACAAATCAGGGTAAAAAACCGCAAATTGACATCGCTTACCACTAATCCATGGCTAACAAAGTAGTCACTCAGCGCCAGCTTGATGTTGGAAATCTTCGCCAACGAATCAAAGATCCCCTGGTAATCTTCTTCCGCTTCTTTTGAGCGCAGCAGGTTATCGTAAATGCAGCGACGAAACGCTATTTCGCTGCCAGAGAGTTTAAATTTATCGACCCCTCCAGAAACGATACTCAGGTCATAGAGGGCAAAATGACGCTTAAGCAAAGCAATGTCGTTTCTCAGGCTGTAGATACTGATAAACCACGTCGACTCCAACTCCTCAAGCGAGATTTCCGCATCCTGGCGCAATAGCGTCGACAGTAAAGCCCGGCGGCGTTCTGCTGTCGAACGAGTCTCTTTCCAGGGCCTTTGTGACTGTTCAAGCAGCGTTTTATGACCCGCCGGATTGTTAACCTGAATGGAAAAACCTTTCTTACGATGGTGAATGAGACTGTTACCAAACCCGCCAACGATATCATTTAGATCTTTCAGGTCACTGCGGATGGTTCGCGTGGACACATTCATCTCTTTGGCCAAAGAGGTTTGCGTCACATTCCCTTGAGCAATCTGGGTGAAAATATCTCTGATCCGCTTATTGGTAAACAGTCTCATTTCTCTCTTCACACTATTTCAACGTACAACGTCTGCACATCATTAGGGTTTAGCGCCGCCCTTTCCTGTGACGGGGTTTTCTCGTCCAGCAAGACGTAACGAGCATTATTCAGCGCCGGAATGGTGGCTGTGGCATTCAGATTTGGGTTATAGAAGCGGCAAATTAACCCCTCGCCCTCTTCTGCGCATTTCACCACGCTGACCAGTGCATCTTCCGGGCCATCAGGCAGGGCCAGCAGACTGTATTCCTGCGGATATGTGCGTTGTTCATCGCTCAGGCAAAAACGCAGACGGCCATTGAGGAAGTCGCTGTCCTGATAGACCGGAAACGATGTCAGCAACGATTTCGATAGCCGCGCATGCTGTGCCTCGTCAAACGAGCCGCTATAGATACGCCAGCCAAATGCGAAGGACAACGGTCCAGACAACTGTGCATCTGGTGTCGCCACTACCGACTCACCCGACGCACGCCCCGGACGATAGAGCAGGTTCTCTTTGCCCATGTAACCGAATGAACGGAATAGAGTAACGGAAATGGTATCGAAATTGTCGCCGACGATTTCATATTCACGCACGCCATTGGTATGCAATGTGAAGCCATGATTTTCATCATGCAGGTTCACGTAGCTTTGCATTGGCTCAATGGAAATCGGTTTTTCATGCCAGTTTTCTGCTTCCCACACTTTCAGGGCGTTACTCAGTTGCACCGGGCGCGCAACCACACCAAACAACTGATCCGCATAAGAGACATTTGCCAGTATGTCCGTCGCGAAATGGACGCATAAACGATGACTGAGCACCTGGTTATCCACGTCAACTGTAAAGCGGATTATGTCGTCATACTGCAGAGTCACATGCACCGCGACTTTCATTGTAGAGGTGGCGATACCCTGCGCCCGCTCTTCGAGGTTGCCAGGAACTTTAAGTACATAATCAAGTAACAACGACTGATTCAGGCCATTATTCTCCCGGTGGGCTGAAGCCAGGCAACCTTCGGAGGTAACAATCAAGTCACCACGCGGCGGCGAATAGTTGTAGGAATCTCCATCATCGCCATTTTCCACCAACAGCATCTGGCGCTCATAGCGTTTACCGGTGGTTTTATGCTTGATGGTGAGCAACCCGTTCTCTTCCACTTCCATGCGATAAAATGCGTTCTCGATGACCATCATATTATCCGTGACCCGCTTACTTGCCCCATCAGCATCAAAATCAAGATGCCAGCGGGTATAACCGAGAGCAGGTAAGTCACTGCTGTTCACCGTCACTTTAGTGCGATAAACCTTCTCCGGTTTATGGTATGGCTTGCCAGGATTAAGTCGAATGGTCTGGTTCAATACGTAACTGGTCAAATCGGTCTGTTGTTCAATCACATAGGGCAATGCATTGCCCGCCGAATCGCGCAGGGTGAATGGGATACCCGGCAACCATGCCTCGAAGGTCACCTGTGGCGCGGCTGTATTAGTTAGCGGGTTGAATACAGTGAACGTGTAATCGTGCTCGCGCTGGGTACGAATGGCAATTAATCGGCTATGCAGCTCCAGCAAATTGATGGCTAAATCGCGAGCCTGCTTATAGCGGAAGAAAATATCCTGATTAGTATCGTCGCTGTTACAACCGCCGATGCTGTCATGGGCGGCGTTATAAAACATCAGTTTCCAAATATCAGCGATGATTTTTGACGGATACGCATGCCCAAGGCTGCGGCTAATTGCCAGTACTGGCTCAAGCGTATTGACCAACAGCGATTCAATCTCGTTATTGAGTAACTTCAGATCGGCCCGGCATGAGAAAATCGTCTTGTGCACGCGGGAGTGTTTGCCCTCAGTCAGCTCTCCCTGGAGTATCCGCACATCGTTTGCAGACTCTTTTTCCAGCGCCTCCAGGAAGTCCAGAGGGCTACTTATCTGGTAGTGTCGTTCATCGTCGCAGGCATTGAATTGCTTCACCAGATCCGGCAGATTCTCACGCACCGGAGCCTGATCAAAACCGTGCGGGTAAAGCAAGTTTACACGGTCACTACGCGCTTCAGTCGGTGACATTTTTTCATTCAGGAAGGTCGCCATTTTTTGCGGAGTTTCATCAAGAAGCCCACCATAGTGGTAACCCCATGGCATCTGCACTGCAAAGATCCGATCGCCGTTTTCACCCTGCCAGACAAACTCGGTTTCCCGCAGCGTGTTGTCCGCGATACCACGCCAGAAAAGCGCGTGGTGAATACCGAACTGTTTGTAGATCTGCGGCATATTGCCCCCCTGACCAAAACAGTCAGGAACATAGCCCAGAGCCATGCTGCTGCCCGCATCAGTAGCGACCTTAATTCCATACCAGAGGTTGCGTACCAGCGACTCTTGATGAATAACCAGTTGATCGGTTTGGGTGTACCACGGTCCCGTGAGCAAACGTTTTTCAGCAATTAATTTAAACAATACATCTTTGTCTTCCGGAGCCCACAGCAAATAGCTTTCAATTAACGCACTTTGCGCATCCAGCAGGTAACAGGGAAAGTCATCGTTATTCTCCAGTATACGAATCACATTTTTGATGTGATTAAAGAGATAAATACGTGAACGCGATGATGTGAAATACCACTCCTGATCCCAGTGAGTATGGCTGTAAATATGGACAATTTTATTTTTCATACCAATCTCCCATTACGCAAAGTGCAAAACTTAATCAAATTTTATTTCAATCTCTTCAGTAGGATTATTACTGGATTTAATACCTGACTCTTCATCATTGAAATTCACCAGTAGATTGGCCCCAAAAGCAATAACAGCAGTGCCAACCAATGCACCAATGAAATAAGCCCACGGGTTTTCAACGGTGAAACCACCATATAGCCCACCCAACGGCGGCATAATTGGATAAGCTTTTAATAACGCAACGGTAACCGCCCCCAGAGTCCCTGCCAGAACATTAAGAGGAATTAACCGCGCCGGGTTGCGCAGGGTGAAGGGAATGGCACCTTCGGAGATCCCCAGAATCCCCATAATAATCGAACCATTGCCAGCTTCTTTCAGCGTCTGATTAAAGTTGTCAGGGCGTAAAAAACGAGCAGCCGCGTAGCCTAGCGGTGGAATAATAATGGCAACATTAACCAGAATAGCAGGAAGATATACACCGCTCAGGAACAAAACATTTGCTGTTCCCCATGCCGCTTTGTTAACCGGCCCGCCGAGATCAAAGCAAATCATCCCGCCAAGAACAGCCGCCAGCACAACTGTACTGGTGCCATCTTTCGTCATCTGCTGAACCCAGGCCATCAGCGAGGTGTTCAGCCAGCTCAGCACATCCCCGAGCAGCAATAACATCACCAGTACCTGCAAGCCAACGGTGATAAATGGCAGAATAATCAGCGGGACGGAGCTTGCCGCCGAGCCGGTAATTTTTATCTTACGTGCGACCCACTCAGATGAATAACCGGCCAGCAAACCACCCAGCACTGCGCCGATAAAACCAGAGCCGGTTAGCGAGGCAATTAGGCCAGCAGTAAAACCGGAGGCCAGACCCTTTTTACCTGCCACTGAATAGGCAACATAGGCACCGAGAACATAGTTCATTAGCCCAATAATTTTAAATCCAATGTCCTGCGTGTGGTACAGCCAGTTTGCCAGTCCATGGCTATTAGCGAAGGCATCAAGATTAGACTCACCGATCGCCAGACCGATAATTTTGGCAACCGCCACCATCAGGGAACCGGCAATAATAACTGGCAGGGCAAAGGAAATACCCGTCATAAGATGATTCTTTATCTCTATCATTAATTTCTTCATGACATCACCTTGATTATTTATTCAGACGAGCCTCAACAGCCGAAACGCATTTCGTTATGACATCAGATGCATGGCTAACACATTGGCCTATCTTTACCCGAATAATGACTTTCCCGGCGAAGCGTTCTTCTTCTTCAATGGTACGGTCAGCAGCAATAAGTACGAAATCTGCAGCTTGAATATCATCATCGGTGATTCTGTTCATGATCCCCATGGCACCCTGTTGCTCTATTTTTATCTGGTGCCCAAGACGCCCTCCCTCTTTTTCCAGGGATTTGGCTGCCATCGGAGTATGGGCTAAACCAGCAATACATGATGTGACGCCGACAATATTCATACTTCCTCCTCAATAGCGATACGCGATTTCATATACTGAAATAGTTCGTCTTCATCGTTGACCGCAAATAAACGCGCTCTGAATTCGTCATCAACGATTTGGCTTGCAAGGCTATTAATAATTTGTAAGTGCAGCAATTTCGCTCCAGATTCAGGAACCAGCAGGCCAAAAATAATTTGTACTGGAAGATCGTCCAGACTTTCCCAATCAATGGGATTTTGCAGACGAATAAAAATCACCCCGGCATGGGAAACATTGGCAGTTTTGGCGTGGGGAATAGCAATCTGGCTTTCAAAACCCGTCGAATATTGATTCTCCCGCGCCCAAAGA
This sequence comes from Buttiauxella sp. JUb87, assembly GCF_004361975.1. Lineage (NCBI taxonomy): Bacteria > Pseudomonadati > Pseudomonadota > Gammaproteobacteria > Enterobacterales > Enterobacteriaceae > Buttiauxella > Buttiauxella sp. JUb87. Next base: position 1,294,516 of record NZ_SNVY01000001.1, read on the forward strand.
TCCGCTTCAATTTTATTAGCATCTTCGGCCCACCCCTGTGCGACAGCATGTGTCGCCAGGAAGCAAAAAATTTCCCGCTTATCCCTGAATGTTTTATTTAAGAAAATATTATCACGAGTAATGAGCATATACGTCTATCTCCAGCAACGTATTATTGTAATTAGGTTGACTGATATACTAGAGCATATTGTTCATGCAAAAAGAGAGATATTTTCCGCCTGGAAGAGGAAACGAATTATGTGGGGAGGCAAGAAAAGAGAGAGCCGGGTCAAAAAAGCATACTGGTTTGTGATGCGCTCCATATTTATTTGTCACCAATTAAAAAATAGTACCATTACAAAACCAGTGGCCAATTAGCAGAGCAACACGGTTCATATGGCCGCCAACCTGACGCCATCGGGAACATAAATAGACTTACTCTGATTGGCATCCGCTAAATTCCGAGTATCCTTATCCGCTTGTCTCCAATTTCTGTCTTTTCGATATCCCGGAAAATTCTTTCTATGCGTAAACCATTAAGAATGCCGCTGCTCTTACTGGCATTGCTATCTTGTTTGATGATGACCCCTTTTCTTTCTCAGGCTGATGACGCCGCCGGGCAATCTGCTACGGAAGAACCGGTTAAGGTCAACGCCAGCACTGAGTTACCTGCGTTGCAAAAACGCCTGGATTCACTCAAACAGCGCGTCTCGACTGCGAAAGCGGACAAACAGTTCACCACCCTGAATGACGATGCGCTAAAACTGGTCAGTGATGCGGATAAGCTCGCCGTTGCTTTGGCTCCGCAGTTGGCACAGATTCAGGGGCAACTGGATGTGCTTGGGCCAGCCCCGGCACCGGGTACGCTGACGGAAACACCGCAGGTTGTCAGCCAGCGCAAACAATTGAACAACAGTAAAACCTTGCTCACCACGCAAATTGAGCAAAGCAAAGCCATTGCCGTGGGGGCGCAAAACCTCTCATCACAAATTTCAGGGCTGCGTCGTGACGCACTGAAAACCCAAATCGCGCTTAACACCGGCAGTATTCTTGGCGAGAACTTCTGGTCGCCAGTCTTTGACCCAAGCGATAAAGATGCCTCGCGTTTCGACGATTTCGGCACACAAGTGAGTGCGGCCTGGCATCAGGCCTGGAGCGACGACTGGCGTTTTGGGAGCGCAGTTTATCTGCTGCTGGCGTTAGCCATTGGGCTATTTGGCCGCAAAGCGCTGGACAAGCCAATGAATTGGGTGCTGCCTCGCTGGCTGCCGCAAGGTCGTTTTCGTCGCAGTTTCCTCGCCTGCTTTACCACATTAAGCACCACGCTGACGCTGGGTATCAGCATGCAGTTGTTGTGCTATACCCTGACCCGCCTGCCTGACACCTCGCAATGGGTGCTTGAATTTGCCGACCAGATGGTCGAACTGACCTATTTTTCAGCGGTGATTGCTGGCCTGGGTATCGCGTTACTGTCAAATAGCCATCCTTCCTGGCGTCTGCCGGGTATTGCCGACCCACTGGCAAAAACGCTGGCCTCGTTCCCAATTTTGCTGGCAACCTTCATCTTTATCTTTGGCATCATCGAACAGTTGAATGCGTTAGTCGGTGCCAGCATTGCCGCCACGCTGTTTGGCAACGGACTGGCGGCCTTACTGGTGGCGCTCAATTGCCTGATTGCACCGATTCGGGTGAACAGGATCCGCCGAAAAATGAGTGCCGAAGGCGAGCAAACCGAGGCCCGCTCGACGGTTGCCGGTCTGATTCATCTGGTCATTAGCCTGACTGCCTTCGTTATCCTGATGGCATTGCTGATTGGCTACATTCCGCTGGCGCGCTTCGTCACGTTCGAACTGCTGTGGATTGGCCTGGTGGTTTGTAGTCTATATCTGCTGATTCATTTCGTGGTCGATTTATGTGAAGCGGTCTTTTCACCAACCACCCAGAGCGGGAAGCTCCTCAAAAGCACGCTGAGCCTTAATGACCGCCATCTCTCGCTTGCCGCCACGCTGTTCTCCGCTTTAGGCAAAACCAGCCTGTTGGTGATGGCCGCCGTTGCACTGTTGAATGGCACCTTCGGCACCACGACGCCGATGGAGTTGCTGATCAAAATTGCCGAAATATGGGGCGGTAAAGGTCTCGAAGGGATGAATATTATCCCGGCACACGCCGTTAACGCCGTGTTGTGTCTGGCTGTCGGCTGGTATGTACTGCGCTCAACACGCCGCTGGCTGGATAACGATTTCCTGCCAAAAACCAATATGGACAGGGGCCTGCGTGCCTCGCTGGTCACGCTGTTCACCAACGTCGGCTACGTGCTGATTATCATGCTCACGCTGTCGATGCTGGGCATTGAATGGAACAAACTGGCGTGGATCGTCAGTGCCTTGTCGGTAGGTATCGGTTTTGGTTTACAGGAGATAGTGAAGAACTTTATCTCCGGCCTGATTCTGTTAACTGAGCGCCCGGTGAAAGTGGGAGATTTGGTGAGTATCAGCGGCGTTGAGGGCGATATTCGCCGTATTAACGTGCGCGCCACCGAGATCCAGTTAGGTGACAAATCCACGGTTATTGTGCCCAATTCACAGCTTATTTCGCAGAACGTGCGTAATGCCACGATGGGTAACGCGCAAGGCGTGGCAACCATTACGCTGACCTTCCCGCTGGATATCGACCCGGAGCAAGTGCGTAATTTGCTGCTCGAAGCCTATAAGCTGCATGAATCTATTCTGGAAAACCCCGCGCCGTCAGTCAGCTTTAAAGAGCTGGGGCCAACCGGGATTGTGCTGAGTGTCACCGGTTATGTGAATAGCCCACGTATGGTCAGCTCAACGCGTAGCGACCTGCTGTACGAGATCCTTAAAATGCTACGTGCCGCAGGGATAAGCCTGAGCCAGACACAAACGATGGTTCTCGAACAACCTGCCCCTAAACGCGCAACTGAAGAATAAGAGCCTGGCCGCAACGCCTGAAACGCGTTGCGGCTTTATTCTCTGCTCCCACAACACATCAATATTAAGAATCTTTACCCCCTCAACTCATTCACCAATTTGATATAAGTCAATATCGTATCTGGCGCACGGCAGCATTATCTCGCACCGGAAATATTCCACTTCTCGACTTCACCACGGTGAAGATTGAGCACGATAATGATAAGAGAGTTAATGATGAGCAAACTAAAAACGATGGCGCTGGTTCTGGGTTTTGTCGCCTTTTCCGCGAGTGCCGCATTGCCGCTGTTTAACGGCAAAGGTCATCCGGGCGAAGTGCATATCGACCAGGGCGGCCCGGTTTATCTCAACGGTAAACAGATGAAGCTGAAGAAAGTAAACGATAACTACTATGAAGCCACCGGCCAGGGCGTAGTGTTGTCGATTGCTATTTCTCCAGATGGTAGCGCGGGTGTTAGCTGGACCGGTAAAAACCGCGCGAACGGTATGATCATGCCAGCCGGTGAAGCTTCCGCTAAAGGCCCTTCAGGCCGTGAACTGGATTGCAGCCGTGCTGATTTGACCAACGCAGAAATGAAAGCCTGCCAATAAAAAAACCGGTCATGGAAGACCGGCTTGAGACTGATGACAAACTTCTTCGTAGGTCGGATAAGCGCAGTGTCATCCGACACAACTGGCGTAAATGGTGGATGACGCTACGCTTATCCACCCTACAAAACACATTTATCACCCTTTATCAGCAATCTGAAGCCGGTCATGGAAGACCGGCCTGAGACTGATGACGAAACTTCTTCGTAGGTCGGATAAGCGCAGCGCCATCCGACACAACTGGCGTAAATGGTGGATGACGCTACGCTTATCCACCCTACAAAACACATTTATCACCCTTTGCCAGCAATCTGAAACCGGTCATGGAAGACCGGCTTGAGACTGATGACAAACTTCTTCGTAGGTCGGATAAGCGCAGCGCCATCCGACACAACTGGCGTAAATGGTGGATGACGCTACGCTTATCCACCCTACAAAACACATTTATCACCCTTTATCAGCAATCTGAAACCGGTCATGGAAGACCGGCTTTTAGTACTGCTTAAATAACGACTTAAGTTATGACAACAATTCAATCGGCTCTGAGTTACCGCGAGCACGCCACAGCACAAACCAGCGTTGAATCGACGCTACCATAATCACCAGCCCCAACGCGACCATCACAATCGAAATCGTACCGTTGAAGATGTTGAAGCCTTTAGCTGCGCTATTGAAGTAAACGTTCTTCACCATCCAGTAGGCGGCATAGTTTACTGTCACATACAGATACGACAGCGGGATCAGACAGGTCAGTACGTACCAGCGTTTTTCCGACATACGCAGAATAATGGTCGCACCGATCATCAGGCCAATGGAAGCCATCAGTTGGTTCGATACCCCAAACAGCGCCCACACTGAGTTGATGTCGCCGGAGTTCAGCAGATAACCCCACAACACGCAGGCCACGATGCTGCAACCAATTGCGCCAGGCATCCAGTTGGTGCGTTTCAGCGGAGACCAGATGTCGCCGAGGAAATCTTGCAGCAAGTAACGCGCAACACGGGTACCGGAATCTACCGCAGTCAGGATAAATACCGCTTCAAACATGATGACGAACTGGAAGAAATACGAGGCTAAATGGCTGAACCACGGGATACGCGTGAAGATGTCTGCCATCCCCACTGCCAGAGTCACGGCCCCACCGGTACGCCCGTATAAATCCAGGCCGATGGATTCGCTAAGCTGTGGCAGATTGACCACATCCATGCCAAGACCGGCAAAGACTTCAGGTGTCGCGTTGATGGCGAAGTAATCCGCAGGATGCAGAGCGGTTGCCGCGATTAACGCCATCACACCGACCACACATTCAGCCAGCATCGCACCGAAAGCCACTGGCAGAATGTCGTTCCATTTATCGATTTGCTTCGGCGTGGTACCGGAACCGATAAACGCGTGGAAACCAGAAATCGCGCCACAGGCGATGGTGATAGAAATAAACGGCCAGACTGGGCCTGCTAATACCGGGCCGTTACCGTGAATAAATTGCGTCACCGCCGGGAACTGAATTTCCGGGTTAATGAACACCACACCAATCACCAGCGCACCGAATACGCCGATTTTCATGAAGCTGGAGAGGTAACCACGCGGCGTAAGCAGCATCCACACAGGCAATGCGGTGGCAAAAAATGCATAGAATGGCAGAACCAAACTGACGGTAGATGCGCGGAAACTCAGCCATTCACCGAAAGCAGATTCCTGAATATACGGCCCTGCAATCACACAGGCGAAAATCACGATAATGCCAACCCAGGTTGCACCACGCATGCTGCCGGTGAAACGCTCCCACAGACCGACACCAATCGCCACCGGGATGGTCATGAACACCGCGAAGGTGCCCCACGGGTTACGTTCCAGTGCGTGAACCACCACCATCGACAAACCTGCCATGGTAATCGTGATGATAAATAACATCGCCAGGCCAGTACACCAGCCGGCTACAGGCCCCAGCTCCGCTTTCGCCACTTCTGAGAGTGACTTACCGCGGTGCTTCATGGAGGCAAAAAGTACCACGGTATCGTGTACCGCACCGCCCACCACGCAGCCAATTAACAGCCATAAGAAGCTTGGCAGATAACCGTATTGTGCTGCCAGCACCGGGCCGACCAACGGACCAGCGGCGGCAATCGCCGCAAAGTGGCTGCCAAAGTTAACCCATTTTTTAGTTGGGACGTAATCTTTGCCGTCCTCAAGAATATGTGACGGTGTGATTTCCGAGTCATCGGCATTCAACACTTTACGGACGAAAAACACCCCGTAAAGGCGATAGCAGATAGCCAGAATACACAGGGTCGCGATAACAAACGTTAGTGCGTGTTGCATAACCCACTCCAGTGCCAAAGATAAAAAGTTCAGCGATATGCTGGCATAGGGTGGGAGTGCAATGAGCGGGAGTTTTAGTGAGTGGTCAAATGGCGGGATAAGCGGTTAGATATGGGGAGTAAGTGGTATAGCCTATGGCGGAGCGGCGATTTTCCGTTCACCTGAGGGGAGCCTATGGCGGATCGGTGATTTTCCGTTCACCTGAAAGTTATTTGATCCCACATAGATTAGTGAACGGTGAACGTATCAAGGGGTTTACGCCAACCCCTTGATAATCCAGGCGTCCGGCAAGTCAATCGCCGCTGCGCGGTAAACCTCCATTTTGCCTCCGTGTCCGGGTCGGTTGCGATTCGCTCCCGGCGATCGCGCCCTCCAGCCGTTCCCGACGGCTGGACCCGGCCACCTGGAGTCAAAACGGAGGCGATTGAAGCCGGAACCCAAGGTCAACTTCAAAACCAAAACCAACAGACCACACCGCGCTGGTTTTGACCTTGTTCCCGGCTTCAATCGCGCCGTTTTTTACCCTTCAGTCGGGGTCACGTGGTCGGGAACCACGTGAGAGAGCGATCGTCCGGAACGAGTCGCGAACGACCCCGAATGTTGGGTGAAAAACGGTGTTTACCGCTTGCGGCGATTGATTTGCCGGGCGACGGGGTCGTAAGGGGGATGTCGTAATCCCCCTTACACGTTCACCGTTCATTGATATTTATGGGGAAGGAGAACTTCCAGGTGAACGGAACACCGCCATACCCGGCATAGGCCCCAACGCCCAGTTTACTTCTGCGCTGCCCGCAACGCTTTCACCTGCTCCGCCGTCACATCCCCCGGCAAACCACCCCACGTCACGCGCAGGTAATTCACCAGTTCAGCAACTTGCTCATCGTTCAAGCGGTCACCGAAACCAGGCATACTCTGCATACTTTCGCCGTTCGGGAAATTCTGCGCTGGCAGGCCGTCAAGTACTGAGACAATCAGGTTTTTGGCATCTGGCTGGCGCAACGTGGCGTTGTTGAGCATCGACACCGCCACGTGCGGTTTGCCCTCGCCTTCACGTGCGTGGCAACCGGCGCACTGGTCGAGATAAGTCATGCGCCCTGCTTCGTTACCTTTGCCCAATGCCGCCGGAACCGCAGCAGGAGGCATTTCGCCCATCAGATACGTCGCCATCGCTTTTTGATCTTCAGGCGTCAGATGCTGGGTGCTGAGGTCGACCACCATGTGCATTTCGCTAAACGCGCTGCCCTGCGGGGCAAAGCCAGTGGTGAGGAATTGCTTCACATCGTCAGGCGTCCAGCCACGTTGTGCTAACGCTTTTGGCGTAATATCAGGAGCCATAAAGCGCCCTAATTCCCCGCCTTGCATCGCTTTATCCAGCTTCATCTGTCCGAGTAACCCACGCTCGGTATGGCATTCACCGCAATGCCCCAGCACATCTGCCAGATAACGCCCGCGCTGCCAGTCGGCAGAATTACCTTCAGATATCGCCGGTAAAGGATCCTTGTTATGGAACAGAATATTCCAGCCAATCAGCGCGATACGCTGGTTGAACGGGAAACTCATTTCGTTATCTGGTGTTGCCACATTGACGGCCGGGCGCGTCATCAGATACGCGTAAATATCATCTGAATCCTGGCGCGAGATATTTTTGTAAGAGGTGTATGGCATCGCCGGGAACAGGTGACGCCCGGTCGGGGTCACACCTTCGGTCAACGCTTGATAGAAATCGTCCTTCGTCCAGCGACCAATGCCGTTATCCGCAGAGGGTGTCAGGTTGCTGCCATAAATGGTGCCGTAAGGGGACTCTAACGGATAGCCGCCCGCCAGTGGTGCGCCGCCAGATGCGGTGTGGCAAGCCGCGCAGTCAGCGGCTTTTGTCAGATAACGACCACGTTCGATTTGTTCCTTGCTGGCGGTCACTTTCTGCACCGGGCCGTCATACGTGCGGTATTCCCGCCAGTACAAAATCGCCACAATAATGACGACAATCGCCAGCACAATTAGCGCAAGACGTTTTTTCATTTCACCGCCTCCTTCACTAATCCTGGCGTTTTCAGCACCACATCACGCACCGCTTCGTAGTAGCGCACGTAGCCGGTACAGCGGCAGATATGGTTTTCCAGCGCAGTAGAAATTGCCCCTTCCAGTTCTTCACGGGCAATCGGTTCGCGCTTGAGTTTTTCAACGAAAATCGTCGCCGCGTTGACAAAGCCCGGTGTGCAGTAGCCGCACTGGAAGCTGTAATGATCGAGGAAAGATTGCTGAATTGGTGAAAGCTCGACCACTTCGCCTTGTTCATCAACTTTGGCGTGGCCTTCAACGGTGCGCACTTTTTTGCCGTTAAAGAAATGCGCGCCGGTAATGCAGGTGCGCACTTCTTCGCTGGTGCCGCTTGGGTTATCAACAATCGCCACACAGGCGTGGCAAATCCCCTGCCCGCAACCCAGACGTGAGCCAGTCAAATAGACATATTCATGCAGGAAATCGATCATCATCAACCCTTCAGGCACGTCGATTGGGCCGTACGATTTGTTGTTGATGGTCAGCGTCATTGGTTTAGTTTTGATGCTCATGGTAATACCTCACGAATATTTTCAGCACGGACAGGCAAATCACGGAAACGGTGGCCGGTGGCGTCGGCGATGGCGTTAACCAACGCGGCAACCACTGGGATCATCACGACTTCAGCCATACCTTTTGGCGGGTCGGTTTCCGAAAGCGCAGGCAGCACATCGCCAGTCTGTTTCCAGACCGCAACGTCGCTGGCACGCGGCAGGTGATAACGGTTGAAGTTCCATGTGCCGTTGCCGGGTCCGTCTTCATAAAGCGGTAAATATTCGTGTAGCGCGTGGCCGATACCCATCGCCAGCCCGCCCTGCAATTGCCCGGAAACCAGCTCCGGGACGATTAAATTGCCGCACTCCATAATCGAGTGGTGATTCAACAGTTCGACTTCGCCGGTCGCCAGGCTCACAGCCACTTCAGCCAGCGTGCCGACTGCGCTGTAATAGGTTACAGAGGCGTTATTACGCTGGGTTGGCGGATAGTAAACATGTTCGCGGGCAAGTGTGGTGAATTCACCGTTGCCGTTACGCACCGACAGGCCGTCAATCGGCAGGCGTTTGCTTTGTCCGCCAATGTTGAAATCGGCTTCGGCCCACTGCCAGCGGTTAAAGACGTGTACCGTCGCACCGGTCATCATCCCCATTTCGTGGGCTTTTTTCGCCAGCAGTTCGAGGCTTAAAATTTCCATGCCAGCGGCAGTTAAACCGCCTTCTACCCAACGAGCGTCTTCGATACGCACCACTAATGGTGCAGCCTGACCGCCGCCAATACCGGTGGTCCAGATAGACATTGCCGCAGGCCACAAGCCGTGTTCAAACACCAGGCGTGCCGCTTCACGCGTGCTGTGGGAGAAGTAATATGCTGAGTTACTGGCGCTGGATGGCGAACAGTAAGACGGCGACCAGGAAGGGTTCGCCGCCAGTTTGTCCTGTTCTTCCTGCGACATAATGTATGGGTCGCCGCTGGTGACAACCGGCAGCGTGCTCCAGTCCGTGACCGAGAAATGCGCTTCGTCAGCAGGTTTCCCCAGCCATTGTGCGCACAGCACCGATTGCGAAGTCGACATGCCGGTACCCATTTCCGCGCCGCTGTGATGCAAAGCTATGCGCCCGTCAGCACTGACTTCTACCCGCGCAAACGAGGTTTCCGCTCCGGTGCCAAAATCTTTTTGTACACAACCAAAGCCCACGCCAAAGCGCTTGCCGGGGTTCTTCATTTCAAATTCAGCTTTACGTTCAGCACGTTTCAGCCACATCTCATGTTTTGCAGCTTTTGCCAGCACTTCATCCACACGAATCGCCCCAGCCGGGATCGCCCCCTGGGTGTTTTTCATGCCCGATTTCAGCGCGTTGCGCATACGGAATTCAATCGGATCAATCTTCAGTTCTGCAGCAATTTCATCGACCATCATTTCGGTGGCAGCCATGCTTTGCAGCGTGCCGTATCCGCGAGCGGAACCGGCATCAATAGCGCGAGAAGCAACGCCCACCGCCGATAAATCACTTTTCGGGAAGTAGTAAATGGACTGCGCCGCCGTTGCTCCAACCATCGACACAGACGGCGTAAAGTTGCTGCGCCCGCCGCCGTTGGCCGTCATATCGCCAAGGAACGACTGCATGATGCCGGTATTTTTGTTGACCGCGATGGTGTAATTCATGTCAAAGGCGTGGCGTTTGAGCGAGCTCTGGAACTGCTCGTAACGGTCGTTCGCCAGGCGCACCGGATGCCCGTCGCCATACATTGCCGCCACCGCGCCGTAATACGGGAAGTTGTAGTGATCTTTGGAACCGTAACCGACGGTGTAACACGGATGCAGAATCAGCTGTTTCACCGGCGTGGTGCGTTTTGCCAGCATGCGTGGCATTTCGTCAGCCACTTCCTGCGGGGATTGCGTTGGCACAACTAAGTGCAAAGTTTGGGTCGCTTCATCGAACCAGCCGTTGGCGTTATCTGGCTCAAGTGCCGCGGTATCGATAGATTGGGTGGTGTAACGGCGAGACATGACCAGCCAGTCTTGTGGCGGATTTTTCAGTTCGTCAGCAATTTGGCCTGCGTAGAACATCCCTTCTTCATCGAGTTTGCCGCCTTCACGCCCTTCCGGCCAGACCGGCAAATGCCTTCTCATCGACAACGGGAAAATCGGCATATCTTTCAGACTGGAGAAATGGTCGTCATCTTGCGAAGTTGCGCCACCGACGCGCACGAAGCGGAAAGTGCCCCATGGGTCACGCTCCAGCGGGCCAGTTTCAGCGCCGTATTGGATCACTTCGTCTTTGAATTTCAGTTTATCTTTGGCAAAACGAAAGCGAGCAAAATCGTGGTAGATCAGAATAGCGACCGCTTGCCCGAGGTAAGCTGGCGTTTTGCCGGTCGGCAGGAGCATGTCTTCGCCGTAAAACGCCGGGAATGCCAGGCCATCACGCGCCAAATCAACGGCTGTGACAACGCGATCCGGTTTCAGGTCATCGCCTAATAGCGAGAGATCGATACCATTAAACAGCCTGTCGGCTTTGGTGGTGCGCAGAATAAAAGCGTGCGCCTGTTTCTGCGGCCAGTGCGGCATATCGACAGCGCGAATATCACGCGCAAAAACTTTATGCCCCATGACTTTCGCCCGGCCATCAATACGGAAACGGATGCGCTTGTTTTTCGCATCCCAGTTCGGAGACTGGAGAATTTTTTGCTCAAATAGCGCGGCATAGGCTCGGCTATAGAGAGGGGCGAGATAGACCGCGACTCCGGCAACCACCGCGCGTTTAATAAAGCTGCGCCGTGATGGATTAAAATTGCTCATAAAACATCCCATTTAAATTATTATTGTCTTTTTTTCAAACAATTGAGTGTATTTTCAACGTATTTCCGTAGTGAATATAAGTATATGTATTTAACTTAAATCATGTGAGAATTAACATCTCATTTTCATAAAAAAAACATTGTTGCGCAAATCATTGGCGTTTTGGCGCAAATAGAAAAGCACTGAGGAATCAGTCTTGAACATGAAAGCTGGCATTATTATCACCGCAGCCGGGCGTGCAGAGCGCTTCAAAAAAGCGGGTGGACAAGGCAATAAACTCAATGCGTTGCTCAACGATGGCAGCGTGTTTGCGCAAACACTGCACCATGCTCTGGCTTCTGGCCTTGCGGTACATGTGGTGACGCGTCCGGAAAATAGTGAAATTCAAGCGTTGTGCCGCGCACAACAGGTTCCCTTTACGCTTATCGCGAGCAGCGGATTGGGCGAGTCGATTGCCGCAGGTGTTTGCGCAACCCCACAGTGGCATGGCTGGCTGATTCATCTGGCGGATATGCCGTTTGTCCCCCCTTCTGTTTTTGTCGAAGTTGCACAGGCTCTGGAATTTCACCCTTTGGTGCGCCCTTATGTGAATGCACAACCTGGCCATCCGGTGGGGTTTTCACCGGCCTGGTTTGGCAAGCTTTGCCAGTTAACCGGTGACAACGGTGCGCGGGAATTGCTGCGTGGTGAAACCATTCATTTTATCGAAGTTAAAGATAGCGATTCACAGCGCGATATCGACCTCCCCTCACAACTGATACAACGGAGTGAGAAAAATCATGCAGCACCTTGATATCAGCGTGGTCCACCAGGCGTGTATCTGGCTTGTTCAGCAACCGGTTTGGTTGTGTACGGTATTAAACACTTATGGTTCATCGCCCCGTTCACCAGGAGCCTTGATGGTCGCCACCGCAGATCGGCGTTTTTGCGGTTCGCTTTCCGGTGGCTGTGTAGAAGAGGATTTTTTGCAACGTATAGCGCAAGGTGAGTATCAACAAGCCAGCCAGATTGTGCGTTATGGCGAAGGAGGGCTGGAACCAGGGATAGCACTACCCTGTGGCGGCGTGCTGGATATTTTGGTCGAATACCTGCCTGCTACGCCGGGAAATGTGGAATATCTCGAAAAAATGCATCAGGCGCTGAATGGCCATTTTGCGCTGGAAAAATGCCTGACGTTGCCTGAGCCTTGCCGCCATCTGGAAGTGAAAGAATTCGCTGATATGACCCAGGTTGCACGCGATGGACAACAGGTGACACTGCATATTGCCGCCGCTCCACGCCTGCTGATTGCCGGGTTGTCGAGTGTGGCGCTGTATTGCGCCGAGTTTGCCAGTGCGTTGGGTTTTGAAGTGTTAGTTTGCGAGAACCGTCCAGAAGTGCTGGAAAACTTTGCCGCCCAGCTAAAAGCTGACATTACGCTGCTGAAACAGTTTCCGGCTAACTATCTTGAGCAACACCCCTGCCACGCTAATACCGCGATTGTCGCGTTGACCCACGATCCACGCATGGATGACCTGACGATGATGGAAGCGGTGAATACACCCGCATTTTACATTGGTGCGATGGGGTCGCAAAAGAACAGTGCGCGCAGGCTTGAGCGCTTAGAAAAACTTGCGGAGTTAAGCACATCAGAGCTGCAACGTATTCACGCGCCCATTGGCTTGCCGCTTGGCAGCAAGACACCCGCAGAAATTGCTCTGGCGGTGATGGCGGATATCGTGAAACGGAAAAATGAAGCGCGGGGATAATTTTTTGGGCGGATAAGCGTAAGCGTCATCCGCCGCAATAAGGCTTACTTCTTCGCGACGTGCACGCGAGCAGTTAAACCACGCAGGAAGTAACGCAGGAACTGGTCGCCACATTCGCGGAAGTTTTTGTTCTCTGGAGCGCGCATCATCGCGGTGATTTCTGGCATTGAGATGCGGAATTCCTGGGTGGTCAGAATTTCCAGAACGTCGTCGGTTTTCAAATCAAACGCAATACGCAGCTTTTTCAGGATGATGTTATTGGTCATCTTGCGTTCAATTTTCGGTGCAGGTTTGCTTTCATCCTTACCGCGTTTGAAGTAAATCAAACCGTTAAGGAAGTTCGCCATCAGGATGTCTGGACACAGTTTGAAGTTCTCTTCATCTTCTTTTTTGGTCCAGGTTACGATTTGCTCAGCAGTCACGGCAGTGTCGGTCAGGGCGAAAATTTTCACCATATCGTCGTTGCCCAAATTCAGCATGTAGCGCACGCTGCGTAATACGTCGTTATTCATCATAGTGATGGTTCTCTCGTTCTAAATCTTGAAAGCGGGCAGTATATAGCGTTCTGAAGCTGTGCGCAGATTTAGTAATGCAGGCGACACTGGAAAATGGTGAGCAGATCGTCGCTAACACTATAAACCAGACGATCGGCCTCGTTTATCCGCCGGGACCACAACCCACTGAGGTTTTCACGTAACGGTTCAGGTTTTCCTAAACCATCAAAAGGATTTCTTTGCGCATCTTCAATCAGTTTATTAATGCGCTTTAACGTCTTTCTATCTTGCGTTTGCCACCATAGATAATCATCCCAGGCGTGATCGGTCCATGCGAGTAATCTATTCGTTGTCTTCATCAATAATCTCTCTCCGTGAGATTTTACCTGCCTGTACCTGCGCCATTGATTCCATCAGGCGTGTCGCATTTGCCGGAGAGCTGAGCAAATGAACGGTTTCCATCAAGGAATTGTAGTAATCCAACGACATCACTACCGCATCTTCAGCATCACGGCGGGTGATAACTGTAATATCGGCATTGTCCACAACGTCATCAAGAACGGTTTTGAGCCGATTACGCGCCTCAGAAAATGTAATAACCTGCATGTAAGCTCCACTTGTGCAATTTATTGTACAAGTATAGGCCGGTGAGTGGATAAAAACTACATCGCTTTTAGCCCCAACGCCTCTTTCAGGCTCTTTAAATAGCGGCGGCTAACCGGAACGGATTGCCCGTCGCGCAGCATTAGCTCTGCCTGGCCGCCATCTTCAAAACGGATCTCTTTGAGGTGCTTCATATTGACCAGATATTGCCGATGGCAGCGTACCAGGGGAGTGCGGCTTTCCAGCGTACGTAATGTGAGTTCAGTAAATCCTTCAGTACCTTGCGCGTTAGTGACATACACACCGCTCATCCGGCTACTGGCAAACATCACTTCTTCCATTTGTAGCAGGTAGATGCGGCTCTGCCCGGTACACGGGATAAATTTGAGATCTTCCTGGTTTGGTGCCAGCAGGGTGATGTCTTGATCGATGCGTTCATGGCGCAAACGGTGCAAGGTTTTCTCCAGCCGTTTGCTGTCTATCGGTTTGAGCAAATAGTCAAAAGCATGTTCTTCGAATGCCCGTACCGCGTATTCATCAAACGCGGTGAGAAACACGATGTACGGACGCTGTTCAGGGTCGAGCATGCTCGCCATTTCCAGGCCGCTGATGCGTGGCATCTGAATATCCGCAAACACCACGTCAGGGTGCAAACGATGCACAGCACCAATCGCTTCAACTGCATTACCACACTCCCCCACAATCTCAATGTCAGGCTCGTTTTGCAGCATGATGCGCAAGTTTTCACGCGCCAGCGGCTCGTCGTCGACAATCAGTACTTTTAACATGGGGTTTCCTCCAGAGGTAAACGTAGGGTAATACGGGTAAACCGGTCTGCTTCCATATCCACTTTAATACCGCAGTCATCGCCGTAGCGGGCTTGCAGGCGTTTATCCACGAGGCTCATACCCAGCCCGCTGGCACTGGGGTTTTCCTGATATAACCCGGCGTTGTCTTCCACAGACAAGTGCAGATGTTCGCCTATTTGACAGGCGTTAATGGTAATTTCTCCCACCCCGAGCAGTTGCGAGGTGCCGTGTTTAATCGCATTTTCGACAATCGGCTGCAAAGTGAAGGCGGGTAAGCGAACCAGCGCCAGCGCCTGCGGAACATTCAGTTGCACGCGTAAGCGCGACTGAAAACGTGCTTGTTCGATTTGCAGATAGGCGTTCACATGCTCGATTTCATCGGCAAGTGTCACTATCTCGCTCGGGCGCTTTAAGTTTTTACGGAAGAATGTCGAGAGATATTGCACCAGTTGGCAAGCCTGTTCGTTATCGCGGCGGATCACCGCCACCAGCGTATTCAGTGCGTTAAACAAGAAATGCGGGTTGACCTGCGCGTGGAGTAGTTTGATTTCTGATTGCGTGAGCATCTGCTTTTGCCGTTCGTACTGCCCCGCCAGAATCTGTGCGGATAACAGTTGTGCGATGCCTTCGCCAAGCGTGCGGTTAATCGAGCTGAACAGGCGGTTTTTCGCTTCATACAGTTTGATGGTGCCAATCACGCGGCTGTTTTCGCCGTACAGTGGGATCACTAACGTTGAGCCAAGCTTGCAGTTTGGATGCAGCGAGCAGCGGTAAGGTACTTCGTTACCATCGGCATACACCACTTCACCGCGTTCAATGGCCTGCCAGGTGTAAGCCGAAGAAATCGGGCGGCCCGGCAGATGGTGATCCGCGCCAATGCCGGTAAACGCCAACAACTTTTCATTGTCGGTAATCGCGACGGCACCGATATCCAGCTCCTGATGCAGTACCTGCGCCACTTTCATGCTGTTTTCCTGGTTAAACCCCTGGCGCAAAATCCCTTCGGTGGAGGCCGCAACTTTCAACGCCGTGGCAGAAAATGCCGAGGTGTATTTTTCAAGCATCGCGCGTTTGTCTAGCAAGATGCGCATAAACAGCGCGGCACCGACGGTGTTGGTCACCATCATCGGCGCGGCAATACTTTTCACCAGGTTGAGTGCGTCAGCGAACGGGCGTGCAATCAGCAGAATAATGCCCATCTGGAAGAATTCAGCCAGCAGCGTGATACCACCGGCGGTCAGCGGGTTAAACAGCAAATCGCTGCGCCCACGGCGAATCAGCAAACGGTGTAACAAGCCGCCGAGCAAGCCTTCAACAATGGTAGAAAACATGCAGCTCAGCGCGGTCATGCCGCCCATGGAATAACGATGTAGCCCACCGGTTAGCCCGACCAGGCCACCCACCAACGGCCCGCCGAGCAACCCGCCCATCACCGCGCCGATCGCTCGCGTATTGGCGATGGAGTCATCAATGTGCAGACCAAAATAGGTACCCATAATGCAAAAAATGGAGAAGGTGACGTAGCAGAGTAATTTGTGTGGTAAACGAACGGTGACCTGCATCAGCGGGATAAACAGCCGCGTTTTACTCATCAACCAGGCGATAACCAGATAGACGCACATCTGCTGAAGCAGCAGTAACACCAGGTTAAATTCGTACATTGCGCCCGCCGTTGAGTCTTTGAGGGCGCGTAACATACAACGTTCACGCTTAACTTTCTTTGAAGCGATTCAATAATTATTGATTTTGGGAATAAATAGCCCTCACCCCGGCAATTTTGTCAGGTTGAGCTCTGTAAGATGAGAGGTTTTTCCGTTCACCAGTGTGTTCAGTTATCTCTTTAATTCCCGAAAACGGTGAACGTGCCAGGTGGCTCACGCCAGCCCCCTGGCAACCCCGGCGCCCGGTGATTAAATTGCCGGGAGTCCGGGTTCTTAGGGTGGCGACGGTGGTCACCCTAAGACGTTCACCGGTTCAGTGGCTATGTGAAACACTGAACACTGGGTGAACGGAACTGTCTCCCGACTCGCGCAGATGTGACTAAGAGACAGCCCCTGGAGAGGGAACTCGGTTTTCTCCTTCTCCCTCAGGGAGAAGGTCGGGATGAGGGTTGTTTTAAATTACACCGCTCTAAACGCGATATCCGCCGGGATCACTTCACCCTGCCAGTAAAGCGTTGAGGCCACACTTCCCGCCAGTTGGCGGTAGATTGCAGTAAATTCGCTTTCCGGACGGCTGACCACTGTCGGTTTACCGGCATCAAGATCTTCACGCAGCGTAATGTGCAATGGCATCTGCCCCAGCAATTTGGTGTGGTATTGATCCGCCAGTTTCTGCGCACCGCCGGTGCCAAAAATCGCTTCGTGATGGCCGCAGTTACTGCAAATGTGCATGCTCATGTTCTCAACGATGCCCAGTACCGGCACGTCGACTTTCTCGAACATGACGATGCCTTTGCGCGCATCAATTAACGCAATATCTTGCGGCGTGGTGACCACCACAGCGCCGGTAACCGGAATGTTTTGCGCCAGCGTTAACTGGATATCACCCGTACCCGGCGGCATATCCAGCACCAGGTAATCTAAATCCGGCCACATGGTTTCTTGCAGCATCTGCATCAGCGCTTTGCTGGCCATTGGGCCGCGCCACACCATGGCGTTTTCGTCTGTGACCAGGTAACCGATGGAGTTGGTTGCCAGACCATGCGCCACAATCGGCGTCATGTGTGTGCCGTCCGGTGAGGTTGGGCGTTCGTGTTCTGCACCCAGCATGGTCGGGATTGATGGGCCATAAATATCCGCATCCAGAATCCCGACTTTCGCCCCTTCGGCAACCAGCGCCAGCGCCAGGTTGACTGCCGTACTCGACTTGCCAACTCCACCTTTGCCAGAGCTGATCGCAATAATATTCTTCACGCCGTTAATGCCAGGGTGGTTCTTCACGCGTTTTAACGTGGCGATGTTGTGGCTGAGTTTCCAGTCAACCGCTTTTGCGCCGGTGATGCGCAATAAGTCTGAGCTGCATTGCTCTTGTAAAGCCTCAAAACCACTACGCCAGGCGAACGGCATCAACAGCTCGACGTGTAACGTGTCATCGAGCATCGCGACATGATGCAGGGCTTTTAGGGCGGTCAGATTATGTTTGAGGGTGGGGTGCTGAAAATTGGCCAGTGTCCCGGCGACCATAGCGCGTAGCTGCTCGGGGGATTTGCTTGCCTGGGATTGAGAGTTCATCCCGACTCCTTATGTTTTTTTATCGGACATTGCAGTTTGTTAAGCATACCAGAAGCCATCCGGCGCGATAAAAATTTCCTTGTGCACCTTGTGTGGTTTACCGCGGGGCGGCACTCGGTTAACATCTAAAGCCCTTTTCTCTTTAGAAGATGCAATTTCTACTATGGCTCAAACCGCGAAAAAATTATTGGTAACGTGCGCACTTCCGTACGCTAACGGCTCAATCCACCTCGGTCATATGCTGGAGCACATTCAGGCTGATGTCTGGGTCCGTTACCAACGAATGCGCGGAAACACGGTCAACTTCATCTGCGCAGACGATGCCCACGGCACACCTATCATGCTGAAAGCACAGCAGTTAGGCATTACACCAGAGCAGATGATTGCCGAAATGAGCCAGGAGCATCAGACTGATTTCGCTGGTTTTAACATCAGCTATGACAACTATCACTCTACGCATAGCGATGAAAACCGTGAGCTGGCGTCGCTGATTTATGGCCGCCTGAAAGAGAACGGTTTTATTAAAAACCGCACCATTTCTCAGCTCTACGATCCGGAAAAAGGCATGTTCCTGCCGGATCGTTTCGTCAAAGGCACCTGCCCGAAATGTAAAGCTCCAGACCAATACGGCGATAACTGTGAAGTTTGTGGCGCAACTTATAGCCCAACCGAGCTTATCGACCCGAAATCGGTGGTGTCTGGCGCAACGCCTGAAATGCGTGATTCCGAGCACTTCTTCTTTGATTTGCCATCGTTTAGCGAAATGCTGCAAGCCTGGACCCGAAGTGGTGCGCTGCAAGAGCAAGTGGCGAACAAAATGCAGGAGTGGTTCGAGTCTGGCCTGCAACAGTGGGATATCTCCCGCGATGCGCCTTATTTCGGCTTCGAAATTCCTGGTGCACCGGGTAAATATTTCTACGTCTGGCTGGATGCGCCAATCGGTTACATGGGTTCGTTCAAAAACCTGTGTGACAAACGCGGCGATACCGAAAGCTTCGACGAATACTGGAAGAAAGATTCCACCACCGAGCTGTATCACTTCATCGGTAAAGACATCGTTTACTTCCACAGCCTGTTCTGGCCAGCCATGCTGGAAGGCAGCGGTTTCCGCAAGCCGACCAATTTGTTTGTCCACGGTTATGTGATGGTCAACGGCGCGAAGATGTCCAAATCGCGCGGTACGTTCATTAAAGCCAGCACCTGGCTGAACCATTTCGATGCCGACAGCCTGCGTTACTACTACACCGCGAAACTGTCCTCACGTATCGACGATATCGACCTGAATCTGGAAGATTTCGTGCAGCGTGTGAATAGCGACATCGTCAACAAAGTGGTCAACCTGGCTTCCCGTAACGCAGGCTTTATTGCCAAGCGTTTTGACGGACAACTGTCTGCACAAATCGCTGACCCGGCGTTGTACAAAACCTTCACCGATGCGGCGCAGTCAATTGGCGAAGCGTGGGAAAGCCGCGAATTCGGTAAAGCCGTGCGTGAAATTATGGCGCTGGCCGACGCAGCAAACCGTTATGTCGATGAGCAAGCACCATGGGTAGTAGCAAAACAAGAAGGCCGCGATGCCGACCTGCAAGCCATCTGCACCATGGGCATTAACTTGTTCCGCGTGTTGATGACCTGGCTGAAACCGGTTCTACCTACGCTTTCTGAGCGAGCTGAAGCCTTCCTGAACTGTGAGCTGAGCTGGGATGGCATCAACACCCCGCTGGTGAACCATAAAGTGAATACCTTCAAAGCGTTGTATAACCGCATTGAGATGAAACAGGTTGAAGCGCTGGTTGAAGCCTCGAAAGAAGAAGTGAAAGCGACAACGGCACCGGTAACTGGCCCACTGGCGGATGACCCGATTGCTGAAACTATCGCGTTTGATGATTTTGCCAAAGTGGATTTGCGTGTTGCGCTGATTGAGAAAGCAGAATTTGTTGAAGGTTCTGACAAGCTGCTGCGTCTGTCATTGGATCTGGGCGGCGAGAAACGTAACGTGTTCTCGGGTATCCGTTCTGCTTATCCTGATCCCGCCGCACTTGAAGGCCGTTTGACGATTATGGTCGCCAACCTGGCACCGCGTAAAATGCGCTTCGGCATCTCTGAAGGGATGGTGATGGCAGCAGGTCCTGGCGGGAAGGATATCTTCCTGTTAAGCCCGGATAGCGGCGCACAAGCGGGTATGGCTGTTAAGTAATTTGTCCCCTCACCCCGGCCCTCTCCCAAAGGAGAGGGAGGAAACCGGACTCCTCTCTCCCTCAGAGTGAAAACCGGCTATCCCCTCTCCCTCAGGGAGAGGGTTAGGGTGAGGGTGGTTTTGCTACGCGTCAGTGCGATTACCCACACTCTTATCTTTCAAAAACACGAACATCAAACCCAGCCAGATAACCCCACCCAACAAATTCAGCAGGCTGAACAAACCATTGCCACCAAACAGATAAGCATGCTTACTCACCTCGATACCAACGGTGAAAATTAGCATCTGCAACATACCCATCGCCGCCGAGACAGTACCTTTGCTCATATCACTGGCGAACAGTGTCAGACGCACCAGGCCTGCGTTGGCAAGGCCAATACCAAAGGCGTAAATACTCAATCCGGCCGTCATCCATAGATACGCATGGGACGATGCTACGGTTGCTACAGCGGCAACCACCAGCCCCGGCACAATCCACCAGCCGCCAAGAATAATCAGCGAGCGTACGCTACGGCGTGAGGTTAAACGCGCCAGCACCAGGTTACCCAGAATCAACGCGCCAAAGATCGGCACTTGCAGCAACCCGTATTCGTAGGTCGACAGTTTTTCACCGCTGATAATGATAATCGGTGATTGCGCAATCCACGCCAGTAGCGGCAGGCTAACAAAACCAATCGCCAGCGCGCCTGCAACAAAACGCCCGTTGCTCAGCACCAGCTTGTAATCATGGCCCAAATCTCGCAGCGAGAGCTTCTCACCCAGACGCGTCGCAGTTTCCGGCATTGCACGGTGTAATCCGTAAAACGAAAATGCCGCCAGCGCCGCAAACAGCACAAACATGGTTTCCCACGGCGCGTAATGAATCCACGCGGCACCGACCAGCGGGCCAAGCAATGGAGCGATTAGCGCCACATTCGCCATTAGCGCGGTGATTTTTATACACACCGCTTCCTCGAAGGATTCCTGGATTGCGGCATACCCCACCGCGCCAATAAAGCACAGGCTGACGCCCTGTAAGAACCGCAAGAAGGTAAATTGCTCGATATTCTGCGCCAGCAGCGTGGCAAGACAGGTGACGATAAACCACACCACGCCGGTCAACATCACCGGGCGACGGCCAATACGGTCTGATAGCGGCCCGAGCAACCACTGTAAAAACATCCCGCCCGCCAGATAGGCCGTCATGGAGGTCGGCACCCATTCGATTCCCGCATTGTATTGCTCAACAACCGCCAGCATGCCTGGCTGGATCATATCGTTGCCGATATAGGTCGAGAATTCATAGAGCACCAGGCACAGCGGGAACAGCAATGCCTGGCGACCCAGTCGCTTATTATTTTGCATGAGTTACTCAGAAGGATAATGACTTGAAGAAACGAAAAACATGCGCAGTTTAATAAATTGCCAGCGCAGTAGATAGTCATTGTTGCAAACAACCGGTCGATTGTTCTGTGGTTTAAGGTTCTCTTAATATCCTCTACATAATCTGTAAATTCTCTTTTGGCTCCAGGTGCCCGAGCAAGGCGCAATGAATTTTTAGCCTGGCGCTATTTTTGCTGGTTTAGGGACTTAAAACATTATGCTCGAACAACTCAATCAGGCACTTTTCTTGCTGATTAACGCCACGCCAGAATCACCCGAGTGGCTAATTAAGCTCGCGATTTTTATCGCCAAAGATTTGATAAGCATCGTACCGTTGCTGATTGCCATTCTTTGGTTGTGGGGCCAACGCCAACACATGGCAGCCCAACGAATGATGGTTATCAAAACCGCTTTAGCTCTGATTATCAGCGTGTCGTTATCGTGGATTATTGGCCATCTCTTCCCGCATGACAGACCGTTCGTCACTGGATTTGGCTATAACTTCATGCATCATGCACCGGACGACTCGTTCCCGAGCGACCACGGCACGGTGATTTTCACTTTCGCGCTGGCATTTTTGCTCTGGCATCGTGTGTGGTCGGGTGTGCTGTTGTTTGCCATCGGTTGCGTCATCGCCTGGTCGCGAGTTTATCTCGGCGTGCACTGGCCGCTGGATATGCTCGGTGGGTTGCTGGTCGGACTCTGTTCTTGCCTGCTGGCGCAAATGGTATGGAATCTGCTTGGCAAACAGATGTATGCAAGCCTGCATCAGGCTTATCGTGTCTGTTTTGCCCTGTTCATCCGCAAAGGCTGGGTGCGTGACTAACTGTTTTTGCAAAGGTAAGATGCGTTAATTAACGCCCTCACCCTAACCCTCTCCGCCTGGAGAGGGCACAAAAAGGTTTAGCTGCTCATCATGGAAACCCGGCGCGACGAACGCATCAACCGCCTGATTCAGGCGCTTAAACGCAGCGACAAAATTCACCTCAAAGAAGCATCTGCTTTGTTAGGTGTCTCTGAAATGACCATTCGCCGTGACCTGAGCAATGACGCTGGGCCGGTCGTACTGCTGGGCGGCTATGTGGTTCTCGAACCCCGTAGCGTCACCGCCAATCACTATCTGCTAAGTGACCAGAAAACCCGTTGCATTGAGGAAAAACGCCACGCTGCACGCCTCGCAGCGGCACTGGTGCGCCCGCATCAAACGGTGTTTTTTGACTGCGGCACCACAACGCCGTACATCATTGAAGCCATCGATGACTCTCTGGAATTTACCGGCGTTTGTTATTCGTTAAACACTTTTCTGGCGTTGCAGGATAAACCCGGCTGTCGGGTGATTTTAAGTGGCGGTGAATTTCACGCCAGCAATGCGATTTTCAAGCCGATTAATTTCCAGGAATGCCTGAATAATTTTTGCCCGGACATCGCTTTTTTCTCAGCGGCAGGCGTTCACCCTCGTCATGGCGCAACCTGTTTTAATCTTGATGAATTACCCGTAAAAAACTGGGCATTAGCGATGGCACAACAGCGTGTACTTGTCGTCGACAGCAGTAAATTTGGCAAAGTTCGCGCAGCCTGCATGGGGCCACTTTCCGCATTTGATTTGCTAATCAGCAACGAACAACCCGACGCCGAGTTTGTGGCGTTTGCCACGGCGGAAAATCTTGCCCTGCAATGGAAATAGCAAAATAGTCCTCCAAAATAATTCGAGTCGCAGAAAGGCGGCAAAGGAGTGAAGCCCCAGGAGCTTACATAAGTAAGTGACTGGGGTTCACGAGTGCAGCCAACGCATCTGCGGCTCGAAGTATGAAGGAGGGATTAGGCAAACCAGCTGCCGAACCACGAATGGAACTTCATCATCACAAAGTCCCACATCCGGCTAAAGAAACCACCCTCTTCCACTGGCTGCATCACCATTAACGGACGCTGTTCGATTGACTTGCCGTTAAGCTGGAAATCGATAGTCCCGACAACCTGGCCTTTTTTCAGCGGCGCGGTCAGTTGTGGATCGTTAAGTTTGAAACTTGCCTTCAGGTTCTTCAGTTGGCCGCGCGGAATGGTAACCGAGCCACCTTCACCCGCACCCAAATTCACTTCGCTTTTATCACCGAACCACACGCGCTGAGTGACAAAAGTAGCATCTGGTTTAATCGGCGTGACGGTTTCAAAGAAGCGGAAGCCCCACGTCAGCAGCTTTTCACTTTCATTGAAACGAATACGGTCAGTTTTGGTGCCCAGCACCACGGAAATCAAACGCATATCGCCAGAAGTTGCGGAGGCCACCAGGTTGTAACCTGCGCCTGTGGTGGTGCCGGTTTTCATGCCGTCGACGTTAAGATTTGAGCTCCACAACAAGCGGTTACGGTTCGGCTGCTTGATGTTGTTAAAGGTGAACTCTTTCTCTTTGTGGATGGCGTACTCTTCTGGCACATCGTGAATTAAGGCTTTGCCCAGCAGCGCCATGTCGCGTGCGGTACTGAACTGCCCTGGCGCATCAAGGCCGTGTACGGTTTTGAAGGTGGTGTTAGTGAGATTCAGCTTTTGCGCATAGTTGTTCATCAGGCTGACGAACGAATCCTGGCTGCCCGCCACATAATCGGCAATCGCGATGCTGGCATCGTTGCCTGACTGAATGATCACGCCTTTATTTAAATCTTCAACCGAGACTTTATCGCCGGGTTTAAGGAACATCAGCGAAGATCCACGCAGCGCCGGGTTACCGGTGGCCCATGCGTCTTTGCCGACGGTGACCATATCGGTCAGTTTGATTTTATCGGCTTTGATAGCCTGGCCAACCACATAGCTGGTCATTAATTTGGTCAGACTCGCCGGATCGAGCTGCAAATCGGCATTACCCTCCGCCAGTACTTTGCCGCTGGCGTAATCCATTAAGATCCAGGCTTTAGCATCAACTTGCGGTGCATCAGCCGTCTGTTCAGCACTCACCGCAGGTGCGGCTAACAGCAGCAGGGTTGACCCTGCCAGTAAAGCTCGTAGCGAAGCAGGAATTTGCAAAGTTTTCATAACACCACCCAGTATCCATTCTAAAAAAGTCACGACACACGCCGTTACTTAATATTTCAAGTTGCCAGTAAGCTAACGTGTGAAACCGCTTAATGAAACATAGCGTTGGTAAAGTTTTTTAAGTTTATTCGATAACTGCGTGAGTTGCCGCCACGTTGATGAGTTTTTTAGCAACCGTTGAACTTGCGTGCTGTTTTCTTCGCCAGCACACGGCATACTGAGATGCAAACTAACAAAGAGGAAACAAAATGATCACAGTTTGGGGCAGAGACAATTCAACGAATGTGAAGAAAGTTTTGTGGTGCCTGGAAGAGTTAGGCGTGGAATACCGCTCGATTCCGGCTGGTGGAAAATTTGGCAAAACCCATGATGCAGAATATCTGGCGATGAACCCAAATGCGCTGGTGCCGTGTATTCACGACGATGCCACCGACCTGACGCTGTGGGAATCCAATACTATCGTGCGTTATCTGGCCGCACAGTATGGCAAAGAATCGCTGTGGATTGCCCAACCTGCCGCTCGAGCACGCGGTGAAAAATGGATGGACTGGGCAGCTACCTCGTTGGCAGGCCCACACCGTGGCGTGTTTTTCAGCCTGGTGCGCACCGCGCCGGAATTGCGCGATCAAAAGCTGATTGAAGACAGTGTCGACGCCTGTAACGCCCTGTTTGCCATGGTGGACGCCGAACTGGCGCAGCAAAAATGGTTGGGTGGCGAGACATTCAGCGTGGCGGATATTGCGCTGGCGCCAAGCGTTTATAACCTGTTCAATCTCGATATCAAGTGGAATGATTTCCCCAACCTGCAACGCTGGTATCAGCAACTGACCCAGCGCCCGGCATTCAAGAAAATCGTTATGATTCCATTGAGCTAAAAACTAGCCAGAGGGGCTGATTTTCAGTAATTGCCCGTCAGATTCGTCGGTCAGGACATACAGATAGCCGTCCGGGCCGACGCGCACATCGCGAATACGTTCACCCCGCTCATCCAGTAAACGCTGTTGATCGGTGACCTTGTCGCCAGAAAGCGTCAGTTCAATCAGGTTTTTCTCTTTTAGCGCACCGATAAACAGTTTCCCTTTCCACTGCGGAAATTTGTCGGCGTCGTAAAACGCCATGCCGCTCACCGCCGGAGAGACTTTCCAGTAATAAATTGGCTGTTCAGTACCGGCTACAATTCCTCCTTTGGCTTCAGGGATCGGCATTCCGCTGTAATTGATGCCCCAGGTTGCCAGCGGCCAGCCGTAATTTTTACCCGGTTTTGCCACGTTGACTTCGTCGCCACCGCGCGGGCCATGCTCGTTGAGCCACAATTCCCCATTGGCCGGATTAAACGCCATACCCTGTGGGTTGCGGTGCCCGTACGACCAGATTTCACTGCGCGCGCCTTGTTGACCGGCAAATGGGTTATCCGCTGGCACGTCGCCGTTTTGCGTCAGGCGCACCAGTTTGCCCTGCAACTTATCCAAATCCTGCGCCGTTGGCCGTTGGTTGTTTTCGCCCAATGCGATAAACAGATAGCCCTTGCCATCAAACGCCATGCGCCCGCCAAAGTGGTTGCCGGTCGACAGTTTCGGCATCTGACGGAACACCACTTTGAAGTTTTCCAGCCGCTGCATATTGCTGCTCAGCGTGCCGTAACCGACGGCAGTACCCGCCTGGTCATCACTGTTGGCTTCTGCAAAGCTCAGCCAGACGCGGCGGCTTTTTTCAAAGTCTGGCGCCAAAACCACATCCAGTAATCCCCCTTGTCCATGCGCCCAAACTTTGGGCACGCCAACAATCGGGTCACCTAAACCTTCGCCTGGTCGCCAGCGCCGTAATTGCCCATCACGCAGCGTTATCAGCATTCCTTGATTATTGGGCAGAAAAGCTAACGACCAGGGATGATCGAGCTTACTTTGTAGCACCTCCACTTTGGCCTCAGCGGCGAGGGCAACGCCTGCCCAAAGCAGTAAAGATGCGGCAATGAATGAGCGGAATGGCAACCGTGACATAGCTTGCTCCTTTGCGGATCTACCCGATAAGGTTAGCTTTGCAGAATTTCAGGGATGGGAGTTTTACAAAAACTTTACCAGAGGGGAGTCGCCTCCCCTCGAGGTTTCAACTTTCTACGGCCAGTTGGTGACTCATAATATCTTTCAGGCTGGCGGAAAGTTGTCGCAGGCAGTTTTCCAGTTTTTCAGCATCTATGGCGATATATTGCGGGCAGTCGTGACACCCTGTCATCAGGCAAACGGCGGCTGAAGATACCGCGCCAATTCCCTGATTGATGCTCGCCATTTCTGGTGCGGCAAGATGGGAATTGAGGCGTGAAGCCATCTCACGATACTCAGCAGACAAGTCGAACAAATTATCGCGTAAATGCCCAGTTTCAATCACAGACATATAGCCTTTTGCTTTTCTCATCAAGAGGTAAGCAGCGATGTCTATTTTGGCGATAATCATCTTTTTCAAGAGATCGTGTTTGAGTGATTCCCCATTCATACATTTACCCCCCGTGTGATTAGAATCTATAACACACAGTAATAGTATGGATAAATTTTAGGCAAACCAGTTTTATTTCCCCGTATTTCTTGATCCTCAGCAACAAATTTTACAAATAGTAATATCTACGTAGAAACAAGGTGTTACGAAGCAGTTACCCCGCGGCAAGTGGCGGCTTGATACTTTTCCTCAAACATTTGACGTAACACACTGTGTCCAAGGTTGTTTTGCCAGGTGAAGCTATTTTGTAACACCACCACCGCGAAATGATTCTGGCGATCAATACCGATGTAGCTGGAATAACCACCGATATATCCGACCTGATAAGTGATGGCTTGTTCGCCGTAGGTGTCCGTTACCCAGGCGATATTAGCCGCTTCTTTGTCACGCGGGTAATAGGTTTGCATCGTGTCTTGAATGGCTTTATCCAGTGTGGCATCGCCGGTGCTGGCAAGATGTGCGCTGGCAAAAGTCAGTAAATCGGCGGTGTCGGTATACAAACCGCCTGCACCGAGCATATTGCCGGTGAACTGCCAGTCAGGTACCACTTGCCCACGGGGAATAAACTTCGGCTGGCTTCCGGCATGCCCGATGGCGCGCTGCGGGTAACTTTTCAGTTTTTGCGGGGTAAAGCTACTATTGCGCATCCCTAATGGATCGAAAATCAGCGTTTGCACCAGTTGGTCGGCGCGCTGGCCGGTTTGATAACGCAACACATAATCCAGCACCGCATAGCCGAGGTTGGAATATAGAGGCCCGGTGCTGCCTGGTTTTGAAAAATCAGCCAGATCGGCCACTACTTCGTCGCTATCGAGATGTGCGTAAAAATTCTCACCGTTTCCCAGATAACGAATAAAAGCCGTCAGCATCGGCAAATCCATATTTTGCCGTGGCAAGCCGGAGGTATGGGTCACCAGTTGCAGCAAGGTGATTTGCTTCGCATCGGCACTTAATGGCACCGACGGCGGCATTAAGGTTTCCAGCGTATCAGACCAATGCAGGCGCCCCTGCGCCACTAATACCGCGGTCGCTTCGGCGGTCATGCCTTTACTGAGGGAACCGACGGCAAATAACGTCTGTTCATTGACGGGATGGTGGTGTTTCGTATCGGTGACACCAAATTGCCAGTAGTGACGTTGGTTATTGGCGTCAATCACCCCAACCACCATCGCCGGCGACTGCTGTTCAACCAGAGCGGGCAGCCACTGGTTAATATCGTGATTTGCAGGCGAACCGCAAGCACGTTGCGCCTTTTGCGGCACTTCCGCCTCAGGAGCAACGTTCGACAGCGTGCCACACCCCGCCAGCATAAAACCGAGCAGCAGCGTACTCAGACGCGTCAGGTGACGGGGTGAATTCATTTATTAATTCGCCGCAACACAAGGTTTGGCATCAAGACCAATCAGCATGGTGCGGTTTTCGCCAACTTTCTTCAGGCCGAAGTTACTGCTGTGATAGCGATAAAACGCCTGCCCGTTAGTCATATTTTGATAGGAGTAACGGTTGCCGTTATACCAGGCGTAGTCGCCATCGATAGCCAGTTTTTCGCCGCCGCAAACAAACTTCTGCGCAGTTGCCGGTGGGGTGTTAAGTGGCGTAGGAATAATGTTGCAGGCAGTGGTCGCCAGGACAGCAATTAGCATCCCGGAAAGGGCTAAAATCTTAGGCATTAGGGATTCTCTGGTTGAACGGGACGTTACAATTAAGTTAAGCGGGGAGATAATAGAGCCTGCGTCCTGGCTAAGCAAAAGCTAAGGCATGTCGATTAGTCTGAATTTGATCCTGCGTCACTTTAAAAACAACCAGTAGAGCCATACCGAAAACCCGTGTAGAATCGCCCGGTTTTTATTTTCTGTTTACTTTGTGAGCGTGACCTGTATGCAACAACCCCGTATTGGCTTTGTCTCCCTCGGCTGCCCAAAAAACCTCGTTGATTCTGAACGAATTCTAACTGAGCTGCGCACCGAAGGTTACGATGTAGTGCCTAGCTATGATGATGCCGATATGGTTATCGTTAACACCTGTGGCTTTATCGACAGTGCCGTACAAGAGTCGCTCGAAGCGATCGGCGAAGCGCTGAACGAAAATGGCAAAGTGATTGTGACCGGCTGTTTAGGGGCCAAAGAAGACCAAATCCGCCAGGTGCACCCTAAAGTTCTGGAAATCACCGGCCCGCATAGCTACGAGCAAGTTTTGCAGCACGTTCACCACTATGTGCCGAAACCAAAACATAACCCGTTCCTGAGCCTGGTGCCGGAACAAGGCGTGAAACTGACCCCGCGTCACTACGCGTACCTGAAAATTTCTGAAGGCTGCAACCACCGTTGTACTTTCTGCATCATCCCTTCGATGCGTGGCGATCTCGACAGCCGTCCAATTGGCGATGTGTTGTCCGAAGCTAAACGTCTGGTTGATGCCGGTGTGAAAGAGTTGCTGGTCATCTCACAAGATACCTCTGCTTACGGCGTTGATGTTAAACACCGCACCGGTTTCTACAACGGCGAGCCGGTGAAAACCAGCATGGTTAGCCTGTGCGAGCAGCTTTCCAAACTGGGCGTGTGGACACGTCTGCACTATGTTTATCCGTATCCGCACGTTGATGATGTGATCCCGTTGATGGCCGAAGGCAAGATCCTGCCGTATCTGGATATTCCTTTGCAGCACGCCAGCCCGCGCATTCTGAAGCTGATGAAGCGCCCAGGCAGCGTGGATCGTCAGTTGCAGCGCATTAAGCAATGGCGTGAGATCTGCCCGGATCTGACGCTGCGTTCCACCTTCATTGTCGGCTTCCCTGGCGAAACTGAAGAAGACTTCCAGATGCTGCTCGACTTCCTGAAAGAAGCCCGTCTGGATCGTGTCGGTTGCTTCAAGTTCAGCCCGGTAGAAGGTGCGACCGCTAACGAACTGGCCGATCCGGTGCCGGAAGACGTGAAAGAAGAGCGCTGGAACCGCTTCATGCAGCTGCAACAGCAGATTTCTGCTGAACGTCTGCAAGAAAAAGTGGGCCGTGAGATTCTGGTGATCGTTGATGAAGTTGACGAAGAAGGCGCGATTGGCCGCAGCATGGCAGACGCTCCAGAAATCGACGGTGCGGTTTATCTGAATGGCGAAACCAAATTGAAACCAGGTGATGTCGTGCGCGTGAAAGTGGAAAACGCAGACGAATATGACCTGTGGGGTTCAGTGGTTTAATCCTTCAAAAGAGCCTTTCCTGTTTGGAAAGGCTCTTTACTTTAACGACCTAATTCCTGCTCCATTTGTGCGACCATTTTATTATCAATCCTGAAAAACCACACCGTCGCTGCCAGCAATAAATGCAGCACACCGGGTATCGCAGTGGAAAGCATCGTGATCCCCGCTAAAGACAATGGTGTCTGGTTTTCCATACCGGAACGGTAAGCCACGACGGTCAGTACAACGCTGACGATAACCCCTGCTACTGCCCATGCCAGCTTGACAAAAAATAGGTTAAACGCAAAGTTCATGCCCGATGAACGGCGGCCTGACTTCCATTCGCCATACGTATCAGCAAAGGTCACAAGGGTAAAGTGCATCGGTAAAATAAGACCCACCACGACACAACAAACAAAGACTAAAACCAGCCACACTGTGGTCGCTGTCCCGGGAACAAACCAAACTGCGAAGTGAGCGAGTGCCAGAACCATATTCACCCAGAAATAGAGGGTTTTAATCTCAAAACTGCGCGTCAAATATTGCACCAGAATTGAACCTGTAATTCCTCCCAACGTCGCCATGCCAAAAAATAACGAGGTATAGGTCGCATCACCATGCAGTACATAAGTAATGAAATACATGGCGACCCCACCCTTAGTGTTAAAGATGCTGATGATCAGTAACGACATCACAAAGGTCAGTAAAAGCTGATCGTTACGCCGGATACTTTTCAGGCTTTCACGCAGGTTAAACGTATGATTGTTTCGAGCCACTACTCGCTCTTTCACACCATAAAAGCACAGTAGAAACATCGCGATGGCTAAACATGCCAGAACGCCTACACCATACTGATATCCCCGAACCGCATTCCCCTTGCCAAAGTAATCCACCATAATCGGCAAACCAACCGAGACGGCGAAACCCGCCACGCCACACAACGCAAAACGCCAGGACTGGCATGAAACAAGCTCCAGCGGATTAGTGGTGATTTTGGTGATCAATGCGCAATAAGGCACGTTGTTGAGGGAATAAAGCACCGAGAGCGCAAAGTAGGTCACAACGGCGTAAAGCACCTTCCAGTGATAAGCCAAATCCGGAACGCTAAAAGTCAGAAATGCAATCAGTCCTAATGGAATGGCTGTCCAGAGTATAAACGGCCGGAACTGCCCCATTTTGGTCGAGGAGCGGTCAGCAATAACCCCGATCAGTGGATCAGAAATAGCGTCAATCACACGTAGCACCAGGAATAGTGTTCCCACCACCGCCGGTGTTAACCCAAAAATATCGGTATAAAAGAAGGTTAAAAAGTTCGAGATAAGTCCGGTAATAATCGTGCCACCAGCATCTCCCAAGCCGTAACCTATCTTTTCACTTACTGAAAGTTTTGCCAGCCCAACTGGGTGACTGGCCACACCCAAATCATTAGATATTCCACTCATCATGCTCTCCCTATTTACCCGTGTCAGAATGGGCGAATCAGCCGCAGAACCTCTGCGCCATCACGTACCAGCAAAGGTAACGTTTCGAGTGGTGCGGCAACGCTGATAAACCGGCCGCCCTCATGGCGGTCACCCGAAACCACGTCAACCCACACCGTGTTACCCGGTAACCAGACACGACGTTGCCTCTCCCCTGCGTTAACCACTGGCGCAACAAGAACGTCTTCGCCAAATAGATATTGGTCGGTTATCTGCCAGGCTTGCTCATCCTCGGGATAGTGATAAAACAGCGGGCGCATTAACGGCTCGCCTGTCTCATGGGCTTGCTGCATGAGTTTGCGTAGATACGGCCGCAGCCTTTCTCGTAGCGTTGCGTAACGGCTGAGAATTGCAAAGGTGGATTCACCAAAACTCCATAGCTCGTTGCCGGCTCCGGTGTTGCATTGTGCGATACCGTCGCGGTAAGGGATTTCTGGCTCAGTAATGGGGTCGCGGTGTCCATGCATGCGCAGCACCGGGCTGAATACCGCCCACTGGAACCAGCGTATTAACAACTCATGAAATGCGGGATCGCTGACATCACCGCCATGGAATCCACCAATATCAGTGGTCCACCACGGGATACCCGCCATGCCCATGCTTAACCCAGCGCAGAGTTGGTTACGCATCGACTCAAATGATGAGTGGATATCGCCAGACCAAACCAAGGCACCGTAGCGCTGGCTACCGGCCCATGCGCAGCGCACCAGGCTTACCGGATTACTCTGCCCCGCTTCGCGCAGACCGTCGTAAAAAGCCTCGGTATAATGCAGTGGATAGATATTGCCCGTTTCGAGGGTATTACCTATGTGATAACGATAGTTATCAAAATCATAGACACCATATTCTGGCTCAGCCTCATCAAGCCAGAATAGGTTTACGCCATTGTCAAAATAGTTCCTCTTACAGACATCCCAGACGAACTGGCGAGTCTCAGGATTCGTAGGGTCGATAAAGCGGCTATTACCTAAAAAATCGAAGTTGATGTTTAGCCCTTTGCGGGTATTCACCAGCAAGCCCTGCTCGTTCATCGCAGGATAATTTTCACTTTTCACATCTACCGTCGGCCAGACTGAAACCATCAATTCCGTACCCATATCCTTGAGTTCTGCGGTCATCGCAGCGGGATCGGGCCATTCCCGTGAATCAAATTTCCAGTCGCCCTGCACCGGCCAATGGAAGAAATCGGCGACAATCACCGCCAGAGGAATACCGCGATCACGATACTCACGTGCCACACTCAGCAACTCATGCTGGGTGCGATAACGTAATTTGGATTGCCACAGACCCAGGGCAAATTCGGGCATCAAAGGGGGTTTACCGGTGGCGTTCGCATAGTTTCTGATGATTTGCGCAGGGGTATCACCTGCCGTTATCCAGTAATCAATATGCGATGCGGCCTGAGCATGCCAGCGCGTTTCGTTATTCGCAAAAATAACTTCGCCTACCGCGGGGTTATTCCATAAAAAACCATATCCCAGACTCGAGACCATAAAGGGCACACTGGCCTGAGAATTTCGCTGAGCTAATTCAATAGCACAGCCTTTTAAATTAATAAAAGGCTGCTGATACTGTCCCATCCCACACATTTTTTCATTTGGATTAGCTTCAAACCTGACATTTATTTCCATTGCATTTCCAGCTAATGGTTTCATTTCCCGGCCAGATATTTTTAATGCGCTGACTTTATTTTTTGATTGATGGCCCTCATCCCAAAAATGCTCTCCATTGTCTCTTTGCCGCCATAATTCTTCCAGTAAACACTCTTTTTTCTGATTATAAAAAGCAATCCGTCCTTGCTGGTCAACAGATGCGCTGATATTCCCATTAATCAGCGTCAGACTTGTATCATCTCGTTCAAACCGCACAGTAATATCGGGTTGTTCCAGCAAAGCCCAACCCGGAATTTCACTACTATCAGGTTGAATACCTGAAATAATTCTTAAACTATCTTTACCCCAAGGAAAAATGGAAAGGTAATAACCATTCCATGACCAATACAGTGAGTTATCTTTAATTTGTAGGGTGTTCATCATGACCTCATTTTATTTATTGGAAGTTATAATTATTTTTCCGGAAACGTTTCCGATAATGGTTAACATTAAGCAGCAAGTCAATGAAGGAACTAACCCAATAAGTAAAAGGATCTGAGAGTTGTGATCTCGTGTTTATTATTCAAATATCCCCAGGTCAACCGTGATATATTTATGCGGCAGTCATCCCAAATGGTAAAACTTAGCAGAGTAAAATATAGATATGGCGTAATCGTCCATGTGTGGGAAAAGGAATAGATGAATATCAAAGAGTTGGCAAAAATACTGGATCTCTCCATTGCCACCGTTTCAAGAGCACTAAATAGCCACCCTGAAGTCAGTATGGCAACGCAAAAGCGCGTACTTGAGGCGGCAAATTTCTATGGTTATCGGCCCAATGCTGCGGGCAGAAATCTGCGCAAGGGTAAGGTCAACACCGTTGCGCTCCTGCTACCATCGGGTGAACGGGACAACTTCTACACGGCCTCTTTTTTCATGCGCGTTGCTGCGGGTCTGCAAACCCGCCTGCGCCTGCAGGACATCGACACCATCCTGCACCTGGCACTGGACGATGCAGATGAAAAACTGTGGCTACAAAAAATTGTTGAGCAACGCAAAGCCGACGCCGTCATACTGACCAACACTCAAATCAACGATCCTCGTATTGAGTATTTGCATAAAAATAATTTCCCGTTTGCCACGCTTGGACGCAGCTCTACCCTGAATGGCCAATTCAACTGGGTAGATCTGGATTTTGCCACGGTGGCAAAAGAAGCGGTGCAACAGGGAAAAATGGCGGGATATCAAAATATTGCGCTGGTCACGTTGGAAAAATCGAGTGCGCAGGGAGCAATCTTCACGCAGGCCTGGCGCGAAGCCTTACGCCAGCAAAACCTGAAAGTGAATGAAGAATATCTCTTCCGGGGTGAAATCAGTGAGGCGTCCGGTTTCGAGGCGCTGCGTTATTTCCACCAGCTACCCATCCCTCCTGATTACATCATCTTTCTTAGCGACTTACAGATGCTAGGAGCAAGCTTTTATACCCGGCAACAGCGCTGTCACTACCCGTTCTTTGCCGGAGTTTTTAGCAGCGATATCTCATCATTTCTGCCGATAAAACCTACGGGTTTTGACGTCCCTTTCAGGGTGATAGGTGAAGATTTGGCAACCGCTATTCTCAATGCCATGCAGGGCGAACAACCTCCGGTGCATTCCTTACCAGAGTTATGCCTTGTCACCCGACGGGAACACAAAATGGGTTAACCTTTTATCTTGGGATCCAGCGCGTCGCGCAGCCCATCTCCCAGTAAATTAAACGCCAGCACCGTCAGGAAAATCGCCAGACTCGGGAAAATTGCCACATGTGGGGCAATCACCATATCGGCGCGTGCTTCGTTTAACATCGCGCCCCACTCTGGTGTTGGTGGCTGTGCGCCTAACCCTAAGAACGACAGACTCGCCGCGGAAATGATCGATGTGCCAATACGCATCGTGAAATAGACCACTATCGACGAAACCGTCCCCGGTAAAATATGGCGGAAGATAATCGTCGCATCCGAGGCGCCAATACTGCGTGCCGATTCAATAAAGGTTTGGTGTTTTAGCACCAGCGTATTGCCGCGCACCAGGCGGGCAAAAGCAGGAATACTAAAAATCGCCACCGCGATTATCACGTTCGACATGCCGGTACCCATTACTGCCACTACTGCAATCGCCAGTAAGATCCCAGGGAAGGCGAACAACACGTCACAAATACGCATAATGACGCGATCCCACCAGCCTTCGTAATATCCCGCCAGCAGGCCGCAAACGGTGCCAATTACCGCGCCGATCAACACCGAGAACACCCCTGCCGCCAGCGAGATTTGCGCTCCCACCAGCACGCGGCTGAAAATATCGCGCCCTAACGAATCTACGCCAAACCAGTGCACTATCGACGGCCCTTCGTTGAGCCGATCGTAATCAAAATAGTTTTCCGCATCGAACGGAGAAATCCACGGCGCGATAAGCGCGATAGCAACCAAAAACAGCACGAAAGCCCCGGCAAACATCGCCACCGGCTGCTTGCGCAAACGGCGCAGAAATTCGTGCCACGGGGTGCGCACTTGATTGGGCCGAACTATCGGCATCGCGTTCAGTACCGCCTGGCGTCGCCAGTTAAAGAGTCGCATCCTTACTTGTACCTGATAGCTGGGTTAATGGCGGCATACAGCAAATCCACCACTAAGTTGATGACAATAAATTCCAGCGAGAACAGCAACACTTCCGCCTGAATCACCGGGTAGTCGCGCATCTCGACCGAATCCACCAGCAAGCGCCCAAGCCCCGGCCAGTTAAACACTTTTTCGACCACAATTGAGCCACCGAGCAGGAAGCCAAACTGTAGCCCCATCATGGTAATCACGGGGATCATCGCGTTGCGTAGCCCATGTTTGAGAACTATCAGTGTTTCGCTGACCCCTTTAGCACGCGCGGTGCGCATGTAATCTTCTTGCAGCACATCGACGAAGGAAGCACGGGTGAAACGAGCCATCACTGCCGCCACTGCCGCGCCAAGCGTGACAGACGGCAGAATGTAGTGCTGCCAGCTATCGGCCCCTACCGTCGGCAACCAGCCCAGTTCTACGGAGAAAACCTGCATCAGCAGCATGCCGAGTGCGAAGGCCGGGAAAGAGATACCGGAAACCGCAATCGTCATACTCAGTCTGTCCGGCCAGCGATTACGCCAGACGGCAGAAATAATGCCAGTGAACAGTCCGAAAATGACCGCCCACCCCATGCTGGTGAGCGTGAGCCAGAATGTTGGCATAAAGCGGCTGGCGATCTCTTCGGAAACCGGACGGCGCGACACCATCGAGATGCCAAAATCGCCCTGCAAAATGTTGCCGATGTAGTGTAAGAATTGCTGCCAGAGCGGTAAATCCAGGCCTAACTGTTTGCGCACCATATCGATAACGGTGGCGTCTGCATCAGGCCCGGCGATTAACCGCGCCGGGTCACCTGGCAGCATATGGACGAACAGAAACACCAGCACCGCGACAATCAGCAATGTGGGGATCAGGCCCAGTAGGCGTTTGAGGAAATAGTTAAACATTGTCCCCCCTCAACCTAACCCTCTCCCCCAGGAGAGGGGATTGGATCGCGTGTCGTTCCCCCTCTCCCTCAGGGAGAGGGTCGGGGTGAGGGTGAAAACACGCCACCAAAATCATCACTCTTTCAAATCCGCATCATCAAAACTAAACCCGGCATCCGGCATCACATAAAAACCGCTGAGGTTTTTGCTGTGCGCAGAAACCAGTTTTTCAACCACCAGTGGCACCCACGGATTTTCCTTCCAGATAGTGTCCTGCGCGTCTTTATACAGTTTCGCTTTTTCATCACGGTTGGTGGTTTTCAGCGCGTCCGTCAGGTCTTTATCCACTTGCGGATTGCTGTAGAACGCGGTGTTAAACAGCGTTGGTGGCCAGTTAGATGAGGCAAACAACGGCGACAATGCCCAGTCAGCTTCGCCAGTCGAGGCCGACCAACCGGTGTAGAACATTCTCACACCGCTCTCTTTTTGCCCTTTGCCTTCCACTTCAGCAGCTCGTTGCCCGGCATCCATCGCGGTAACCTTCACTTTGATGCCCACTTGCGCCAGTTGCTGCTGAGTGAACTGCAACACTTTCTGCGCGGTACTGTGGTTATGAGACGACCATAAAGTGGTTTCGAAACCGTTCGGATAGCCTGCTTCTTTCAGCAATGCACGCGCTTTGGCCGGGTCATACGGCCACGGTTTGTAAATTTGTGCGAAGTCGATAGACGGCGGTACCACGCCTTCCGCTGGTGTCGCATACCCGGCAAATGCCACTTTCACCAGCGCCTGGCGGTTAATCGCATAGTTAATAGCTTCACGCACCTTCGGGTTATCAAACGGCTTTTGCGTCACGTTCATGCTGAGGTAACGCTGCATGATGGAAGGCGAAGCCACCAGTTCCAGCTTGTCGTTTTTCGCAAGCACCCCTGCCTGTTCGTAAGGAATTGGGAAGGCAAATTGCGCCTCGCCGGTTTGCAGCATGGCCGCGCGGGTATTGTTATCCACCACCGGGCGCCAGGTGATGGTGTCGAGTTTAGGTAAACCCTGTTTCCAGTAACCGTCGAACTTCTTGACCTTCACAAAATCGGTCTGGTTCCAGGTGTCCAGTTGATATGGGCCAGTGCCGACCGGATGGAAACCAATCTCTTTGCCATATTTTTTCAGTGCCGTCGGGGAAATCATCGCCGTTGCCGGATGGGCCAGAATATTGATAAACGCCGAGAATGGCTGTTTGAGGGTGATTTTTACCGTACTGGCGTCAACCGCTTCGGTCTTAGCAATCGCTTTATACAGGTTGTAGCGCTTGAGGTGGTTTTCCGGATTGCTGGCGCGATCAAGGTTGGCCTTCACCGCTTCGGCGTTGAAATCGGTGCCATCCTGGAATTTAACCCCCGAGTGCAGTTTGATGGTGTAAACCAGCCCGTCGTCAGAAACGGTATAGCTTTCCGCCAGCACGTTTTGCAGTTTCATCTCTTTATCCAGACCAAACAGCCCCTGATAAAACGACTTTGCCACCGCCTGCGACAGCGTATCGTTGGCATCATACGGGTCAAGCGTGGTGAAATTGGATGCCACAGCAACAACGACATCTTTTGCAGCGAATGCCGGAGCGGCAATCACGCTGGTTGCCAGACCTGCGGCCACTAGCCACTTGGTACTTTTTAATACGGTCATGAAGTTCTCCTGATTATCCCTGCCAAAAATATCACTGTGACCGGGCAACAAAGTGCCCTGGTCCAACATTCACAAGCGTTGCAACATGCGGTTCAAACCCCAGTTTGTGCGTGCTACTGGGGATGTCATCGGAAAGCAAAACAGGTTTAGGCCGACGGTGCGCGGGGTCGGCAACCGGTACAGCAGCCATGAGTTTGCGGGTATACGGGTGCTGCGGGTTTTCAAACACCGCGCGACGCGGGCCGATTTCGACAATTTGCCCGAGATACATCACCGCCACGCGATGACAAATGCGCTCAACTACCGCCATGTCATGGGAAATAAACAAAAAGGCGATGCCAAACTCACGCTGTAAATCGAGTAGCAAGTTGATGATTTGCGCACGAATAGAGACATCCAGTGCCGAGA
The DNA here is from genome assembly GCF_004361975.1 of Buttiauxella sp. JUb87. Lineage (NCBI taxonomy): Bacteria > Pseudomonadati > Pseudomonadota > Gammaproteobacteria > Enterobacterales > Enterobacteriaceae > Buttiauxella > Buttiauxella sp. JUb87. The sequence continues at coordinate 1,333,506 of NZ_SNVY01000001.1, forward strand.
CAGACTCATCGGCAATCACCACTTTCGGATTGAGTGCCAGTGCGCGCGCAATGCAGATACGCTGTCGCTGGCCGCCGGAAAACTCATGGGGATAACGCCACGCATGTTCGGGCTGCAATCCCACGCGTTCGAGTAACCACGCCACGCGTTGTTGCGCCTGCGCTGTGGACATCACGTTATGAACCAGCAACGGTTCCATAATCGAATAACCCACCGTCAGACGCGGGTCGAGCGAGGCATAAGGATCCTGGAAAATAAACTGGATGTCTTTGCGCACATGCTGCATGTCGGCATTGGAGAGCGTGTCGATACGTTGGCCGTTGAAATGAATGCTGCCACCCTGAGTTTCTACCAGCCGCAACAGCGCCCGTCCGGTGGTGGATTTGCCACTGCCTGACTCTCCCACCAGCCCCAGCGTTTCGCCAGGCCATAAGTCAAAACTCACTTTTTCTACTGCGTATACGCGACTGGTGACGCGGTTGAAAATGCCACTGCGAATATCAAAACGCGTCACCAGGTCGCGCACTTGCAGCACCGGCACCGCGCCAGGCGTAATAGTGTCTTGTTCGGTTTCAGGTTCTGTACGGTCAGGATGTTCTGGATTCACCAGCGGGAATTTGCGCGGTAAATCACGGCCATTCATCGCCCCAAGACGCGGCACCGCAGCCAATAGCGTTTTGGTGTAAGGATGAACAGGCGCGTTAAAGATCTGTTCCACGCTGCCTGTTTCGACGGCCACGCCTCGATACATTACCAGCACGCGGTCGGCCATATCGGCCACCACGCCCATATCGTGGGTGATAAATATCACGCCCATATGCATTTCATCTTGCAGCACGCGGATAAGCTGGAGGATTTGCGCCTGAATCGTCACGTCCAGCGCGGTGGTCGGTTCATCGGCAATCAGCACCGCCGGACGACAAGAGAGTGCCATCGCTATCATCACGCGTTGGCGCATGCCACCAGAAAGCTGATGCGGATAACGCCCCAAAATAGCTTTTGCTTCCGGAATGCGTACCCGTTCGAGCATGCGCCTGGCCTCTTCCATCGCCGCCTGTTTATCCAGCCCCTGATGCAGGCGGATAGATTCGGCAATTTGTTCACCCACCGGAAATACCGGGTTGAGCGACGTCATCGGCTCCTGGAATATCATGGCGATATCCGCGCCGCGCACATGGCGCATTTGCGATGTACTCAGCGTCGCCGGTTCAATCACCTCACCGTTGCGGCGACGCAGCAAAATTTTTTCGCTTTCAACAATGCTCGCGGTCTTTTCCAGCAGGCGCATTAAGGCTAGCGCTGTGACTGATTTCCCAGAGCCGGACTCCCCGACAATCGCCAGTGTTTCGCCGCGCTTTAGCACAAACGACAAATCGGACACCGCCTGGGTGTCGGCATTTTCCTGGCGAAAACGAACGTTCAGTCGGCTAACAGACAGCACTTCGTCGTCGGGCAGTTCGTGACTATGGGGCATCAATGCTCCTGGCTGTGATAAATTCCGACGTTTGGGGCGTCCCCGACATAACCGTAGCCGCGGTACATCCCTTCACTATTAAATGGCAACGCCACATTGCCTTCGTTATCGATAGCAATCACCCCGCCACTGCCTTGCAGCGCCGGAAGTTTTTCCATCACTACGCGTTCTGTCGCTTGTTGCAGACTCAGCCCGCCATATTCCATCAACGCTGCAATATCGTAGGCCGCAAGCGTTTTCATAAATACTTCGCCAGTTCCGGTACAAGAGACGGCCACATTGGCGTTATTGGCATAGCAACCCGCACCGATAATCGGTGAATCGCCTACGCGGCCTGGCATTTTGTTGGTCATCCCGCCCGTAGAGGTTGCGGCGGCCAAATTGCCATATTGATCGAGTGCCACGGCTCCGACCGTGCCAAATTTGGTATCTGAATTGATCGGCTCGTCACCATCGTGATCAAGCACGGTTTGCTGGCTGGTTCGGGCACGTTGTAGTTGATCCCAGCGTTCCTGAGTGAAAAAGATGTCCGGCGAAACAGGCTCAAGGCCTTGTTGCTGTGCAAAGTTTTCTGCACCGCGCCCAATCAACAGCACATGTGGGCTGTGTTCCAGCACCTGGCGCGCTGCCAGAACGGGGTTGCGAATATGGCTGACACCCGCCACGGCACCCGCTTCGAGGGTGTTGCCATCCATGATGCAGGCGTCCAGTTCATGGGTGCCGTCGTGGGTAAAGACGGCGCCGATACCGGCGTTAAACAACGGGCATTCTTCGAGCAAGCGCACCGCTTCGGTGACGGCGTCTAACGCGCTGCCGCCCGCACCCAGCACGGACTGGCCCACCTCAACGATTTCCGATAAAGCTTTAATATATAGCAGCTCTTTTTCAGGGCTGAGTTGTGCACGAGTAATGGCTCCCGCGCCACCGTGAATCGCGATTACTGCTTTGCTCATTTCGACATTGCCTTGTCAGAGTTCGTTATATTGTCGGAGTCCGTTGTGTGGTCAGATGACGCTGCGCTTATCCGACCAGGGAAAGCTATAAATATCAGATAAATTGAATCGCTATGAGACGATTTTTGAATATAGAAAGATGTAAATGTGATGTAAAGGAAAATGCCGAATTCGATTACTCCCAATGGAACATTCAGCACCAGGCATTTCTCTGACATAATGTTCGCCATATTTTTCCCGCGTTGCAGGAGCTTTCATGGAATTTACCGCCGGTCTTATCCCCCTCGAAACCGCAATGGAACAGATGTTGTCGCGTATTGTTCCTGTCACCGAATCTGAGTCCATCCCTTTGCTGAAGGCTGCCGGGCGCATTACCTCGCACCCTGTCACTTCACCAATTGATGTCCCGGGGTTTGATAACTCTGCAATGGATGGCTACGCGGTACGCCTGAAAGATTTGGCGTTAGGTACGGCATTGCCGGTGGCGGGAAAAGCTTTCGCTGGTCAACCTTTTAGCGGTGAATGGCCGGAGGCAACCTGCATTCGCATTATGACCGGTGCACCGGTGCCAGCAGGTACCGACGCGGTGGTGATGCAGGAAGAAACCACCGTCACCGAAAGCGGCGTGCGTTTTAACGAAGCCGTGAAAAACGGGCAAAACGTTCGCCTGCGTGGCGAAGATATTCGCCAGGGCGCGAGCGTGCTACCTGCGGGTAAAAAACTGACTGCCGCGGAATTACCTCTAATTGCCTCACTGGGTATCGCCGAAGTCGCGGTGCTACGCGCGATTCGCGTCGCCGTGTTCTCAACCGGTGATGAACTGCAACTGCCAGGCACTCCGCTTGGCGAAGGGCAAATTTACGACACCAACCGCCTGGCGGTGCATATCATGCTTGAGCAATTAGGTTGCGAGGTCATTGATTTAGGGATTATCCGTGATGATCCTGAAACTCTGCGAGCGGCATTTATTGAAGCTGACAGCCAGGCCGATGTGGTGATCAGCAGCGGCGGCGTGTCGGTCGGTGAAGCGGATTACACTAAACAGTTGCTTGAAGAACTCGGTGAAGTTGGTTTCTGGAAACTGGCAATTAAACCAGGTAAACCGTTTGCCTTTGGTCGCCTGAAAAACAGCTGGTTCTGCGGCCTGCCGGGTAATCCAGTTTCCGCGGCACTAACCTTCTACCAATTGGTTCAGCCGCTGTTAGCCAAAGTAAGCGGCCAGCAAGGTCATGCCCTACCATCACGCCAGCGTGTTCGTACCGTCGGCCGCCTGAAAAAATCCCCCGGCCGCCTCGATTTCCAGCGTGGCATTATGCGTACCGGTGAAGATGGGCAATTAGAAGTATTGAGCACTGGCCATCAGGGTTCACATATTTTCAGCTCATTTAGCCAGGCCAACTGTTTTATCGTACTGGAGCTTGAGCGCGGTAACGTTGAGGCGGGTGACTGGGTTGACGTTGAGCCATTTAATCATCTGTTTGGGGGCTAACCATGAGCGCTGAACTGAGCGATCAAGAAATGATGCGCTACAACCGGCAAATTATTTTGCGTGGTTTTGATTTTGACGGCCAGGAAGCGTTGAAAGCCGCGCGTGTTTTGATTGTTGGGCTCGGCGGTCTCGGTTGCGCCAGCGCGCCGTATCTGGCGTCGGCAGGTGTCGGCCACCTGACATTGTTAGATTTTGATACTGTGGCGCTGTCTAATTTGCAGCGCCAGACCCTGCACCGCGATGCCACAATTGGGCAGCTAAAAGTCGACTCTGCACGCAATGCGCTGGCCGCAATCAACCCGCATATTCAGATTGAAACGGTTAATGCGCTGCTTGATGAAGCGCAGCTGCTGGAGTTAGTAGCGAAGCACGATCTGGTACTGGATTGCACTGATAACGTGGCGATTCGCAATCAGCTCAATCAGTGTTGTTTTACGCTGAAAAAACCGCTGGTTTCCGCTGCGGCCATTCGTATGGAAGGGCAAATCAGCGTTTTCACTTATCAGGATGGCGAACCGTGTTACCGCTGCCTGAGCCGCCTGTTTGGCGACAACGCGCTCACCTGTGTTGAAGCGGGTGTGATGGCACCGTTAGTCGGCGTTATTGGTTCTTTACAAGCGATGGAAGCCATCAAACTGCTGGCGCATTACGGCACGCCGGCCAGCGGGAAAATCGTGATGTACGATGCGATGACTTGCCAGTTCCGCGAGATGAAACTGCCGCGCAATCCGCAATGCGAGGTGTGCGGCACTCACTCGTCATAAAGCCCTACGCTACTGACCGCCGTGTGACTCTTGTGTGGGCGAATGCGGCGCACCGATTCACGCACCACCAGCATGCCGTTAAGCAGTAAATTCCCCACTGGCGCATCCGGGCGTATTAAACGTTGCTGGAGAATATGCACCGCTTCCTCACCCAACTGGTCACGCGGGACATGCACCGAAGTTAACGGTACATCGTGGATAGCTGCCAGGTTAAAACCATCGATGCTCATCACTGAAATATCATGCGGTACGCGCAAACCCGCGTTTTGCAGCGCACTGACCACTCCTGCCGCCATAAAATCACCACCCACCAAAAAAGCCGTGGGTAACTGCTGGCGCGGCGTGTTTTCCAGAAATTCGCTGATTAACTTTTCACTCTCTTTGGAGCTGAAACTTTGCGCGGTAATCAGGTGGCGTGCGTCATCAAATTGCAGGTTGCTGGCCTCCCAGGCGTCGCGAATACCGGCAAGACGCAACTCCATGGTATAGCGCCGTAAGCACAGCAAAGTGACGATCTCTTTATGGCCCTGTTCAAACAGATAACTCGCGGCAAAGTCGCCAATTAACTGGTGATCCGGTGCCACTCCCGGCAAACGCATTTTGCGGTCACGGCAGTTGATCAACACGCAAGGCTTACCGAGATCGACTGCCAGATCGTGAATGTGCGGATCGTCAATGCCCAGTAAGATCGCCGCTTCCGTTTCTGGCTCATTCATTTTGCTCAGGAACATGTTGGCGTCGCTGTCGTTTTCTTCCAGCGCGCAGTAACGCAGCCGCACTTCATGGGGTATCAGCGCCTTGCTCAGCCCCTGGGTGACGCGATAATAAAAAACGTCAGATCGCTCATCAAATGCACGCTGCGGCGCAAAAACGACCAGGCTGTTAAGTAACATACGCCCCGCCGCCATGCCCTCAAGCACGCCTTTTCGCTCGGCGCAGTTGAGCACCTGTTGCCGGGCCAGTTCGCTGGTATTCGATTTCCCGGCCAGCACGCGGGAAACCGTACTGATGGAGAGCCCTGTTTCTGCTGCAATTTCAGTGATTTTTAGCTTTTTACTCATTATGTGATCTATGCCCATTTTGGCAATGAAAAAATTTTCACGACAAATTGTAGGGCTTTATTACTGGTTTTTTCGTTATCGAACGCACGTAATTGGCTTTCAAATGAAAATTTTTGCACCGAAGTCGCTATTGCGAATGTTCTTGCTGCTCTACGCTTTCTCCATTGCCGAGATTGAACCTGCTATTTCTTGGCAAGCATTCATTAAAATAATTATTAATCAATGAGATACAAATTTATTCAATCAATGAATGGATAAATTTTTCCGATAGATACAGCTGCTTCGTGGAGAACGACATGAGTCATGGCATTAATCCGGGTGTCACTGCCGTAAAGGGCAGGCGCACCATCCGCAACCTGCGTTGGTGGGTTCTGGTGCTGTTCTTGTTAGGCGTTACCGTTAACTACATTACCCGGAACTCACTGGGTATTTTGGCTCCAGAGCTGAAAACCAGTCTTGGTATTACCACTGAACAATATTCCTGGATTGTCGCTTCATTCCAGCTTGCTTATACCCTCTTCCAACCGATTTGTGGCTGGCTGATTGACGTAATCGGCCTCAAGCTGGGCTTCTTAATTTGCGCAGGTCTTTGGGCGATAGTGTGCATCATGCACGCAGGTGCCGGAAGCTGGCTGCATCTGGCTATTTTGCGCTTCTTTATGGGAGGTGCTGAAGCTGCGGCAACCCCGGCTAACGCCAAAACGATTGGCGAATGGTTCCCGAAAAAAGAGCGCCCTATTGCTGCGGGTTGGGCAGGCGTTGGTTTCTCGATTGGTGCCATGCTGGCACCGCCAATTGTCTATTTTGCGCATGCCTCTTTCGGCTGGCAGGGCGCGTTTATGTTCACCGGCGTGTTAGCCATGTTGTGGGTTATTTTGTGGTGGATGTTCTATCACAACCCGGAACAGCACCCGAACCTCAGCAAAGAAGAACTGGAGTTCATCAAACAAGATAACGAACCTGCTGCGGTGAAACTGCCTTTCCTGACTGCACTGAAAACCGTCGGCAAAAACAAGCGTTTCTACGGTATTGCTATCCCTGCTTTTATGGCCGAACCGGCATGGGCGGTGTTGAGCTTCTGGGTTCCGCTGTATCTGGCAAATGAACGTGGAATGGATCTCAAACAAATTGCCATGTTCGCCTGGCTGCCGTTCCTCGCCGCCGACCTCGGCAGCGTGGCAAGTGGCTATCTGACCAAGCTTTATACCCGCTGGTTTGGTTACTCACGAACCAACTCCATCGTCGCCAGTTCGGTGACCGGGGCTTTCCTGATGATCTCGCTGGCACTGGTTGCCATCACTAAAGATCCGTACGTCACCATTGCATTGATTTCGATTGGTGGCTTCGGGCACCAGATTATTTCCTGCATGTTGAGTGCGCTGGTTGTGGACTCCTTTGATAAAGGCCAGATGGCGACGGTTAACGGCATGCGCGGTTCTGCGGCCTGGATCGCCAGCTTCTTATTCTCACTGTTGATTGGCGTCACCGCCGACAAAATTGGCTACAACCCGCTGTTTATCGCCATGGGCTTCTTTGACCTGATTGGCGCTGTATTCCTGGTTTCTTTTATTGCTGAACGCCGCACTAAGCGCGCCTGATAGATGGATTGTGAACGATGAAAACGTTGAAAACCTGGACACTATTAAAATCTGATGCCAACCACGTTGAGTTAAGCGTGGATGGGAAACATCGCCTGAATTTGTTCGTGTTGGAGCAAGGCATGTTCCGCGTGCTGATTAAGCGCGAAAACAAACTGGCACTGAACCGCACCTGGAGCATTGCGCCAGAAAGTGATGTGCCGTGGGAAGGCCGCGACCGTGAAAGCCTGCAAGGTTTCGCTCTGCCTGGTTTCACGGTAGAAGAATTAGATGACACTCTGCGCATCAGCACCGATAAACTGCGCGTCACTGTTCACCAGCCGCTGTGGCTGGAGTGGGAATATCTGAATCAGGATTCCCAGTGGCAATTGCTGGCAAGCGACCGCCCAACCAGCGCTTATCTGCTGAACGCCCATGGCGATGGCGTGGCGCATTATCAGCGCCGCTTCAAAGAAGAACGTTATTACGGCCTGGGCGAAAAAGCTGGCCCGTTGCAGCGTACCGGTAAACGCTACGAAATGCGTAACCTGGATGCGATGGGTTACAACGCGGAATCCACTGACCCGCTGTACAAGCATATTCCGTTTACCATCACGCGCCGCCCGGACGTGAGCTTCGGGATGTTTTACGACAACCTGAGCTGCTGCTGGCTGGATTTGGGTAACGAAATCGACAACTACCACCTGCCCTACCGCCGCTGGCAGGCAGAATCAGGCGATGTCGATTATTACCTGTTCCTCGGCCCGCAGGTTTTAGACGTCACCAAAGCGTTTGTGCGCCTGACCGGTAAAACGCTGTTTGGCCCGAAATGGAGCCTCGGCTACAGCGGTTCAACCATGCATTACACCGACGCACCGGATGCGCAAAACCAGCTGATGAGCTTTATAAAACTGTGCGACGAACACGCGATCCCATGCGATTCGTTCCAGTTGTCATCGGGCTACACTTCCATCAAAAACAAGCGTTATGTGTTCAACTGGAACTACGACAAAGTGCCGCAACCAAAAGTGATGAGCCAGGCATTCCACGATGCGGGCATCAAACTGGCGGCGAACATTAAGCCGTGCCTGTTGCAGGATCATCCTCGTTATCAGGAAGTGGTTGAGCAAGGTCTGTTTATTAAAGATTCCGAGCAAGATAGCCCGGAACGCTCGATCTTCTGGGACGATGAAGGTTCACACCTCGATTTCACCAACCCGGCAACGGTCAAATGGTGGCAAAACGGCGTCACTACGCAACTGCTGGAAATGGGTATCGACTCCACCTGGAACGATAACAACGAATACGAAGTGTGGGATGGCGAAGCACGTTGCTACGGCTTTGGCCAGGAAATCGCCATCAAAAATATTCGCCCAGTCATGCCGCTGTTGATGATGCGTGCCTCACTCGAAGCACAACAAGCCTTTGCACCGGAAAAACGCCCGTATTTGATTTCGCGTTCAGGTTGCGCCGGGATGCAGCGTTACGTGCAAACCTGGAGCGGCGATAACCGCACCAACTGGAATACGCTGCGCTACAACACTCGTATGGGCGTGGGCATGAGCCTGTCAGGTTTGTATAACGTCGGGCATGACGTCGGCGGTTTCTCTGGCGACAAACCAGATGCCGAGCTGTTTGTCCGTTGGGTACAAAATGGCGTGATGCACCCGCGCTTCACCATTCACTCATGGAATGATGACCAGACTGTCAACGAGCCGTGGATGTACGCAAGTGTGACTCCGGCAATCCGTAGCGCGATTGAAACACGCTATCGCCTGCTACCGTATTTCTACACGCTGCTGTGGCAAGCCCATGCTGACGACGAACCGATGCTGCGCTCCACCTTCCTTGATCATGAGCACGACGCGAAAACCTTCGAAGAGTGTGATGACTTTATGCTGGGCCGTGATTTGCTGGTCGCAAGTGTGGTGGAAGAAGGCCAACGCGAGCGCGAAATCTGGCTGCCAGAAAACGGCGCGGGTTGGTACGATTACTACACCGGCCAGTGGTATAGCGGCGGCCAGACAATTGTGGTTGATGCTCCGCTCGAACGCCTGCCGCTGCTGGTGCGCGCCGGTGCTGCCCTGCCGCACTCTGCACGCATTACGCATGTGTTAGCGAGCGCTGATAATGTGCGCGAGTTGAAAGTGTATCCGTTGCAAGGGACTGGCGTTTCACACGGCAGCCTGTTTGAAGACGACGGCGAGTCATGGGGTTATCAGCAAGGTAATGCGTTGTGGCTGAGCTGGGAAATTCGCTGTACGGCAGATGAGATTCATGTGTCGTTTAGCCGTAAAGGGGATTATCAACCGGCATGGAGCGAGATGAAGTTGACGCTTCCTGCTGGGGAAAAACGCCGTTTGGTTGTTGATGGCATTGAGCAGGATTTATTGAAGATTTAAGATATAAAAAAACCGCCGAAAGGCGGTTTAAAAATGCTGACGAAGCTATTTCGTAGGTCGGATAAGCGCAGCGTCATCCGACAATCAGGTACAAATGGAGGATGACGCTAGCGCTTATCCACCCTACAAAACTAAATTAACCGTCAATACCTTTACTGCGCAGGTAATCTTCGTACCCGCCGGTAAAGTCAATCACACGCTCTGGGGTAATCTCAATCACACGCGTTGCCAGCGAGCTAACAAACTCACGGTCGTGAGAAACGAAGATCAGCGTGCCTGGGTACATTTCCAGCGCCATGTTCAGCGACTCGATAGATTCCATATCCAGGTGGTTGGTAGGTTCATCCATCACCAGAACGTTCGGGCGTTCCATCATTAACTTACCAAACAACATGCGGCCTTTTTCACCACCGGAAAGCACTTTAGCAGGCTTTTTGATGTCATCCTGGCTGAACAGCAGACGGCCAAGAATGCTGCGCACCGCTTGCTCGTCGTCGCCTTCCTGCATCCACTGGCTCATCCAGTCGAACACAGTCAGGTCATTTTCGAATTCGTATTCATGATCCTGCGCGTAATAGCCGATTTGCACATTCTCAGACCACTTCACAGTACCTGCGTCTGGAGTCAGTTCAGCAACCAGGGTTTTAAGCAGAGTGGTTTTACCCACGCCGTTAGTACCCAGAATCGCCAGTTTTTCACCCACTTCCAGCAGCATGTTAACGCCTTTGAACAGTGGGCCGTTATCAAAGCCTTTAGACATAGCTTCAACTTCAAGCGCATTACGGAACAGTTTCTTGTCCTGCTCGAAGCGAATGAACGGGTTCTGACGGCTGGATGCTTTAACTTCGTCGAGTTTGATTTTATCAATCTGACGCGCACGAGAAGTCGCCTGGCGAGATTTAGAGGCGTTGGCACTAAAACGGCTAACGAAGGATTGCAGGTCTGCAATCTGCGCTTTTTTCTTCGCGTTGTCAGACAGCAGGCGTTCACGCACTTGTGTTGCTGCCGTCATGTATTCGTCGTAGTTGCCTGGATAAACACGCAGTTCGCCGTAGTCCAGATCCGCCATGTGAGTACACACCATGTTCAGGAAGTGACGGTCGTGCGAAATGATAATCATGGTGCTGTTACGTTCGTTCAGCACGGTTTCCAGCCAACGAATGGTGTCGATGTCCAGGTTGTTCGTCGGTTCATCAAGCAGCAGAATCTCTGGGTTTGAGAACAGTGCCTGCGCCAGCAACACACGCAGTTTCCAGCCTGGAGCAACTTCGCTCATCGGGCCGTAATGTTGTTCTACAGGAATGCCGACACCTAACAGCAGTTCGCCCGCGCGTGCTTCAGCGGTGTAACCGTCCATTTCGCCGTACAACACTTCCAGGTCAGCCACTTTGTAGCCGTCTTCTTCGCTCATCTCTGGTAACGCGTAAATGCGGTCGCGCTCTTCTTTTACTTCCCAGAGTTCAGCGTGGCCCATGATTACCGTGTCGAGCACGGTGAATTTTTCAAAGGCGAATTGATCCTGACGCAACTTACCGAGGCGTTCGTTCGGATCAAGTGAAACGTTACCCAGCGTTGGCTCTAAATCGCCACCGAGGATCTTCATAAAGGTAGACTTGCCGCTACCGTTAGCGCCGATCAAGCCGTAACGGTTGCCGCCGCCAAATTTGACAGAAATATTTTCAAACAGCGGCTTACTGCCGAACTGCATTGTGACGTTGCTGGAAACTAGCACAGAGATGTCCTGGTAAAAGAAGTTTTAAGATGTGAGATCCGGCACATTATGCCATAACTCAATGTGCAGATCGCCCTGCTTGTTCACTGGCGATAAAATAATCAATATGGAAAAAAATGTGATTTAATCCACATCTGATTTCCCTGGTCGCGAGAATGCACATATAATGCGCGGCTAAACCGCTCCGTTTCTTCACTAACTAGCCTGCATGGCCGTAAATAATTCGCATACCATGAATATGAAACTACGCACTATTTTACTGGCATTTGTGGCTGTCGTGTCTTTTAGCAAAACAGCTTCTGCCGTGACCTATCCTCTGCCTACTGATGGCAGCCGTTTGATTGGTCAAAACCAGGTTGTCACCATTCCTGAAGGTAGCACCGCACCGCTGGAAGAATTCGCAGCACGTTACCAGATGGGTCTTTCCAACATGTTGGAAGCAAACCCGGGTGTTGACCCGTATTTGCCAAAGCCTGGTACCATCCTGAATATTCCTCAGCAGCTGATTCTGCCGGACACCGTCCATGAAGGTATTGTTATTAACAGTGCTGAAATGCGCCTCTACTATTACCCTGCTGGCTCCAACACGGTTATCGTGCTGCCAATCGGTATCGGCCAGTTGGGTAAAGACACCCCACTGAACTGGACAACAAAAGTAGAACGTAAGAAAGCGGGCCCAACCTGGACGCCAACGAAGAAAATGCACGCAGAATATATTGCTGCCGGTACGCCACTGCCAGCGGTTGTTCCAGCTGGCCCGGATAACCCGATGGGTCTGTATGCACTGTACATTGGTCGTCTGTATGCAATTCACGGTACCAACGCAAACTTTGGTATCGGCCTGCGCGTAAGCCACGGTTGTGTGCGTCTGCGTAATGAAGACATCAAATTCCTGTTCGAGAAAGTGCCGGTCGGTACCCGCGTTCAGTTCATCAACGAACCGGTAAAAGCCACCGTTGAGCCAGATGGTACGCGCTACATTGAAGTGCATAACCCACTGTCGACCACTGAAGCGCAGTTCAACTCCACTGAGATTGTCCCTATCACGCTGAAAAACAACGTGACCGCGATTACCGCTCAGCCTGACGTTGACAGCACAGTATTGGATCAAGCTATTCAGGGCCGTTCCGGTATGCCGGTGCGTTTGAACTAAGCGAAGATTACAGCTTTGAAGAGCGGCCTACGGGCCGCTTTTTTTGTCCTCAAAATACCTGTTGTGATAATGCCCAAAACTTTCTGGAACGTTCCAGACAGGAATGTTTGGTATGCTAATAATTCATGATGTGACCGGTAGCACATTTTTGAGTTTAATTGTATGATGAATGCGTTTTCTAAAAGGTAATCACTATGCGTAACTCACTCACCGCACTATGGCAGTACCTGCGGGCATTTATATTAATTTACATATGCTTATATGCAGGTATTGCCATTTCGTCACTGCTTCCTATCACCATCCCCGGCAGCATTATTGGCATGCTGATTCTGTTTGTATTGCTGTCGCTGCAAATCGTCCCTGCCAAATGGGTTAAACCCGGTTGCCAAATATTGATTCGTAACATGGCGCTGCTGTTTGTGCCGATTGGCGTAGGTGTGATGCAGTATGTCGATGTAATAAAACAACAATTTGGCCCTGTCGTGGTCTCATGTTTTATCAGTACCCTGGTGGTGTTAGTGGTGGTGAGCTGGAGTTCCCAGTTAATGCATGGCGAGCGTAAAGTGGTGAGCGAGCGCGAGGGTGAGACAAAATGATTCATCATCTTTGGTGGTCTTTACCTTTAACACTGGCGACTTTTTTCCTGGCTCGCCAGGTTGCTGTCCGTTATAAATCGCCGGTTCTGAACCCGTTGCTGATTTCCATGATTGTGATAATCCCAATCCTGGTCTTGACCCGTACCCCTTACGAACATTATTTCGAAGGCAGTAAAGTATTAAATGACTTGCTGCAACCGGCCGTTGTTGCCCTCGCCTTCCCGCTTTACGAACAGCTTCACCAGATTCGCGCGCGCTGGAAATCCATTATCACTATCTGTTTTATTGGCAGCATGGTGGCGATGATTACCGGTACTTCGGTGGCATTACTGATGGGGGCAACTCCGCAAATTGCCGCTTCGATTTTGCCGAAATCAGTGACCACCCCTATCGCAATGGCAGTCGGTGGCAGTATCGGTGGGATCCCGGCGATTAGCGCAGTCTGTGTGATTTTTGTCGGTATTTTGGGTGCCGTATTTGGTCATACCCTTTTGAATTTAATGAACATTACCACTAAGGCGTCTCGAGGTCTTGCGATGGGGACGGCATCTCATGCCCTCGGCACCGCTCGCTGCGCGGAACTTGATTACCAGGAAGGGGCTTTTAGCTCATTGGCGCTGGTGATCTGCGGCATCATTACCTCACTGATTGCCCCGTTCCTGTTCCCGGTTATTTTGGCCGTTGTAGGTTAAAACTTGCGAGAGATCGCGCATTTTCATTCTTTATTTCATACGTTGCATTTGTAATTAGATTAAGATCACATATAAAGCCTATACAGACCCGTAAACTACGGGTCAATCACTTGTTATGAGGCTAATTTCCATGCGCTCACGTTTTCAGGCTGCTCTCGCACAACTCCCGGCTGCACTGCAAACCGCACTGCAACCCTTGATTACTGACTCTCATTTCCCGGCAATGTTTATTGCTTCCGAAGTAGAATCACTGAAAGCTCAGACCGGCCTTGATGACGATGCATTGGCCTTCGCCTTATTGCCACTCGCAGCCTCTTGTGCACGTGCTGATTTATCACAGTTTTATGTCGGCGCTGTGGCGCGCGGTGTAAGCGGTAACCTTTATTTTGGCGGCAATATGGAGTTTCTCGGCTCCACCATGCAGCAGACCGTTCATGCCGAGCAGAGCGCAATTACTCACGCGTGGATGCGCGGTGAAAAAGCACTCTCCGCCATTACGGTTAACTACACACCTTGTGGCCATTGCCGCCAGTTTATGAACGAGCTGAATAGCGGTGTAGCACTACGCATTAATTTGCCAGGCCGTAAACCCGCCACGCTTGGCGATTATCTGCCTGATGCCTTTGGCCCACGCGATTTAGAAATCAAAACCTTGCTGCTTGATGAAATGGACCATGGCTTTGAGTTGCAGGGCGATGAATTAAGCCGTGCCGCCATTGCCGCGGCAAACCGTAGCCATGCGCCGTACAGCAACGCGCCTTCAGGTGTGGCGCTGGAAATGCGTGACAGGACGATTTTCAAAGGGAGCTATGCAGAAAACGCGGCATTCAATCCTTCCCTGCCACCACTGCAGGCCGCACTGAATCTGCTGAGTCTTTCGGGTTATGACTATAACGATATTCAGCGGGCAATACTTGCTGAAAAAGCCGAAGCACCACTAACTCAATGGGATGCGACCGCTGCCACACTAAAAGCGCTGGGCTGTATGAATATTGACCGCGCACTTTTGAATTGATATTCACAGTACGGGCGTGCTTGCGTCCGTACTGTTTAAATTTAACGCAACCAACGCAGTGAATCTTGCTCTTACCCACCAGGTAAAGTAGCCTTGAATAAAATTCCCTCCTTTTTTAGAGCCGCAAGTCCATGTTGAAGCGCGTGTTTTATAGCCTGTTGGTGATAATCGGATTGGCTGTGGTCGCTGCGCTATGTCTTGACCGCTGGATAAGCTGGAAAACTGCGCCTTACGTCTATGATGAATTGCAGGACTTGCCCTACCGCCAGGTCGGCGTGGTGCTTGGAACCGCCAAATATTACCGCACAGGCGTGATTAATCAGTATTACCAATTCCGTATTCAGGGCGCGTTAAATGCTTATAACAGCGGTAAAGTAAATTACCTGCTGTTAAGCGGCGATAATGCCCAGCAAAGCTACAACGAACCCATGACCATGCGTAAAGATCTGATTGCCGGTGGTGTTGACCCGGCCGACATCGTGCTGGATTACGCTGGTTTTCGTACCCTGGATTCTATCGTTCGTACCCGCAAAGTCTTTGATACCAACGATTTCATCATTATCACTCAGCGTTTCCATTGCGAACGTGCGCTATTTATTGCCTTGCATATGGGTATTCAGGCGCAGTGTTACGCCGTTCCCTCGCCAAAAAATATGATGACTGTACGTATCCGTGAATTTGGTGCCCGATTAGGCGCGCTCGCGGATCTGTATATCTTTAAACGTGAACCGCGTTTTCTTGGCCCATTAGTGCCAATTCCTGCAATGCATGAAGTACCTGAAGATGCACAAGCTTATCCGGCTGTGACGCCAGAACAGTTGCTGGAGTTACAGAAAAAACCCTAAAGTAAGCCCTCAAGGAAGGAAGAATGGCTGTTAATAAAATATTACTGGCATTGGTTCCCGCACTCAGTCTGCTGGCTGCACCTGCACTGGCGCAGGCAGAAGAAGAATGCATGGCGCAGTTAAAAACACAGGCCGCGTTGCTGCATCCTACAAGTCAGCTAAATGAAAGTATCAGCGCCTGCAAAGTGTGGCCGTGGGCTCCAGACAAAACCATTATGGTGATGATGTTATCTGCGCCTGACGGTGAACCGGATTTTACCATCTATGATGTCGATGTGATGGTGACGGACACACAAAGCGGCAAGGTAATTGCGCGCAATACCCACCCGCAAGCCGTTCAGGATGATGCGATAGCAACTAGCTCTGTCACCATCGATACAGCACGTTACCAGCTCACCCCAGATTTACGCGCCTTTGCCATCCGCTTTGTCCATACTGGTTCTTCCAATGTTAACCAGTTCGGTGTTGAAAGCCTGAATATGTATGTGCTTAAAGACAAAACGCTGCCTTTGCTGGTTAATCACTTCAGTATGGTGATTGACAGCGGAGAGTGGGATGGGGCTTGCACGGGATATTTTACGAAAAACAAGCGAACTATTTCGGTGTTAAACACTACCAGCAACGGCTATGCCGATCTGCGAGTACACGATAAAAAAGTCTCAAATGAAACAAACCGGGATAAAGCCGGTAAATGTGCAGAAACAAAAGTTGGCGAAGAGGAAACAGATATTATTCTGCGTTTTGATGGGAAAGTTTATCCGGTGGATAAAAAAGAACAGTTTGACAGTGCATTTTGATTAAATGATCAGGGTGAGCCTTCGCCCACCCTGACAATAAATTACTTCTTACGTGCGTATTTCAATGAATCCAGTGCGACCGCGAAGATAATGATCGCACCCTTGATGATGTACTGCCAGTAAGGGTTCACGCCGATATACGTCAAACCGTAGTTGATGACGGTGAAGATGATAACACCGGTCACCACGCCCACGACCGTCCCCACGCCGCCGCTGAATGACACACCGCCGACGACGCACGCCGCAATCGCATCCAGTTCGTACATGAAGCCAAGGTTGTTGGTCGCAGAACCGATACGCCCAGCTTCTAACATCCCGCCGAAGGCGTAGAACACACCAGACAGCGCGTAAATCATGATCAGGTTCAGTGCAACGTTAACACCAGAAACTTTAGCGGCTTCAGGGTTACCACCGATGGCGAAGATGTTCTTACCAAAGCGCGTTTTGTTCCACAGAATCCAGACAAAGCCAATCGCAATCAACGCATAGAACGTGATGTACGAGAGCTTAAAGTTACCCATCTTGATAAAGCCCTGGGTAAAGGTCGAGAACCCGCTATCGAACCCCGCAATTGGCGATGCGCCAACAAAGTCGTAGTACAGGGAGTTGATACCGTAAACGATGATCATGGTACCCAAAGTGGTGATAAACGGCGTCACGTTCAGGTAAGCAATGATAATACCGTTAACCAGACCAATGATTGCGCCGATAGCACAAACGATCAGGATAACCAACGGGATTGGCATGGTGCTCATTTCAGGGAAAACTTTGTTTACGTTTTCCATTGATTGCAGGAATGTCGCCGCGACAACCGCCGCTAAACCTACCTGGCGACCTGCTGACAGGTCAGTACCCTGAGTCACAATCAGCCCCGCCACACCCAATGCAATGATGATACGCACGGAAGACTGGGTCAGAATGTTACTTAAGTTCATCAAGCTTAAAAACGTTGGGTCCTGGAAAATAATAATCGCCAGCAGCACCAACAATACGACATAAATGCCGCCTTCTTTCAGATAAGTTAGAAAACTTTTCTTATTTAACGCACTCATTTTAATAGCCCCTAAATTATCAAAGGTGCACAGACGCAAGACGTAATATTTCGTTCTGCGTGGTTGTTTTAGTGTCTACAATTCCGGCAACGAGACCATTGCTCATCACCAGGATACGATCTGTAATCCCTAACAACTCTGGCATTTCGGACGAAATAATGATGATTCCTTTCCCTTTTTTGGCGAGTTCAGCAATAAGCTGATAAATTTCAAATTTAGCCCCAACATCAATCCCGCGAGTCGGTTCATCTAACATTAAAATTTCTGGCTGTGTTAATAACCAACGGCCAATAATCACTTTTTGTTGGTTACCACCGGACAGCGAACCAATCGCCGTGCGATGACCTGGTGTTTTGACACGCATTGAGTCGATTACCCATTGGGTATCGCTTTTCATGCGCGAATTATCCAGTAAGCCAACTTTGTTTTTATAATTGCGAATATTAGAAATCAGTGAGTTAAAACCAATATCCAGGTACGCATAAATACCGGTTGAGCGACGTTCTTCTGTCACCAGGGCAAAGCCATGGTTAATCGCTTCGTTCGCGCTATGGTTATTAATCTTTTTGCCGTGCAACGTAATAGTACCGTCTGATTTTTCACGGATACCAAAAAGTGTTTCAACAATATCAGTACGTTTTGCACCGACCAGACCAGCAATGCCAAGAATTTCCCCTTTGTGCAAATCAAAGGAAACATCGCGAATCGAAGGCTGACGTAGTGAAGTCAGGTTACGGACTTCCATAATCACTTCACCCGGCACGTTTTCTTTTGTCGGGAAGCGTTGGTTTAGCGAGCGGCCCACCATCATGGAGATAATTTTATCCATATCCAGCCCTTCTAATGGCTGGGTGGCAATCCACTGCCCGTCACGTAAAATCGTGATTTCATCACACAGCTGGAAAATTTCTTCCATTTTGTGGGAGATATAAACAATACCGCAGCCGCGTTCTTTTAATTTACGGATGATTTTGAAAAGGTGATTAACTTCTTTTTCTGTCAGTGAGGATGTTGGCTCATCCATAATGACGATTTTGGCATTGTAAGAAAACGCTTTGGCAATTTCGATCATCTGCATTTGTGATACTGACAATGTGCCGACACGTGCTTTAGGGTCAATATCAATATCCAGTTCATCGAAAATATGTTTGGTATCGCGGTACATTTTGTCCTGGTCGACAAATACACCTTTAGTTGGGTAGCGCCCCAGCCACATGTTATCCATTACGGTACGTTGTAAAACCAGGTTTAATTCCTGGTGCACCATAGAAATACCATTTTCCAGCGCTTCTTTGGTGCTGGAAAAGTTAACTTCTTGTCCCTGAAAAAGAATACTGCCGGAATCTTTGGCATAGATCCCAAATAGGCATTTTAATAATGTTGATTTGCCTGCACCGTTCTCACCCATTAATGCGTGAATGGAATGAGGACGAACTTTTAAATTAACATTATCCAGTGCCTTAACGCCGGGGAATGATTTATTAATGTTGGTCATTTCCAACAAATATTCCGACGACTGATTTGTAATATTGTCGACCATAATTACGGTTCCAATAGTGTCACTGAGTGGATTGAGCCGGACGAAAATCACATCCGGCTCGACACTTTTTTTAAAACCATATCCAAAATAATTCGAGTTGCACAAAGGCGACAAGCTCGTGAGTCCCCGGCAGCTTACTTAAGTAAGTGACCGGGGTGAGCGAGTGCAGTTAACGCATCTGCGGCTCGAAGTATGAAGGATACTTATTTACCAGTAAATTCAGCCAGATTGCTCTGATCAACACCGACGTATGGGATACGAACGATTTTGTTCTCAATCTTCCACTTAGTGCCTTCAGCGGCAGGCTTACCATCGGCCAGGTTTTTAGCCAGATCGAAGGTTGCTTTAGCCTGGTTGTTGGCATCGTTCAGAACGGTACCGGCCATTGCGCCAGATTTAACCAGTGCCAGAGCTTCTGGCAGGGCATCAACACCAAAGACTGGAATAGAAGATTTGTTGTGCGCTTTCAGCGCTTCAACTGCACCCATTGCCATCGCATCGTTGTTGGCAATAACCACTTCGATTTTGTTAGCGTTCGGGCCAGACAACCATGCGTCCATCTTATCTTTTGCCTGAGCGGTATCCCACATTGCAGTATCTAACTGCAGCTGTTGAGTTTTCAGGCCTTTGGTATTCAGCTCTTTAATAACATAGGTAGTACGAGCTTCAGCATCCGGGTGGCCTGGTTCGCCTTTGAGCAGAACGAATTGAACCTGACCATCTTTGTTCAGATCCCATGCCGGGTTAGCTGCCCAATGTTTAGCAATCAGGTCGCCCTGGATGATGCCAGACTCTTTAGAGTCAGTACCCACGTAGTAAGCTTTGTCGTAGCTATCCAGCGCTTTACGAGAAGGTTCTTTGTTGTAGAACACGATTGGAATGTTCTGGCCGCGAGCTTTTTCGATAACGGTGCCCGCAGCAGCAGGGTCAACCAGGTTGATTGCCAGTGCTTTCACGCCTTTTGCCAACAGTACGTCAATCTGATCGTTCTGCTTGGACTGGTCGTTTTGCGAGTCGTTCATCAGCAGTTCTACGTCTGGAGAAGCTTTTGCGTCTTTCTCAATCGCTTTGCGAACCACTGACATGAAGTTATCGTC
The DNA here is from genome assembly GCF_004361975.1 of Buttiauxella sp. JUb87. Taxonomy (NCBI): domain Bacteria; kingdom Pseudomonadati; phylum Pseudomonadota; class Gammaproteobacteria; order Enterobacterales; family Enterobacteriaceae; genus Buttiauxella; species Buttiauxella sp. JUb87. The sequence continues at coordinate 1,353,745 of NZ_SNVY01000001.1, forward strand.
ATATTTATAAATGGTCACACCAATACGGGTATCAGCTGCATGAGCGGCTGCGCCAAACAACATGCAAGACATAACAGCGGACAGGGTCAAAACCTTCTTATTCATGGTATCTCCGGTTTTTTGCAGGGTAGTACATTAGGTATTCAGGCAGGCAGCACTGTTACAAAAATGTTACTGAATGCCGAAAATTTTCTATAGTAAAAAACTCTTCCGTGTTCGGTAACGATCCATAACTGCTTTTATTGATGATTTTTTTGCTTAATACCTATGCGCAAACTGATGAGTCAGCGTTACATATAGTTTCAGCTGATAAAACGCTGACATCATAGTCATCGCAATGTTAATTAACTGTGAATTTACTCACAAATTGAAACCGGTTACATCAAAGACTTTATTCAGAGAGTGATCGATGCCGCAATTTGCCGTGGAGCCACCGAATGGCGGCGCACCAAAGTCGGCATAAAACAGTGCGTTGCACCAATATCGAGCGTTCCTGCCGCCCCTTGTAGCGCCAGTTCCGTCGCCAGACGCGCCATTGAAACAATGGGGTATCGCACCGTGGTGAGTTGCGGATCGGTGTAACGCGCGATGGGAATATCATCAAAACCGATCACTGAAACATGATGCGGCACGACAATCCCGTTATCTTTCAAGGCAGTTAACGCTCCGGCAGCCATGCTGTCGTTGTAAGCAAACACCGCACTGAGTTGCAGATTACGGCCAAGCAATTCCACCATTGCCGCTTCGCCACCCTGCATATCCGGTGAACCTACGCCTACCCAGCTTTCTGGCGGGGTAATCCCCTGCTCTGTCATGCCACGCATCCAGCCTTCACGGCGTTGTGCGTTATCTTCAATCGCATGACTGGAGGCCAGATAACCAATGCGTTGATGACCTTGATTAAACAGCATCCGTGTTGCCATCAACGCACCACTGACGTTATCAAGCCCCACGCAACGGTGTTCGTAGCCCGGCACAATTCGGTTAACCAGCACCATGCCGGGAATTTGATCGAGGAACTCAGCTAATTCTTGGTCACCGAGAGCTTTAGCATGAACAATCAATGCGTTACAGCGCTGACGAATCAACACTTCAATGGCATGACGCTCTTTTTCTTCCTGGTGGTAGCTGTTGCCGATGAGCACATATTTGTTGTGCTGCTGTGCCACAACATCCACGGCCTTCACCAGCGCGCCAAAGAACGGATCGGACACATCCATCACCACCACGCCGATGGTATCGCTGACCTGAGTTGCCAGAGCCTGGGCGTTAGCGTTTGGCCGATAACCCAGCTGCGCCACCGCCTGCATTACGCTTTCACGGGTGTCCGCACTGACCAGCGCGCTGTTGTTAAGTACACGAGAAACGGTCGCCACTGAGACACCGGCGATGCGGGCAACGTCACGAATGGTGATCATATTTTTCACCAGTCGAAAGAGGAGTTAGTCTCATGAATGCACCCTGTATTTGGCAAGGTGGCTATTCTGGCAGCGACGCGGGAATGACTACGTGAGGATGATCACATCGATGAAAACGGTTACATACAAATCGTTAACGTTTGTGATGTATATCATTATCTTGTTGTATGTTTCAGAGAAACCCCAGCAGCACGTGCTGTGAGTTGTCGCCATAGCCATTCAATTGGCCCCTGGCGGAAGAAACGCAGCCATAGCATTGAAAAGACAATGTTGATGACCCAGACCGCGGGAACGAAAGCCAGCAGCGACAGGCGGTCATACTTCATATAACCGCCCATCTGGAAGAAGAATGCGGTGCAAATCAGCGTTTGCAGCAAGTAATTCGATAGCGCCATGCGCCCGACATGCGCGACAGCATTCACCAGTCGCCAACGCGAAAGCTGCGGCCAGTAGCCAAATGCCAGCGCGGCATAACCGATAGTTTGAAACGGCGCACTCAATTCACGCGGGGCTTGCAGCAAGAAAGCACACCAGCGATAACCCCAGCCAAGGTGCCACTGGGCATAAATAGCCGGAATGTTGATTAACATACCGACGATAATCAGCCACCAGCCGGTGCGGCGGTAATGATGCAAACTGAACTCCCCACGCAACCAACCGCTACGCATTAATGACGCACCAAGCAGCATCATTCCAGCCAGTTGCCAGCCGTACTGCGCGCCTAACGCCACTAAATTTGAGGAAAGTAAGTCAATGCGATTACTGATTGCTTCGCTCCCGCCCTGCAATTTCCACCATTGCTCATACTGCAGGTTGGCCGCATCCGGCACCCAGGAACGGTTCGGCGCATCACCAGAGATAAAGCCCAGCAACAGCAATACCCCAATGCCGGTGAGATAGAGAATTACCCCGGTATTAAACAGTGAGCGAATCCCCGGCGCGTCGCGAATCAAGCGCCAGCACACCAGGCCGACTAAACCATAAGCCAGCAAAATATCGCCATCCCATAACAAGATAGCGTGCATGAAACCCAACAAGACTAATAACGTCAGACGTGACTGAATCCAGCGTTTGCCGCGATGTAACAACATCTGCAAGCCAGCGCCAAATAATAAAGCGAATAAGGTGAGGAATTTGACCTGGGCAAAGAGATCAAGAATGGCCCATGTCCAGGCCTCGCGGTCAGTAATAGCACCGGACCAGGCAGGGTTCAGATACGCCGCCTTCGGCAAACCGAAGGCCACGATATTAAGCAGCAGAATGCCGAGAATAGCGACGCCACGGACAAAATCCAGCGTACCGTTTCTCTCCATACACCCTGCCTGATAAATGTTAGTTATGACGCACAGCGCGCAGAAATTCCTGACGGGTATTCTGGCTGGATTTGAACAAGCCGCCTAACGACGTGGTCGTCGTGGCACTGGTTGCGTCCTGCACACCACGCGCTTTCACACAATAATGGACCGCATCAATAGATACCGCCACATTGTTGGTGCCAAGCAGCGTTTGCAGGGCAATCAGGATTTGCTGAGTTAAGCGTTCCTGAACCTGCGGGCGCTGGGCAAAGAATTGCACAATACGGTTAATTTTTGACAGGCCAATGACGGTATCTTTTGGCAGATATGAAACTGTCGCTTTACCGTCGATAGTCACGAAATGGTGTTCACAGGTACTGGTGAGCGTGATGTTGCGCACGGTGACCATTTCATCGACCTTCATCTTATTTTCGATGACGGTGATTTTTGGGAAGTTGGCATAATCGAGGCCGGAGAAAATCTCATCGACATACATTTTGGCGATGCGATGCGGCGTTTCCATCAAGCTGTCGTCGCTCAAATCAAGATTCAGCAACTGCATGATTTCCGTCATATGCTCGGCAATCTGACGTTTGCGGGTTTCGTTATCAAGTTCACGCAATTGCGGACGCAGCGGGGTTTCCAGGCCGCGTGCAACTAATGCTTCGTGAACCAATGCGGCTTCTGGACTTAATGATGGCATACTATTTTCTCCTGCAGGTGTGGCTGACCTCGGCCCTACATGGGGCAAAGTGTGCGCTTATTGTGCGTGAGCACGGTCGCATAATCCAGTAGTGCGGACGATAATTAATGAAATCGTCAAAACCTTCGCCAAACTAAACCGCCACCAACCAACAATGCCAACCCTGCGACATATAAAGCTGGCTCCAGTTGCCCGGTTAGCGAAGTCGAGGTTGCCGATAACATTGGCCCAACCAACTGCCCCATCGCGTATCCGCTGGTCAGTAATCCCGCCATATAACGGGTATGTTGCGGTGCCAGTTCACGGCCATATTGTAATGACAATTGCACCGCACATAAGAACCCGCCGCCCACTAACAACGCCCCCAGAACCAGCCCGCTGATACCGGGAATGATATCTGAGGCGAATACTCCAAGCGCCTGCAACCAAAGTACCAGCGCTAAGCGTTGATGGGTTTGCAGCCAAAATCGTGTGGCAATACCCAGCAAAATACCGCATACCGCCGCACCGCCAAATATCGGCCAGACGAATTGCGCGAATACGCTACCAGGAAAACGTGCGCTAGCCATTTGCGATAAAAACGTCGCGGGCAGAATATAGCCAAATCCGGCGAGGCTGTAGCTCAACACCAGCCGTTTGAGCGGCGCGGTTAAAACCAGCGGTTCGGGTGCCGTTTCCGGGCGATGTAACTCCCCTTTGCGTGGCAAGTTGCGGGCGATTAATAAGATCAATAACAACGCCAGAACGCCATAAACCAACCAGCCGTGAGCTGCGGATAAACCATAACTGTGGATCGCCACCGCCAGCAAACCGCTGATAAATATCCCGGCACCAGGACCGGCAAATACCGCAGCGCTTAAACCGGGCTTGCCTAAACGCGCCAGTTGCTCGTTGCTCCAGGCGGCAATTAACACCATTGCCCAGCCACTGACACAGCCAATCAGGAAGCGAATCAGCGCGTGCCACAATGCGGAATCGACGGTGGCGGATAACAGCGTCAAAACCACCGCCCCCCAAACACCGAGCATCAAACGGAATTCGACACGCCGGTGCGCGCGCATGGCATCCCACGCGCCAATCAGATAGCCGAGATAGTTAATCGCGGCTACCAAACCCGCACTGGTTAAGGTAAGTTGCCCTTCCGCTATCATCAGCGGGACTTGTGGCGTAAAGGCAAAGCGGCCAATGCCCATTGCCACCACCAACACCAGAAATCCCGTCAACGCGATACGAAGTGCCACATCGCCCCCAATTGTTACGATTTCGTTGCCAGCATGATGCCGCATGACTAGACTGGGGTGAAGTGAAAGTTATTCATTGATATTGAATATATTTAAGGACATTTATATGGAACTGCTTGAAGAACACCGATGTTTTGAAGGCTGGCAGCAGCGCTGGCGCCATGATTCCGCGGTATTGAAATGCCCGATGACGTTCAGTATTTTTCTGCCAACTCCGCGCACCACTCCCCCACCCGTTCTGTACTGGCTGTCAGGCCTGACTTGTAACGACGAAAACTTCACCACTAAAGCGGGCGCACAACGTGTCGCTTCTGAACTGGGCATTGTTCTGGTGATGCCGGACACCAGTCCGCGCGGTGAAAATGTGCCGAATAATGAAAGTTACGATCTCGGCCAGGGCGCAGGTTTTTACCTGAACGCGACAGAGCAGCCGTGGGCTGACCATTTCCGCATGTACGACTACATTAATCACGAGTTGCCCGCGTTAATTGCCGATAATTTCAGCATCAGCGATAAAGCCTCTATTTTCGGCCATTCGATGGGTGGCCACGGCGCACTGAGCATCGCGTTGAAAAACCCTGGCCGTTATTGTTCGGTTTCTGCATTTGCGCCGATTGTGAATCCAACGCGCGTCCCGTGGGGGAAAAAAGCGTTTGCGGCTTATTTAGGTGCAGACGAAGAGAAATGGCGCGAATGGGATAGCTGCTGTTTATTGACGCAGGCCGATAGCGCGCAGGCGATTCCGGTGCTTATCGATCAAGGGGATGCCGATCAGTTCTTAGCAGATCAACTACAACCCGCGCAGTTTGCTGAAGTGGCGCGGCAGAAAAACTGGCCGTTAACTCTGCGGGTGCAGCCAGGTTACGACCATAGTTATTACTTTATTGCTTCGTTTGTGGAAGACCATTTGCGGTTCCACGCGGAGCATTTGGGGTAACTGTTTGATTTGGTTTGCCCTCACCCCGGCCCTCTCCCACAGGAGAGGGAGAAAACTGGGCTATCCCCTCTCCCTCAGGGCTGTCTCTTAGTCACAACTTTGAGGGGCGATTTAAGCCGGACCCGAAATTCAAGGTCAAAGTCAAAAGCCAAGGCGGTTTTGACTTTGTTCCCGGCTTCAATCGCGCCGTTTTTTACCCTTCAGTCGGGGTCACGTGGTCGGGAACCACGTGAGAGAGCGATCGTCGGGAACGAGTCGCGAACGACCCCGAATGTTGGGTGAAAAACGGTGTTTACCGCTTGCGGCGATTGATTTGCCGTGCGCCTGGATTATCAAGGGGTTGGCGTTAACCCCTTGATTCGTTCACCGTTTGCGGGAATCACAGAGATAACTGAACGCACGAGTGAACGGAAAATCAGCGAGGCTTACAGATCTCACCCTGACAAGATTGCCAGGGCGAGGGGGGAAAATCAGAACGTGTAATCCACCGCCATAAAGTAACGACGACCATCTTCGTTATAACTGTAATCGTCGCGGCTCAAATCTTTATCGCCGAGGTTCAGCACACCCGCGCGCAATTTGATGTCTTTCGTCGCCTTCCATGCCGCACCGGTATTCCACACCACATAACCGCCAGGTGTTGGTGCGCCATCAGTCGTGGCACGCTGCTCGCCGGTGTAGTTCGCAGAAACATAGAACGACCAGTCATCCAGCGGCAACCAATCCACCGTGCCGTTGGCGGTATGGAATGGCAGTGAAGCCAGCGGCTTATTGCCACCGCCACTCAAATCTCGCCCATCGTTATAGGTGTAATTCAGCGTCAATTTCCATTGATCGTTGAATGGCACTTTCACCTCAGTTTCTACGCCACGAACACGCGCTTTGTTAACGTTGTAATATTTGAAAATTGGCCGACCCGCGCTGTCAAAACCAACAAAGTTTGGATACGACGGCGCCAGTGCACGGTTCTGCGTGCGGTTAATATCAATCATGTCGTCGAGGTTGTTCTGGAAGGTGGTGATACTGCCAGACACACCATCCAGTAGACCTTCATCGCCTGCGTAATACAGACCGAACTCGAAGCTCTCACTGGTTTCTGGTTTCAGATCGGGGCTGCCGACAATCTTACAAGAGCCACGGCAAGAGTTGCTGGTCCAGTCGGGACTCAGTTGCAGCAACGATGGCGCTTTAAATGCCGTTGCCCAGCCGCCTTTCATGGTGATGGTATCGGTCGCGCTATACACCAGATAGGCACGCGGGCTCCAGTGATCGCCGTAAGTTTCGTGGTCGTCCATACGTACGCCGGTGGTCAACGCCAGCGGTTCGAAAATCCGCCATTCATCTTCCAGGAACAAGGCGTACTGGCTGGCAGAGGTTTCGCTGCTGTTACTGCCGGAGAGGTTAACTGGGTCAGTTAATTTATCGTGACGCCATTCGCCGCCAAAGGTCAGTAATTGGTTGATGTCGCCCAAAGGCAGCACCAGTTTGCCGTCGAGGCTGTTGTTGCGCGAGGTGATAGGTGAACTGTTGCCTGGATTGAGGTTATCGATTTTATCGCCATAAAAACGCAGTTCGGTATTGCCGTAATCCCAACGCCCGTTATGGGAAATCGAGTAATCCTGGCGCTCCATACGGTTTTTATTCAGCGAGTCAGAATCACGGTCCTGGCGGTCAAAACCATAACCAAAGCTCATGTCCTGGTTTTCGGTTGGCGTCAGGGCAAATTCCGCACTGCCGCTGCGCGTGGTATAGCCTTCAATGCGCGGCGTTTCACCCGTAGTACTGGTGCTGGAAGATTCTTGTTTGTCTTTTTCGCGCTTGCCAAGGTTGCCGTAAACTTTGACGCCGAGCAGGTTGTCGATGATGGGGCCGCTGGCAAAGAAGTTGCTGTTATAAGAATCCCCGCGATCGCGATTTTCCTGAATGGTGGTATCTGCCGTCACGGTGCCGTGCCAGGCCTTGCCCACTTTGCGCGTAATAATGTTGACCACGCCGCCTAACGCATCGGAACCGTAAAGTGAAGACATCGGCCCACGCACCACTTCGATACGTTCAATGGCGTCAACCGGGATCCAGTTCAGGTCAAAATCGTTATGACGGAAGACGGCATTACGCGAGTTCACCCGCTTGCCATCCACCAGAATCAGCGTGTAGCTGCTGTCCAGACCACGAATACTGACGCCCTGGCGGTTATCCCCTTCATTAGTCAGTTGCACACCTGGGACTTCCTGCAAAACATCTTTCAGGTTCTGGATAGGCTTTTTCTTCAGATCTTCTTGAGTAATAACGCTAATACTGGCTGGGGCATCTTTGAGGTTTTGCTCGGTGGCAGACGCAGTCACCACCATCGTGTCTTCACGTTGTTCGGCAATTACCGGAAACGCAGCGGTGATTATTGACGCGCAGAGTCCTCCCCGGACGATGGGATTCAACCTTAACATTCCTTTCTCCATGAGGTGAATTACAAGCTAAAAGGCTCACATTCCTTGGTGCGTCGCCCGCTACATTGGCAAACGACGTCGAACCTTACTCACCGACATCCAGCCGGGGTAAAGCGTGGCGACACCATAAATTAAACGAGAATGGTTATCAATCAAATTGTTAAATTTTGTAAGGTATCGAGTGCAGTTGTAACGGCAGGAACGGGGTTTGTAGGGCGGATAAACGAAGTGTCATCCGCCATTGTGAAGTGAATTATTGACCGCTATTTATTGACCGTAATAGGCGCTTTTACCGTGCTTACGCAGATAGTGTTTATCGAGCAATTGCGGCTGCATATTGCCGACTGATACCCAAGAAACGGCGGTACGGCGAAGGAATATCCAATAGATAATCAGGGTAAAAAAGGGCTTTCTTGATAAATAAAAAAGGGCAACGAATATATCGTTGCCCTTTTTTTATTAACGAACCTTGTAATATTGTCGGTTCGAAATTTATTACTTCTTAAACGTTTTTGGGAAGGTCATTTCGCTGTATTTCACAAAACGAGACCCTTTGGTAATTTTGTAGCCGAACCAAATTGCCAGGAACAGCGGGATACCGATATAGGTCGCTGTCACCCCAGCCCAGTCAATCTTATCGGCCAGGAACGCTTCGTAGTTCTGGCCCAGTGTGATAATCAGACACAGGGCGAAGGCAAAGATAGGCCCGACAGGGAAGAAGCCTGAAACATACGGCAGGTCGTTGAGATCCAGCCCTTGCTTCACATAACCACGACGGAAACGGTAGTGGCTGATCGCGATACCTAACCAGGCAATAAAGCCAGTCATACCGGATGTGTTCAGCAGCCACAGGTACACGGTCTGGTTGCCATACATTGATGTCAGGAAGCACAAGCCCGCCACAACCGTGGTTGCATACAACGCATTACGCGGCACACCACCAGCGGACAGCTTAGAGAAAATACGTGGCGCTTTGCCATCACATGCCAGGGTGTAAAGCATACGAGTCGATGCGTACATCCCGGAGTTACCCGCTGACAGTACTGCAGTCAGGATAACGGCGTTCATCACTGCCGCAGCTGAGAGCAGACCTGCATGTTCAAATACCAGAGTGAACGGGCTAACGCCGATGTCTTTCACATCGTTACGCAGCAGGCTCGGATCGGTATAAGGAATGATCAGGCTGATAATCAGAATCGCGAACACATAGAACAGCAGGATACGCCAGAACACCTGACGCACAGCGCGTGGAATGTTCTTACCCGGATCTTCAGATTCACCCGCAGCAACACCGATAAGCTCAGTCCCCTGGAAGGAGAAGCCGACGATCATCGCCACACCAATCATGGCGGAGAACCCACCCGCAAATGGCGCATCGCCTACCGCCCAGTTGCTCCACCCCGCAGGTTGTGCACCTTTGAAGATGCCAAGAATCATCATCACGCCGACAATGATAAAGATGATAACCGTCGTCACTTTAATCAGTGAGAACCAGTATTCTGCTTCGCCAAAGCCTTTAACAGAGATGTAGTTGAGCAGGAACATGATGCCGAGGAACAACGCACTCCAGATCCAGCCTGGGGTGTCCGGGAACCAGTAGTTCATCACCAATTGTGAGGCGACCAGGTCAACCGCGATAGTGACTGCCCAGTTGTACCAGTAGTTCCAGCCCAGCGCGAAGCCGAAGCCTTCTTCAACGTATTGCTGCCCGTAGGTGGCAAACGAACCAGAAACCGGCATGTATGCCGCAAGCTCGCCCAGGCTTGTCATCAGGAAGTACACCATCAGACCAATCAGCATGTAGGACAACAGCGCGCCGCCAGGACCCGCCTGAGAAATGGTTGCACCAGAGGCAACAAATAGCCCGGTACCGATGGATCCGCCAATGGCGATCATCGTTAAGTGGCGCGCTTTTAGCTCACGTCGTAAGCCAGGCGCTTGTGTTGTTTGATCTTGAGAAACCATAGAAAATTGCGGTCCTTCCAAAAAATGAGGCGCGATTGTAGCAAACCAGCCCTATACATGTAGTAGAAATACGAAGTTATAAGAGAGCTTCATGATCGGAGAAGAATTATAAGTAACGCACTTATGATAGTAGATGAAAAGAGGGAGTGAGCCAGGCTGTCGTGCTACGCGGGAATCCATTCCCCATGCGGTTTGGCGGGTTATTTTATTTAAAATCAACCTTCATTAATTCAGGGATACTGAAATCGCGGGTGGTGTCGACACAGCGATTAATGTAGTCAACGAAGCGCGGCGGCGGCGACATGCCTAAATCCAGCAGTTTTTTATTCGAGAAACGCACATTTAACATCGAGAATTCACCGTATAAACGCATCGCTCTTAGCATAAGACGCTCGTTACATGGCCCATAAATAGTTTTGAATTCTCTACGGTTTTTGACAAGCTCGCTATAATCTACTTGCTGATAAGTCGCATAAATAGGGTTCTGATCTAATGCAGCTGCCATAGCGCGGTCAATTTCAACAAATCGGGTACTTCCCGTATCCCCGGCAGAAATATGGTAAACCTTGTCAGTGAGTTCAATATGTTGAGTTAATAACAACAAAGCTTCAGCGCAGTAATCCACCGGAATCACATCAATCTTATCTTCCATCGCGCACATGAATTTCCCAAGCATCAGAGCCATACGGAATACCCAGAAAATACTGCTGGATGGACGACACCCTTCTTCACTGTGGCCGACTACAATCGACGGACGTGCAATCACCAGCGGGAGCTGCGGGCATTGTTCGACGATTAATTGTTCGATGGTGGATTTAGACCAGGTGTATTGCACCAAATGCTCTTCTTCAGGCTTACGTGTCATGCTCTCAGTGACCAGGGTTCCCGCCTCAGGCACGCAAGACATAGCAGTTCCCACATGCACAAAGCGCACTAAACCAGAAACATCAGCCATGCGTTTAACGAATTTTAGTGTGCCTTCAACATTCACTTTCCAGATTAATGCGTTATCACCAAATGAAGCGACGGCAGCGGAGTTAATAACATGAGTCACCGAGGAAAGTCTTTCATCATTCAAAAAGTCTTCGGAATAAGCCAGGTCACCCAGCAATATATTTTTTTCATTAATTTTAGCGAGTAGTGTTTCGTTACACCCAAAATTAGCCAGGTTATTTCTGACACGAGCGACACCTTCACCAGCCGTGTTTGCTCTAACCAGTAGCAGAATGGATTCAAAAGATGAATCTGATAGCGCCCGCGCCAATACAGCGCCGCCCAGAAAGCCTGTTGCGCCGGTAATCAGTAGTTTGCTCATATTGAAATACTCTGAATTTAAAAACGCCATACTATGTGGCGCTTTATAAACAGCGAATCAATAAACGCAGCAATATAAAATAGATTTACGGTTAATCGTATTTTACACTGCACTGACTCCATTAATTAACTTTCGTTTAATTACGGTGTATTGATTTATATAAACCCATCTTACTCATCGCAATATTTCAAAAAACGCTGTAAGGCGTTGGATATATGCTTCTGGCGATGGTGAATACGATACAGCGTCCGCACCAGGCGTGGTAACGGCACAGGCACTTCCACCAGCGATCCCGCGGCCAACTGTTCTTCAATCACCCGACGTGACAGGCAGCTAATGCCCAGGCCATGACGCACGGCGTGTTTAATCGCTTCTGAATTGCCTAATTCCATACAAAGCTGGAATTGCGGCAAATGCGATAACAACAGGTAATCAACGATTTCACGCGTACCGGAGCCTTTCTCGCGCAGGATCCACGGCTGTTCCGCCAGGCTATCCAGGGTGATCGGCTGTTGCAAGAAAGGTGCACTCGGCGGCGCAAACACCACCAGCTCATCTTCAAGCCAGGGCTCGGTGACCAGATCCGTCATATGGCTCGGCCCCTCTATCAGGCCAATATCGACACGGAAATCTGCCACTGCGTTAATCACATCCTGGCTATTACCGACGTTCATTTCCAACGGTAGCGCCGGGAAATCACGGCGATAGTGGGCAATCATTTCCGGCAGAATATAGTTGCCGATGGTGCTACTGGCATAAACGCGAATCGCGCCGTTATCTTCTTTAAATAACTGTTCGACTTCCGTTGCCTGTTCCAGCAAGCCCACGACGCGCGGATACAGCAAACGACCATGTTCGTTGACCACCAAACGTTTACCAACACGATCAAATAGCTGCACACCCAATTGCCCTTCGAGATCGGACAGCGCAGCACTTACTGCCGACTGCGACAGCGACAGCATCTGTGAAGCCTGGGTGGTAGAACCGCTTTTGAGGACTTCGGCAAAAACTTCGAGTTGCCGCAGAGTGATGTGCATCGTGATTGCGCCTTAACACTTATTCAGATTGGTTATAAATATATAATCAATTTTATTTTTAAGCCAGCAAGCCATACACTTTTGCCAACACTAAGGAGAAGGTTATGGCTACGTTATCAATTCCCACTCATCGTCATTCATTGTGGCATTTCCTGCCAGGTCTTGCGCTTGCAGGCGCAATTACTGCGCTGGCACTGTGGTTGGGTAACATTCCTTCCGTTGCGGGCCTTGGCCTCGGAGCACTAACTCTCGCCATTTTATGCGGGATGGTCATTGGCAATACGCTGTACCCAAAAATCTGGCAACACTGTGATGGTGGCGTGCTGTTTGCCAAACAACATCTGTTGCGCCTCGGCATCATTCTTTATGGCTTTCGACTGACGTTTTCGCAAATAGCCGATGTCGGGGTCAGCGGTGTGATTATCGATGTGCTGACATTAAGCAGCACCTTTGCCCTCGCCTGTTGGTTAGGTCAGAAAGTGTTTGGTCTGGATAAACAAACCAGTTGGTTAATTGGTGCCGGTAGCAGTATTTGTGGTGCCGCAGCGATTCTGGCAACCGAACCGGTAGTTAAAGCTGAAGCCAGTAAAGTTACGGTAGCTGTAGCGACGGTGGTGATTTTCGGCACGCTGGCAATCTTTATTTATCCGATGATTTATCCGTATGTGACGCACTGGTTTACACCGGAAACCTTCGGGATTTATACCGGTTCGACCATGCACGAAGTGGCGCAAGTGGTGGCGGCGGGTCATGCCATCAGCCCTGAGACTGAAAATGCTGCGGTAATTGCGAAAATGCTGCGCGTGATGATGCTGGCTCCGTTCCTGATTTTCCTGGCCGCTCGCGTTAAGCAGTTGGCTCCGGCAGGTCAGGCGCAGAAAAGTAAAATTACCATCCCGTGGTTTGCAGTGCTGTTTATTGTCGTCGCGATGTTTAACTCGCTACACCTGCTGCCAACATGGGCTGTCAATGCCTTGATAACACTGGATACTTTCATGTTAGCCATGGCAATGGCCGCGTTGGGTTTGACCACCCACTTCAGCGCGCTGAAAAAAGCCGGTGTGCGCCCGCTGTTGATGGCCCTGGTGCTGTTTATCTGGCTCATCGTTGGGGGTGGTGCGATTAACCTCGGCGTGCATCATTTTATGTCCTGATATTTCCTGCCTAACCCGCTATCATTATCGCTTTCCCGGTAGCGGGTTTTGACAGGAGAAAGAATGATGAAGTTTATTGGCGCACACGTTAGTGCCTCTGGTGGTCTGGAAAATGCCGCGATTCGCGCACACGAGCTTGAAGCCACTGCTTTTGCCCTGTTCACCAAAAACCAACGTCAGTGGCGTGCCGCGCCGCTGACCGAAGAAGTTATCAGCAATTTCAAACGTGCCTGTGAAAAGTACCATTACGGTCCAGGCCAAATCCTCCCCCACGATAGCTACCTGATTAACCTCGGTCACCCCGTTGAAGAAGCGCTGGAAAAATCCCGTCAAGCCTTTATTGATGAGCTGGAACGCTGCATGCAGTTGGGCCTGTCACTATTGAACTTCCATCCGGGCAGCCACCTGATGCAAATCCCTGAAGAAGAGTGTCTGGCGCGTATCGCGCAGTCGATTAACATTGCGCTGGATAAAACCAAAGGCGTGACGGCGGTGATTGAAAATACAGCAGGCCAGGGCAGCAACCTTGGCTTCCGTTTTGAACATCTGGCGGCGATTATTGATGGCGTAGAAGATAAATCACGCGTTGGCGTGTGTATCGATACCTGCCACGCCTTTGCTGCGGGATATGACCTGCGTACTGAAGCTGATTGTGAAAAAACCTTCGCTGAATTCGAGCGTATTGTTGGCTTCAAATACTTGCGCGGCATGCACCTGAATGACGCGAAAAGTGCCTTCGCTAGCCGTGTTGACCGTCATAACAGCCTCGGCGAAGGCAATATTGGCCACACGCCGTTTAGCTGGATCATGCGTGATAGCCGCTTTGACGGAATTCCGTTGATTCTAGAAACCACGAACCCGGATATATGGGCCGAAGAGATTGCGTGGCTGAAAGCACAACAGCATCAAGAAGCTGCTGCATAAGCAAAAAAAAGCTCCCGGTGGAAACCGGGAGCTTGAAATCAGTAAAGTGTATTACACCGCTTTAACCGCTAATTCAGTTTCTGAGCGTTTGAGGAAGGCGTAAGACAACCCTGCCAGCAAGGTACCTGCCACAATCGCAATCAGGTAACCGACAACCGGTGTAATCGCGCCAGGAATCAGCAACACAAACAGACCGCCATGTGGCGCCATCAGTTTGGCACCCACCGCCATGGAAATCGCACCTGTCACTGCACCACCAATGATACAGCACGGCAGAACACGCATTGGATCACGAGCCGCGAACGGGATAGCCCCTTCGGTGATAAAGCACAGGCCGAGAACCATCGCCGCTTTGCCGCCTTCTTGTTGTGCTTTGTCGAATTTACGACGCGCAACAAATGTTGCCAGGCCCATCGCTAACGGTGGCACCATGCCAGCAGCCATAATCGCCGCCATTGGTGCGTACGTTTGAGTGCTGAGCAAGCCGACGCCAAAGGCGTAAGCCGCTTTATTTACCGGCCCGCCCATGTCAGTACACATCATACCGCCAAGGATTGCGCCCAACAGAACCGCATTCGCCGTGCCCATGGTTTGCAGCCAGTGAGTCAGACCCTCGAGGATTTTCGCAACCGGCGTACCGATCAGATAAATCATCGCCAGACCCACAATCAGGCTTGAGAACAATGGAATGATGAGGATCGGTTTCAGCGCTTCCATACTGGTTGGCAGTTTCAGCTTAGTGCTGATCAGCTTCGCAATGTAACCTGCGAGGAAGCCCGCAATAATACCGCCGATAAAACCTGAACCAGTACTAACCGCTAACATACCGCCGATAAGACCTGGCGTCAGGCCTGGACGGTCAGCGATAGAAAACGCGATGTAGCCCGCCAGAACAGGAACCATCAACGCAAAGGCTGAACCGCCACCGATTTGCATCAGTGCCGCCGCCAGCGTACCCGGCTCTTTAAACGCTTCGATACCGAAAGCAAATGACAGCGCGATACACAGACCGCCCGCGACTACCATCGGCAACATGAATGACACACCGGTCAACAAGTGGCGATAAGCGCCCGCAGACTCTTTCTTGCCTTCTTTGGCGGCAGTGTTGCTTTGCCCAACCGCTTCATAAGGTGTCGCTTCAGCAACGGCTTTATCCAGCTCCTGCGCGGTTTTCTTCAGCGCCAAACCGGTTGAGGTGCGGTACATCGGTTTTCCGGCAAACTTAGCCAGATCCACTTCGATGTCTGCCGCAACAATCACCAAATCCGCTTGCGCGACTTCTTCTGGCGTAATCGCATTACCCGCACCAACCGAACCGCGAGTTTCAACCTTTACCCACCAGCCGCGTTTTTTCGCTTCGGTTTCAATGGCTTCAGCAGCCATAAAGGTATGCGCGACGCCCGTTGGGCAAGCGGTTATGGCAACCACACGTTTCGGCCCTTTAGCCAAAGCCACAGGTGCTGCGTTTACCGGTGCCGTGTAAGGTTTGGCTTTGTCTTTCGCTTCACCTAAAAACAGTTCCGGGTGCTGAACTGCACGGTCAATATCACCCAGATATACCTTTTTGCCGTTCAGCGAGCTATCTGCAGGAATGGCATTACCTACCACAATCGCCATTTCGGCATCGTTCGGGTTGTCGATAATCTGTAGACGCGCCTTCTGAGCTGCGGAACCCAACAGCGTTTTAGCGAGGTAAGCGCGAGCCTGTCCAAGACCAGGTTCGATAATCAGCAGCGTTTTCATTGTTCCTCTCCTGCTGTCAGTTAAAAGGTTTCAGATCAACACGAGCCATCATGGCCGCCAGTTGAGTACGATCGGTAATACCGACGTTGCTCTGACTTACCGCCAGTGCCGCAACTGCCGTCGCCAGGCGTAAGGTATGTTCACTGGATTCACGCATTAACAGGCCGTAGATCAGCCCACCGACCATGGAATCCCCGGCACCTACGGTGCTGACGACTTCACAACTTGGTGGTTTCGCTATCCATTCACCGGATGCGTTAACCCAAAGTGCGCCTTCAGCACCCAGAGAAATCACCACATGAGCAATCCCCTGTTCACGCAGCGCGTGGGCAGCATCAATCACATCTTTCATATCCGGAAGTTTACGACCTGCCCAGATTTCCAGTTCACGGCGGTTCGGTTTCACCAGCCATGGTGCCGCTTTCAGACCGGCGACTAATGCTTCGCGGCTACTATCGAAAATAATGCACGGACACTGGCTGCGCAGACGGGTCATCCAGTCGGTGAAGGCTTCTGGAGAAACACCTGCGGGTAAGCTGCCACTGACGCAGACCATGTCGAACTGACCAAGCCAGCTCAGGGAATCCGCAACAAAGCGATCCCAATCCGACTGCGTGACTTCAAAACCAGAGAAGTTGAAATCGGTAACTTCACCGTCCTTCTCGGTTAGCTTAACGTTGATACGGGTACGGCCCTGCACCACCTGAAAACGGTTAGCAATGCCCAGTTCGCTGAACAATTGCTGAAAACCATCCTGGTTGTCTTTACCCAGGAAGCCGCCAACGGTAACGTCGATGCCCAGATCTTTCAGAACCTTAGCAACGTTGATGCCTTTACCCGCAGCGTGCAGGCCAGTGGTACGTACCAGGTTAACTTCACCACGTTCAACTTCCGGGGTGTAACCGACAAGATCGTATGCCGGGTTCAGAGTAATTGTTGCGACGCGACGACTCATGCTGCCCCCTCGCCAAGACCGGCTGCGACTGCTTCACCAATCGCTTTCAGCGCTTGTTCAGCATCATCACCTTGTGCGGTAAAGCGCAAGTGATGGCCTTTCTTCACGCCAAGCGCCACAACTTTCATCAGGCTGCGGCCATTGGCAGGCTTGCCGGTGCCATCAAGGTTGGTCACGGTTATCTCACTGTTAAATTGTTTAATGGTGTTCACCAGCACGGTGCCCGGGCGAGCATGTAAACCGTGTTCGTTACGGATCTGGAATTCGGCGCTCAGGCTATTTTGTGCAGGCGCTGCGTCACTGGTCAGCAGCGTCAGCAACTCTGGCGCATCTGCGTTCAGCAAGCGGTCAGCCGTGTTGTTGATCAGCATGTCGCTCAGGCGGTTAAGGACCTGTAAGGGTTGATCGTCGGCCACAGCAACCGTCATCAAAAGCGATACCGGCTGGCCTTCAGTTTCAAATACAGCAGCAGGACGGCTGATAGCGACAGCGCTGGCAAGATTGCCTTCTGTGCTGTCGTTCAGCCAGATGCCCTGGCCTAAATAAAGGGGTTTGCTGGAAATAACATGGCTAACAAATTCGGTGTTTGCCGCACCAGCCTGTTTGATGCGCCCGGCATTTAATGCTTGCAGCGTCATCAAGTCGGTTGCAGTGACATCCAGCGCCAGTAGTGAGTTATCGAACAGCAAAGATGAAGACTGTTTTTCGCCCATCAGCAAAGCGCGAAGTTCTTCTGCTGAAGTGGCGTTTTTAAGTTGTTCAGCTACCTCGTCATCGCTTAATACATGTGTCAGCTGACGCAGTAAACCGAGGTGCTCATCAGAGCTGGCGGCGATACCAATAGCGACATAAGCAGTCTGGCCTTCGCCCCACTCGATCCCTTGTGGGAACTGGAACACCTGAACGCCGGTTTTCAATACTAAATCGCGGGTATCAGTGGTGCCGTGCGGAATGGCAATACCGTTACCCAGATAAGTAGAGGTTTGCAGCTCGCGAGCCAGCATACCTTCAACGTAGCCAATGCTGACATTGCCAGCTTGCGCAAGTGCTGCGGCAACCTGACGTATCGCTTCTTCTTTATTTCCGGCGCTAGCACCGGGATGTATGTCTTGCACAGATAACTGGAACATGGTTCTCCTCTCCTGCTGAATTGAAACGATTCAGCTGCAATGAGAAAAAATGCGCCATCCCACTCCTGATACAAAATAAGACGACGCTGAAACGTTTCAAGGAGTGTGAAGATTCCCCGCGATTCAGGCAAGTCATGTTGTGATTTCGTTGCCGAAATTTAGAGGTTACGCACATTTTTACCGCGATAGTCGCGGCAATTACAAACAACGACACGGTACGTTCAGCACTCAATGTAGAAACTTCAGCTTTTGCTGAACCTAAACAGGAACAGCGTTTTAACTTTTCGGGCTGCTTTTGATTTGAACAACTGTTTATTTCCTGACAAGGCGCGTAAACTCCGCGCGTTCATTGATAAGCGACACTGAGAGCATGCAAAACTCCCCGATAGCAGCAACCCGCAAGCCCCTTGATATCACTTCTTCTGCCTTTTTGATTGTAGCTTTTTTGACCGGAATTGCGGGTGCATTACAAACCCCGACTCTGAGCCTGTTTCTGACTGAAGAAGTTCATGTCCGTCCGGCGATGGTAGGTTTCTTTTTTACCGGCAGTGCGGTTATCGGTATTTTGGTCAGCCAGTTTCTTGCTGGCCGCTCCGATCGCAAAGGCGATCGTAAATCGCTCATTTTTGTTTGCTGTTTATTGGGCGCTTTAGCCTGCGTGCTGTTTGCCTGGAACCGTAACTATTTCGTGTTGCTGTTTGTCGGGGTTTTCCTCAGTAGCTTTGGCTCTACCGCGAACCCACAAATGTTTGCCCTGGCGCGCGAACATGCAGACCGCACTGGTCGCGAGGCCGTGATGTTCAGCTCTATTTTGCGTGCGCAGGTATCGCTCGCCTGGGTTATTGGCCCGCCAATCGCTTACGCACTGGCTCTTGGGTTTGGCTTTACCGCGATGTATCTCAGTGCCGCACTGGCGTTTGTGGTGTGCAGTGTGATGGTGCGAATGCTGTTACCGTCGATGCGCAAAGAATTGGCAGTGAAAACCACCACGCTTGAAGCCCCCCGCCGTAACCGTCGTGACGCCTTACTGCTGTTTGTTGCTTGCACCATGATGTGGGGCTGTAACAGCCTGTACATCATTAATATGCCGCTTTACATCATTCATGAATTACATCTGCCGGAGAAACTAGCGGGTGTGATGATGGGGACAGCCGCCGGGCTTGAGATCCCAACGATGCTGATTGCCGGTTACTACGCCAAACGCTTCGGTAAGCGCTTCCTGATGCGTATTGCGGGCGTTGCAGGACTGCTGTTTTACATTGGTATGCTAACGCTGCATAACGAATTTATGCTGCTGGCTTTGCAGCTGCTGAACGCGATTTTCATCGGCATTTTGGCGGGTATCGGCATGCTCTATTTTCAGGATTTAATGCCAGGCCAGGCAGGGGCTGCAACCACGCTGTATACCAATACCACGCGTGTCGGCTGGATTATTGCCGGGTCGATGGCCGGTGTGGTAGCTGAAATCTGGAACTACCACACCGTGTTTTATATCGCGCTGGGCATGATTGGCATCACAGCCTGGTGCATGGTACGCATCAAAGACATTTAGCCTGGTCGCTTATTTAGTGCTGCTTGATATACAGCTCCTTGCTATAGACGTAATCCTGCGGGTTATGCAGTGGGAAACCGCCGACATAAGGCTTTAGCACTTTGATCATTGGCTGATAATACAGCGGGATAAGCGGAGCTTGTTGATTGATTCTGCGTTCGGCTTCGGCGTACAACTCGTTGCGTTTTTTGGCATCAGTGCTGCTGGCAGCCTGCGTAATCAGTTGATTATACTGAGCATCCTGCCAGTGCCCGACATTTTCAGGGTTGTTTGCCAGTAGCGTATTCAAAAAGGTAGAAGGTTCGTTATAAGTAGCATCCCAGGACTGACGCGATAACATAAAATCCCCGCTCCGCCGGGAATCGAGATAGGTTTTCCACTCCATGTTACGCAGAGTGACGTTAGCTCGTAGATTTTTCTGCCAAATTGAGGCCAACGCTATCGCCGTTTTTTCATGCAGATCGTATTTGTTGTAAAAAATCTCAAACGACAGTGGATGCTCTGCATCATATCCAGCCTCCTTTAACAACGCTTGTGCCTCGGCGATACGCGTTCGCATGGGTTGCGCCAGATCGGGTAATGCAGGAGGCATGAAATCCGCGACCTGAGCAGGCGTCAAAGTTGTAGCAGGCACGCGCAGACCTAGCACTTTTTCAGCAATCAGCTCCCGGTCTGCTGTCAGGTATAACGCACGGCGGACTCGCACATCGTTAAACGGTGCTTTCATGGTATTGAAGGTGTAAAACTCGGTATTCAGGCGTGGAAGAGTCAGCAACTCTTGTGGCGTTTGTCGTTGAATCGCAGAGATTTGCTGGGCGGGAACCCAGGTTAAATCAACATCCCCAGCCCGGTAGCGGTTATAACCTGAAACAGCATTGTCGATGACCAGATACTCAACCTGCTCCAGCACTGTTTTCTGATTATTCCAGTAATGTGGATAACGTTTCGCGATAATTTTCTCATTCACTATCCAGCGCTCCAACACGAACGCCCCGTTGGTCACAATATTCTCTGGCCGCGTCCAACGGTCGCCATACTGAGCCACCTGGCGGTGCGGTACCGGGAATGTCGTGGGCCATGCCAGCATGGAAATAAACCATGGCGTAGCCTGGTCGAGCTTGATCTCCAGCGTATGTTGGTCCACAGCACGGATACCCAGTTCCTGAGGAGCGAGTTTTCCGCTGACAATCTGTTGGGCATTAACAACGTGTGCCGCGGCTAAATAGTCAGCAAAGGGGCTGGCAATCGCCGGGTCAACTGCCCGCTGCCAGCCGGTGACAAAATCTTGCGCCGTCAACGCCGATCCGTCTGACCACGTTAGCCCGGGGCGTAAGCTGAAAATGTAAGTTTTTCCATCGTCACTTTTTTGCCAACTCTGTGCCTGCGCGGGTTGGGGATTCCCTTCGCCATCCAGCCATATCAGCCCTTCAAAAAGATCCAGTGCCACCTGCGCGGCAGTATTTTCCTCCACTCTTTGCGGATCAATGCTGTTCGGATCGCTGTGATTGTTATAGCGGAAAATTTGCTGGGGGGAGAGCACGGTTCCTGGTGGGATTTCAGCGGCCTGCAGAGGCAGCACTGCCATCAGGCTGACCAGCCATAACAGTAGATTTTTACTCATGGTATTTCCTTTTCCCAATGATTGATTCCTGCTGATAGATTCAGACAGGCAAAGGCAAGGAATTTATATCATGATCAACATGTTAAATATTTGACCCTATTCTGGTTATGGTAGAATAGAGGGCCAGGTTATGGGCCGTTAAGGGGCCGTCGCCGCTTCGAGATATATCAGATAATCCATGGCTTGCTGGCGCGTGGTGCCACACATTTCACGCGTGGCTTGCAGGCTGGCGCAGACCTTCGGCCTGAGCGGCGAAAGAAAAATTTTACAACGCATGTCAGCGCCAAGTTGAATGCAGGAAGTATTGGCCGGCTTGCCATGCGGCATGCCAGGGATTGGGCTTGATACGGAAGGCGCGGTACAACATGCGCCGCAATCGGGACGACAGTCCATCTGCAATGCTCCGGTGGGCTGACAAGGATCTGGACTGTAGCAGTAGTCACGTGGCTTTACTATGTGCATTTATCGGCTTTCAGCAGTGAATCCGCTTGCCTGAAACTCGCCCCGCGAGTAATTTGTCGCAATATTTTCGACTCTCAATTTTTTACAGGAAACATCGATGGCAAGAGCTAACGAAGTCAAAAAAGGTATGGTACTGAATTACAACGGCAAACTGCTGATTGTTAAAGATATTGATATTCAGGCACCGAGCGCACGTGGCGCTGCAACCCTCTATAAAATGCGTTTTTCTGATGTCCGTACTGGCCAGAAAGTTGAAGAACGCTTTAAAGGTGACGATATCGTCGACACCATTACCCTGACCCGCCGTTACGTTGATTTCTCTTACATCGATGGCAACGAATACGTGTTCATGGATAAAGAAGATTACACCCCGTATATCTTCTCTAAAGATCAGATTGAAGACGAGTTGCAGTTCATTCCAGAAGGCGGCATGCCAGACATGCAGGTTCTGACCTGGGATGGCCAACTGCTGGCACTTGAACTGCCACAGACTGTGGATCTGGAAATTGTTGAAACCGCACCAGGCATCAAAGGCGCGTCAGCAAGCTCCCGTACCAAGCCCGCAACGATGTCGACTGGCCTGGTGATTCAGGTTCCAGAATATATGGTGACCGGTGAAAAGATCCGCATCCATATCGCTGAAAAGCGTTCTATGGGTCGTGCAGATTAATTGCTGTTTAGAATGCAAAAACGCGCCAATTGGCGCGTTTTTTTATGTCTGTAAAACCCCCTCATCCCGACCTTCCCCCTGAAGGAGAAGGAGACAATCAGGGAATTTTTAGCTTACTTCAGCAAGTCCGGGAACAGGGTCTGTTTCAGAGCCAGTTCCACACCGCGTACTTCAGCCAGACCTTTCAGGCGGCCAATTGCTGAATAACCAGGGTTGGTTTTCTTGTGCAGGTCGTCAAGCATCTGGTGGCCGTGATCCGGACGCATTGGGATCGGACGCACATCACCGGCATTTTTACGACGCTGTTCTTCAGTCAGAATCGCTTTCACCACCGCAACCATGTTCACATCACCTTGCAGGTGCGCGCCTTCATGGAAGGTTTTCGGGTTATCTTCGCGGCAAGTTGCGCGCAGATGGGTAAAGTGAATGCGATCGCCGAAGGTTTCAATCATCCGCACCAGGTCGTTATCAGCGCGAACGCCATAAGAACCGGTACACATGGTGAAGCCGTTATAAATGCTGTTGACGGTTTCTTTCAGCCACTGCATATCTTCAATGGTAGAAACGATACGCGGCAAGCCAAGAATTGGACGCGGTGGATCGTCCGGGTGAACTGCCAGACGCACGCCAACTTCTTCTGCTACGGCAACAATCGCACGCAGGAAGTACGCCATGTTTTCACGTAATTGATCTTTGCTGATGCCGTCATATTCCGCCAGACGCGCACGGAATTGGTCCAGGGTGTAACCCTCTTCCGCACCGGGTAAACCGGCAATGATATTGCGGGTCAGTTTTTCTTTTTCGGCATCAGACATATTGTTGAAGTAGTCCAGCGCCTGACGCTGCTCTTCTTCGCTGTAATCCGCTTCAGCGCCTTTGCGCTTCAGGATGTGCAGCTCAAATGCCGCAAAGGCAATCTGGTCAAAACGCAGGGCTTTTGAGCCATCTGGCAATTCATATTCCAGGTCGGTGCGCGTCCAGTCCAGAATTGGCATGAAGTTGTAGCACACGGTGTCGATGCCACATTCTGCCAGGTTACGAATGCTTTGTTGGTAGTTTGCGATATGCTTATCGTAGTCACCGGAGTGAGTTTTAATTTCTTCGTGCACCGGGATACTTTCTACTACAGACCAGGTCAGCCCTTTCGCTGCCAACACGGCTTGACGCTCTTTAATGTCAGCAACCGGCCACACTTCGCCATTTGGGATGTGATGCAGAGCAGTAACGACACCGGTCGCGCCCGCTTGACGCACATCATCCAGAGATACCGGGTCTTTTGGGCCATACCAACGCCATGTTTGTTCCATCGACAGTTCCTCAGTTAAGTTGTCATACCAATTATAAATGCTGTATTGACTACTACCATACCGGATTCTTCTTTTCGGTCAATTTTTGCGGTGATATTGGTTGATCCAGCTCACATTAAAGGGATAAAGCCAGCACACCAATTTAATTTGTTGTCATATAACTTTAGACTGCGCAATGTTACTAATTCGTTAATCAGGATTTACAATTATGAATACAATTGCTTCGGTCACGCTCCCCGCCAGCGTTCAGCAGCCACGCTATGATCGCAAAGCGTTAAAAACCCGCATCGTCCATTTTGGTTTTGGCGCATTTCATCGTGCACACCAGGCGCTGTTAACCGATCGGGTACTCAATAAATTGGCGGGCGATTGGGGCATTTGTGAAATTAGCTTGTTCAGTGGCGACAAACTGATGAGCGCGCTGCGGGCCCAGGATCATTTATATACCGTGCTGGAAAAAGGCCGTGACAGTAACCAGGCAATTATTATTGGTGCGGTGAATGAGTGCCTGAACGCAAAACTTGATGGCCTTGATGCAATCATTGAGAAGTTCTGCGAACCGCAGGTGGCGATTGTTTCCCTGACTGTGACTGAAAAGGGTTATTGCATCGACCCGGCGACCGGAAAACTCGACAATAGTAACGAACGAATTATTCACGATTTGCAAAATCCTGCCGAGCCCCATTCTGCACCAGGCATTCTGGTGGAAGCACTTAATCGCCGTCGCGAGCGCGGGTTGTGTCCCTTTACCGTACTTTCCTGCGACAACATTCCCGACAACGGCCATGTCGTTCGCCACGCGGTGATTGGCATGGCAGAAACGCGCAGCCAGGAGTTAGCCGACTGGATCCGTGAGCACGTGACCTTCCCAAGCACCATGGTCGACAGAATTGTCCCTGCGGCAACGCCGGAATCACTGCAAGAAATCACCGATGCCTTAGGCGTAGAAGATCCATGCGCGATTTCAGGCGAACCGTTTATCCAGTGGGTGATTGAAGATAACTTTGTCGCTGGCCGCCCGGCATGGGAAGAAGTGGGTGTTGAGATGGTCGACGACGTGATGCCATGGGAACAAATGAAGCTGCGCATGCTTAACGGCAGCCACTCTTTCCTCGCGTATCTCGGCTATCTGGCGGGCTATCAGCACGTCAATGATTGTATGGCTGATAACAATTTCCGCCTGGCTGCGCATCGCTTAATGATGCAGGAACAAGCGCCGACACTGCGCGTGACTGGCGTCGATTTGCAGCAGTATGCACATAAGTTACTCGACCGTTTCGAAAACCCGGCGCTGAAACATCGCACGTGGCAAATCGCGATGGACGGTAGCCAGAAACTGCCGCAACGTATGCTGGAAAGTGTGCGCTGGCATCTCCAGCAAGGTGATGAATGGCCTTGTCTTGCACTGGGCATCGCAGGCTGGATGCGTTATGTCAGCGGCACTGATGACGCTGGCAATGAGATTGATATTCGTGATCCGCTGGCCGGAAAAATAAAAATGCTGGTTGAAAGCAGCACTACTGAAGAACGGGTACTCGCCCTGCTCAACCTGCATGAAATCTTTGGTAGCGACCTGCCTGTTGATGAACAATTTGTTGCCCGTATCCAAATTGCGTGGAGCGAATTATGCAACCTCGGCGCGCGCGAAGCAGTAGCAAAACTGGTCGATTAATTTAACGATCTATGCCCTTAAACGCGCTGAACAAGGAAGCGAGGCGCGTTCAGTCTTCCTTTTTTCATCAATATTGTTCAGGATTGTGATCATTCAATCACGTAAGGTTTACTAAACCTGTCCGGAGCACCTGTGACTAAAACCAACCTTATTACCGGCTTTCTCGGTAGCGGCAAAACCACCACCATTCTGCATTTGCTGGCCAATAAACCTGAGCATGAAAAATGGGCTGTGCTGGTGAACGAATTTGGCGAAGTCGGCATCGATGGTGCATTGTTAGCTGACAGTGGCGCATTGTTGAAAGAAATCCCCGGCGGTTGTATGTGTTGCGTGAATGGTTTGCCAATGCAAGTTGGCCTGAACACGTTGCTACGCCAGGGTAAACCCGACCGTTTGCTGATTGAACCAACCGGCCTCGGGCATCCCAAACAAATCCTTGATATGCTGACCGCTGAAGTTTACCAACCGTGGATAGAGCTCAACGCCACGCTCTGCTTGCTGGATCCTCGCCAATTGCTTGATGAACGCGCAATTAATAATGATAACTTCCGCGATCAACTGGCTGCCGCCGATATTATTATTGCCAATAAAGAAGACCGGGCCTGCGATGAAAGCCGCAATGCATTGGCCGAATGGCAACAGCGCGAAGCTGCGGGGCGTGAAATTATTGCAGCGAGTAACGGCAACATCGACATCCGTCTTCTCGATAGACCACGTATAAATCTCCGCGAGCTTCCTTCCAGCCCTGAACACAGCCACAGCCACGCCGCATCAAAGGGGCTTGCCGCGTTAAGCCTGCCGGAGCATCAACGCTGGCGACGCAGCATTAATAGTGGCCAGGGTTATGTTGGTTGCGGTTGGATTTTTGATGCCGATACACTTTTTGACACTGTCGGGATTCTGGAATGGGCCAGACTTGCCCCCGTCGACCGCGTGAAAGGTGTGCTGCGAATTGCGGAAGGTCTGGTGCGCATTAACCGCCAGGGACTTGATTTCCATATTGAAACGCAAAATGTCGCACCACCGGACAGCCGCATCGAGTTAATTCATAGCGGTGAAGTTGACTGGAACGCACTGCAAACTTCCCTGTTGAAGTTACGTTTAAGTTTGTAAGTCTACCCTTTCGCCCTTTGTTAAAATGCCTCGTGATATTGTATGAAAAATCTTCGATTATCGGCAATCCTGGCGCTGAACGCGCTGGGTTTAGCCCTCTTTTTTAGTTGGTATCTACCCCCAGGCCACGGCTATTGGTTCGTAATCGATTCAAACATTTTCCATTTCTTTAACCAGGCGCTGGTTAAGAGCCATACCTTTTTGTTACTTGTTGCTGTGACCAATAATCGGGTGTTTGATGGTATTTCGTTATTAGCGATGGGTTCACTGTTTTTCAGCTTCTGGCGTAAAGAATCAGCCACCGGTCGCCGCCGCATGTTCATCATGGGGATTGTGATGCTATTTTGCGCAGTGATTATTAATCAGCTCGGCCATTTGATTCCGGAATCTCACGTCAGCCCTTCGCTGTATTTCACCGATATTTATCGCGTCAGTGAATTGCTGCATTTCCCGACGAAGGATGCTTCCAAAGACAGTTTCCCTGGCGATCACGGGTTAATGTTGCTGATTTTCACTGGCTTCATGCTGCGCTATTTCGGCAAAAAAGCGTTTGGTATTGCCGTTATTATTTTCCTGATTTTCATGATGCCACGCATGATGATTGGCGCACATTGGTTTACTGATATCTTCGTAGGCTCGCTCTCTATTGCGCTTGTTTGTTTGCCATGGGTGCTATTAACCCCAATAAGCGACGGGTTAATTAGTCTGTTGGATCGCTATTTACCGGAACGCTCCAATACAAATAATTAACATCTGAAAAACACGAATGAATCCCAATCATCAGAGAATGGAATGAACTCTGATGATTTTTCATCTCGCCATCAAAAAAGGCTAATATTTAACCTTTACATTTCCCCACAAAAATGAAGTGATTGCACATATAAACACCAATCATGATTAACAAATGAGCAATATTCTTTATCGTTTATTAACATCACAATTTCTTATAAAAAATCAGTGAAAACCACTCGCCACGTCTGTGTTGATAGGGTACCCTCGGATACGTTTTGTGCTTAAAGCCAAATCATTCTCAGTGTGAATAAATTTGTGCGTCATGCCACAGTTTTGCGTATAAGCAATTGTTTCATGGCGTTCAGGTAATTAGTCTCGTCACGTTGGCATTTTGCATAACGATATTTATCGTTAAGGACTTCAAGGGATAACAAACATAATGGTCAAATCTCAGCCTATTTTGAGATATATCTTGCGGGCGATTCCCGCAATTGCTGTGGCAGTAATGCTGTCAGCATGTAGTTCGACAAACACCGCAAATATGCATTCTGAGACGCATGCAGTCGGCAATAAAGATGGTTTTTTACTGCAAGCTTCTCAGGATGAATTCGAAGAGATGGTCCGTAATGTAGATGTGAAAACACGTCTCATGGATCAATATGCAAGCTGGAAAGGCGTTCGTTATCGTCTTGGCGGCAGCAATAAAAGCGGTATTGATTGTTCAGCATTTGTACAACGCACATTCCGCGAACAATTTGGTTTAGAGTTGCCTCGTTCAACTTCTGAACAACAGGACTCAGGTAAATCGATTTCACGTAATAAATTACGTACTGGTGATTTAGTTCTGTTCCGTGCAGGTTCGACCGGTCGACATGTTGGTATTTATATCGGCAACAATCAGTTTGTACATGCTTCCACCAGCAGTGGTGTGACGATTTCAAGCATGGACGAACCGTACTGGAAGAAGCGTTATAACGAAGCCCGACGCGTACTGAGCCGCAGTTGATGCGGTTCTTGCAGACAGTTAATCCCTTGGCTGTTTGCAAGAAAACAATTCGACGAGACAAGAAGCGCTGCCCAGGCAGCGTTTTTTATTGTCTGAAATTCAGTAAGTTCTAACAGTAAACGATTCCAAAATGATCATAATTTCCGTTAGAAACTTTATGACGCAATGGCAGTTTTTGCGTTATAGTCCAAAAAAACGCAAATAAACCATAAGTCTCTTGCGCTTGCAGGAACCCGTTATCCATGTTTTCGAAGAATATATTTTCACGCTACTTTACCTCTATCCGGCAAATTGCCGCCTTCAGTATTTTGGCGGGTATCCTTGCTGCGCTATTGATTGGTGGAATAACCAGCCTCACGCTACACAGTAAGCGTGAAGCCAGTTATGACATGCTGACGCAAGATATACGTGACTATCTAAGCCGCTTTTTCAATGAACTTCAGTCCACCACCAGCAGTATCCAGCCGTTAACGCTTTCTGATTGCCATCAAGTTGCGGGTGAACTCACCTCGCGAGCCGCCTTTAACGCCAACGTCCGCGCCTTTGTGTTAGTGCGAAATGGTGAAGCTTACTGCTCTTCCGCAACGGGCAGCATGCTGATGGATATGCACCAAATCGTCCCTGACATCGATCTTAATCAAAGCGTCGATATTGATATCCTGCACGGCACGCCAATGATGCCCGGCAAACCGACAGTTACCGCATGGTTTAAAAACCCGGTGATTGCTGGCCGCGGCGTTTTCGCTACTCTGAATGTTGACCTCACGCCTTATTTATTATTCAGCACTCGTCAAAGCGATTTGGTTTCGATGGCGATTATCGTCGGCAATAAAGCACTAACCACGCAATCCAACAACGTAATGAATGTGTCAGAGTTGCCAACGCACCCTACACGCATCATTACTCTTCAGAATTACCCCATCAAATTAGCGCTATATGGTGAAACCTGGCCTGCTGAAGACATTCAAATATCCATTCTTACAGGTTTAGTTTTCGGCATACTGAGCAGTGCGTTATGTGCCTGGTTGCTTACTGTGCGCCTACGTTCAGGAAAAGAGATTCTGACCGGCATTAAACGCGGGCAATTCTCTGTGGTGTATCAACCCGTCGTGAATGCCAAAGAGCTTAAGATGTCCGGGGTTGAAGTGTTGATGCGCTGGAACCATCCTATTGCCGGCCCCATTCCTCCAGATGCATTTATCGCCTTTGCAGAAGCCCAGCAATTGATTGTTCCCCTCACCCGCCACTTGTTTGAACTGATCGCGCGGGATGCCAAAAAACTCCAGCATGTTTTACCGCCCGGTGCACGACTTGGTATCAATCTCGCGCCCAGCCATTTGCACTCGCCAACCTTCAAAGAAGATATTCAAGCTTTTGCCGCCTCGATGCCCCCTCATCACTTCCAGTTGATTTTTGAAATCACCGAACGCGATATGGTTAAAGAAAATGAAGCCAGTTGCCTGTTTACCTGGATGCACGAGCAGGGATATGAAATTGCTGTCGATGATTTTGGAACAGGACACAGCGCACTAATCTATCTCGAACGCTTTAAACTGGACTATCTCAAGATTGATCGTGGCTTTGTTAACTCGATCGGCTTTGAAACCGTCACCTCTCCGGTGCTCGACGCCGTGCTTACTCTGGCACGTAAACTCAGTATGACCACCGTCGCCGAAGGGGTTGAAACCCGTGAGCAAGCCAAATGGTTGATTGACCAGGGGGTGAATTACTTACAGGGTTACTACTTCTCCCGCCCTCTCACCTTTGAGCAATTGCAGGAATGGGAAGGCCAGCAAAAAGAGTACCAAGAGCTTACATAAGAAAGGACAGCACAGATGCAGCTTGAAGTCTGACGGGTATAACTTATGATTCATCATCATGAAGTTATTATGCGGTGGCGTGTTACCTGAGAATTGATATTATTTTGGGATAAAATAATGAGGTAATATCTCCGCTCTGACAAGGATAGGCCCATAGATGTTTGCCCGCGCCTTTGCTTTGCTAAGCCTTTGCCTGATTGCGACCTCAAGCCAGGCTGAAAACATCAAGGAAAGCTATTCCTTCGCCGTGTTAGGTGAACCTAAGTACGCCATTAACTTCACGCAGTTTGATTACGTCAACCCCGCAGCCCCAAAGGGCGGAAACATCACACTGTCGGCGATTGGCACCTTTGATAACTTCAACCGTTATGCGCTACGCGGCAATCCTGGCGTGCGTACCGAATCCTTGTATGACACGCTTTTTACCACCTCAGATGATGAGCCTGGCAGTTATTACCCGTTAATCGGTGAAATGGCGCGCTATCCCAGCAATTTTGCCTGGGCTGAAATTGAAATTAATCCCCGCGCACGTTTTCATGATGGGACGCCCATCAAAGCCAGCGATGTCGCTTTCACTTTCAATAAATTCATGACTGAAGGTGTGCCGCAGTTTCGCCTGATTTATAAGGGTGCAAAAGTTAAAGCCATCGCGCCACTCACGGTGCGCATCGAGCTGGCGGACCCCAGTAAAGAACGGATGCTGGGGCTATTCTCGCTCCCGGTGTTCCCTGAAAAATTCTGGAAAGATCATAAGCTCAGCGACCCGCTTTCTGCTCCTCCGCTGGCCAGTGGCCCTTATAAAATAACGGCATGGCGCATGGGGCAATATATTACCTACTCCCGCGTCAGAGACTATTGGGCTGCCAATTTACCGGTAAACCGTGGCCGCTGGAATTTCGACTCCATCCGTTACGACTATTACCTTGATGATAATGTCGCTTTTGAAGCTTTTAAGGCCGGAGCCTACGATTTTCACATCGAAGCAAGCGCAAAGAATTGGGCGACACGCTATACCGGAAAGAACTTTGCGAATCATTTCATTATAAAAGAAGAGCGGCCCAACGATGCCGCTCAGGACACACGCTGGCTGGCATTTAATATCCAGCGCCCGATCTTCGAAGACCGAAAAGTCCGCGAAGCGATTGGCCTGGCGTTCGATTTTGAATGGATGAATAAAGCGCTGTTTTATGGGGCCTACAATCGGGCGAATAGTTATTTCCAGAACACAGAATATGCCGCGCGGGATTACCCGAATGCCGATGAATTGACGATCCTGGCCCCCATGAAAGATGACTTACCGCCAGAGGTGTTTACCACTATCTACAACCCGCCAAAATCCCGCGGTGATGGCTTTGACCGTGACAACCTGCTCAAAGCGCTGAACTTGTTGAAAGATGCTGGGTGGGAACTCAAAGACCAGAAGCTCATCAATATGAAAACCGGGAAACCGTTTAGCTTCGAGTTGTTGATTGGCACCACCGGCAACACCCAGTGGGTTTTACCGTTCCAGCATAATTTACAACGCCTGGGGATCACAATGGAGGTGCGTCAGGTGGATAACTCGCAGCTCACCAATCGCCTGCGCAGCCGTGACTACGACATGATGCCGAGGGTTTACAGCGCCATGCCTTACCCTAGTGCGGATGTGCAAATTTCATGGGCCTCAGAATACATCGACTCCTCTTACAATGCGCCGGGAGTAAAAAGCCCGGTAGTCGATAAACTGGTCTCTCAAATTGTGGCGCATCAAGGTGACAAACAAAAACTGCTGCCATTGGGGCGTGCACTGGATCGTGTGTTGACATGGAATAATTACATGATTCCGATGTGGTACATGGCAGCAGACCGCTTCGCCTGGTGGGGAAAACTCTCCAAACCTGCCATCCATCCGTTATACACAACCGGCTTTGACACCTGGTGGTATGACGTCAATAAAGCCGCTCAATTACCAGAAAACCGGCGTTAAGGGAACCCATGGGAAGTTATCTGTTACGTCGCTTGCTGCTGATAATCCCGACACTGTGGGCGATTATCACCATCAATTTTTTCATCGTACAGATTGCACCTGGTGGCCCAGTGGATCAGGCTATTGCAGCGATTCAATTTGGCCGCGACGCAGGAGTCCCGGGTTTGACGACGGATAACATGGGGAGCGGTCATGCTCGTGTCGGTGTGGGTAACGTTGGCGACAGCCAGTACCGTGGCGCGCGTGGCCTCGACCCGGAAGTGATTGCTGAAATCACTCACCGCTACGGTTTCGATAAACCGATTCATGAACGCTACTTCAAAATGCTCGGCGATTATCTGCGTTTTGACTTCGGCGACAGTCTGTTCCGCAGCGCTTCGGTTCTGCATCTGATCAAAGAAAGCTTGCCGGTTTCTATCTCGATTGGTTTGTGGAGCACCTTAATTATCTACATGGTGTCGATCCCACTGGGGATCCGCAAAGCCGTTAGCAACGGCAGCAGTTTTGATATCTGGAGCAGTACATTAATTATTATTGGTTACGCCATCCCTGCATTCCTGTTCGCTATCTTGCTGATTGTTTTGTTTGCTGGTGGGAGTTACCTGGATTGGTTCCCACTGCGTGGCCTGGTATCGACAAATTTCGATACCCTGCCATGGTATGGCAAAATCATTGATTATCTCTGGCACATCACATTACCAGTATTGGCAACAGTGGTGGGTGGCTTTGCGACCTTGACGATGCTGACGAAAAACTCGTTCCTTGATGAAATTCGCAAGCAGTATGTGGTCACTGCACGAGCCAAAGGGTTGGATGAAAGTAAAATTCTCTACCGCCATGTGTTCCGCAACGCGATGCTGCTGGTGATTGCAGGTTTTCCTGCCACGTTCATCAGTATGTTTTTTACCGGCTCGCTGCTTATCGAAGTGATGTTCTCACTAAACGGGCTGGGTTTATTGGGCTATGACTCCACCATTTCCCGCGACTACCCGGTGATGTTTGGCACCTTATACATTTTTACCTTAATAGGTTTGCTGCTCAATATTCTGAGCGATATCACTTACACGCTGGTTGATCCGCGTATTGATTTCGAGGGCCGTGGATGAGCCATTTAAGTCCTGTCAATCAAGCCCGCTGGGCACGGTTTCGGCAAAATAAGCGCGGCTATTGGTCACTGTGGATTTTCACGTTTCTCTTTTTGCTCACGTTAGGTTCCGAACTGATAGCCAACGATCGCCCGTTGATTGTGCATTATCAGGAACGGCTTTATTTCCCGTTTATCGCCAGCTACAGCGAAAGCGATTTCGGCGGCCCTCTGGCAACACCTGCCGATTATCAGGATCCGTGGCTTACGCAGCAGCTGAGTCAAAAAGGGTGGGTGCTGTGGGCACCGATCCGCTTTGGCTACAATGCGATTAACTTTGCCACTTCTGTCCCCTTTCCTTCACCACCGAGTAGCCAAAACTGGCTGGGGACGGATGCCAACGGCGGAGATGTGCTGGCGCGGATCCTCTACGGCACCCGCATTTCTATCCTGTTCGGGCTGATGCTGACACTGTTTTCCAGTGTCATTGGGATACTTGCCGGTGCGGTTCAGGGCTATTACGGCGGGCGTGTGGATTTGTGGGGCCAGCGGTTTATCGAGGTTTGGTCAGGCATGCCGACGCTATTTCTGATAATCCTGCTTTCAAGCGTTATCCAGCCGAATTTCTGGTGGCTACTCGGCATTACCGTACTGTTTGGCTGGATGAGTCTGGTCGGCGTGGTGCGCGCTGAATTTTTAAGGACCCGAAACTTTGATTACATTCGTGCCGCTCAGGCGATGGGTGTGAGTGACTGGTCGATAATCACGCGCCATATGTTGCCAAACGCCATGGTCGCCACGCTGACATTCCTGCCATTTATTCTGTGCGGTTCGATTACCACCCTCACCTCACTGGATTTCCTCGGCTTTGGTTTACCGCTTGGCTCACCGTCACTCGGTGAGCTGTTGTTGCAGGGGAAAAATAATCTTCAGGCTCCGTGGCTTGGCATCACTGCATTCCTCTCGTTGGCCATCTTGCTGACACTCCTTATTTTTATCGGTGAAGCAGTGCGCGACGCCTTCGACCCGAGCAAGGTGTACTGATATGACAACCCCGCTGCTTTCCATCAGTCATCTGTCTGTCGCTTTCCGTAGCGGCGATACCGTCCGGCAAGTGGTGGACGATTTATCCCTTGAGGTGAATGCCGGTGAAACGCTGGCGCTAGTTGGGGAATCGGGTTCCGGAAAAAGCGTTACCGCGTTATCGGTGCTGCGTTTATTGCCAGCCCCTCCGGTTGTCTACCCTGCGGGTGAGATTTTCTTTAAGGGTCAGGAGCTACTCCACGCACCTGAACGCACACTTCGCGGTGTGCGTGGCAATAAAATCGCCATGATTTTTCAGGAACCAATGGTTTCGCTCAATCCACTTCACAATATTGAAAAGCAGCTATATGAAGTGTTATCGCTGCATCGTGGCATGCGCCGTGAAGCCGCTCGCGCGGAAATGCTGACCTGCCTGGATAGAGTAGGGATTCGTAACGCGGCAAACCGTTTATCCGATTTCCCCCACCAGCTTTCCGGCGGAGAACGCCAGCGCGTGATGATTGCCATGGCGTTGTTAACCCGCCCGGAATTGCTGATTGCCGACGAACCGACAACGGCGCTGGATGTCACGGTGCAGGCTCAAATTCTGCAATTACTGAAAGAGCTCAAGCAAGAGCTGAATATGGGACTGCTGTTCATCACCCATAATCTGAATATCGTCAAAAAGCTGGCGGATAACGTCGCCGTAATGCGTAACGGAAAATGTGTTGAGCAAAACTCGACGATGAGATTGTTAGCCTCACCGCAGCATCCTTACACCCAACAATTGCTAGCCGCAGAACCAGGGGGAAACCCGCGACCCGTCGATGAAACCAGCACGCCACTATTAACGGTTCGTGATTTACAGGTTGCCTTCCCGATTCGCCGTGGGCTACTCAGGAAAACCGTCGGCCACCACTATGGGATTAAAAATCTGAGCTTTGCGCTGCGCGCGGGTGAAAGCATCGGTCTGGTTGGGGAATCCGGTTCGGGGAAAAGCACCACGGGGCTTGCGCTGTTGCGCCTGATTCACTCCAGCGGAGAGATCTGGTTTGACGGAAAGCCGCTGCACTCTCTCAATCGCAAAAAGCTGCTACCACTGCGTAACCGCATCCAGGTCGTCTTTCAGGACCCAAATTCGTCGCTTAATCCACGGCTCGATGTTTTGCAGATCATTGAAGAGGGTTTGCGCGTCCATCAGCCTGCGTTAAGTGCAGCCGAACGTGAGCAGAAAGTTAGCGTTGCCATGCAGGAAGTGGGGTTAGATCCACAAACGATGCATCGCTATCCAGCAGAGTTTTCTGGCGGACAAAGACAGCGGATTGCGATTGCCAGAGCGCTCATTTTACAACCGGAATTGATGATTCTTGATGAACCGACATCATCTCTGGATCGTTCGGTACAAGCGCAAATTCTGGCACTGCTGAAGTCGTTACAAGAGAAGCATCAGTTGGCCTACATTTTTATCAGCCATGATTTGCGCGTGGTGAAATCGTTATGTCATCAGGTTGTGGTATTGCGACAGGGAGAGGTGGTCGAGCAAGGAGCCTGCCAGCAAATTTTTGCTGCACCCCAGGCGGAATACACACGCCAGTTACTTGCACTTGCCTGACTCGCAGATTTTAGAGTCAAAAAGGATTCGCGCTGGAGAAAGACTCAGCAATAGCAACACCAAAATTTTTCAGTCGGCAAGTTGCTGCAAGCTCATCCTGACGATTCACAAATAAGCACGGCTCACCTTCACATTCCACGACCGAAGAATCTACTTCGATATCTCGCAATGCGAGGCTTAATTTATGCATTGTTGGCCATGCAGAATCGCTGTTGTCGCTCAACAATTTGAGACCAATCAGGCAATTTTCAGCGCTCTGCCCGCTTTGCGGAATCGGTTCAACTCGGGAACCTGCAAAACCCGCCAACCAACGATAACGGTGTGGTAAGCGATGAACGATGGAAAGTTGTAACGTATTCACTGTGGTATCCCCAAAAGAATCCAAAATTATTTCACAAACGATTTACATAAAAGGTTAACACAATGTTGATGTTTTGTGTGTAAACAACCTCGAAACCGCTTACATCCGTTGTAATTATTTGTCTACCATTTCATATTTAACGTTTAATTTTTGTGGTGCTGCACACGTTTCGGCGCTATATGTAACGCTTTCCACGATGTAACTCAACCTTTTTAACCACAAAGCTGTGACTTTTTATTGTCGATGCGTTTACATTTGAGAAACAAATTGTAGGCGCTTATGGGAGAATTTCGTTGATTTGGATTAAAGAACGGGTATCTGGCGATACCCGTTTTTGGACTTTAGGATTTTGTCGCGGCGAGTCGAGGACGGCTGGCGTAGAGATAAAAAACGATTGAGCATGTGGCGCACACCGCAATCGACCAAATCATTGGCCATGCGGAGTTAAAGCTTGCGATTGATAACAGCGCGCCGGTTAACGCACCAATACCAAAACGGAACGTGCCAGCCAGCGACGACGCCGTTCCTGCCATATGTGGGAATTCATCGAGAATAACCGCCATCGCATTTGACGACACCATCGAAACACAGCCAACAAACACCGCAATGCCCAACACCATTGACCAAAAACCTAGCCCCAGCCCGGTGCTTAGCACCAGCCAAATTGCCATGGCAAATTGCACGAACAACCCGAAGCGGAACATCGCCAGTGGGCCAAAACGGCGCACAAAGCGACTGTTAATTAGGGTCATCACAATCAAGAACACGATGTTAAGCGCGAAGTAATAACCAAAGTGCTGCGGCGCAACGTGATTGAGTTCGATGTAAACAAACGGCCCGGCACTCAAAAATGAGAACATCGCCGCAAAGCTAAAACCACTTGCCAGCATATAGCTCAAAACGCGTTTGTGGCGGAACAAAGTCGCGAAGTTGCCTATCGTGGTGCGTAAATGGAACTTCTGACGCCGCTCAACCGGCAACGTTTCATGAATCATGAAGAAGATCATCGCCGATGCCAGCAGAGCCGCTAACGCCAGAATCCAGAAGATAGCGTGCCAGCTAAACCACACCAGCACTGCCCCGCCAACCATTGGCGCAACCAGCGGCGCAATGGTGGTTATCAGCATGACGAATGACATCATGCGCGAGAACTCTTCTTTCGGGTAAATATCGCGCATCAGCGCGTTAATCACCACACTGGCCGCTGCCGCTGACAGACCATGCAGAAAACGCATGGCAATCAGATGGTCAATCGTTTGGGAGAGCGCGCAAGCAATCGCCGCCGCCGCAAAGATTAGCGTACCGCCAAGCACCACCGGCTTACGCCCAATGCTGTCCGCCATCGGGCCATAAAAGAGCTGGCCTATCGCGAAACCAAGAATATAAGTACTCAGCGTCATTTGCGCGCTGCCTGCTGGCACGCCAAATTCCGAGGCGATGACCGGCAAAGCCGGTAAGTACATATCGATTGATAGCGGCATCAACATGGCCAGCAGGCCAAGGATTACCACGATACCAATTGACGAATTTTGCTTACTACTCAACGCATCCTCCCGGAATCAACGCGGCGGCATGCCTACGCTGGCAATTTCTTCTTCGGTTAATGGGCGATATTCACCCGGTGCAAGATCCGCATCCATCGCGATGCCGCCAATGCGTTCACGGTGCAAACCAACCACATGGTTACCCACGGCGGCAAACATACGTTTTACCTGGTGATAACGCCCTTCGCTGATGGTCAAACGCACTTCCAGCGGAGTAATCACTTCAAGTACCGCAGGCAGCGTCAAATCTTTTTCATTATGCAGTTGAACACCCTCGGTGAATTGTTCTGCTGTGTCATCGGAAACTGGATTCTCAAGCGTCACCAGATAGGTTTTTTCACAATGATGGCGCGGAGAAGTAATACGGTGTGACCATTGGCCATCGTCGGTCATCAGCACCAGTCCGGTGGTGTCAATATCCAGACGCCCGGCGGCATGCAGTTTGTGCGCCATTGGCTCATCAAGGAAATACAGCACGGTTGGATGGTCCGGATCTTCGGTGGAACAAACGTAACCCTGTGGCTTATTCAGCATAAAGTAGCGAGGGCCGTTTTGCTGGGTCAACGAGCGTCCGTCGAACTCAACCTGATGTTCAGGGTTCAGTTTGAAAGAGGCATCACGCACCACTTCGCCATCAATAGTGACACGGCTGGCACGGATTTCACGGCCAGAAATAGCGCGGCTCACGCCAAGCTGCTGAGAGATAAATTTATCGAGTCGCATTAAAATATTGCCTGTTTCATAGAGGTGCCAGCACAAAACGGCTGACAGGGCATTCGCCCATTTTATAAGGGTATAAATCGTTTGCCTGTTAATTAGTTTGCCAGTATAGCGGGATAGAAAAGTCTCTCAAGGTAAAACCCCGATTCATGCCATAATTGAGCGCGTTATTTCCCTAAATCAGAGTCACGATGTCTTTTACACTCCGCCCCTACCAACAAGAAGCCGTAGACGCCACCCTCGCCCATTTCCGCAAACACATCACACCAGCGGTGATTGTATTGCCGACGGGTGCGGGAAAAAGCCTGGTGATTGCTGAGCTTGCCCGAGTCGCTCGCGGACGGGTGCTGGTGCTGGCACACGTCAAAGAACTCGTGGCGCAAAACCATGCGAAATATCGTGCACTTGGTCTGGAAGCCGATATTTTCGCGGCGGGTCTGCAACGTAAAGAGAGCCACGGCAAAGTTGTTTTCGGTAGCGTACAGTCAGTGGCGCGCAATCTTGAGCAATTCCACGGCGAGTTTTCATTACTTATTGTCGATGAATGCCACCGTATTGGTGATTCTGACGATAGCCAATATCAGCAAATCCTCACCCATTTACGCACCGCCAATCCTAAGCTGCGCCTGTTGGGGTTGACCGCTACACCTTACCGTCTGGGGAAAGGCTGGATTTATCATTTTCACTATCACGGTATGGTGCGCGGCAACGAAAATGCGCTGTTCCGCGACTGCATTTACGAATTACCGCTGCGCTACATGATTAAGCACGGCTATTTAACACCGCCGGAACGGCTGGATATGCCGGTGGTGCAGTACGATTTCAGCCGTTTACAGTCGCAATCCAATGGTTTGTTCAGCGAAGCGGATCTTAACCGCGAGCTCAAACAGCAAAAACGGATTACGCCGCACATCATCAGCCAGATTATAGAATTTGCCGCCGACAGGCGCGGCGTGATGGTTTTTGCCGCAACCGTTGAACACGCCAAAGAAGTCACGGCTCTGTTACCCGTAAATGATGCGGCACTGATTACCGCAGATACCCCAGGC
Source organism: Buttiauxella sp. JUb87 (assembly GCF_004361975.1). Classification (NCBI taxonomy): domain Bacteria; kingdom Pseudomonadati; phylum Pseudomonadota; class Gammaproteobacteria; order Enterobacterales; family Enterobacteriaceae; genus Buttiauxella; species Buttiauxella sp. JUb87. The sequence goes on from NZ_SNVY01000001.1 coordinate 1,393,317, forward strand.
CCTGCCCGCGATACATTAATAGAAGCGTTTAAAAACCAGCAGTTCCGTTTTCTGGTCAACGTTTCAGTGCTTACTACCGGATTTGACGCACCGCATGTCGATTTAATTGCCATTCTGCGCCCAACGGAATCGGTCAGTCTTTATCAGCAAATTGTCGGTCGCGGGTTGCGCCTGGCGCCCGGTAAAAAGGATTGTTTGATTCTGGACTACGCCGGGAATCCTCATGATTTGTTCACACCGGAAGTGGGTGCGGCGAAAGGCAAAAGCGACAATGTGCCGGTACAAGTTTTTTGCCCTTCCTGTGGTTTTGCCAACACCTTCTGGGGAAAAACCACCAGCGACGGCAAATTGATTGAGCACTTTGGTCGCCGCTGCCAGGGCTGGTTTGAAGATGATGACGGTACGCGCGAACAGTGCGATTACCGTTTCCGCTTTAAAAATTGCCCGCAATGTAACGCGGAAAATGATATTGCCGCGCGGCGCTGCCACCAGTGCGCGAGTGTTCTGGTCGACCCGGACGATATGTTAAAAGCCGCACTGAAATTAAAAGACGCGCTGGTTCTGCGCTGCGGCGGCATGACGCTGCAACACGGTGGCGATGAAAAAGGCGACTGGCTGAAGATTACCTATTTTGATGAAGACGGGGCAGATGTCAGCGAACGGTTCCGCCTGCAAACACCCGCCCAGCGTATGGCGTTTGAACAGCTATTTATTCGCCCTCACAGCCGTGCGCCTGGCGTGCCGCTGCGCTGGATAAACGCCGCCGATGTGGTCGCTCAGCAATCCGCGCTTCGCCACCCGGACTTTGTCGTGGCACGCAAGAATGGCAACTTCTGGAACGTGCGGGAAAAGGTATTTGATTACGAAGGACGCTTCCGTCGCGCGAATGAATTGCGTGGCTAAAGGTTCTTTTCATTGAAGCCAGAGCCAGATATGGCTATAATCCCGCCCGCTTTTGCATCCGCAAAGCAGAACGTTTACCTGTTGCTGGGTCGCCTGTAACAGGATTATTTAAGAGAGAAACAGTTAATGTTTACTATCAATGCAGTAGAACGCAAAGAGCAGGGCAAGGGTGCGAGCCGCCGCCTGCGTGCAGCTAACAAATTCCCGGCAATCATCTATGGTGGTTCCGAAGCTGCGATCTCTATCGAACTGGATCACGACAACGTAATGAACCTGCAAACTAAACCAGGTTTCTACGAAGAAGTTCTGACTCTGGTTGTCGACGGTAAAGAAGTTAAGGTTAAAGTTCAGGCTGTTCAGCGTCACCCGTTCAAGCCAAAACTGAACCACATCGACTTCGTTCGCGCTTAATCGCGAATTTAGCTCGAAAAAAACCCGCTTCGGCGGGTTTTTTTATGACTATTTGCCAGAACTGCGACGCTGTAACTGATCGCGCAGATTAGGCGGCGTGCCTTTAATGGTCAGCGTATCGGTCGCAGGATCCCAATAAATGCGCTCGCCCAATAACATGGCGTCAAAGCTAATCGTTAACCCACCACCGCTACCGGCGAATTTGGTTAACTGGCGCAGCGTACTGCGGTCGGCCGGGAAACTCTCTTCAAGTTCATAGCCTTTATCCGCGGTGAACTGCTGGAAGTTTTTGTCATCGACAGCCCATGGTAACTCATCCGCAAGCGAAGAAAGTTCAATTTCTTCACCTGCCTGAAGTTGCTCGTTGCAGTAAGCATAAACCTGCTGACGCGCGGCCTGACGATCGTTTTTATCCAGTTGCGCTTCGTTGGTAAAGTCGTCCAGCGCTTGCAACAAACCTTTGTTCTGCGCTTTGGCGTTTAAACCTTCGCTGGCTCCCAGGAAATCCATGAAGAAATCGGCAACTTTGCGCCCGACTCGCCCTTTCAGGAAAGTCAGGTAACGAGTCGATTCCGGATTGGTTTCCCATTCGGTCAAATCAATACGCGCCACGATATCGGCGTGGTTGATGTCCAGATGGTGCGTGGAACTGATATCCAGCTCTTCGTTGACGCGCATGCTGCTTAAATTATTAAGCACGGCGACCAGTAAATATTCCACCGCCAAATAACGGTATTGGCAAAACAGCACAATGCCGCCATCAGCAAACGGATATTTGGCCAGTTCATCACGCAAGCGACCGGTCGCTGCACGGCTGAACGCCAGGAAATCCTCGTCGCCTTTACGCTGTGAACGTAACGCTTCGGCTAATTCACTCTCTTCGCTGAACAGGCCATATGCTTTATTTTTCGCACTGTAGACACGGTGCAATTCGGCCATCATTTCTTCTACGGCGCCGTTCGTTGCCAACAGAGAATCGCGCAGCACAACTTCAAGTGTCTCTTCGCCGCGCTTGATCAACTGGTGTAAGGCAATCTGGTTGATATCCAGACTCATGATAAACTCTCCTTTTAGACTCGGCGGTATTCAACCATTGCCGGAAGCCTTGTGCAATAGAAGATAAAAAAGCAGAAAACCAAGTCTTCCTACGGTAAGATAACGCCCTTTCCTGAATCTAACTGATTGTTAATTTATGCCACAAATATCCCGTTATAGTGACGAACGCGTCGAAGAACTGTTGAGTGAACTGGCTAGCGTACTGGAAAAGCACCAAACGCCAACCGATCTTTCCCTGATGGTGCTGGGAAATATGGTCACCAACCTGATTAATACCAGCGTGGCTTCAGCTCAACGCCGCTCGCTGGCTCGCTCTTTCGCAGAGGCGTTGCAAGCCTCCGTGAGCGAAGACAAAGCTCAATAAGGGATTCTAGTTACACGTTATGGTGACTAACCGTCAGCGCTACCGCGAAAAAGTTTCCCAGATGGTCAGTTGGGGACATTGGTTCGCCCTGTTCAATATCCTGCTGGCAACGCTGCTGGGTAGCCGCTATCTGTTTGTCGCCGACTGGCCGACAACGCTCACGGGTCGTATTTATTCCTGGCTGAGTGTTATCGGCCATTTCAGTTTTGTGGTTTTCGCCACCTATTTGCTGATCCTCTTCCCGCTGACATTCATTGTCATGTCGCAACGTTTGATGCGATTTTTCTCGGCAGCACTTGCCACCGCTGGCATGACGCTGCTACTCATCGACAGTGAAGTCTTTACTCGCTTCCATCTCCACCTTAATCCGATTGTCTGGGAACTGGTGATTAACCCCGACCAGAGTGAGATGGCGCGTGACTGGCAGCTGATGTTTATCAGCGTGCCGGTGATTTTATTGATAGAGATGCTGTTTGCAACCTGGAGCTGGCAAAAACTGCGCAGCCTCGGGCGGCGCAAGCATTATGCTAAACCCGTCGTTACGCTGTTTTTTGTCGCCTTCTTTAGCAGCCACATTATGTATATCTGGGCGGATGCGAACTTCTATCGCCCGATTACTATGCAGCGCGCCAACCTGCCGCTCTCTTACCCGATGACGGCCCGCCGATTCCTTGAAAAACATGGCCTGCTGGATGCGAAAGAGTACCAGCGTCGCCTCGTGGAACAGGGTAATCCTGAAGCCGTTTCGGTACAGTATCCGCTGAGTGACCTGCAATTCCGCGATATGGGAACGGGCAATAATGTCTTGCTGATCACCGTCGACGGCCTGAATGCCGAAAGTGTGCAGAAAACTCTGCCGAATCTGAGCCAGTTCGCCAGCAACAATATTAACTTCACTCAGCATATGAGCGCGGGTAATGGCACCGATAACGGCATCTTTGGCCTGTTCTACGGTATCTCACCGGCCTATATGGACGGTGTTTTATCTGCCCGCGTCCCTGCCGCATTAATTACTGCATTGAACCAGCAGGGCTATCAATTGGGGCTTTTCGCCTCCGATGGCTTCGACTCTTCAATGTATCGCCAGGCGTTGTTGTCCGACTTCTCTTTGCCTTCTGCGCAAAGCCAGTCTGACACACAAACCGCCTCGCAATGGATTAACTGGCTGACGCAATACGCATCTGATGACAACCGCTGGTTCTCCTGGGTTGCCTTTAATGGCACAAACATCACGGCAGACAGTAATCAGCAAGCCTTTACTCGTCGCTATTCTCGCGCAGCAGGCAACGTTGATGAACAAATTAAGCGCGTACTTGACGCACTTGATGCGGCCGGGAAACTCCAGAATACGGTAGTGATTATTACCGCAGGTCACGGTGTGCCGCTGGGTCAAGAGCAGGATTCCTTCGCCTGGTCACGCTCACGCATTCAGGTGCCACTGGTTATCCATTGGCCTGGTACTCCGGCACAAACCATCGCCAAACTCACCGATCATCAGGATGTGATGACCACGCTGATGCAGCGCCTGCTACACGTCAAAAACCCGGCAAATGAGTACTCACAGGGTGAAGACCTGTTTGCAGCAACTCGACGCAATAACTGGGTCGTGGGTGCTGACAATAACAGCCTCGCGATTACGTTACCGACCATGACGCTGGTGCTGGATAACAACGGCAACTATCGGATGTACAATTTGAAAGGCGAAGCGATTAAAGAAACCAAGCCGCAGCTGGGATTATTACTGCAAGTACTGACCGACGAGAAACGCTTCATCGCCAATTGATTGCTTATTTATTAGCCAGTTAGCAAAAAGCTGGCTTGCAAACAATCATGAAATAAGTAGTATTATTTGGCAGTCGGCACGTAGCGCAGCCTGGTAGCGCACTGTCATGGGGTGTCAGGGGTCGGAGGTTCAAATCCTCTCGTGCCAGAATACTTTGATAGGTCAAGGGGTTAATCGAAAGATTAGCCCCTTTTCTTTATCTGCAATACTTCCGGCAACCAGGGTCACTTAATATAGGAATCCAGCACTTTCAATATCACCTCAAGATCTTCCTCGCGCTTCACCTCGTCACTCTCATGAACAATGTGTTCAGCAAGATGACCTTTGATCACCTCTCGCATTAAACCGTTAACTGCGCCACGTATAGCCGCAATCTGTTGTAGTACGGCGGCGCATTCATGCGGTTCATCAAGCATTTTTTTTAGTGCTACAACCTGGCCCTGAATTTTATTTGTACGTGCTTTAAGTTTTTGTTTATCCCGGATGGTATGCGACATACAAAGGCCTCAATAAGTGAAGTACAGATAAGATTGTATCATTGCCAATCTACTGGGGGGTAGTATTCGGTACTGGGGGGGAGTAGAATCGCAGCGCTTATAATAAATGACTAAGAAACATTCTCATGAACGATTTCTCAACACTGATTCAGCAAGGTAACGCCTGGTTTTTCATCCCCAGCGCGATTTTACTAGGCGCATTACATGGCCTTGAACCCGGTCATTCCAAAACTATGATGGCGGCTTTCATCATTGCGATTAAAGGGAGTATCAAGCAGGCTGTGATGCTGGGAGTGGCAGCGACCGTTTCGCACACCGCTATCGTCTGGCTAATCGCGTTTGGTGGGATGTATCTCAGCAAGCAGTTTACCGCTGATTTTGTTGAACCATGGTTACAGTTAATCTCCGCGTTTATTATTCTGGGAACAGCAATCTGGATGTTCTGGCGCACCTGGAAAGGAGAACAACTCTGGAAACTTGAGCAACAGACAGAGCACCACTCGCATGATGAATCCAGAATCATCAATACGGGTCACGGGCGCGTTGAGCTTTCAATTTTTGAGGAAAATCAGCCCCCGCAATGGCGTTTACGCACGTTGTCTGGCAACAAATGGCAAGCGAATGAGGTTTCACTGACAACTCATCGTGGTGCAGGAACATTTTCGCAAGTGTTCGATTTTGTTGATAAAGGCGACTTCTTAGAATCTAAGCACCCTATCCCTGAGCCCCACAACTTTACTGTTCGCCTGTCTTTAGGTCATCAAGGCCATGTGCATGATTACAACGTCGCGTTTCATGAACACGATCATTCAGCACTGGAAGGCCTGGATGTGGGCTCTAAAGAGTATCAGGACGCGCACGAACTGGCCCATGCGAACGACATTAAACGCCGCTTTACCGGCCAGGAAGTGACAAACTGGCAAATATTATTATTCGGACTCACTGGCGGCTTAATTCCCTGCCCTGCTGCTATTACCGTGCTACTTATTTGTATCCAGTTAAAGGCATTCACTCTGGGAGCGGCAATGGTGGTCTGTTTCAGTATTGGCCTTGCGTTAACTCTGGTCACTGTAGGTGTTGCCGCTGCGGTGAGCGTGCAACAAGCAACGAAACGCTGGAGCGGTTTTAGCACCATAGCCAGAAGAGCGCCTTATTTCTCAAGCGCCCTGATAGCAATGGTTGGCCTGTATATGGGCATACACGGTTACGCCGGGATCACAAACTGATGTTGATCGGGAAAAACGTTTTGCTCGCCACAACGCTTTTCCACTTACCTGAAGGACGTTGTCTAATGCCAGCTATGCCCTATTTGACCATCCGCAAATCTGACCAACGCGTGGTATAGCGCGGCGAAAGCATCGCTCTTTTCATTTTCCACGGTTGCTCAATTCCTTGCCCTGCAAAATAGAGCGCTCCTTTACCTGCCTTCTTATTAATACTGTCTATCGCCTGCATCAGTGCTTCGCTATTGACCCTTGGCGGGTTTTCATCGAACAGATTGAGCTGCGCAACCCCCTGGCTAAAAAAGTCGCAGAGCATAATCCCGGCTTTTTGATAGTGATAGCCGTTTCTCCAGATAACGTTCAGGCAACGTGTAGCCGCGGCGATAATATCGCGGGTGTCCTGCGTGGGGGTTAGCAGTTTGACCGTAGCCCGGTTGCTGTAGTAGGGCTCATTGACTGAGAAAGGTGACGTTTTGACAAAAGCAGAAATGTGGCGGCAATACTGGTGCTCGGCTCTGAGTTTTTCTGCGGCGCGCACTGCATAACTGCAAATCGCCTGACGCATGTATTCGTACTCCGTCACCCGTTCACCAAACGAGCGAGAACAGATAATTTCTTGTTTCGTCGGCATAAACTCTTCAAACCCCAGACACGATTCCCCCCGTAGTTCGCGTACCGTGCGCTCAAGCACCACACTGAAATGTTTGCGGATAAAACGCGTGTCAGTCTCCGCCAATTGCAACGTATTCTTGATCCCCATCGCGTCGAGTTTTTTACTGATTCGACGGCCAACTCCCCAAACTTCATTAACCGGTAATTTCGCCATCAGTTTGCGCTGGTGTTCAACACTGGATAGGTCAACCACGCCATCCGTTTGCAGTTGCCACCGCTTAGCCGCGTAATTGGCTAGCTTAGCCAGTGTTTTTGTCTGGGCTATCCCCACACCAACAGTTAAATGCGTACGCTGTAAAAGAGTGGTACGTATTTCTCGGCCAAATTCCGCTAGATTGAGACAATGGCTTACGCCCGAAAAATCACAGAACGCTTCGTCGATAGAGTAAATCTCCACGCGTGGGCAAATTTCTTCCAGCGTCGTCATAACCCTTTCAGACATATCAGCGTACAGCTCGTAGTTGCTGCTGAAAACAATAACCCCATTTTGCCGGAAGAGCTCTCTGTGCTTAAAGTAAGCGCCCCCCATTTGTACACCACAGTTTTTGGCCTCGGTGTTACGAGCAATAACGCATCCATCGTTGTTGCTTAAAACAACCACCGGTTTACCTTTCAGATCCGGCCTGAATATGGTTTCACAACTGGCGTAAAAACTATTCACATCAACCAGGGCAAACATTATTAGCTCATCGACTTCACGATGAAAGTGACAACACCGAATACCTCAAGCGCCTCATCAGTACCGAGGTGAATAGGTTTGCAGCCACGATTGCGTGGAATTAATTGCCTGGAGGGCCGGAGTTGTAATTGCCTGACAAAAAACTCACCGTTAATCGCCGCAATCACAATATCGCCATGCGCCGCCGTTCGCGCACTGTCGACCACCAGTAAATCGCCATTAGCGATGCCGCCCTCAATCATCGAATCGTCAGAGGCCCGCATGTAATAGGTGGCAGGATGCTTCATCAGCAATTGGTAAATATCAATGCTCTGTTCTGCATAATCCTGCGCCGGTGATGGAAATCCCCCCATAGTCATGCCCCCGATGTCGTTGATTGACAATAATTAATAGAAACAAACGGAGCCATAAATCCCCACCAACAAATACTGTATATAAACACAGTATTATTTAAATAAGCATCCCGATCAAGTTGCTTACAGGAAGATTCTTATAACAAACTGAAGTCGCGGAAAATTTAGGTGGTAAAAATAAGCGCGCTTCTCTACGGAAGAAATCACCATACAAACTTGCCCTACCGCTTCCGCCCTCACCGTTCTATGCTTAGCGAATGGAGAAAATAGCTGAACTAAAACGTACCAAGCGCCTTGCGCTGTCCTTACTGCTGGTTGCCGCTGTAACGTTTGTGGCCACCCTCTTTTTGCCACCGGGATTTTGGGTTAGCGGTTTAAAAGCTATCGCCGAAGCGGCCATGGTGGGCGCACTGGCTGACTGGTTTGCCGTTGCAGCACTGTTTCATCGCGTACCGATTCCCTTTATCTCCCGCCATACGGCGATTATCCCGCGCAATAAAGACAGAATTGGCGAGAATCTGGGTATCTTCGTGCAAGAAAAGTTCCTCGATACCCAATCCCTTATTGCGCTAATTCGTCGCCATGAACCGGCACAGATGATTGGCCAGTGGTTCAGCAAACCCGACAACGCACAGCGTGTCGGGCAACATCTGTTGCAAGTGATGAGCGGTTTTTTAGACCTGACGGATGACACCCGTATTCAGCGTTTAATCCGCCAGGCCGTTCACAAGGCCATCGATAAAGTCGATTTGACACATTCAAGTGCCCTGCTGCTGGAAAGCCTGACTAAAAATAACCGCCATCAGGAACTGCTCGACTCGGTTATTGCCCAGATGCTGACGCTGATAAAACGTGAAAGCACGCGGGCTTTTATTGCCCGCCAGATTGTACGTTGGCTGGAAACAGAGCATCCACGTAAGGCCAAACTCCTGCCAACAGAATGGCTGGGGGAACATAGCGCCGATCTGGTTTCCAGTGCAGTTAATTCGTTTCTGGATGACGTGAGCCATGATCAGGGGCATCAGATCCGCCAGGCTTTTGATCGCGCGACGTTAAAGCTCATCGACAATCTTAAAAACTCGCCACAAATGGCTGAAAAAGCCGACAGCATCAAAAATTATCTGAAAGAAGATGAGGCGTTCAATCGCTATCTGGGCGAACTGTGGGGGGATTTGCGCCAATGGCTGAAAGTGGACGTCAATTCTGAAGATTCGCGCGTGAAGCAGCGAATTGCAGAGGCCGGGCAGTGGTTGGGCGAAACGCTGATTGCTGACAGTGCGCTACGCACTTCACTGAATGAGCATCTGGAGCAGGCAGTGCAAAAAATGGCACCGGAGTTCGCCATCTTCCTGACTCGCCATATTAGCGACACGGTCAAAAGCTGGGATGCTCAGGATATGTCACGGCAAATTGAACTGAATATCGGTAAGGATTTACAGTTTATCCGCATTAACGGCACGCTGGTTGGCGGTTCAATCGGGTTGGTGTTGTACCTGCTGTCGCAGATACCTGCGGCGCTACCGTTGCTGAATTTATGAAGGGAAGATAAAAAAGCAAACGCCCGCTGATGCGGGCGTTAGGGAAATCTTAGAAAATCAATGGTGTTGTTTCGGCTGGTCGTTGTGACCGACTTTTGAGAAGACGTTAAAGACTTCACCCAATCCATAGATAAGACCGAGGATCACCGCCATAACGATTGGCACCATGACCACGGCAAACACCAAGCTTTTTAGTAACTCTAACATGGATGCCTCCAACAAAAGTGAGAACGAGTATTCTAACGACCTGACAGAAAAACGCACTCTCCTTTTGTGCCATTTGCTCATCCCGCCGCAATAGAAGAAAATGACGTTTTTACTATTGCGGAGCGGTTATGCAGGCTGAAATTTTACTCACGCTGAAACTCCAACAGCGGCTGTTCGCCGATCCACGTCGTATCGCGCTGCTTAAACAAATACAACATACCGGCTCAATTAGCCAGGGTGCCAAACTCGCAGGTATTAGCTACAAAAGTGCCTGGGATGCTATCAACGAGATGAATCAGTTAAGCGACGAGACATTAGTTGAGCGAGCGACCGGCGGTAAAGGCGGCGGTGGTGCAATATTGACGCGTTACGGCGAACGCCTGATTCAGTTGTATGAATTGCTCGCGCAGATCCAGCAAAAAGCGTTCGATGTGCTGCGTGATGACGCATTGCCGCTCGATAGCCTGCTCGCCGCGATTTCCCGCTTTTCTTTGCAAACCAGCGCCCGTAACCAGCTTTTCGGCACCGTATTGCATCGCGATAGCGAACAAGTGCAGCAACATGTCGATATTTTACTGGCGGATGGTGCCACACGTTTGCAAGCCGCCATTACGCGCCAGAGCGCCGAACGCCTGGGTTTGAGCGAAGGCAAAGAAGTGCTGGTGTTAATTAAAGCGCCGTGGGTTGAAATCACTACGGATCCTCAACGCGCCAGCGGCGCCGATAACCAACTCACTGGCATTATCAGCAATATTCAGCAAGGTGGCGAACAGAGCGAAGTTCTGGTGCGATTGCCGGACGGACAAACGCTGTGCGCCACGGTTCCTAATAGCGTGGTAGAAATTCAGAGTCTGGTAGAAGGTGCTAAAGTCATAGCATTTTTTAATGCCGATCGCGTGATTATCGCCACTCTGTGCTAAAACCAAACGGTGAATTGACAACAACACAGGCAATCCGTAAATCTGAGTTTAATCACTGCAAAAACTGGGATGGTATATGTCTGTGTTGCAAATATCGCAAGGGGTCTTCCACCTTAGCGACACCCGAACTCTTGCCCTCAATGATTTAACCATTAACGCCGGTGAAAGCTGGGCGTTTGTCGGCGCCAACGGTAGCGGAAAATCAGCGCTGGCCCGCGCACTTGCAGGATCCCTGCCCGTGCAAAAAGGCGAGCGCCAGTGCTCGTTTGCCCGTATTGCTCACCTTTCGTTTGAACAACTACAAAAGTTAGTTAGCGATGAATGGCAGCGTAATAACACTGATTTGTTGAGCCCTGACGAAGACGATACCGGCCGCACCACGGCAGAAATTATTCAGGATGAAATTAAAGATGAAGCTCGCTGCCAGAAACTGGCGCAACTGTTTGGTATTACTCCGTTATTAACCCGCCGTTTTAAGTACCTTTCGACCGGTGAAACGCGCAAAACGCTGCTCTGTCAGGCGCTGATGCCGCAACCTGATTTGCTTATTCTTGATGAGCCGTTTGACGGGTTGGATGTGCAGTCCCGTGAGCAACTCGCTGGGTTATTAGGTGAACTGAGCACCCAGGGCTACACCGTGGTGCTGGTACTTAACCGCTTCGATGAAATTCCTGATTTTGTGCAATTTGCGGGCGTGCTGGCCGATTGTGCGCTGATTGAAGTAGGCAAAAAGCAAAAACTGCTCGAACAAGCGCTGATTGCACAACTGGCCCATAGTGAAAAACTGGTGGGCGTCGCACTGCCGGAAGCAGACGACCCGAGTGCTCGCTACACACTTCCTGTGGATCAGGCGCGTATTATTCTGCGTGACGGCGTGGTGGAATATAACGACAGGCCAATCCTGCACAAACTGTCCTGGACGGTAAATCCTGGCGAACACTGGCAAATAGTCGGCCCAAATGGCGCAGGTAAATCGACGTTATTAAGCCTGGTGACCGGCGATCATCCTCAAGGTTACAGCAACGATCTGACTCTGTTTGGCCGCCGTCGTGGCAGCGGTGAAACCATCTGGGACATCAAAAAGCATATCGGGTATGTCAGCAGTAATCTGCATCTTGATTACCGTGTTAGTACCACGGTGCGCAACGTGGTGCTTTCCGGCTATTTTGATTCGATTGGCATTTACCAGGCTGTTTCTGACCGCCAGCAAAAACTGGCTCGCCAATGGCTGAACATGCTTGGTATGGACAACGCCATTGCCGACGCACCGTTCCATAGCCTTTCCTGGGGCCAACAGCGCCTTGCATTGATCGCTCGGGCGTTAGTGAAACACCCGACGGTCTTAATCCTCGACGAACCTCTGCAAGGGCTGGATCCGCTGAATCGCCAGCTAGTACGCCGTTTCATTGATATTCTGATTGGTGAAGGGGAAACCCAGTTGCTGTTTGTCTCTCACCACGCCGAAGACGCGCCAGAGTGCATCACTAAACGGCTCACTTTTGTGGCTGATGGCGAGGAATATCGCTATCAAATTGACGATTTAGCACCAGCTCAATAACACTGTTGGAAGTCGCTTCCGTTACTCATTTTTTATCAATCGGATTAGCGCAGCGACTTTCGGATAACCCGCAGCCCCCTCGCTATGACCATTTGATTTATAATCATTTTTTCAGCTAATGATTGTCGATGAAACATTAGTGTAAGCGATTCCACTAATTTAGCGCATGTCACACTTTTGACATCTCTGTTATGCTATGTTTATTACATACCATACGCGTAATGGAGCGAAAAATGAGAGTATTGGTAACAGGTGGTAGCGGTTACATTGGCAGTCATACCTGTGTACAACTGCTACAAAATGGCCACGACGTAGTCATTCTGGATAATCTGTGCAACAGCAAACGCAGCGTTCTGCCAGTGATTGAACGCCTCAGCGGTAAACACCCTATGTTCATTGATGGTGATATTCGCGATGAAGCGCTACTGGCAGAAATTTTCCACGATCACCAGATTGATGCCGTGATCCATTTTGCTGGCCTGAAAGCGGTCGGCGAATCGGTTAACAAACCGCTGGAATACTACGACAACAACGTGACCGGCACGTTACGCCTGATTTCAGCGATGCGCGCCGCCAATGTCACCAATTTCATCTTCAGTTCTTCCGCGACAGTTTATGGCGACCAGCCGCAAATCCCTTACGTTGAAAGCTTCCCAACCGGCACGCCTGCCAGCCCATATGGCCGCAGCAAGTTAATGGTTGAACAGATTCTGGCTGACTTACAAAAGGCCCAGCCGAACTGGAGCGTGGCGCTATTGCGTTACTTCAACCCGGTCGGTGCGCATCCATCTGGTGATATGGGTGAAGACCCGCAAGGTATCCCAAACAATCTGATGCCATACATCGCACAGGTTGCGGTAGGACGCCGTGATTCACTGGCGGTCTTCGGGAATGATTATCCAACCGAAGACGGCACTGGCGTTCGCGACTACATTCACGTTATGGATCTCGCTGAAGGCCACGTTGCCGCCATGCAAACACTGCAAGGCAAGCCTGGCGTGCATATCTATAACCTCGGCGCAGGCATTGGTAGCAGCGTGTTGGATGTGATCAATGCTTTCAGCACCGCTTGCGGAAAACCGGTGAATTATCACTTCGCCCCGCGTCGAGATGGCGATCTCCCAGCTTACTGGGCAGATGCCACCAAAGCCGATCAACAACTTAACTGGCGTGTCAGCCGTACTCTGCAAGAAATGGCAGATGATACCTGGCGCTGGCAGTCTCGCCACCCTCAAGGTTATCCAGACTAAGGAAATGTGATGGAGCAGTTTAACCCGGTGGATCATCCACATCGCCGTTTTAACCCACTGACAGGACAATGGATTCTGGTGTCCCCGCACCGCGCTAAGCGCCCGTGGCAAGGGGCGCAGGAAACTCCGTCCAATGAAACTTTACCGGCCCACGATCCGGATTGCTTCTTGTGCCCAGGCAACACACGCGTTACTGGTGACAAAAATCCGCAATATACCGGCACTTTTGTTTTTACTAATGATTTTGCCGCGTTGATGACGGATACCCCAGATGCACCAGCGAGCAGCGACCCACTTTTACGTTGTGAAAGCGCTCGCGGCACCAGCCGGGTTATCTGTTTCTCACCAGATCACAGTAAAACCCTGCCACAGCTTTCCGTAAATGCGCTGGAAGAAGTGGTGAAAACCTGGCAAGAACAGACTGCGGATTTAGGCAAAACTTACCCGTGGGTGCAGGTTTTTGAGAATAAAGGCGCGGCGATGGGTTGCTCCAACCCGCATCCGCACGGCCAGGTTTGGGCGAACAGTTTCCTGCCTAATGAAGTGGCGCGTGAAGATGTATTGCAGCGCGAATACTTTGCAGAAAATGGCTCGCCAATGCTGGTCGATTACGCACAACGCGAGCTTAAAGATGGCAGCCGCACAGTCGTCGAAACTGAACACTGGATTGCAGTAGTGCCTTACTGGGCCGCCTGGCCGTTTGAAACGCTACTGCTGCCGAAAACTCATGTACTGCGTATCACTGACCTGACGGCTGAACAGAGCAGTGATTTAGCACTCGCGCTGAAAAAACTGACCAGCCGTTACGACAACCTTTTCCAGTGCTCATTCCCTTATTCTATGGGCTGGCATGGCGCACCGTTTAATGACGAGGAAAATGGTCACTGGCAGTTGCATGCTCACTTCTATCCACCACTATTGCGTAGCGCAACCGTGCGTAAATTTATGGTCGGCTATGAAATGCTGGCTGAAACCCAACGTGATTTAACCGCAGAGCAAGCCGCAGAACGCTTGCGTGCCGTTTCCGATATTCACTTTCGCCAATCCGGAGAATAAAAATGAGTCTGAAAGATAACACCCAACACCTCTTCGCCGAACACTTTGGTTATCCGGCAACCCATACTATTCAGGCTCCTGGCCGCGTTAACCTGATTGGCGAGCACACCGATTACAACGACGGTTTTGTGCTTCCTTGTGCTATCGATTACCAGACGGTCATTAGCTGCGCAAAACGTGATGACCGCATGGTACGCGTGATCGCCGCGGATTATGACAATCAAAGCGACGAGTTTTCACTCGACAAACCGATTCTGAGCCACGACACGCAGCAATGGTCCAACTATGTTCGCGGTGTGGTTAAGCATCTGCAAAAGCGTGATAAAAACTTTGCCGGCGCCGATTTAGTGATCAGCGGCAACGTGCCACAAGGTGCGGGCTTGAGTTCATCGGCATCGCTGGAAGTCGCAGTGGGTACCGTGTTCCAGAAGCTTTATCATCTGGCGCTGGACGGCTCGCAAATTGCCTTAAATGGCCAGGAAGCAGAGAACCAGTTCGTCGGCTGTAACTGCGGCATTATGGATCAGCTGATTTCTGCGTTAGGTAAAAAAGATCATGCGTTGCTGATTGATTGCCGCACGCTGGGTACCAAAGCGGTTTCGATGCCAAAAGGCGTGGCCGTGGTCATCATCAACAGTAACTTCAAACGCACGCTGGTGGGCAGCGAATACAATACCCGTCGCCAGCAATGCGAAACTGGTGCACGCTTCTTCACTCAGAAAGCGCTGCGTGATGTTGAGTTGTCAAAATTCAACGCTGTGGCACATGAACTTGATCCGGTTGTCGCTAAGCGTGTGCGCCATGTCCTCACCGAAAATATTCGTACCGTAGAAGCTGCCGATGCGCTGGCAAAAGGCGATTTGCAACGTATGGGCGAACTGATGGCTGAGTCTCATGCGTCAATGCGCGATGATTTCGAAATCACCGTGCCACAAATCGATACGTTAGTTGAAATCGTGAAAGCCACAATTGGCGATAAAGGCGGCGTGCGTATGACAGGTGGCGGCTTCGGTGGTTGTATCGTTGCATTGATCCCGGAAGATTTGGTTCCTGCAGTACAACAAGCGGTCGCCAAACAGTACGAAGCCAAAACCGGCATAAAAGAAACCTTTTATGTCTGCAAACCTTCGGAGGGCGCGGGCCAATGCTAAAAGAA
Source organism: Buttiauxella sp. JUb87 (assembly GCF_004361975.1). Classification (NCBI taxonomy): domain Bacteria; kingdom Pseudomonadati; phylum Pseudomonadota; class Gammaproteobacteria; order Enterobacterales; family Enterobacteriaceae; genus Buttiauxella; species Buttiauxella sp. JUb87. The sequence continues at coordinate 1,408,943 of NZ_SNVY01000001.1, forward strand.
ACACCACAGCTTGCACCGGATGGGCAACCGTTCCGCATCTCCACCCTGCGCAACAGCGCGGGGTTAGTTGTCTCAGTCATGGACTGGGGCGCTACCCTGTTGTCGTGTCGTGTGCCGATGAAAGACGGAAGCGTACGCGAAACGCTGCTTGGCTGCGAAACACCGGAAGATTATCTGAATCAGTCAGCTTATCTGGGAGCAACTGTCGGGCGCTACGCAAACCGGATTGCCAACAGCCAGTTTGAGCGCGATGGCGTCACCATCAACGTGACAGCAAACCAGGGCGCACATCAGCTACATGGCGGGCCAGATGGCTTCGACAAACGTCGCTGGCGTATTGTGCGCCAGAACGAACATGAAGTGCTGTACACCCTCGATTCACAAGATGGCGATCAAGGCTTCCCTGGCGAATTACGTGCAACCGCGCGTTATGCTCTCACCGAAGATAACTGCATTACTGTTGAGTTCCGCGCCAAAACCAGCAAAGCATGCCCGGTGAACCTGACCAATCACGCCTACTTTAATCTCGACGGTAAGCAGAACGATATTCGTCAACATCGCCTGCAACTGCTGGCCGATAGCTACTTGCCAGTCGATAGCAACGGTATTCCACAGGCCGGGCTTAAAGATGTGGCAGGTACCAGCTTTGATTTCCGCACAGTGAAAACCATCGCTGATGATTTCCTGTCTGATAACGACCAGGTGCTGGTTAAAGGCTACGATCATGCGTTCTTGTTACAAGCACAGGGCGATGCCAGCCTGCCAGCAGCACACCTTTGGTCGAGCGACAATCAACTGCAAATGACGGTCTACACCACCGCACCGGCATTGCAGTTTTACAGCGGGAATTATCTGGACGGTACACCGGCAAGGGAACAAGGAACGTACAATGCGTACCAGGGCCTGGCGCTGGAAAGCGAATTCCTGCCAGACAGCCCTAATCATCCGGAATGGCCACAACCTGATTGCTGGTTACAGCCACATGAAGAGTACTTAAGCATTACGGAATACGAGTTCATTCCACTCTAAGTGCCTTGCCCTCCTCCACGGAGGGCAATTCTTCTGCGAATCGCTGGATTTCCCGCCGTTTAGCGACAAAAATATAACAACCATTCACATCCAACTTACACTCCACACTCTTTTTCGCTATGTTAAACGTTTAGCATTGCCGCTCGCCCCTTTGCGGCAATATAATGATAATCGTTATCATTAATCACAGGCTCATTAAGGAGTAAACTATGGCTGTTACTAAGCTGGTTCTGGTTCGTCACGGTGAAAGCCAGTGGAACAACGAAAACCGCTTCACCGGTTGGTATGACGTTGATCTGTCTGAGAAAGGTCAAACTGAAGCGAAAGCAGCAGGTAAGTTGCTGAAAGACGAAGGCTACTCTTTCGACTTTGCTTACACTTCTGTGCTGAAACGTGCCATCCATACTCTGTGGAACATCCTCGATGAACTGGACCAGGCCTGGTTGCCAGTTGAAAAATCCTGGAAGCTGAATGAGCGTCATTACGGGGCGCTGCAGGGTCTGAACAAAGCAGAAACCGCAGAAAAATACGGCGATGAGCAAGTTAAACAATGGCGTCGTGGCTTTGCGATAACACCTCCAGAATTGACGCGTGATGACGAACGCTTCCCAGGCCATGACCCACGTTATGCAAGCCTGACCGATAAAGAGCTGCCGGTAACTGAAAGCCTGGCGTTAACTATCGAGCGCGTAATCCCTTACTGGAATGAAACCATTCTGCCACGCATGAAAAGCGGCGAGCGTGTGATTGTTGCCGCACACGGTAACTCCCTGCGTGCCTTGGTTAAATTCCTTGATAACCTGGGCGAAGACGAAATTCTTGAGCTGAATATCCCAACTGGCGTACCGTTGGTGTATGAGTTTGACGAGAACTTCAAACCGCTGAAGCGCTACTATCTGGGCAATGCTGATGAGATCGCAGCAAAAGCCGCAGCGGTAGCAAACCAGGGTAAAGCGAAGTAATTCGTTAGATGTGAAAAAGGCGTGGTGAAAACCACGCCTTTTTTATTGTTACTGCGTCAAGACTTAGCCGCGACGCGTTTTCACTGCATCAGCCAACTGGCGCAACACAACTTCAGTATCTTCCCAGCCGATACAAGCATCGGTCACGCTCTTGCCGTAAACCAACGGTTCACCGCTTTCCAGGTTCTGATTGCCTTCAATAAGGTGACTTTCAATCATCACACCGGTGATGGCTTTATCGCCACCAGCGATTTGCTGGCAAACATCGGCGCCAACTTCCATTTGTTTCTTAAACTGCTTGCTGCTGTTGGCATGACTGAAATCGATCATCACCTGTGCAGGCAGGCCTGCCTTCACTAAATCCGCTTTAACCTGAGCGACGTGCTCCGCGCTGTAGTTTGGCTCTTTACCGCCGCGCAGAATGATATGGCAGTCACCATTTCCGCTGGTCGTCACAATGGCAGAATGACCCCATTTCGTCACAGACAGGAAGCTGTGTGGCGCGCCAGCGGCATTAATAGCATCAATCGCCACTTTCATCGTGCCGTCGGTACCATTTTTGAAGCCGACCGGACATGACAGACCCGACGCCAGTTCACGGTGAACCTGAGATTCTGTGGTTCGTGCGCCAATAGCCCCCCAGCTCATCAAGTCCGCCAGATACTGCGGAGTAATCATATCTAAGAACTCACCCGCTGCTGGCAGGCCGGAGTCATTGATATCTAACAACAGCTTACGAGCAATGCGCAGGCCATCGTTGATTTGGAAACTGTTATCCATTTGCGGATCGTTGATGAGGCCTTTCCAGCCCACCGTCGTGCGTGGTTTTTCGAAGTAAACACGCATAACGATTTCCAGCTCACCTTGCAGTTCTTCACGCAATGTCAGTAAACGCGCGCCATACTCTTTCGCCGCTTTGATATCGTGAATGGAGCAAGGGCCGATGACAACCAGCAGACGATCATCATTTCCTTTAAGGATTTTATGAATCGCTTTGCGCGCGCCAGATACCGTTGCAGCTGCTTTTTCAGTGGCAGGGAATTTTTCGAGCAGCGCTACTGGAGGCAAAAGTTCGTTGATTTCTTTGATGCGTAAGTCGTCGTTCTGATAATTCATGATATTTCCGGAAATGGCCTTTAGATTTAGCTTAGTTGCAATCCCTTCAATCTATCGCTTCAAGCCTGAAGTGTAAACGGGCTTTTACACTTCAGGCAGAATATTCCTGAAAACGACCTAAAAGCGGTCAATAAATGGTAAAAGCTCGGTATGACGCTACAATTTTTAATTGTTAACACCAAAAAGTATCATTTTGGCAAAATTGTATTCTGATTAGATTATTAAAGTTGGCAGGTATCACCGATAGAAATAATTTAATCCGAATAGGACCTGTGCACTGTTGGAAGAAGTTATCCAGCAATAACGACCATAACAGGAGCATCATGATGAATAAATTAACCACTCTTTTCCTGACAGCAACCCTCACTCTTGCCAGCGGCGCAGCTTTGGCTGCCGACACCAGCGGCATGAATAACGGCCAGGCTAATGCTGGCGCTGAAGCAGGCCAGGTTGCACCTGGCGCGAATCAGAACATAGCCCCGAAAGGCGTTGATAACAGCAATATCAACAATAGCGGCACCATGCTCCATCCAAATGGCTCAACCAGTAATAGCGGTTTGACCAGTGATGGAATGAGCAAGGATGAAATTCATAAAAATTCGATGTGTAAAGACGGTAAATGCCCGGATACCAACCAAAAGGTTGAAACCGGCAGCGGCAATGATGTGAACAGCAAAGTGGACGGGACTTCACAGTAAAATCAGCCAGCTGAAAAAACCAGGGGAGCTTAGGCTCTCCTTTTTTATAGGTTTTATTCAATAAGTTGATCAGCTTTAGTGGTTATAATTAGCGCATTGTTGCTTTTCAAATACTGAGAAATCATGGCGCATACACATCAACATTCTTCGGGTGATTCCAACTCCAAACGTCTGTTCTGGGCATTTTCCATCACGGCGCTATTTATGGTGGCGGAAGTCATCGGTGGGGTGATATCAGGGTCACTTGCCTTACTTGCTGATGCAGGGCATATGCTGACTGATGCGGCAGCGCTGCTGGTCGCGCTAATGGCGGTGAAATTTGCCCGTCGTCCGCCGAATGCCCGTCATACCTTCGGTTGGCTGAGGCTGACCACGCTTGCCGCATTTGTGAATGCGATTGCCTTAGTGGTGATAACGATCTTGATCGTCTGGGAGGCGATAGAGCGTTTTTATCAGCCGCAGCCGATTGCTGGCTGGACCATGCTGATCATCGCTTTTGCCGGGTTACTGGCGAATATATTTTCGTTCTGGATTTTGCATCGCGGAAATGAAGAAAAAAATATCAACGTGCGTGCTGCTGCTCTGCACGTTATGGGAGATTTGTTAGGTTCGGTGGGAGCTATCGCTGCGGCGCTTATTATTTTGTGGACCGGTTGGACGCCAATTGACCCTATTCTCTCAATACTGGTGTCATGCCTGGTGTTGCGCAGCGCGTGGAATTTACTAAAAGAGAGCGTTAATGAGTTGCTCGAAGGCGCACCAAACGCCATTGATATCCCCGTTTTGCAGCGCAAGTTAATCAGAACGATTCCCGAAGTCCGCAACGTTCACCACGTGCATATCTGGCTGGTCGGTGAAAAACCGTTAATGACGTTGCATGTTCAGGTGGTGCCACCGCACGATCACGACGCCCTGCTGGAACGCATCCACCATTTTCTGAAAGATGAATATCAGATTGAACATGCCACAGTACAAATGGAGTATCAGGTTTGCCACGGTCAGGACTGTGATTTACATGAGCATGACCATCACGGCCATGCTCATCACCACCACTAATTAAGACAGTGCGCGTGAGCCGCGTTCACGCGCGCTGTTGATCCACATGCGGCTACCGTTGAGCGCAATAAACGTCAGAATCAAATATTCGAGTGACATCGCATAGACGCCTTGCAAGGCAAAGATAACCACGCTGATCATGTTAATGATTACCCACAGCAGCCAGTTTTCGACGTATTTGCGGGTCATCAGAATCATCGCCACAATCGACAGTACCATCATGCAGGAGTCCCAGAATGGGAACGCATCGGGCTGAAGCTCCGGCATCGTCACATTCAGACCCATGGCCTGCATCGCGGTAACCGCAGTTCGGGTCAGGACAGCAAAGACCGGATCGATAAATACCGTCATCAACCCAATCGCCCCCACACAAATTGCAATCCAGGCAAATGCTTTGGGCAGAGGTAACCAACGAATATGGAGAGCGGTTTGATTTTCACTCGTCTGTCTCGACCAGGCATACCAACCGTAAATATTAGCCGCAAAGAAAAACAACTGTAGTAACAGGCTTGCGTAGAGTTGGATTTGGAAGAAAATAATCGCAAATAGCGTAACGTTAATTAAACCGAATGCGTAATTGCTGATTTTTTCTAAACTAGCCAACCAGATACATAGCAAACCCGCCACGGTTCCAATCGCTTCAATCCACGATAAATCATACCCACCCGTTCCGATGGGAATGTGGACCAAAATATTCTGCGTGCTTAAAAAATCCATATTCGCTCCTTGGGGTTAAATTCCTTACGCGTTACCCTTAATATTACGTCGTAATTCAGCAGCAAAATCGAGCATTCGATTTAAAGGCACCAGTGCGCCCTCACGCAACGCAGCATCAACATCAATCTCATGTTCTGCTCCACCCTGCTCCAGCCCTTCAGCGATGGCTTTAAGGCCGTTCATCGCCATCCACGGGCAATGTGCACAAGTACGGCAGGTTGCGCCTTCACCTGCGGTAGGCGCTTCAAACAATTCTTTATCCGGACATGCCTGCTGCATTTTGTAGAAGATACCGCGGTCAGTGGCCACGATCAGTTGTTTATTTGGCAACGTTTGAGCGGCGGCGATGAGCTGACTGGTTGAACCGACAGCATCTGCCAAATCCACTATGGCTTGCGGCGATTCGGGGTGTACCAGAATAGCGGCATCCGGATAGAGTGCTTTCATGCGCGTTAGCGCCTGGGTTTTAAACTCGTCATGTACAATACATGCCCCCTGCCAACACAACACGTCTGCGCCAGTTTGCTTCTGTACATAACTTCCCAGATGTTTATCCGGTGCCCAAATAATTTTCTCGCCAAGACTGTCGAGATGCTCAATTAATTCGACTGCAATACTCGATGTCACGACCCAATCAGCACGCGCTTTTACCGCTGCGGAAGTATTAGCATAGACCACCACTGTGCGATCAGGATGTTGATCGCAGAAGGCGTTAAATTCTTCGATTGGGCAGCCGAGATCCAAAGAGCACTCGGCGTTCAGCGTTGGCATCAGGATAGTTTTTTCTGGGCTCAGGATTTTCGCGGTTTCACCCATGAAGCGAACCCCTGCCACCAACAACGTGGTAGCAGGATGATTTGCTCCAAAACGTGCCATCTCGAGGGAGTCAGAAATGCAACCGCCAGTCTCTTCAGCCAGAGCCTGGATTTCGGGGTCGGTATAGTAGTGAGCCACCATCACAGCATTCCGCTCTTTCAGCAGACGCTTGATTTTCTCACGGTAAAATTGCTTTTCATCCGCGCTCAAAGGCTGTGGTTTAGGTGGGAAGGGATAAATTGCTGTTTCTGGATCGAACATTACGCTCATAGTGCTTTCTCGTTTGCCTGACTTAACCAAATTAGCACTATTCTGATAAAGACTGACCAGAAATGGCTAAGGTTGTTTTATATGCTAAACAAGATAGCGAATTATAGGTGAATTGTCGTGGGGAATTTATTTTCAACTCGGAATTGCAGATAGCAAAAAGGTGCCTTTGGTGGGACGTGCAGGATATCACTCGCCTCATCCAGAGACTCGCCCTTCGGGTCACCGCAAGCGGTGATGCAAAATCGTTCCCGACGATTTTGTCGAATCTGCTGCAGCTTCGAACCCAGCACGAAAAAGATCGAGCCTTAGAAACAACAAAAGCGCCCTGAAGGCGCTTTTGTCTGAATTTGGTGGGGCGTGCAGGATTCGAACCTGCGACCAATTGATTAAAAGTCAACTGCTCTACCAACTGAGCTAACGCCCCGAATGGTGGGTGATGACGGGCTCGAACCGCCGACCCCCTCCGTGTAAAGGAGGTGCTCTACCAACTGAGCTAATCACCCAAACTTCGGTACTACTTTAAAAATTGGTGGGGCGTGCAGGATGACTCGGCCTTTGGCCTCACCCTTCGGGTCGTTGCTAAAACAACGCTGTTTCGCTTTCGCTCAACTCGAACCTGCTGCAGGTTCAAACCCTTCACGACTCACTGACTTCGCACTACATCCATAATTGGTGGGGCGTGCAGGATTCGAACCTGCGACCAATTGATTAAAAGTCAACTGCTCTACCAACTGAGCTAACGCCCCGCAATGCGGTTTACTACTTCTTCAAACTCTTCACGACTCACTGATTTCGCACTACATCCATAATTGGTGGGGCGTGCAGGATTCGAACCTGCGACCAATTGATTAAAAGTCAACTGCTCTACCAACTGAGCTAACGCCCCGCAATGCGGTTTACT